>CAKZUZ010000001.1:0-14178 GCA_937922225.1 uncultured Collinsella sp.
TTATCGAGCAGCGCGGCGTCGCAGATGTCGCCCACGACGAGCTCCACGCGGTCCGACGGCAGACCGGCGATGTTCTCGGGGTTGCCGGCGTAGGTCAGCTTGTCCAGGACGGTGACATGTACGCCCGGGTGGTTGTCCACCACGTAGTGCACGAAATTGCTGCCGATGAAGCCGCAGCCGCCCGTGACGATGATGTTCTTGAGAAGCAATGGTGACATGCGATCGTTTTACCCATTAGTTCCAGAAAGCACTTTTTCAACCAAAGACGCCGTCTTATCCCATGAACTCTCATTTTCAACCATGCGTCGACATAAACGAGACTGCTCAGCCAACTTATCAGGGTTTTTGACAAGCGAATAGATGGCCTGCTCAACATTATCGGAATCCATAGAGCTAATAATTGTTCCGAAATGCTCGTTTGGAAAAAGCTCTCGCGCCCCGCCCACATCCGTAACAACAGAAGGACACCCGCACGAAGAAGCCTCTAGCAAAGTTGTAGCAAAGCCCTCCGACCGTGTAGGGAGACACAGCAGATCGGACTGCTGAAGGAGTGAGGAGATGTCGGAAGATGAAAGCCGTCCAACCCATCTAAGCGATTCACCTTGAGCATCATCAACTTCTTTTGATAATGCACCATCACCCGCCAGAACAAAGACGACGCCAGCTTCGACAAGCCTATGGCTTCTCGAAGCCTCAAGAATGGCCTTGATGCCTTTTTCAGGAATTAGCCGCCCTACAAAACAGACCAAGAAGGACTCAGCGCCCACACCAAGCTCATTACGAAAGTCTCGCCCCGACGACATCTCTCTGAATGACTTAGCATCGATTGAGTTGGGGATAACTCCCTTTGCTGCAATACCAAAAGACCTAAGCCACTCAACACTCTTGCTCGAAACGCCATAATAGTCTGGATGGAACCGCTTGCCCAAGGCCGTTATTAGGCGCTCATATGTACGGACCAAGGGATCTATCACTGGATTACTGAATGAAAGATAAGCCGAACCATGATCAAGGACAACAGGCGTTATCCCCATGCTCTTTGCAAACCTAATACCGTAAAGCGAGTGAATATAGAAACGAGCATTTACAAGAACGCCATCGAAGTGCTGGCGCTCAATATGCTTCCACAATTTACGTGATAAAGCATTTAACTTAGGAACGGGAAAGCGTCCCGAAAAAAAGGGAAAACAGGGCAGGCGAAGAACCCACACTCCATCTTCATCTGTAATACCGGCACCTAAACCATTTGTATCGTTCGTAACCACCAGCACCTCATCGCCACGATCAACCAGTGCGTGTGCCAAACCGTAGGTGAAGTTTTCAATGCCACCCATATGAGGTGGATACAGCGCAGAAAATAAAACAAAGCTACCGGCCATGCAAAACCAATCAAATCTCAAGCGATTAAAAACTGTGGACAAGGTTGAAAGACTCAGCGTATTCAAGTTCTTCTTAAATTACAAACTATAATACATTCGATAAATAATTGATTATTTAAGGAGCCCCATGAAACGCCTAGCTGCAGACCAGATTAAACAAATTGAATACGAAATATTGATCGAATTCGACCGCATTTGTAAAGACAACGGCCTCACTTATTGTTTAGCATACGGCACTGCCCTTGGAGCCGAACGGCACAATGGCTTTATTCCTTGGGATGATGATATCGATGTACACATGCCTAGAAAAGATTACGAGCGCCTCTTTGATCTGTTTTCTGAAGGACTAAAATCAAGCTGTGATCTTGTTTCATATAGAGACGATTCATCTATCTATCAGTTTGCTAAGCTTGTCGATAAAAAAACGACAGCATACGAAACATTTGTTGGCCCTAGCCGTTCCATTGGACTCTGGATTGACATTTTTCCTCTTGAACCGCTGGACTCAATAAACGATAAAAAACTGAAGAAGACGCTTAAACTGAATAGCTTTTATAACTTATGGCGCAATTTCGCCGTTGCCGACACCAATACGGGCTCAACGCGAATGATCGTGCTGATTAAAAAACTCGTCTGCCCCTTTGCAAAGCATCTTAACGTTAGAAAAATGAACGGAAAGCTCGATGCCATTGCACGGGACTTTTCAACCCATAACTCCGAAATGTCACCCTATCTCATTGACTGCATCGGAGGAGGAATTATTTATAATCGCAGCTCTATATTCCCCGCAAAACCAGGAACATTTGAAGGCAGAGCATTTCCATGCCCCGCAAACCCTGACGACTACCTTGCGACGGTATACGGCAACTGGAAGCAGGTGCCGCCTGAGAATAAGCGAGCCGTCCATTTTCCCAATGCTTTTCTAAAAGACGAGGAGTAGATGTGACCGACACTGTCCAACCACTATCTCTAAAGAAAAATATGCTTTGGAACTCCTTGGGGTCGATGTTCTACCTTGGCTGTCAGTGGCTTATTACGGTTCTTGTAGTAAGACTGTCAACGAGCTTTGATGCTGCAGGGCTTTTTTCACTAGCGACGTCCGTCGTAAATACGTTCGGAACTTTTGCAAACTATAAAATTGGCACATATCAAGTCTCCGATATTAATCGACAGTATTCTTTTTCCGAATATATGGGGTTCAGGGTGTTCACTCTAGCCCTGGCCTTCATTGCATGCCTGATCTATGCAGTCATAACATGCCCCGCCTACTCAATAGCGACGGTTATTATTTACTACATTTATAAAGCTGTTGGCCTAATAATTGATATCTTGCACGGAGAAAATCAGCTCAATCGTCGTATGGACTACATTGGCAAGTCTTTTATCCTGCAGGGCGCTTTTTCCATTGGAGCTTTTATAGTTGTATTTATTGCCACTCAAAATCTAAACCTGGCAATAATCGGAATGACCCTAGGTGTAACACTCGTTCTCCTGTTTTTCGATCGCAAAAAAACATCTCAATTTCAAGATTTTCGCGCGCGTATTGGAATAGTTAAGGCACTAAATCTCCTTAAAACCTCTCTGCCTGCCGTCATTGCATCAGTGGCTGCGAGCGCGCTATTTACGATTCCCAAGCAATACTTGCTAAGCGTCTCCGGCGATGCAGCTTTGGGAATCTATTCCTCAATTGCAGCCCCCGCCCTCATCGTCCAAATGGGAGCACAGTACCTATACGTACCGCTATTGGATATTTTTCCAAAGAAATACTTCAATGAGGGTCGCAAGGCTTTCGACAATCTTCTTGTTCGAACAGTAATTTCCATCTTAACCGTAGCCGCACTGTGTTGCATTGCCCTATTGTTCTTAGGCAAACCGCTACTCATGCTGGTATTTGGAAATACCATCGAACCATACGTTTACTTACTACAGCCTGTTCTTATTTCAACAATAATGACAGCATTTCTTTGGTTTTTCAGCGATCTTCTTATTACTATTAGAGATTTCAAGGCCAACCTTATTGGTAATCTGATTGCCTTCATTTCCGTTATCCCCTTATCAGTATTTTGCATAAACAACTGGGGCATGAATGGTGTAAGCATCGCAGGAGCAGTTTCATGTGGTTTAGGCGTTTGTTACTTGTTCTACGCGCTAAAAAGAAACGAAACAACCCAAGAAATCCCAAACGAAACTATAGAGGAATAGATTCCAATGAAGTCAACCGCAGAACCAATCCGAGTATTACAAGTTATAGGTGCAATGGACCGTGGCGGAGCCGAAACGCTGGTCATGAACCTTTACCGCAATATCGATAGAAGTAGAATTCAATTCGACTTTCTAGTCAACGAAAAACGGGAATGCGATTTCGACTCAGAAATCAAGGAACTTGGCGGCAAGATTTACTACATTCCTAGATACAGAATATTCAATTATTTTCACTACAAAGCGGAATGTAGAGAGTTTTTTTCAAATCATCACTACAGCATTGTTCATGGACATATAGGGCTGCCCGCCGCAATCTACCTTAATATCGCCAAACACAATGGCGCTTACACGATTGCCCATAGTCATCGAATGAAGTTTCCGATAACACCCGCAGAGATTGCGTTTAGAGCTTGCTCCACCCCAGTCCGATTTGTAGCCAATTACTTCATGGCATGTTCCGAACAAGCTGGCATCGATCGTTTTGGCGCTAAAATCACGCAAGGAGCAGACTTTAAAATTATAAATAACGGAATAGATATTCAAAAAGGACGCTTTGACCCAATATCTCGCTCCAATATCAGAGCTGAACTAGGTATCAGTCCAGACTCACCAGTCTTTGGTCACGTGGGCAGATTAACTGAGGTTAAAAATCATCGTTTCTTATTAGAGTCTTTTAAAATCATTGCGGATAAATTGCCAAACGCAATTCTCCTTATATGCGGTCGAGGGGAACTAGAAAAACACCTGAAAATGAAAGTCGAGGAACTTGGAATAGCACACTCAGTGAGGTTTCTTGGAGTGAGAAATGACGTTTCAAAGATTCTAGGTGCAATAGATGTATTTATATTCCCCTCTATTTCCGAAGGCCTGCCACTTGCTGTCGTGGAAGCACAGTGCTCCGGTTTACCTTGTATCGTATCAACAGGAGTATCTGAAATGGTGAAAGTTCGTAAACAGACTAGGTTCCTCGATCTATCTTGCGGTACCGCCACATGGGCAACTGAGGCCATTAGGGCTCTTGGCGAATCTGATGCCACAACAAGATCTAAAGCCTATTTCGATACTCAGGCTGCAGGATTCGACATAAAAGACACCGCCGATTGGCTTTCCAATTTTTATCTCAATCATTTTGTCTTTTAGACTTGGAATTTTTCATTTGAATTCAAGATAAAGCGCCGCTCGCGCGTGGTGCAGGTCTTTCCGTCGGAGAGTTCGCCTCAGGCTCGTGGGCGCCGTCATGTGCGACCAGGCCGAGACATGATCCGGCTCGCGCTACTTCTCGGAGAGGAAGATGGCCAAGATGCCCGACGCGACGCTCCGGAAGGACGCCTCGGGCTGTCATGACCGGGCCGAGCTGGAGAAGACCGCCAGGAAGATGGTCGAATCCAACCTTGAGCTTGCCGACGGGGTGGAGTCGGCCTAGGATATCGGTAGATTCCGAATCCTGGACACAGGGGTTAAAGAGCCCATTACAACAACTTTCTCGACTACCTAAGATGGGCATTTGCACGTTTGAGCATTACTGAATATCGCGAAACATCATGGCCGATATCGTGCTTGACCACCGGGGTCGACATGGACCCCGGTGCTTTTTAATCCTAACATCCGGCATCGCGGCGTCACCGGATGTTAGACTCGCCCATGCCGATCGATCGCGTCGGAAATGACAGCGTAATCCCCTAGTCCATTTACACTTATAGCGGCACGGCCAGGCGCAGTATTATTCAAATAAATAACTTCATAATCGATTCCGCTTGTCAGCGCAGACCCGTTAACGACAAAAACCAAAACCTCTGGAGAAATCGTACCACCGGTGTATTCATATGTTGACGAATCGATAAACACTTTGAAATCAGCTGAATCTAAAGCCAAGCGATCGCCATCCGATGACACAAATGCCTATTGCCCCGATTGAGCTAAAGAGACATCAGCACCCTTAACAACACAATCTTCGCTTAATGAGAAGGCAACCGTGGGGCTTAAAAGGGGAACGATATTAATTAATGGCATGCAAACCGCACTGATAAAACTGAAATAGCGATTTCCCGACATTCCACTCTTTCTGTCGCATTAAAGCGTTGTCGTGCATATATCAGATTCTAGGACGAATTCCCTTCATTAAACGGGCGCTAGGGCCACGTTCTCATAATAAGATTTTCATCCGATCTCGAACGGTTAAGCCAATTAAGCGAAAGTAGTTACATCAACCAAATAATCAATACGTAACGACCTTTGTTCCATAAGGAATATTATCGTAAATCCATTTTGCATTCTGAATCTCTAGACGCACACACCCAGCAGATGACGGAACACCCATCGTGGGGTCCATCACGCGATTGCTGTTGATATAGTAGGGCGAAGAATGGAATAGATAATCACCATAGAACTGCGTGTAGTAATAGCAAGTATATCCATGCCCAAAGGAGTATCCCTTTCCGTAGACTTGGTACTCCCCTATCACCGTAGGTGTGCTAGCTTTACCCGTCGAGCATACATATCGACGGTTTAAGGACCAATTATTCCATGACCCAGTATAAATGCTCGTAACACAACGTGACGTATCGACAAGTATCAGCCAATTTGTATTGCTTGAATAACTTTGAGCCTTAGCATCCATATAGTCTGACACCCACGCGCCGTTGGCCATGAAGTAATTCCAGGATCCGTCCACAACGCGCCAGCCAGTAGCCATGGCGCCACTAGCGTCAAGCCAATACCAGGTACCCCCCCAGGTTAAGCCACCCTGTTTGCATATAACCAGACGAATTCAAGTAATACCAAGATCCGTTAACGGCAACCCAGCCGGTTTTCATAACGTAGGTAGATGGGTCCAAATAGAACCAGGAGCCATCCTTGTACAGCCAGCCAGATCGTGCATAGCCAGCGGTCTCATCAAAGAAGTACCATTTTCCGTTAACGTTCTTCCATCCAGAGCAGGGGGAGCCATCGGTTGGATCAGCATAGAACTTGCACCTTCCAAGCGTCACAAAACCGTGAGCTTCGGCTAATTCGCCATCACCGTTTGTTGTAAATAGCTTTCCACTACGCAATGCTCCACACAATGAGCAATCAGAACCAGCAAAAGCCTTAGACGGCTCATCCTGGACCGAGTCCTGGACATCTACCCATTCACGACAAGCAACAGCGCCTGAAGCTTTTGCATAATAGCTTTTCCCATTTACAGAAAAATGACCTAGCAGCATTTTACCGTCGGCGGCAGGATCGAGATAATAGTATTGGCTATTGTCCTTCAGCCATCCCGTCTTTACAATGCCCGACGTATGAGAAGGCTCAGCGTAATACCAGTCTCCATTGCTCATAAACCAGCCGAGTGACAGCGCTCCCGTTGAAGAAAAATGATATTGATTGGATCCGATGACAAAAAAGCCAGTAGCCATTCTATTGGCATTTGCGACATCGAGCCAATACCAAACGCCATTCACCAAACGCCAGCCCGATGCAAGTGCGCCGGAACCGTCAGCGTAATACCAGTCCGTCCCATCAAACGCCCAACCAACAGCCATTGCGCCGGAATCCGATAAATAGTAACGAGACGAACCGACAGAAACGATTCCTCTAGACATAACACCATCATTGGCGGGATCAAGCCAATACCAGTTATTGCCAGTTTGAAGCCAGCCGGTTAAGACTTCACCATTGCTACCCCAATACCATAAACCGTTATCAAGGCACCATCCATTAATCAGTCCATAGGTTCCAAGAAGATAAGGGTGCCCATCAATAACACGTCGACCAGTAGCCATAGAGCAGCTGTTAAGGGAGTCAAACCAGTACCATTGGTCTCCAATAAACTGCCAGCCACTTGCCAAAGCGCCTGACGGACCCGCGTAATACCACTTATTTTCAGTAAAAATCCAGCCGCAGCTCATTGCGCCGTCACGAGCGGGGTCCAAGTAGTACAGCGAGTCGCCAATATTCTGAATTCCGGTCAAACGACAGCCATCTAGATAGTAATACCAGGACAAACCGTTCCATTGCCATCCAGATAGTTGTTCTGTAGTCGACGGGTCATGGCTTTCGACAACCTGTAGGCTCGAATCTTCCGTTGTTTTGCCGGCACAATCGCTGGAGTCTTGAGAGCAACCGCCACCGACCAATGCTCCCGGCCCTCCTGTCGAGTCGCGCTCTACGACACCGTTATCCGCCCCCTCTTCCACGGCATAAGCAGTGCAAGAAAATGCGGGGGCTGTAACTGAGAGTAAGGCGGAAAATAGCATCAAGCCAATTACTCGCCAGCAAATTCGATGATCAATCCGAGCATTCATTTCAGGCCCCCAACCGGTACCGACTGTCTTGCAGGGAATCTATTAAATAAACGGACGAGCTGCGCCGATTACATTTCCCCTTGCGCTAATAGGATGAATTCCGACACCTTGATGAGGCCAGGAATCAATCATCAAGCCGCCGCCAAGTGCAATCGCAATATGACCGCGGTAATAAATCACATCGCCGCGTTGAATCGAGCTCGTGCTCACGGGCATAAAGATATTGCTTCGATACCAATTCATGGAATTATAGGTTTGGCTTGGATCCCAGCGATGGTTATAAGGGTTGTAAACACCCATATCCATGCCAGTAGCATAAAGGCACTGCAAGACAAAACCAGAGCAATCAACAGCTCCACCGGGAGCGGTAGACCAAGGCTCAATATATTGCGTACCAATATACTCATAGGCGCGCTGGATAAAGGCGTTCACGCAATCTTCCCGCGTTGCTTCGACAGAAATGCGAGAAGGGGTCACATAGGTAAAGTATCCGGTGCAATAGCTAGGCAGCCGAACAGTCCAAGAACTGACCTGAGGATACTGGGATGGATTTTGCCAGCCAACTTTGTCGCACTGTCCATCGCTCCAGAAAACTCGACGAACGCCATCGATGGTCCTTGCGCCCGTTGCCATAGCGCCGCTGCCGTCTAACCAATACCACTTACCCGAATCTTTAAGCCAGCCAACATGCATGCTTCCATTGGACTCAAGGTAATACCATGTTCCATTCAGGCATTTCCAACCAGTTGCCATTTTTCCGTCAGCGTTTAGGTAATACCATGCACCGCCAGTAAATACCCATCCGGTCTTCATCACGCCAGAATCGGCATCAAGCCAATACCAATCGCCGTCAATCTGCAGCCATCCAAGATGAATGGCACCCGTTCCGGGCTCAGCGTAAAACCTAAGATTTGCGACATTAACCCAACCGGACGCAACCTGCCAACCATCAGCTCCAGCGGTTTTTAGGATAGTGCCGTTTTCGCGAATCACATCCTTGCAAAGATATCCATTATCATTAGCGTATCTTTGAACGCCGTCATTAACGGTAACCCAGCTTGAAACCACAAGCCTACCGCTCTGGTTTGCAAAACAATCGTTGCCGCCCACCTCAAATAAGCCCGTTTTCATGAGATGGCTAACAGGGTCCAGGTAATACCAGCTCGTGCCCTCTTTATACCAGCCAGAAATAAGTGCACCAGATTGGGAGGCGAAATACCAGCCGTCCTCGACCTGAGCCCAACCAACAGCCATAGCCCCGTTAGGCTTTAAATAATAAGCTGCATTGCCAAGGTCTAAATACCCAACGGACATCTTACCATCGGAGGCTGGGTCGAGATAATACCAAGCGCCGTTAACGAGTTTCCAGCCAGTGGCCGCAATACCGTTAGAGCAGTAATACCAATCTGCTCCGTCTTTGTACCATCCATTTGCGAGGCCATAGTCACCAAAAATGTAGGTTCTTCCATCAATCTTTTGACGACCCTTAAACATGATGAACGTCTGTGGGTCAAAATAATAGCGAGCCCCACCTATCGTTTGCCATGACGAAGCAAAGGCACCCGATGAATAAGCCCAGTACCAATTCCCGTCAACGAGAATCCAGCCGGTTTTCATAGCACCAGTGGCATCTAAATAGTATTTCCCGCTCCCGAGGTCGACAAAACCAACCTGCATTATATGGGTGGCAGGATCCAGGTAATACCATGTGCCGTCTTGATAAAACCAACCAGCAGCTAAATCGCCTCCAGCATTGGCATAAAACCAATTTCCATCTGAGTTACGTAGCCAGCAGTTCTGATATAGCGCGCCAAAAGGCGTTGCGGCATTGCCGTCATTCGCACAAAACGAAGCAGTCGATCCGCCAGCATCGGTCACATTGAAATAACCTGTCTGCATTGCACCATCATTGGCTGGATCAAGCCAATACCAATAGCCCCCGCTTTGCAGCCAGCCAGTTTGGTGTTTACCGTTTTTTCCGTAATACCAAACTCCAGACGACTCGTCTCGTTGCCAGCCATCTTTTATGACGGAAGAATTATCAGGTTGCAAATCATCGGAAACCACAGAAGAAAAATCCGCTTTTGACTCAATACTCTGAGCCTCAACGGAATCCTGTGCAAACGCGACATTCGCACTCAGGGGCAAGCAGCAAGCAGTGATTAATGACGCAGCAGCACAAACAAGCGTGGCCTTCTTTTCGAATCGATACATAAGCGACCCTCCCAGATATCTCATTTATTTATTTTAATCCACATTCCAGGATTGATTTTCGTTACTGTCTGTTCAGTCTATGTAGATAAATATAATAAATTGAACATAACGTTCAATCATTCTATTCTTTCCCTAAGCAATGAACATCTTAATTGGAGGCCTGCAGTGGAACTGACCAAGCGTAACTTTACTGTTCTGTACGAATACCTAAAGAACCCATATGCCAGCCAGCGAGAAGTTTCCGAGCGCACTGGCCTCTCACTTGGATCGGTAAACGCAGCAAATAAAGAGCTTGCGAATGAAGGCCTTCTCGAATCGGACAGCCTAACCGACAGCGGTTACGAAGCACTTCACCCCTATAAGGTTGAAAACGCAGTGATATTGGCTGCGGGGCTTTCGAGCCGCTTTGCTCCCATTTCGTATGAAAAGCCCAAAGGCCTTTTAAAGGTACGTGGTGAGATTCTCATCGAACGTCAGATTAGGCAGCTGCAAGACGCAGGTATCAGCAATATCACCGTCGTTGTCGGCTATAAAAAAGAGTATTTCTTCTATCTCGAAAGCAAGTTCGGCGTTTCGATTGTCGTCAACAACGAATATGCATCCAAAAATAACCACGCATCGCTTATGTGCGTAAAAGAGCGGCTTGGCAACACCTATATTTGTTCAAGCGATGATTACCTTCTAAACAATCCGTTTGAAGCATACGTTTGGAAAGCATTTTATTCTGCTCAATATGCTGAAGGCGCCACCAAAGAATGGTGCATTCAAACCGGAGCAATGGACAGAATCACCAATGTTACGATTGGCGGTTCCGATGCTTGGTATATGCTCGGACATGTCTACTTTGATAAAGCCTTCTCACTTGCATTTAAGCAGATTCTCGAAACGGAATATAACAAGCCCGAAACAACGGACAAGCTTTGGGAAGATCTATATATCGAGCACATCAAGGAGCTCGATATGGTTATCAAGAAGTATCCTGAGGGCGAGATCAACGAATTCGATTCTCTTGATGAACTGCGTGCCTTTGATCCGCATTTTATCGAAAACGTTGACTCCGATATTTTCGATAACATCGAGCAAGTGCTCGGCTGCTCCAAATCAGAGATTCACGACGTTTATCCCCTTAAACAAGGTCTTACGAATCTATCGTGCCACTTTAGAACCAATGACGGAGAGTACGTTTACCGCCATCCGGGAGTCGGGACCGAACTGCTTATTAACAGAAATGGAGAAGTAGCCGCACTTAAAAAGGCCAAGGAACTCGGCCTTGACGACACGTTCATTCATGAGGACCCAAAGCGTGGTTGGAAAATTTCGAAGTTTGTACCCAACGCAAAGCAGCCTGATCCGCATGATGCTGCCCAAATGAATCGAATGATGCAGATGTGTCGTTCGCTTCACGAGAGTGGTGCAAATGTCGAAACCGAATTTGACTTCTACCTCGAAGCGAAGCGCTACGAATCACTTCTTCTGGAAAAAGGTCCCATCGACATTCCAGGCTACAGGGAAATGTCCGCCGAAATCGATGAATTGGAGCGCTTTGTACAGGCCGATAATGCACCAAAATGCCTTTGCCACAATGACTTCTTTTACCTCAATTTCCTTATCGATGAGAACGACAAGTACTATCTCATTGACTGGGAATATGCTGGCATGAGCGATTACGCAAACGATTTTGGAACGTGCAGTGTCTGCTGCGAGCTTTCCGAAGATGAAGTCGACCGCGCGCTTGATGCATATTTTGGGCGCAAGGCAACAAACAACGAAGTTGCGCATAACTATGCGCACATTGCCCTTGCAGGATGGTGCTGGTACCTCTGGTCTCTTCTGAAAGAAGCCGAAGGTGACTTCGTGGGCGAGTGGCTCTATATCTACTTCAATTACGGTGCCAAATACCTTAAAAAGGCACTGGAGATCTATCGGAAAGGTGAGTAACGATGCAATTCGGCTTTTTTAGCGGCCTTCTTTGGGGCCTTGATACAGTAATTCTTGGAATCGGTTTGGCGCTCGCGCCCTATATTGGATCGGCGGAAGCGCTTGCATGCGCCTCCATTGCGGGATCTTTTCTCCATGATGCCTTCTGTGCAATCTGGCTCTTTGGATACATGGGAGTTCGAGGCAGATTAAAAGACACGCTCGCTGCACTTAAAACTCGTTCTGGCAAGGTCGTCATCGCCGGCGCACTGCTCGGTGGACCTATCGGAATGACCGGATACGTATTGGCGATTAATAATATCGGAGCAGCCTACACGGCAATTATCTCCGCCTTCTATCCCGCGGTCGGAGCATTCCTTTCGTTCGTGCTGCTGAAGGAGAAAATGGGCAAAGGTCAGATTCTTTCCCTTCTTGTTGCCCTTTGCGGCGTAATGACGATGGGCTATCTATCGGCCGGATCGAGCGAGATTGCAAATGCCCCTCTCGGCTTACTCGGCGCGGTGCTTGCCGTTATTGGATGGGGATCCGAAGCGGTGCTGTGCGCATGGGGAATGAAAGATGATGCCGTTGATGACGAAACGGCTTTGCAAATCCGTGAAACTACGAGTGCGCTTGTTTATGGAGTGCTCGTACTCCCTCTCTTCGGAGCATGGCATTTCACGCTGGGTGCTATCCCGAGCATGCCGACATTGATTATTGCACTCGCCGGACTCGCAGGAACTGCATCCTATCTGTTCTACTACAAGGGCATTGCGGCAATCGGAGCAGCGCGTGCGATGGCCCTGAATATCTCCTATTCGGCATGGTCGGTGGTCTTTGGCCTGATCTTGCTTGGAACCATTCCCGACATGGCATCCGTAATCTGCTGCGTTGTAATTGTATGCGGAACAGTTTTGGCAGCCAGTAACTGGGACGAACTATTTGGACGTAAGAAGACGGCGTAGCCAGATTAACAATGTAGCAAAAGGGGAGAGCTCGTCGAGCTCTCCCCTTTTAGCATCATGGCTATTCAATTACCACGGCCTGGCTATCCATCTGTTGCCACGTGCCAAAGAACACCTGGGCATTTCGCGTAACATTGCCGTTAATCGAATCCGAAAGATAGACAATTCCCTGCTCGTCATCATAGCCTTTAAGGACTACGGCATGATTACCGCCCCACAGGCCATAGGAGTGCCCGTTATACCAACGCACAGCATAACGGCCTCCTGGCCAACTACCCCACTCGGTATTCCACATCTCAACAGGTTGACCACAGGTCAGTCTGTTCTTAATGGAAGAAATTGACGAGAAAGAGACGTCTTTTGCTTGCTTACCACTTCCAGCAGCACGCAGAAAGTTATTACCAGCAATAGTAATCGCAGGGGCGACGCATCCCATGAGACCCCCGCTACTACGCCTTGGGTTGCCATCAAAGGCGGTAACAAAGTTGCCGTTGCTTCCCTTGGGCAAGTAATAATCCGCAATAATCGTCTTACCTAAACCGAAACCATAGTAGTTAAGCAAGTTTGTAAGGGCAACCGACTCACAGCCAGTAGGAAGTTCCGGGTACTGCGAATAGCAAGGGACATCGACCCAAGCGCCAACCATTGCACCGGATGAACTGAACTTGTAGTCAGTAGAGCCGATCCAATACCAACCGTTGCTCAACATTACTCCCCCACGTGCGACATCAAGGTAATACCATGTGCCCCCAAGGGAAAGCCATCCCGTTTTCATCGCGCCAGAAGCGGAATCCAGCCAGTACCAGTTGCTGCCATCGTTAAACCAGCCGGTCGCCATTCGACCATCCGGGTTAAAGTAATACCAAGACCCAGCAATTTGCTGCCACCCAGTCAGAATTACTCCACTAGCAGAACAATAATATCGAGCACTCTGACTCTCAATCCAACCAGTTCTGGCATTACCGTCATCGTCAATCAGCTGGATTCCCGAATCAGTCATGATGCCTTTAAGGTCAATTGCACCGTTGGATGAAGAATGATACATCCAGGACCCATCGCCGTTTGACCAGCAATTAGCCATCATCTTGCCGGAACTATTAAATATATATTCACACGATCCAATAGTTTGAACGCCCGTTGCCATGGCGCGCGTCGAGGGATCGAGCCAGTACCACGTACCGTTCAGGTTGAGCCAGCCGGAGGCGAGGGCGCCGG
>CAKZUZ010000002.1:0-49634 GCA_937922225.1 uncultured Collinsella sp.
GGTTTCTGATGCGGCGCGCTGCGCGCCCCGCACAGGCTAAAGCCTTTAACAAAAAAGACGGGGCTCGCAATGCGAACCCCGTCTGCAAAGAAATCTGGCGAGAAAGCCTGATTACTTGAGGGTGACAGCAGCGCCAGCAGCCTCGAGCTTCTCCTTGGCAGCCTCGGCGTCCTCCTTCTTGGCACCCTCGAGAACAGCCTTGGGAGCGCCCTCGACGACCTCCTTGGCCTCCTTCAGGCCAAGGTTGGTGAGCTCACGGACGGCCTTGATGACCTGGATCTTGTTGTCGCCGAAGCCCTCGAGCACGACGTCAAACTCGGTCTTCTCCTCGGCCTCAGCAGCGCCAGCAGCGGGAGCGGCGACAACAGCGGCAGGAGCAGCGGCGGAAACGCCGAAGGTGTCCTCGATAGCCTTGACGAGCTCGGAAGCCTCGAGAAGGGTCATTTCCTTAAGAGCATCGATGATCTCATCGGTGGTAAGCTTAGCCATTTCTAAGTCCTTTCGGTTTCCGTGCGGATGCACGGAGATCAGTTAAAACACGGCGCGAATGCGCCAGGGGTGCGGCGTTGCCGCCGCGGGTGAAAACAGCGACTAGGCTGCCTTCTGCTCGGAGACCTGCTGAATCGAACGAGCGAGACCAGAGGAAACGCCGTTGACGCAGACAGCGATGTCGCGAGCGAAACCGGAGATGAGACCGGCGATCTGGCCGAGAAGCTGATCCTTGGTGGGCAGCTCGGCGATAGCCTTAACATCATCGGCGGAAACGGCCTTGCCGTCGGAGATACCGCCCTTGATCTCAAGGACGCCCTTGGACTTAGCGGAGAAGTCCTTAAGGGCCTTAGCGGCCTCGACCGGCTCGGTCTCGTAGAACACATAAGCGACGGGGCCGGCGAGGATCTCGTCGATCTCGGGCTGCTCCTGGTTCTTGAGAGCGATCTTGACCAGGTTGTTCTTGTAGACCTTCATCTCGGCGCCGCACTCGCGAAGCTGATGACGCAGCTCCTGAGCCTGCTTAACCGTCAGACCGTTGTAGTTGACGACGAACAGACCGGCGTTCTCGGCGATACGGGACTCGATCTCTGCAACCTTGTCGATTTTGTACTGCTGGGGCATGAATTACACCTCCTCGAATTCTTTCCGGGCACGGTCCGCCACAAGGACGTGACGGGGGCATGTCCAAAAAGAAAGCCCCCGCGCTGCATGAGCGACGGGGGCGAGAAGACATATCTACTCGACCACCTCGGCTGGCGGGATGTCCCATTAAGCTCGCGGGCGATGCCCGTTTGCACCGGCTGTCTCTGGCAGCGGATTCGTGCGTGAACCGAAAGTATTATGGCGGGGACCCCGGCGTCGGTCAACGGGCGCGAGGATTCGTACACAAACCCTGCATACGCTCCGGTCCGAGGGGCCGGGTTGAGATTTTCGCTCGGTCAAGTCCTGGCTCGCACGAAGAGCACATTAAGTGCTCTTCGGCTCGTGCGGAATCTACGAAAATCTCAACCCGGCCCCTCGGACCGGAGCTGCGGTAACTTTGCTGCGAATCCTCGTGTCCGTTGAGCGACGCGCCCCACGCATAACCCTTATGTCGGTGGGCTGATGTGTTGCGTCCCTGATGACTACAGGGTTGAAATGAAGGTGGACAGGCGATTTAGGCCTTCGTCCAAGTCTTTGTCGGAGACGCAGTAGCTGAGGCGGACGTGGCCTTCGGTTCCGAAGCAGTTTCCGGGAACTAGGGCAACGTTGGCCTCTTTGATGGCTTTAATGCAGAAGTCTTCGCTGGTTAGGCCGTACTGTTTAATGCTGGGGAAGGCGTAGAAGGCGCCGGCTGGTTCCACTACGTCGAGGCCCATGGCGTTTAAGGCTGCGAGTACGCGTTCGCGGCGGGCTCGGTAGACTTTGAGCATGGGGGTTGGGTCGACGGTCAGGGCTCGGGCTGCGGCGTCCATTTCGAAGGAGACAGCACTCGATACTAAGTATTGGTGAGCCTTTGCGATCTCGGCGATGACGGGGGCTGCCGCTGCGAGCCAGCCCAAGCGCCAGCCGGTCATGGCCCAGGGCTTGGAGAAGCTCTCGATGACCACCGTCTGGTCGCGCAGCTCCGGGTGGCGCTGGGCAAAGCGCTCGTAGCCATCCACATAGACCAGACGGTTGTATACGTCGTCGCAGACTACGTATATGCCCGCCTGCTCTGCCACGCGCGCCACGGCGTCGAGCGATGCCGTGTCGAGGATGCAACCCGTGGGATTGTTGGGCGAGCAGATGACGATGGCCTTGGTCGCCGGGGTCACACAGGCGCGAAGCGCATCCTCGTCAATCTGGAATTGCGCAGGCTCCGTATCCAAGAAGACCGCCTTGGCGTGGTTGGCCACGACGATGCTCTCGTACAGGCCAAAGGCGGGCGTGGGGATAATGACCTCGTCGCCGGGGTTGAGCATAGCCATGAATGTTGCCGACAGGGCCTCGGTCGCGCCGTCAGTCAGGATGACCTCGTCGGCCGAAAACGCAAGGCCCGCGTCCCCCATATATTCGGACAGTGCCTCGCGCAGGGCGGGGCGACCGTTGTTGGGCGGATAGTGCGTGTCGCCGCGGTCGAGCGCGGCGGCCACCTCGGCGCTAATCACATCGGGCGTGGGAAAATCGGGCTCGCCAAGCGCGAGCGCAATGCATCCCGGGTGCCGGGCGGCGAGTGCGTTGATTCGGCGGATGCCAGAAGGCTTGAGCGTGGCAAGCGAGGTGTTCATGGGCAGACGCATGGCATTCCTTTCATAAGGGTTGCACTAGGATAGCGCGGCGGGGCGCCACCAGACGGTGTAACCTAAACGGAAACGAGCCGGAAAGGAGATGGCATGGAGACGACTGCGCGCGGCGATGTACCAAAAACACTGCATAACATCGCGTTTGTCCGTATTCCCGAGAGCGCCGATCTTGAGTTTTTGCTCTGGGACCTGCAGGATGCCATCGCCGCCTATGCACAGCTTTCCGGCACTGTACTCCCCCACCCGGTCGATTTGGAGGCGGATGATTCCGGCAGCGTTGCCGGTGCCGCCGATGGCATTGTGTTCGCCGTTGAAGATGCACCCAATGATGAAGCGATGGCGCCCATTAAGCAGATGCTCGACCGCTTTGGCGGCACAGGGACGCGTGCCTATGTTGTTGTCCAGGCCGACGTCGGCGGCCTCGAGCGAGCACACGGGCTCGTCGTGCGTCTGCGAGCGACGTGCGACCTTCGTGGGCTGTCATGGTGCGGCGGCGTTGTCGTCTGTACCGGCAGCGGCTTCGCGGCGCTTCGTCACTCACCGCGCATGGGACTCTTGCGGCGACCGTTTTCGGAAGCGATGGACAAGCTCGTAGGCGCCGTTCGTATGGGCTGTTCGGTTGAGCATGCGCAGCGACTTGGTGGTGGTAATGCCGAGGACGTCGACGCCGACGGCATGATTTGCACCGAGCCAGCCGTGCCCGCGCCGATCTGGCGAGGCGTTCTGAAACGTCTGGGCGCCCACGCTCAAACAAAAATCTAAATTAAATAACAGCCCAGTCAACGGCTTCACTCCAACGCTCGACAAGCCGCTCCAAACGCCACGCCGCGTTGGCAGGACTCGTCGACGGCAGCACGATGGCGGGTAGCCCCGTCCGCTCTTGTAGATAGCGTTTGTAGAGCCGCCCGGCCGCGCCGCCGTTGCAGATAACGACCTCAATCGGCGTGACATCGGTAATGCGCTCGATATGCGCCGGCACAACGTTGCGAATGCTCGCGTCGCTTGAGCCCTTGATGTCACAGCTCTCGATCACGTCCCACAGGGCCACACCGCCGTTGAGCAGCATAGCCCGCTTGGCAGCAACCGAGGCGTCGAGCGTCGCGGGCTCGCCGCTCGCCAAAGAGTCTCCCTCGTTGGGCGGCACGGGCACACCGAGGCACGCGGCCATCACGCGCCAAAAGCGGTTCTGGGGATTACCGTAATAGAAGGTGTTGGCGCGCGAGAGCACCGAGGGAAACGACCCCAGCACCAAAACGCGCGAGCGCCGGTCGAACACGGGCTCAAACCCATGCTCAATATGTTGATAGCCCTTGTCAGACACAGGCATGGGCTAGGCTCTCAGCAGATAGCGCACCTCGTAGGGTGCAAGCTCAAGGGCACCCGCTAGCTCGACTGTAGGCGCGCCGTCGGCAAGTAGGTCGGCAAAAGAGCCGTTGAGCTCGCCGGCTCCAAAGGTATAGGGCTCGTTCACGGCATTGACCGCCACGAGCACCGTCGCGTCGTCGCAGGCGCGCTCGAACAGCAGCTGCTTGTTCTGGATCACCACGTTGCGATAGGCACCATAGTTGAGGGCACGGGCCGCCGCGTCGTCTGCCGAGCGCAGGTGCGCGAGCTGCTTGATGAAGGCCGTCAGCTCGTTGGGCGCAGGCTCATCGAGCGCAGGTCGCAGCGCCCAGTCACCATCGGGGCCGCCCTTTTCGCCAGGAATCCCCCACTCGCTGCCATAGTAGACGCACGGAATGCCCGGCATGCCAAAGAGCATGCCATAAGCGGGGCGCAGACAGGACTTGTCGGTAAGGATGCTCGCCAGGCGCGGCACATCGTGGTTGTCGACAAACGACAGCAGATGCTTGCCGCGGTAGATGCACCAGGGGTCGCCGCCAAACTGGCGATGCAGCGAGTGGGCAATCTCGAACATGTTGACCGAGTTAAAGCTGGAGTACAGGCCCTTGTAGCACTCGTAGTTGGTGCAGGAGCCAAGCATCTCGTCGTTGACGATCTGGTTGTAGTCGCCGTGGAGCGTCTCACCAATCAGCACAAAGTCGGGCTTGAGCTCACGGGTAAAAGTATGCAGGTGGCGCATAAAATCGCGATCGAGCATATAGGCGACGTCCAAGCGCAGGCCGTCGATGCCAAAGACCTCGGCCCAGCGACGCACGGACTCAAGCAGGTAATCGACCACGGCGGGATTTTGCAGGTTGAGCTTCACAAGCTCGAAATGGCCCTCCCAGCCCTCGTACCAAAAGCCGTCGCCATAGCAGGAATCGCCGTCAAAACTGATGTGGAACCAGTCCTTGTAAGGCGAGTCCCACTTGCGTTCCTGCACGTCGCGGAATGCCCAGAAACCGCGGCCCACATGGTTAAAGACGGCATCGAGCACCACGCGAATGCCATGGGCGTGCAGCGTCTCGCATACAGCGGCAAAATCGGCATCCCCGCCCAAGCGGCGGTCGATATGGCGCAGGCTGCGCGTATCGTAGCCGTGGCTATCAGACTCGAGCGGCGGGTTGATCAGCACAGCGCCAATACCGAGTTTTTGCAGGTAGTCGGCCCATTGGGCGACCTTCATGATGGGCGCATCGGGGTTGGGCGCAGCGTTGGCAGCCTGGGCGAGCTCATCCTCGGCAACGGGCGCGGCGTTTTCGCGCGGAGCTCCACAAAAGCCCAGCGGATAGATCTGGTAGAACGTCGTCTCGTATGCCCACATAGCAGCCTCCCGGCAATCTTTCACGCAACGCCATCCATTGTATGCCCGCCGAGCATCCCCTCCCCCAAAATAAGTTGCGGTGAAATAGGGACTGTTGAGACCAATAAACCGGGCAAACAGTCTCTATTCCACCGCAACTGATGAGGGAACGTGATTAGGCGACGGGCTTTGCGCGGCGTATGGCCGGGAACAGCACCGTAATGGCGAGGATGACGCCCACGACGGTAATCGCCCCGCCCGCGAAGCCAATCCAGGAGATACCGGGACCCGAAACCACGGCGCCGCCGATCGCGGTGCCCGTGCCGATGCCGAGGTTAAACAGGCCCGAGAAGATCGACATGGCGACGGCCGACGAATCCGCCGGCGTGTACTTGATGAGCTCGGCCTGAAACGCCACGTTAAAGGCCGTGGAGCAGCAGCCCCATAGCGCGCAAACAGCGAGAACGGCGACGAGCGACGGTGCAACCGGACCCATGAGCAGCAGAGCCACAGGCACGCCGGAGAGTGTGATAGCCAAGAACGGAAAGCGATGGCCATCGAACAGTCGGCCGAACAGCCAGCTTCCGAGCAGACCGGAGCAGCCAAACGCCGTCAGCGTCATGGTGATGGCGCTTGCGTCGACATGGGCGACCTGCGCCAGGAAGGGCTCGATATAGCTGTAACCCGCGTAGTAGCCGGTCGCCATAAAGACCGTGACCACGTAGAGCGCGATGAGGAACGGGTTCTTGAGCAGCTCGGGCAGCTGTTTGACGGTAAAGCGCTCGCCCGCCGGCATGACCGGGAACACCGCTGCCTGGTACACCACCGCGACGGCAGAAAAAGCTCCGACCACGGCAAACGTCATACGCCAGCCCACGGCCAGGCCGATGGCGCGACCGAGGGGCAGGCCGAAGATCTGCGCGATGGACGAGCCCGTGGCGATCATGCTGATGGCGAGCGCCCCATGACGCGTATCGACCAGGCGCGAGGCTATGATCGAAGCGACCGACCAGAACACGGCGTGCGAGCAGGCGACCACCAGGCGCGCGCAGACCAAAATAGGATAGGTCGGCGCCACGGCCGACAGAAACTGCCCGAGCGAGAACACGGCGAGCACGCCCAGCAGCATCCGCTTGAACTCGAAGCGCGAGGCAAACACCATAAGCGGCAACGACAGCAACATGACGCCCCAGGCGTAGACCGAGATCATGATGCCTGCCTGGGCCTCGGTGAGCGAGAACGACGCGGCGATATCGGTCAGAAGGCCGATGGGCATAAACTCCGACGTGTTGAACACGAACGCACAACAGGCGAGCCCGATAAGCGGGAGCCACTGCTTGAGCGAGATGCCATCTTGTCTTGCCTGAGTCATGTAGGAACCCTCTCCGATTGTCTTGAGCGATGGGCGATTATATAGCAACGGCCCCGCATCCGTCAGCAACAGATGCGGGGCCGTAATCAACTCAATACACAGAGGTTGCGCCATCAATAAATAACTAAGCCAACCCCAGCAATATGCCTGCCGAATGCACGACAAACGCCACAATCCAGGCAACCGTCACTTGGAACGCGAACACGGCCACGGCGTAGCGCGCGCCCAGCTCGCTCTTGACGGCGCCGATGGCCGCCACGCAGGGCGGGTACAGCAGCGTAAAGACCAGGAACACATAGGCGGTGAACGGCGAGAACATAGTCGACAGTGCAGCGGGCGAGGTTGCGCCCAGAAGCACCGTGAGGGTCGAGATGACACTCTCCTTGGCGATAAGTCCGGTGACGAGAGCCGTCGACGCACGCCAGTCGCCAAAGCCGAGCGGCGCCAGCACCGGCGCGATGATGCTACCCAAACTGGCAAGCAGGCTTTGCGACTGATCGGCGACCACGTTAAAGCGAATATCGAACGTCTGGAGGAACCAGATGACCACGGTGGCGGCAAAGATAATGGTGAAGGCCTTGGTAATAAAGTCCTTGGCCTTATCCCATGCCAGCATCACCGTCGTCTTGACGCTCGGCAGACGGTAATTGGGAAGCTCCATGATAAACGGCACCGGGTCACCCTTAAATGCCGTGCGATTGAGCACCAAAGCCGCGATGCAACCGACCGCAATGCCAATCAAATAGAGCGAGACCATGGCGGGAACCGTCGCCTGCGGGAAAAACGCCCCGCACAGCAGACCGTAGACCGGCAACTTGGCCGAACAGCTCATGAACGGCGTGAGCATGACGGTCATCTTGCGGTCGTGCTCGGATGGGAGCGTACGGGTTGACATGATAGCCGGCACGGTGCAGCCAAAACCGACGAGCATAGGCACGAAGCTGCGGCCCGACAGGCCAAAGCGACGCAGCACTTTATCCATGACAAAGGCCACGCGCGCCATGTAGCCGGAGTCTTCCAGAATGGAGAGGAACAAAAAGAGCACGACGATAATCGGCAGGAAGGTCAGCACGCTGCCCACGCCCGTAAGCACGCCGTCGACAGCCAGCGAGCGTACCACGTCGTTGGTGCCGAACGCCTTGAGGCCCGCATCGGCCGAGGCGATGACGGCAGCGATGCCGTCCTCCATGAGTCCCTGCAACGCCGCGCCGATCACGCCAAACGTCAGCCAAAAGACGAGGCCCATGATCACCAGGAACGCCGGAATGGCTGTGTAACGACCTGTCAGGATGCGGTCAATCTTGACGGAGCGCACGTGCTCGCGGCTCTCGTGCGGCTTGACGACGCAACGCCCGCACACGTCGCCGATAAAGCTAAAACGCATATCGGCCAGCGCAGATAGGCGGTCGGTGCCGGCCTCGCCCTCCATCTGGGTGATGATGTGCTCGATAGCGTCGAGCTCATTGCGATCCAGGTGAAGCGCCTCGGTTACCAGCTCATCGCCCTCGACCAGTTTGGTCGCCGCAAAGCGCACCGGAATGTGCGCCGTCACGGCATGGTCCTCGATCAGGTTAGCAATACCGTGGATGCAGCGATGCAGCGCACCGCCGTCCGGACCGTCGGGCGCACAAAAGTCCAGGCGACCAGGGCGCTCGCGGAACCGTGCCACGTGCAGGGCGTGGTCCACCAACTCGCCGATGCCCTCGTTGCGGGCAGCGCTAATGGGGACAACGGGCACGCCCAACAGGCTCTCGAGCAAGTTGACGTCTACGGCGCCGCCGTTGGCGGTCACCTCGTCCATCATGTTGAGCGCGATGACCATGGGGCAGTCGAGCTCCATAAGCTGCAGCGTCAGGTACAGGTTACGTTCAATATTAGTAGCGTCGATGATGTCGATGATGGCGTCGGGATGCTCGTCAAGGATGAATTGACGGCTCACGACCTCTTCGCCTGTGTACGGCGACAGCGAATAAATACCGGGCAGGTCGGTAACGTTCGCCTCGGGGTGGTTGCGGATGGTGCCATCTTTGCGGTCGACCGTCACGCCGGGAAAGTTACCGACGTGTTGGTTGGAGCCCGTCAGCTGGTTGAACAGCGTGGTCTTACCGCAGTTTTGGTTGCCGGCGAGGGCAAAATGCAGCGGCGAGCCCTCGGGCACGGCCGTCTTTGCCGCGCGGGGCGAATACGTTCCCTCGCCGAGCGCCGGGTGCTCCGTCGTGCCGATTGCGGCGTTAGTGCGCGGACCCGTGTCTGTGTCGTGAACACCCACGAGCTCGATGCGAGCAGCATCGTCCTTGCGCAGCGTCAACTCGTAGCCACGCAGGCGAATCTCGAGCGGGTCGCCCATGGGGGCGTACTTCATCATGGTGACTTCGGTGCCCGGTGTGAGTCCCATGTCCAAAATATGCTGTCGGAGCGCCTGATCGTCGGATGTCACCGATGCGACAACGGCGTCCTTTCCAATCTCGAGTGTATCGAGCTTCACGCGCTCATCCTTTCGTTAGACGCGGTTAACCGTTTACCGGGGCTAACCAACTCGTAACGACAAATGATAGCGCTCTGAACTATTTTATAAAGTCAAATACCGATGTTTACCTGCGCAAACTTTATGCGGTGCGCCCCGAAAGCTCTTTGCGCATACCGCTCAGCGAGATCGAAATGGAACCCGACCGCGCGGTAGCAGTGAGTCGATCACCCTCAACCGACCCCGTGCATGTAAAGGGCGCCTTGCCCATCAAGACGTGGGAGATAGTACCCGAGAGCTCAAAGAAATCGCCCTCAGCGCGGGCACTCGAGAGAGCGATATTGAGACCCCTGACGTTTAGTACTGCCCTGAGCACGCCGTTCACCCCATGTGAAAACATCACCTCGCCGCGTTTACTCCCCACCGGCGTCTGGGCCGAAACCACATACGTACCCTCAAGCATGGCTCCTCCTCTAAGCAGACTTTTTGAAACGGGCAAGTAGTCTACTTTTACATATGGCGCTCCAGGAAACGGAAGGCCAGGCGGATCCAAGGACGGACTGCCACCTGCTTGTCCTCGTTGTCGACCGCGGTGTTGGCGTTGCCGAGCGAAAGGCCGTGACCGCCCTGGTCAAAGACGTGCATCTCGCAAGCGACGCCCTCCTCGGCCATGCGCTGCGCAAACGGATAGACCTGTGCGATCGGCGCTGTCTTGTCGTCGGACACGCCCCACACAAAGGTCGGCGGCATCTGGCGCGAAACATGCGTGGTAGGGCAAATGTCGGTCAGGTGCTCATCGGTCGCCTCGCCGCCCGTCACCATCGACAGATAGTCGTTGAGCAAATCGCGCCCTGTCTTGCCACCCGTCTTGGGCACGCGCAGGTCGATGCGCGGGTCACGCGTCTGCATATCGCGCACATAGGCAAGGTCGAGCAACGGATAGCCCAGCACCACGGCGTCGGGACGAATGTCGTCCGGACGCGCCCCGGCAAGTGCCGCGAAGGGGCCGGTCTTCCACTGCGTTGCCAGCGAGGCGCAAATCATGCCGCCAGCAGAAAAGCCCACGACGCACACGCGCTTGGGATCGACATGCCACTCGTCGGCATTCGCACGCACCGTGGCGACCATCTTGGCAAGATCTGCCTGGGGGTGCGGAAAGCTCACGTCACCCGTAGAACTTGTGACATAGTTGAGCACAAAGGCCTGGTAACCGTGATCCAAAAACGCAAACGCCACGGGATCCTGCTCATGCGGAGCGATATGCGTAAACGCACCTCCGCCGCAGATAATCACGGCAGGGCGGCGGCCATTCGGTTTATCGGGCAGCGGTTCGGCACCCAAATACGTAAACGTCGCCGGATATTCCTCGGTCGGCTCCTCGCCCCACAGCGCATGGTTCTCGACAATCATATGTGCTCCCTTCGCGCAAATTAAGCGCCATTGTTTTTCGCCTTCAAGCGTACCCCACTTGAACCCGTGACGCAGAAACACGCCAGCAATAAGTTTCCCTTCAACTGATATATCACATAATCCCAGCTCAGAGGTATCGCTGAGCAGCGTAGAATAGGGGGTGTTGACCAAGCCGCGAAACAGATATGAAACGTTTCCGGCAAACCAAACGCGCGATACGCGCCTATTTAAGTTGGAGGCAACTATGGGTCTGCTCGATTCGCTTAAGTCCACCTTCACCTCGACCGGCGAGGCGTTCGTTCCGCCCGCAGCAAGCTTCGCCACCCGCGAAGGCGTCATCTATGCCCCCGTCAACGGCGTGCTCGTCAGCCTGGACGAGGTTCCCGACGAGACGATCGCCTCGGGCATGCTTGGCCAGGGCTATGGCATCGAGCCCATTACCGGCACCATCTATGCGCCCGCCAACGGCCGCATCGGCGCCACCACTGTCACCAACCACTCCATCGGCATGATTACCGAGGACGGTCTGCGCGTATTCATCCATGTTGGCCTGGGCACCGTGGAAATGAACGGCAAGGGTTTTGCCCGCTTTGTCGAGATGGGCGATGTGGTCAAGGCCGGCCAGCCGCTCATCAGCTTCGATCGCGAGGCCATCAAGGCCGCCGGCCACGAGGACATCGTGACCGTCATCGTCTCCGAGCTCGATCGTCTTAAGAGCATCGACCATGTCGGCGAGTCTGGAACGCTTATCGGCGGCAACCCGCTCGTCAAGCTTGGCGACCCGCTGCTGGTTGCCAAGACCAAGTAGCCAGGCCCCGCGCCACACAGCCAAAAGGCACCTCGTCAAGCGCCCGCGACCATTTGGCCGCGGGCGCTTTTCGTTTGAAAAACCATCCCGCCAATGCCTTATCTGTATAGCCCAAATGAGCCGAGCTGCTAGAATATCGAACTGTATGGATAACTATCATTCAACCGTTATGGGAGGATACGTGAACCGCACCAAAATCGCGCAGCTCTATGCCGATGCCGAGTCGCTCGGCGGCCAGACCGTCACCGTCGCCGGCTGGGTCAAGTCCATCCGCGACATGAAGAACTTTGGCTTTGTTACGCTCAACGACGGCAGCTGCTTCCGCGACCTGCAGGTCGTCATGAACCGCGAGGCACTCGACAACTACGACGAGATCGCCCATCAAAACGTCTCGGCCGCACTCATTTGCACCGGCACCGTCAAGCTGACCCCCGATGCGCCCCAGCCTTTCGAGCTTTCTGCCACCTCCATCGAGGTCGAGGGCGCGAGCGCCCCGGATTACCCGCTGCAGAAGAAGCGCGCAACCGTCGAGTTCCTGCGCACCCAGCAGCACCTGCGCCCGCGCACCAACCTGTTCCGTGCCGTGTTCCGCATCCGTTCTGTCGCGGCTGCCGCCATCCACCGCTTCTTCCAGGAGCAGGGCTTTGTCTACGTCAACACCCCTATCATCACCACGAGTGATTGCGAGGGCGCCGGCGAGATGTTCCGCGTGACCACGCTCGACCCCAAAAATCCGCCCCTCACCGAATCCGGCGAGGTTGACTGGAGCCAGGACTTCTTTGGAAAGCACGCGAGCCTTACCGTATCCGGCCAGCTCAACGCCGAGAACTTCGCCATGGCCTTTGGCGACGTGTACACCTTTGGCCCCACCTTCCGCGCCGAAAACTCCAACACCACGCGCCACGCCGCCGAGTTTTGGATGATCGAGCCCGAGATGGCCTTTGCCGATCTGAACGACTACATGGACAACGCCGAGGCCATGCTCAAGTACGTCCTTAAGGACGTCATGGCAACCTGCCCCGACGAGCTCAATATGCTCAACAAGTTTGTGGACAAGGGCCTGCTCGAGCGCCTGGACCACGTGGCAAACTCCGACTTTGCCCGCGTCACCTATACCGAGGCCGTCGAAATCCTGGAGCAGGCCGTCGCCGCCGGTCACAAGTTTGACTATCCCGTGAGCTGGGGCATCGACCTGCAGACCGAGCACGAGCGCTTCCTGACCGAGGAGCACTTTAAGCGACCGACTTTTGTGACCGACTACCCGGCCGAGATCAAGGCGTTCTACATGCGCATGAACGAGGACGGCAAGACCGTCGCCGCCGCCGACTGTCTGGTGCCGGGCATCGGCGAGATTATCGGCGGCTCCCAGCGCGAGGAGCGCCTGGATCTGCTCGAGGCCCGCATCAAGGACCTAGGCATGAATCCCGAGCAGTACAAGTACTACCTTGACCTGCGCCGCTACGGTTCCTGCAAGCACGCCGGCTACGGTCTGGGCTTCGAGCGCTTGGTCATGTATCTGACCGGTGTGGGCAACATCCGCGACGTCCTGCCGCACCCGCGCACCGTGGGCAACGCCGACTTCTAATCGCCACAGCGCCACCAAACGCGTTCCAGCGCATCACGCCAGCGCCTCTCGGCAAGCCGAGGGGCGCTTTTTTCAACAGCATCCGTCAAGCTTTTGGCAAGTTTTTGGTCAGTTGGGCAGGGCTGTTGAAAACTCGACCCGCCGCTTGCCGACGGCTACCGACCGCCCAGGGCGTCCTGCGCCCCTGGGAAAGCCCCGCGTCCTAGGCTCCATACCGTCGCCACCCAAAACGGAAAGGACGTGGGCGCCATGACCGAAACCGCTGTTGAAACTTACGAGACCACGACGAGGGGCGCCGCCTCGATGGCAGCCTATCGCGCCGTTCGCATCCTGCAACTATTGAGCGAAAACACCGGTGAGGACAAGGCCATGCTTTCCGATGAGTTGATCCGGCGCCTCGCCCATCCCGACGACCCCGCCCGCATGCCCATCTCGGCGGCGCGGCGCAGCATCTACACCGCCATCTCCGCACTTCGCCATGCTGGATACGAAATTGAGTACAAGCGCGGCGTGGGGTATCGGCTCTTGACCCGTCCGCTCACCGACGAAGAGATCATCCAACTCCACGGCATGGTCATGCGCAACCGCTCTACGCCCATCGCCATTCGAAAAAGCATGGCGCAGCACCTGGTCGCCATGGCGAGTGCCGACGTTCGCGGCTACCTCGATGCACCCGAGCCTGCTCCAAGCGCAGGCGGCAAATCCACCAAGGCCACACGCACGCCCGTCAAGCGCATCGATGCCTGCGAGCTCATCGAGCAGGCCATCGACCACGGAACCACGGTGAGTTTTGATATTTCGAGTGTCACGGCACGCGGAGAGGTCGAAGTGGCACGGATGACACTCCGGCCCTTTGCCATCAAGCAACGAGACGGCATCTCGTATTTGCTGGGAACGGTCTATGACGCGCGAGGCGCCGATGACACGTTGCGTACCGTTGAGATCGGCCGCATGAGAAACGTCACCACACGTCTCCTCGACGGCAAGAAGCTCTTCGCCGCCCTGGACGAGGACGACGCCGCCTCCGCCGCATAAGACCCTCCGCCGTCCATTCGACTACCCGTACCGCCCATCCGGTTCTGTATTAAAAAACCCGCCGAGCTGTTGTAAAAATGGACATCAGCGCTACTATAGTTCCACTTGCACTTTGTCCCAGTGCAGTGTTTCCAGCCATTTTTATACTGGGGGTAATGATATGAAGGACATCACCATCAGCCGCAGGAGCCTTCTGGTCTCCGCCGGCCTGCTCGCGCTCGCCCCGCTTGCCGGATGCGGTGGCAACTCTGGTTCCGGCTCTGCAGCCGCCGGTTCCGACTACACCATCGGCGTTCTGCAACTCACCGAGCACTCCGCACTCGATGCCGCCAACGACGGCTTTGTCAAGGCCATCAAGGAGGGCGGCCTTAAGGTCAAGATCGACCAGAAGAACGCCCAGAACGACCAGTCCACGTGTAAGTCCATTGCCGACAAGTTTGTGGGCGACAACGTCAACCTGATTTATGCCATCGCCACGCCCGCCGCGCAGGCTGCCGCCGGCGCCACGGCCGATATCCCCATCGTGGGCTGTGCCATCACCGACTACGCCGCCTCCGGCCTGGTCCAGGACAACGACAAGCCCGGCACCAACGTCACCGGCGCTTCCGATCTCACCCCGGTCGCCGAGCAGCTCGAGATGATGCAGAAGGTCCTGCCCGACGTTAAAAAGGTCGGCCTGCTCTACTGCACCGCCGAGTCCAACTCCGACGTCCAGATCAAGGCCGCCAAGAAGGAGCTCGACAAGCTGGGCCTCGAGTACACTGACTTCACCGTCTCGAGCTCCAACGAGATTCAGTCCGTCGTCGAGTCTGCCGTGGGCAAGGTCGACGCGCTGTACTCCCCCACTGACAACACCATCGCCGCGGGCGCTTCGCAGGTCGGCCAGATCTGCAAGGAGAATAAGCTCCCCTTCGTGACCGGCGAGGAGGGTATGTGCATGGCCGGCGGCCTGTTCACCCTCTCCATCAACTATAAGGACCTGGGCTACGCCGCGGGCGAGATGGCCGTTAAGATCCTGAAGGGCGAGGCCAAGCCCGAGGATATGCCGATCAAGCACCTCTCGAGCAAGGACCTGGTCGTCGTCAAGAACGACGAGATGGCCGAGGCCCTAGGCATCGACCTTTCCGCTCTGGACGAGTAGCGCCATGCGCGGTAACGCGTCTAGGGCCCGCACGCGCGCCACAGCCGCGTTATTCAATATCTGAGTCCTTGGGGCGAACGCTAAAGACCGGCGTTCGCCCTGCTTGTTTCAGGTAAAACAAAACGTCTGTCCACCGCTCTTTTATGCATTGGTACCGCTATTATGGAAAATCACGTGTCCACCCTATCCTAGGAGGTATGAAGCATGCTCATTGCATTGCAGGGCGCCATTTCGCAGGGCGTCCTCTGGGGCATTATGGTGCTTGGCGTGTTTATCACGTTCCGCTTGCTCGACATCCCCGATATGACCTGCGACGGCAGCTTTGCCCTCGGCGGCTGTGTCTGCGCCGTACTCATCGTCAACAATAACGTCGACCCCTTGCTCGCCGTACTGGCCGGCATGTGCGCCGGCGCCATTGCGGGCGCCGTCACGGGCATCTTGACCACCGTCTTTGAGATTCCCGCAATCCTCGCCGGAATCCTTACGCAGATCAGTCTGTGGTCCATCAACCTGCGCATCATGGGCAAGTCCAATACGCCCATCCTTGCCAAGGGCACTATCTTCTCATCCGTCAGCAACATGACGGGCCTGCCGCAGTCCACTGTTGCCATTATCCTAGGCATTGTGCTGGCCGTGGCCATCGTCGCCATCCTGTACTGGTTCTTTGGCACCGAGATCGGCTCGGCGCTGCGTGCCACCGGCAACAACGAGTACATGATCCGCGCCCTGGGCGTTAACACCAACACCACCAAAATGATCGCCCTCGTGCTCTCCAACGCCCTCATCGGCCTTTCGGGCGCGCTTATCTGCCAGAGCCAGAAGTATGCCGACATTGGCATGGGCACCGGCGCCATCGTTATCGGTCTTGCCGCCATCGTCATCGGCGAGGTGCTCGGCCGCCTGCTGCCCGGCGGTCTCACGCAGTTCTCCGTCCGTCTGGCCTCCGCCGTCTTTGGCTCCGTGGTGTACTTCCTCATCCGCGCCATCGTGCTGCAGCTGGGCATGGACGCCAACGACATGAAACTGCTCTCTGCTGTGATTGTCGCCGTGGCCCTGTGCGTGCCCGTGGTTTGGGAGCGCTATAAGCTCCGCAGCTCCTACACGAAGGGAGATGAGGCAGATGCTTAAGCTCTCGCACGTCAAGAAGACCTTTAACAAGGGCACCGTCACCGAGAAGCGCGCGCTCACCGGCGTCGACCTTACCCTCAACGACGGCGACTTTGTAACTGTGATCGGCGGCAACGGCGCCGGCAAATCCACGCTGCTCAACATGATTGCCGGCGTATATCCGCTCGATTCGGGCGTTATCGAGCTCGACGGCACCGACATCTCGCGCCTGAGCGAGTCGCAGCGCGCCAAGTACCTGGGCCGCGTGTTCCAGGATCCCATGCGCGGCACCGCAGCCGACATGCAGATTGCCGAGAACTTGGCCCTCGCCAAGCGTCGCGGCCAGCGTCGCGGCCTTTCGTGGGGCGTCACCAAGGCCGAGAAGGACGAGTACGTTGAGTTGCTCAAGCGCCTGGACCTTGGCCTGGACACGCGCCTCAACGCCAAGGTCGGCCTGCTTTCGGGTGGCCAGCGCCAGGCACTCACGCTGCTCATGGCCACGCTCACCAAGCCGCGCTTGCTGCTGCTCGACGAGCACACCGCGGCACTCGACCCCAAGACCGCCTCTAAGGTGCTCAATCTGACCGAGGAGATTGTCGACGAGAACCACCTGACCACGCTCATGGTCACGCACAACATGAATGACGCCATCCGTCTGGGCAATCGCCTGATCATGATGCACGAGGGCCACGTTATCTACGACGTGGCGGGCGACGAGAAGAAGTCGCTCACCGTCGCCGACCTGCTGCAGAAGTTCGAGGAGGTCTCGGGCGGCGAGCTCGCCAACGACCGCATGCTGCTGAGCTAAAACCTGCCAATAAGGGACAGGTTTATTTTGGCAGGTTTTATCTGCGCAAACGTCAAAACCGCCGCAAAGGAACAGATACCTTTGCGACGGTTTTCGCATATCATGTCGATAATCCAGCGTCAGCAGGAACCACTGGTTAAGAACTAAGGAAACTGCCATGAGAAGACTCCTTCCCCGTCTTGCTTGACCGCCGCACTCCTTGCCGGCGTGCTCGCCGGCGGCCCAGCTTACGCCACCGCGGCCACCCCATCTCAAGTTATCGGCCCGTCCGATGTGATCGGACGGGCTTTTTGGTGGGTATCATGGTTGAATGATCATTAGGAGGTTTTCCCTACATGGAATTGTTTGAACCGATTCTTCATTTCTTTGAGCAGCGCTGGGTCCACAACATCATCTGGGCCGTCATCTTGGTAATAGTCACCGCCATCGCCGCCAAGGTGGCATCCAAGACCCTGCGCCACCTACTCAACCGAGACGACAACCCGCTTCCCGCATCGAGCATCTTCATCAACATCGCGCGTGCCGTCATTTGGATGATCGGCGGCAGCTTTATCCTCGACAACTGCTTTGGCATTAACGCAAACGCGCTCGTCGCCGCTCTTGGCGTCGGCGGCATCGCCATCTCGCTCGGCTTTCAGGACACGCTATCAAACCTTATCGGCGGCATGCAAGTGACCTTTATGGGCATCATCAAGCCCGGCGACAATATCGAGGTCGGCGGCGTGTCGGGCGTGGTCCAGGACATCACTTGGCGCCACACGACCATCGAGGACGCCTGCGGACAGACCATCATCGTCCCCAACTCCAACATCTCCAAGAACACACTCGTGCACCTCATGCCCTTTGGACGCGTTGTCGTTCCCGTCGCGGTGAAGGACACGTCAAAGTGGGACTCGCTCGATGCGCTGGCAGACGAGCTCGCCTGTGCCACCAAGGTCGCCGTTTCACCCATCTCGGGCTTTGACAAGGAACCCTACGTGCTCTTTAGCGAGATCGGCGACTTTGGCATTAAGGGTAAGATCATCTTTATCGTCAGTGACGACAGCACCACCTTTACGGCAGCCGACGCCTGCATCCGCGCCATCGCCCCCATCATCGCCTAAAACCACCGCAAAGGGGACAGGCACCTTTGTGGTGGTTTCGCATCGTGGTACCATGGTTCATATCGTTGTTTAAACGACTAAGGGAGTAGACACCATGGAAGAGGCCTATCGTCAAGCGCGCAAGCGCGGCGAACAGGGACGCCGTCGCGCCATCAGCCAAAGCGAGCATCCATATCTTACGGACCTCGACAGCTTGGTCGCCCAGCTTCCCTGCGGGCAGCGCGAGAACATCGGCCTGCGGGACATTCCGCTCGAAATGGTCGTCGGCACGGTTACCAAAGGTCGCCAGTCCGCCTTTTCGTGTAACTTTATGCCGCTGCTCCCCTGGAATACCGAATTCGCCCGCAAATGGTCCAACCTCTACGATATCCAAATCTCCGAGGGCTACCGCGACCCCATCATCGTCACCGAGTTCATGCACCGCTTTTACGTCCAAGAGGGCAACAAGCGTGTCAGCGTCCTCAAATTCCTTGACGCTCCGACGGTTTCGGCCAAGGTGACGCGTCTGTACCCCGGTAAGTGGGATTCCGTCGAGAGCCGCCTGTACGGTGAGTTTTGCGCCTTTTGGTACGTATGCCCCCTGTACGAGATTGAGTTTTCGCGCGAGGGCAGCTACGAGATGCTTGCCAAAATGCTCGGCCAAGATCTTGTCGAAAAATGGCCTCAAAAGAAGGTCGACTACCTACGTCACACCTTCCTGCTCTTTAAGCGCGCCTATCTTCGCGCGGGCGGCGACCACTTGGACATTACGCCTGCCGATGCCATGCTCGTCTACCTCAACGTCTACAACCAGGACCGTCTGCTGGATACGCCGACGGATATCGTCGTCAACCGTCTGTGCAAGATTTGGCGCGAGCTTGTCATTGCCGGCAAAAGCGACGAGGACAAAGTCGATCTTGTCGAAGCGCCGCAGCCCAACGAGAAAGAGGGCGCACCGACAAAAGCTACCTCGGGCGTGCTCAACTTCTTTATGAGCAAGACCGTCTACTCCACTGCCAATCCCATGCGAATCGCCTTTATCCACGAGTTTCCCTGTGCCACGTCGAGCTGGGACAGCCTACACGACCAGGGCCGCCGGTATCTTGATGAGCACTTTGGCGGCATCGTGCGCACCGAGGCGTTCGAGGACTGCCACGATTCGGACGTGTTCTACGCCGCCGTCGAGACAGCCGTAAAGCACGGGGCGAACGTCATCTTCTCGACCTCACACCGGCTCATGGAATACACGCTCAGGGCGTCAGTCGAGTATCCCCAGGTGCGGTTCCTTAACTGCTCAATCGGCCTTCCCCACCAAAGCGTCCGCTCGTACTTTGGAAAGATGTACGAGGCCAAGTTCCTACTGGGCGCCCTTGCCGCCAGCATGGCCGACAACCACCGTATTGGCTACCATGCGTCGGTCTTCGCCTCGGGCGCGCTGAGCGAAATCAACGCCTTCGCTATCGGTGCCTCGCTGCTCGACCCTCGTGCGCAGATTATCCTCACTTGGGGAGATGTTCCCGCCGGCGGTCTTGCCGAAGCCATGTGTCGCGAGGGCGTGAGCGTCATGACCGGCGCCGATATGTCCAAGTCTCTCGAGGACCCCACCGCCTACGGGCTTCACCGTCTGGTAAACGGCAAGGAAGTTACCGGTATTGCTATGCCGGTATGGAACTGGGGCCGTTACTACGAACTCATCGTACGCAGCCTACTGCACGGCACATGGGACGAGACCGCCGATGACCAGCAGGTGCGCGCCGTCAACTACTGGTACGGTATGAGCTCCGGCGTCATCGATATTCGCTACGCTCCGGGCCTACCCTATCAGACGCGTAAACTTGTGCAGCTGCTTCGCAACGGCATTGTCGAGGGCTCCATCAACCCATTTGGCGGCGAGCTCCACAGCCAGGACGGCGTGGTTCAGATTGAGGGCTTCCCTCCCCTGCCGAGTACGCAGATTGTCGAGATGAACTGGCTGGCTGACAACGTTATAGGCTCGATTCCGCAGCTCGATAACAAGCCGGAGGTCCGTGCCCTATGAATATCCTAGCCATTGCCGATGTAGAGGAGCGCTGCCTGTGGGAATGTTTTCGCAAGGAGCGCTTTGAGGACGTTGACCTGATTCTATCCGCAGGCGACCTGGATCCGGACTATCTTGAGTTTTTGGTCACTGTCATCAACAAACCGCTTGTGTACGTTCGTGGCAACCACGACGACCGCTACGCGCGCCATGCACCGGGCGGGTGCATTTGTGTTGAGGACAGCGTATATGTGTACCGAGGTATTCGCATTGCGGGTCTGGGCGGTTCCATGCGCTACCGCGACGGCGCGAACATGTATACCGAGCGCGAGATGGCAAAACGCATGCGCAAGCTATCGCGAAAAATCGCACTGGTAGACGGATGCGATATTCTACTTACCCATGCACCCGTCGCAGGCATGGGCGACCTGGACGACCTGCCGCATCGAGGATTCGAGTGCTTTAATGCGGCTCTTGAGTCTTGGGGTCCCGACTATATGATTCACGGGCATGTGCACCAAAGCTACGGCCCCAACTTTCAACGCGAGCGCCAACACCCATGCGGAACGAAGATTGTCAACGCCTGCGGCTATACCAAGATCGAAATTGACGAGGCGCGCTACCCCACGCGCGGTTGGAAGGCCGCTTGGCTCAACTCGCAAACCATGCGCCGCGAGCTCAAACGCCACGAAGCAATCGAGTCTTCAACCGCCAGAACCCCCTGGTAACTGCCAACAACCACCACGAAGGGGATAGGCACCTTTATGGTGGTTTTGCTGACTCGTCCGACCTGTCCATCACGGTGCTTGTGTAATTAACGAGAACACTCATTGTTTTGTAAGGACGGCGCTCACGTGCCGTCTTTTTTTGTCAACTTATGCAGTCTCGACCGTGTTGTATGTAGAGGGACCTCGCGAGACGCCTTCCCTATATCCACCACGACCAATTGGAGGTGACACTATGCCTGCACGCCGTAACCGCAATAGCACGCTCCGATGCGATGCCGATCAGATCGAGCGGGAAGCAAAGCGCTTGGTCGACACGTATTCCGACCTCATCCTTCGATTGTGCTATTCGGCCCTTGGATCCGCTGACGACGCTCAAGACATCTGCCAGGACACGCTGATCAAGATTCTCCAACGCACTCAACCGTTCGACTCGCTCGAACACGAACGTGCTTGGGTGATCCGAGTCGCACTGAACGCATGTCGCGATATCGGCCGTACGCACGCGAATCACCCGGTTGTCGACCTCGATTCGCTCCCCGATTTCTGCGCACCCGTAACACATACCGAGCAAGAATTCGCGCAACGCGACTGCGCCATTCTTTCCGCTGTCACGGCCCTGCCTCAAGCACAGCGCATCGCCATCTTTTTGCACTACTACGCAGGCATGAGCATCAGGGAAATCGCAGACGCCGTTCACGCGACGCCAGCTGCAACCGCCCAGCACCTTAGCCGCGGACGTGCGTCACTTCGGCTTTCCTTGAAAGGAGACCACAATGACTACGAATTCGAATGACTATCGCCACGCCCTGGAGCACATTTCGTTTACCGATAATGCGAAGCAGCACATGGCAAACTCGATTGCTCAGTCCGTCGCCTCAAGCGATGCGGCGACCGCTCAAAGCAACTTTAATGGCACGCGACGCAAGCCGCGCATCGCCCGCCATCCCGTAAGAACAGTCGCTCGCATTGCCGCTGTAACGGCAGTCCTCGCTATCGTCATTGGAGGCGCTGGCACGGCTATGGCAACAGGCGTCCTGCCGCTTCCTTCTGACATGCTTTCCGACATCTTTGACGGACCTGCTTCTCAAACCGAGATCATCGACCGTATTGGCCGGCCCGTCGGTGCTAGCTGCTCCAACAACGGAGTCACCGTGACCGCCGACGCCATCATGGGCGACAAGGATATGGTTACCATCGCCTATACGCTTACGTTCGACGATCCCGCTGCCCTGAAAAAGCTTTCCGAGCCGGGCGAGAACGGAACTATCGCCGGAAGTGTCGATGGAAACGTATACGTTGATGGCGAGCATGGCGGCCAAGGCCAATCATGGCTCATTGACAAGAACCCCAATGACTCCAGCATTCAATACTTTGCACAGTTCAGCGTTGAATCACCCGGCCTTATGGGCAGGACCGTCCGCACGCATATCAACTCTCTCGTTGTGCCACGTGCTGGCAAAGAGCTTCCCGAGTATAAGAAAATACTTACGGGCCCATGGGATCTTAAGTTCCAGCTGAATTACGAAGATACATCCGTTACGATTCCCGCGCCCAAATCGGTCAACTTTAACGGCACCAAGGCGACGATTCAAGAGGCCACCGTATCCTGCGTTGGCGTTTCAGTCCGCTACAACATAGATCGTTCCATCGAACACGACAACAACAGCGGCAAGATGTCTCAAAACATGGAGGAGTCTATGGATGCCGTTGGCAACATACCCCTCATCGTGACGTTCAAAGACGGTCATGTTGAGGACGCAACCAGCCACAGCGGCTATTTCGCAAATAAACTGGATAACGGCACCACTGATGTCCACAAGACCTGGCCGTTCTCGCAAGTTTGTGACACAGACAAGATTGCAAGCGTACAAATTGGCGATACGGTCATTCCCATGAATTCGTAACGCTACGCGGCTCGTATATGCACCCGGTTCCGCACTTCGCGTCTAAAGATGCGCTGTCATCGAGCAGCGTGAGCGCAAGGCCGCCCGTATGGTCGGCTGGGAACACCTCGTTGCGCTAAAAACCACCACGAAGGGGACCGGCACCTTTGTGGTGGTTTTGCTGACTCGTCCGACCTGTCCCAACGGTTTGTCTCAATCTGTAACAGGTAGGGCCCAAATAATCGGTTAGCTGTTACAGATCGAGACAGACCACGGATGCTCAGCCGAAAATCTCAATCTGTAACAGGTAGGAACGATTTTGCCCCTTAGATGTTACAGATTGAGATATTTGACAGCTTGAATCGGCATCGCCTACAGCGCGGCGACGACCTTGTCGCCCATCGTCGTGGTGCCGAGGATCTTATCTGCCGGGGTGTTGACATCGGCGATGTCACGGGTGCGCCAGCCCTCGTCGAGCACGCGCGCCACGGCGCTCTCGATCCACGCGGCTTGCTCGCCCATGTCGAGCGCGTAGGTCAGCAGCATCGCCACCGACAAGATTTGAGCCAGCGGATTGGCCACGCCGAGCCCCGCGATGTCAGGAGCGCTGCCAGCGCTCGGCCCAAACAGCGATACGCCATCATCCAGCGAGGCAGAGGCAAGCATACCGAGCGATCCGGTAATCTGAGCCGCCTCATCGGACAGGATGTCGCCGAACATGTTCTCCGTCACCACGACGTCAAAGTCTGCCGGTCGACTGATGAGCTGCATGGCGGCGTTGTCGACGAGCAGGTCCTCAAGCTCCACGTCGGAGTACTCCTCGTCTTGCACGCGATGCACGATCTCGCGCCACATGCGGCTCGTCTCCAGCACGTTGCGCTTATCAACGCTCGTCACCTTGCCGCGACGTTTGCGCGCCGCCTCAAATGCCTGGCGCGCAATGCGCTCAATCTCGTACTCGCGATACTCCATCACGTCGACCGCACGCTGACCGGCCGCACCCGCAGCGCCCGCGCAGGTCACGGATGCGGGCGCCAAAGTCCCACGGCATGTTGTAGCCCATCGTATCGGGGATGTTCACGACCGTGGCACCGGCCTTTACGGCCGCCTCGATAATGCGCACCAGAAACTCCTGATCGGAGCGGCCGGCATCCTCGGCATAAAACTCAACATCGTCAACGAACTTGCGAGCATGTTTGACGGCATGGATCGCTCACTCAATTGCCCTTTCCTCAGTCATATGGAGCTTGTCGCGCAGGTGACTGGTGCTCACACCCAGCCCTGTATGGATACGGGGCCTCTGGGCCGTTTTGAGCGCCTCTGCAGCCACTTCGATATCCCTGTCGACAGCGCGCGTCAGGCCGCATACCGTGCATCGGTCGCCCGCAATCTTGCCAATCTCCTGTACGGAGCGAAAGTCACCAGGACTCGAGATGGGAAAGCCCGCCTCGATAACGTCCACGTTCATGCGCACCAGCTGGCGGGCGATGAAGAGCTTTTCCTCGGTATTCATGCTGGCGCCCGGCGACTGCTCACCGTCGCACAGGGTGGCGTCAAAGATTGTGATTTTGCGGCTTATATGTTCCTCCTGATTGACCGTTTTATGACAGATGGCTTTCAGGAGAGAGAGAAGGCCTAGAGATAGAAAAATACCCGTGTCGCTCATCACGCCTGAAAGCGGCAGACGATAGCGCACCCGGGTACAACAAATCGTTATAGCGAGATTACAACCCTAGCGCGCTATCCAATCTAGTAGCGCTAGGCCTAGGAGCTGTTGCGTGTTCTTAAACATGTTGGGCTCCCTTCGGCCTCGGGTAGTACTACATCGCGCTAAAGTACAACACAAGTAAAACCACCACAAGGGTGCCTGTCCCCTTCGTGGTGGTTTCGTTGACTCAAAAGCAAGAGACCCGGTCCTGCACGAGGCAGAACCGGGTCTCTTTAGCAATGCTTGCTTTGCTCAGGCAGTAACTGTTAGTTACTCAGCCAGAAAGTCGCGCTGGATAGCGGGATCGACCTTGACGCCAGGGCCCATGGTGGAAGACACGGAGATGGACTTGACGTACTTGCCCTTAGCAGAAGAGGGCTTGACGCGCAGGATCTCGGTGTACAGGGCAGCGTAGTTCTCGACGAGCTGCTGCTCAGAGAAGGACTTCTTGCCCAGGGGTACGTGGCAGATGCCGTAGCGGTCGGCGCGGTACTCAACGCGGCCAGCCTTGAGCTCGGAGACCATCTTGGCGACGTCCATGGTCACGGTGCCGAGCTTGGGGTTCGGCATGAGGCCACGGGGACCAAGGATCTTACCGATGCGGCCAACCTTGGCCATCATGTTCGGCGTAGCGATAGCGGCGTCGAAGTTGATCTCGCCCTTCTGAATCTGGGCGACAAGCTCGTCGGAACCGATGATGTCGGCGCCGGCAGCCTCAGCCTCGCGGGCCTTCTCGCCCTCGGCGAAGACGGCAACACGAACGGTCTTGCCGGTGCCGTGGGGCAGGGAGATGGAACCACGGATGTTCTGGTCAGCCTTACGAGTATCGATGCCCAGACGGAAGTGGGCCTCGACGGTCTCGTCGAACTTGGCGGTGTCGAGCTCCTTAATGAGCTTGGCAGCCTGAAGGGGGGTGTAGAGCGTGGCGCGATCGATCTTCTCGGCAGCGGCGTTATAGCTCTTACCATGCTTAGCCATGTGCATTACCTCCTGTGGTTAAACGGGCGTGAGCCCTCCCACATCGTATCGTGTGCCCTATTGCACACATTTAACGGGCGCCCAGGTCGGAGCACCCGTCGTTACCATAAGAAATCGCTACTCAGCGATGGTGACGCCCATGGAACGGGCGGTACCGGCGATGATCTTCTTGGCGGCGTCAATGTCGTTGGCATTGAGGTCCGGCATCTTGATCTCGGCGATCTTGGTGAGCTGCTCCTGGGAGAGCTGACCAACCTTGTCGGCCTGGGGCTTAGCGGAACCAGACTTGAGGTTCAGCTCCTTCTTGATGAGGTGAGCCGCCGGCGGGGTCTTGGTGATGAAGGAGAAGGACTTATCCTCGTAGACAGAGATCTCAACGGGGATGATGTCGCCCTTCTTGTCCTGCGTCTCGGCGTTAAAGGCCTGGCAGAACTGCATGATGTTCACGCCAGCAGCGCCCAGAGCGGGGCCGACGGGAGGAGCGGGGTTAGCTGCACCAGCAGGAATCTGGAGCTTAATGACGTTGGCAACCTTCTTCTCAGCCATGGTCATTCCTTTCGAATCACGAGTGTGAAGTACTTGCTATATCGTAAGCACGCACGTGTTAGAAGCACTCCTGAGATGAGCAGTCACAGAAGAAGCACGCTCGCGCGAACGGACGAAAACTTAAGCGATGACAGCGACCTGGTTAAAGTCGAGCTCGACCGGCGTCTCGCGGCCAAAGATCATCAGCGTGACCTTGAGCTTGCCAGCCTCGGTGTTAACCTCGGAGACCTTGCCATCAAAGTCGGTAAGCGGGCCATCGGTGACGCGGACGGACGTGCCGACCTGAATATCAACCGAGGTGCGCTTGGGCGAATCGCCCTTACCGGGACGACGAGTCATCTTGTTGTACTCGTCGCGGGAAAGCGGAGCGGGCTTGCCGTTGCCGCCTAGGAAACCGGTGACGCCGGGCGTGTTGCGAACACACGTCCACGCATCGTCATCCATCTCCATGCGAACCAGGACATAACCCGGAAAGATCTTAGAATCCTTGGTCTCGCGCTTGCCACCCTCTTTGATCTCGGTGACGCGCTCCATAGGAATCTCGATATCAAAGATACGGTCCTGCATGCCCATGGTCTCGATACGATGCTCGAGATCGGACTTAACGCGGTTCTCGTATCCAGAGTAAGTGTGAACGACGTACCAACGCTTAGACATGGTTTAGCCCCTCAATCCAGAGAACAGAGCAAGAGCCTCGCCAAAGCCAGCATCGAGCAGAGCGATGACGACGCCGACGACGATCAGAGAAGCGCAAACGACGACCGAGTAGTTCACGAGCTCCTTCTTATCGGGCCACGTGACACGCTTCATCTCGGACTTCACCGAAGCGAAATACTTCTTGGTGCGGGCGAAGAAACCAGGCTTCTCGTTCTTCTTGGGCTTCGCAGCCTTCTCGTTCTTCTTGGCAACGGCCTTCTTGGCCTCAACCTTGGAGTTAGCGGCAGCGTTATTGGCAGGTGCCGGCTGCTGAGCCTTCTTCTTGTTCTTCTTGTTGGCCATTTGGGTTACCTCCGCGCAATGCGCTTATACATGAGTAAACCGTAAGCCCCCAATTGGGAGCTTACGGAATAATGACTGGCACGCCAGGAAGGACTCGAACCCTCAACACTCGGTTTTGGAGACCGATGCTCTACCAATTGAACTACTGGCGTATGTGACTAGAGACTAGCGAGTCTCTTTGTGCAGCGTGTGGTGACGGCACCAGGGGCAATACTTCTTGATCTCCATACGATCAGGCATGTTCGCCTTGTTCTTGGTGGTCGTATAGTTGCGGCGCTTGCACTCAGTGCACGCAAGAGTAACTAGAGTACGCATGTATCCTGAACCTTTCATATCCGCCCCGTACGGGCACGAGATGGTACTTTATCAGCTCTATGTAAGTGCTGTCAATGAAAACCTCGAATCAATTGGTTCTCGGTGGATCCATTCATATTTGGAACACATCAATGGAGCCAGCGAGATCTAATCGACGGTGCACCAGAACCATTATCGATCCTCTCGACACCAGCAACGGCACAATAACCATTGCAGAAAAGAACCCGGCACCCATATAAGTGCCGGGTTCTCTAAGTCAGCTATATCAGAGAGCTAATTTACTCAATGATCGTGGAGACGATGCCCGAACCGACGGTGTGGCCACCCTCGCGAATAGCGAAGCGCAGGCCCTCCTCCATGGCGATCGGGTGGATGAGGTCGCCCTCGATGGTGATGTGGTCACCAGGCATAGCCATCTCGGTGCCCTCGGGGAGCTTGACCGTACCGGTAACGTCGGTGGTACGGAAGTAGAACTGAGGACGATAACCATCGAAGAACGGGGTGTGACGGCCGCCCTCCTCCTTGGTCAGAACGTAAATCTCGCCGGTGAACTTGGTGTGCGGGGTAACCGAACCGGGCTTGCAGAGAACCTGGCCGCGCTCGATGTCCTCACGCTTGATGCCGCGGAGCAGCAGACCGACGTTGTCGCCAGCCTCGCAGAAGTCCATGGACTTACGGAACATCTCGATACCGGTAACAACGGTGTTCTGGGTATCCTTGATGCCGACGATCTCGACGGGCTCGTTGAGCTTGAGCTCACCGCGCTCGACACGGCCGGTAGCAACGGTACCACGGCCGGAGATGGTCATAACGTCCTCAACGGCCATCAGGAAGGGGAGGTCGTTGTTACGAGCAGGCGTCGGGATGTACTCGTCGACGGCGTTCATGAGCTCGCGGATAGCGTCCATCCACTTGGCGTCGCCCTCGAGAGCGCCCAGAGCGGAACCACGGATGACGGGGATGTCGTCGCCGGGGAAATCGTACTCGGAGAGGAGCTCACGGGTCTCCATCTCGACGAGGTCGATGAGCTCGTCATCGTCAACCATGTCGCACTTGTTCAGGAAGACGACGATGTAGGGAACGCCGACCTGGCGGGCGAGCAGGATGTGCTCGCGGGTCTGAGCCATGGGGCCGTCGGTAGCGGCGATGACCAGGATAGCGCCGTCCATCTGAGCAGCACCGGAGATCATGTTCTTGACGTAGTCAGCGTGGCCCGGGCAGTCAACGTGAGCATAGTGACGGGAAGCGGTCTCGTACTCAACGTGGGAGACGGAGATCGTAATGCCGCGCTCGCGCTCCTCGGGAGCCTTGTCGATGTTCTCGAACGCAGTGAAGTCAGCCTTGCAGCCCTCGGTCTCGGAGAGAACCTTGGTGATGGCAGCGGTCAGCGTGGTCTTGCCGTGGTCGACGTGACCAATGGTGCCGATGTTAACATGCGGCTTAGTGCGCTCAAACTTCTCTTTGGCCATAAAGCCCTCCTCTTAACAGGTCGTCCCCGGACGGGACTTTGCCTTTATACCATAGTGGCCTCTCAACATACTATTGAGAAGCCACCGTGTTACCTATGGTAGCGGTGACTGGATTCGAACCAGTGACGCCACGGGTATGAACCGTGTGCTCTAACCAACTGAGCTACACCGCCGGATGGAGCCTGCAACCAGACTTGAACTGGTGACCTCTTCGTTACCAACGAAGTGCTCTACCGACTGAGCTATACAGGCACTTGACGGGTGGGAGCTATAGGATTCGAACCTATGTAGGCAGAGCCAACGGGTTTACAGCCCGTCCCCATTAACCACTCGGGCAAACTCCCAATCGTTCAAGTATCCGCAGGTCCTTTGGTCTTTTGGACCGCCGCCCCCGCGAACGAAAAAGATAATACGATGCAACCTTGGGGGCTGTCAACGAAAACCTCTAGATACACGGTTCCGGGCGTATCTATATGCTTTCGACCTGCGGTTTTGTTGAGTTTGGATATGAAGGACGGTGGATTTGGCTGCGCTGGTGACATTTCCCGAGCGAATACTTTGGTGTAGTGGAGTACACCTTCAGGATCGAACTTCGATAACGGCTTATTTACACCTATAATATAGGTCGAGATCGGGCTTCCGCGGCAAATTCGAGCGTGGATTATCTCCCGTTTGAAATCGAGCGTGGATAATCTCCCACTTTTGACGTGCCACTGGGCCCAAAGTGGGAGATTATCCACGTTCATTCTCTAGGCGGAAGATTTTCCACTCTCGTGTGTCCGAAAATCCTCGCTCGATGCCGATGACTAACCTCGCCCCAGTTTCAGTCTCGATCTTTAACAGTAAGAGGGTTATTCCTCCCCTATCTGTTACAGATCAAGATGTTTCCCTGGCGGCCTGTCTGTTTATCTAAATCTATAACAGCAAGAACGGCTTTCAGCCTCTTCGTGTTACAGATCGAGACAAACCTGAAGCTTGGTTGGCGCCAAACACGCCGACTTATCGACATAAATAGAAACGGGCCCTGTCCCTCAGGGGGACAGAGCCCGAAACTTTCATGGAGCCAGTGACAGGAATCGAACCTGCAACCCACTGATTACAAATCAGTTGCGCTACCGTTGCGCCACACTGGCACACTTGGCGCTTTCGCGCGAAGCCAATTAAGAATAAAGGAATTGCTGACAAGGCGCAACAGACCCTTTGACCGACCACATCTCAAAACTATTCGTCAGAACGAATAGTTTTATCCGTTCGCCAAAACAAAAAACTATTCGTTTTGGCGACGGCAACCCACAGTCCATTGATTACAAATCAACGGGCCGGCCAATTGGAAAACGGGTCTCTATGGATAATCCCCTACCGTCCGCGCAGGGCCTTGAGCTTGGCCAGGGCATCGGGACTCAGGCGGCTGCCCAGAGTCATCTTGATCTGCGGAGCTTCCTCTGCCTCGTGAACGTCGTTGTCGATCTGTTTGATCTCGTCCACCAGCATACGGCTCGAGATGCGCGTGACGCCCTTGCCCATGACGACGGCCTGTATTGTGCCGTCACTCGATACCACGGAGCACGCGCGGCCTTCCTCACGCGCCTCGATGCAGAGCTTCTGCACCACGGTATCGGCAGAGACGCCCGTCGGCGAGAACTCGATGCGCACGCCGCGGGCCGGTAGGTTGGGGCGCTCGTTGGAGATGTTGCCCGCGCCGTCGAACACGATCACGGCCTCGTAACGGCCCTGGGCAAACGCCGCGACATCGTTGATAAGCGCAGTACGAGCCATATCGTGGACGTCGCTGGAATATGGATCGTCGGAATGGTCGTAGACGAGCTTTTCGTAGCGCGGCGTGCAGTGAATCACGTTGTAGCCGTCGACCACCAGCAGCTCGGGCTTATTGGAGTGCACCGTCGAGACCGGATCGGCGATGGCCTGCGCAAACGCATTGCCGCCCACGCCATAGGTCGCGGCCGAAACAATCGGCTTGGCCGAGCCCTCGCCAAAGCGCTTGGCCTTGGACTTGGCGCGGTTCTTCTTGGACATGCGCTACTCCTCCCCCATGAGCTCGCCGGCATTGCGGCGCAGCCACTCAAAGCACAGCGCGGTGGTCGCCTGGGCCACGTTGAGACTCTCGGTCATGCCGCGCTGGGGAAGCTTGGTCAAAAAGTCGCATTTCTCGAGCACCAGGCGCGAGATGCCGTCGCCCTCGGAGCCCATGACGAGCGCAACGCGGCCCTCGAAGGGAGCATCCCAGCAGCTGCCCTCGGCGTGCTCGGAAGCACCGCCCACCCAAAAGCCGGCGGCCTTGAGGTCGTCAAGCGCTCGGGCGATATTGGGAACCTGCGCGATGGGCAGGTGCATGACGGCACCAGCGGAGGTTTTGTAGCTGCCCACGGTCACACCGGCGGCGCGCTTGTTGGCAATGATGACGCCCGCTGCGCCCACGACCTCGGCAGAGCGCACGATCGCACCAAAATTGCCATCGTCGGTCACATGGTCGAGCACGACGACGAGCGCCGGTCCTTCACCCGCGCGATCGAGAATATCGGCGACATCGGCATAGGGGAAATTGCCCACCTCGAGCGCAATGCCCTGGTGAGCGCCATGGCTCGACAGCGCATCGAGCTGCGTGCGCGGCACATACTTAATGCGGACGTCCGCGGCGTTGAGGTCGTCGACCAGGCGCGACAAGGCGGCATCGCGCTCCCCGCCCTCGGCGATGAGCGCGCACTTGACGGGAAAGCCGGTACGCAGTGCCTCGGCGGCAGCACGACGACCTTCGATAAACTCGCCCTTGGGAACCTGAACGTTGTCGCGGTTGCGATCTCGCTGCGAACGCGCAGCCTGGGCTTGGGAGCGCTCGCGCTGGCCCTTGGGAGTGGCAGCGCGGTCGTTGCGGCGAATCGGACGCGAGCCAGAAGCAGCCTGCTTGCCTCCACGCGGTGCACGTTTGCGATTGTCGGCCATAAAACGGCCTCCTTAAATAGATAACGAACAAGAATCGACCGTCCGAGGCACGGCACCTTGCCTTTCAATCGTTGGGCATGACCACCAGGTCTATGCCCTCCTCTTTCAAGGCAATCTGCCGCACCTCGAACGGTCGACAAATACTAGAGACTCTTAATACGAGTACCCGCGGCCGTATCTTCAATCGTCAGGCCCAGGTCCTTGAGCTGGTCGCGGATGGCATCTGCCAAATCCCAGTTCTTGGCGGCACGGGCCTCGGCGCGGGCCTCGAGAATCTTGGAAGCTGCCTCGTCCACGTCGTCGCCCGTGTAGGCGACCAGGCCGGCGGCAACGCCCAGCAGGCCCAGCGGCAGCTCGACCTTGGGCTCGGGAAGCTCGACGCCAAACGTATCGAGCAGCTCGGCCAGCGTGTCGGCGGCGGCAAGCGCGGCGGCCTTGTCGGCAGCGTCGCCCGCCTGCTCCAGGTACTGGTTGCACTCGGTGACAAAGCCAAAGACGGCACCCATGGCACCGGCGGTATTAAAGTCCTCGTCCATGCACTCCTTAAAGGTGGCACGGGTCTCGGCGGCCTTGGCGGCAAACGCCTCGGATGCTGCCTCATCGGCATCGGCCGTCGCATGGTTCGCGGCCCAGCGCAGGTTCTCGACCGTACCGGCAATACGCGTGAGCGAATTCTCGGCACCCTCCAGGCGCTCCCAAGAAAAGTCGAGCGGCGAGCGATAGCTCGTCTGCAGCATCAGAAGGCGCAGAGCGGCAGCGGAGTGCTGCTCGAGGACCTCGGCCAGCGTAAAGAAGTTGCCGAGCGACTTGGACATCTTCTCGCCGTCTACCAGCAGCATGCCCGTGTGCATCCAGGTGTTGGAGAAACCCTGGTGCCAGGCGCAGGTGGCCTGGGCGCACTCGTTCTCGTGATGCGGGAAGGCAAGGTCGGAGCCGCCGCCGTGGATGTCGATCGGGGTGCCTAGGTAGCGGTGCACCATGGCGGCACACTCGGTGTGCCAACCGGGACGGCCCTCGCCCCAAGGGCTCGGCCAGCTGGGCTCGCCGGGCTTGGCGGCCTTCCACAGGGCAAAGTCGAGCGGGTCGTTCTTGTCCTCGTTCTCCTCGATGCGCGCGCCCACCATAAGGTCGTCGATGTTGCGGCCCGAGACCTGGCCGTAGTTGGGGTCGCTGCGTACGGCAAAGTACACATCGCCGTTATCGGCGGCGTAGGCGTGGCCCTGCTCGATGAGCGTCTTGATCATGGCGATCATGGGACCGATCTCTTTGGTGGCGCGGGGGCGCACATCCGGATCGAGCACGTTGGCGGCGCGCATAACGCCGATAAACTTGTCCGAGAACTCCGTCGCGACCTCGGCGGCCGTGCGGCCCTGCTCGTTGGCGCGCTTGATGATCTTATCATCGACATCGGTGAGGTTCTGGGCGAACGTGACCTCGTAGCCGCTCGCGATGAGCCAGCGACGAATCACGTCAAAGCTGATGAACGTGCGGGCATTGCCAATGTGGATGTTGTCGTAGACCGTGGGGCCGCACACGTACATGCGGACCTTGCCGGACTCGATGGGCTGGAACTCTTCCTTTTTATGGGTAGCGCTGTTGTAGATACGCATTCGTTACTCCTTAACGGTTTTCTGTAGCAGACAGACGGCCCAGGCGCCAATTCCCTCGCCCTGGCCTTCCCAGCCGAGCTTTTCGGTCGTAGTGGCAGCGACGCCCACGTTTTCGACGTCAACGCCCAATGCATGGGCAAGGTTGGCGCGCATGGCATCGCGGTGCGGGGTGATCTTTGGTTGCTGACAGGCAATGGTGCAATCGGCATCGACAAACTCAAAGCCTCGCTCGCGTGCATAGTCCATCACGCGAGCGAGCAGCACCATCGAATCGGCACCCTCGTAGGCGGGATCGGTGTCGGGGAACAGCTTGCCGATGTCTCCCCCGCGGCAGGCGCCCAGAATGGCGTCGGCCAAGGCGTGCGCGAGCACATCGGCATCCGAGTGGCCCAGCAGGCCGCGCTCGTAGGGAATGTCGACCCCGCCGATGATACATCGACGCCCCTCCACCAAACGGTGGACGTCGTAGCCGTGGCCAATGCGCAGGTTACTGAACATGGGGAAGGTCCTCTCCCTCGGCCATACGGCCAAGCAGAATCGCGGTTACGGGACGCAGGTCCTCGGGCACCGTCACCTTAAGGTTATCGCGCGGGCTCTGGACACAGCGGACGCGCCCGCCCATGCGCTCGACCAGCGAAGAATCGTCGGTCCCGATAAAGCCCTCGGCGATAGCTGCGGTGTGGGCGCGCTTCATGGCGTCGACGTTAAAGATCTGCGGCGTCTGCGCGGCCCAGTAGAGCTCGCGCGGCGGCGTCTCGACGATATTGTCGCCGTCGACGATCTTGAGCGTGTCGATCGCGGGCTGACCGCACACGACACCGTCGAGGGCGTGGTCGCCCACAAGCACGTCGATCGCATGATCGATGGCCTCGGTCGTGATAAGCGGACGGGCGCCGTCGTGGATAGCGACATATTCGAAACCCGTCGGTACCGCATGCACGCCGGCACGGGTGGAGTCCTGGCGGGTATCGCCGGCATCGGCAAAACTGATGGGCGTGTCATAGTCAAACGGGTCGATGGCCAGGCGGCGCATCTCGGCACGGCGCTCGGCAGGGCACACCACCACGATGTGGCCGACCTTGTCGCTACGATCGAACGCGCGGATGGACCAGCTCATGAGCGGACGACCCGCCACGTTAACGAGCTGCTTGCCGCCGGGATTTCCAAAGCGCTGGCCGCTGCCGCCGGCAACGACCACGGCGCATACGGGAGCCATTATGCGTTCCCCTGTTTGGTGCCCTTCATGCGGTACAGGGAGTCCGCAAGAATGGCAGGGTTGTTAACGCCAAAGTCGCCCAGGCGCTCCGGATCCTCGCTGATGTCGTCCATGAGCTCCTGCAGCGATCCATACTCGTCGACGATTTTCTCGGCCACGCCGTCGCGCACGACGGACACGCGCGAAAGCGTGCGCAGGCCCAGCGGTGTCATGACGGAGTCCTCGTCCAGGTCGTCGTAACCCAGAACCGCCGCCACATGCTGTGGGTCGGACAGGTCCTTAGGTGTCATACGGCTTAGGTTGGCGCGAATCTTCTCGGCATTAGCCTCGGAAGAATCACTTGCGTAGTCGCGGATCATCAGGTCATACTCGGTATCCATGCTGGAGCCCGCGAGCTGCTCGAGCTGCATCTGCACGAGCTTGCCCTGGTTGCCCAACTTGACGATGCAATCCTTAAGCTCGGTCTTTGCCTGCTGCATGATCTCGAAGCTCGAGAAAATGCCGGTGATGTCAGCGAGCGTAACGTAGTCGTCGAGCTCGAGGGCCGTCAGACGCAGCAGGGAGCGATCGAGCGACTGACGGGTGGTCTGGAGCGTGGCGACAAGCTGGTTGACCGAGCTCATGATGGTAGTGACGGGCTGGATCTCGTAGCTCTTGCCGTGAACGTACACGTTAACGACGGCACGACGGGCCGAGACTGAGATCACGATGGCATCGGTGAGCACCGACATGCGAGCGGCGGTGCGGTGACGCATGCCCGTCTCACTCGTGGCGAGCGAGGGATCGGGATTGAGGTGGAAGTTGGCGCGCAGGATCTGGGTGAGGTCGCCGTCGATGACGATGGCACCGTCCATCTTGGAGAGCTCGAACAGACGGTTCGAGGTGAACGAAATGTTGAGCGGGAAGCCGTCGTTACCGGCAGCGAGCACGTTTTCGGTGTCGCCGACGCAGATAAGGGCGCCCAGGTGACCGGCGATGATCATGTCGAGGGCGGTGCGGATCGGCTGGCCGGGGGCAGTCAGGCGGATAGCCTGTTCCATACGCTTTTGCAGCTCGTTCTTATCCAAGGCATCGCTCCCATCGTATACGCTCCATAAACGCTAAATAGTTTCTCACGGTTTGTCCCCGCGGCGCTCGCGAAATCCGATGCTTACAGAATGAGCGAACACCGCTAAGATGGCTAATTTGGGACGGGCTCTTTTGACTACCCAATCAACCATGTGCCAAGGTTAGTCTTTTTGTTGCTCCCCCAAGAGGTACACGCGGGCCCGCCCGCAGAGAGGGAGCCAGGCTATGGGACTCGCAGAGCTCGTGCTGCTCGCCGTTGGCCTTTCGATGGACGCCTTTGCCGTATCCATCTGCAAGGGCCTTGGCATGAAGAAGATCGACCTTAAAGTCGCCGTAGTGCTCGGTCTGTTCTTTGGCGGGTTTCAGGCCGGCATGCCCGTGATAGGCTGGGCGCTCGGCAGTCAATTCATGAGCATCATCGGACCCATCGACCATTGGATTGCCTTTATTCTGTTGGCCTTCATCGGCGGCAAGATGCTGTGGGAAGCCTTTACCGAAGACGAGAATGAGGGCGACAACAAGAATGCCGAGAAGATTGACCTGGGCGAGTACCTGATCCTCGCCATCGCCACCTCAATCGACGCCCTAGCCGTAGGCATCTCGTTTGCGGCGCTCTCGGTCGATATCGTTCCCGCCGTATCGCTTATCGGCGTCACAACGTTTATCTTCTCCGTCGCCGGCGTAGCGATCGGCCACACCTTTGGCGCGCGCTACGAAAAACCCGCCACCATCGTGGGTGGCGTCGTACTCGTCCTCATCGGACTTAAGATCTTGCTTGAGCATCTGGGGATCCTCGCGATATAAAAAACGCCTCTCATAAGCTCAACGTCAATGCAGAAGTCTCATGCAGACTTTTGCATAAGACCTTTTCGTGCAGACTTTTGCATGTCATACTGATATGCAAAAGTCTGCACGTTAGGAGATCGCCGTGGATACCCTTCCCATCACCACACCGCGCCAAGCTGGCATCTACGTGCGCCAGGCACGCGAGTCGCGGGGAATCACCCGTGCGACCCTCGCTAAAAAAGCCGGTGTTTCGGAGCGCCTGCTCGCATCGCTCGAGCTAGGAGATGCCACCGGCATTCGACTCGACAAGCTATTGGCAATCTTCAATGCTCTCGGACTGGCGCTCGCCGCTCAAGGGGATATAGGCGAAGCAAAAAACGAGCGACCAGTCGACGCCCCGCATGCCAATCCGCTACCTCGCAGCATCCCCAGGCGCCATCACACTCAACGTCCTCATCATCGCAACCGTCGTAGTACCGCCATTCCGGCTCTTGCAGATGCCCCCTTTACATCCGCACTCTACGACGAGGTCTTCGCCGATTTCGCCATGTCCAATCTCGGAGTCTCGATTGCCGCAAACGCATCTAACCAAACCAAGCCCGAAGGGAAATAGCCAATGGCCAGAACATCACTTCGGACCTTTATTTGCAGTGTACCTGCGGGAACGCTCACGCAAGATGAGAACGGTCTTATCAGCTTTACCTACGATCATGACTATGACGGGCCAGCCCTATCGACCAACATACCCGTATCAAATCGCACATACGGCCAACAGGTCATGAATCCGTACCTGTTTGGCCTTCTACCCGACAGCGAGGACCAACGAAAAGCGATTGCCGCCGAATTCGACGTTAGGCCCAACAATCCCGTTGCATTGCTCAGCCATATCGGACTCGACTGTCCGGGCGGAGTGCAGTTTTGTGCCGAAGAAGATGCCGACGCCGTCCTGCATCGCGCTGGCGAATACCGCCCTATAGACGACCACGAAATAGCTCTCCGTCTCAAGTCGATCAGAGATGACCGCGATGCATCGTGGATGGGTCTAGACGAAAGTTGGTCACTTGGAGGCAACCAGGGCAAATTCGCGCTCGCGTTCACAAACGGCCGCTGGTGCGAATGCATGGGCTCCTCGCCCACGACGCATATTTTCAAAAATGGCGTTATCGGATTTAAACTCGAGGCTCTCAATGAGTTTGTCTGCATGAAAAGCGCCCAGCGAGCCGGTATCGCAACGGCAAACGTCGAATATCGTATGTTTGAGGACGAACCTACCCTCATTGTTGAGCGCTATGACCGCGTGAAAGTCGAAGACGGAACGATCAGGCGCCTACATCAAGAAGACCTCTGTCAGGCACTTGGGGTGATGCCCGCCCAAAAGTACACGGCAGACGGCGGCCCGACCACACGCGACATTCAAGAGCTCCTCGTAACTACGAGCCACCATCAACTTAACCTGCATCTGTTTACGCAGATACTGTTCTTCAACGCCATTATCGGCGCACCGGATGCGCATGCGAAAAACTATTCCCTGCTCCTTGGAAACGACGGCGCAGCCATGATGGCTCGAATGTACGATGTCGCATCGGGCTTGGCGTATGAGAGCATGCGACGTCGGGCACGCCTTGCTATGAGCGTTGGCGGCGAAAATCGTGTGGGGCGCATCGGTCCAGGTGCTATCCGCCGATACCACGGTATGGGCGACCCCGCGCTGGAGACGGCGCTCACCGATGCCGGGCTATCCGAGAAGTTTTGCTTTGCGACCATGATGGACCTCGCCTACGAGGTACCCATTTGCATGGAAGAGGTCATGGACGAATACGCCGATCTGCCCGGCATGACGGACCTGCGCGAACATATGCTCGGGCCCGTCCGCGAAAACTGCCAGCGCACCCTCGACCTCATCAGGGCGGATATGGGCTAGACGCCAATCAATTTCCCATTTCTTAAAAGAAGAGAGGGGCACCCATCGCAAAAGCTCGGGTGCCCCCTCTCGTAATGTCATTTGCAATCCATCAGCAAAAGTTTTGGATCGCCGTTAATGCGACCTTTACGCGGCAAGGCGCTTGAGGACGTCGATGAGCAGCTCGTAGAAGCGCTCGGCAGAAGCGAGCTCCATGCTCTCGTCCGGGGTGTGGACATCAGAGAGCGTCGGGCCCACGGCGATGGCGTCCAGACCGTGCAGGGCCTCGGCAAACAGGCCACACTCAAGGCCGGCGTGAATGGACTCGATGCGCAGCTCGGAGCCAAAGAGCTCGCGATAGCTCTCGACAAAGACGTCGCGGACCGGCGAATGCTCGGCATAGCTCCAGCCGGGATACTCGAACTCGAACTTGGCATCGAAGCCCAGGACATCGGCCAGCGTCTGCAGGCGGTCCTTGAACTCGTTCTGCAGCGAGGTGATCGAGGAGCGCGGGGACAGCATGATCTTGACCTCGTCGTCAGAAGTGGCAACCACACCGATGTTGGAGGAAACCTCGACGGAGCCGTCGGTGGCGACGTTGCGGCGAATCACGCCGTTAGGGGCAAGACGCAGAGCGCGGATGAGGGCAAGCGCGGACTTCTGATCCATGGCCTCGACCTCGGCGTCGTCGGCAATCTCGACGGTGCAGGTAAAGCCGGGGTCGAAGACCTCGAGCTCGGCAGTGACGTCGGCGATGATGCCCTTTGCGATCTGGGCCGCGGCCTCGGCGGCAGCGTGGTCGGCGTAGACCAGAACAGCCTTGCACTCACGGTTGATGGCGTTGTCCTTGGTGCCGCCGTTGAAGCTGACGATGGCGGGCTCACCGGCAACCATCAGGCGATCGATGATGCGGGCCATGATAAGGTTGCCGTTGCCGCGCTCCAGGTTGATATCGCTGCCGGAGTGACCGCCCAGCAGGCCGGAGATGTCGAGCGTGAGGGCGCTACCGGTCTTGTGCTCGCGCGCGATCGGGCAGGTGTAGGTAACGACGACGCCGCCGGCGCAGCTGACGGTGGCAACGCCCTCTTCCTCGGAGTCAAGGTTAATCATGGTGCGGGCGCTAATCTGGGACTTGTCGAGTGTCTCGGCGCCGACCAGGCCAGTCTCCTCGTCGGTGGTGAATACGCACTCGAGGGCGGGGTGAACGATCGAATCATCATCGAGAACAGTGAGCATCAGAGCGACGGCGATACCGTTGTCGGCGCCCAGGGTGGTGCCGTTAGCGGTGAGGACGCCACCCTTGACGACCAGGTCGATACCATCGGTCGTAAAGTCGTGCTCAACGGAGCCCAACTTGTCGCACACCATATCGATGTGGCCCTGCAGCATCACGGTCGGGGCATTCTCGGCGCCGGCAGAAGCGGGCTTGCGAATGATGACGTTGTAGACCTCGTCCTGATACACGTCGAGGCCGCGCTCCTTGGCAAACGCAACCAGGAAATCGCTGATGCCCTTCTCGTTGCCAGACCCACGGGGGATCGCGCTGACCTCCTCAAAGAAATGGAACAGTTGGGCGGGCTCGTAGCCGGTGATCTTGTAATCCATGGTGCCTCCTTGGCGCAACTGGTTAGACAGTAAGACATGCGACTTGTATATTCCCAGACTTTGCGTGCATAAACCAGTCGAAAACGCCGAGCGCCCTCGCATCATCGGCTAACGGTGGACCGTATAGCGTAACGGTCACAACTTCCGCAGCTCTACAAATCGAGGCGCCCTTTCCGGAGCGCCTCGATTGCGCGTATCAAATTGTCGCCACGCCTTACAGCGCGCCGGAACCGGCTCGCATCATGCCGCCGGGGCCCGAGGTCACGCCGCCGCTCACGGGTGCGGCGTTGCCAGTGTGCGGTGCCGCCGGGGCGGTATCACCACCGAGCGTGCCTGCCGGACGCGGTGCCGGGATCTCGCCCGTGCCGTGGCTAAAAACAAACTTGCCATCGGCCACGTCGCACAGGACGGTATCGCCCTCGCCCCACTCGCCGGCCAGAAGTTCCTCGGACAGCGGGTCCTCGATGAGCTTTTGAATAGCACGGCGCAGCGGACGCGCACCGTTGGTGAGGTCGGTGCCCTCGGCCACGATCTTGTCATAGGCCGCATCGGTGAGCTTGATATTCATGCCGTTGGCGATCAGGCGCTGGCGCAGATCGTCCACCAGCAGGTGCGCGATCTTGGTGAGATTCTCGCCCGAGAGCTTCTGGAACACCACGATGTCGTCGATACGGTTGAGCAGCTCGGGGCGGAACAGGCGCTTGAGCTCGCCCATGGCGCGGCCGCGGATCTCACTCGAGGTGAGGCCCTGCTCGCCGGTGGTGCCAAAGCCAACGCTTGCATCCTGCGCAATCTCGCGGGCGCCCACGTTGGATGTCATGATGATCACGGTGTTGCGGAAGTCGACCGTCTTGCCCTGGCTATCGGTCAGACGGCCCTCCTCCAGCACCTGCAGCAGGATGTTGAAGATATCGGGGTGCGCCTTCTCGATCTCGTCGAACAGCACGACCGAGTACGGGTGGCGACGAACGGCCTTGGTGAGCTGGCCGCCCTCGTCGTGACCGACGTAACCCGGAGGGCTGCCGATGAGCTTGGAAACCTCGAACTCGCTACCGAACTCGGACATGTCGAAGCTGATGAGCGCGTCCTTGCTGCCAAAGAGGTACTCGGCGAGCGTCTTGGCGAGCTCGGTCTTGCCCGTGCCGGTGGGACCCAGGAAGATAAAGCTACCGCCGGGGCGACGCGGGTCCTTGAGCGGCGAGCGGCTGCGGCGCACGGCCTTGGCAACTGCCTCGACAGCCTCATCCTGACCGATGATACGTGTCTTGAGCACGCTTTCGGCCTGCAGCAGGCGCCGGCTCTCGCTCTCGGTAAGCGAGGACACCGGCACGCCCGAGGTCACGGACACGATATCGGCGATCTGGGAGACATCGATGGTGAGCGGGCTGGCGTCGAGCTCGGCGGTCCAGGCAGCCTTGGCCTCGGCGAGTTCAATCTCGGCAGCCTTCTGCTGCTCGGTGATCTCGGCGGCCTTGTTCATGTCGTCGCTCTCGGTGGCCTCCTGCGCGGCGGCCTTGAGCTCCTCTATGCGATGCTCGGCCTCGCGCACCGGCTCGGGCGCGCGGTTGGCGGCGATGCGGGCGCGGGCACCGGCCTCGTCAATGAGGTCGATGGCCTTATCGGGCAGGAAGCGATCCTGAATGTAGCGGTTGGAAAGGTTCGCGGCGGCCTCGATAGCACCCTGCGTATAGCGCACATGGTGGTGCTCCTCGTAGCGCGGCTTGAGCGCGGTCAGGATCTTGACCGTGTCCTCGACGCTCGGCTCCTCGACATCGATGGTCTGGAAGCGACGCTCGAAGGCCGGGTCCTTGGTGAGGTACTTGCGGAATTCCTCGGCCGTGGTGGCGCCGATAATCTGGAAGGCACCGCGCGCGAGCACGGGCTTGAGCATGGAGCTCGCGTCGATGGAGCCCTCGGCAGAACCGGCACCGATGATGGTGTGCATCTCATCGATAAACAAGATGACGTCGTCGGCCTCGGTGGCCTCTTGGATCACGTTCTTGAGGCGCTCCTCAAACTCACCGCGATACTTGGCGCCCGCAACAAGACCCGGCAGATCGAGCGTCCAGATATTCTGGTTCATAAGATTCTCGGGCACATTGCCAGCAGCAATCTGCTGCGCCAGGCCCTCGACGATAGCCGTCTTGCCCACGCCGGGATCGCCCAGGATAAGCGGATTGTTCTTGGTGCGGCGCGAAAGGATCTCCATCATGCGCTGGACTTCCTTTTCGCGGCCAATCACGGGATCGAGCTCGCCGTCGCGCGCCTTTTGCGTGAGGTTGGTGGCGAACTGCTTGAGCGTGTCGGTGCCGCTCCCCTTTTGCTGAGAGGCATCCGAGCCGCTAAAGAACGGCAGGCCCGCACCGGGACGACCAGCGCCAGCGCCAGCGAGCGGACGCTTCTTGTCCTGATCCTTGGCAGTGAGCTTTTCGATGGCCTTTTTAATGGAAGCAGACGACACGCCCAGGCGCATGAGGATGTCCATGGCCATGCCGTTGCCCTCTTCGACGATGCCGATCAGCAAGTGCTCGGTCGAAACGTAGGTCTGGTTGTTCTCGCGTGCCACGCGGAAGGAGCGCTCCATCACGCTGATGACGAGCGGCGTAAAGGCGAGCTTGGCAGCCTCGGTCTCCTCGCTGGGCTCGGGAACCGTGGTCTGGACCTCTTTGAGGGTATCCATGATGTCATCGTAGGAGATATCGAGCGAGCGCAGTGCCTCGGCGGCAATACCCTCGTCCTCCTTAGCGAGCGCAAGCAGCAGGTGCTCGGTACCCACCTTATTTGAGTGAAGATCGAGCGCTTCTTGCTTGGCCATGGACATGACCTTACGCGCGCGATCGGTAAAACGGTCTAACATGCTAGTTCCTCTTAGACGAGCTAGTTTTTTCAAACGCAAAGCGCCGCCCCGCGGCAGCGCTTTGGTCTCTTTACCCATATGGAGTATATGTTAACCGTTGGGACCTTTCCCGCCCGTAGCCGCGCGACAACGTCTACAAAAAAGGAATTGCCAGGTGCGTCTGCATCGGCCCAACGAGCGTGGATTTTCGGACACCCATTCCACGAGCGTGGATAATCTCCCGTTTTGAGCCCGTAAACAGGCCAAAAACGGGAGATTATCCACGTTCATGTTTTGCGGATCAGTTTCATTTGCACCAATTAGCTGGTGTGGCGCCAGCGAGGGTCGGTGAGCGTACGCGCCACGCCCAGGCCAACGGGCAGAAACGCCACAATGAGCACTGCACGCACAAACCAGCCGAGCATATTGACCGTGTCGAAGGTGCACATGTAATACATCGAGCGATACAGATACAAGCCCGGCACCATAATGACAATCGATGGCACCGTGAGGGCGATACGTGGGTAGGTGAGTTTAATTTCGGCCAGGCTCGCGAGCAGCCCCGATACCAGCGCGCCGGTAAACGCAGCCGCCTCGGGAGGCATGCCTGCGCTCAGACCCAGGAAGGGAAACAGCGTCGGCGCATCGACGAGCGTAAGGCGCAAGGTATTAGACACGGCGCCGATGAGTCCTGCCGCCGCTGCCATCTTTACCGGACTGTTGAACATCACCGAGAAGCCGAATACGCCAACGAAGCTCATCACCACGCGCAGGAGCGTAAGGGCAAGCGGCGAAAGGCCGAGCGGGGCAAAATCATCCGGTGCCAGCCCCACACACTCGGCAACCATCCAGCCCACAAGGGTCGCCATCACAATAATCGACACGGCATACGAAAGACGCTCAATGCCGCTTCGCATATCGAGCTTAGCGATGTCGAGGCCTGCCGTAATGAGGGGAAAGCCGGGAATCACAAAGAGCATGGCGCCGATATAGCCTTCTTGGTGCGACATTGCCCCCGGTACGACCTGGCCAAGGCCGAGCAATGCCAGCAGATACGAAACGCAAGCGAGCGCAACGCCAATCGTCAGCGCGCTAAACTGGCCAAGACCCTGCTTGAGAATATGAGAGCGAGCAAAGTTGCCAACACCAGCGCCTACGAATGCGCAGGCCATCTCGATAGGGCCGCCGCCGAGCAAAAAGACGAAGGCGCCGCAAGCACAAGCTGCCGCAAGGCCCTGTTGCCAGGGAGAGTAATCGGGTTTTGAACTCTCAACGGTCTTGAGCATCTCGTGGTATTCGTGCACGGTAAACCGGCGCCCATACGTCTCGATTTCCTTTAGGAAGCTCTCCATCATCCAAATGCGATGGGTATTGACTCCCGTTGTGGGCAGGCTGACAACCTCGTTAAAGCAGTGGCCACCTTCGATACAGGTGCACTCAAACGACAGAAGACTCAGGTCGACGTGAATCGTGACGCCGAGTACAGCGGCAACACGATTCATGGTATCGCGCACGCGCCAGGCGCCTGTTCCGCTTGCCAGCATAAGTATGCCGGTGCGGCAGATGATGGATGACTTATCGGTGAGCGGCGCATCGACGGCAAGTTCATCGCCTGCCGTCACGATCTGGTGCCAGTCAGTTTTCATATGGAGCGCACCGGCACGAACGCCGTGGTGTAGGGGGGCTCTCGAAAGCAGCGAGTCAAGGCGCGAAGGCTGTGGGGGCTCCGTTGATTCGCCCTCGTCCTCGTCGGGCTCTTCATCGACCAGATCAAATGAGTCAAGCGATGCCGGCTCGCGACGATCGATTAGCTCCTCATCCTCATCGTCAAAGTAATTGAACTGATCGAGCATGTCCTCTTCGATTGCACGCTCGCTCGCGTCGTCCATATAGACGCTCCCTTCCTACCGACTAACCCCCATCCTAGGCAGCGACGGCTAAAGGAAACATAAAAGAGACGGCTGCCATGCGAGCCATGTGCTCAATAGCCGTTGGGTAGTCGTTTAAGAACGTCCCCAATGACTATTGACGGCCAAGGCAACGCCGATGTATTGGCAACGTCAGCGAGCGGGCCGCATTTGAGACAAGGTGACGTGAAACGAAAGGGCGCTGACCTTCTGGTCGCGCCCTTGAAATTGAACGTCAGATTGTCCAAATGCGGCCCGCGCAGCGTCGGCCGGTCCGCCGTTCGGTAGAACGGCGGAACCAATTAGTACATCTTTGCGCCGGCGGGGATGGAGGCGTCGAGCTGGATCAGGTTGAGACGCTCCTCACCATCCTCCTCGTGGATAGCGCTGATGAGCATGCCGCAGCTGGGAATGCCCATCATCTTGCGCGGCGGCAGATTGGTGATGGCGAGCAGCGTCTTGCCGACCAGATCCTCGGGCTCATAGTATTCATGGATGCCGGAGAGGATGGTGCGGTCGGTACCGGTACCGTCGTCGAGCGTAAAGTTCAGCAGCTTCTTGGACTTCTTGACGGCCTCGCACGCCTTGACCTTCACAGCGCGGAAATCGCTCTTGGAGAAGGTATCAAAGTCGACGAACTCCTCAAACAGCGGCTCAACGGCGATCTTGGAGTAGTCGAGCGTGGGCTTGAGCGACTTGACGAACGGGCTTGCGGCGTTGCCGGCCTCTGCAGCCTTGGCGGCAGCGGCACCGGACTGGAAACCCTTCTCGGGCTTCATGTGCGGGAACAGCAGGACGTCGCGAATGGAAGCCTGGTTGGTAAGCAGCATGACCACGCGGTCGATACCAATGCCAATGCCGCCCGCGGGAGGCATACCGTACTCGAGGGCGCGCACGTAGTCCTCGTCATACTCCATAGCCTCGTCGTCGCCGCCGGCCTTCTCGGCCATCTGGGCAGCAAAGCGCTCGGCCTGGTCGACCGGGTCATTGAGCTCGGAGAATGCGTTGGCGTACTCGTGGCCGGCGATGACCAGCTCAAAGCGGTGCGTCAGGCGCGGATCGTCCTCAAAGCGCTTGGCAAGCGGGCTGACCTCGATGGGGTAATCGCATACGAAGGTCGGATTGACGATGGTGTCCTCGCCCAGCTCATCGTAAATCTCGGCGATGATCTTGCCAGCAGTCCACTCGGGCTTAATCTCCAGGCCCTTCTCGCGTGCGGCGGCGGCAAGCTCCTCGACCGGCGTGTCGATGGTAACCTGCTTGCCGAGCACGTCCGAAACGATATCGGTCATGGGACGGCTTGCCCACTCACCGGACAGATCGATGGTCTGGCCCTGATACTCGATGACCTCAGGATTGCCGATAGCCTTGTTGGCAGCCTTGATGACGCCCTGGGCGAGTGCCTTCATGCCCTCGAGATCGGAGAAGGCGCGATAGGCCTCCATCGTGGTGAACTCGGGGTTGTGGGTGAGGTCCATACCCTCGTTGCGGAAGATGCGGCCGATCTCGAAGACGCGCTCAAAGCCACCGACGATGCAGCGCTTGAGGTGCAGCTCGGTAGCAATGCGCAGGTAGCACTCCTGATCGAGCGCGTTGAAGTGCGTGATGAACGGCTTGGCCGTAGCGCCGCCCTGAATGGTCTGCAGGATGGGGGTCTCGACCTCCATGTAGCCGTCAGATTCCATGAAGCGGCGGAAGGTGGAGAGAATCTGCGAGCGCTTGCGGAAGGTCTCGCGAACATCGTCGTTGGCAATCAGGTCGACATAGCGCTGACGATAACGGGTCTCCTTATCGGAAAGACCGTGGAACTTCTCGGGCAACGGACGAACGGCCTTGGAGAGCAGGGTCGCGCTCTTGGGGGCAACGGAAAGCTGGCCACGCTTGGTGCGCACGACCACGCCGGTCACGCCCAGGATATCGCCCAAGTCGAGGGCCTTAAGCGTGCTCCAGGCCGCCTCGTCCATGTCGTTAATACGGCAGAACAGCTGAATCTCGGCGGTAGCGTCGCGCACGACGATAAACATGATCTTGCCCTGACCGCGCTTGGCGACCACGCGGCCGCCGATCTTCACGACGTCCTCAGTATCCTCGCCATCGGCAAGATCGGCATATTTGGCCTCAATGTCGACGACATAGTCCTCGATCTCGGAGTGCTCGGGATAGGGGTTCTGGCCCGCCTCGAACAGGGCGGCGCGCTTTGCCAGACGCGTGGCGCGCTCGTCGTTGAGCGTCGAGGCCTGATCGGCGACGTTCTGGTTCTCTGCCATAAGTTAGCTCCTCAAACTAAAACGCTCCCCAGGATTCGGTCCCAGGGAGCGAAAACATACCTTTACGCGGGACCGTGGTCTAGCGTGCGATCTTGGCGATGGTGTAGACGCGGGTCTTGCCAGAAGGCGTAACGACCTCAACGGAGTCGCCCTCGCCGTGACCGATGATGGCGTGACCGACCGGAGACTCGTTAGAGATCTTGTGCTCGAGCGAGTTGGTCTCGGTGGTACCGACGAGCGTGACTTCCATGACCTCACCGTTGGGATCGATCAGAGAAACGGTGGAACCGATGGAGACGGTCAGATCGCCCGTGGTGGCAGCAACCTGAGCGTTGGCGAGGATGGCCTGAATCTCGGCAATGCGAGCAGCATTCTGGGCCTGCTTGTCCTTGGCGGCATCGTACTCGGAGTTCTCCGAAAGGTCGCCGAACGCGCGGGCTTCCTTGATGTCCTCGACGATCTCCTTGGCGTAATCGCCCTCACGCCAAGCGAGCTCCTCGACGAGCTTCTGGCGGCCCTCAGCGGTCAGTACGATCTGGCTTGCGTCCATACGGATATCTCCCCAACTATGATGTAACGATCAACTGTCAACAAAACGAAAAAGACCGGCTAGCCTGCGGGCAAGCCGGTCAGGTGCTCACCCCAAAGGGATGGGACTACTCTGCGTCCGCGTCGCTGTCCTCTGCCTGCTTTTTCTTGGCAGCAGCGAGCTTGGCCTCGAGCTCTGCGATCTCCTTGTCCTCCTTGGACTCCTCGACCACAACGTCCTCGGCCTGCTTGGTTTCGCCCTTATCGTCGCCCTCCATACCCTCGCGGATATTCTTGACGGTAGAGCCGAGAGACTTGCCGAGCTTCGGCAGGTTCTTAGGCCCGAAGATGATCAAGACAACGACGAGAATAATGATGAGCTCAGGAGCCCTCAGTCCAAACATGTAGACCTCCACAATACAGCGAGACAAGCTCGAATGAGTATACCGCGGGTGCCGCGGTATCACAACAATAGCTAAAAAAAGGGACCGCAAGAAGCGGTCCCTTCTCATGCTCTGGTCGGGTTGACTGGATTTGAACCAGCGACCCCTGCGTCCCGAACGCAGTGCTCTACCAAACTGAGCCACAACCCGTTAGCTCGACTATAGTAACAAAGATTTCCGTCGTGTGCTAGAGAAATTTTTACTTCTTTGGCGCTTCAATGCGAACCGTGTCGGAAACGAGCTCCGTTGCATAAGCCCACCAGCCGTTTTGTTGAGCCGTCGCCGCAAGATTGGCTGCCGTGGCGGCGCTATCGCAGAGAGCAAACGAGCAGGCACCCGAACCGCACACGTTTGTGGCAATGGTACCGTCCTGTGAACGAAGCCAGTCGAGCACCGTTTGAATCCGCGGCTCCATCTGCGCGGAAATGACACCCAGGTTGTTGTGGACGAGCGCGTAGGCCGCCTCTGCGTCTCCCGAGCGAAGGGCAGATGCGATCGCTCCGGGCTTGTCCGCAGGCGCTGGGGCCTCGTCAAAACGTCGATAGGCTTCAATTGTCGAAACGCGCGCCTCCCGCGGCTTGACCAGCACAACGGGCGTCACAGGAAGCGCGGGGTACTCAGTTGCCAGAACGTCTCCCCCACCCACGTAGAATGCGGGGCTCGTATGCAAAAAGAACGGCACGTCGGCGCCGATGCCACGCGCAATCTCATCCAGCGCAGGATCAGTGCGGTCGATGCCCCACAGCTCAGCCAGGGCAACGATAACCGCCGCGGCATCCGTCGAGGGGCCGCCCAGGCCGGCGCACAGCGGGATGCGCTTCTCAATCGTCACGCACACGTTTGCCTCGCGCCCGAAATGATCGGCCATGGCGACGGCGGCGCGGTAGGCAGTATTCTTTTGCATGGGAAAATCTGATGCCGGAACCGTCTGGACGGTCAACGCCTGCGCCGGCGTGACCGTCACGGTATCGGCTAGGCCGACAGCTGCCATCAGGGAATCGACTTTGTGGTAGCCGCGGGCATCGCGCTCGGTATGAACCCCCAGATAGAGGTTAATCTTTGCCGGCGCGGAAAGAGCCAGGGACCGATCGGTCACCGTTAATGCTCCTCGAGCTGGTTGCCGAGCGGAGTAAAGATGTGCTCGCCGCTCTCGGGGTCGAACAGTTCAACCTGACCGGTAAGGACGTCGATGTACTGGTAGGACTGACGCGACTTGCGGCCGCGGCGCTCGTCAACCTCGACGATAAAGACAGCCGGGTGGACGCTCTTGATGGTACCCATGCGCTCGACAACGCGGGTACGGCCCATGTTGGCCTTCACCTTGACGCGATCGCCCACCATATCGGTCAGCTTCTCGTGGATGTCGTCGACGTAATTGACTTCCATCTCTTCCATGAACAGGGCCTCCAGAGGGTGCAATTCAAAAAGGGGATAATACCCCTAAGATAGACAAAACTCTAATACTATAGCACCCTGTTACAACCCCAAGCAAGTAGCTAATTAGGCTCCTTGATTATCAACTTTATCCGAACACCTCCCACATTCATCCGTACATGTGCGGATGAATGTGGGAACCCGATACCCTGAGGGCCGGATCGGCCGGCCCCGGGAGA
>CAKZUZ010000003.1:0-2143 GCA_937922225.1 uncultured Collinsella sp.
GGTTCTCAAGGTGCACGCCTGGCGGCTGATCCGGTCCGACCGGGCCGCGCGGCAATGAGATATATTGCCAGACCGGAGGGGCCCCGTGGGCGGGAATCTGGGCGTACACATTTCCTACACATCTTGGGATTCTCAGCTGTGTTTGCCAGTAATAAAGAGGGGACCTCGTTTCCGAGATCCCCTCCTCCGTCTAACTATAGAAATAGGCTTTCAAAGCCTTAGGCCAACAGCTTGCGACCGGACTCCTCAATCGCGTCAAGTGCTGCATCAGCCTCGGCGGCATCCGTGCCCTTAGCGAAGATGTACAGCTTAATCTTGGGCTCGGTGCCGGAAGGACGAACAATACCCTTGTTGCCGCCCTCAAGATCGAACTCAATGACGTTAGCCTTCGGCAGGCCGTTCACGCAGGTGTTGTAATCCACGACAGCCTCAATCTTGGAACCGGCGAGCTCCGCGGGCGGGTTCTCACGCAGACCAGCCATGATGCCGGCCATCTTCGCCGCACCCTCAGCGCCCGGATAGCTCAGCGAAATCGTCTTGTTATGATAGTAGCCATACTTCTCGTAAAGCTCGTGCATCGCATCGGCAAGGTTCTTTCCCTGGAGCTTATAATACTGCGCCATCTGGCAAATCAGAAGCGAAGTGCTCACGGCATCCTTGTCGCGCACGTGGTCACCGGCCAGATAGCCGTAGCTCTCCTCAAAACCGAAGATAAAGCGATCGACCTCGCCAGCATCGGAAAGAGAAGTAATGATGTCGCCGATGTACTTGAAGCCCGTCAGGCAGCGGCGAAGCTCAAAACCGTACTCGTCGGCCAGAGCGTCAACCATGGCGGAAGAAACGATAGTAGTAACGGCGACCTTCTTAGTGAGGTCCTCACCGCGGGCAGCACGGGTCTTGCAGATATAGTCGAGCAGCAGAACGCCCATCTCATTGCCGGTCAGCAGCAGATAGTCATCGCCATTCTTAACGGCAACGCCAACACGGTCGGCGTCGGGATCGGTTGCAAGCAGCAAATCAGGGTGAACCTGCTCGCAGAGATCGATGCCCTTCTGCATGGCCTGACGGATCTCGGGGTTAGGATACGGGCAGGTCGGGAAATCGCCGTTAGGCTCCTTCTGCTCGGGAACAACCGCGACATCGGTGATGCCAGCGCGCTCGAGCACCGTCGTGACGGGAATGAGGCCAGTGCCGTTGAGCGGAGTGTAGACGAGCTTAAGCGGAGCGCCAGCGATCTCCTCGGCAGAAAGGTTAGTCACGCCGCGGGCGAGAACGGCGTCGTAATAACGCTCGAGGCACGAGTCATCGATCCATTTGACCAGACCCTGCTCAAGAGCCTCATCGAAGTCCATGGACTTCACGCCGGTAAACGTATCGGTCTCGGCGATAGCCCTAGAAATTGCATCGGCAGCCTCGCTGGTGATCTGGCAGCCGTCGGGGCCATAGGCCTTATAGCCATTATACGGCGCCGGGTTATGGCTAGCGGTCATGCAAATGCCACCGGAGCACTTAAGGTCGCGGACGGCCCAGGAGAGCGTCGGCACAGGAGAAATCTTGGGATACACGAGGGCAGTCACGCCGTTTGCTGCAAGAATGGCAGCCGTCGTCTTAACGAACAGCTCACCTTTATTGCGGCTATCGCGAGCGATGGCGACCGTCGGATGCTCGAAGGTCGCATTGAGGTAGTCAGCGAATCCCTGGGTCGCACGACCGACCGTATAGATATTCATACGGTTAGTGCCCGCACCGATAGTGCCGCGAAGGCCGGCAGTACCGAAGGCGAGATCCTGGAAGAAAGCGTCGGTGATGGCGTCCTCATCACTCTGCTCCTTCATCGTGTTAAGCTCAGCGAGGAGCTCCTCGTCCTTGACATTGGCAATCCAAGTATCAAGCAGCTCATGAACATCTGCCATATGAGTCCTTCCGTCACAATCAATAAAACGACCCGTGTAAAACAGGACAAGCGCAGCAGTGCGCTAAAGCAAATATTAGTCCATTGAGAACAAAGAACCGACCACAGAACGGTGAACGTTTATATTCACCGGTGGATGATTGAAGTGATTTAATTGCTTAGTGAATGCCGCCTTTAACGCAAAAAAGGGGGAGGCCGCGAGGCCTCCCCCTTCTTCAAGTCAAGCGTACG
>CAKZUZ010000004.1:0-54453 GCA_937922225.1 uncultured Collinsella sp.
CCAGCCCGTGGGAGGCCAGGGCGCCGCTGACCGGTGGACGGCACCGAGCCGTCATCGAAACTGCAGAAGGGGGAGGCCTCGCGGCCTCCCCCTTTTTTGCGTTTAAAGCCTGATCTAACAAACTCGCTGTGTTTTATGACCCTCGTTTGTCGCATCTTCCGTTAACGGGCTACAATAACTTAGTCTGTGCAATATGGAGGTGAACATGGCTGAAGCTGGTATCGGCGTTGATATCGTCGAGATTTCCCGCATGAAATCAATCCTTGAAAAGACGCCGTCGTTTGCTCGGCGTGTGTTTACCGAAGAAGAGTGCGCATATTGCGACGCTTCATCGCGTCCTGCAGCGCACTATGCGAGCCGTTTTGCTTCTCGTGAAGCGGTTCTCAAGGCTCTTGGTACGGGCTTTAGCCAGGGCGTCGGCCGCAAAGACGTCTCGGTAACGCGTGATAAGCTCGGAAAGCCTAAAGCAGTGCTTTCGGGTCGAGCGCTCGAGATTGCTCAAGAGTTGGGTGTCATTGAAGTTGCGCTTTCCATTACCTTGACGGGTGATTTGGCCGTAGCCAATGCCATTGCGATCACCGAGGATGCTCGACCCAAGCCTAAGGAAGAAAAGGTGAGCACCAAGGAACGCGTTGCACAAACATTTAAAGAGGCTCGCTCGGTTTTAGATGAGCTTGAGCAACTGCAAAATTCAGCTTTGACGGAGCATCAGGGTGATGCTTCGCAAGATACGCTAGGAGCATAGATGAAACCGGTTTTGAGTACCGAGGAAGTCGTTCGCCTCGAGGATATTATCGAACGCGAAGGAACTTCGAAGGCCGAGCTTATGGAACTGGCGGGTGAGTTTGCTGCTAGTGAAATTCTAAAACTCAATCCCGATCGCGTCCTTGTTCTGGTCGGTTTTGGCAACAACGGTGGCGATGGCTGGGTCGCGGCTGATATCTTGAGTCACAAAGGCGTTGACGTGGACATCGTGTCTCCGGTTGAGCCGGATGAGATTCCTGCCGCTCTGGCTCGCCATGTTGCCCGCCGTACCGCCGGTCGTGACGTACATGTGTGCATCGGTCCCTCACGAGATGAGCTTGAGGTTTTGATCGATAAGGCCGACGTTGTTGTTGACGCTATTTTTGGTACCGGTTTCCACGGTGACTTGCGTGCACCGTTCTCCATCTGGATTCCGACAGTTAACGACTGTGCCGACCATGTGGTGTCCATCGATGTTCCTTCGGGTCTGAATGCCGAGACCGGTGTTGTCGACGACGACTGCATCCGTGCCGAGCGCACGGTTACGATGATCACGCCCAAGATTGGTCTCTACAGCGCTGATGGCCCAGAGTACGCCGGTGATCTGGTGTGCGGTAGCCTCTATGACCGCCTTGATGAGGTCATCGATGATGTCGACCATGCCGCCGAGATAGTCGAGCCCGGTGACCTGGTGGATTTCTTTGCTCCGCTGCCCACGAATATCGATAAATATTCTCGCGGTTCCGTCCTTATTGTTGCCGGTTCGGCGCAGTATCCTGGCGCTGCCATTATGGCCGCCAAGTCTGCTGCCCGCGCGGGTGCCGGCTATGTGGCTGTCGCGACGCCCGATGCGTGTGCCAATCTTATTCGTATGGCGCTTCCCTCGATTCCGGTTTTTGCTATTCCGTCCGATTCCCGCGGCTCTTTTGGTGCCGCTGCGCGTATGACCGTGTGCGAGATTGCAAAGAAGTACAGCTGCGTACTGTGCGGTCCCGGCATGACGACGTCTGCCGGTGCCATGCAGGTGGTTTCGGGCTTATTGGAGCTTGATGTACCGCTGATCCTTGATGCCGATGCGCTCAACTGCCTTGCTAAGATTGCTATCGACGGTATCGATAGCAACCCTGAGATGTACCGCCGTGAGCAACCGCTCGTCATGACGCCGCACTATCGCGAGCTTTCGCGTTTGGTTGCCGGTGACGAGGTTAACGATCTAGGGACTGCAATCGCGGCCGCGCAGAAGGTTGTCTGGGCTGCTGGCTCCGACAATCTCGTGGTTATTGCCAAGGGGCCGACGACGGCTATCTGTGGCGTTGAGCGCGTGCTTTTGCCGCTCTCGGGTCCGGCGTCGTTGGCGACTGCCGGTTCGGGCGATGTTCTTGCGGGCATTTTGGCTGGCACACTGGCTACCATGCGTGATGAGATGGATCGCTGGGAGCTGCTGTATTCGTATGCCGTCGCACTTCACAGCTACGCCGGTTTTGCCGCGGCGACGGAGTATGGTGAGAAGAGTGTTATTGCGACCGATCTGATCGACTTGATCGGTCCTGCCATGGAATTGGCGGCAAAGGATGCACTCGATGATCTGGGAATCATGGACGAAGGGTCGGATGACTAATCATGAATAAAGCCGATTTGACGCGCTGGTCCTGGGTTGAGATTGACCGCGGGGCGCTTCGCCGCAACACGAGGGCTTACAAGAACCTGCTCGATTCACGTCAACGACTGTGCTGCGTGGTCAAGGCCGATGCCTATGGCCATGGTGCCGTTGAGTGCGCCAAAATCATGTACTCGGCCGGAGCCGACATGTTCGCGGTGGCGACGGTCAGCGAGGGTGTTGAGCTACGTCGGGGCGGAATTACCAAGCCCATCCTGATCTTGAGCGAGCCGCCTATCGAGGCTATCCCCACACTGCTTGAGTTTGACATTATGCCTTCGGTCTATACGTCCGATTTCGCCCTTGCCTATGGCGAGTGCGCTGTCGCGGCAGGCAAGGTGGGCAAGTACCATCTAGCCATCGAGACGGGCATGAACCGCATCGGTGTTCACTACACGCAGGTGCTCGACTTTGTTCGTGGTATTAGCTTCCATCGCGGTATCCAGTGTGATGGCGTCTTTACGCACTTCGCCACGGCCGATGAACCTTCGGGTTGGGACTACAAACTGCAGTGCCAACGCTTTACCGAGGCCGTTCAGGCCATTAAGGACGCGGGTTTTGAGTGCGGTATCGTACACTGCGCCAACACGCCGTCCTCGATGCTCGATTCCTCGATGCATTTTGATATGATTCGCGCCGGCGTTGGCTTGTATGGCATGCAACCATGCGAGCTGAGTGGTCGCGTGATGCAGCTCGATCCCGTCATGAGCGTCCACGCGCGTGTGACGCGCGTGGCGCATCCTGCGATGGGCGAGGGCGTGGGCTACGGATTTACCTATCGCGTGCCGCGTACGCGCGTTCAGATTTGCACGCTGCCGATTGGATATGCCGACGGTCTTTCGCGTACGCTCTCCAATCGTATGGACGTGCTGTATCGCGGCGAGCGCGTGCGTCAGGTGGGTAACATCTGCATGGACCAGTTTATGGTCGCCATTCAGTCCAACCCGGCACATGAGATTCCCGAGGCCGAGCATGGTGACGAGATGATTATTGTCGGCCGCGATGGCGATGCCGAGATTACCATGGACGAGATGGCCCGACTGCGCGGCACGATTAACTACGAGGTCGCCTGCGGCTTTGGCATGCGTCTCGACAAGATCTACGTGTAGGAGCCACTATGGGTGTCATGCACATCCCCGGACATAGTCACCAGGCGCCGCGCGAGGTTGCGCTCGAGGAGATTGAGGCTGTTTTAGGCGACTGCCATCTCTGCCAGCTCTATCAGTCGCGTCATAACATCGTGTTTGGCGTGGGAAACCCCCACGCCCGCGTCATGTTTATCGGCGAGGCACCGGGGCGTAACGAGGATCTGCAAGGCGAGCCGTTTGTGGGGGCGGCGGGCGAAGATCTTAACGGCATCCTGTCGCTGGCTGGCCTCAAGCGCGAAGACGTCTACATTGCCAACGTGCTTAAGTGTCGGCCACCGGGAAATCGCAATCCTCGGCCCGAGGAAGTGCTGGCCTGTTCACCGTTTTTGCGTGAGCAGATTCGGAGCATTTGGCCCGATATCATCGTGACGCTCGGTAATCCCGCGACGCACTTTGTGCTTAAGACCGAGATCGGTATCACCAAGCTGCGCGGCAGGTTCCATCAGATGGGGCATTTTGTGGTGATGCCTACGTTCCATCCGGCGGCGGCGCTGCGTAATCCGGCGTGGCAGGAGCTGCTGGAGGAAGACTTTAAGATGCTGGGCGACTATCTGGAGCGGCATCCCGCGCCAGAGGGTGCCTCGGAATAATAAGGAGCATATATGTCCCTGGAGCGCCTGGGGGTAGGTATTTATAAAACGGCTTGCTCTGCCGATACGGAGCATTTTGGCGAGCTGGTTGCGCCGTGCCTGGAAGATGGTGATGTGCTGATCTTGACCGGCGGCCTCGGGGTGGGCAAAACCCACTTTACCAAGGGCGTTTCGCGTGGTCTGGGCGACGGCCATATGGTCACGAGCCCCACATTCGCACTCATGGCCGTTCATGACCAGGGGCGTATTCCGCTGTTCCACTTTGACCTGTACCGTCTGGAGCATGCTTACGAGCTCGAGGATACGGGCATTTTCGATGTACTGGGCTATGAGGGAGCCTGTCTGTTGGAGTGGGGCGAACAGTTCCAGGACGAACTGACAGACGAATATCTTTCGGTAACGCTTAAGCGTGATGAGAACGATAGCGACGTACGAACGATAACGCTCGAGGCGCACGGCGAGCGCGCATCGGAGCTTTCCGATTTGATTGATAAGGCTGTACAAGATGAGCTTGCATAACGATTACGCGCTGGTGGTGGCGCTCGATACTTCGACCGATATGCTTGCCTGCGCGGCAAGCTGGATTGATGGGCAGACGGGCGAGGCGAAGCTGGTGAGTGGCGACCATATGTGCCGTCGCCATGCCAATGTGGAGCTCGTGAATACTGTCGACAGCGTGCTTGCTCGGGCTGGCATGGACCGTGCTGACGTGGGCAGTTACGTCGTCGGTCGCGGTCCTGGTTCGTTTACCGGTGTGCGTATCGGCATTTCCACCGCCAAGGGCTTGGCGCGCGGTGCCAACGTGCCGCTGTTGGGCGTGTCGACGCTCGATGCCTGCGCATGGACCGCGTGGAAGGCTGGCGTGCGTGGCAAGCTCGGCATTCTGGCCGATGCCATGCGCGGCGAGGTGTATCCGGCTTTGTATGTGCTGAGCGACGAGGGCCCCGAGCGTCAGTTTGAGCGCGAGCACGTGGTCAAGGCTGCCGTGGCGCTTGATGAGTGGCGTCAAGCCGCGGACTGGGACCAGGTTCAGCTGACTGGCGACGGTCTCGTGCGCTATGGCAAGCTGCTGGGCGAGGATGAGGCCGCTCGCTGCGTAGAGCGCGACTTGTGGTGGCCTTCGGGCGAGGGCCTCCTCCTTGCGCATGCCGCGGGTGACGGCGACCCGGCCCGCGTCCTGCCGATCTATACGCGCCTTTCTGACGCCGAGGAAAACGAGCGCAAACGCCTCGGTCTTGCCGAGAGCGCGCAGAGCGAAATTACGGGCGTCGCCGATGAGCTCGCCGGTCGCCATCTGCAATTCCGCCCCATGGGTGCGGCGGACGCCGAGGGTGCGAGTGCGCTGGAGGCCGCCTGCTTTGAAGGCGCTGGGCACGAGGCGTGGACGCCGGGCATGTTCTTGTCCGAGCTGGGCGAGGATGTTGCGGCGCCGCGCAGCTGGTGGGTGGCGCACGACGACGGTCAGCTGCTGGGGCTTGCCGGTGGCATGGTCGTAGACGGTGACGTGCAGATTTTGGATGTTGCCGTCGACCCGAAGCATCGCCGCGAGGGTATTGCCCGCAAGCTGCTGTCGCATGTGAGCTACGATGCCCAGATGCTCGGCTGTACGACCGCCTCGCTCGAGGTTGAGGATGGCAACGAGGGCGCTATTGCGCTCTATGTCTCCCTGGGCTTTACCGAGGCGGGCTGTCGCCGCGGTTACTACGGTGTTGGCAAGGACGCCATCGTCATGACGGCGCCGCTGCCCTTGGTGCTCCCGGTCGACAACGCTTCGCCCGAGCCGACGGCGGCTGAGCAGCGTGTATGGCCGCTACCTGCACCCGAGCGCACCGTTGAGGAGCGTGCCGAAATTGAGCGCCGTCGCCTGGTGCTTGCCATCGAGAGTTCGTGCGATGAGACGGCTGTGGCGATTATCGATGCGGACGGTAATATGCTGGCCAATCAGGTTTCGACGCAGATCGATTTTCATGCCCGTTTTGGCGGCGTAGTGCCCGAGATCGCCTCGCGCAAACACGTTGAGGTGATTGTGAGTGTCGTGGATGCGGCGCTCGAGGATGCCGCAGCATCGCTTGGTCTTGAGGGTGGAGCCATCGCGCCGAGCGAACTCGCCGCTGTTGGCGTGACGCAGGGTCCGGGCCTGGTGGGTGCTCTGGTAGTGGGCGTCGCCTTCGCCAAGGGCTTTGCGTATGCTGCCGGCAAACCGCTGGTGTGCGTCAATCATCTGGAGGGCCACCTGTTTGCCAACCTGTTGGCGCAGCCCGACCTCAAGCCCCCGTTTATCTTTACGCTCGTTTCGGGCGGGCACACCATGCTCGTGCACGTAAAGGCATGGGGCGACTATGAAGTGCTTGGCGAGACGCTCGACGACGCCGTGGGCGAAGCCTTCGACAAGGTGGCAAAGGCACTGGGTCTTGGCTATCCCGGAGGCCCTATCATCTCCAAGCTTGCCGAGACGGGCAACCCCAAGGCGATCGATTTCCCCCGTGCGCTTAACAGCAGGGGGGACTATCGCTTCTCGCTTTCGGGCCTCAAGACGGCGGTGACGCTCTACATCGAGCAGGAGACCAAGGCCGGGCGCACGATTCACCTGCCCGACCTAGCGGCCTCGTTTGAGGCGGCGGTCTTTGACGTGCAGTACAAGAAGGCCAAAAACGCCCTGCACGCCACCGGGTGCAAGGAGTATTGCATCGGCGGTGGTGTCTCGGCTAATCCGCATCTGCGCGAGATGATGATCAAGAAGCTCGGGCGTCAGGGGATCCGCGTAACGGTGCCACCGCTTTCGGCGTGCACCGACAACGCCGCCATGATCGCAGAGGTTGCCCGCCGTAAATTCGACCGAGGAGGAATCTCGCCGTTCGACGTCGACGCCGATCCAAACATGACGCTGTAGCTGGTACGGCGCGGTCCCCGGACGGAGGGGCCGGATATAAGGTTTCCTGCTCTACAGTCCTGCGCAAGACGAAGGCCACATTAAGTGGCCTTCTTTGCGTGCGGAACTCGCGATAAACCTTATATCCGGCCCCTCCGTCCGGGGACCTTTCTGTATCGATATAGCTTCTGAGCTGGTTTGGCGTCGACAACGTCCGGCAAGGTTAGCCAGCTGCGTCGAATTTCCGGCGTGCTTTAGCTGAAAGAAAAAGATGGTGTGCGGAGCTTTGCTCCGCACATTTGGGATGGGAGCTCCTCGGGGGCGGGGCGGGCGCCTGCCGCCATATATGAACTTTATCGCGAGTTCCGCACGAACAGGAGGCCACTTAATGTGGCCTCCGTCGTGAGCAGGACTGTCCGAGCAGGAAAGTTCATATATGGCGGCAGGCGCCCGCCCCGCTCCCGAGGGGCATCTCTCAAGCAAAAACTGTCGTTCGGTAAAGTCCGAGGTCAGTGGCGTTTTATAACGAGAAATTCAAAAGAATTTGAAAATCCATTACAAATTTGCGTTGACTTTAGGTAACTAAAGTTTCATACTCCTTTTCAACCACTGGGGGATGTGAACACGCACGGATCGTTCACATCATGATTGAAGAGGATTTCTTAGACATGTTCACGCATCAGCTAAACATTATCAGCGTAGTAATTATCTGATGCGGGTTAGCACATACAGCTAGCCCGTACGATAACGGGCGGCTGATGAAGATGAGGGCCGTCGAGCGCAACCGACGGCCCTCATTTTTTATGTCTAGGAAGTTCTTTTTAGAGGAGGAAATGTAATGAACGGAGTTTTGCTCATGGTTGTGGCCGCGGCGGTGCTCGCCTGCGGCTATCTGGGCTACGGCCGCTGGCTGGCCAACAAGTGGGGCGTTGACAAAGAGGCCCTCACGCCGGCCAAGCGCATGAAGGACGGCAAGAGCTTCTCGCCCGTCTCCGCCTTCACCGCGTTCTCGCACCAGTTCAGTTCGATCTGCGGTGCCGGCCCTGTCACGGGTACGATCGTCGCCATGGCCTTTGGTTGGCTGCCCGTCGTGCTCTGGGTCCTCGTCGGCGGCATCTTCTTTGGCGCCGTCCACGACTTTGGCGCCCTGTACGCCTCGATGAAGAACAACGGCAAGTCCCTGGCTCAGCTCATCGATAAGTACATCGGCAAGACCGGCCGTCGCCTGTTCCTGCTGTTCTGCTGGCTGTTCTGCATCATCGTCATCGCCGCTTTCACCGACATGGTCTGCAAGACGTTCATGTTCACCCCGGCCGTTGACGCTTCTGGTGCTGCTACCGGTGCCATCGACTTCACCAAGTCCTATGCCGCCGGCTGCGCTGGTACCATCTCCATCCTGTTCACCTTCGTCGCTATCGCCTTTGGTTGGGCCCAGAAGAAGTTCAACCTCACCGGCGCTGCCGAGTTCGTCACCGGTGTGGTCCTCATGGTTCTCATGTTCGCCGTCGGCATGCAGTTCCCGGTCTACCTGGATAAGTTCCAGTGGTTCGCCGTCGTCATGGTCTACCTGGTCTTCGCTGGCGCCATGCCCATCCAGATGCTCAAGACCCCGCGTGACTACCTCACTTCCATCATGATGATCGTCATGATCGTCTGCGCTGTCCTCGGCATCGTCGTCCTGGGCGTCAACGGTCAGGCCACTATCACCGCTCCGGTCTTCACCGGCTTCTCCACTGCCTCCGGCATGATGTTCCCGGTCCTGTTCGTCTCCGTCGCTTGCGGTGCTCTCTCCGGTTTCCATAGCCTCGTTTCTTCCGGCACCTCTTCCAAGCAGGTCGAGAAGGAGCAGGACGCCGTCAAGGTTGGTTACGGCGCAATGATCGTCGAGTCCTTCGTCGGCATCCTTGCCATCATCGTTGCCGGCATCATGTTCTCCGATATGAACACCGCCGGTACCGGCGCCCTCAACGCTGGTGTCGCTTCCACCCCGTTCCAGATCTTCGCCGCTGGCATCTCCCGCGGTATGCAGGCCTTCGGTGTTGACGGCACGCTCGCTACCGTCTTTATGACCATGAACGTCTCCGCTCTGGCTCTGACCTCGCTCGACGCCGTCGCCCGCATCGCCCGCACCTCGTTCTCCGAGTTCTTTGCCCAGACCAACGATGCCCTGGCCATCGAGTCCAAGGCCGGCTATATGAAGGTCCTCGGCAACCCCTGGTTCGCCACGGTCGTTACCCTGCTTCCTGGTCTCGCCCTCGCTTTTGGTGGCTATGCCAACATCTGGCCGCTCTTTGGTGCTTCCAACCAGCTGCTCGGCGGCATGACCATGATCACCCTCGCCGTGTTCTGCAAGTGCACCGGCCGCAAGGGCTGGATGCTCTATGTGCCCGTCGCCTTCCTGCTCTGCTGCACCTTCACCTCGCTGGTCCAGAGCGCTATGGGCTGCATGACCGCCGTCCAGGCCTACGGTTTCTTCGGTACCATCCCGGCTACTGCCACCACGGCCGCCGTCTCCGTCGCCGCCACCAAGGGCCTGCAGCTCGTCTTTGCCGTCCTGCTGATGGTCCTGGGCCTCATCGTTGCCGTTAACTGCCTCAAGGAGTTCTTCGGCAAGGAGGCTGGCTCCATGCCCGACGAGGAGCCCGAGTGGTCCGAGATGGGCAAGGCCGAGTACGGTCGCGCCGCTGCCGCTGAGGCTCCTGCCGACGCCGAGGCCGCCAAGGCCTAGTCGGTCGGACGGGTTGAATCTCCCATCTATTTGACTCGGAAAGACCGGGTCCGCAATCAAGCGGACCCGGTCTTTTTTCTTGTGAGAACAGGTGGTGCAAGGGCGTTCTCGCAGATGTTTTGCGTGGATAGGCTCGTGCGTTGTACCATATGGACGTATATGTGTGCATATGAAAGGGGCCCCGTGGCCAAGACGGTATATTCCGATAATCAAAACAATGTCGATGCTCTGGCTGAGCGTCTGAGCAGCCAGACATCGCTTTCTGCCGAGCGCGCCAAGCTGGTTGCCTACGACCTGCTCTGCCGCAAGGCGCTCAAGATTAAGTCGAGCGCGCTGGCGCAGATTTTCCGCTCCGTCGATAAGGAATGCGACACCAAGGCGATGCGCGATGAGCTCATCGCGGCAAAGATTGTGACCAAGATCGAAGGCAGCGGCATTAACGGCCGCCCGGCGTTCTATACCATCAATGCCGAGATTCATGATGCCCAGGAGCAGCCTGTCGAGGATTCCGTTGAGGTGCTTGCTGCGGAAGAAGTTGCCCCGCGTAAGCATATCGATACTGACGAGCTACTCGATGAGCATGTCGTGCGTGCCTTTACCGCCAAGGCGGGCCGAGGCGGCTTTGGCGGAGGCGGAAAGCGTGATGCGCAGCGCCGCGCCCAGCAGGAACGCTTCCGTCGTGCTGTGGCTCAAAAGGATGGGGCCGTTACCGAGGTTGTCGAGAACGAGCCTGTCGCTGAGCCGCAGGAGCCTGTGAAAGAGCAAAAGTCCGCTGAGCCTCGGGAACTCAAGCGTCGTCGCGGTGCGCATTTTAAGGCCGAGCAGCAGGATGTTATGCGTGAGGCCGAAGAGGCTGCCGAGGTTGCGGACGATTCCGAGAAGCCGGTCAAGAGGACCTCAGACTCGTGTCGTCCCGGTCGCGGCTTTGCAGGTCGCGCGTACCCCGCAAAGCGTCAGGAGAAGGGCGAGTCGGTTTCGACCACCCAGGACGAGAAGGCCGTTGAGCCGGCGGCTCGCGAGCAAAAGCCTGTTGAGCCGCAGCTTGAGGCTGATGCCGAGGCCAAGGGCCAGCAGCCTACTGATGAGCAGACGGAGCGGGGCGCGTCGAGCAAGCCTCGCCGCCGTCGCCATCGTGGGGGCCGCAGTTCCCATGCCGAGACTGCAGCCGAGAGGACCACGCCGCAGGACGAGGATGCGAAGGCCGAGGTTTCTTCGGGGCAGCCTAAGCGCCAGCCGGCGAAGGAGAGCAAGTCCGATCGTCCGCAGAAGCAGACGTCTATGCCGAAGCGCGAGCGCAATTCCCAAGGCGATTCTAAACGCAAGTCTCAGAAGAAGCCGGAGTCTTCCGCAGCAGGTACTGCTGCCCAGCAGCCCAAGTCGGCCGTTCGCGGTGAGGTATCGGCGTTCGCCCTTGCCCGCGTTTTAGGCAGGCAGCTGCTCAAGGTTGTCCCTACGCCTACGGCGCTCTCTAAGATCAAGGAGCAGCAGACACAGATCGTAAAGGTCGAGGGCAAGGACGGCAAAAAGGCTCCGCAGCGCACTCAGCACAACGAGATGTCCAACCGCAAGATTGCCGAGGAAATCGCAATCATCCAGGCTTGGATCGAGCAGAACCGAGGTGCCGATACGCCGGTTGCCTCGCGCCGCCAGCGTGCCTACCAGATCTTTAACGACGAGAAGGCTTTTGACGGCAAGCACGGTGAGCGCCTGATAAGGCGCATGACCGAAAAGGGCATCAGCATGCAGGCGATCAAGGTCGCCCCCAATCGCCCCGTGCACTTTACGGGCTTCTTTACGCTGGGCGCCGACAAGCCGTTCATTATGGTCGAAAACCTGGACACCTACGACGAGATCGTCAAGCTGCTGCGTGGCCGCAAGCACGCCAAGCTCTTTGGCATCAAGGTGGGCGGCGTGATTTTTGGCGGCGGATGCAAGGCGAGCGTCTCGCATGCCCTGGACGATTATCTGGCCGAGATTGGCTATCGCTTTAACTACGTCTACTACGTGGGCGATATCGACCGCGAGGGCGCGCGCATCGTCGAGCAGGCTCGCAATGCCAATGTGGTTGAGATTCGCCTGCATGCTGGCATGTACCGCGCCATGCTCGCCGAGCACAAGCGTCGCGTGAAGGCCGGCGGAGAGTGCGAGCCCGCGGCTGCCAACCAGGGCGTGCCGCAGAACTTGGCGGCGACGATCAAGGATCTGCCCATGGTCACGCGTGTGCAGTTCCGCAACGTGCTACGTGAAGGCGGGCGCATTCCGCAGGAGATTCTGATGACCGCTGACTATCGGGATGGCGACTCGGGAAGCTTCGACCGCATGCTGAACAATTAGGGACGTGTGGCCCCGGCGGGCCGGGCATTAAGTTTGCTGCTCTACAGTCCTGCGCAAGACGAAGGCCACATTAAGTGGCCTTCTTTGCGTGCGGAACTCGCGACAAACTTAATGCCCGGCCGGCCGGGGCCACACGGCACTTTGTAGATGGCGGCTCGCTTTTCGGAACTGGGCTGATGTGGGACGGTGGGATTCCGCGTCCGCCTTTTCGGCGGCCGCGCCCCGCTGCGTCGCTTCGCTCCTTGCGTGCTGCGCTGGAAAACGCTTCGCGTTTCCTCAGCTCCGCACCCTTGCGGGCTCGAATTCCTCCGCTTGCCCACAAGAAAGCGCCCTGGGCCGTTATGGGCTTAGGGCGCTCAGTTTTAATGGCTGGGACGGAGGGATTCGAACCCCCAACAGCCGGCACCAAAAACCGGAGTTCTACCGTTGAACTACGTCCCAATGTGTGGTGTTGCCCAAAAGCAACTCGTCTAGTTTACCTAATCTGCGAGGGCATCGCAAACGCCGTCGAGTAGGCGTACGGCGAGCGTCTGCGCGTCGCTGGCCGTGAAGGTGCCGTTGTAGCGCGTCATGCCCGTGAGCTCAATGCGAATGCGAGCCGGCTTCTGCTGCGCGGCGACATTGGCGGTGCGGATGCGCTGGGCCAGGTTGTGGCACTCGGCGAGGGCAATCGTGGCGCGTGGCGCGGCGTCGGCGGGCAGCTCGTCGCTTGCGATCTCGAGCACCAGGTCAACGTCGGTTGGGACCTCGGAGTCGCAGAGCATCATGCCGCTGTTGTCGGTCGTTGCCGTGGCGATGTTCCACATGCGCGAAGCAACGCTGCGTGCGATGGGGTCCTCACCGATAACGGCGATCTGGAAGCGCTCGAGCACGTTGGCGGCGCGAGCAAAACCGATGCGGGACTCGGCTTCGGTGACCGAGGGCTTGCCCTCCCACACATGGTGCAGGCGGTTGATGTAGGCGTAGGTGTCCTGGAAGGCCATGCCGTCGGCAAACAGGCCGACATTTTCCTGGAACTGCTGCAGGGCGGCCTCGGTATGCGGACCAAAGTAGCCGTCGTCTTCGCCACAGGCAAAGCCCAAAACGTTGAGAGCGCGCTGCAGGGCCTTGACGTCGGCGCCGTGAAAATTGGGCATGCGAAGGTAGAGCGTGCGGTCGCCCAACTTGTATGAAGCGTCTACAAGGGCGCTCCAGCAGGGGATATCGACAGCATAACCGGCCGCAAGGCCGCTATCGAGCCTAAACGTGCCAACGGCCTGCTCGGTGGTGGTGCCAAAGCGCTTGTCGGCGACCTCGTCGGCATCGATGGTGTAACCGAGCTGCAGAAGGCGGGACTGAACATCCTCGACGGCTGCTCCCTGCATGCCCGTGGTAATAGGTTCCATGAACGAACCCCTTTCGGCGTACGATTCGTACTATTTTGAGCGCGTGTCGGATAGACAACGCGAGACAATGCATAAACATGCACTCAACAGTGTAGCAACTTGTACCCAAACGCGCTGCCCACAGGTTTTGTGACCCCCGCTAGTTGAGGCGCTCCACAAAGAAATCTGCCATGGAGAGGAACAGTTCGCGTGCGTGCGGGTCAAGCTCAACGTTCTCGATGGCAGCCTTGGCTTTTGCGGTCAGGTCCAGCGCGTAGGCGTGAGCATATTCGATGGAGCCGGTCTGCTGGAAGATCTCCACGGCGCGCGCGAGCTGCGCGGGGTCCTCGGTGCCCGAGGAAAGGATTGCCTCGACCTCGTCGTGATGGCGCTCATCAGACAGGGCGTGCACGGCAACGAGCGTGCGTTTGCCCTCGGTGATGTCGGTGCGGAAGTCCTTGTTGGCGGCCTCTTTGGTGCCGACCAAGTTGAGCAGGTCGTCCTGAATCTGAAAGGCAAGGCCGGTGTGCAGGCCAAAGGCGCGTAGCGCCTCGACCTGCTCTTCGCTGCCGCCGCCGATAATGGCTCCGGCGGCAAGCGGCGTGGCTCCGCTGTAATACGCGGTCTTGTGCGTCGCCATGTCCAGGTAGTCATCAACCGAGATATCAAAGCGCTCGTCACGGACCCAACCCAGGTCAAGCGCTTGACCCTCGATGGTGCGGACGATCATCTCGGTAAGCTCGTGGAGCACACGCAGCTTCACGTCTGCGTTGAGTGTGGGGTCGTCGAGAACCGTCTTGGTGACCATGGTGAGCGCCAGGTCACCGCAGTTGATGGCAAGACCGGTGCCCTCGGTAAGGTGCATGCAGGGCTTGCCGCGACGAATCTGCCCGTTGTCGGCGATGTCGTCGTGGATGAGTGCGCCCGACTGAAAGTGCTCGATGGCCGCCGCTGCGCTGCGGGCGCTCTCAAAGCTGCCGCCTACCGCAGTGGCGGCGAGCATGCAGATGAGCGGGCGGTGGCGCTTGCCAGCGTTTGCCGTAAATGCCGAGAGCGGGGTATACAGGTAGCGCTCGATATCGGCGGAAGTCGCCTGTCCGTCAAAGAACGTGGCCAGATAGTCGTTAATCTGGTCAAAGTGCTGGGCTAAAAAGCTGGTAAACGGACTGGACACGGGTTCTCGCATTCTTTGATAGGTTGCATCGTTGCATTATGCAGACAACATATTGCCACATTAGGGCGTCGAGCGCGGCGGTTGAAGACGATTGGTCCATGCGGCCGCAAGTGCGGTAGGGGCTTGGCTAGATAAGCCCAAAGTGTTCGAGCGCGGTGACGACGCCGTCGTGGTCGATGCTGTCGGTGACATAGTCGGCCTTTTCCTTGAGGAAGTCCGGCGCATTGCCCATGGCGATACCGACATCGACGGCGTTCATCAGCGAGACGTCATTGCTGGCGTCGCCGATGCCGTATACGGTTCCGTGGTGGGGATCGAGGGCGTCGAGTACGGACTGGATACCCTCGCGCTTGGTGCATTCGCGAGGCGAAATCTCGGTCACTTCGAGCTCGAGCTCGTTAAAGCAGAGCAGCGGCTCAAACGCTTGATCCTGAGCGATGCGGTTGGCAAGCGACGTGGACATTAAGATCTTGTAGGCGCTGTAATGTTGCAGCTGCGTAATTGCATCGCCCACGGTGCGGGCGTATCCCGGAGCGTCGGGCGCATCGGCACTCATGCGAACGACGCCATTGAGTCCCTCAAAACGAATCACTTCGTCCGATTGCTCAAGAATGGGAGCAAGGCGCTGCAGCATGCCGGGCGTCATCGCCAAATCGCGAATCACGTGTCCCTCAAGTTCGACATAGCCACCCGCGAGGCAGACGATGCCGGTCCAGGGCAGCTCGAGCAGCTTTGGATGGATGCAGCTCAGCGTGCGCCCTGTGCAGATAAACGCCATATTGCCCTTGGCGACAAAATCACGGATGGCTTGCGAGACCGCTTCATTGGGATAGGGGGAGAGGTCTCGCTCGCTCTCGGGAAGCTCTTGTGCCACTCGAGGGTCTTGCCAGGCGAGTGTTCCGTCGATATCGAAGAAGCAGATATCGCCGCGCTTATGGGCTGCGCTGACGGCAGGGGAGGCCGAGGTGGTGGACACAAATCCCGGCTCGAGGCCCATGATCTGGTCAAAATGCTCTTTGACGCGGGGAACGGAGATGCCAATAATCACCTGGGCGGTCTTGCCCGTAATGATGAGGCCCTTGGCGCCCACCGCGACAAACGACGCATTATCTGCAACGATGGAAGGGTCTGCGACCTCGACGCGCAGGCGCGTGGCGCAGTTGGTTGCGCCCACGATATTGCCAACGCCACCTAAAAGCTGAATTACCCGCTCGGCGAGGACGTGATCTTGATCGGATTGAATACTGACCTCGCCATTGGGAGATTGCTCTTTGGCAAAGCCGCTTCCCGTTAAACGATCGATTGCCGCGCGATTGGAGACATGATCCTCGCGGCCCGGCGTCTTAAGGTCATAGACCAAGATGAGTGCTCGAAAACTAACAAAAAAGATGAGGCTAAAGGCAAGACCGATACCGAGCGCCAAAAGGTAGGAGCCGGCATGCATTCGCATGAGTGGGATGAAGTTGAAGGCCGTCATTTCCATGAGACCGCCCGAGAAGATGCCGACGATGCCAAAGAAGTTCATGGTCATGGCAAGGCAGGAGGACAGGACGGCGTAGAGCAAAAAGAGTCCGGGATAGGTGAACATAAAGAGAAACTCGAGCGGCTCGGTGACGCCGCAGACCACCGAGGCGACGATGGCGGGCAAAAGGATGACCTTAAGGCCGGCGCGGCGTTCGGGTTTGGCGGTGAAATAGAATGCTGCCGCGATGGCGGGAAGGCCAAAGAGCTTGCCCCAGCCGGTGGCGGTAAAACCTGCCCAGGGCGCAAGTTCATTTAAAGGGCGCGTGCTATGGGAGAGAATGGGGAGCAGGTTGGTCCACGTGGCGTAAATACCGTCGTGAATGACCAGATTGTCGTAATAGATGGGCATATAGAGCAGATGGTGCAGCCCCATGGGCTCGAGCGCTCGCTCCAAAAACACAAAGATGCCCACGCCGAAGGGGCCGACGCCCGCAAGTGCGTGGCGCAGCGTTTCGGTCACAGCGTATGCGAAGGGCACGATGGCGGCCGAGATGGCGGCAAGGGCAAACACGGCAAAAAAGCTGATGAGGTAGACCAGCGAGGAACCCGAGAAGGTGCCGAGCCAATCGGGAACCTTGGCATCGTAGAAGCGGTCATGGATGGCGACGACGGTTGCCGACACCGCCAGCGGGCCGATAATGCCGGTGTCGAGCGTCTTGATGCCGTCGATGACGGTGATGCCGCTGGCGGGGGTTAAAGACGACGGGTACTTAAGCCCAAGGTTGTCGCCGCTCAGCTTAATGATCTCGCTCAAAAAGAAACAGTAGGCAAAATAGGCTACGAGCGCCTCGAGGCAGCAGCGTGCCGGTTGCTTTTGGGCAAGACCGATAGGCAACGCTACGGCAAAAAGGAGCGGGAGACGTTTAAAGACCGTCCACGAGCCGCGCTGGATGATGGTCCAGAAAACGTACCAAGGGGTTCCGTATACGGCGAGATCGCCGACGATGTCTACGGTCGTGGCGAGGGCGGAGATGCCGACCATGAGGCCTGATATAGAAAACAGCATGGCGGGCGCGAACATGGCTCCGCCAAAACGTTGGATTTTCTGCAGCATAATATGCCTTCCGGATGCAACATGCTGTGCGAGCAAGAACGTTTAAACAATGAACTCATTGTAGAGGACTGGCTGCTTGCCGCATTGACGGTTTTGATTCGGTCCGATTTGGGTTTCGGGGGAACCGTCGACGGTAAATAATCCGTGCTTTACCGATAATCGGTTTAAACAACTTTAAGAAATGCTATCGTGCCTAGCCATACATATTCATTAGAGGTGAAATCATGCCAAAAGCGATTTACGAAGGAATCTACCGCGAGATCCGTTCGCGCATCATTAACGGGACCTATGCGTTTCAGGAGATGCTGCCAACCGAAGCCGAGCTGACCGCGGAGTTTGGCTGCACGCGCAATACCGTTCGACGCGCCTTGAGCATGCTGGCCGACCAGATGTTTGTGCAGCCTATACACGGTAAGGGCGTGCGCGTTATTTGGCTTAAGGGCGAAACCGACATGCTGGGCGCACTCGAAGAGGTTGAGTCGTTTGGCGAGTTCGCAAAACGCAACAATGCCGTCGCATCGACCGAGGTCAAGTCTTTTGAACATTTGATTTGCACTGAGCAACTCTCTCGCCGCCTGGGCTTTAAGGTGGGCGAGGAGCTGATTCGCGTAGTGCGTGTCCGAAGCCTCAACGGCAGCGCGCGCCAAGTGGACCATGGCTACTTTTTGGCGTCGGTCGCCAAGGGCCTGACCCCCGAGATCGCGGCGGATTCTATCTACGGCTATCTGGAGCACAAGCGCGGCGTCAAAGTGATGGCGAGCCGTCGTACGGTGAGTGTCGAGCTCGCCAACGATGAGGACTGCAGCTATCTGGACCTTGGCAAGTACAACTGCGTCGCCGTTATGGAGAGCCAGTCGTACACCTCGGACGGCATCTTGTTCGAGGTCACGCATGCCCGCACACACCCCGAGATCTTCCATTACCGCGTCAATTCCAAGCGATAGCCGGCTAGCTCGCAGCCTGACGAGACTCATGCCCTCAAAGCGAAAACGCCCGGTCAAACCGACGATGCATCGGCTTGATCGGGCGTTTTCTCTGCATTCGATAACAAATAATTGTTTATACAAAACTTGTCAAGTATCAAGTCGAAATTACCGTTCACCGAAGTTTTTCTACCGCTCTAGTAATACTTGTTCAAACAACTAGCCAAATAGCGTATTGTACAAATCAGCAAAAGGGGCAAAGTCCCCGAGCCAATCTCCGAAGGCGGCGGCAAAGGGTGCCGCCACGGTGTGAAAGGGTGGATTGTAATGAAGAACGAAATGAGCAGAAGGCAGTTCCTGGGCTTTGCTGGTTCCGCGGCTGCGGTTCTTGGTCTGGGTCTCGTGGGCTGCGGTGGTTCTGCCGGCTCCGGCTCCTCTGCTTCTGGTGACGCTGCCGAGGTCTACTTCCTCCAGTTCAAGCCCGAGGTCGACAAGGAGTGGAAGGAGATCGCCAAGGCGTACAAGAAGGAGAAGGGCGTCGAGGTCAAGATCGTGACCGCCGCCTCCAACACCTACGAGGAGAAGCTCAAGTCCGAGATGTCCAAGAGCTCCGCTCCGACGCTGTTCCAGGTCAACGGCCCCACCGGCCTTAAGAACTGGAAGGACTACTGCGCCGATCTTTCCGACACCAAGCTCCGCGGCGAGCTCATCGACGACTCCCTGGCGCTGCAGTCCGACGGCAAGGATCTGGGTATCGACTGGGTTCAGGAGAGCTACGGCATCATTTACAACAAGGAGCTCCTCGAGAAGGCCGGCTACAAGGCCGAGGACATCAACTCCTTCGACAAGCTGAAGGCTTGCGCCGATGACATCCAGGCCCGCAAGGACGAGCTCGGCGTTGACGGTGCCTTCACTTCCGCCGGTATGGATGACTCCTCCAGCTGGCGCTACACCACGCACCTCGCCAACCTCCCGCTCTACTACGAGTTCGAGAAGGAGCACAATCAGGAGGACGACGAGATCAAGGGCGAGTATCTCGACAACTTTAAGCAGATCTTCGACCTGTATATCACCGACTCCACCTGCGATCCTTCGCAGCTCGCCTCCAAGACCGGTGACGACGCCACCAACGAGTTCGCAACCGGCAAGGCCGTCTTCTACCAGAACGGCTCTTGGGCCTACGCCGACCTCACCAAGGCCGGTATGACCGACGACCAGCTCGGCATGCTGCCGATCTACATCGGCGTCGATGGCGAGGAGAACCAGGGCCTGTGCTCCGGCGGCGAGAACTACTGGTGCGTCAGCTCCCAGGCTTCCGAGGATGCCCAGAAGGCCACCGAGGACTTCATGTATTGGTGCGTCACTTCTGACACCGCCACCAGCATCATCGCTGACAAGATGGGTCTGACCGCCCCGTTCAAGAGCGCTAAGGAGACCACCAACGTCTTCTCGCAGCAGGCCGTTGCTATGGCCAAGGACGGCAAGAAGACCGTCGCTTGGGACTTCGTTTACATCCCCTCCGAGGAGTGGAAGAAGAACCTCAAGCAGGCTCTCATCGCTTATGCTGCCGACAACACCAAGTGGGACGGCGTCAAGAACGCCTTCGTCGATGGCTGGAAGACCGAGAAGGCTGCTTCCGAGTAAGCAGTTGCTGCCCAAGCTATCTGATTAGCGACAGGGGGCGGGCAGACGTAGGTTTGCCCGCCCCCTGCATATTGAAAGGACCCTTCTATGGGCAAAGCACTCAAACGCTGGTGGCCGCTCTTTATGCTGCCCACGTGCCTGGCGTTTATGATCGGGTTCGTGATTCCCTTTATCCAGGGTTTCTATCTCTCGTTCTGCCAGTTTATTACCATCAATAACGCGCACTTTGTCGGTATCGAGAACTACGTGCGCGCGCTGTCCGATCCGCAGTTCTCCACGTCGTTCTTCTTTACCGTGGCGTTTGCCTTCCTGTCGACGGTGCTCATCAACGTGATCGCGCTGGCCATTGCGCAGGCGCTCACTCGCAAGGCGCTCAAGGGCACCAACATCTTCCGTACGATTTTCTTTATGCCTAACCTGATTGGCGGCATTGTACTGGGTTACATTTGGCAGATTCTGATCAACTGCCTGCTCTCCAACGTGGGTGCCCAGCTTATCGCCCTCAACTCCGCCGCTGGCTTCTGGGGCCTTATCATCCTGACCCTGTGGCAACAGGTCGGCTACATGATGATCATCTACATCGCCGGTCTGCAGTCCATTCCGTCTGACTACATCGAGGCCGCCAAGGTCGATGGCGCTACGGCATGGCAGACGTTTTGGAAGGTTAAGATCCCCAACCTGATGCCGACCATCACCATCTGCCTGTTCCTGTCCATCACCAACGGCTTTAAGCTGTTCGACCAGAACCTCGCCCTTACCGGTGGCGCCCCGGCGCACTCCACCGAAATGCTCGCCCTGAACATCTACAACACGTTCTATTCGCGTGCTGGCATCGCATGGCAGGGCATCGGTCAGGCCAAGGCAGTTATCTTCTGCATCCTGGTTGTCGCTATTTCTATGATCCAGCTTAAGGCCACGAGGTCCAAGGAGGTGCAGCAGTAATGAAACGCGATAAGGCTATCAACCGCGCGCTCTCGATCTTCTTTACGATCCTGTCGCTCGCATGGATTTACCCCGTGTTCATGATTGCGCTCAATTCCTTTAAGAAAGCGACCGCAATCAGCACCACCACGGCGTTCGATCTGCTCACGCCCGAGACGTTCAACGGCCTCGCAAACTACGTGCACGCTCTGAACGAGCAGGGCTTTGCCTCGGCGTTTATGTACTCGCTTATCATCACGGTCACGTCGGTCGTGCTGATTCTGGTGTGCTGCTCCATGTGCGCTTGGTACGTGGTGCGCGTCAACAGCAAGATCTCGAACTTCTTCTATTACCTGTTCGTCTTCTCGATGGTCGTACCGTTCCAGATGCTCATGTTCACGCTGTCCAACCTCGCGGACCGCATCGGCTTTAACACGCCGTTTAACATCTGCTTCATCTACCTTGGTTTTGGCGCGGGCCTCGCGGTCTTTATGTTCGCCGGCTTCGTCAAGAACATCCCGCTCGAGATTGAGGAAGCGGCCATGATTGACGGCTGCAACCCGGTCCAGGTGTTCTTTAAGATCGTTCTCCCCATCATGAAGCCCACCTATCTTTCGGTCGGCATCCTCGAGACCATGTGGGTCTGGAACGACTACCTGCTGCCCTACCTTACGCTCGACTCCACCAAGTACAAGACCATTCCTATTTTGATCCAGTACTTCCGCGGCGGCTATGGCCACGTCGAGCTCGGCCCCATGATGGCCTGCATCATGATGGTCGTTGTCCCCATCGTCATCATGTACATCTTCTGCCAGAAGTACATCATCGACGGTGTGGTGGCAGGTGCCGTCAAGGGCTGATGCCGTAACTGTTTTGCAAGTTTTGGCGGCGCCCCTCAGCGCGGCGCCGCGTATCGAAAGGTAGAGACATGGCCGAGATCGTTCTCAAACATGTTCAGAAGGTGTATCCCAACAACGAGTCAAAAAAGAAGGGCTTCTTTGGCAAAAAGAAGAAGACCGAGGAGAAGAAGCACAACCTCAAGGTTACCGAGGACGGTGTGCTCGCTGTAGAGGACTTCAACCTCACCGTTCACGACCAGGAGTTCATCGTCCTCGTTGGCCCCTCTGGCTGCGGTAAGTCCACGACGATGCGCATGGTCGCCGGCCTAGAGGACATCACCTCCGGCGACGTGCTCATCGACGGCAAGCGCGTCAACGACGTGGCGCCCAAGGACCGCGACATCGCCATGGTGTTCCAGAGCTACGCTCTGTACCCCAATATGACGGTGTACGAGAACATGGCGTTTACGCTTGAGCTCAAGAAGGTCCCCAAGGACGAGATCGACCGTAAGGTTCGCTCCGCTGCTGAGATCCTGGGTATTACCGAGTACCTCGACCGTAAGCCCAAGGCGCTCTCTGGCGGCCAGCGCCAGCGCGTCGCCATCGGCCGCGCCATCGTGCGTGACCCCAAGGTCTTCCTGATGGACGAGCCGCTGTCCAACCTGGATGCCAAGCTTCGTAACCAGATGCGCGCCGAGCTCATTAAGCTGCGTCACGAGATCAAGGGCACCTTCATCTACGTTACCCACGACCAGACCGAGGCTATGACCCTCGGCGACCGCATCGTGGTCATGAAGGACGGCGTCGTCCAGCAGATCGCCACGCCGCAGGAGGTCTTCAACCATCCCGCGAACATCTTCGTCGCCGGCTTCATCGGCGTGCCGCAGATGAACTTCTTCGATGCCCAGCTGGTGCGCTCGGGCAACGGCTTTACTGTCAAGACCGAGGATATGAACGTGGCGCTCGCCCCGGAGACTTGCGCTCAGCTTGCCCTCAACTGGGACGGCGGCGACGTGAAGGAGATTACGGCCGGCGTGCGCCCCGAGCAGATTCTGCTTGCCGACAAGGACGAGGAGGGTGCGCTCCAGGGCACCGTCGAGGTGACCGAGCTCATGGGCTCGACCGAGCATGTCCACGTGACCGCTCCCGACGGCCAGTTTGTCCTGATTATCCCCGTCGTCGACCTCGAGGCCAAGGGCGCGCTCAAGGCTGGCGACCCCATCTGGTTCAAGTTCGAGAAGAACGCGACTCATCTCTTCGATAAGGTGTCTGGCAAGAACCTTATCTAGGCCCGGTGCATCCAGGCCCTCCCTTTGGGCGACTGCGGCTTTGCCATCCTTTTGCCGCGGTCACATATAAGGCTCCCCTCCCGTCCACTGGGCGAGAGGGGAGCCTTTCTTTGTGTTGGGACTGTCTGACCGGTCGTTTGTCTCGATCTGTAACGGATAGGGCCGATTTCGGACGTTAGATGTTACAGATCGAGGCGGTTCCGCTGAGCTAACCATTTCATCTAAATCTGTAACACCAAAGGCGAATTTCACCTGCTAGATGTTACAGATTGAGATAAACCCAAGGGGAGGGGCCGGTATGTCTCAATCTGTAACAGCTGGGACCGTTTTGGTTGAGTAGTTGTTATGGATCGAGATTGTTTGGCCGAGTCGGATCACAGGGTAACGTGCGGGCACAAAAAACGGAGCCGCGTTGCCGTGGCTCCGTTTTCAAGAGGATGGGCGATGAAACCGAATTAGCTCAGGTGCCAGATCTCGTCGTTGTACTGGGAGATCGTACGGTCGGACGAGAAGGTGCCGGCGTTGGCGATATTGATGAGCGCCTTGCGCATCCAGGCGTCCTGGTCCTCGTAGTCGGCCAGCACGCGCTCCTTGGTCTGGATGTACTCCTCAATGTCGAGCAGGGCCATAAACCAGTCCTTGCCCTTAATGTCGTCGTGCAGGCGCTGCAGGCGCTCGGCGTTGCCGGTTGCCATAAAGGCCGGGTTGGTGATGAAGTCCACCAGCAGTTTAATGCCGGGCTTGCGGTAGAGCGCACCGGCGTTGTAGGTGCCGTCGGCGTAGAGCTGCTCGACCTGTTTGGACGAGGCACCAAAGGTATAGATGTTCTCGTCGCCCACGAGCTCGGCAATCTCCACGTTGGCACCGTCGAGCGTGCACAGGGTTAGGGCGCCGTTGAGCATGAACTTCATGTTGGAGGTGCCGCTCGCCTCCTTGGAGGCCAGGCTGATCTGCTCGGAGATGTCAGCGGCGGGGATCACGCGCTCGGCGGCGGTGACGTTGTAGTTCTCGATCATGACAACCTGCAGGTAGGGAGCCACGTCGGGGTCGTTTGCAATCCACTGCGACAGCGTCAGGATCAGATGGATGATGTCCTGCGCGATAGTGTAGGCAGGCGCCGCCTTGCCGCCAAAGATGATGGTGACAGGGTGCTTAGGCCTGTTGCCGTTCTTGATATCGAAGTACTTCCAGATGATGTAGAGCGCGAGCATCTGCTGACGCTTGTACTCGTGGATGCGCTTGACCTGGACGTCGATGATGGCGTTGGAGGGAATGGTCACGCCCTGCTCGAGCGCCATGAACTGGCGCATGATGGCCTTGGCCTCGACCTTGGTGGCGGCCAGGCGCTCAAGAACGTCCTTGTCGTCGGCGAACTTGGCGAGTTTGTTCAGATCGCCGGTGCTGCGCCAGTCGGTGCCGATTATATCGTCGAGCAGGCTGGCGAGCGCGGGGTTGGCTCCATGGATCCAGCGGCGGAAGGTGATGCCGTTGGTCTTGTTGGAGAACTTCTCGGGATAGATCTCGTAGAACGGATGAAGCTCGGTGTCCTCCAGGATCTTGGTGTGGAGGGCGGCTACGCCGTTGATGGAGAAGCCAAAGTGGATGTCCATGTGGGCCATGTGGACGGTGTCGTGCTCGTCGATGATGGCGACGCGCGGGTCATCGTGCTCGGCTTTCGCGATCTCATCGAGCTTGACGATAATGTCGGCGATGGCAGGGGAGACCTTCTGCAGGCTGGCGAGCGGCCACTTCTCGAGCGCCTCGGCAAGGATCGTGTGGTTAGTGTAGGCGACCATGGAGCGTACGATGGTCACGGCCTCGTCAAACTCGATGCCATGCTCGGTGGTGAGCAAGCGAATGAGCTCGGGGATGACCATGGTGGGGTGCGTGTCGTTAATTTGGACCACGGCGTAGTCGGCCAGATCGTGCAGGTTGCTGCCGCGCTCGACGGCCTCGTCGATCAGGAGCTGGGCGGCGTTGCTCACCATGAAGTACTCCTGATAGATGCGAAGCAGGCGGCCCTGCTCGTCGGAATCGTCGGGGTAGAGGAACAAGGTGAGGTTCTTGGCGATCTCGGTCTTGTCGAAGTCGATGGAGCTGCCGGGGACCAGGCCGTCGTCGACGCTCGCCAGGTCGAACAGGCGCAGACGGTTCTTGGTGGGCTGGCCGTAACCGGGCACGTCGATGTTGACGAGCTTGGAGGTAACGGCAAAATCGCCGAACTCGACGGTGTAGGAGCGGCCGTCGTCGACTAGGATGTCCTGCTCACCGAGCCACTCGTCGGGGACGGCCTTCTGCTGGTTGTCGACAAAGCGCTGACGGAACAGGCCGTAGTGATAGTTGAGGCCCACGCCATCGCCGGTCAAGCCCAGCGTGGCGATGGAATCCAGGAAGCATGCGGCCAGGCGGCCCAGGCCGCCGTTGCCGAGCGACGGCTCGACCTCGAACTCCTCGATCTTGTTGAGGTCGTGGCCTGCGGCGGTGAGCTGGTCCTTAACCTCATCGTAGATGCCGAGGTCGATCATGTTGTTGATGAGCAGCTTGCCGATCAAAAATTCGGCGGAAATGTAATAGAGCTTTTTCTTGCCGTTGTTGAGCGGGCAGGCGGCGGAGCGCTCCTGCACGAGTTTGACCAGCAGCTTGTAAATGCGACGGTCGTCGAGCTGCTCGAGCGAGGTGCCAAAAGACTGCTCGGCGAGTTCCATGAGGTTAATTTGGGGCATGTTTTCTCCTGTGATGGGTTGTTTCATGTCTGCAATTCATAAGAAGCCCGCGCGAGGGGATTGGGGTGGCCTCGCGCGGGAAAAAGCAAGCGCGTCCGCACGGTGGGGAGGGGTCGGGCGCGGTAGCTCCTATTGAGGAAGCTCGATTTCGGCTTCCGACGGGATGCGGAAGTAGGTCTCGGTCCAGTCGGTGAGTTTGTGCTCGAGCTCGCGGGTGATGGCGCCGTCGAGCATGCGCCAGGTCCAGTTGCCGCCCAACGTGGCAGGGGTGTTGATGCGCGCCTCGTTGCCCAAGTTGAGCAGGTCCTGCATGGTGTAGATGCACGTGTCGCTCACGCTGGCGGCGATGGTGCGATTGAGTGCATCTGCCATGGGTTCGCCGGCCTGCTGATGGGTGTACAGGGCTGCCTGCTCGCGCTGACGCGGGGTGGCCGTTCCCTCAAACCAACCGCGCGCCGTCTCGTTATCGTGGGTGCCCACATAGGCGACGGTGTTGGCGATGTAGTTATGCGGCAGGTAGTACGAGTTGGTGCCCTCAAAGGCAAACTGCAGGATCTTCATGCCGGGGAAGCCCGAGTTGTCGCGCATGTCGATGACGCCGGGGGTGAGGAAGCCCAGGTCCTCGGCGATGATGGGCAGCGTGCCGAGCTTTTCCTCGAGCGTCTTGAAGAACTTGAGGCCGGGACCCTGCGTCCACGAACCGTAGGACGAATCGGGTGAGGAGAACGGCACCTCCCAATAGGCCTCGAAGCCGCGGAAGTGATCCAGGCGGATGACATCGTACATGTCGAGGGCGGCGCGGATACGGCCCTCCCACCAGGAGAAACCGTCGGCTTCCATGGCGTCCCAGTCGTAGATGGGATTGCCCCAGTACTGGCCGGTGGCCGAGAACTGGTCGGGCGGCGTGCCGGCGACACTCACAGGATTACCGGCGGCGTCGATCTTAAAGAGCTCGGGCGTGGCCCACATCTCGACGGAGTCGCGCGAGACATAGATGGGCAGGTCGCCGATGATGAGGATATCGCGCTCGTTGGCATAGGCCTTGAGGCGGCTCCACTGACGATTGAAGAAGTACTGCGTCATCTGGTGGTAGAGCATGCGCGCGGGATGGGCGGCGCAGACCTTGGCAGAAGCCTCGCCGCGGGTACGGAGCTCTGCGGGCCACTCCCAAAAGGCCTTGAGACCGCACTCCTCCTTGACGGTCATGAACTCGCAGTAGGGGATGAGCCAGTCTTCGTTTGCTTGGACAAAGTCGTCGAAGTCGGCCGGCTTGTCGGCGGCAAAGCGCTCGGCGGCGCGGTCGAGAATCTGGCGACGGCCACCAAAGATGGCACCATAGTCGACATTGCTGGGGTCGGAGCCCAGGTACACGCCGTCGATATCGCACTGCTCCAGATAGCCGGCCTCGATAAGCTCGGCAAAGTCGATGAAATTGGGGTTGCCCGCACGGGCCGAGAACGACTGATAGGGCGAGTCGCCATAGCTCGTTGTCGTAAGGGGGAGAATCTGCCAGTAATGTTGTTTGCACGAGGCGAGGAAATCGACAAAGTCATAGGCGTTCCAGCCAAAGCCGCCGATACCGTAAGGTCCGGGCAATGACGAAACGGGCATCAGAACGCCGCTTGCACGCTCCATGGATGCACTCACCGTCCTTTTGAATAAGGGGCTGCGCCGTAGATGGATAGACGGCTCGTCCCGAGTTTCCATTGCTATTGTCCCTATTGTAGAACATGTTGTTTAAACATGTATAGAGAGAATGAAAAAGTTGCCGACTTTCGGTGAATGGTAGTGCGCCATAGACGATATGAGTTGAACATTGGGAGCTCCTCCCCTTGCGGCTCTTTTGTGGGTCGGGCGACAATGGTCGTCGTCATTAAAGACCGGCTGCCAGCCAGGTTGCAACAATGCAAGAAGGGTTCACATTCAGTTGGCCGTTGACACAAACAATCGCGCGAAGACCTCGTCTTCTTCGGTAAGTCCAGGCGCGGCAAGACGCGCATGGCAGTCGCCCTCACGATGCGCGCGGTCGCCGCGGACATGTCGGTCAGGTTCTGGCAGACCGCGCAGCTGGTTCTCGAGCTCGGCAACGCGAAGCGCAAGGGAACGCTGTCGAAACTGTTGAACGACGTGTCGCCCGCGAGGCTGCTCGTGCTCGACGAGTTCGTCTACGTCCCCTGCGACGTAGACGGTGCGAGGGTTCTCTACCAGGTCATTTCCGTCCATGTAGTGCTCGTAGGCCGCGGCGTCGTCGGGCTCGTCGAAGGAGAGGGACTCCGTCCAGTCCCAGTAGGCCCCCGTCCAGGCGCCCCTGCGCCTGCCGGCCGGCGTCGTCTCGTCGAAGACGAGGCCGTGGCGCAGCAGGAACTTCGACATCCGCTGCTTGGCGTGTTGCAGGTCGTCGCGCGCGTCCTCGAGGGCGCTCGTCGGGGACCCACACCTCGACGACGTTGCGGCGCGCCAGCATGCGTGCCAGCCACTCGGCGTCGCGGCGGTCGTTCTTGCGGCCGCGGTCGGCCGCGGGCCGGTGCATCTTCGGGACCGCCCCGACGACGCAGCCGAGGCCGAGGGCCCGCAGCGCGCGGCCGCGGTTGATGGTACGACCATTGTCGCCCGACCCACGAGAGAGCTGCAAGGGGAGAGGCCCCAATGTTCAACTCATATCGTCTGTTGTGCCAGAGTCGCTCGGGAAAGCGCGACCGACGCAGCGCGCTGTTTTCCAGTCACATCCAGTTCGGGTTGATTTCAGCATGCGATAAGAAACTGGATTTGAATTTCGACTCGAAAGATGGGCAATGCTGATGAGAAACGCTTGGAGTTCGGGATTGCGCGGCGTGAAGCGACCCTCTTCTTATCGAGTTCGTTACAATGTAGGAAAAACAGTAAGTAAGAAGACCTCTGATTGCTTTAGGAGGAGCTGTGGTGAATAGCGCCCAGAAGATCGATAAGTCCATCCAGAAGATGATGACTCTCGGAAGAAGGCTTGGGATTCTGTTTACGGCGCTGTTTATAGCGGTGTGTTGCTGTTCGGTGGTGGTGGTTATTTCCATTGGGCTTATGGCTGCTCAAGGAAACCTATATGATCCATCAAAGACGGTTTCCGTAGTGGTTCCTTTGATGTATCTTCTGATTTCCGGAGGGGCCACATGGACCCTGCGGGGAATCAGCATGGACATGGCTCATGGCGAATCGCCCTTTACCCTTTCGCATGCTCGAAGAATCTCGATTATCGGGTGGCTGTTTGTTGCAGCGGCAATAGGTGACCTCTTGTTTTCTCCGGGGTTTCTTTCGATAGTGATTGGCCCCTTCGACTTGCTGGGGAACGCCTATTCGATGTTTGAAAACCTGGCCCTGCCCATAGATATTGGTGCTGTGCTGGGGGCCGTTTGCTGCTTCTCGATTTCTGCGATATGGCGCTACGGAGCTCTGCTTCAAGACCAGACCGAGGATTTGGTGTGAGGGGCGGCATGGACTATCTGATTATTGAGCTTGAAAGCTTATTGCTTCGACGCGGAAAGACGAGTACGGATATCATTCGGGCGACCGGGCACACACCGGCAAGTATCTCAAAAATACGAAATGGCAAGGTGAAGGCAATTAGGTTAAAGACATTGCTGGATATTTGCGTAGAGCTTGATTGCCAGCCTGGCGATCTTATTAAGCGCGTCAACGAAAGAGAACTTGAGGAACTGGCGACGCGGCGCGCCCGCAACGCGCTGAGCAGGGCGACCGCGACGGGTGATGACCCGGTCCTGGAGTCAGATCATGTTTACGTGGTCGATCTTAGAGACGACTGAGGCTGGAGAATAAAAAAGTATTGAGCAGGTGCAGCCCGTGAAAACAACGGTTTTCACGGGCTGTTCATTCAACGTCCTGCAGTGGCCTGTATTTCTCGCCGCGTCACTGGGGAACGAGAGAGTCATTTCCTGTGCTGGATGCAGGGGGGTGCTTACCTTGTGTAATATATAAATAAGCTTATATTGAAATATGATACATATCGAATTAGAATAACATTATCAATTCGGTATGCAAGGAAAGGAGGGAGAGATGGATTGGATTAACGAGCCGGAGGAAGGCGTTGCACCCGCGTGCGGCAACTGCTTCTTCTACGCGCACGGGGGATGCACGAAGAGGTGCCCCAATCAGTCCTGCACGTTCCGTTTCTAGGGGGCAGAGATGAACTGGCTTTCTACCGCGAAAGGAGGGGAATGAAATGGAATGGATTACCGAGCCGTCAGCCGGGGCTGAGCCCATGTGCAGCAATTGCTTCTTTTACGCGCACGGCAGCTGCAGCACCAAGTGTTCTTCACAGGAGTGCACTATCCGCTTTTAGCGGATAGTGCACGCCGTACGGCGTGCACAGACTGTTCAAAGATATTTTGGCCAGCAGCGCCTGAGGGGCGATGTGGCATTGCAATATGGGGGGCGAACCGACGTTACCTATAACCCCGCACAATTGCCATGTCGTCCCTTTTTATTGACGGGGAGGATGTCGTCCATGCGGGAAGTCCCAGTTGAATTGCGTGCCATATCCAAGAGATATGGCGGGTTTGAAGCGGTTAAATCAGTCTCGTTCTCTTTAATGGAAGGCGAGCTGTGTGCACTCATTGGGGAGAATGGTGCCGGCAAGAGCACGTTAATTCGATTGATCACGGGGCTTTCGGAGCCATCGTCAGGAACGATCTCGATGTTTGGGCAAACCGGGAGACGTGAAATACGGAGCTGCAGGGAAAGGCTGGGTTATATGCCCGACCTCAATGCTTCGTATCCTAATCTGACCGCGCGAGACAACTTGGTCGTTCGCTGTATTGAGTGGGGGCTTCCCACCGATCGTTCCATCGACGGTGTGTTATCAACCGTCGGTTTGGGGGAGGCCGGCGGGAAGAAAGTGAAGAACTTCTCAATGGGAATGAGGAGGCGTCTCGATCTGGCCATAGCGTTGCTGGGCGATCCGGAGCTGTTGATCCTGGACGAGCCGACAAACGGCCTGGATCCGATGGGGATAGTCGAAGTAAGAAAAATCCTTACGCATCTTAACAAAGATCAAGGTAAAACGATTCTCGTATCCAGCCACAATCTTGAGGAGATGCACAAGCTGGCAACTGATTACCTCTTCATAAGTCATGGTCGCCTCATTCGAAGGATGACCGCACCTCAGCTGGAAAAGTCATGCCGCGGTGGTTTCGTGTTGCATGTGGACGATCTGGAGCGAACGAGATCGGTTCTCGGAGATGAGACCTCACATTCTTTTCTGCCGGACGGCAGCGTCCTTATGCGCTATGAGGAGAAAAAGGAAGGGCGGGGCATTGCAATCGAAGCGCTCTCGACCGCAGGTGTGAGGGTTGCGGAGGCGTATTCTCATAGGAAGAGCCTTGAGGAGTTTTATTCGGAGCTCATCGGTCGAGAGAGCGAGCTGTGATGAAACGCGAGTTCATCTCAGCTTTTCGGAGCGAGGTATGGTTGCTCGCCAGGCACCCGGCGACCGCTCTGATGATTGCGCTTGCGGCTGTGCTGTATGTGGTTGCGGCTGCGACTTCGTCTGAGGTGCTGATCATGGTCGCCGGTGATGACCCGTATACGCTTGGAGGGGCTATAGGTTTTATTGGAAACCTAGTGGATGCAGGGGACGTTTTGGGCTCTGTTGCCCGGACGTCTTTTGCGTCTACAGTGGTCTGGATTCCGGTGACGATTCTCTACGCGGTTTACGCTACGTCGAGAGACTTTGAATCCGTGGCTTACGCCGTATCGAGATCGCGAGGGGTGTCGCAGGCGGCGATTGTGATCACGAAGCTGTTGGTGAACTGCACTCTGGTCGGTGCCGTGTATCTTCTTTCTACGACTGCGCTGTATTTAACCAAGATGGCCCAATGGGACGTTGGGGCCTCGTGCTCAGGGTTTGCCCAATTTGTATCGATTGCGCTGATGATCGCGCTGCTGCTCATTTCGATGTACGCCGCTACCTTCGCCCTGTATTTGCTCACGAGGAGTGTGGTGGCGAGCAGCGTCGTTGCAATAGCGGTTTCGACATTTGTGATGGTGTGGTTCCCAAGTACATACGGAAGCGGTCAGCCCAGCTTGCTGCTCATGCTCTCGCCCGTGTATTACCTGATGAACCTGTGTTCCCTGAGTATGCAGAATGTTGGTGTAATTCAGGTTTTGCTGTATGCGGGCGGCACTGTGCTTGTGTCGGTTGGAGTTGCGCTCGTCTCGCTATTTGTAAGGACGGCGGTTCGATGAATCTTGGGATGTCGGTCAGGGCGGAACTGTTCCGCGCAAGGAGAATGAAACTCGCCGTGATAATAGCGCTGATGTATTTGGGCATCGCGGGGATTTATGTGTTTGCCGGGTCCGGCGCATGGGTCTCCGCAGGGGGAGAGGGCCAGTTCTTTGGCTTTTCCGCCGATCCGGGCTATCTTTTCTCGATAGGGGTTGGGCCAACGGGTATCTCTTCCTGGCTAAGTGTCGTCTCCATGGCGCATACGGTGTTCTTCCCAATCGTCTCTGTTGTTGTGGCGGGGACGCTATTCGGTGATGCGACGAGCGTGTCGGCAAGGGGAGTTTCGATTGCTCGGGGCTTCCGCAGCTGGCAGCTGTTTGCGGCAAAGACATTGGCTTGCGAAGTGTATACGCTGTGCCCCTACATCGTGTTTACTCTCGGTGTCGCTGCGGTCTTTGCCGTGTGCTCCGGAAGCGGTCTAGACAGCCTTACGGTTGGTAATGTGACCTCGGCACTCCTGTCGAATATCGTTATAGACGCCGCTTATACGCTGATGGTTGCGGTTGCATATGAGGTGTTCAGGATCAGATCTCTTGTGTCGGGAGCCTTGCTGGTCGCAACGTTCGCGGGCCTTGTTATCGCGATGAGTTTCCCAACCGTTTTACCCCCGGTTCACATGGCTTATTGGATGAGGGCGTGCGGGGCTGCCGGCGGGACGGTCCTGATGGCTGCATGCGGCCATGCGGTCATCGTGTCGCTCGCATGTCTATTGCTGCTTTCGTGCAGTTTTTATCGAAGAAGGTAGTGCGCTGGCGTATGCGCAGCGTCTGAGGGTCGATATGGATTTGGTTGGAAATGGAGATGGTGCGAAGTGAAACTGTCGCAATTTAATGTGGTGCATGAACATAACGGAAGTCTTCTTATCATGAATGCGCGAACCGGCGGCATCCTGTCGTTAAATCCGGAATACGCGCAGAAATTCAAAAGGATTCAAGAAGGGGACGTTCGGGATGCCGATGATCTTGTCGCGGAGCTGATAAGGGGAGGCATCCTAGTCAATGAGGAGAGGGACGAGCTTGGGGAGATCAGGTTGCAAAGTCGCGCCGCGCGCTTTGCGAATACTGCTCTGTCCCTTACCATTGCGCCAACGATGGCTTGCAACTTTTGCTGTCCCTACTGCTATGAAAAGGGACAGGCGTACACGACGATGGGCGAGGAGGTTTTGACACAGCTCTCCAAGTTCGTGAAAGATTACTATCCTGGTATCGCAAGTCTCTCAGTTGGATGGTACGGCGGCGAGCCTCTGCTCGGAATGAAGATGATCGAACGGATTACGTCGGATCTGAAAGATGTCGTGGGGCCAACGTGTGAATATTCCGCATCGATAGTGACAAATGGCTATCTGCTGACGCCTGATGTTGCAAGGAGGCTCGCGGCATGTGGTGTGACGAGCGCGCAAGTGACTATAGATGGATCGAAGTCGGATCACGATTCGAGAAGGATTCTTCACGACGGAAGCCCTACATACGAACGTATTCTCAAGAACGTCAAAGAGTGTGCCGACATCATCGATATTTCGATAAGGAGCAACGTCGACAAGACCAACATCGAGGCCGCTCAAGAGCTATTGGATTATCTCGAGCTAAATGGCCTGATGAATAAGGTTCACTTCTATTTAGCCCCTGTTGACGATATCAATCAGGTATGTGCGAACGACAGCCACTGCTTTACTGTAAAAGAGTTCTCGTATGAGGAGACTGAGTTTTATAAAAGGGCAATTGCGCGGGGCTTCAAAGTTCAACCTTTTGGTGGGACGAATTTCGGGATATGTTGCGCCGTTGGAATCAACTCGTACGTGGTTGATCCCGTCGGAGATTTGTATAAGTGCTGGGATGACATTGGAATGAAGGAGCGGAGGGTCGGAACTATTTTCGAGCCGCCAATGTTGAGCAAGAACATGATTAACTGGATGGCATATGAGCCGGATGACCCGGAATGCCAAGAGTGCTTTGCTTTTCCCATGTGCATGGGAGGGTGCCCCAACCACGCCTTAAACGGTGAGGGGAAACGTTGCGTTTCCTTCCGGTATGATGCCGAGCAAAAAATGCTGCTCTCCCAGATGATGAATACGGCAAAACGGGGTGCGGGGCAAAATGAGGCTGATGCTTAATCTCTGTAGAAAATATATACTGGGCGGTCGATTCTACGCCTATCTTGTCGTAACAGTTTTGGTCGGGCTGCTTGCGCTTGCGGGTCCCTTTCTTACCGGCATAGTGGTAAACCGATTGGCGATGCCGGCCAGCGCCGATCTTGCCGCCGTTCTCGTTTGTTGCCTTATTTTGGTTGCGGTCCAAGCGGTTCGAGCGGGACTAGTGTATTGCTCAGAGATGCTGTACATCAACCTTCAGTCGCATGCGGGGTTCGGCTTAAATGCGGATACGCTTGAGCACGTGAAGCACCTTCCCCAGGCATTCTTCGAGGGCTTCAACGCGTCGTATTATAACCAGCAAATCAATCACGACGCTAATGACCTTGTCATCTTCGTAATCAACTCGGTTGTGGGGGTTTCAAGCAACGTTATCACCCTTTTGTCCGCCCTGTTTGTTCTCGGTAGCCTGAATATCAAGTTGAGTGTGGTCTGCCTTGTTCTTGCGGCAGCGAGTGCCGCTTTTTATGCGGTTTCACGCGCAAGGCTGTTTGAGAGAAGTTTTGACGTACAAGAGCAGAGCGCGAGGTTTTTTTCCTGTCTACAAGATCAGTTGGAGAAAGTTGATTTCATCCGCAAACATGCTTTGTTCGATAGGTCCCGCGCTGTACTGGTCGAAGCTTTTAATGGGCTCTATCCAACGATGAGAGCAAATCAGGAAGTAGGGTCTAGATTTACCTTTGGCAACGCGTTGGTCGCTTCCGCCGCTCAAGGATGTCTTCTTGCTGTGGGCGCGGTTGAAGTGATGGGCGGGAGACTGTTGCCTGGTTTTCTCGTGACTGCTGTTGGATATTATTCGAACTTAAGCTCAGCGGTACAGTATTTGTTGGGCTGGGGAAGGGATTACCAGACTAATCGCGTATGCTATGAGCGGCTGAAAAGAATTTGGGATGTCCCGGTGGAAGCGAATGGCAAATTGGCGCTTGGTCCGATTGAGGAAATCCGTCTAGAGAACATCAAGCTACGTTATCCAGGGGCGGAAAGGGTCGCGTTAAGCATTGAGGGGCTCGCGTTTTCCAGGGGTCGGCTATATGGAATCTCGGGGCCGAATGGTTCGGGGAAGAGCTCGCTGCTGTCAGTGATATTGGGGCTATATCCAGATGACACAGAAGGGGCCGTTCGCTACAACGGGGTGTCACAGCGTTGCATCGATCGATATGCATTGCGGCGGTGTCGAGTCAGCATTACGGAGCAAGAACCCCCTATCGTTGAGGGGACGATTCTCGATAATCTTACGCTGCTTTCTGATGATTACGAGATGGATAAGCTGAATCGGATGCTTGTCATATTGGGGCTAGACGAAATGGTTGCTTCTGTGGAGAACGGGGCAACGGCGATGCTTGACGGCGGGAAAGGAGGGGTGTCCGGCGGCGAGAAGCAAAAGATTGCAATTGTGAGACAGCTGTTGAAATCGCCGGACGTTATGCTTTTTGATGAACCGACCTCAGCACTTGATGCGAAGAGTCGAGGCGCGCTGATCAAATTGCTTCATGAAATTAAGAGAGACCATATTGTAATCGTTGTCACTCATGACGAGGAGATGCTTGCCGCCTGTGACGAGGTCATTTCGACGGCTGGATGATTATCGGATTGTGGCGTTGAAGACCAAGAAACTTGAAATGGCGTGGGCTCTGGGTAGGTCTCCACGGGTACGCCGTCGGTGCTGTACTCGACCGCCCGGCAAGAAGGTTTTATAGCGTGTTTCCCCAGAGAGGTCCCTTTGTCCGGTAGTGGCGAGGGGAGCCTCTCTTTTGCTCACCTCTTGCGGCGGAGGGGGACACCATGCGCCTATGCAGGACAAACTGCGCGTTCTTGTCGAATGATGGGCTATGTGTAGAGATGATGGTCTCGGGTAGAGGCCGTGTCGCGCTCGGCTGCGATGAGCCAGGCAATTCAATCTTCATCCGGGAGGGCCTTGGCAAGACAAGCAGGGCGAAGACCTTGGCGACGTTCGGGAGCCGTGTGGCGCCCGGCTCCGCGCTCATCCACGACATGGAGCCGGGCGCCACACGGCTCCCGTCAACAATCTGTCACTGAAGAGCCAGCACTACAACGCGAAGCTGCTCAAGGGCGTTCCCGACGGCCAGAACCCGCTGGGGCCCGTGAACCGGATGCGCTACTTCATGCAGTGCTTCCTGAGGGCTCATCCCGGCTCCAACCGGGACGACATGCGGGGCTGTGGCTATGAGTCCGCCCGAGGACAAGCTTGAGAAGGTCGCGATGGTGCTCGATCGGGCAATGCGATACCCGAAAACGCTCAGGTTCAGGCAGTTCTATGCAAGAAAGCCCAGTTCAGATGAGTTCGACGAGCAATATTTATCAACACAGTGCAAGGGGGGATTATATTTGTATTTCATCCGTGTTGAGCTTCACACGGTGCGCGACTCATCGCAAACTGGCGGGCGCAGCGGAAAGAAAACCGACTGCAGACGAACGATCGATATCGGGAGCAAATAGCCACCGGATGCTTTTCGGTCTCCTACGCGTCGACCTCCGCGATTTCTTCTGCGTCTCGCCAAGTTGAAAGGAGCGATGTCGAAAACTCCTTTTCGGTTAGCGTCAAGACATCCTTCACGCAAAACCTTTCAATTTGTCAGGAAGCCCAAAACGCGCTTTTTTCCTAATCGAGCTGGCAACCCGCTTCAACGCGGTCTTGTTCTTGTCCTCGTTGTATACCAAAACAAAGACGCAGTGCTCGCGAAACCATCTCGTCCTCTTTCCCCACAGGTCCGAGCAGATCAAAACGCTGTCCTTGCTGCACTTCTCGATGAGGGCGTCCCTTTGGCCAAGATTGATACCAAGCTCTTCGTCATCCTTGGGATTGAGCCTCTTCCCCAGCGTCTCCTTCAGACTGCCGCTTTTAAATTCGACTAGATATAACGTTTCCCGATCGCAATACAGCGCATCGGCGGAGCGCGGGAGTTGCATCCACCTATTGACCTTCTTGCAGTAGCATTCTTTAACAGAGTCAAAATTGACAACAGGCAAATCGTCATCCACAAGAGAGACGCTCCCGTCTCTGGATGTTTTGGAGATGGTCGACGTGCAGTCCCTTAGGATACAGGTCCTGCAACGGGAGCAACCATCGCTGCCATCTGGCACCGCGGGAGAGTTCGGATGAGGGCAGGAGGCGCACAGGTCGCTACTCAAGGCCGTACTCCTCCCTCTCAAGCGTATCAAAAGGAGCCGCCAGCTTCTCGTAGGCGACCTCAGTCGAGCCGGTTATATCGGCAAAGCGAGAGCGTCCATCAGTGCAGGTCTCCGCAAGATAATATGAGCACAATCCATCAACAGCGTGCTTCTTAGAATACACTTCGATCGCATTCAGGAAATATGGACTATGGGTGCTCATTAAGACGTGCATCCCGAGCTCTTTCTGGAGCAGCACGATTATCTCGGCGAAGGCCAGCTGCCATGCAGGATGAAGATGAATCTCGGGTTCATCGAGGATAATAGTCCCTCCGGCATCTAGCGCGCCGGACTTCAAGAGCACCTTCATGATGGCGAACGTCTTCAAGCCAGCAGAAAGGTTCCCAGGCTCCAACCCCCGAGCGAAGCCCTCTTCGAGATACGTAAGGTGACCGCGACTTTCGCTCCTCTCGAAATGCCCCGGACATAAGGAGGAAACCTTGTCCATGAGAACCTTCAGGTGTCGCTCCTTCGCGATCTCTTCGAACAGCGAGGACTCGCTGTCATCGTTACGGATGGTCGCCTGAATCAAATCTTGCCGCAGCTCCTCCTGGTGTCCAAGGAGGGGCTTGAACCGAAAAGCGGGGCCGTAGGGTCCTCCGAGAGAATCGATCAGGAACGGGTCGTCCAGATAATGCGCCCTGAATCGCAAAACCCTCCTATCGTGCACCTCCGCCACCTCGTCACTTGCAACCGAGAAAACCGTAGATGCGTCCTTTATCTGGAGTTCGACCTTCCCGGGCTCTTCGCCGAAAACCGAATTGATCTGGCCGTTGAACTCGCTTCGGAACCTGTTTGTCGCAATCGCACGAAATACCTCATCATCGGAGATATCCATGATCTCGATAATCTGATCGGCAACTCCTGCTACGCCATTCGTGAAATCGGATTCGATCTCACGGGAGATCTCCTCCCCGTAATACTCCTTTATCTCATCAATAAGCTCGTCCCTCGTGCACTCGCCCGAAAAAACCCTGTCGATGAAACTATTCATTCTTCCAGCAGTTCGCCTGTGGCGAGACGTGGAGTCGAGAGGGCTTCCCACATATGCCTTCCTGATGGCGCGCTCAACACTATTGCGCCTCATGCGGTCGATTTTGTTCTCCGAATCGGACATGCTGTTGAAGGCCGCATAAAGCGCTTTTCCAACCGTGCTTTTCCCCGTCCCGTTCTCCCCGGCGATCACGGCAATACCATTAATCTCGATATCGGCCTCAGCGACCCTGCCGATGTTTTTCATCTTGATTTTCAATGCATATCACCAGCTCTAAACTCGCGAGACTCAATAGCTCGATTATCGCACAGAGAGATCGACTTCTCGAGGACTCCCTAAATGGAACGCGCGGTGAGGACATGGCTCGCCGCCGTCCGCTTCGCGTTCGCGCGGGGGAAGGTGACGACCAGGGACCTCTCCGGGCTCATCGAGAGGAGCGCCAGATTCTCCTCGTCCATTTGAACTGTATCGTATTCAAGGACACTTGACTTAGAGGAATGGCGTTGAGCGGCGATAATCGTTTCAGCGCCAAAAAGAAAGGAGTGTCAGTCATGGCAGACGGGCCCTCCTACACAGCGGGGTACCGCGCCGAGGCCGCAGACTTCGCCGCCGCGTCGGGGAAGCCCATCGCCCAAGTGGCAGCCGACCTCGGCATCAACGAGAAGACCCTGGGAAGATGGGTGACGGTCAGGAAGAAGGAGCTGACCAACCACCCGGTCGCGGCGGCCGCAAGTGCATGCGCGAGCTCGAGCTCGAGAACGAGTTCCTAAAAAGCCCCGACCTCACATTGGAGGCCGGGGCCAGTAGATTTTTGGGACATGTCTAGAAATCTACCCATGCAGGAAGCGGCATGTGCCGAGCATGTCGCGTGCTAGGTTTTGAGGCATGCCACAAAACCTAGCACGGGGGAGTGGCTACTCGGCGTCGGCGAAGCCGTTGGGGTTATGGCTCTGCCAATTCCAGCTGTCGCGGCACATGTCCGCGATGTCGTACTGGGCCTTCCAGCCCATCATGCGCTCGGCCTTGGAGGCATCGCACCAGTTGGCAGCGATGTCGCCGGCGCGGCGCTCGCGGATCACGTAGGGCAGCTCCTTGCCACAAGCCTTGGAGAAGGCGGCGACGACCTCGAGTACCGAGGTGCCGGTGCCGGTGCCCAGGTTAAAGATCTCGACGCCGGTTTTGCCGTTCATCCAGTTAAGGGCGGCAACGTGACCAGAGGCCAGATCGCACACGTGGATGTAGTCGCGCACGCCGGTGCCGTCGGGGGTGGGGTAGTCGTTGCCATAGACCTGAACGGCCTCGAGCTTGCCCACGGCGACCTGGGCGACATAGGGCACCAGGTTGTTGGGGATGCCCTTGGGGTCCTCGCCGATCAGGCCCGACGGATGAGCGCCGATGGGGTTGAAGTAACGGAGCAGCACGACGTCCCACTCGGGGTCGGCGGTGTGGACGTCCATAAGGATCTGCTCGATCATCCACTTGGTCCAGCCATAGGGGTTGGTTGCGGGCTTCTTGGGGTCTTCCTCGGTGACGGGCGGGTTGTCCGGGTCGCCGTAGACGGTCGAGGAGCTCGAGAAGATGATGGACTTGCAGCCATGGTTGCGCATGACGTCGATGAGCACCAGGGTGTTCTCGATGTTGTTGTGGTAGTACTCGACGGGCTTGCTCACCGACTCGCCGACGGCCTTAAAGCCGGCAAAGTGGATGACACGGTCGATCTGATGGGTATCGAAGATCTTGTTCATCGCATCGCGGTCGAGCACGTTGGCCTTGTAGAAGGTGAGGTTCTTGGCGGCTTCGTCGCCCACGATGGTCTTGACGCGGTCGACGGCGACGGCGCTGGAGTTGGAGAGATCATCGACGATGACGACCTGGTAGCCACCCTCGAGCAGCTGAACGACGGTGTGCGAGCCGATAAAGCCGGCGCCACCGGTAACGAGGACGCAGGTGTCTTTGGGGTCGAGTGCTTTGGACATGTAGTCTCCTATCGAATCAGGAACACTTCTAGAGGGGAGTATAGCGCAGGCGGGGACGCCCAAATGGTGCACTGTAGGAAAAGCAGAGGATTATGTTAACGTACTCATATAAGAGCTTGCTCAATTGTTACCTCAAATTTGACAATTGCTTACGAGCCGCCGACCTTGTAGTTTCCTGCCGTTCGTGGAAATCGTTGGGACGCGCCATATGTACGCTAATATGTATGAGTTGAGCGACATATAAATAAGCATGTAACGGAGTACATATGTCACCAAACAGCGATTCCATCCTTTCCCAGGAGCTCTCGCGCCGCACTGCCCTTAAGGCCCTGTTCGGCGCCGCTTCTGCGGCAGTTCTTTTTGGCCTGCCCACTCGCGCCCATGCGGCGGAGGCTTCCAAAGAAACCACCGATAAATTGAATGCCGCCCAGGCCCAACTCGACGAGGTTCAGGCCCAGCTCGACAGCATCGCAAATGAGTATGCGGCGCTGGCCAACAAGAATGCCCAGACCCTCAACGACATCGAGAATGTCCAGGGCAAGATTGACGACACGCAGGCCCAGATCGATGAAAAGAAGGCCGAGCTCAAGAAGAAGCGCAACGACCTTTCCGATCGCGTGGCCGCCAGCTACAAGTCCGGCGGTACGAACATCCTGTCGCTGCTGCTGGCCTCTGGCTCGTTTGAGGAACTCGTCGCCAACGCGCATTACGTTGAGAAGATCAACAAGAGCGACCGCGATGCCATCGAGGATATCCAGACGATTCAGGCTGAGCTCGACGCGCAGAAGACCGAGCTCGAAGCACAAAAGGCCAACCTGGAGAAACTCAAGGACCAGCAGACGGCTCAGATGCAGGATATGCAGGCCAAGCAGCAAGAAGTCCAGACCGTGCTGAACGGTCTTTCCGACGACGTCAAGGAGCTCATGGCTCAGCGCGATTCCGAGATTCTCGCTGCCGCCCAGGCCGAGGAGGCCGCTAGGAAGGCCGCCGCTGCCGCGGCCGCCGCGAACAAGAACAATTCCTACTCGGGTGGTTCGAGCTCGGGCGGTGGATCGTATGCGCCCGGAACTCCGCAGCAGAATGCCGGCTCGGGCAAGCAGCAGGCCGTCGTCAACGCGTGCTACTCCACGCCTTCGCCGGGTCAGAACTGGTGCGCGGCGTGGGTTACCAATGTCTTCCGCAATGCCGGCGTGGGCTATTTTGGCGGCAACGCGTGTGACATGTTCAACGCCTGGTGCTATAGCTCCGACCGCTCGGCGCTGCAGGTGGGCATGATCGTGGCCGATTCCTCGCACAGCGGCACGGGTGCTCCGGGCCTTATCTACGGTCATGTGGGTATCTACGTTGGCGGCGGCATCGTAATGAGCAACGAGGGCGCCATTACGTCTAAGTCGCTTGATTCGTTCATTAGCTTTTATGGTACTGGCTCTGGCGTGCGTTGGGGCTGGCTTGGCGGTATTGCGCTGTCGTAAAGCCGACTGGGCCGCGTGCCCGCCCGCAATATATTTGATTGCCTGCTCGGGCAGTCCTGCGCAAGACGAAGGCCACATTAAGTGGCCTTCTTTGCGTGCGGAACTCGCGATCAATCAAATATATTGCGGGCGGGCACGCGGCCCTCTCGGGTTCGGGGCGCTACGCACCGGATTGGTTGTCTGAATAAAAGAAAGTGAAGGCCCCTTTCGGGGCCTTCTTTTTTAGAGGAATTCGCCGACTCGGTGGACTTCGGGTTCGAGGTCTACGTCGAATTGGTCTTTGACGGTTGTTTGGATGTGGCGGATGAGTTCGTCGACATCGGCGGCGGTGGCGTGGTCGGCGTTGACGATGAAGCCGCAGTGCTTTTCGCTCACCTGCGCGCCGCCGATGGCGTGTCCTCGCAGGCCGGCGTCCATGATGAGCTTGCCGGCAAAGTAGCCCTCGGGGCGCTTGAAGGTGGAGCCGGCACTCGGCATGTCGAGCGGCTGCTTGTCCTCGCGGCGCTGGCGGTAGTCGTCCATGTCGGCCTTGATCATCGCGGCGTTGCCCGGGGCGAGATTGAAAGTGGCCGAAAGCACGACGAAACCGTCGTCGGCAATGCGGCTCTTGCGATAGCCCAGGTTGAGCTCATCGACATCGAACTCAATAATGCTGCCGCTACCGCGGGTGCCGTCGTCGAGTATGCGGGCGGGCTTGTAGACGCGCACGGACTCCAGCACATCGGCCATGCAAGCGCCGTATGCTCCGGCGTTCATGTAGCAGGCACCGCCGACCGATCCGGGAATGCCCGAGATGGGCTCCATGCCGGTAAGGCCGGCCTCGGCTGCCGCGGCTGCGACATCGGAAAGCAAGGCGCCGGCTGCCGCCGTGACGTGCGTGCCGTCGACCGTAATGTCGGAGAGGCCCTCGCCCAGCGCTACGACGACGCCGCGGATGCCCTTGTCGCCGACGAGCAAGTCGGAGCCGTTGCCCACGATGGTGAGTGGCAGGTCGCAGCGATAGCAGGTATCGAGCGTGGCGACGAGGCCCTGCTCAGTATCGGGCGTGACAAAGACGTCGGCCGGACCGCCGATCTTAAACGTGGTGTGCTCGCGCATGGGCTCGCTCATCAGCACGTTGTCCTCGCCGGCAACGCCAGCGAGCGCGCACAGCAGGTCCTCGTTAAAAAAATCGTTCTCGTGCATACGAATATCCGCCTTTTGGTGGTCGTTGTCATCAATCGATTGCAATATACCCCACCCGGACGGATTTGGTGCGCTGGCGGCGATAAAACAGCCGTCCACCGGATTGGTAAAGTGTTTATCACCGAGGTAGAGGGGTAGTCGCTATACTTTCAAGAGATTGCGCGTAAACCCGGAAGGAGCGAGATGGCCAACAAAGTCACCCTCAAGCAGATCGCCCAGGAGGTGGGGCTTTCCCCCTCGTCGGTCTCGCTTGTTCTCAATAATCGGCCCTGTCGCATCTCGGAAGAAAACCGCAAGCTCATCAAAGAGGTCGCGGCGCGCAACCACTATGTTCCCAACCAGATTGCGCGCAGCCTGGTCATGCGCGAGTCGCGCACGCTGGGCCTTATCGTCCCTAACATCGAGAGCCGCTTTTTTGCCTCGCTCGCCGGTAGCCTGGAAAAGCGCTGCCGCGAGGACGGCTATGCGCTCTTCATTACCAGCTCGGGCGGAAGCGCCGATGACGATCTGGAGCTGCTGCGCCAGCTGGTGACGCGCGGCGTTGATGGCGTCTTCCTGGTGGTGGGTGACGAGTTCTCCGATGACCGCGCCCTGCGCGAAGAGGTCAGCCACCTGCCCATCCCGGCCGTAATGGTCGACCGTGCCATTGAGGGGCTCGAGTGCGACAAGGTGATGTTCGACCACGAGATGGGCGGCTATATGGCCACCCGCTATCTGATCGAGCAAGGCCACCGCCGTATTGCCTGCCTGGTTAATGCCCGCCGTTCCAATACGGGTCGCAAGCGACTTGCCGGCTATGAGCGCGCGCTGCGCGAGGTTGGCCTGCCGATCGACGCGCGTTTGGAGTTTGAGAGCGAGTACTACATTCCGAGCGCATACGAGGCCTCGGAGGCAGTGCTCGCAACTGACGCCACTGCCGTGTTCGCAAGCTCGGATAACATTGCCCTCGGTTTGCTCAAGCGCTTGCACGAGATGGGGAAGAGCATCCCGGGCGATATCTCGGTGGTGAGCTATGACAACTCGGCGGCCGACGTTCTCTTTGAGCCGGCACTGACCGCGATTGAGCAGGACCCTGGTGTCCTTGCGGAGCATGCTTCTGGCTGCATGTCCAAGCGTCTTGCCGGTAGGGGCGGCAGGCGTGCCGAAGAGGTCGTTCTGGAGCCGGAGCTTATCGTTAAGGACAGCGTGCTCGAGCTTACTAAACACAACTAAACACGTTTATCAATTTGCAGAGACCGAATGTGGAGCACCTGTGACAATCAACGCCGCAGGTGAATGTCGCGTTTTGCTAATCGATGGGATTGATAAGGGTGGTAAAACGTTTTTTCATCATGATAAAACGTTTTAGCAAATATACTGGTCCCAACGAAAGGTTGCCGTATTGGAGGGTGACCGCACAGCGAAGGGACATAAACAATGGCTAAAACACTGGGGACGCCGTGGCAAAAGCTGGGCCACGAGGTGCCGGCTTCCGAGCTCGAGGGCGTCGACCTGTATTGGCGCGCATCGAACTATCTGTCCGTCGGTCAGATCTACCTTCGCTCTAACCCGCTAATGCGCCCCGACTTTGTCGACGAGAAAACCGGTGAGGTGCGCGACTTCGGTCGTCCGGACGTTAAGCACCGCCTGGTTGGCCACTGGGGCACCACGCCCGGCATCAACTTCCTGTTCGGTCACGTCAATCGACTGATCGCCGACCACAACCAGAATGCTATCTTCTTGATGGGCCCTGGTCACGGTGGCCCCGCCGGTACTGCTCAGTCGCTGCTCGACGGCACCTACCGCGAGATTCGCCCCGACATCACCAATGACGAGGCAGGCCTGCAGAAGTTCTTCCGCCAGTTCTCCTATCCCGGCGGCATCCCGAGCCACTTTGCGCCCGAGACGCCCGGTTCCATCCACGAGGGCGGCGAGCTCGGCTACACGCTCAGCCACGCTTACGGTGCCGTCATGGACAACCCGAGCCTGTTGGCCGTGGCCGTGGTGGGCGACGGCGAGTCCGAGACCGGCCCGCTCGCGACCTCTTGGCAATCCAACAAGCTCGTGAACCCGGCAACCGACGGTATCGTTTTGCCGATCCTGCACCTCAACGGCTACAAGATCGCCAACCCCACCATCCTCGCCCGCGTGTCCGACGAAGAGCTCACCAAGTTCTTTGAGGGCATGGGCTATAAGCCGCACTTCTTTGTCGCCGGCTTTGACGACGAGAGCCACGCAAGCATCCACGAGCGCTTCGCTGCCCTGTTTGAGCAGGTCTTTGATGAGATTTGCGACATCAAGGCCACCGCGCAGGCCCAGGCCGCCGCAGGCGAGACCGTGGTCCGCCCGGCCTACCCCATGATTGTGTTCCGCACGCCCAAGGGCTGGACCTGCCCCAAGCAGATCGACGGCAAGAAGACCGAGGACTCCTGGCGCGCGCATCAGGTGCCGCTGGCGAGTGCCAAGGACACCCACGAGCACTTCCGCGTGCTGCGCGAGTGGCTGCGTTCCTACAAGCCCGAGGAGCTCTTTACGCCCGAGGGCCAGGTGCGCCCCGAGGTGACGGCCTTTATGCCGACCGGCGAGCTGCGCATCGGCGCCAACCCCAACGCGAATGGCGGTAAGGTGCGTCGCGAGCTCGAGCTGCCCGATATTCATGCCCACGAGGTCCCCGTCGACACTAATGGTCATGGCTGGGGCTCCACCGAGGCCGCCCGCGTCTTTGGTGAGTACACTGCCGACGTTCTGGCCAAGAACATGGATGACTTCCGCATCTTCGGTCCCGACGAGACCGCGTCCAACCGCCTGCAGGCTGCCTACAAGGTGACCAAGAAGCAGTGGGACGCCGGCTTCTACGAGGACGAGGCCAACGACGAGCTGCTGGCAGGCTCCGGTAAGGTCGTCGAGCAGCTGTCCGAGCACCAGTGCGAGGGCTTCCTCGAGGCCTACGTGCTCACCGGCCGCTCCGGCGTGTGGAGCTCCTACGAGAGCTTTGTCCATGTGGTCGACTCCATGGTCAACCAGCACTGCAAGTGGCTCGAGGCTACCAAGCGCGAGATTCCGTGGCGTGCCCCCATCAGCGGCCTTAACATTTTGCTGTCGAGCCACGTCTGGCGTCAGGACCACAACGGCTTCTCGCACCAGGACCCCGGCTTTATCGACCTGCTGCTCAACAAGGCCAACGACACGCACATCGTGAATGCCTACTATCCGGCCGACGCCAACATGGCCCTTGCCGTTGCCGAGCGCGTCTACCAGTCCACCGACTGCGTCAACGCCATCTTCTGCGGCAAGCAGCCTGCTCCGACCTTCCAGACGGTCGACGAGGCCAAGGCGGAGCTCGCCGAGGGCGTTGCGACCTGGGAGTGGGCATCGACCGCCGATTCGCTCGCCGAGGCCGATGTCGTGGTCGCCACCTGCGGCGACGTGCCGACGCTCGAGGCTCTGGCTGCAACCGACATGCTGCGCGAGCTGGGCATCAAGGTATGGTTCGTCAACGTGGTCGATCTGCTCAAGATCCAGAACGTCTGCGAGAACGACCAGGCTCTCAGCGACGAGCGCTGGGCTGAGCTGTTCGGCTGCGGCGAGAAGCCCGTCCTCTTCGCGTTCCACGCCTATGCCGGCACGATTCGCCGCCTGATCTGGAACCGCCCCGGCCACGATGCCTTCCGCGTCCACGGCTACGAGGAGAAAGGCTCCACGACAACGCCGTTCGACATGCTGCGCCTGAACAACATGGACCGCTGGACACTGGCCGCCGACGTGCTGCGCATGGTCGACGCCGATAAGTTTGCCGAGCAGATTGATAAGTGGGAGGCATTCCGCACCGAGGCCTTTGAGTTCGCGTGCGATGAGGGCTACGATCACCCGGCCTTCACCGACTGGGTCTGGCCCGACGCCGCAGCCGCAACCGCTGCCGACGGCGCGCTCTCCGCAACGCAGCTAACTGCCGGCGACAACGAGTAGGTAGGCATCCGGGACGGTCTCGCGCTGGGGCCTTGCCCGGCGGGGTGGCTTTGTCTGGGGAAGTGGGCTTCGCGAACTTCCCCAGACAAAGCCACCCCGCCGGGCAAGGCCCTCTCGACCGTTTCGATCTGCGGGGGCTGATATTTTTTATGTAATGGGGACTTTGCTGATGCTGCCCCGGAGACCGCATATCTAACTTTGGTCAGCCTGAAATGCATTGCCGGGGCCGGGGCGCCTGCTTTGTTTTGAGAAGTTCGCGAAGCCCACTTCTCAAAACAAAGCAGGCGCCCCGGCCCTCGTGGAATAGATAAGGGGGAAGCATGAGCTTTACGAGTGTGGCGCTTCAGATGTTGACGGTTTCGCTGCCTATTTTGTTGGGGTGGTGTATCGCCAAGCTGGGGTTTATGAAAGCGGAGTTCGAGCGCGAGCTGTCGCATCTGCTGTTGCAGGTGGCGCTACCGTGCTTGGTGCTTTCGTCAGCGCTGGGCGATGATGTGAAGCTTCCGAGCATTGCCGAGACGTTTTCGCTCATGGGTCTGTCCTTTGTGATGTATGTGGTGGCGACCGTTATCGCGTTTGCTGTCACCGCTACTCTTCGCGTTCCCAAAGGGACAGAATGCTCGTATCGCTTCGCCGTGCTTTTCGGTAATGCCGGGTTTATCGGTTTTCCGGTTATTTCGGCGGTGTTGGGAAAACAAGCGCTGTTGTATGCATCGATTGCGCTTATCCCCCTAAACCTTCTTATGTTTACCGTCGGTGCCATGTTATTTAGCGGAATGGATGGCGGCCTTAAAACGCAGATGCGCAATATTGCCGCCTGCTGCAAGAGTCCTGGTCTCATTGCAAGTACTGCTGTGCTTGGGATCGTGCTCACCGGATGGACCGATTGGGGCGTGCTGGGCGACTCGATTTCCATCGTTGGCACCATGACCACTCCTGCGGCATTGTTGCTCATGGGGTCGTCTATCGCCAAGTACCGTCCGCTCGAGATGCTCACCAACTGGCGTGCCTATGCTGCCGTGGCATTTCGCCTGGTTGTCGTGCCGGTGGCATGTCTTGCCGTCGCGCGCTTGTGGCCCGGCATGACGCCCATGTTTATCGCGACGCTTGTTCTCGATATGGCAATGCCGGTGGGTAGCAACGGTACGCTGTACTGCCTTCAATACGGTAAGGATGCACGCCCCATGATGCAGTGCACGTTTCTGTCGATCATCTGCTCCATTCTGACTATCCCACTCGTAGCCATGCTGTGCGGGTAGGCATCCGGGACGGTCTCGCGCTGGGGCCTTGCCCGGCGGGATGACCTTGTCCGGGGAAGTGGGCTTCGCGAACTTCTCAGAGGAAGGCACCCGCCCGGAGGCGGCCCTCTCGACCGTTTCGATCTGCGGCGCTGATATTTTTTAATGTAATGGGGACTTGGCTGTTGCTGCCTTGTGGATCGTGCATCCAACTAGGGTCAGCCAAGATTACATTGCCGGGGCCGGAGAGGCATACTTTGTTTTGAGAAGTTCGCGAAGCCCACTTCTCAAAACAAAGTATGCCTCCCCGGCCCTCGCCCGTATTACCCCGCTGGGCGAGCCATAGACGCCGCGTACCGATAGGGTGAGGTGGAGGCTTGAAATTGGTGCTATATTCAGCTTGAGTTGTTAAATGTTAGCAGGAGAGGCTGATATGGGGCTGTTCAAGAAGAAAAACCCGCAGGATGCCTTTGATCCCGATGTGTTTACCATCACGGATACGATTTTGGACCCGCCGCGGTTTACGTTTTTGCCGGCTATCTACCAGGATGCCACGCATCGCAAGTGGGCCGTGCATCAGCGTGGTGCAGAGCCGAAGATTTTTGACTATGCGGACGTGTTGCAGTGCGAAGTGGCCGAGGCGGGCGATCCGGAGGCCGAAGAAGCGGTCTCTAAACAGGAATTTGCCCAGCGTATCCTGGCAAATCCTGCCAAGGCGGCGAAAATAAACGCTGCCAAGCGTAATATGTGTCTTGGTATGGGCGTTGTTGTGGCGGTTCAGACGGGAAAAGACGAGGTTTCCAAATTAGAGATTCCCGTTATGACCGACGAGGTCAAACGCGATTCAAGTCTATATAAGTCGTATCGGAATGTCGCCGAGAAGATCAAGGCCGAATTTGATGCCATGGGAGGGCTGGCCTAATTTTGGCGGCATACGTGTCTGAATGAGGAGTCTGTGCAATGGCAGGCGAATCTTATGCAATTCCCCCCAAAGATCGTGCTGTTGAGGGAATTCTTTGGTATATCCAGCACCATCAGCTTGCCGGCGGCGATCGCCTGCCGGCCGAGCGCGTGCTGTGCGAAGAGATTGGCGTTTCGCGTACGGCGTTGCGTGCCGGTATCACGCGGCTCATCTCGTGTGGAACGCTCGAGAGCCGTCGCGGATCGGGTACGTATGTGTGTCCTCCCAAGCCGTTGAACATCTTCCAGGAAACGTATAACTTTTCCGATGCTGTACGGACTGCCGGCCTGCACCCCTCTTCTCGTCTGGTTTCCACCGGGACCATCGAGGCGGATGAGGCGCTTGCCGACAAGCTTGGGGTGGCTGTAGGCGCTCCCTTGCTCCGCATGCAGCGCGTTCGACTTATTGAGGGCGAGCCGGCGTCAATCGAGACCGCTCACGTTAACCTGTCCCTGTGCCCATCGCTTCCCGAACACGATTTTGAGTGTGAGAGCCTTTACGATGTCTTGCTCAAAGAAGGTGGCGTGCGTGTTGAGCATGGACGTGAGCATATCTCCATCTCGCGTTTGAACGCCGAAGAGGCCGAGCTGCTCCAGCAAGAAGAGGGAACGCCGGTGTTCTATGAGAGCTCGATCGAATTTGATAAGGACATGCGTTTTGTGGAGCATTGCAAATCGGTGATTTTGCCCACAAAGTTCCGCTTTGCCGATAACGGCGAAGAGAACGGCATGAGGAGCGTGGCAGGTGAACAATGGCTGAAACAGTAGATGCCACCCCGGTTTATATGCGCATTCGACGCCGCATCGAGGAACGTATCGAGCGCAGTATATATCCCACGGGTTCCATGATTCCGTCCGAAAAAGACCTTGCCGAGGAATTTGGTACGACACGCTTGACCATCCGAAGCGCTGTCGATGAGCTGGTTCGGCGCGGGCAGATTCGCCGTGTTCGGGGAAAAGGTGCCTTTGTGGCGCAGAAAGTACCTGCTTTTTTTGAACGCACGGTCGGTTTCCGTGAATCGGTCCGTGCTTCGGGCGGCGAGCCGTCCGTCCGTATTCTCGCGCGTTCCAAGCGTTATGCGGGGCCATATTACGCCGACCTGTTTGGCATCGCCGAGGACGACCTGCTCTATTCCGTTCGGCGCCTGAACTGCATAAACGGTAGCCCCGTATCGATTGAGACGGCGCTGATTCCCTGCCTGCTGTTCCCAACCATCGAAGATATTGACGTGTCGGTCTTCAGTTTGTACGAGACCTATGAGATGCTGGGCCGAAAGCCAGTCATGGCACAGGAAAAGCTCGATATCGAAGCGCTGGGCGCACGAGATGCCGGCCTCCTTGGACTGGAACAGGGCGATCTTGTTTTGCTTTTGGAATGCGTGAGCTATGACGCGAGCGGTCAGGCTATCGAGTATGTAAAGTCCTTCAATCGTGGCGATACGGGCGGCTACACCTATACGTACTAGCTGGTATTTTGTGAATAACGGCTGGGAAACTAACCAGTTTGATCGTTGGGTCAGCTGTATATACAACCTTACAGGGCTCAAAATCGACCGTTCGCCGATGGGGATAAATTAATCGACAAAGAGGTATCAAAAAGCCGTAACCTGTAACTGTGATTGGTATCAAATACTAATGATTTGTTACGAGGTGAGACGATGAAGATGCTCGATTACGTTCAGCTTGCCCATGTGCGTATGGGGGAGAACCTCGAGCGTTCGTCTGAGCTGGTAGCGCAGCTCGTTGATATTTTCCAGTCCGGTTCTTTTGACGCGCTGCGCATCGTTGCTTCGGGTTCGTCGCGCCATGCCGCCGATTGCGCCCGCGATTACCTGCAAGATGCCCTGCAAATGCAGGTGTCCGTTGTGACGCCCGAGGCCTTCGTTGATTTTGAACACACCTATCCGCAGCATGCGCTCAACATTGCCGTTTCGCAGAGTGGCTATTCGACCAATACGATTGCGGCGCTCGATTACATGCGCGCACACGATATGGCTGCAGTTGCGCTCACGGCAAACGTCGAGGCACCCATCAAGGAACACGCTGACATCGTTCTTGACTACGGTGTGGGCGTCGAGTCGGTGGACTTTGTGACTCTGGGCGTCGAGGTGCTCGTTGAGTACCTGGTGCTCTTTGGTATTTACGGCGGTCAGGCGCGCGGAACGATTGACGCCAAGGGCGTTGCCCAGCGTCTTGACGACCTGCGCGAGGCCATCCAGGCCAATGCCGTGATGTGCAAGACCGCCGAGGCATATGTCCAAGACCACATGCTCGAGCTTTCTGAGCACACGCCCGCCATGGTCGTCGGCAACGGCCCCAACTATGGCGTTGCCGAAGAGGCGGCCCTCAAGCTGAGCGAGACCATCAAGATTCCTGCCATGCATCACGAAGGCGAGGAGTTCGTCCACGGTCCCGAGATGCAGATCGTTCCGGGCTATCTGGTGTTTATCGTCGACGATCCGCAGGGGTCGGAGCGTCTTGCGAATATCGCTGATGCGCTATCGAACGTTACGACAAAAACGGTGCTGCTCACGGCCCATCCCAAGGGTAGGGCTCACGAGGTTGCGGTGCCTCAGGTGGCTCCGCTGCTCAGCGCAATTCCCAATCTTGTGTTCTTCCAGACGATTGCGGCCATGATAGCCGAGCGTCTGAAGTCATGGGACGTGCACCCGTATCTTGATGCCGTCTCCAAGCAAATGGAGGTCAAGGCAGAGGGCTACGAAGAGTCAGTCAATGCGCTTAAGGCCAAAGCGGCCGAGTGTTACGGAATGTAAGCGGGTTTTGATGCCCGTTGGCATGGGGGATGTGGAAACAACCCCAGAAAGGAGAGACAAATGAAGGAAACCGAGAAGATCGAGATCATGCATTTCGACCAGGAGGGCTATCTCGAGGACGGCAAGGCGCTCTACGAGACCGGCAAGAAGATGACCGCGCTCGCCGACAAGGTCGCCGACGAGGGCTACGACGCCGTGTTCCTGATGGGCGTCGGCGGCACCTGGGACGAGCTCATGCAGCTCGAGTACCTCATGAACAAGTTCGGTGACCGCGACCTCGAGGTCTACCTGATCCACGCCGCCGAGTGGAACGTCATGGGCCACAAGCGCATGACCGAGAAGTCCGTCGTGCTCACCGCCTCCGAGTCCGGAACCACCCCCGAGGTCCTCGAGGCCGTCAAGAAGATGAAGGGCATGGGCGTGCGCGTCTACGCCATGACCAAGCCCGAGGGCCCCATCGGCCAGGCTGTCGGCGCCGAGAACTGCGTCGCCATGGCTTCTGACCATGGTTCGGGCGGCTGTGAGAAGGGCTACTACCTCGCCGACTGCTTCGGCCTGCGCCTGCTCAACCGCCGCGGCTGCTTCCCCAAGTTTGACCTGTTTATCGAGCAGACCAAGGACATCTGGAAGGACATGCTCGATATCCGCAAGCGCTTCGAGCCGCGCGCCGAGGAGCTCGCCAAGAAGTACGCCCTGGCCCCCTACACCATGTTCATCGGCTCCGGCGCCCTGTGGGGCGAGACGATCCTGTTCTCGATGTGCATCCTCGAGGAGATGCAGTGGAAGCGCACCCGCTACATCACCTCGGCCGACTTCTTCCACGGCACCCTCGAGCTCGTGGAGCCCGGCGTCCCGGTCTTCCTGTTCATGGGCGAGGACGAGAACCGCAAGCTCGACGAGCGCGTCCGCGCGTTCCTGACCCGCGGCGTGACCGGCGACACCGACGTCAACATCATCGACACCGCCGAGTTCGCGATCCCCGGCCTTGACGACGAGTTCCGCGTCATCGTCTCCCCGTGGATTCTGACGGTGCTCGTGACCGACCGCCTGGCTCGCTACTACGAGACGGTCACCAAGCACAACCTCAAGTATCGTCGCTACTATCACCAGTTCGACTACTAAAGAAAACGGGTGCGGGAACGTGCCGGGCTATTGAGAGGAACACAGAATGAGACAGTACATCATCGCCAGCCATGCGCACTTCGCTACCGGCATCAAGGAGAGCGTCGAGCTGCTCTCGGGCGCTCGCGACAACGTCCACGATCTTTCGATGTTCGTCGATGGCCGCATGGACGTGGCCGAGGAGGCCCAAAAACTGCTGGCAGGCATGTCTGCCGACGATGATGTCGTTGTCTGCACCGACCTCTTTGGCGGCAGCGTCAACAACGAGTTCACCAAGATCGTCCAGACGCGTCCCCGCACGTACCTCGTTACCAACATGAACCTTCCTCTCCTCATCCAGTTGCTGTTTTCTGACGAGTCGGCGCCGGTTGAGGAGACGATTCGCGCCATCGTCGCTGCGGACGATACGCGCGTGAAGTTTGTCAACGATCTTTTGGTCGATGACGACGAGGAAGAAGAGTTCTAATCCGCAGCACCTACTGACACGCCGTAAGACGGCACAAGACCTTTGGGGGGTCACATTATGATTCAGCTACTTCGCGTTGACCATCGCCTGCTTCATGGCCAGGTCGCAGTTTCCTGGGTTCAGGGCCTTGGCTCCAACTGCATCTTCTGCGTGGGCGATAAGGTCGCTAACGACCCGGTGTGGAAGACGACGCTCAAGATGGGCAAGCCTGCCGGCTGCAAGCTCGTCATCAAAGATATGGAGCATGCAATCGAAGCTATCAACTCGGGCGTGACCGACAAGTACAAGATGGTCATCTGTGTCGCCACTATTGCTGAGGCAAAGCAGCTCGTTGAGGGCTGCCCGCAGATCAAGTCGGTCAACCTGGGCAACACCAAGCCCAAGGACGAGAAGCGTCCCGATGCGCGTCAGGTCTCTCGTCAGATCTTCCTGACCGCGGCCGAGGAAGCCGATGTGCGCGAGATGCTGGATCGTGGCGTTGAGGTCGAGATTCGACCCCTGGCCGATGACCCCAAGGTTGACTGCGCCAGCGTGCTCTAGGCGTTCAATTTCGAAGAGTCTGAGCTCTTCGTAGTTTCCTATTAGGAAAGGGGGATATATGCTTACCCAAGCAATCCTCATCGGACTTATCGCCGCATTTGGTAAGTTCGACTTCCAGCTCGGTACGCTCTATGCGTTCCGCCCCATCGTCCTGTGCCCGCTCGTGGGCCTGGTGCTGGGGGACCTGCAGTCCGGCCTCGCGATCGGCGCCAGCCTGGAGCTGCTGTTCATGGGCTCGATCTCCATCGGCGCCTACGTGCCGCCTGATGAGACGATCGGCGGCGTGCTCGCCTGCGCCTTCGCTATCCAGCTGGGCCAGAGCACCGAGGCAGCCATCGCGCTTGCCATGCCCATCGCCACGCTGTGCCTTGCCATCAAGAACATCCTCAACGCCGCCCTGCCGATCCTGGTTGACCGCGCTGATGTCTTCTCCGGCCAGGGCAACCTTAAGGGTGTCTATGCGATGCACTTCCTGATCGGTTTGACCGGTATCATCATGGCGTTCCTGCTGTGCTCGCTGTCGTTCTATCTGGGTGCTGACGCCATCCAGGGCATGCTCGACTTCATCCCGCCCTTTGTCCTTGCTGGCTTTGGCGTTGCCGCCAACATCCTGCCGGCCATGGGCTTCGCCATGCTCGGCCGCCTGG
>CAKZUZ010000005.1:0-13617 GCA_937922225.1 uncultured Collinsella sp.
GGGCTCCTATCTTTTTAGTGCCCTCGGATTGGGTCATAGTGTCTGTCGTTGCCAAGACATCGGCGCTTCCGTTGTTGTAGGTGGCAGTTAGGTGCACTCATTGGGGACAGACTTAAATGAGTGCCCACAGAATGAGAGTGGATAATCTTCCGTTTTTGGCCTGCTTTGGGGTTCAAAGTGGGAGATTATCCACTCTCATCATTTTGCGGCACTTGGGGACGTTCCTTTTGTGCCGGCACTTTGGGACACTCCTTGTCATTGGTACAAAGCAGCCTGTCCCCATTGCGCCAAGCGGCGTGTGCCGTTAAGCGGAAGGGGTGTTAGCGGGACTTTCTTTTGGGCATACAATGGCTATTGGTTTGCTGCGGTGAAGGTCTGTCCGCCCCGCAGCTTTTTTCTACGGTTAAAGGAGTATGTATGTCCGTTGAGGTCATGAGGTCTGTGATCGACGCTGCCGAGGGTCGCGTGCCCGTCGACACGCTGTTTACCAATGCGCAGATTGTCGACGTATATGGCCAGCGCGTGGCGCCCGGTAGCGTTGCCGTCAAGGATGGCGTAATCGTCGGCGTGCTCTACGACGGTCGCGATGACGCTGCTGGCACCTACGAGGCGGCTGAAGTCATCGACTGCCAGGGCCGCTATCTTGCCCCCGGTTTTATCGACGGGCACTTGCATATCGAATCTTCGAACATCCGCCCTGCTGAGTATGCGCGCATGGCGGCGACGCGCGGCACCACCACTGCCATTGCCGACAGCCACGAGATTGCCAACGTTTCCGGCCTGGACGGCCTGCGCTTTATGATCGAGGACGGCCGTCGCGCGCCCATTTCCATCAAGTACATGATGCCCTCGTGCGTGCCCGCGCTGCCCGATGAGCAGGCCGGTGCCGTCATTACCGCCGCCGATATGCAGGCGTTTTTTGCCGAGTATCCGGGCGATGTCTTCGGTCTGGGTGAGATGATGAACCTGCCGGGCGTCTTTATGGGCGACCCCGAGACCTGTGCTCGCATCGATGCTGCCAACCAGACGCCGTCCAAGCAGGTTGACGGCCACGCGCCGCTCGTTGCCGGAAAGGACCTCAACGCCTATGCCGCGGCGGGCATTATCGCCGACCACGAGTCGACGATTCCCGAGGAGGCACTCGACAAGCTGTCCCGCGGCATGTATGTGATGCTGCGCGAGGGTACGTGCAGCCATGACCTGGCCAACTTGTCGCCGATGCTGCTGGAAAACCCCGCCCGTGCCCGCCGCTGCTGCTTTGCGACCGACGACCGTGCTCCCTCCGACGCGCTTTCGACCGGTATGATCGACAACGCCTGCCGTGTGGCTATCGAGGCCGGCATTGACCCCGTGGTTGCCATCTCTATGGCGTCCCTCTCCACGGCCGAGGCGTTTGGCCTGGATCACGGCTGCCGCGACCCGTACGAGCTACGCGGTGCGATTGCCCCGGGCAAGCGTGCCGACCTGCTGGTGCTCAATGATCTGACGTTTGCCACGGCTCCGCATCGCGTATATGCCGCCGGTGCCCTGGTGGCGCAGGACGGCACCTTTGTGGGCGAGATTGCACCCGAGATGGCCGAGGTTGCGGCCCTTGCCGATGAGCTGCGTGCCTCCGTTAAGCTGCCGAAGCTTTCGCTCGATGTGTTCGACTATGCCTTTAAGCCGGGCGAGGCCGTTATCGATGTGATCCCGGGCATGGCTATCACGGGCATGATTCGCCCCGAGACTGACGAGGACTTGCGCCGCATTATGCTGATTGAGCGCCATGGCCGTGGCGTGTCGTTGCAGGTCGAGGGTGTCGACGGCGACGGCCCCGCCGGTCTGGGCTTGGTCGGCAAGCATATCGGTCGCGGTTGGGTGCGCGGTTTCACCATCACCGGTGGTGCCATTGCCTCCACGATCGGCCACGATTCGCATAACGTGTGCGTGGTGGGCGACAATGCGGCGGATATGATGGCTGCCGTTGAGGCCGTGGGCCAGGGCGGCCACGTGCTGGTGCGCAACGGCGAGGTCGTGGCGCGCATTCCGCTGGCGCTCGGTGGCCTTATGAGCGAGGGTACGGCCGAGGACGTTGCCGCGCAGCACGACGACTTTATGGTCAAGGCGCGCGCCATGGGTATTGAGCCGCCGCTCGACCCCATCATGGGCATCATTTTCCTGCCCCTGCCGGTGATCCCGACGCTCCGCATCCGCCCCGAGGGCATGTTCGACGTTACAACCTTCACCTACGCCGACTAGTCATCGGGGACGTTCTTAAACGACTAGTCGTTGGGGTGGCGTGTCGCCTGACGCCGCGACCGTAGGGCCTCTGGCGCGCGTGAGCTATTTGCCAGATCCTTGTAACGTTTGCGTCCGCGGAGTCTTATTTGAGCTCCCTTTGGGTACGGTGATTTTGGATATACATCCGATTCCAACAGGCCCGAAGGGAGCTTTTCTATGTTTAAACTGATTGCATCCGATATGGACGGCACACTGCTTGACGAAAACGGCCAGGTGCCTCCCGAGACCTACGAACTGATTCTGGCGCTACACGAGCATGGCGTGCATTTCGCCGCATCGTCAGGTCGTCGCTACGATCGCCTGTGCGAGTTCTTTGCGCCCGTCCGCGACAAGATGGACTTTGTCGCCGCTAACGGCGCCCAGGTCTACGCCGACGGTAAGATGGTAGACCGTGAGGTGTATTCCCACCTGGCGATTCGAAGGCTCGCCCAAGCCGTCAGGACGTTTCCCAATCTGCATCTTGCGCTCTTTGACCGAACCAAATCCTTCTTGCTCGATGACGAGTGCAAGTTCGTACGCGAGGTCGATAAGGACCTTCCCAATGCCGAGCGCATTTGGGAGCTGCCTGATCCCAGCGTAAATATCATCAAGGCGAGTATCTTTTGCGATGACTGTGCCGTTATGGACAGTGCCTACGTACTGCAGCGCGAGCTTGGCCAGCTCTTTACCTTTGCGCCTTCTGGAAACGCATGGATCGATGCCATGCAGCCCGGTGTGTCGAAGGCCTCGGGCATCGCACAGCTTGCGGAGCATTACGGCATTGGACGCGACGAGGTCATGGCGTTTGGCGACTCGATGAACGACTACGAGATCATTCGCTTTGTCGGCACGGGCTGCGCGATGGAAAACGCGCGCCCCGCGCTCAAGGCGGTGGCCGATCGCGTCGTAGGCTGCAACCGCGACCACGCCGTTCAGCATGAGCTCCGTCGCGTGCTGGAGAGTCTCGCTTAATCCGGCAGATGGGGACAGCCCTTGCGGCGCCCCGCGAAGAGTGTCTCCAAATTAGCTACCCTGCCGGGTTGCTGCTGCTAGGCGAGGGCGGCCATGATGGTGCGGGCGACGCCGTCGTGGCCGTTGTCGAACTCGGTGATGGCGTCGGCGGCCTCGCGGTCCTCGGGCTCGGCGTTGATCATGGCCATGCCGTGGCCCGCTGCCTGCAGCATGGGGATGTCGTTGATGTTGTCGCCGAACGCCCAAGCGTCGGCGAGACGCTCGCCCAGGTGCTCGCAGAGCCACGTGAGGGCCGTTCCCTTGGTGGCGCCCTCGCCCATGACCTCGATATTCATGGCGTACGAACGCGTGACCTCAATGCCTCCGAGCGTGTCGAGCTCCGCCGCGATGGCGTCGCGATCGGCCGGGTCGCGCCAGTACATGGCGATGCGTTCGAGTGTCTCGACCTCGTCGATCTTGCTGTCGATATCCATGTCGATCGGTGTTCGTGTGCGCTTGAGCGAAGCCGCGATGTGGGGGTCGCCGCCGCAGAATTCGTCCAGGCGCGTGTAGAGCGAGCGGGGGAGGAAGCACTGCCCGTCCGCGAAGATATCGAAGGTGACATCGTGGCCGGCGGCAATGTTATGGACGCGGTGGGCGATGGCGCGGTCGAGCGGTCGGCTCAAAATGCGCGCAGCACGTGAGGTATCGGTGGACACGTCGTCGTCGAGCTGCCAGACGCTGGCGCCGTTGGCGCAGACCGCGTAGTGTACGGCGGGGTGGGCGAGGATGGGCTCAAAGATGCCCGACAGCGGGCGCCCCGTGCAGGGCACAAACTCAATACCGCGGCGCGCAAGCTCGTCGAGCATTGCCCAGGTGGCGTCGCTCATCTGCTTATCGCTCGTCAGCAGCGTTCCATCCATATCGGAAAATACAATCATTTGATGCAGCCCTTTCTGCTGGCATAAAAAGCGTGGCCGAGGGCGGTGATGCCCTGGCCACGTTCGGGTTCTATAACGGTCCGCGTCCTAGCGATCGGCGAGCGGCTTGTATTCCAGCGGCTCGATAACCGGGCGATACGCGGGACGGATGATGCGGTGCGCGCAGAAGAGCTCTTCCATGCGGTGCGCCGACCAGCCGGCCATACGGGCGACGGCGAACAGCGGTGTAAAGAGCGTCTCGGGCACGCCGAGCATTTTGTAAATAAAGCCCGTGTACAGGTCGATGTTGGCGCAGATGGGCTTGGTCATGCCGTGGTCGCGCATCACCTGCGGGGTCAGGCGCTCGATGCGCTCGATGAGCGCGAACTCCTCGCCCAAGTCCTTCTTGGCGGCAAGCGAGCGCGCGTAACGGCGGCAGACCTCGGCGCGCGGGTCGCTCAGCGTATAGACGGCGTGGCCCATGCCGTAGATGAGGCCGGTGCCGTCGAAGGCCTGCTTGTCGAGAATCTTGCCCAGGTAGGCTGCGACCTCGTCCTCGTCCTCCCAATTGGAGACATGCGCACGGATGTCCTCGTGCATGGACACGACCTTGGCGTTGGCGCCGCCGTGGCGCGGGCCCTTGAGCGAGCCGATGGCCGCGGCGTAGGCGGAATACGGATCGGTGGCCGAGGAGGACAGCACGCGGCAGGCAAACGTGGAGTTGTTGCCGCCGCCGTGCTCGGCATGCAGCATGAGCATCACGTCGAGCAGCATGGCTTCGTCGCGAGTGAATGCCATGCCGCCGCGCAACACCTGCAGGATGGTCTCGGCGGTGGAGAGACCGGGTGTGGGATGCGGTACATGAACCTCGGAGCCGCGGCGCTTGGCGACCGAGGCCATATGCGCGAAGGCGGCGATGCGGGGGAGACGGGCGAGCATGGAGATGGCGACGTCGATTTCGTGCTCGGGTGTAATGGCGTCGGGCTCGGCGTCGAAGGCGTAGAGCAGCAGCACGGCGCGCTGAAGCACATTCATGATGCTCGACGACACCGTGGTCATGGGGAACTCGCGGACGTATTCGTCGCTCAGGTGCCTAAAAGCACCCAGACGTTCGCAAAAACCGTCAAGCTCTTCCTTGGTGGGCAGAGAGCCCGTGATGAGCAGATAGGCGACTTCTTCGTAGCCGTAGCGATTCTCGGCCTGGGCGTTGTTGACCAGATCCTCGATGCTGTAGCCACGAAGCGTGAGTTTGCCCTGATCGGGCACGACCTTACCGTCGACCTTGTTGTAGCCATGCACATCAGAGATGCGAGTGAGGCCCGCGACCACGCCCGAGCCGTCTGCATTGCGCAGGCCGCGCTTGACATTGTGCTCGACAAACAGGTCCTCGTCATAAGGGTCGGTCGGCAGGCCGTGGTAGAGGTTTTCGCTTTCGGGCGAAATCTGACGGCTCGCTTCGTAATCCAAGACCAGGCGGCTCAGGTGGTCGTCGAAGCGGTAGTAGATTTTCTTGGCGTCGTAGGCCATTCGCGCTCCTCTCCGGCCCATGTGGCGACGTTGCGCCTGGGCGCACCTTGGGCCGTCGCCACGCGGTCTGTTCGCTACAGGCGGTACATAAAGTTAAAGACGTCCTCGCGCTGGATGGACACGTTGACGCCCGAAAGTTCGCCGGCCTCGGCCAACGCCTTCTGCAGCTCGGCGAAGTCGAGCTTGGACTCGGCGGTGTCGGCCAGCATGGTCATGGTGAAGATGTCCTCGATAATGGACTGCGTAATGTCGCGGATGTCGACGTTGGCCTCGCCCAGAACGCGGGTGACGCCGGCGACGATGCCGGGGCGGTTCTTGCCAAGGACGGTGATGACGATACGGGAGGACGAGATCTCGGCCATGGGAAACCCTTTCGCGTGGTTGCGGCGCGCGAGGGCGCTCCGCTACGGTACAGTGTTCATCATTGTACCTGTCTGGCGCAAAAAAGGCGCGCTCGCTGCGGCGTTACATGCCTGCAACATGAGCGTAAGGGGGAAGGCCGTACGGGGAAGAGCCGTCTGGCGCGTGTCCGGCTCGTGTTGGGTTGATTTCCGATCTCAGCCGAACACATTGAGCGGACAGGCCGTTCCCGCAGTCAGCCGAACGCCTCCGACGGCTGATTCCGAACTGGAAGCGGAGGGCATCCCCGCCCTTCGGTAGGGGATGCCCTCCGCGGCGCATGCCGCGGGCGGCGCCCCTATCGGACCACCGTGACCTCAGTTGGGATGGGCCCAGCACTGCCGCGTACTCGGTGAGCTAGAGCCAACTGTTCGTCTTCACGTCGCGTATGGCGATATTTCGGTCGTCCGGCTCGGTGATGCCGTAGCCGAACGCCTGGAGCGTCTCGATGGACTCCTGGATCCTCTGTTGGAACATGGGATCCGGATCGACCCTCGGCCCGAGGTGCCCGCGCCAAAGGCACGGCGTGGCGCGCAGCATGTTATGGATTTTGGAGATGGGCTCGATGTCGGCGTAGACGTTGAGCGTCGCCATGGCGTCCTTGTGGCCGAGGATCGATTGGAGCGCCTTGATATCGCCGCCTTGGCGGATCCACTGCGTTGCGAACGTGTGGCGAAGGCCGTGGAACGTGATCAGCTCGTCGTTGGTGCCCATGAGGCCGTTGGTCTCCGAGAACGTCTTGAACGCCCTGCGGATATAGCTTGTCGTCGCGAAGGTCGCGCCCGGCTCCGACAGGATGTAGCAGTCCCCGATCTCGACCGCCCCGGTAAGGCCGCGCAAGCGCAGCTTTCCGCAGTCGATCTCGTGGGTCTCCTTCAGGAAGGGGAGTAGGCCGACCGGGTCGATGGGGATACCCCTGGCGTCATGGGTCTTGGTGTCCTTGATGAACGAACCCATTCCCTTCGCGTACGCCACCGAGTGTCTGATCGAGATCAGGCCCGTCTCGAAATCCACATCGCACCACCGAAGGCCGCAGACCTCGCCGATTCGCATCCCCGTGTGCAGGGCGAGTACGACCGCCCTCTAATCCTCGGCGGACCAATCGAGTCCGAACTCCTTTCGGGCATCCTCTTCGCTCATGACTTCGAGAAGGTCTCCGGGTTGGCAACGAAGGGCGAGGCATAGCTGCTCGAGTGTGTTGAAGCGAATGCCGCGAATATGCCCTTTTTTAATACGGGACAGGTTCACGGGCGTGGTTCCAATCCTTTCGGCAAGTTCGTTCGAGGAAATCTTTCGCTCGGCCATGATCTTGTCGAGGCGAACAATTACGGGCATGGCGTTTCCTTACGCAATCTCGTCGGAGTCGAGGTACAGCTCTCGGGCGTACAAGAAGAGCTGGGAAAGCATGAACAGGACGATGCCGAGAACCAGAGAGGTCCAATCGAATGATGAAGCGATCTCTTGGGCGCCGACGGCCCCCTCGCCGCCAAACATCGAAACGGAGGTTTTGAGTGAGCCGGCGTAGAGGCTGGTGGCAGCTTGAACAACGAAGAGAATGCCGAGCACCTTCAAGCATGTCGCAGACCCTTTCTTGAAGGGGTCTCCGCTCTTGATCGTCCACGCGAGAACGGCGCTGAGGGTGGTCGTAGCGATACCGATGACGGCAGGGACCAATGTCGAGATCGCAAGGGCTGGATACGCGGGGGAGTCTGCAATTACAGGGTTGTCGAGCACTTCGATTGCTGGCTTTAAGGAGAACGCCACTTGTGCGATGGCGGTGGCGCAAAGGGTCGCAGAGGCTATCGCACATGCGATGCGGAAGGAATGAAGCCGGGGAGTGCGATTGTCGGAACTCATAATAACCTCCGAAGAATTTAAAAAACTCAGGTTACTTTTTAACAGTTTATGTTAAATTGACTTTGCCGGCAAGTAATAAGGGCCGAGCATTTTGTTCGGCCCCTCTGTTCCGACTGGATGAGGTTAAGGTTGGCGATGAATATGCTCAAAATCTCGAAGGCGATCTTTAGGTCGCTTCTCTCCTCCAGGTCGCTCTGTGTTGTCGTTGTTGCGTTGATGGTTCTTTGTGCTCTGCCCGTCTTCAGGAGCGCGGCTGGCATCGACGGACGGGTCGAATACCTCGAGTCGGGAATAACCCGTGTTGAGCAGGAATTGTCAGCATCCTATGCGGATGCGCTTGTGAATGCGGGGGAGGACGGTGTCTATACCTCTTCATCAAGCATGCCCGCGCTTCTGTACCCTCTTGCCGCGGGACGTCTTATCTTGGCACCGCTCTCTCCCCTACTTCCGTTTCTGCAGATATCGGATGGAGAGTACACCTATTATGACGGATCGAAGGAGTACTTGCTATGGGTCGCAACGGCCGTTGCCGTCTCGTTCCTTGCCGCGCGTCTTAACAAACGTGAAAAGCTCATCATCCAGGCACCGATGGGCGAGCTGGGTAGACTTGTTGCATCGAGCGTATGGGCGAGTGTTTTTGCAATGCTTGCCGTCCTCGCCATCAATCTTCCAGGGATAATCGCCGCGCTTGTGAAGAATGGCCCGGGCTCGCCGTTCTATCCGATAGGCTACATTCAATATGCGACTCCGGTTATCAAACCGGCTTGGCTGGTGTTCGCGCAGACGGCCATCTTGCAATTCTTGGTGGCAGCGTTCATCTCGCTTGTCGTTCACCTTGCCGTGAAGATTGCCAATAACCCTACGCTTGGAATCGTGTTCGTATGTGCCCTGATGGGGGTGACGATGGTTCCCGGGTATTACGGAAGATCCATCGCTTTACGTGAGTTCGCCCTGTTGAATCCCCTTACGTATGCGAACACTGAGTTGACCGTCGGCGCCTATAGCCCGTACCCGACAACGCAGATAGTGAATCTGCCTGGACTTTGCTTCGAGCGTGGCGCGATTGCCCTCGTATGCGCAATCGGGATCGAGGTGCTGGCAATTAGCCTGCTTTGCGTTGTTGGAAAGAGCGGCTGCGCGTGCCCGATATTCCCGATTTGTCTTGAGAGAGGTTCCTTCACTGCATCGAGAACGGCAACTCGTTCGAGCGCTTGTGCCTCCGCCGTTGCATACGTAAGAACGATGGGGAAACTGCTCCTGCGTTCTCCTACCCTCGCCGTATGCGCGATTGCAATGTCGACGACGATGCTGGCCCCGGCTCTGGTCGAGATGTTTCCTGACGCTGATAACGTTTCCGCTGTTCGGTATAGGGATGGGGAGCTCCGTTCAATAGATCGGTATCTAGAGCAGAACGCTGCGAATATGGACGTCGAGGGCAAAGCGGCCCTGGAAGACATGCGGGATGCTCTTTCGGGTTTCGTGTACGCGCCTATGCCTGCGGAGGGGTTTCGAAGCCTTGCGACGTACGAGCGCGCTCGAGGTGAGCTGGGCGCGGCAGATGCGACTCTCCTGCAATCGATCGGAATCGAGCCGGAGACTCCTTCTCGTGCGGAGGCGCGCGCCCTTCTGCTTGAGTCGATCGCGAGCTTGCCGGACCCCAAGGTTTACGAGTTAAGTACGAAGATGCCCCCATTAATCCTCCTTTCGTATCTCCAGGCAGCGCTTCCCTCCTTATTTTTGCTGTTGCCCGTGGTTGTCACATCGCTCGCGTGCACCCACCTGCAGTGTCGTTCCCTTCTGGTTCTCCAGATCCCCGCAACAGCGCATGTGCGTTTTCTGACGGCTGTTGCGCTGGCTCTCCTGCTTGGCTTGGTGCTGCTTTTGGTGTCGATGGTTCCCGCTGTCGTTGTGTCCGTGATTAAGAACGGTGCGGGTGGATCGGAGTATCCCGTCGCTCTCATTCGGGCGGGAGCTTCGACAACGTCCATGGTGGGGGAGGCGGTGTTGTGCAGTATTCCGTTGCTGGTCATGGCATACGGCGTGATTTCCGTCGTCGCTGCGTTGACAGCAGCGATTAGCCGCAACCCCGTTGTCACCGGAATGGTTTGCGCGGTTCTCTTGGTGTTGGGTTCGTTGAGCGCTCATGTTGAAAGCGTGGGCATGGGCGTCGCGCTGCTGGCTCCATTCGCCTCGTTTGATCCCGCTTCCCAGGTGGGGACGATTGGGTTCCTTGGGCGAGGGACGAACGCGATGCCTTTTGGAGAGGTCGTCGGCGCATCGGGCGCTCTGCTGGTGGTCTTGGGCGCCATATCTCCGTTGATGGTGCGCCTGAGTGTTCCAAAGATCGAAAGGGGATGATCTCGATGATTGACCTTCAAACGCTGACGATCTCTTATGGAAAGAAGGTGCTCGTAGATTCGGTGAACGCTGAGTTTGCCCCGGGTACGGTCTACGGTCTCGTCGCTCCGAACGGGCATGGAAAGACGACGTTGCTGCGTGCGATGGCAGGTTTGCCGGGTCCTCGCGTGGACGGGAGCATCGTTCTGGATGAGGTACAGGGTACGGGTGCGAGAGAGGTCCGTTCTATGATCTTCTATGCACCTGGTGAGGGGACGCTGCTGTATCCCGGATTGCGTGCGGAAGATCACCTCAAGATGGTTTGCGATATGTGGCCGCATGCCCGCGATATCGAAGAGATAGTGGAACAAACGCAGATAGGCGAGTTCGCGAAGATGAGGATCCGCACTCTGAGCCAGGGCATGAAGCAGCAGCTTACCCTGGCGATTGCGTATGCGACGGGCGCGCGGTACCTTCTATTAGATGAGCCCATGAACGCGCTCGACCCCAGCAGGGTGGACTTGCATTCCGAGATTCTCAGGAAGCTGGCCGATTCTGGTACGTGCATCATCATGTCATCCCACATCTTGGATTCGGTCGATAGGCTGTGCGATGAGATTCTGTTTTTGAAGGATGGGAGGCTCATTAGAAGCATTCCGCAAGATGATGCTGCGCCGAAGTCTCCTGGATCCCATTTCGCAAAGCCTGCTGGACGCGCCGAGGGTGCGCTAAGCACGTATCGGCGACTCTACGAAAAGGGCGGGTAGAAATGCAAGTTAAAAATCTATGTGGCCAATGTGATACCGTTGAACCCGCATATCGATACCGCTCAGCCATTCGCCTCGCCCCCGTCGCACGTATCTTCATCCGGTCTGTTACTTTTAATCTAACAATTCTTTGAGGAACGTAGGTGCTTCTAAATGTACTGTCGACTTCTTCTCAAACTAATCCTAAGAGACAGGGCCGTATGGATCTCTACGCTCGTTCTTGCCGCAGCCTTCTCCATCCCCATTGCGTTCAATTCACCCATTTACGGACCCTTCTTTATGAAGCAGGGCATGCAGAGCTTTGTCGACGCATTCAATACGCGCGCGCCCCAGGCCAACGGCATAGACCTATCGCCAGAGCAGCAAGTCGACGCGGAGCTTGCAAGATACGCGAACGCCGCTCTTGCCGCTCAAACCGACGCCGCCTTTCTCGATTCTGCCGAGAGCTACTACGCGCTCATGGACGAAGGCTTCCAATCCGGATCCATCGTGGGAGACCGAGAGACCAATGACGCGGCGCTCGCATATTGCCGTGCTCTGAGCAGTTCCGGCATCACGCACATTCCAGCCTCCGCAAGCGATCTGCCATTCCTTTCCTTCCTGCCTTACGCCATTGCCATGGTGCCGTCTTTCCTTCCCTTCATTCCCTTCCTTCTCTCGTCGATACTCCTGCTCGGGGCCACAAGGCCTGCGACCCTGGCGGCGAAGGCGCCCGTGTCCAAATTCCGGCGCCTTATCCAGATCGTGTTTTCGATAATCGCCGCGGGGACCGCGATGCTCCTCGCCGGCCTCGCACCCGGGGGCATTTACGCCTTGGCCCTAAACGGCTTCGGGCAAATTGGGTACCCGATCGCCTTCTTCCATGACGGCGCGCTTACCACCACGACTGCGGGAAACGTCTTCACAGCCCTGCTTATCGCGCTTCTTGCGGGCGGAACCTTGATATCCGTTTGTTCCGTCGTCCTATCGACCGCAACGAGGCGCGTCCTCGCAGGCCCCCTTACCTCCGCGCTGCTTGTCGCGGCCCCGGTATTCCCGTTACTGTCCGATTCGGCACTGGAGCATAGCGCCGCGCTCAATCTCCTGCCGCTGGCCGTATTCTCGCCTATCGAGGCAACGGGTTACGTAGGATGCTTCCCGACAGAATTCATTGGCTCCGGTTCAAGCGGTGCATCGATGCTTGCCGTGGCCCTGATATACGTCGCGGTCTTTTTTGCGGTCGGCGCCGTTGCGACACGTTCCCCCAAACAGCCTGGACCCGCGAAAAAGCACCATGGGATCGAGCTTCTGGACGTGAGCGTGGGATACGGAAGCACGACGATACTTTCAATCGGATCGCTTTTCCTGAGCCCGGGAACGGCGGCGGGCCTCGTTGCTCCCAACGGCTCGGGGAAAACCACCCTTCTTGAAGCGCTGTCGGGCCAATTTCCCACCCGCATCCGCTCGGGAAGCCTGGCGGCAGACGGAATCAGCCAACGTCGATCAGCCGAATTTGCAGAACTCGTCTACCTGAGCTCTTCGGGCAGCGCGGATCTCTATCCCACGCTATCGGCCATCGAGCACCTTGCTTTCGTTAGGGAGGCGTGGAAATCGGCCGCCGACATCGACTCGCTCTGCGACTCCCTCGGAATCTCCCCATATCTCGACAAGTCGACCCGTAAACTCTCGACAGGAATGAAGCAGCAGGTAAAGCTTGCCATGGCGATAGCGACCGATTGCCCGTACCTCATCCTCGATGAACCGCTGAACGGCCTCGATCCGGGAAAACGGAAAACCTCCTGCGACGCGATGCGCAGCGAGGTGGCGCGGGGACGCAGCGTGCTCATTTCAAGCCATCTACTCGACGACCTGGCAGACCTTACCAACTCGTTCTACTTCATCGAAGCCGGCACGCTCGTGGAAAAGATCAAGTCGTCCTCGTAGACGCTCAAGCAGGAATACCTCGATACATACGAGCGAGGTGAATGACATGAAACTATTTGAACAGCTGAAGTCCAATGCGTCGCGCATGGCTGTCTACGCCATCCTCGTGGCAACGGCTTTATGCGGAATCGCGGCACCCGTCTATGCGCTCAACGGGGAGAAAGGCGATGTCGAACCCGCGTACATGGCTTCGACGGTTAAGGACCGGTACAAAGCCTTCTCTGGAGACACGTTTTACGTAGCAGAGTACGACACGACCTACCGTCAGCTTCGCTACAACAAGGGCTACGACTATCTAGGCGCAGAGGCAATCAGCTATACGTCGGGTTGGTACCGCTCCAACTATGGACACATAACCCAGTTCAAGTGTAACTACCGTGTGTACAACTAAAGCAACCGGCCGGGACGAGGGGTGACGCAAAAGCGTCGCCCCTCGTTTTTAACCATGTCAACTGAACCTAGTTCAGTTTGGTTGATTTCCGATCTCAGCCGAACACATTGAGCGGAAAGGCCGTTCCCGCAGTCAGTCGAACGTCCCCGGGGCCCTTCTCAGGCCCCGGGGACGGCATTTTCCCAGTTGAAGGAACGGTGGAGATGTGTTTCGATGGGTCAGATTCGTGTCGGGTTGATTTCCGATCTCAGCCGAACACATTGAGCAAATAGGCCATTCCCGCAGT
>CAKZUZ010000006.1:0-2738 GCA_937922225.1 uncultured Collinsella sp.
ACAGTGAGCCGTTGCACTCGTGGAGCCCGGTAGCCATGGCGCCGCCCGCGTCGGGCTCGAGCCAGTACCAGGCGCCGCCCAGGCGCAGCCAACCGGTATATACCTTGCCATCCGCGGTGGCATAATACCAAATGCCATCTTTTAGTTGCCAATAATAGAGAGAAACATCGACATACGCGTAATTCATATCAACGTTACCGTTGATACCAGGTACTTTTCCGCTGCTCGAATACTGCCAAAAACTGTAATTGCCGGTATAGTCGCATCGCCAGTTATACTGAGCAATCCAATGATCCCAAGAACCGCTCTTAAATACAGGGTCGGTCAATATATTTTTAAACCAATTTAGGTTTGCATAAATGCCCGGCTTATATCCAGCAGCAGAAATCTTATTACAGAATGTCTGAGCTCTAGATGCAATTCCGGATTGACGACCATCTGCAATAATTTCGTTGTCCTCAAGATCGTAATACACCGGTAGCCTAGGATTGTGCCCGGATAGGCAGTCGATCACCATGGACGCCTCATCGGCTGCCTGCTGATTATCAAAAGCATATGAATAGATATAGACGCCGTAGGGAATTCCGAGTCGCTCGCACTCAGAAACATTTCGATTAAATTGATAGTCAACTCGACCGCCCCAAGATGGAGCGCCAAACCCAACGCGCAGAATAGCGAAATCGATGCCAGAAGCTTTAACTGCGTCCCAATCAATACGCCCTTGGTGCTCGCTGACGTCAATGCCCTGAGCTGTAACCCCATCGGGAAGAGCGTCCATAGACAATAAAGCTATTCCGTCTTCTTCGGAAGAAGCATCATCTGCGACTAATTGTCCGTCCTCATAACGCCAAGAATTCTCAACCAGAGTCTGAGCAGCCTCTGCATCCGCAGGGCATACAAACATAGAAACGGGCGCAAGGAGCATCAACACCAACAATGCCGAAAACAACTTAAGATGTTTGTTCATGTAAACCTCGTCATTCGCTCTTGATTGCGTCTAGCTTACAGCATGGCTATGAAAGATTTCTGAACATCCAACGGAACAAGACACCATCTAGAAGGAAAATAAATTGCACGCGATGCTGCACTGTAAACAACTGCTCAACAGCAGGGAGGAAACTAGGGTTCAATATCCCAACTCAACCTCCCCAATAGAATAACGGCATCGAATTAGCTCTCAAACCAAATGTCGAAAAAGATGGGGCCCCGGGAAGGCCCCATTACTACTCAAAATTCTAACGAATCAGTATTACTTTCGATGGACCCAAAGCAGTCAAACCGGAGATGCGATTTCCATAACCATCACTATGCCAGAACAAATTTTCGCTCGGCGAATTGCCCCAGAAAAAGCCAATGTGGCTATCGTCCGCATATGGGTTGTAAGGATTGAAGAACACAATGTCCCCCTTACGAGCCAAACCACTACGTAACAACTCATCAATAGAGTTGAAATAAGTCACGTTCGCGCACGTATCGATAGCGTAGCCGTACCAACGATAAGCGTTTACGCAGCCGCCCCTTCCGGGACCTCCACTCCAAGGGGAATGGCTCTGCTCGGCGGCAATGGGAGCTAAATTACCGCCCGCCTTCATATATGCGTGCGATACAAATCCACCGCAGTTCATACCGGTATACCCATCCCAGCGAGGATCTCCCTTTGGATACATGCACGTTTCCTGGCTGAGATGTGTGTCGTAGCGTGTTCCACGGTAATAGCCATCGTTTTCGTGGCTCATAAGCCAATTGACCAGGCTGGACCTATTGACCCCCAAAACAGAACCAGACGTATTCAACCATGCACCGCTTGCATTGAAGTAGTAGTCGACGCCATCGATTTTCAGCCACCCGTTAGCAAACATAGCGCCCGAAGGCTGAAGCCAGTACCACGTGCCGCGGTCATTGAGCCATCCGGTCTTCATCTTGTACGTGGAAGAATCCATCCAATACCACGCACCGTTAACATATTGCCAACCAGACTTAAGGACACCATTGGAAGATGCGTAATACCAAGTATTGCCGCTTTCGTCAGAAGCGTCTTTCGGCATAAACCAACCAGATGCTACATTGACGGCGCCGTTTGCATCCGCATAGAAAACCGCGTCTCCAATATGAATCGTACCTGGCAATGAAGACGAGTCGGTACGATCAGCGACTACGGGAGATCCATCAGATGTAGTAGGCAACGGCTCGCTCAGTGCTCCAGACGAATTCGCCCATGCCATACCGTTGCTCAAATTAATCCAGCACGAAGATGCCATCGCACCGGAATCATAAGAAAAATAGCGCGTGCTTCCTACCGCGAATTCACCAGTACGCATTGCGCCGGATACATCATCAAGGTAATACCAGGCGCTTCCGGACTTTATCCATCGTCCTCGTTGAATAGCTCCGCTTGATGCGGCGTAATACCAAGTGCCATCAGCAAGTGCCCAGCCCGTTGCCATGGCACCTGAACTCGTAAGGAAATAGGTGGACGAGCCCACTTGCACAAAGCCCGTGAGCATAATATGGCTTCCTGGATCCAAGTAATACCAAGAATTCCCTAGAAGTAACCAGCCTCCATGCAGTAAGCCGTTGGAGTCAGCGTAATACCAGTTGTTGTCAATAAGTGCCCACTGGGAGGATAGCATGGCCCCTGAACTGTTAAAGATATAAGGGGTGCCATTACATTCTTTCAACCCGGTCCTTGATTATCGACTTTATCCGAACACCTCCCACATTCATCCGTACATGTACGG
>CAKZUZ010000007.1:0-192372 GCA_937922225.1 uncultured Collinsella sp.
AGCGGTCGGCGGGGCCATTGTGGCCCTTGACAGTGGATTGGGTCATATGAGCGAGCGGGTCGCATTTGAGACAAGGTGACGTGAAACGAAAGGGCGCTGACCTTCTGGTCGCGCCCTTGAAGTTGAACGTCAGATTGTCCAAATGCGGCCCGCGCAGCGTCGAGCCGTTACGCGGTTTGGTAAAACCGCGTAACTACCTACTTGGCTCCGTACTGCTCGTAGTAGGCGTCGATGGCGGCCTTGAGCTCGTCATCGATGACGACCTTACCGTCGATCTCGTGGTTGTAGAGGGTCTCGACGACCTCGGCCATGGAAACGATGCTCGCGACGGGAAAACCGTACTTGGCCTCGATCTCCTTCTGCGCGGTGGTCACGCCGCCCTTGCCGACCTCCATGCGATTGAGGGATACGATGAGGCCCTTGATCTCGACATCGGCAGCAGCCTTGACCTTGGGATAGGTCTCGTCGATGGACTTGCCGCTGGTGGTGACGTCCTCGACCATGACCACGCGGTCGCCGTCCTGGGGCTCATAGCCCAGCAGGTTGCCCTTGTCGGCGCCGTGGTCCTTGGCCTCCTTGCGGTCGCAGCAGTACTTGACCTCCTTGCCGTACAGCTCGTGGTAGGCAATGGCGGTCACGACGGCCAGGGGAATGCCCTTGTAGGCCGGCCCAAACAGCACGTCAAAGTCGTCGCCAAAGTTATCGTGGATGGCCTGGGCGTAATACTCGCCCAGCTTCTTGAGCTGGTAGCCCGTCACATAAGCGCCGGCGTTCATAAAGAACGGAGACTGACGGCCGCTCTTGAGCGTAAAGCTGCCGAATTTAAGAACGTCGGACTCAACCATGAACTTGATGAACTCTTGCTTGTAAGCCTCCATGCGGGCTCCTCTCGTAATCGCGTACGTGCCTTCCAGTTTAGCGCAGGCAGGGCGCGTTGCGGGCGCGCTTTGGGGCCTCGGCATTCTGTAAAGGCTTTGTCAGGGGCAATGGTTTTCCAAACATTGGGGTTGACACGGCAAACCCCCTCATCAAGAATACGGGCGGATTGTAACGGGTACGAGATACCCAAAGCGCGCCGCGCCCGGCCTTAAGGAGGTGTGCCATGGAAGGCAGTCATAGTCGAAAAACCTGCATGTCGCCCTCGGCACGCCGCGAGGATTCCGCGCACGCATAAGCGCCAACAGCCGATCGTCAAAACCACCACAAAGGTGCCTGTCCCTTTGTGGTGGTTCGAAAGCATGACGTGAGCGACATCTAGGTTTTTTGAAGCACATACGACACGTACGCTAACTCCCTTCAACAAGGAGGACCCTATGCTGATGCTCAAAACCGCCACGGTACTCGAAGCCATCTCCAAGCGCCGCCGCACGGCGCGCCCCGCCGCTCATACCGGCATGTCCAAGAACACCATATTCGCCGCCACCCATAGCGCCGAGGATGCCCTCGTGCTGCTCGACGCCACAGCCGACGGCCTCACCGCCGAGCAGGCAACCGAGCGCCTGGACGCCTCCGGCCCCAACACCATCGAGGCGCCGACCAAGACACTCGCCCGCCGTATCGCCGACGCCTTTGTCGACCCCTTCGCCGGCATCCTCGCCGCTCTCGCGCTGGTCTCGCTCTACATCGACGTGCTCGCCGTGCCCGAACCGCAGCGCGACCCCTCCACGGTCATCGTCATCGGCATCATGTTGCTGGTATCGGGCGGTATGAAGTTTATCCAAGAAGCCCGCAGCGGCAATGCGACCGAGGCCCTCAAGGACCTGGTCTCCAACACTTGCACCGCTCTGCGCGACGGTGAGCGCGTCGAGATCCCCTTCGACGAGCTCGTCCCCGGTGATGTGATCCGCCTCTCTGCCGGCGACATGGTGCCGGCCGATGCCCGCATCATCACCGCGCGCGACCTGTTTGTGATCGAGTCCGCACTCACCGGCGAGAGTGAGGCTGTCGAGAAGACCGCTGCCATCACCGTCGTCGAGGGCGCCGACGACTCCGCACTGCCGCTCTCTGCCTGCAAAAACATCGTCTTTACCGGCACCTCCGTGCAAAACGGCACCGCTATGGCACTTGTCGTAGCCACCGGCTCGGACACTTACCTGGGCGGCATCGCCAAGATGCTCAACGGGCGCGGCGAGAAGAGCGCGTTTGACCGCGGCGTCTCGAGCGTCTCCATGTTGCTCGTACGCCTCATGCTCGTTATGGCGCCGGCCGTCTTTGCCATCAACGCCGCCACCAAGGGCAACGTCATCGATGCGCTGTTGTTCGCCACGAGCGTGGCCGTGGGCATCACGCCGCAGATGCTTCCCGTCATCGTGACCACGAGCCTGTCGCAGGGCGCCAAGGACCTCGCCCGTCGCCAGGTTATCGTCAAGGAGCTGCCAGCAATCCAAAACCTGGGCGCGATGGACGTCCTGTGCTGCGACAAGACCGGCACCCTCACCGAAGACCGCATCGTGCTCGAGCGCTACCTCAACACCGACGGCAACGAAGACGCACGCGTGCTGCGCCATGCGTTTTTGAACAGCTTCTTCCAGACCGGCCTCAAGAACCTTATCGACCTGGCCGTCATCGACCGCGCCGATGTGACGCCCTCGGCCGCAGCACCCGATTCCATGCTGGGCCAGAGCCTGCGCGACCGCTATACCAAGGTCGACGAGGTGCCCTTCGATTTCTCGCGCCGTCGCCTGAGCGTAGTTGTCGCCGATGCCCAAGGCAAAACCCAGATGGTCACCAAGGGAGCTGCCGAGGAAATGCTCGAGATCTGCTCCTTTGTCGAGGTCGATGGTGCCGCCCAGCCGCTCACCGAAGATAAGCTCACCCAGATTCGAAAGCAGGTAGCCGGGCTCAACGCCGAGGGCCTGCGCGTGATTGCTGTGGCGCAGAAGACCGACCCGCGCTGCGTGGGCGAGTTTGGCATCGCCGACGAGTGCGACATGGTGCTGATGGGCTTTTTGGCCTTCCTCGATCCGCCCAAAGCAAGTGCCGCGGGCGCCGTCGCCACCCTCGAGGCCAAGGGCGTCGCCGTTAAGGTCCTGACCGGCGACAATGACCGTGTCGCCGCCACCGTCTGCGAGCAGATCGGCATCGACGCGAGCAACGTCTTGCTCGGCTCCGAGATCGATGCGCTCGATGACGCCGAACTTGCCGAGCGCGCCGAGAACACCCACCTCTTCGCCAAGCTCTCGCCTCTGCAGAAGGCGCGCCTGGTGCGCGTCATGCGCGAGCTGCTCGGTCACACCGTGGGCTTTATGGGTGACGGCATCAACGACGCCGCCGCCATGCGCGCGAGCGACTGCGGCATCTCGGTCGACTCCGCCGTCGACATCGCCAAGGAATCCGCCGATATCATCTTGCTCCAGAAGGACCTGGGCGTGCTCGAGCGCGGCATCATCGAAGGCCGCCGCACCTACGGCAACCTACTCAAGTACCTCAAGACCACGGTGAGCTCCAACTTTGGCAACGTGCTATCCGTGACCGTCGCGAGCCTGTTCTTGCCGTTCTTGCCCATGAGCGCTCTGCAGCTGGTGCTGCTGTCGCTGGTCTACGAGATCGTGTGCATCGCGCTGCCGTGGGACACCGTCGACGACGCCTGGACCGTCCGTCCGCGCGCCTGGGACGCCGCGTCCATTCAGGGCTTTATGCTCGAGCTGGGCCCCGCGAGCTCGCTGTTTGACATCGTGACCTTCGCCGCGCTCTTCTTTGTGGTGTGCCCCGCCACCGTGGGCGCGAGCTGGGCAAAGCTTGCCGCCGCGGGCAACGTCGCGGGCATGACGACCTTCGCCGCAATCTTCCAGAGCGGCTGGTTTGTCGAGTCCATGTGGTCGCAGACGCTCGTAATCCACATGCTGCGCTCCCCGCGCCTACCGAGCCTGCGCGACCACGCCGCGCCCGCGCTGTGCCTCCTCACCGTGCTGGGCCTGGTGCTCGTCACTTGGCTGCCGGCAAGCCCCATCGCCGATGCGCTGGGTCTCATGCCGCTGCCGCCAATCTTCTTCGCGCTGCTCATCGGCATTGTCGCCGCCTACATCGCGCTCACCCAACTGGCCAAGCGCCGCTACATCGCCCGCCACGGCGAGCTGCTGTAACTTCACCGGCACCCTCGTCAAGGATGTTTGGGCCGCCGCGACCCGCCCCCGCTGGCCGCGGCGGCCCAAAACAGCTAAAAACGCCCCTCACCCCCGCTTTAATTTCTTTTGCAAGTTTTAACTTCTTTTGCTTTCTTTCACTTCTTTTAACAAGGCGCCCGGCGGGCATAAGTTGCTCGCCGGGGGTGTCGGTTCGACGAAGAGGCCTCAGCCGTAGCAACGGATTGCCCAGCGAGAGATTTCCCAAGTGCCAACTCAAACAGTACATGTTTAATCTGTTTCGTTAATTGAAATGCGTAAATATGGTTAACCAAAGAATTGATATTTGGTTAAATAGTAACTGTATATTTGGTTAAATGTACTGGTAAACAATGGTGATAATTATGCCAAAGAAGTACTACACTAGAATTATCGAAAATGAGCTTGACCAGCTGCTGGGTATATTCGGCGCCGTTCTCATCGAAGGACCGAAATGGTGCGGAAAGACGACCACGGCCGAGACCCGTGCGGCGTCCAGGCTCCTTCTCATGGACCCGTCCCGCAACTTCGAGAATCGCTTGCGTGCCGAGACTGACCCGGCTCTTGCCGTTTCCGGCGAGGTGCCGCGGCTGATTGACGAGTGGCAGGAGGTTCCGAAACTTTGGGACGCGGCACGGTTTGAGTGCGACAACCGCAGCGGCGAGCCTGGTCAGTTCATATTTACGGGGTCAGCGACACCGCGAGACGACGAACGTCCAATGCACAGTGGCGCTGGAAGGTTCGCTAAATTGCGCATGGATACCATGACGCTTTTCGAGCTTGGGAAATCCAGCGGCGCGGTTAAGCTGTCGGGCATTATTTCTGGCGAAAAGTTCAATGGCGCTTTCGGATCGCTGGATTCCGCCTCGATTGCCGAGTACGTTGTCCGTGGCGGATGGCCCGCGGCGGTCGGTCGCGATGCGCTGGCTGCGTCGGCGATGGCGAAACGTTACATCGGCATAGTCGCCGAAGAAGATTTGTCTCGTGTCGACGGCTCTCGCCGCGACCCTGAAAAGGTCAAAGCTGTCATCGAATCGCTTGCGCGCAATGAATCCACTTTGGCGACACTCAAGACGCTCGTAGCCGATCTTGGTGGAGAAGTATCGAGACAAACGGCGGCATCATATATATCCCTTCTCGCTCGGGTTAGTTTCGTTCGCGATATTCCCGCATGGAACCCCGCAATGAGATCTCCCGTGCACTTAAGAGAATCGAAGAAGCATCATCTCGCTGATCCGTCACTGGCGGCCGCTGCGCTCGGAGCGACTCCGGCGACATTGCTGCTAGATTTCAAGACGCTTGGGCTGCTTTTTGAATCGTTGGCCCTTCATGATTTGTGGGTTTATGCGCAGGCAAATGGAATGGGCCTCTATCACTATCACGATTCTCGCGATCTAGAAGTCGATGCAGTCATTGCGGCTCCCGGTGGAACGTGGATCCCGGTCGAAATCAAGCTCAGCTCCGCCCAAATCGAAGAGGCGTCTGACAGCCTTATTGCTGTCGAGAAGCGTATGGTTGCCGCCGGAAACAACCCGCCAGTTTCGAAAGTCGTAATCATTGGATTTGGTTCACAAGCCTATGTCACTGACCGCGGCGTCCAAGTTGTTCCGCTGGATGTGCTCGCGCCGTAGTGCAATTGCAAGTTTTTACTTCTTTTAACAAGGCACCCGACGGGCATAGGCTGCTCGCCGGGCGCCTTGGTTAGGATGCTATTGCTGTTGAGAACGCCTAGGCCAAATCTTCGCCGTTGGTGGCGATAACCTTCTTGTACCAGTGAAAGCTCTTCTTTTTGGAACGCTTGAGGGTGCCGTTGCCGGCGTCGTCGCGGTCCACATAGATAAAGCCGTAGCGCTTGGACATCTCGCCCGTGCCGGCAGACACCAGGTCGATCGGGCCCCAGGTGGTGTAGCCCAGCAGGTCAACGCCGTCCTCGGTCACCGCATCGCGCATCGCGGCGATATGCTGGCGCAGGTAGTCGATACGGTAGTCGTCGTTGATGGAGCCATCCTCCTCGACAACGTCCTTGGCGCCCAGACCGTTCTCGACCACAAACAGCGGCTTCTGATAACGGTCGTACAGGTCGTTGAGGGTGATGCGGAAGCCCAGCGGATCGATGGCCCAGCCCCACTGGCTCTCCTGCAGGTAGGGATTCTTGGCGCCGGCGAAGGCGTTGCCCTGGGTGCGCTCGACATCGGGGTTATCGGCACCGGCGGAGCAACGGGTGCTGTAATAGCTAAAGCTGATGAAGTCGACGGTGTTGGCGGCCAGGATCTCGCGGTCCTCGTCCGTCATACCCACATCGATGCCTAGACGCTCGAGCTTCTTGACGGCATAGGCCGGATAGTAGCCGCGGCTCTGGACGTCGACAAAGAAATAGTTGCTCTGGTTGTCAATCTGCGCCTGGCGCACATCGCCCGGACGGCAGCTGTAGGGGTAGTAGCTACCTGCGGCGAGCATGCAGCCGATCTTGACCTCGGGGTCGATTTCGTGGGCGATCTTGGTTGCCCAAGCGCTGGCGACGAGCTCGTTGTGGGCGGCCAGGTACTCGACGGCCTCCTTGTTCTCGCCCTCCTCAAAGACCAGACCGGCACCCATAAACGGCAGGTGCAAGATCATATTGATCTCGTTAAAGGTGAGCCAGTACTTTACCAGGCCCTTGTAGCGGGTGAAGATCGTGGTCGCGAGGTTCTTGTAGAAGTCGATGAGCTTGCGGTTGCGCCAGCCGCCGTACTCCTTGATGAGGTGAATCGGGCAGTCGAAGTGCGTGATGGTCACGAGCGGCTCAATGCCGTGCGCCTGACACTCGCGGAACACGTCCTCGTAGAAGGCCAGGCCGGCCTCGTTGGGCTCAGTCTCGTCGCCGTTGGGGAAGATGCGGGTCCAGGCCAGGCTCATGCGGAAGGTCTTAAAGCCCATCTCGGCAAAGAGGGCGATGTCCTCCTTGTAGTGGTGATAGAAATCGATGCCGGTCTGCGCGGGGTAGTAATAGCCGTCCTCGAAGTCGAGCATCTTGCGCTGGCCGGAGACCACCGCATAGCGCTCGGGGCCGTGCGGCGCCACGTCCACGTTGGCCAGGCCGCGGCCATCCACGTCGTAAGCGCCCTCGCACTGGTTGGCAGCCGTCGCGCCGCCCCACAGGAAGTCTTTACGGAAAGCCATGCATCAATCCTTTCACACGCTGTTTGTCGTGGTTTCAGTATCCCCGTAAGCAGCGCGCTACTCAACGGCAACGACGCAGGCCGACACTTCTTTTCGCACACGGCGGCCCGGCAGCCGCCCCTGCCTGACACTTTCTGATACCGCCGCCCCAAACCACCACAAAGGGGACAGGCACCTTTGTGGTGGTTGGGGACGGTTTGTCTCGATCTGTAACAGGTAGGCAGCCAAAACCGGGCTTGGTGTTACAGATCGAGATTTTCGGGCAGCCCCCGCAGTTTGTCTAAATCTGTAACAGGTAGAGACGATTTAGCCCGCTAGATGTTACAAATCGAGACGGAAGATGCTAGTCACAGGCGATGTCGAGGTTCTTGCCGACGAGGCCCACGTAGCCGCCCTCGGCCGCCTTGGGGCTGTCGGCGTGGCAGAGGACCCACTTGTCGGCCTTCCAGTAGCAGTAGCTGTCACCGGCGGCAGGCATGTCGGCTGCAGCCTCGGGGCGCGGGCCGTTGGTGCCCGCCGGCAGCGCCACCATCACCTGAAAGCCGCCGTCGTCGACCATGCAGGGCGTGTAGTGAAGCGTGGTGGCGTAAACCTCGACGAGCGTGCCGGCGGGCGCGCGAAAGGCCTTGACCTGAGCGGTGTCGAGCTTGCCGTCGACAATTTGCTCGCGCTTGGCCAGCAGCAGAATAAAGTCGCGCGCACCCAAATTAAACTCACTGGCACGGTGATACTCCAGACAGTTGAGGCGCGTGTTGTGGCCGTTGCACCAGCCCGGCTGGAACGGACGGCCGCCGTACATGAGCAGGCCGAGCGTGTCGACACCCTCAACCTGCTCGAGCTCGGGTGCGGAGGCCACGTACTTGGTGCCCTCGGGAATGGGAGTAGCCGCAAGCGCCTCGACAAGCGGGGCGGTCAGGTTGGACGGCACGTCGTCCCACACGCGACCATAGGATTTGAACTCGGGATCTGATACAGAGTAGATATGCATGTTCGCTACTGTTCGTTTATGTGACAGTATGAACATTCTAGAACATCATTCATCCACGACCACGATCAATACCGAAAACATTGCATGACGAAATCACCCGCTCAAAAAGCGACATGCAGCTTCCTAGTCGAGATAATCTTTAAGAAACTCAATAACGCTCATACACCAGTAGTCGGTCTCCGGCGCATGGGGCTTCATCAATGCGTGCCCCCCTTCTGAATACATGACTCCCTCATGGTGTACTCCAGCTGCATCCAGAGCATCGACCATCTTTTCATAATTGTCGGGCGATACAATATCATCGTCAGCGCATTGCCAAAGATATGTCGGAGGATACTGCTCCCACACATGCTGATTAATACAGAAATCATCGAGCGAGTCGCGACCAGCCCCGCCGCACACCGAATCAAGAAATCTATTGTCTGATGCGTTCTCAAAGCCACGAAGATCAATCGGTGCATAACACAGGACCAAGGCTTTGGGTGCCTCGCATCCGTAGGACGCAAATCCCTTGTTGTCCGTCCCCCACTCGGCAGTTAAATGCGCACCAGCAGAAAAGCCGATAACTGCATAACTTTTTGCGACATTAAATTTCGCTGAATTCTCGAAGACAAAACGGACAGCTCGATTTAAATCGTCGATTGGACGCGGCATCAAAGGCTCGACCCTCACCCTGTATGACAGCACGAACACGTTATAGCCCGCATCGTTGAGCTCGGGGGCAACGGGAAAGCCTTCCATTTGATGACAAACGCTCTGATAACCTCCGCCCGAAACCGCAATGATAAAGGGAGCCCCGGGTCTCCCGGGAAAGAAGAACAGTTTCGTGTTGCGTCGAGTCGGATCACGGATGCAGTCGGCTTCATCCCATATATCGTAGGCAACTTGCCTCCCGTCATCCACGAGCTCGACAATCCGATTCAATCCACGCAAAACGCGAGTAGTTTCATATGGATTAGCATCAGAATTCATATGAGACACGATGGGTTTATTCCACATGCGCTCCCAAGTTGAAGGCCGGCAAAGCATAAGGTGCTCGCCAAAGCCAGCGAACTCAGGAAGGAGCGCGATTTCGCCAAACGTCATATCGGCTGTAATTGTCATAGCTAGTCACTCCAAAAATGAGGGTGGGCTCGCGTGAATCAACGGCAAGCCCACCACATGCAATCTGCCGCGGGGTTTTCGGCAGCTTACATCCCAAATAATTGTCTACTCCACTACTGCCTCTTCATCAGGGCGATACAGGATGTAAACGAGAACGAAGTTAAGAATTAAACCGACGACATTGCAAAGAATTGCGCCGATGAGGCTGCTCATATCACCAGAAGGATCCATATAACCGGGGAAGCTAAAAATGCCGCTCGACGTCATAACGAACGTACAGGTGTTGAAAATCGCCGGGATAACAGCACTGATTGCTCCGGCGACCATGGAAGCGATAATGATCTTCTTGTGCTCCAAGATGATGCCGTACAGCGCCGGTTCCGTAATCCCGAAAAAGCCCGTAATGGCACAGCTGAACCCAAGACTCTTTTCACTCGGGTCCTTCGAGCGGAGGGCAAACGCCAAACAAGCGCCGACAACACCCATGCTGCAGCAGAGAAGTCCAAGGATAGGATCGGAGCCGACGGTCATAATATTGTTGATGGAAAGCACGATCAGGGCCCAATGGAGTCCAAGGGGGATCATAACGAGACCGAATATCGGCCCGAGAATAACGCCGCAAAGGACGGGGCTGAACTGATAGACCGCCAGCACTGCAGTCGCAAGCAAAGAGCTCGCCTGCTGAATAACGGGGCCGATCACAAGGAGCGAGACGGGGGCGGCAACAGCAACCGTCAGGAACGGGACGAGCGCAAATGCCACAACATCGGGAAGAACCGCCCGCAGCCACTTATTAAGAACGGATGCGAACCAAGCCGCCACGATAGCAGGAAACACCGTGGAGGAATAGCTCACCATTGTGAACTTCATGCCGAGCAAATCCAGCGCATCGCCCGCTCCGGCCGCAGCAACGAAAGTCGGATAAATCAGGATTGCACCGAGTACCGCACCGATATATCGATCGGTTCCAAAGAACTGAGCAGCAGATGATCCGACAAGAACGGGCAGAAAATACATGCAGGCATTTCCCATGCCGTACAGCAGAGTGTATATTCCGCTCTCGGCGGAAACAGCACCCGCCGTCGTCAGAATACTAAGGACGGCGTTTATCATTCCGCATGCGATCAAGGCAGGAAGAACGGGCATCATGATGCCGCTGATGAGCTTCATTAGCTTTCCCAGAAAGCCCTTAGTCTCTCCTTCGCTTGCCTCGGAATCTCCGGCATCAATCCTGGTTTCCTTGGCAACGACTTCATAGACCTTATCGACCTTAGGTCCCACAATCACCTGATATTGCCCCGCGGAATGGCGAATGTCGATCACGCCATCAATCGCCTTGACTTTTGCATCGTCTACGATGCTTTCGTCCTTAAGGTTGAACCTTAAACGAGTCATGCAGTGAGCTACAAATGTAACGTTGTCTGCGCCGCCCACCATCTCGAGAATCTCGGCAGCGAGCTTGGTTGTATCTGCCATAAATACCATTTCTCCCATGTTGAGTTTTATATGTAACCATCAGCAAAGCGCGCGCCTTTGCCAACTAATTACCTTGTTTTCGATGCAATTCGATTGATGTGCATCATGAGGTAGAGTCTTTCTTCGTCTATAAGTTCCCGCCCCGTCAGTCGGCTGAGAACAGAAGCAATATCATCGGCGCACATTGATGCCACCGGATATTCTTTTTTGAGCGAGAGGTACATCTTGCGGTTGTCGCTCACGATGCTTTCGCCAGAGTTCAACCTATTGAATAAGTACTGAAGATGGGTTGCGAACCTTGCGTAATCGAAACCTTCCCGATCAACTTGAATGCCAAGCCGATTTTCAACAGCAACGGTTGACTCCTCCAGAACACGATCGTAGATATCCGCGCTAAACTCTTTAACTACTTCGCATGAGTCCGAATCGGCCATGTTATTGATAAACGCCATGGCAATTCCAACTGCCTCATGAGCTGGAAGCCTAACGTTAAGACGTTTCCTGATTATCTTAAGTGCATACTCGCCGATTCTAAATTCGACGGGATATTGTTGGCGGACATCAAACGATAAAGGCATGCGGACAACGATATTTTGCTCTTTGCGCTTAACCGCATACGCGATATGGTCCGCAAGGATAAACGGCAAATTAGGGCTCACCTCATAAGACAGCAAACCTGTCGACATATCAATAACATCCGAGGTAAGCTCGAGAAGCTCGTCGGGGACCTCGTCAACGAGAGCGATGTAGCGAGAGCTAACGTTATAAAACGTTCGTTGAATCTCCGAAAGAGGGACCTCGTCTCCGACATTCTTAAACCCCAGACCACGGCCGAATGCAACCAACTGTCTGCCATTTCCATCGACGCAGAGGACAGCGCTGGTATTAATTCGTTTAACAATTTCCATGTGTCCCCCCCTAAACAGAACAAGGCTCCCGAAGCAGAATCCGACAATCAATGTCGACAGATGCTGCTTCAGGAGCCTTGCCTGAATATCACTCTGAGGACTAGTTTAAGCGAGCTAGTGCTAATGACCTCGAATAAACACTTCTAAACAGTTAAACGGTCGATATCTCCGTGTGAACGGTTTGGAGGCAGAGGGCGGCCCTATGCCTGCTGATAGTGCAGGTGCTTCTCGTCGATATCGGCCAGGTCGCGGTCGAGATAACGACGCGCAAGCCAGTTGGCCATGGGGAGGTTCTGGTCCAGGTAGTTACCGCACTCCTCGGGAGCGGCACCGGGAACATCGCCCTCAAAGCCCGCGACAAACTCGAACAGCTCGCGCACGAGCGGCAAGATTTCCTCGCTCGTCAGCTCACCAAAAACAACCAGGTAAAAGCCCGTGCGGCAGCCCATGGGACCAAAGTAGACAATGCGGCTCGACCACTCGGCATGATTGCGAAGGAACGTGGCACCCAGGTGCTCGATGGTGTGGCACTCGGCCGTGTTCATGACCGGCTCCTTATTGGGCGTGGTCAGGCGCAGGTCAAAGGTGGTGACGGCGGCGCCGGTCGCCGGATCGCGGTCGATGCGGCTCACATACACGCCGGGCTCGAGCAGCAGATGGTCAACGGAAAAACTCGCGATACGCTCCATGGCAGTTCCTCTCGGTAGTTAAATTGGGACGGGGCTCTTTTAGCTGGTTCGAATGGTCGCACCAATCATACCAGTCAAAAAAGCCCCGCCCCAAATGAGCTGCCTAGGACGGGGATCAATGAGTTTTTTATCCCCGTCCCAGAAAAATCCTTGGGCGCCGCGCAGCCGCCTAGGCAGTGTATGCAATTGTGGCGTCGACGGCGTGACGCCAGCCGGCGATCTTTTTGGCTCGTTCGTCGGCGGACATGGCAGGCTCCACGATGCCGCGAGCGCCGTAGACGTCAACGACGTCGCGCGTGTACATGCCCAGCGCAATGCCGCAGGCCCAGGCCGCACCCAGACCGCTCATCTCGTCGTTGCTCGCGATGCGGATGGGCGAGCCAACCAAGTCGCTCTCAAACTGCATCAGGTACGCGTCGCGCGTGGGGCCGCCGTCAACACGAAGCTCGGCCAGTGCCGCGCCCGAATCCTCGACCATCGCATCAATCACGTCAAAGATTTGATAGGCGATCGACTCGTCGGCGGCCTTTACGAACTCCGCACGGCCCGTGGTGCGCGTCATGCCAAAGACGCAGGCCTCGGCGTCACTCGCCCAGTGCGGCGCGCCCAAACCGGTAAACGCCGGCACAAAGTAGACGCGACTCGCCGGATTGGCGGCGTAGCACAGGTCGGTAACTTCCTCGGGGTTATTGATGAGCTCAAGATCGTCGCGCAGCCACGTCTTGACGGCGCCGGCGTAGCTCACGTTGCCCTCGAGCACGTACTCGGTCACGCCGTCCATACGCCATGCGAGCGAGCTCGAAAGCCCATGCGAGCTGGCGACGAACTCGTCGCCGACGTTCATCATGACCGAGCTTCCGGTGCCATAGGTCGCCTTGGCCATGCCGCGGCTATGGCAGCCCTGGGCAAACAAGGCGGCATGGCTGTCGCCGAGCACGCCGTGAATGGGCACGGGCGCCGGCAAAAAGCCGCCCAGGTCCGTTGTACCGAACAGGCCATCGGAATCGGTCACCTGCGGCAGGCACGCCGGATTGACACCAAAGGCCTCGCACACAGGCTCGCTCCAGCAGCCACGGCGCAGGTCAAAAAGCTGCGTGCGGCTGGCATTGGACCAGTCGCAGCGAAACTCCGCGCCGCCCGTGAGCGTCCAGACCACCCAGGCATCGATGGTGCCCAGGCACAGCTCGCCCGCCGCCGCGGCCTCGGCAGCCGCGGGAACGTTCGCGAGAATCCAGGCCATCTTGCCCGCCGGATAGTAGGGCGAGAGCACCAGACCCGTCGTGTCACGCACCAGCTCGGCCACGCCTTCGCGCGCAGCCAGCTCGTCGCACAGCTCGCGGGCGCGGGCGCACTGCCACACCACGGCATCGCACAGCGGCTCGCCCGTCGTGCGGCTCCAGGCAACGGTGGTCTCGCGCTGGTTGGAAATGCCAACGCCGGCGATGTCTGCCGGATCGACCCCGGTCTCCTCCACCACGGTGCGTGCCACAGCCAGCACGTTGGCGGCGATCTCGGCTGGATCATGGCTCACCCAGCCAGCCTCGTTGACAATCTGGCGATGCGGGCGATCGGCACGATGAATCAAATGGCCGCCCTCGTCCACCAGCAGCGCCTTGGTGCCCTGCGTGGATTGATCGATTCCGATGATGTATTTGCTCATGTACTCTCCTGTCTCCCCCGTCGATTCAACAGCTAAAACCCGACGGACAAGGAGCGAGTGGCCGACCGGCTCATGAGAGCGCAGCCGGCCTGCTCAGAATTCAACCTAAAAGGATTGGTGCAAACCTGTCCCCGATGCACCAATTACTCTGCGGGCAGGAACTCGGCGACCGTCTTGGCGATTCCCTCGCCCGTCAGGCCATAGTGCGCGAAGACCTCGGGGCTCGTGCCGGTGATGACCGGCGCATCGGGCAGGGAGAGGCACTTGACCGGACGCGGGCAATGCTCGCCCACGACCTGCACGACCATGGAACCCAGGCCGCCGAAGGGGCTGTGCTCTTCGACCGTCACGACGGCGCGCGTGGCGTCGGCGGCCTCGATCACGGCCTCGGCGTCGAGCGGTTTGACGCAGTACATGTCGAGCACCGTTGCCGAGATACCCTGTTCGGCCAGCAGATCGGCGGCGTCCACGGCGTGGCGGACCATCTCACCGGTGGCGACAATCGTCACATCGGTGCCGCGACGCACCCAGGTGGCGCGATCCATCTGGAACGGGCACTCGTCCTCGGTGTACACGTCCTCCACCGGGTTGCGGCCCACGCGGATGTAGGCCGGCTTGTTGTCGGCGACCAGGGCACGCACGAGCTCGGCGGTCTGGAATCGATCGCTCGGCAGATACACGCGCATGTTGGGAATCGCGCTCATGGCGGCGATATCCTGTGCGGAGTGATGGCTCATGCCCAAGGCGCCATAGGACACGCCGCCCGAGATGCCGATGAGCTTGACGTTGGTGTTGGAGTACGAAACGTCGACCTTGCACTGCTCATACGAGCGCGTGGTCACAAAGGACGCCGGCGAGGCGGCCCAGGCCTTCTTGCCGCACGAGGCCATACCGGCGGCGATGCTCACCAGGTCCTGCTCGGCGATGCCGACCTCGACGGACTGCTGGGGATACTGATCGAAGAACGGCGTGAGCGACGCGGAGCCGCGGGAGTCGGAGCACAGGACGACGATGTCCTTGTCGGTTGCGGCGGCCTCGAGCAGCGTGTCGCAGATAACCTTGCGGTTGGCGATCTTGTTAGCCATTGATGGCCTCCTTATGGGCAGCGAAATCGGCGATGATCTGGGCATATTCCTCGTCGTTGGGCAGGTGATGATGCCAGGCGGCCTTGTCCTCCATAACGGGCGAGCCATAGCCCTTCACTGTGTTGAGGATGATGACCGTGGGCTTACCCTTGGTCTCGGCGGCCAGCGTCAGCGCGGCGTCGATGGCCTGGACGTCGTTGCCCGGAATGGACAGCACGTTCCAACCGAAGGCGGCCCAGCGCTCCTCCTGCGAATCCTGCTTCATGACGTCCTCGGTGCTGCCGCTGATCTGCAGGCGGTTGCGGTCCACGAGCGCGCACAGGTTATCGAGCTGGTAGTTGCCGCCGCTCATGGCGCCCTCCCAGACCGAGCCCTCGGCAAGCTCGCCGTCGCCCATGATGGTGTAGACGCGGTAGTCGCGGCCATCCATCTTGCCGGCAAGCGCCATCCCGACGGCCACGGGCAGGCCATGACCCAGCGAGCCCGAGTTCATCTCGATGCCCTTGAGCTTGTTGTTGGGGTGGCCGATGTAGGGGCTGCCGAACTTAGAGAAGCGGGCCTTGACGTCGTCGAGGTCCAGATAGCCCTCGTGGCAGAGCACCGCGTAGTAGGCCTCCATGGCGTGGCCCTTGGAGAGCACGAAGCGATCGCGGTTGGGATCGTCGACGGTCTCGGGTGAAACGTTGAGGTGGTTGGCATAGAGGGTCATCAGCGCATCGATGACCGACATGTCGCCGCCGATGTGGCCGCCGGCGCCAGCCATGATGATATCGACGCAATCGCGGCGAAGGTCCCAACGCAGGGATTCAAGCTCTTCGATAGTTGCCATTTCTACTCTCCTCGCAGGTAGGCTTTGACGTCTTCTTCGATGGGGTCGTAAAGATCAGGGGCAATGCCGATGTACTTGCACGCCTCGTAGAGCACCGGCACCACGTTGGCGTGAATGGCGACGCAGTGGTGGATGTAGGGGCCCTCGACGATCTTGGCCTCGAGGCGCTTGAGGTTGTCGACCTCGACCCACAGGTAGGTGCCCATACCGGCCGGGCCGTCGATGCCGCGGGCGTTGCCCAGCAGCAGCGAGTACTCGCCGTTGTCGCCGTCAAAGCGGGCAAGGGTGAGGTCGCCGTGCTTGGCCTCGGCCGTCAGCGCGCCGGGATGATCGAACGCCAGCGGATAGGTGAGCTTGGGCTTGACGGCCGCGCAGCTGCAGGGCCAGGGGCCGCAGTGCTGCAGCAGCTCGCCGTTCTCGTTATCGGGATGGCGCACGGTCCAGTCGGCGAACATGCCGCGGTGACGGCCCAGGTCGGCGGCCTCGACCATCAGCGCGGTGATGGCGCCGTGAATATCGGTCTCGCATACGATAGGGATGCCCATCTCGTTGAGGATTGCGTTGGCGGCGCAGGGCATAATGCCCAACTCGTCCTGCAGGGCGTTCCAGCACTGGATGGCGCCGGCGTTGCAGCCGTACTTCTCGACCAGGCGCTTCATGGCAATGGCGAGTCCTGCGACCGCAGGAACCTTGTCCTCGGGGATGCAGATCTCAAAGCTGTCACCAATGTGGGCGAGCATGGCTGCCATGGCCTGCTCGTCAGCCTGGGCGTCGCGCACGGCCTGGACAAGCTCGGTCATGGGGATGGGCGAAAGCTGGATGTTGAACTTCTCAAGCAGCTCGCCCTCGTTGCACATGGTCGACCAGAAATCGAACGGACGGGTGGCCATCTGCAGGATGCGGGTGTGCTCGAAGGTCTTGACCACGTTGCACACGGCCAAAAAGTCCCAGACGCCGCGCTCGAACTCGGGATCGGTCAGACGGCAGTTGGTCATGTAGGTGAAGGGAACCTGGAAGCGGCGCAGGACCTTGCCGGTGGCGAACAGGCCGCACTGGCTATCGCGCAGACGGGTGCCGTCGGGCTCGGGGCGCTCGTCGCGCGGGCCCCACAGCAGCACGGGCAAGCCGAGCTCGCGGGCAAGGCGGGCGCAGACATACTCGGTACCAAAGTTGGCGTGGCACAGCATGATGCCGTCGACGCCCTCGGCGCGGAACTTTTTGACGATAGGCTCGATATGGCTGTCGTCGAACAGCAGGCCCTCGTCGTTGATGTCGTCGATATCCACAATCTCGACGCCGATCTCGCGCAGGCGATCAGCCGTCAGACCGCGATACTTGATCGCGTCCGGCGCGCTAAAGATACTGCGGCGCGTGGGCACAAAGCCGAGCTTGATCTTGTCCATGTACGTCCTCCCCTAGTCACATGCTCAGTAAACAGACGCATGTTTCGTTTTGTTCTGTTTACTAAATGTTTTACTCTTTTGTTTAAAAGTTTAGCGCGAAAGTCTCGTAAACGGTAGAGAAATCAGCCTAAACGGTATGTAAACAAACTGAACATACAAGGGAGACAAAAAGAGGACCCCGAAGGATCCTCTTCTGAATGGCACTATGTTAACTGCCCTAGCGAGCTTTGGCACGCTGCAGGCAATGCCGTCTCCGCCTAGATTTCGCGCACGCTCTGGCGCTCGACAAAATAGGTCGACACGGCCGTTTTGCAGGTGTAGCTCTTGGGATTGCGGATGTTGCCCACCAGGCGGCGCACCGCGATCTCACCCACCTCGTGCTTGGGAACATGCACCGTGGTGAGCGGCGGGTTGGAGAAAGCGCCCAGAGATAGGTCGTCAAAGCCGATGATCGAGACATCCTCGGGCACGCAAATGCCGTGCTCGTTGAACGCGCGCATGGCACCCACGGCGAGCACGTCGTTCTCGGCAAAGAAAGCCGTCGGCAGGTCGTCGTGCGAGGCATTGTCGAGCCACGCGCCCATGTCGCGATAAGCGCCCTCGAGCGTGGTGCCCAGCGTGACGCGCCATGCCGGATTGGCCTCGAGGTCCGCATCCTCAAGCGCTTGGCGATAGCCGCGCTCGCGGTCCTTAAAGTTGCGGATACGAAGGTCGCCCGCCAGATAGCCGATTTGCTTGTGACCTTTCTCGATAAGGTAGTCCACGGCACGCAGCACCGAATCGGTATTGGCAATGACCACGGCATCAAAGTACTGGCGGTCGCTCCAACCATCGAGCACAATCAGGTGGGCGGCGGCGTTAGCGAACAGGGCGTAGTCCTCCTCGCCCAACTCCGTACCCATTAGTACAATAGCGGCGGCCGGATCGGCAATCAGGCCCTCGACCTGCGGACGCACGGCGTCTAGGTCGCTAAAGTCGAGCGAGACAAAGCTCGTGCTCATGCCGTGGCGACGCGCCTGGCGCTCCACGCCCTCGATGACCGCGGGGTGGAAGGTGCTCTCGTCCAGGATGGCGCCCGTCTTGCGCGCGAGCACAAACTGGATGCTCTCGAGCTGCGTCGACTGCTGATAGCCGAGCGACTGCGCGCACTCCAGGATGACTTTGGCGGTCTCCTCGCTCACGCTGCGCTTGCGGTTGAGCGCGTTGGACACGGTCGCAGGCGAAAAACCGGTGATGCGGCTGATTTCGCGGACACTTGCTTTGGCCATTGTTCCCCCTAGTAACGGTCGCGGTCGAGCATCGTGGCCTGACCGCCCCGTGACTCGACAACTAAACGACCGCAAATTCAATCTAAACAGAATAGTAAATGTTTAATAGCTAGTTTAGCCTGTTGTCAAGCGAAGCGACGCGACTATTCCCCCAACGGGCGTATTTACTCGGTAGCTAAAAAAGCCCCGTCCCAAATTGACTACATGGGACGCGGCGTGAAAATCATTTAGCCCAGGACGCGGGCCATACGCGCCTTGAACTCGGACAGGAAGCGCGGGGCGTCGACGGTCAGCGCCACGAGCGCGCTCTTGTCCGGATCGGACAGGCGGCGCTCATCGCAGATGGTGCGACCGCGGTACTCGCCCAGCAGATCAACACGCAGGTTGCAGCCGAGCGCACCTACGAGCGTGGGGTCGATCGCCACGGCAACCGCCAGTGGATCGTGCAACGCGCAGCCACCCAGGTAGGACGCGTTCATTTCGTACGAACCAATGTAGTGCTCGACCATGCTCGCAAATGCGCAGCCAGCCATAGTACCCGAGCCCGTCCAGCCGGCAATGTCGCGGCGTGTGAGCACCACGCGATGCGTCACGTCCAGACCCACCATGGTGAGCTTACGGCCCGAGCGCAGCACCGCGTCGGCTGCCTCGGGGTCGCTCGCCATGTTGGCCTCGGCGCCCGCGCTCACGTTGCCGGGCACGGTAAGGGCGCCGCCCATCACGACCACGCGGCCGATGGACATCATCGCCGCCGCATCGCGCTCCAGGGCGAGCGCCAGGTTGGAGAGCGGGCCAGTCGCTACGTAGACCAGATCGGGACCATAGGTACGCGCGGCATCGATCAGATAATCGACCGCCGCGTTGCCGTCGGCCGAGGTCGCTCCCACCGGCTCGTACGGCGAGGCGGGCACGCTTGCGCCGCCAATACCGTTCTTGCCGTGGATAAGCGTGGTGGACGCCGGCGGCGTGTAGGGTTCGGTCGCCTTCATGGGACGATCGGCGCCCAGGTACACCGGCACCTCGGGACGACCCAACAGGTCGAGCACCGCCAAGCAGTTGTGTGCCGACTGCTCGACGCGCACGTTGCCAAAGCACGTGGTGATGCCGACGAGCTCCACCTCGGGGCTTGCGATGGCATAGGCGAGCGCCATCGCATCGTCCACACCCATATCCAGATCAAGGATCAGCTTCTTGGTTGCCATTGTTCTACTCCGCTTCTCCGCCTTGTACTAAATCGTCCGACCCAAACTTGTGCTCGACTTCCGCACGCGTGGGAATTGATTGCTGAGCGCCCAGGCGCGACACCGTCACCGCCGAGGCGCGAGCACCCGCGGCCATGCACTCAAAGAGCGGCAGACCCTCCAGACGAGCTGCAGCAAGCGCACCAATAAACGTATCGCCCGCGGCCGTCGTATCGACCACCGCGCTCGAAAGCGCCGGCATGCGCAGCGGCTCACCGCCGTCGCCGAGCGCAACCGAGCCGGCGCCGCCCAGCGTGATGACCGCGGCGCCGGCGCCCTTATCGAGCAGCGCATTGAGCGCGGCGACGCAGCTCGCATCATCTGTGGGCAGAATGCCCGTCAGCACCTGGCACTCGGTCTCGTTGGGGCAGACCAGGTCGACCGCAGGCCACGCTCCTGCCGGCAGGTCGCAGGCGGGCGCCGGGTTAAAGATCGTATAGAACCCCAGCTCGTGAGCGCAAGAAAGCGCCGCGGCCGTTGCTGCAAGGTCACATTCGCCCTGGGCAATAAAGACGCTTCCGACAGCCGGGGCAATCTCGCTGGCATCGCCGTCGAGCTCGTCGGCCACCAAGCGCCTCAGTGCGCGGGCAACGTCCTCGCCCGCAAGCGCATGGTTGGCGCCCGGCGACAGCACGATGCGGTTGTCGCTCTCACAGCGAATGATAGTCGCGGTACCGGTCTCCACGTCATCGCGACGCGCCACAAACTCAACGCCCACGCCGGCATCCTGGAGCCCTGCCACAAGCGCATCGCCAAAGGTATCGCGCCCAACAGCGCCAATCATGCACGTGCGCGCACCCATGCGCGCGGCGGCAACGGCCTGGTTAGCGCCCTTGCCACCGGCGTTGGTGATAAACCCGCTGCCGCCGACGGTCTCGCCCGCACGCGGTATGCGCTCGCACGCCACCGAAAGGTCCATGTTCATACTGCCGAACACCGCAACGATGCCGCGATCTGCCATGGAAACCTCCTCATCTGCGGGCCTTATGCCCACCGTCGGCCGTCGATCGTGCACTCTCGCACCCCCTATAACTTTAGTTCACTTTGATGTGGACGCGCGCTTGAGCTTGCGCCAGCAGCAAGCATTCACAGGAGCAGGCAGTTACAATGAAGGCGTGCTGATTATTCTCGTCATTGGATGATGTTTTATGGAACAATTCTCGCAATCGGGCTCGCGCGGTCGACGCCGCACGGGCAACGAGCCGGCGCCGCACGAACGCGTGAAGGGCGAGCGCCGTGCCAACGAGCCGCGACGCACCGCGAGCCCCCATCGCGCTTCTGCCAACAACGCGGGCCACGCCAACACTCCCGCCGCGGAGCAGACGCCTGCTCGCCCCAAGTCCCGCTACATCCCTGCCCTTGACGGCCTGCGCACGCTTGCCGTCGTCGCGGTGGTGCTCTATCACCTCAACCTCACGTGGGCTCAGGGCGGCCTGCTTGGCGTCACGATCTTCTTTGTGCTTTCGGGCTATCTGATCACGCGCTTGCTGCTCAACGAAGTCGCTAAGACCGGTCGCATCGACCTTAAGAGCTTCTGGATTCGCCGCATCCGTCGCCTGGTCCCCGCCGTGGTAACGGTAGTGTTCGTGACCTGCGCGCTGTGCACCATCTTTAACCACGTGATGCTCACCAAGATGCGTCCCGACATTCTGCCGTCGCTGCTGTTCTTTAACAACTGGTGGCAGATTATGCAGGACGTCTCGTACTTCAATGCTCTGGGCGATCCCTCGCCGCTTACGCACTTTTGGTCGCTCGCCATCGAGGAACAGTTCTACCTGGTTTGGCCCCCGCTGCTGCTCGCTATGGTATCCATGCACATGAGCAAGCCCAACACGCGCCGCATGGTTCTGGGCCTGGCTGCTGTCTCCGCCATCGCCATGATGGTGCTCTATAACCCCGCCGCCGACCCCAGCCGCGTGTACTACGGCACCGACACCCGCGTCTTCTCGCTGCTGCTGGGCGCCTGGATGGCCTTTATCCCCGATCGCGACCTGGCGCCGGTGCGTCTCGCTCATCGTTTGGGGCTCAATCGCCTGGCTGGCGCCGCCAAGCACGGCAAGAACGCCGAGGGCAAGCCTGGCGAGAAGGCCGACAACGCAGCCGAGACCGTCCCGGCACAGCCGAGCGCCCTCGTGCGCTTTTGGTCCTCGCCCGCATCCATCGATGTGTTGGGCGTCGTGGGTCTGGTTGGCCTTGCCGCCATGGTCGCGCTCACCAACGGCTACACCGCGTTCCAGTATCGCGGCGGCACGCTGCTATGCTCCATCCTCACGCTCATGGTCATCGCGGCCTGCGTGCAGCCCCAGGGAATGGTTGCCCGCGCACTGTCCGCCGAGCCGCTCGTGTGGGTTGGCAAGCGCTCGTACAGCATCTACCTGTGGCACTATCCGCTACTGTTGCTCATGAACCCGGTCGCCAACATCAACGATACGCCGTGGTGGCAGTACATTTTGCAGGTGTTGTTGGTGGTCGCCGTAGCCGAATGTTCATATCGCTTTATCGAGACGCCGTTTAGAAAGGGCGCCTTTGGGCGCACCGTATCCGAGTTCCGCGACGGCACCACCGCGCCCGCCAACTGGGTGCGCGCACACGTCCCTGTCTGCGCAGCCTGCGCTGTCGTGTTGGTCGTTGCACTGGGCGGCCTGATCTTTGTGCCGGAGACCTCCGCACTGAGCGGTGAGGGCGCCGAAGTCCTCAACAAGGAAGCCAAAAACACCGCGCCCACAGACCAACAGGCGGCCGACGACACCGACAAGGACAACGACGGCTTCCCCGATGGCTCCTACGACCTGTTGATGATCGGTGACTCCGTGTCGCTGCGCGCCGTTGATTCCTTTGACGGCGTGTTCCCGCACAGCCATATCGATGCCGAAAAGGGCCGCCAGTTTGATGCGGGCCGCGCGACATTTGAGGGCTATCTCCAACAGAACCTTGCCGGCAAGATCGTGGTCTTTGCACTGGGCACCAACGGCTTGGTAACCGACGACCAGATCGACGCCATCATGACCGATGCAGGAGATAAGCGTATTGTGGTGTTTGTGAACACGCGCAGCCCGCAGCCGTGGGTTGGCTCTACCAACCAGGCCATCGCCAACGCTGCTACGCGCTACAAGAACGTGCGCGTTATCGACTGGTACGGATACAGTGCCAATCGCAACGACCTGTTCGATGGCGATGGCACGCACCTGTCGACCACTGGCGTGACTGAGTACCTCAACTTGATCCACGATGCAGTCAAGAAGGACCTGCCCGTGCATCCCGAGGATCACGTCAACGATCCGCAGCCGGCGGCCGTCAAGTCTGCCACCGACGCGCTCGTCAATGCGCTCGCTCTCAAGCCGCACAAGCTGGGCACCGACAAGTAACCTGCAGCGCAAACTTCCCACATCCGGAGGGGTGCCCGCCACGGCAGGCACCCCCTCCGACAGTTAGGGACGTTCCTTATATGCCGGCACCCAGGGACACTCCTGACACAGCCGAGGAACGCCCTCCTTGCGACCAAATTCTGGGCGCCTCGCCACCCCGAACGTTGTTTCCAAGCCCACACCCGCAGCAAACAACCCAAAATCACTCTTTTCGAGCCGACTCCAAGAGGTCATGGACAAAAAGGGGCAAATTTGAGTACTGTTACCATTTTAGTAGCAGGCAAAACCACCCAAAATGACGTCCGAGCGACCCCTACAACCCCCTAAAGCAGCCAACCTGACTGGTTTAAGACATATTGGAGCCAATTTTAATGAACATACTATCGGCTATGTCCATTATCTTCTTGGATGTAAATGCTATTCACTTAGCAACAGTACTCATATTTGGCATTTTTTGTCCACTGCCATATAACTAACCCCCTATAGCGGGCAAAAAAGAGGCCGCGGCCCATGGCAGCGGCCGCTCGAAACCCAAAAGAGGCGCTAAGCGCTGTAACCCATCGCCTGCAGCACAAACATGACGACCGTCAGCACCGTAATCACACCGATAGTCGCCCAAGTGAGCACATTCCACACGCGGCCGTTGCGGTTAGTGCCCATAATGTGACGGTCAGCGGCAATAACCACCTGGAACACCAGAACCACGGGCAGCAGCACGCCGTTGATGACCTGCGAGGTCATCATAATCTGGAACAGATCGACGCCGGGCATAAGCACCAGCACGGCAGAGATGCCGATGATGGCCGTAATGATGCCGCGATAGACCGGGGCCTCGTCCCAGCTGCGATCGGCACCGCGCTCCCAGCCAAATGCCTCGCAGATAGCGCTCGACGTAACGCCCGGCAGCACGCAGGCAGCCAAGAAACTCGCCGCGACCAGGCCCGAGGCAAACAGTACCGTAGACCACTGACCCGCAATAGGCTCCAGCGCGCGGGCAGCATCGGCAGCATCGCTAATCTGAATACCCGCCGGGAACAGCACCGTACCGGTCGTAATGATAATAAAGCCGGCAATGACATCAGCGGCAAGCGAGCCGCTCACGGTATCGATGCGCTGCAGCACGATATCGTCCTCGCCCGCGTTCTTATCGACCACGTTGTTCTGCGCCAAGAAAATCATCCACGGCGCGATGGTGGTACCGATCGTTGCGACCACGAGCGACACGTAGCTGGGGTCATTTTGAATGTTAGGCACGACCAGGTCGACCGCGACCTCACCCCAGTTGGGGCCAGCCATAAACGCGGCGACGATATAGGTCACGAACACGCAGCTCACCAGCAGTAGAATCTTCTCGATGCGCTGGAAACTACCCGACATGGTAAGCATCCATACCAGCAGCGCCACCAACGGCACCGAGATGCTCGCCGGCACGCCAAAGAGAGCAAGACCGCTGGCGATGCCCGCAAACTCCGAAATGGTCACAGCCGTGTTGGCGATCAACAGCGCCGCCATAGCAAGTACACTCTTGCGCACGCCAAAGCGCTCGCGAATGAGCGATGCCAGGCCCTTACCCGTGACGCAGCCGCAGCGCGCCGCGGTCTCCTGCGTCACGATGAGCAGTACGGTCATGACGGGAAGCATCCAGAGCATCTTGTAACCATAGCTGGCGCCCGCACTGGAATACGTGGCGATACCGCCGGCGTCGTTACCCGAAAGCGCCGCCAGCAGACCGGGGCCCATAGCGCCAAAGATGGCGGCGATGGTCAGCTTTTGCTTGGCGCTCGCCTTTTGCTTCGTGTTTTGCACGCGACCACCTAACCCATGACTGACATGGTGAGCAGCACCGCGGCGATGCAGTACGCCACGCACGAGATCATGACGGCAATAACGTTCATGGCGGTGCCCGACGTGTTGAGGTCATGCTCGTCACGCCAGAACAGCACCATCAGGTAAATCACGGCGCTCATGTTGCCAACCAGGCAAATGATGGCAGCGATATTAAAGCACCCGGTAAAGAGTTGCTCCTCAAACATGGACGCATCGGGGAACGCAGCGGTGCGCACCAGCTGGGCGCACAGGTAGGTCACGAGTGACAGAATCAGGCCCATGCCCGTGCTCTGGAAGAAGAACCCCAGATACGGCTTGGGCTCGTCGTCGTGACCGTCATACTCCAGGAAGTAGTTCTTGACGAACGACACCATGCGCGAGGCCGCCAGCAGCACGAGCGGCATGGCGCACATGGGGAACACCACCAGATGCGCGGAGCCGAGCGCCGTTCCCAGCACGGTCGCCATGATGCACGACGCGATGCCCCATACAACAACCCAGTACTGGCGATGCACGAACCAGCTGAGCACATTCGTCGAGTCATCGGACGCGCTATCGCCCGAGCCGACACCGGCGATCTGCAGGTCCTCCTGGTGCTCCTCGGCGATAACGTCCATGGCGTCGTCGAAGGTCACGATACCCAGGATGTGGCGGTTCTCGTCACAGACGGGGATAGCTACCAGGTCATACTTGGTCATCTCATCCGTTACGTCTTCCTGGTCCTCGTCCGGCGACACATAGACCAGGTCGCGATAGGCCAGCTGACCCAGCGTGGCGTCGCGGTCGGCTACAATCAGCGTGCGCAGTGAAAGCACGCCGGTCAGCATGCCGCTCGGATCCTCGGTATAGACGTAGTAGACGCTCTCGAAGTCCTCGTCGAGCTCGCGAATCGCCTCGATGGCGTCACCGACCGTTGCCGTGGCGGGCAGGGAGACAAACTCCGAGGTCATGATGCGGCCGGCGGTGTTGTCTTCATACCCTAGCAGGTTACGAATCGCCTTCTCCTCCTTGACGCCCATCAGGCGCAGGAGCTTCTCGGCCTTCTCGTAATCGAGCTCGTCGATCAGGTCGGCAGCGTCATCCGGGTCCATCATGGCCAGCATCGACGATGCGTCCGTGTCGGACAGGCCCTCGAGCATCTCGGTCATGAGCTCGTCGTCATCGAACTCCGAGATGGCCTCGGCAGCCTGTGCGGTATCGAGCTGCGCAAACACCTGCGCGCGTAGGCGCGGGTCGAGCTGCTCGATAATGTCGGCGATGTCGGCAGGATGCAGCTCGCCGAGCGTCTTGTGCGACACCGACAGCTGGATGTTCTTAGTCGAGCGATCGAGCAGGTCCATGTAGGACCAAGCGATGATGTCCTCACTGAGCGGCTTGCCCAGGTGCTTCATAAAGCCTTCGACGATATGCTCGAGTGCGGGGCTGATGGCGCGTAGCAGACCGCGGGCACCGACCTCGGCGCCCAGCAGGCGCAGCTGATTTTCGCCCGACATGGAAAACTTGATATCGTTTACGCGCACGACCTTCATGCCCTGCGTGTCGACGATCTGCTTGTTGAGCACGTCGCGTGCGAGCAAGAGCTCGGTCGGCTGCAGGTACGAAAAACGGATTTCGGTGGCCGACGCCTTAAGGTACACGCCCGTCTCGTCGATACGGTCGACCCATTTGCGCCAACTGATCATAAACGGCGTCTTGCCGGGGCCGCGAAACGCGAGCGACGTCACGTGTGGAAAAACTTCGCCGGTAGCAATACCAAAATCGTTGACCACGCCGAGCTTTTCGCCGTCGACGTCCAAGACCGGCAATTTGAGCATCTCACTCAGATAATTCAATGGTGCTCCCCATCATTATTCCTCCGGACGCGGCCATGCCGGCGCGCCATCCGTGGACTTTTAGATATGTATACGCATGCGCGGGCGGCACGCCGCTCGGCGCTCACACCCCGTGCATGCGCAAAAAGCACCTGCATGGGGTCATCGACTGTATGGTCGAGGTTTGGATTTCACCTGTAACCTTTCTCTTGACCCTTATTATCCGCAGTAACTATAGCATCAGCATCGCGCTGTGGCGCCAAATTTATGCGCTGCACATTGCAGGCATACCAAACGCTGACGTATCCGTGACATAGCCATTGGGGACGTTCTTAAACGACTACCCAATGACTACTCTGTAGTGTCATCGTCCTCGGCAAGTTGGGGGAACACGGCGTCCTTGGGCATGGTGACCTTCGTCAGCAAGGTGAGCTTTTTGCTCAGCGACGTGTCCGTCTTGACCAGGTCGCTGAGCGTCACGATCTTGTAGCCGTCGGCGACAAGACCGTCGATAATCTGCGGCAGCGCCTCGAGCGTCTGCTCGGCGCATTCGTCTCTATCGGTGAGCAGCACGATATTGCCCGGCATCACCGAATCGAACACCGTTGAGACCTGCTCGTCGGCACCGTTGAGCAGCCAGTCGCCCGAGTCAATATTCCACGAGACCACGGCGGAGACCAGGTCCATCGCATCAATCCAGTTTTGCTCGTCAAAGGCAGCGTAGGGAGCACGCAGCAGCATCGTCTTCACGCCGGTCGCCGACTTAATCGCATCGGTGCCTTTCGCGATCTGCTCGCGTACCGCCTCACGGTCCTGACCCTTGAGCGAATCGTCGCTGTAGCTGTTGGATCCGATCTCGCACCCGGCATCGACAATCGCCTTGGCCGTGGCAGGCGAGGCCTCGGCCGCATCGCCCGACAGGAAGAACGTCGCGGTGACGCCCTTTTCCTTGAGTACCTGCAAAATCTGCTTGGTCGCACCGCTCGGACCCTCGTCAAACGTCAGCGCCACGTACTTTTCGTTGCCCTTGGGCGCCACGCTGGCGCACGCAACGACGCAATCGGTGGCGGGCACAACCTCGCCGCGGTCCTGCGTCTTGCCCGACTGCTCACCGACCCACACCTCGGAGCGGCCCTGAACGCCCCACGTCTGCACATACTCGATAGCGCCCGTGCCCTCGACCTTGAGCTTGGGCTCGATAACCGTAGCCTGAATCTCGTGCTTCTCGTAGGTGTTACGGCCATCCTTGACCGTCACCTTCTCGCCGCCCTCAAGTTCGCGGCTATCCCATTTGCCCTGCTTCACGCGCTTGCCGTCGACCTTCACCGACAGCTTTTCGCCCCCATGGCGCTTGAGCACGCTGTCATCGACGGCCAGTAGGTCGCCTGCGTCGTAGGTGTCAGTCAACTCCTGGTCGTCTATGAGATTCTGCAGCGTAGAGCCCACGCGCACCGCGGTCTTCTGGCCGTTGAGTTCCACGTCCACGCTGCGGTTGACGTAGCCCACGACGGCAGCGATAAACAACACGAGTGCGCAACCCACGGCGATGAGCGCATAGGGCAGGCGAGACGAACGACGGGGCGTACGGCTGTTGCCGATGCGCGCGCTGCGATCGCTAAAGCCGCGGCTATGGTTGAGGTACATCGCGCCGGGCTTACGGTGACGCTTGCGCTGACCGCTGGGCAGCTGCCCCAGATCGCGGCGCGCCGTCGGACGCGTACCCGAACGCCCGTTTAAGTTGGATCCGTTTTGGCGCATATGCCCTCCCCCATAAACACAGCAAGCCGGAGCAACAGGTCTCCGGCTTGCCTCCCATCATTTGGTACGTCGCTATTTTGTAGCTTTTGACGAGCCTCCGCTCGCCTTTTGGTATTCGTCCTTAAAGGCCTTGAACATGCCGCGCGTCTTGCCGAGCTGCTTGCCCAGTGCGCGACTGCCCTTGTCCACGGCAACCGACCCCTTGTCGTCGAGCACCTTGGCGCCCTTTTTGACCTTATCGCCCACCACGACGCTGGCCTCGGCGGCCTTGGCAGCCGCACCGCCCGAATACCCGAGCGACTTGACCTCGTCCGAGACGACCATCGCGCCGTTCTCGTAGCCGCGCAGCATCGTCGGCGGCACCTGCGTGTCGCCCACCAGCACGCTCGAAGCGGCACCGGCGGTCACATAGAATGCCTGTACGATGCCCGAGCGTGGCTTGAACTCAACGTCCGAGCAGTAGCCCACGACATCGCCCGATTCCGTGCGCACGTCCATACCAACCCAGATGATGCAATCGTCCAGGTTGATGTCGAGGCGCTTGGCGGCGGCAGCATCGTACGTGTCCTTGACGTCATCGACCGCAATGGCACCCTCGTAGACACCAATGGCGTCGAGCGCTACGAATCGGTCGGGGCGCTCGATCATGCCCGCGATATCGGACTGGCGGACCATAAAGCCGACCACGCGCGTACCGCCCGGGGTAAAGACCGGAAAGTGAATCTTTCCGAGCTTTTTAGGGCTGCGCGGCGTGCCGTCCTTTTTGGTGCGCTTGTCCTCGGTAGGCTTGCGATAAATCTTGGCGCCGACAAAATCCCCGGCGCGCATTATGCCTCGGTCGAGGGCTCCGCAGCCTCGGTATCAGCCTCGACGGCGTTCTCGACCACGACGTCGGCGGCAGGCGTCACGTTGCCACCCGAAATGGCGTCGTTGAGCTGCTCGCGCAGCTGGTCCATGCGCTCGCGGGCCAGGTCGACCTTGGCGCGCAGGTCGTCGGTCTTGGCGTCGACCATCGGGCCAAAGTCATTCACCGCAGCACGGGCCTCCTCGGCGCCGTGCTCGTAGGTGTCGCGCATATTGTCCCAGGCGTCGTTGGCGATATCGGCAGCCATGGCGCGGGTTTCGGCGCCCGAGCGCGGGGCCAGAGCAACGCCGATAATAGCGCCAGCAGCAGCACCAAAAAGTGCGCCGGAGACAAAGCTGAAAGTCTTACCCATGATCATTCCTCTCCTGCGGGCACGTCGGTGCCCACCGTTTGAATGCTGTCCATTATACCCGCAGCGCATCACTTGCCGCTCCGCTCATCTGCGTACGGCAAAGGCGCAGGTACGTGATGGTGATAAACGCGTAGGCCTACTCCTGAGGCATAGCCGGCATGGCCACCGTGGCACCCGGGTCCTCGCCGGCGCCGTCCACGAGCGGCAGGCCGCCCTCATGCGCAGGTCCCGCCGGAACCGTCGCCGCACCGCCAAAGACGGCAGCGGAGGCCTCGTGGTTCTCGGCAACCGCGCCCTCGGTATCAATCGCCACCTGGGGCTCGTCGTCAAAGTTGGGGACGCCCTGGGGCTCGGTGGAAACGGGCTCGGCGGTCGCATCGGCAACGGGCTCGGCGTCAACCGGCACATCGCCCTCGTCAGCGCCCTCGTCCTCGGCAGTATCTTCGCCGTTCGCAGCGGCGACGGCCTCGTGAGGATCCTTGCCCTCGGCCTCGGCGCGCATGCCCAGCACCAGGTTGCGTAGGCCCGCGACCGTGCCTTCCACGTCGGGGGCAGGCTGGTCGGCGTGCAGGTACGCCCAGTCCATCATAAAGGTGGCCGACGACAGCGCACCGATGGCCAGTGCGTCATCGGGGCACGAAAGCTCGACCTCAAAGACACGCTCGTCATGCTCGCTTACGCGCGTGCGGCCGCACGAGATGCTACCGGCAAGACCGGTCTCGTTCATGAGCTCAACCGTCACATGCTCCAGCAGGTGGCAGAGCTCGGTCTGACCCATGCAGTCCTGGAACTCGCGGCCGGAATCGCCCAGGCACAGGTGCTTGGCAATCGCCGGCACCAGGTAGTACACGCGCGCCGTGGCCTCGATATCCTCCGAGGTCATGAGCGGCATGCCGGGGTTCACCAGCACGTGCGCGCAGATCTTGTCCTCGCTGACGGTGACCTTAAGGATGTTGAACAGGCCTGCCATAACTCTCCCCTACTCTTCCTTGTCCTACTCGTCGCCGTCGTGCGGATTCGCGGAACCCGCACCCGACGTCGTCGGCTCGTCTACCGAAGACTCGGAATCCTTCTTATCGGTTTCGGCCGGAGCGATCACGCGAATGAGCGAGATGCGCTGGCCACGCATCGACTGCACTTTAAACTTGTACCCCGCGACCTCAAACACCTCTCCGATGTCGGGCACCGAGTCGCAAAGCTCCAAAATCCAGCCGGCGATGGTCTCATAATCATCGCTTTCCTCGAGCGGCCAACCAAGCTCAATCGCGTCATCGCACGAAAAACGCCCATCGACGAGCCACTCGCGGCGCGAAAGGCGCGTGAGATACTTGTTGTCGGGGTCGAACTCGTCCTCGATCTCGCCGACGATCTCCTCGACGATGTCCTCGATGGTGATGATGCCGGCCGTGCCGCCGTACTCGTCCACGACCACCACGATCTGGTCGTGCGAGGTCTGCATCTCGGACAGCAGCGGCAGGATGTCCTTGGTGTCGGGCACAAAGGTGGCGTCGCGCAAAAAGCCGGCGATGGGCTGGTCGCCCTTGCCGTCGAGCGCGGGCTGGATCAGGTCCTTGATGTGCGCGATGCCCGCGACGTTGTCGGGGTCCTCGTGATAGACGGGGATGCGGCTGAAGCCGGTCTGGCGCATGGTGGACAACACGTCGGCGACCGTCTCGTCGTCCTCGCACATGGTGGTGTCCACGCGCGGCACCATGACCTCGCGGGCAACGGTGTCGCCCAGGTCAAAGATCTCGTGGATCATACGCTTTTCCTCGTCGAGCAGGTCGTCCTGCTCCGAGACCATGTACTTGATCTCTTCTTCCGAGACGTTCTGACGGTCGTCGGCACTCTTGATGCGCAGGATGCGGGCCAGGCCATCGGAGCAAGCGCCAGTCAGCCACACGAGCGGACGGGCGATCTTTTGGAAAAACGACAACGGTCCCACGACCTGCTTGGACACGCCCTCGGCATTGGCCAGGCCGATGCGCTTGGGGACGAGCTCGCCGATCACGATGGACACGAAGGCGACCGCGACGGTGATGATGACCGGCGCCAGGCCGCGCGCGATGGCGGAGAGCGGCGCGATGCCAAAGCTCATGAGCCACGTGGCGAGCGGGTCGGACAGGCTCGTCGAGGCAACGGCGGACGAGGCGAAGCCCACGAGCGTGATGGCGACCTGGATGGTGGCGAGCAGCTGGTCGGAGTCGGCAGCCAGCTTAATGGCACGCTCGGCGCGCTTGTCGCCTTCCTCGGCCTCATGCTCCAGCACGGCGCGCTTGGCCGTGGTGAGCGCCATCTCGGACATAGAAAAGTAGCCGTTGATGAGGGTCAAAACGAGGGTAGTGATAAGGGAGATGGTTATGTCCATCGGGAGTTTCTCGAACCTCCAAGATTCGGGACGTTGGGTAGTAAGCGTAGGTGACGGATAGGGCAATTGCACCGGTCGCCCGTGCGAGCGGGGCCGTGGGCGCGGTCGCTAGATTACGAAGAGGATCACCGCCATGAACTGGAAGATGCTGCCGGCGAGCACCCACAAGTGGAAAACACTGTGCAGATAGCGCACGTTTTTGGCGATATAGAACGGCACGCCCACGGTATAGCACACGCCGCCGACAGCGAGCAGGGCAAGCGCTACGGGGTTCAGCAGTGCCACAAGCGCGGGCAGCTTAAAGACAACGAGCCAGCCCATCAGCAGGTAGACCAGGCCACTTACCCAGTGCGGTTGACGCTCGCGCAAAAAGCACTCGAGGGCAATCCCGACGATGGCGATGGCCCACACAGCAAAGAACAGCATAGGGCCGCCGTCGTTTGCGAGCGTGATGAGGCAAAACGGCGTATAGCTGCCGGCAATAAGCAGGTAGATGCAGCTGTGGTCGATGATACGAAACACGCGCTTGGCGCGCGCGGGCTGAATCGCGTGATAGAGCGTGGAGGCCAAGTATTCGAGGATGATACTGACACCATAGACAATCGCCGCGGCCATGTGGGCCGGGCCTCCGCCGCGCAGGGCAGCGAATACGATCAGGAGCACCAGGCCCGCGATACCCAGCAGGCAGCCGACACCATGGGTGACGGAGTTCATGATCTCCTCACCCACCGTGTAGTGTGGAACGGCCGCGGTCTTGGGTCGCGGCTTAGAACTGTCGCTCGAATCGGACATGCCGGTTACATCCTCCAACGTAAAGAGTTCTCAACACTATATCAAAGCGTCTGGGTGCGTGCGAAATTTGCACCATACGTGACCCTTTGTTTACCCATTCTTTGCCTGTTGACGCATCAACGGTGAACGTCCATAATGCGCTTGCATTAAATGTTGATGTATTAACATCTTATAGGAAAGCTTCTTATGTCTCAAAACGCACGTTCCCATCGAAAGCTCAAGATAGCCAGCATCGTTGCGCTGGTGCTCGTTGTAGCGCTGCTGGGGTTTGCCGGCAACTTCTTGTTCGACTTTGCCCTGAACCCTCGCGCCCCCTACACCATGAAGATGATGCAGGACGGCAAGGACGCCGAAAAGGGTGAACAGATGGATGCCGAGGGAACCGAGGCGCGGGCATGGTTTAAAGAGAACCGCGAGAGCAGCAGCCTCACCGCAGATGACGGAACCGAACTTGCCGCTTGGTATTTTGTCGCCCCAGAGAGCACGCACAATTACGCTATCTGCCTACACGGATACACCGATGAGCCCATCGGTATGGCCCGATACGTCAAGCGATTCCACGACCGCGGCATGAACGTGCTCGCACCTGCCGCCCGCGCCCACGAGCGTTCCGGCGGTGACTACATCGGCATGGGCTGGCCCGAGCGACTCGATGTCGTCGCGTGGATCGGGCGGATCGTTGCGGCCGATCCCAAGGCGCGCATCCTGGTCTTTGGCGAGTCGATGGGTGCAGCGACCGCCATGAATGTAGCGGGGGAATCTCTGCCCGCAAACGTGAAATGCATTATCGAGGACTGCGGCTATACAAGCGTTTGGGACGAGTTTTCCCTGCAGCTCAAGGACGTGTTCGGCCTGCCCAGCTTTCCCTTGCTCGATGTAGCAAACTTAGTGTGCAACGTGCGCGCAGGCTACGACTTTCATAAGGCGAGCAGTGTGAACCAACTCGAACACGCGACGGTTCCCATGCTGTTTATCCACGGCGACCAGGACACCTTTGTGCCGTACGACATGCTCGACCAAAACTACGACGCGTGCGCCAGCAAGGTTAAACAGAAGCTCACTATCCACGGCGCCACCCACGCCAAGAGCGCGCAAGTTGACCCCGAGCTCTACTGGAACACGGTCGACGACTTCCTCGACAAGAATTTTTAAGCAAATAGTACGGTTTACTGGTCTATCTGGCCCCTAGCACTTCCAAAAAGCCGCCCGTGGGCGCTGTGCTCACGGGCGGTTTTTACTAACGTTGCGCTACAAAAGCGCTTGATATGTCCAATAGCTAGGCGCTATTTGACCTCGATGAGCTCGTACTTGCTCGTGCCCAGGCCGATCTTCTCGGCATGCGCGATGCACGCGCGCCAGTCGGTGTCGGGATGCGTGATGCAGAAGGGATCCTTGGCCTGCTCGCCCTCCAGATGCTCGTGATTATGCTCCATCTTGGCCGCGCTGTCGGTAAGCTCGGTGTTAGGCAGCAGCTCGGACGCCAGGACGGCGTCGGCGCAGGCCTGGTCGATGGCGACCGGGTCGAAGCTCGCGAACATGCCGATGTCGTTGACGATGGGCGTGTCATTCTCGGGATGGCAGTCGCAGTTGGGGCTGATGTCCATGGCGAGCGAGATGTGGAAGCTCGGGCGGCCGTCGACGATGGCCTTGGTGTACTCAGCGATCTTGTAGTTGAGTACGTCGGCCGCGGCATCATAGTCGGGCTTGATGCAGTCCTGGTTGCACGCCGCAATGCAGCGTCCGCAGCCCACGCAGCGATCGCGGTCGATGGCAGCCACGTGAACCGTGCGAGTGCTGCCGTTGGCAAGCTCGCGCTCACGCGTACCGTCAAACGTGATGGCGCTGTGCGCGCATATCTTCTCGCAGGCACGGCAGCCAACGCAGTTGGTGGTATCGACGCTCGGCTTGCCAGCGGCGTGCTGCTCCATCTTGCCGGCACGGCTACCGCCGCCCATACCCAGGTTCTTCATGGCACCGCCAAAGCCGGCCTGCTCATGGCCCTTAAAGTGGGTGAGGCTAATCACGATGTCGGCATCCATGAGTGCCTGGCCGATCTTTGCCTCGCGCACGTACTCGCCGCCCTCGACCGGGACGAGCGCCTCGTCGGTGCCCTTGAGGCCGTCGGCGATGATGATCTGGCAGCCCGTGGCGTACGGGGTAAAGCCGTTCTGGTAGGCGGTGTCGATGTGCTCGAGCGCATTTTTGCGGCTACCCACATAGAGCGTGTTGCAGTCGGTGAGGAAGGGCTTGCCGCCCAGCTCCTTCACGACATCCGCGACGGCGCGGGCGTAGTTGGGGCGCAAAAAGCTCAGGTTGCCCAGCTCGCCAAAGTGAATCTTAATGGCGACGAACTTGTTCTCAAAGTCGATCTGCTCAATACCGGCGCGACGGATGAGGCGCTTGAGCTTGTCGAGTTGGCTCTCGCGAGCATGCGTGCGCAGGTTGGTGAAGTACACCTTTGCCGGTGCTGCGGGTGCGGTTGCGGTCATAGATCTATCCCCTCGGTCTATATGGCGTTACAGACATAGAGGATGGTACCCGTTAAAGCGGGGTCGAAGTCAAGCACAACACCGAGTCGTTAGGCACTCATTGGGGACAGACTTAAATGAGTGCTTGCCGCCCGGCCAGCGAGCCGGCGATCCGGCAAAGACTGTCCCCAACGACTAGTCGTTTAAGAACGTCCCCAATGACTACTCCTGCACCTTGAGGGCTTCGGCCAGGCTGACGCGCTTGATAGAGCGCGTGTGCAGCAGCGCCACGACCAGGTAGGTCGCAAAGCCGATGCCGATGCATGCAGCCATGGACCAAGCGGGCACGTAGATCTCGATATTGCCGTTGTAGGCGAGCAGCATCGAGCGGAAGATGGCCGTGAGCGAGCCAATAATGACCGGCAGGCTCAGCACGAGCGACGCCGCCACGCACAGCGTGATCGAGCAGATGTACAGATGCGAGATCTCGCTATCGCGATAGCCAAAGACTTTCATGTAGCTGATCGAACGGGCGCTGTGGTCGATCACCGCCTTGGTCAGCAGGTACATAAACAGCAGGAAGATAAACACCGCGAGCCCGACCATCATGCCGATCATTTTGCTCATCATGCCGATGAACTGGTCACCCACGGCGCGCATGTCGTCGGGCGTGGTGTCACCGGCAAAGTAACGAGCATCGAGGTCGAGCTTCTCGTCGCTCACATAGCCGTTAAAGTAGGCGGCGTCGTTGCCGAACAGCTCGTTAAAGTCATCGATGCTCATATAGATATTCATGTCCGACTTTGAACCCCAGATGCAGTCCTTACCCGCGTACTCAAGAGAATAATCCCGAGCCTCGTACTTGTCGCGAAGCTCGACCTTCTGGCCCTCGCTCCAGCCAAACTTATCGAGCAGACCGCCGCCAAAGACGACGCGCCCGTCGCCGACGTTGAGGTCTTTCCAGTAGCGCGAATCGGGCGAGATGCCGTAGACGGAAATCGTCTCCTCGCCATTACCATCGCCGCGGTCGTATTGCAGCTGGTAAACGGCATATTTCTCGGCCTGCGCGATTGCGCCCGCGCCGTTGTCGGTCGTGTTGATCGGGTGAATGTCGTCGTTGTCGGTGTCGATCTTAGAGGCCTTGTCGATCAGGTCGATGGCCTCATCGCGGTCGCAGCCGAGGGCATCGGCAAGGTCATCGAGGCGCGCATAAAGCGCATCTTTCTTGTCCTGGACCTTGGCGAGCGCGTCCTGCGCCGCGGCCAGGCTCTCGGCAGACGGAGATGCGGTCGCGGCATCGGCTGCCGTCTGCGCCGCATCGGCCGCGTCGTCAAGCTCGTCATCGGCATCCTGGGCGGCGGAGAGCAGCGCGCCGTCAATCGACTGCAAGCGCTCGAGCGCCGCCCACTGCCCGCGCTCCTCGGCAGTACCCTCAAGCTCTAGCGGAGCCTTGAGCGTGTACTGGTGCTCGGCGACCAGGCTTGTCTCCAGGTTGTCCGCATAGTGCGTCATCGTGGGCAGGATCGCCAGGCCAAAGAGCAGCAGCAGCGAGGCAAACGCAATGCCCACGAAGAGCGTGGCGAAGTTGCCCAGGTTGCGCAGGAAGATGCGCAGGCGGAAGCGGGAAACAAAGCCCATGCGCTCCGGCAGCTGCAGGCCGCGCTTGGTGCCCGATTTGCCGCTCGCCTCGTGACGAAGGAACTGCAACGGCGTCTTGCCCATCTTGCGAAGCAGGCCCACCAGCGTGATGAGGATGAGCGCGGCAGCGGGAACCACGGCGCACTTCACAAAGATCCCCCAACTCCAGTACACCTGGAAGGGCGGCAGACTGTACGAGCCGTAGTAGAGACCGCGCATGGGCTCGGTAAAGAACGCAACGCCGAGCGCGGTGCCCAAAAGTGCCGCGAGCACGCCCACGATGGCGGGAAGTGCCAGGTAGTGCAGCACGATCTCGCGGCGGCGATAGCCGCTGGCGAGCAGCGTGCCAATGATGGCGCTCTCCTCCTCGATGGTGGCGTCGGTAAGGACCACAAAGACGAACGCCATGATCACGATGATAATGTTGAGCAGCGTCATCCACATCATGGAGTCGCCGTCTACGTCGTCGCGCGCGTAGCCAATACCCTGGTTGGAATCGGCGTCGATCAGATCGTCCACGCGCGCATCGGCATCGGTCAGCGCCTCGACCATATCCTGCTCCGCATCGATGCGATCCGCGGTGGGGAGGTCGCGATCGGTAAAAGCAAAGGAGTAGGTGTAGGCAGGTGCACCACCGGCATCCTCGAGCGCGGCAAAGCCGGCGTCGGTGACCTCGGCCACACCATAGGTGATGGTGTTCACCGTAAAGTCCGAATTGTTGAGGAACAGCGCCTGGCTATCGGGCTGGGTCATGATGCCGCAGATGGTGTAGGTGCGGCCCTCAAGCTCAACCTTATCGCCCACGACAAGGTCGTTGTTGGTGGCAAAAACGCGGTCGATAGCCACCTCATCGTCCGTCTTGGGCTGCTTGCCTTCGCAGTAGGACGCGATATCGACCTTGGTGCGGTGCGCATAGGTGCGCAACGTGCGCTTGGTGCCGTCGTCGCCGGCGGTCTTTTTGATGATGGCGTCGATGGAGAAATTCTTGTAGAGCGTGACGCCGCCGACGTCGTCGGCTGCATCCTCGGCTGCCTTGAGCTGGTCGTCGGTAGCCTCGAAGGAGGTGGTCACGCGGCCGTCCTCAATCGTGTACGCATCGCGCATGTCGTCGATAAGGCAACCGATGGAATGCGCCGCGAGCAAAAAGCCCGAGGTGAGAGCGATGCTCCCGCACATAAGCAAAAAGATGCCCAGGTACTTGCCGATATTGCGGCGCAGCTCGCGCGGGAGTCGCTTTGCGAGAGGTGTCATGGCATCGCCTACCAATCGAGCTCGGCGGCCGCAACGGGCGACTCGTTGAGCCCATCCTCGACGATGCGGCCGTCGCGCAGGCGCAGCACGCGGTTGGCCATGCGGGCGATGGCGGCGTTGTGGGTGACGATGATGATGGTGCAGCCGTAGGTGCGGTTAACATCCTCCATGAGCTGCAAGATTTCCTTGGATGTCTTGTGGTCAAGCGCGCCGGTGGGCTCGTCGCACAGCAGCAGGCCCGGGTTTTTGACGAGTGCGCGGCCGATGGCGCAACGCTGCTGTTGGCCGCCCGAGACCTGGCGCGGGAACTTGTTGCGGTGCTCGTAGAGGCCCAGCGAACGCAGCAGGTCGTCGACATTGAGCGGGTTTTTGGACAGGTGCGCCGTGACCTCGATGTTTTCCTTGATGGTAAGGTCGGGCACCAGGTTGTAGAACTGGAAGACAAAACCCAGCTCGCGACGTCGGTACTCGCCCAGATCGGCGGGCTTGAGCACCGTAAGGTCGCAGCCGTCCACCATGATGGAACCACCGTCGGCATCCTCCAGGCCGCCGATCAGGTTGAGAAAGGTCGACTTGCCCGAGCCCGAGGGCCCCAGCATGACGCAGATCTCGCCGCGGTTGATGGACGTGTCGATGCCATCGAGTACCGTCAGGCGCGCATCACCGTCGCCGTAGTGTTTCCTGAGCCCTTTGACCTGGACATAGGCTTGCTTTGTCGACATGCTATCCCCCGTTGTTAGCCTTCTGTTACTTTTCTAGGGTAATAGTAAACCCAGGCGAACTATTTTTAAGCGACAGGCGCACATTTTTCCAACCTACTCATTGGGGACAGACTTAAATGAGTGAAATCGCTCATTTAAGTCTGTCCCCAATGAGTGGTCCCAAAGGCCGGCATATTGGGACAGTCCTTGCCAACCCGGCTGGCGAACCGGCGAATCGGCAAAGACTGTCCCCAATGACTAGGTGGCTAGGCGTGGGATTTGTTGTGGGCGAGGGCTAGGCCTACGGCGGCGATGGCAGCGGCGAAGAGCACCGTGACGCCCAGGTCGCAGGCGATGTCGCCCAGCACGGCAGACGTCAGGTCCGAAGCGAGCGCCTTGCCGATCGCGTCGTTCACCCAATACGTCGGCACAAAGTGCGCCACCGTCTGCACGGCCGAGCCCATGAGCGACAGCGGCATCCAGGCGCCGCCCAAAAACGTCATGAGCAAGCCAAGCAGGTTGCCCACACCGTTGAGCAGCTCTTCGCGCGCGCCCAGGCTCGAAAGGGCAAAGCCAACGGCCAGCGGCGTGCACGCCAGGGCAAACGTTGCCGCCAGCGCCAGGCACACACGGCCCACGCCGACCTCGGCGACCGCGCCGGCAAAGCCCACGACGCCCATCATGCTCGACACAAACCAGATACAGACAGTGAGCACGGCGGCGGCCGCGAACACGGCAAGCGAACGCTGGCGCTCGGAGAGCGGACCGGCCTCCATGCGGCGCACGCGCTCGGGCTCGTTCATGCCCGAGAACACCAGCCCCACCGACACGATGACCGACGAGATGATCGCATACGCGCCAAAGTTGAAGTACGACTCGAGTGTAGCGGCGGCAGTCGAGTCAACCTTGACCTGCTCGATCTGGACCTCCGCACGCTTTGCGGCAGCATGCTCGGCGGCCTTGGCGACATCGCCGTCGGAAGCAGCTGGCTCAAGTGCCGCCGCAGTACCCGCGAGCGAGACCCACCGCGAGGCCTCGGCAGACGAAAGCGCTGCCGCCATGGTGCCGGAGCCGTACGTCACATCGAGCTTGGGCAGGTCTTCCCCCGCACGCGCGGCTGCAACAAGATCGTCCTCAAACCCCTCCGGGATAAAGAACACGCAATCGGCGCTGCCCTTGGCGCTGTTACTCTTGGCGAGCGCATCCGCAAGGTCGTACATGTCGTCACCAACGCCCGTGACCAGGTCAAAGCGTGAGCCTAGGTGCTTGGTAAGCGCCCGCGAAAGGTCGCTATTGTCGCGGTCGACCACGATCACGTTGGTGTCGTAGGGCCGGTACTCGGTAAGCTGCGACGAGTTCCAGCTCACCGAGGCAGCAATGAATACGCCCATGAGCGAGATGAACACCGTATAGATGAGCAGGTATAACGGGTGCGCGAGCGCCATGCGAAGCGCGGTCTTAAAGGTGCTCATAGCGGCTCCTTCCAAAGATCAGCGTAGCGGCGACGACAAACACCAGGGTCATCAGGACGAGCGCGCCGGCGCGGACGGCGAAGGGCCCCAGATCCTCAAAGAAATACAGGCGGTTGAACATGTCGCAGATGAGCTTGACGGGGTTGAGCCAGCACTCGGCCGGGCAGGCGCGGGCGACATCGTCGGCAAGCGCCATCGCCGGCTCGCCGTAGAGTCCGGCGAACAGGGCGCACGTGGTAGCGAAGCCCGTGAGGATACCGGACTTGGACGCCTTGCCGCCCTTAACGGGAAGCGTGCCCACAAAGAGCCCCAGGCCCGTGGCGGCAAGCGCGGATGCAGCCCCGCCCAGCAGGCACAACCCCTCGCGCCCGCCAAAGTCGACGCCCACGACCAGGCGCACGTAGCCGATCGCAACCGCCATCGATGCAAAGGAAACCAGCCACGAGCCGACAAAAATGCCGGCCAGTGACGCCGTCTTGGAGAGACCGCCCACGCAGCGGCGCGCGCCAAGGCCCGACAGATTAGGCTGCAAATCGACGACGCTCAAGGCGGCAAACTCGGCAGACATCATCGCGACCAGGCCAAAAAGCGCGTAATAGTAGATGACCGTGCCATCGGGCGTGGCACGAGTCAGGCTCACGCGGCGGGTTCCGCCCTCGAGCGACAGAGCGCGCGCAACCGCCTCCGGGTCGGCGAGCGCCGCCGGGTCATCCTGGGCAATCTGGGACATGAGCTCGGCATTTTGCGTATACGAGCTTGCCACCGTTTCAAGGATGCTGCGGTCGGTAAGCACCGACGAGGCGCGCGAGCTGTCGTAACTCGATAGCAGCGTGAGCCTGGGCGTGCCCGCGGCATCAACCGTATAGATGCCCGCGACCTCGCCGGCCTTGAGCGCTTTGCGCGCGGCAGCCAAGTCTTCGTACTCGCTCACATCGAGCAGCTGATCGTCGCCTGCCTTGGCAAGCGAAGCTGCCACATCCTTAAAGGTCGAGGCATCCCAGGCCTCGTCCGCCACGACGGCAACCGGCACCGGGTCGACCGTGCCGTCGGAGCTGAGGTTCGCAAACATAAACATGAACATCGTGGAAAGCGCGATAGGAAAGAGAGCGCCCCAGACCCACGTGCTCGGCCGGCGCAGCAGCGTCTTGACCGTGGTGATGATGGTGTTGAACATGGCCGCCCCCTAGTCGCGCAGCTCGCGGCCGGTGATCTCGAGGAATACGTCGTTGAGGGTCGGCGGTTCGGAATAGATGCGGCCGAGTGGCACGTCATGCGAGCGCAGCGCATCGAGAATGTCCGTCAGGTTGTGCGGGCTCGCTTCGCACGAAAACGTGAGCTGTCCCGCCGTTGCCGAAAGGTCCAGAACGTGCGGCAGGCTTGCGACGGCACCGAGCGCCGCACTCGGAACCTCGCCGACCTCGATTACAATCTTCTCGCCCATCTGAATCATGCGCTTGAGCTCGTCGTTAGTGCCCTGCGCCAGCACGCGCCCACCGTCCATGATCATGATGCGGCTGCAGATCTGCTCGACTTCCTCCATGTAATGGCTGGTATACACCACCGTGGCGCCCTCGTCGCGCAGGCGGCAGATGCCCTCCAGGATGGCGTTGCGGCTTTGCGGGTCGACCGCCACCGTGGGTTCGTCAAAAAAGATGAGCTCGGGCTTGTGCGCGATGCCGCAGGCAATGTTGAGACGACGCGCCAGGCCGCCCGAGAGCTTGCCGGGGCGGAACTTGGTAAAGTCGCCCAGGCCGACAAAGTCGATCGCCTCGTCCACCAGCGCGCGGCGGCGCTTGCGGTCGTTGACGTAGAGACTGCAGAAATAGTCGATGTTCTCGCGCACGGTGAGCTCGTCGAACACCGCCACCTGCTGCGGCACCACACCGATGCGGCGCTTGAGGTCGTAGCGGGCGGGCGTCATGCGCTCGCCGAACAGCTCGATGGTGCCCTTGTCGTAGGCGAGCAGCTGCAGGATGCAGTTGATGGACGTGGTCTTGCCCGAGCCGTTGGGGCCCAGCAGGCCAAAGATCTCGCCGGGGGCGATACTCAGGTTAAAGTGGTCGAGCGCAATAAGGTCGTCGTAGCGCTTAACGAGGTTTTCGACGTGGACGATGTCTGTCATGAGGCGGCCCTTCTGTTGCTTGCGGCCCGGTACGATTGCATCATCGCAGGAGCTGACGGCGCGCACCAGTGAGCTTTGTCACGAGTGCGGAGGTCTTGGTCGTGCGGCCTGCTGACGCGACCGCCCCGCCGCGTGGGAGGAATGTCACGCTTGCTCTGAGTGGCGCCTCCCCCGTGCGCGGCATCGCGTACAATACCCGTATGAACAGGCTATTCGACAAATCGATCGTGCTGGCGTGCTGCATCGCAGCCGCCACGGGCCTTGCTGTGGATGCTCGCCTGGTCGCGGCGTTTTGCCTTGGCGTTGTCATCGCCGCACTGGCCGAGGTCGCGCAGGGAGAACGCGCCCGTCGCGCCAGCGAGGCCGGCAGCTACGCCTACGTCATCGCGGCTGTCTTCGTGCCGCCGTTTGTGCCGTTCGCACCTCTCGCCCTCTATGACATCGCGCGACGCGTGCGCCGTGAACGCATCTGGCCCGCGCTGGCGATTGGCTCCGTGTTTGCCTGCGCACTTGCCACGGACCTTCGCTGCGGCGCGCTCACCACCCGAACGCTGTTGCTAACCGCCATCCTTTCGGTCGCCGCCACGTTGCTGTCACTGCGCACCGCGCAGCTGGAGCGCGAACAGGAACGCATGCGTCGCACCCGCGACAAGCTGCAAGAACGCGCCCTGGCACTCGAGGCACGCAACCGCGACCTCGCCGACCGCCAGGACTACGAAGTCGAGCTCGCGACGCTCGCCGAACGCGCCCGCATCGCGCGCGAGATCCACGATAACGTGGGCCACCAGCTCACGCGCGCTTCGCTTCAAACCGAAGCCCTGCGCGTGGTCCATGCCAACGAGCCCGGCGTTGCCGCCGATTTCGCCGACGTCAAATACACCGTTGACGAGGCGCTCCAGCTCGTGCGCGCCAGCGTCCACGCGCTCAACGACAACGCCGTCGACCTTTCCGTACAGCTCGAACGCATTGTTGAAGGCGCGCGCTCGGACGGCGGTCCGCGGATTGAGCTTGAAGTTATGACCGAACATGCGCCCGCAAACGTCGCGAACTGCTTTGCGGCGGTCCTGCGCGAGGCGCTCTCCAACACCATGCGCCACGCTTGCGCCCATGCTGTCACTGTACGTTGCATGGAGCATCCGTCGTTTTACCAGCTCATCGTTACCGACGATGGCGCGGGCGGGGTTCAAGCAAGCGGCCACGGCGCCGCGGAGGGCATGGGGCTCGCCTCTATGCGCGAGCGCATCGAGGCGCTTGGCGGCACCTTCACCGCCGGCCCGCGTGCCGGCGCCGGCGGCTGGCGCGTGTTTGCCACCGTTCCCAAACAGCAAGGAGATGATGGCCGATGAGGCTCATCGTTGTCGACGACGACCGCCTAGTGGTCGATTCGCTCAAGATTATCCTGGGCGCCCAGCCGCAGATCGAGGTGGTGGGCACCGGTGCCAACGGCAACGACGCAGTGGCGCTCTACGCTGAGCACTCGCCCGACATCGCGCTGCTCGACATTCAGATGCCGGGACGAGACGGCCTATCGGCGGCGCGCGAGATCCTCGAGCGCGATCCTGCGGCGCTCGTGGTGTTCCTGACGACATTCTCGGATGACGAGTACATTGTGTCGGCGCTCAAACTGGGCGCCCGCGGCTACCTGATTAAAACCGATGTCGCCGCCATTCCTCCGGCGTTGGCGCAGGTCATGGATGGCAAACGCGTGCTCGAGGGCAAGGCGATCGAAGATGTTGACTTTGACGGGATGGGCGACAAGACGGGCACGCCCCGCCGGCCCGCAGCCTTTGCCAGCCTGACCGACCGCGAGTTCGAAGTCGCCGAGCTCATCGCCCGCGGCCTCGATAACAAGGAGATCGCTGCCACCGCCTATATGGGCGAAGGCACCGTGCGCAACCACATTAGCTCGATCCTAGCCAAAATGGGCCTGCGCAACCGCACGCAGATCGCCATCGCCTACCTGCGAGGGTAATTACCCAACAACCGACCACCCCGGCAAAGTAAAATGGCTGCCACCGATTTAATGCCATTTCAAAACTATGCCGGATTACTACGATGAATCGCCCGCCTTCGACCACGGCAAATTGCGCGCTTACAAAACCGCAGGTAGAACGCTTGCATTATTTAGAAAAATGCAGTCATGGTCGGGAATGTCGAATTCATCGTAGTAAACCGGCATAGTTTTGTTCGGGCGGCCCTGCACGAGTGCCTCCGCAAGCCTCGCGGGACCAAAATGATCCATTTTCCTCCACCCGCGGAAACCGGCTGACAGCGCCCGCCACGAAATCGGCCCATCTACTACGTTTGACTCAATATCCCCGACCATACCCGCTTTTCATGAAAAATCGCAGGCGTTCTACCTGCGGTTTTTATTTCGCATTACTTGCCATGGTTGAGGGTAGCGGCTTAAACGTAGTAGATGGGCCCATTTCATGGCAGACGGGTCATTTTCGGGCTGGACGGGTCGCGTGGCGGCCCGCACACGCGTTCACGCGCGGGGCCGGCGGGGCATTTTTGCCCCGCCGGCCCCTATTCCAGCGCTATACCAGCCCCATTCCAGCGCTACTCCGGCTTGGTTTCTACCGTGGGAGTCTTATCCGCCGCAACCGGAGTACGGGCGGTGTCCATAGTCAGGCAGTGCTTGGGGCAGCTTTCGATGCACTCGCCGCACACCACGCAGGCGTACGGGTCAATCAACCAGGTACCGCCCTTGCGATCGACCGCGAGCGCGCCCGCCGGGCAGCGACGCGCGCACATGCCGCAGCAGATGCACACATCCATGTCATTGACGATATGTCCGCGCAGGCGCTCTGGTGCCGTCAGCCCCTCCTGCGGATAGCACACCGTAACCGGCTGCTTGACCATAGAGCCCAAGGCCGTCTTGGCAAATGTCAGCAAACTCATGCCGCGCCTACCTTTCCGTGCAGCTAATGCAGGGGTCGATGGTCAGGATAATCATGGGCACGTTGGCAAGGAGCACGCCCTGCAGCGCATGTGTCAGACCCGCCAGGTTTTGCGACGTCGGCGTTCGCACGCGGAAACGGTCCAGGTTCTTGGTGCCGTTACCGCGCACATAGTAATACGCCTCGCCGCGCGGCTGCTCAATCACAACCTCGCCGCGTGTGCCGTCGGCCGGCGTAAGCTTGGTGCGCCCGCCGATCCCGTCGTGCGGAATCTTGCCCACAAGCTCCTTAATGATGTCCATGGCCTGCGTGACCTCGGCACAGCGCACCTGGCAGCGGGCATAGCAATCGCCATCGGTGGCGACAACCGGCTCAAACGCAGCCAGGTCCGCATAGGCACCGTCGCTAAACATGCGCACGTCGTAGTCCACGCCCGAGGCGCGCCCAAACGGGCCGACCATCGACAGATCCAGCGCGTCCTTCTTGCTGATCACGCCCACGCCATGCAGGCGCTCGCCACAGCTGACGTCGTCCAAAAACGTATGCACCAGGGCCTCGTAGTCGGGACGCATGGCATCGAGCGTCTGGACAATGCCAGCCAGCTCGGAGTCCTCAATGTCGTGCTTTAGGCCGCCGATCTCGTTAATCGAAAGGATCACGCGGCCACCGCACGTGCTCTCGAAGATCTTGAGAATCTGCTCGCGCAGGGTCCACGACCGATAGAACAGCGCCTCGAAGCCAAAGGCATCGGCGAGCAGGCCCAGCCACAGCAGGTGCGAGTGGATGCGCGAAAGCTCGTGCAAAATAGTGCGGATATACTGCACGCGGCCGGGCACCTCGATGTCAAGCATGCGTTCGCAGGCGCTGGCATAGCCGCAGCTGTGGCCCACGGCGCAAATGCCGCAGATGCGCTCGGCGATGTAGCCAAACTGGTGCATGTCGCGCTTTTCGGTGAGCTTCTCGAGTCCGCGGTGCACAAAGCCGATCTGCGGAATTGCCTCGATGACGCGGTCGTCCTCGATCACCAGGTCCAGATGAAGCGGCTCGGGCAGTACCGGGTGCTGCGGGCCAAACGGAATAACGGAGCGATGTGCCATGGACCTTACGCCTCCTTTTTCTGCTTGTCGCGGGCGGCCTTGGCGGCAAGCGCCGCACGGACCTTGGCCGCTTTCTCAGGATCCATGGCGGCGAGCTTTGCCTCCATCTCGGCGGCTTTAAGTGCGGCCTTGGCCGCGGCCTCGTCATGCTGAGTATCGGAGCCGGCAGCCGCAGCGGGCTGAGCGGCGGCAGCGCTCGCAGCATCGCCGGCGCCCGCAGCGCCCTCCCCCGCAGCGGCGGCCTTCTCGGCAGCGGCCTTGCGCGCCTTGGCCTCGGCAGCCGCGCGGACTTTCATGGCCTTCTCGCGCGCGGTCTTCACCTCGGGCGTGATAACGCTCATGGGCTCGGCAGTCGAGACCTGGTAGAAAAAGCCCTTAAAGTCGATCTGCATATCGGTGATGGCAAGACCGAATAGGTCGTGCGCTTCGTTTTCAAACGGGAATACCGCCGGATAGTACGAGCTGATGGACGGAATCTCCTGGTGCCGATCAATTCCCTCAACCACCAGGTTCTCGATCGCATAGCTACCGCCCTGCGCAATATGCTCCTGAGCAGCATGAACGTTGATAAACGTATAGACCAAGCGATACGTGCCGTCGTCGACGTTGCGCTCGGCGTGCATTTGCACAAAGCGGGCACCGGCGCCCTTGAGCGCCTGGACATGCGACAGGAGCTCGTCGATCCCGACGGTGGTATAGATTGCCTCTTGCATTACTCGGCCTCCTTTGCAGCGGCGGGAGTCTCAGCAGGTGCGTCGCCAGCGGCGGGCGTGTCACCGGCACCGTCAGTCCCGGCCCCCGCAGCCACAAACCCGTCCTCGCCCAGCTCAACGCCACCATCCCAGGTAGCAGCGCCGCCTACGGTAAGCGGGTCGCCGCCGGCACGCATCACGGCCTCCTTCTGGTCCAGGATGCCGCACGCCTCCACGATGGCATCGATCACGGTCTCGGGGCGAATGGCGCATCCGGGCGCGTACACGTCCACGGGAATTGCGCGGTCCACGCCACCGATCACGTTATAGGCATCGCGGAATACGCCGCCCGAGCATGCGCAGATACCGCAGGCCACCACGCACTTGGGCTCGAGCATCTGGTTGTAAATCTGACGCACGACGGGCAGGTTCTGGGCATTGACCGACCCCGTCACCAAAAAGATATCCGCATGCTTGGGGTTGCCGGTGTTGACCACGCCAAAGCGCTCCGCATCGAACAGCGGCGTGAGCGAGGCCAGCACCTCGATATCGCATCCGTTGCAGCTCGAGCCGTCGTAATGAATAACCCACGGCGAGCGCGACATTTTATGATCCATGGATGCCGCCTCCTAAATAAACACGTCGACGAGGATGGGCATAAGGTTGAGCAGGCCAAACACCAGCGCCACGCCCCAGCCGAGCTTAAAGCAGCTGCGCCAGGTGCTGCGTGCGAAGGTGTTGTCGATCAGCACCTCGACAAAATACGTCGCGGCCATCACGACCAGGGCTACGACCCAGCTCACCGGGTTGTCCCAAACAAAGAACATGCCCACCCACATCAAAAACAGCACGGTCTCACACCAGTGCATAAGGGTCATCTTGGCCAGCGTGCCGCCGCTCATCTCGGTGGCGACGCCCTGGACAATCTCCTGATGCGCGTGATGCGAGTACGAAAGGTCGAACGGCGACTTGCGTAGCTTGATGGTGAGCACCGCAAGCAGCGCCAAGAAAATGGGCGCGCTGTACACGATGATGGGCGCCGACTGTCCGGTCACGGCGATGGAATCAAAGCTATCGGTGGCAAGGTACAGGCCCACGCTCATCAGCAGAACGGCGGGCTCGTAGCTCATGACCTGCAGCAACTCGCGGTCGGCACCGACCTGGGCAAACGGGCTTTGCGTCGAGGCGGACGCCAGCACCACAAAGATCGCGGCGAGCGTAACCATAAAAGCGCACAGCAGCGTGTTGGAGCCCGACACAAAGATGCCGCCGCCCACGACGGTAAAGATGAGCGCGCACGCCATATAGGTATCGTCCATGGTGTTTACGCTGGCAGGGGCCTTGCGCAGCAGCTTGGCAACGTCGTAGAAGGGCTGCAGCAGGCGCGGGCCCACGCGGCCCTGCATGCGAGCCGAAAGTTTGCGGTCGATGCCGTCGATCAAGCCGCCCGCAAGCGGCGCCAGCAAGGCAAACGCCACGGTGCCAATAAAGATGCCCACGACGCCCGAACCTTCGAAATACTTGCCGCGCAGCACCGAGGGCGCGCTCATGGCAAGCCGCTCGGGCCCAATCCATGCGCAACACAGCAGCGCAAACAAGATAATGCTGCAGCATACGACGCTACCCGCGGGGCCAATACGCTTCTCGCCAAGGGCGTCCTCCGAGTACCAATTGCGCTTTTCGGCCTTCACCTCGTGTCCCATCGAGCCGCGGAAATGGCGATATTTGTCGGTTCCCACGCCCGAAAGGTACACGTTGACGTGCGGTTTGTTGCTCACGCGGAATGACGTCAGCAGCACCACGGCGATAAAAGCCACGATAACCACCATCAGATACATGGCGTCCTTGCCAATAACGTACGGCACGCGGCCAAACACCATGGCCAAGTAAGGCGACACCAGACCGCTCGAGATAACCGGAAACGCCACGCAGCACAGAATCAGCAGCGCGGCGATGGTGTTGAGGGCCATCCATTCGGTCTTATGGACATTGACCTCAACGTTTTGAGCCGTGGGGTCGACGCCCGAAAGCTTGGCAAGCCACTTGCCCCAGAAGTAAAACGTCGCGGCCGAGCCAAAGGCAAGCACCATGATCATGAGCACGTTGCCGGTCTGCGCAAACGCCACCAGGGCGCCCCACTTGGACACGAGCATGCCAAACGGCGCCACAAACATGCCCATAATGCCCAGCATCATCAGACGCGTCAGGTGCGGCATGCGGCTGAACATGCCGTCCATGTCCTCGATATTGCGGCTGCCGATATGATGCTCGGCCGTGCCCACGCACAGGAACAGCAGCGACTTGGCCACCGTGTGGAACAAGATCAGGAAGATGGCCGCCCATACGGCCTCGGGCGCGCCGACACCCAAGCAGGCACTGATGAGGCCCAAGTTGGAAATGGTGGAGTACGCGAGCACGCGTTTGGCGTTGCTCTGCGAGATGGCCATGAGTGCAGCGAGCAAAAACGTGATGGCACCCACACTCGTGACCATAAAGCCGGTCACGGGGTAGATGGCATAGAGTGGGCTCAGCTTGACCATCAGGAACACGCCGGCTTTGACCATGGTTGACGAGTGCAGCAGGGCGCTCGTGGGAGTGGGTGCAACCATGGCACCCAACAGCCAAGTGTGGAACGGCATCTGTGCGGCCTTGGTGAGCGCGGCGAGCGACAACAGGATGACCGGCATCACCAGCAGCGCGGACTGCGCGGTTCCGGTGCCGGAAAGCTCGATCATGCCCGAGATGGTCAGCGGCATGCCGTTAACGTGCAGATACATAAGTCCGGCCAAAAACGCGATGCCGCCCAGCATGTTGAGGATGATTTGGGTAAAGGCGTTCTTGATGGCCTCGGGCGTACGCGTGTAGCCAATCATAAGGAACGAACACACGGTGGTGATTTCCCAGCCGCAGAACAGCCACTCAAGGTTGTCGCTCGTCACGATGACGAACATGGCCGAGAGGAACAGGAACATGAGCGCCAGGAACTGCGGGCGACGGTCGGGCGCGGTCTGCCCGCGCAGCGCGGCCTCGTGCTCGTCATGGGCCTGGAAGTCCTTCATGTAGCCCAGGGCATACAAGCAGATTAGACTGCCAACGATGCCGACGGCGAGGACCATGATCACGCTCATGTAGTCCAGGTAGAGTGGCGTTGCCGTGACGGCTTCGGCCGCGGGCAGCGTCATGGCTGCAAAGGCGAGCGAGCCCACCAGCTGGACTATGCCGAGCACCGTGGTGAGCGCGTTCCTATATTTGTACGCGTTGTACAGGATGACAGCGCACAGGATGACGTCGATAACGGAACTGATGATCGAGAGCACATGCGAGGTGCCGGGGGCAACCTCAAAGCTCTGCGGACCCGTGCCAAAAAACATGACGGCGACTACAACTGTCACCGCCATAATAATGCCGGAGCCTATGAGCCCCGCCGCATCGCGGGCGCGGTCACCGCGCGCGAGCAGCATGCCCAGCGCCGGTACCAGCGGAAACAGGGTAAGGAAATACAGTAGCGTCATACCATCACTCCCCCATGCTAAAACGCTGCAATTGTTTAACGTTATAGCTCAATTGAGGAGTAGCGGCGGCGGGTTTTCGGTCAACTGGGGAGTTTTAGGCGTACGGGGTAAGGGCACGCCCGCATTGGAGCAGAGGGGCGGCAAGAAAAATGCGCCCCTGTGGGTGCACCATCCCGTTTGCTATTCCGCCTTTTTAACGCGCGGCTTGCGACCGCGCGGCTTATCGACCAGTGCGGACTCACCGCTCTCGCGGTACTGACGGCACCAAGCCTTGACCGAAGACTCGCTAGGAATCTTGTGCTTGATCATGGCCTCGCGAACCGTTAAGCCGTTTTCCAAGCGGTCCTTGACCACGGCGAGCTTAACTTCGTACGAATAGGTGTGATGATGCGAACCGGCGTTGAGAACGGCGTCGGCACCGCCCACGGCATATGCGCGGGCCCACTGACGAGCCGTGGCCTGGGGAATGCCGAGCTCCGCGGCGAGGGCGCGATGACCGACCCCCTCTTGGAGGACCTCGACGGCGCGCTGCCTAACCTCGGGCGCATGCGTGCGAGTCCTTGTTGCTTCCGACATACCTGCCACTTCTTAGCCTTAACCGTTAATCTGCTTTCTTACGTGCATGTTAGATAGTAGCATTTTGCTGTTTGCGCGTAACAGTTAATTGAAAATCGCACGGCGGCATCTGGGCATTTGCCATTAATTTGCAACAGTTCTTTAGGTTTTATTTACGCAGCTAGTTAGCTCGCGGCTCATTGACGGTGTTTTACCAACCAGATTGGTATCTTTTTGTTTGGCTGGTATGGTTTGTGTAATTATTAACCCCTCTTCAGCCCGCACCTACATGTCAACTTTCCACTTACTTTCCAGCTTTCCACCTAGCTTTCCAGCTTTCCACTTAACTTACCACCTAAGGTGGAAAGCTGGAAAGCTAGGTGGGAAGCTGGGGCAGCAGCAGGCCAGGAGAACAAGAAAAGGGGCGGCAACCGGGTGGTTGCCGCCCCCTTTGCGAAGCCAGTTGGCTTCGGAACTAGTGGTCGATGCCGTTGAGGTTCACCCTCGTGAGCGTATAGGTCACATAGTCGGGCGATTGAGGCGTTGCGCTCGCCACGTCACCCTTAACCAGGCTCGCTGTCATCACCAAGCGATAGTTCGCGTAGAACTGCTCACGCTGTTCAACCTGCGTGTTGACCTTAACGGTAAAGGGCAGGCTAAACGTCGTATTACCGTTCTTCGTTTTGAACTTGCCGTTCTCCTTCGAGTCAGTGAAGGTGATCGTGCTACCGGAGGGAGCGACCGCGGCAAGCTTACTCTCCGTCACTGTTACGTAGTTTGAGATATCATCCGTTACGCTCTCATACCTGCCGTCGGTTCCGCGGCGCTGAAGCGAGAGCGTGTACACAACAGAGTCTGCGTTCGCAATTGCCTCGGCGGCGTTGCTGAGTCCACCCAGTTCATACGTGGCACCCAGACCAATCGTGCCATTCGCGATCGGACGCAGGTCGTCCACGTTAATGCCAAGCTGCGACTTATCTGGCGCAGAAAGCGTAATGGTCGTATCACCCGTGTCCATGCGATAGTACCCGACGTTACCGCGCTTCGTCTGCGTCAGGCTCGAGGTATTAAGGCCTTCCTTACGCGTCGAAAGCTTGGCGGTATAGGACATCTTGGTACAGGCGTCCTCGCCAGACTGCTTGGACAGGGAGATAACCTTGTTGCAGCCGTCCGGCGTAAGGCGAATCTCTTCCACTACCGTACGCACGGTAAAGGATCCGTCCGCTGCACGCTTGCGGATTCCGGCAAGGTCATGGTCGAGCGTGAGCCTCAGTGAGTCATCACCCGTATCCGTCACAATCTGTGTAAACGCAGGCGTCGAAGCGTCATACGGCTCCCAATCGCTGCCACTCCACCTGTAGTTCTGATTGCCGATGGCAACATAGAACTTCGCAATTGCCGAAGTTCCGCTCGGGAAACTGCTTACTCCCATTAGGTTGTTGTTGGCGCCATAGCGACACAGCGATGTATCGAGCTGATAGAACAGATGGTCGCTCTCTGTATAGTATTGGCTCGGGCTAAACGTAACCGTATCCATGACATCGAGAGAAAGAACGTAGGCGGCACCGTCCTCCGACTTCGAAACCGGAATGCACGCCCCATCTTTTTTGTCGACTACATTCTGCTCATAATTGGACAAGATGCTGTATGTCGATGCCGTACTGTTTTGAATATCGTCGCTGCCATCGGTGCGTAAAACATGATGCAGATTCCAAGATATGCGGCCACCCGAAGAATTCGAGTCAATAGACGAAGCCGTAAAACCGTTGATACTAGCTTGCGTCACGCCGTCGCCCGACTTGGGCACGTTGACAACTAGGTAGACGCTCTCCGATGCACGCTTCTCTCTGCCGGTATCCTTCTCCTTGGGTACCTTTAGCGTATAGCTACTGTTGCTGGGAACGTCAGCACCCGCAACCTTAAACAGCGTCCACTTGCCATCGAGTTTCGCTTTAGCGGTCGCCTCTGCCTCGTTATCACACACGGTCCATGTGCCGGCGCCATCCTGCGTGGCCGACACACCCAAGATCTCGCTCAGCCATCGCTCCTGATATGGATTGCCCGCAGAATCCTTAAAGCCGTCGTTTCCGCTCAGGGAAACGCTCGTTGCTCCGCCTTCGCCCACCGTATAGTGATACTCTCTGCCACCGGCCTTGCCATCAACGTTCGCATCGATGAGCGTAAGCTGGGTGCCCTGGGGCAACCTTCCGTCGGCACCATTGAAGAGGATACTCTTGCCGAGCCCCTTCATCGAGCCGCCAGCAGCCATATAGCTGTCCCAGCCAAAGTCGACTTCCTTCCCATTGGCAGAATTGTATGTCCAGGTAAGCAGACCCGTCATCGGCTCGCCAAAGCTCGTAAGCACGTGTGCATCTTTTCCAAGGTTAGCGTAGTCTTTTTCTTTAAATTGAGTGCCGTAATCATACGTTGCAGTGAAATCGATCTCGAGCTTGCGCTTAACGATGATCGGCACCTGAACGTTGTAGCTCTGACCCGCCTCGGTAAAGGTAACGGTCAGGAGCGTAAAGCGACCTTTGCCGTTGTCCCAATCGGAGCTTGGGCTAAACGACATATTGTTCTTGCCATTGTTCACTACGCGAAGCGTGGGATTGTTCGACGCGTCACCGTCTTTAACGAACACACCGTCCTTGAGTTGGAAAACCTCTGCTTTGGCCGTCACGTGCGGATTGGTGCCATTCTCGTTATTCAATCTGCAGGCATCGGAGAAGCCGCCGTTCGTGACGATGTTTAGATAGCTCTTGACCGTCGTGTTGTCGTTGCCAGAGATCACCAAAACGGGGAAATCCGCTGTGGCTTGGTTGCTGCTTATATCATTATTCGAATTGAACTTACTGGCCACGGATGAGGCATCGTAGCTCGACTTATTTTGATAGGCGCCGTTGTCATTAATGCCGCCGATATTCGTGTAGGTGTAGCGATCGGCAACACCGGTGCCTGCCTCGCTCTGGACGGTCGCCGCGGTGTCGATGGTGGCGCCGTCGCCAAACAGGTAGCGATCGGTGGTGTCGTTGTCGGAGGCACGCGCCGCCAGCGTGCTTACGGGGCTCGTGGTCACATACGGGCTCGCTGCCGTGGTGGCGGTATTGTCCGCGCCGTAGAGCGTGATCCCCTTGTCAGGTGCTTCCAGTGTGTCGTTATAGTCACCAAACGCGATATACGACTTCATGTTTACGGCGGCCGCATTGGTCGTGTAAACCATCGGCGGCAGATCACGCGTGGTCTTGCCGTTGCCGAGCTTTACGTTCACGCCCGCTGCGGAGAGGCTATAGCCGTTTGTGTCAACCTCGCCTAAGAGCACGCCCTGCTTAGAGCCCAATTTGTAGGTATTGCTGTCCATGAGCACGTTTACCAGATGGAACTGGCCGCGTCCGTCGCCCGCAATGCCGCCGTTGGAGGTTCCGCCAAACGTTGTGTTAGATACCTTTGTGTTGGTGACGTTGATGACGTCGGCACCGCTGTTAATCGCGCCAAGTAGACCGCCGCTCCACCTGCCCTTGATCGTGGCGCTCTCAATCGCGATATTGTTGCAGGCTATGTTCACATTGCTGAAGTAGTAGCCGATAAGTCCGCCCGAGCATTGGTCGGTGCCGGCAATGTTGATATTCTCGACGCTACAGTCCTCAAACCAGTACGTGTTGGGGCTGCCACTGCTCGTGACCTCGCCAATCAAGCCGCCCGCATTACGGATGCTATTGTTCGTTCCGGTGGCATCGCCGATGATGGCGCTCTTGGCATCGCCTCCGGCATCAATGCGCACGTTGCTTATAGAAATAACGCCTCTATAGGCGCTTCCGACCACACCGCCGGCGCCCATGTACTTATCGGTGTTCGACCCGGTGGCGAGTACATTTACCCCAGAGATGACTGCCGTGCTCGATGCGACGGCTTCCGTGATGCCAATTTTGGTGTTCACCGATACGTTACTGGAGGTATAACCGAACACGCCGCCCACGTAGGGTGTTGTACCCGTGGCGGTTATGGTCGAGTTTTTGCCAATAGTCTTCTCGTATACCCCTGTGGCCGCGGTTGTCCACACGCCGCACGGCGAGGCGATCGCACCCACATAGCCGCCAACGTACTTCTCGCCCGTGACGCTAAGGCCAGTGTATGAGCAGTCACAGAGATTCGCGGGCGCCTGCGTGCCGGAGCCGAAATTGACCATATAGGTCACGTCGTTATCCGTCCTTCGGCTGGTACGGCCCGAGCTGCCAAGAAGCCCTCCTACGCTCTTTGCGCCCAACACGGTGCAGTTCTTCATCTGTACGTTGCGGTAGACGCCACGCGTGTTGCCGTCGTAGTTGGCCGTTGCGCCCGCCAAAAGGCCGGTGCCGATGAGGTCGTTCGATGCCGGTCCCGAGGCAATGCTACCGTTGGCGTCTTTGTACGTGAGCGATACGTTGCAGTTACTAAAGGTGAGGTCTTTGACCTGAGCGCCGTCATTCGCGGTGACGCTCTGCCCCACATTGGTTGAGGTGAACATCACGGTGCTGAATAGGCCGCCCACGCCCGAGACCTTATAGTCGTCATCGGCATATTCGACGACGCCGTAAGTGGCATCTTTGGTGCCCACCGTGATGGTGGCCCCGTTGCCGTCGATCGTTGCCACGTGCGGCGTGATGCGGTCGCGATCGGTGGACGCCTCGTTCGAGCTGCAAGCATTGGAATAGTAACGGCCGCTGAGACCCACGTATCCCGTGCCGTAGCCAGTCATATCATAGGTGGCATTTTCCTTGAACTCCAGGCTCATGCCGATCGATTTCGACGCGCACACGTAGCCCGTTTGGTAGTCGGCAGCGTAGGACGCCACCAGGTAGGGCGAATTTACATCGTCATCATGGTTGAGCGGGCCGTGCCACCCCTGTTTGCCCGGGGCCTTCTGGTCATCGTTTTTGGCGGTTTCGAAATCGCCGGAAGCGCTCGCAGGCTTGCCCACGCAGTCGTAGCTGGCATTTCGCACCTTACCATATTCCTTGTTGCCAAACAGGTAGCCGTTTATCGCCGGGTCCTGCTTATCGCTGCCCCAGTACGCCTTGGAGCCGCGGAACACGCCATAATTAGCGTAGTCAGTATGTGCCGCTCCAGCACCCGCACCCGAGCTAATGATGGCCGAGAGCACCAAAAGGCCCTGGGCGTTTTCCACCGTGGTCACGGGTGCCTCGGCATCAGTGCCGATATACTTGTTGTCGGTGCCCGTGGTAGTGACGCAGGCAGCTCCCTTGTTTGTGAGCTCGTTGATCTTGTAGTTAGCGTTACCGTTTTCGACTTTGCAGCCCTCGCTAAAGGCATAGCCATCAATCACACGACCAACGTAGGGATTGTCGTACTGCCGGAAGTTGCCCGTTCCAAGACCCTGAGACTTGTCGCTGGTTCCAGCGCGCCAAGACGTCCCTGACATATTGCGGAAGATCACACCGCCGCCCGCAATGGCACCAACGTAACCGCCGATGGGAACAAGATGTGGCTTAGTTCCGCCACCAGCAACCGTAAAGCCGGTTGTGGAGTTATCGGGCGTTGTCCCATTCACGGCCACACCGTCGATAATGTTATCGCCGCCAAGGATGCAGCCGATAACGCCACCGAAGAACGACGTCGGAACACCGTCGGCATCCTTGGCAGAATAAGTAATAGTCGCCGACGCGTTCACATAGCGAATATTCAGATCGCGCACCACGCTGCCGTAACTATAGGGAATAAGGCCGCGAAGCGAACCCTCGTTATTCTCTATCTTGATGGTTGCCTTTTTATCACCTTTAGGGTTGCCAACGATGACGCCACGGAACGGGTTGGCTTTGTTGCCAAAACCGCCAAACGATGCGCCGTCAAGGGTGATCGTATTACCCCCGGTAGGTTCAATACTGTAGTACGCGCTTTGGATATAGCGGTGCATCATCTCGTCGGAAAGTGTGGCCGAAGGATCAGTGGTGTCGCCGGTCTTCTTTTCCCACTTCTTCCCAGTGTCTTTCGCCTGCTTATAGACGTACGTAACCTCATTGTCGGTTTTATTGTCGCTGCGGCGAGTACAGAGCGTACTCTGGTTGACGGCAATGGTGACCTCCCAACCGTCGAGCGCAGTTTGGTTGTTGATGTAGTTGGCGATGGCGTTCATCTCAGTCGCGTCCTTAACGGCATACGGATCGCCATATGTGCCGCATCCCTCTACCAGCTTTGGAATGCGCTGGTTGACTTTAATTTCATGATATTGGACGCCGCTCTCGGTGGCCTTTCCCTTATAAACATAAGGAAGATAGCCACCAAACCAAGGCCTGACGTCACCGTCCTTCTTACCATCAACCGTCACATAGCCGCTCACGGCACCATACGTCGCTTCGTCGTAATACCAAAGCTGCTTGCCGGAGTACTCCGTGCCTTTCCTATCAATTTCGGATCCGTAGGTCACCTTGTCATTTTGAGCGGCATCTGCTGTAAAGGTATAGTCCGCCGAGCCCGTGCCGCCGGTCGCGTAGCCAAAGCTCTCCAGCAGGCTCGCGTGGGTAAAAATCGAATTGTCCGTTTGGCTGGGCAAGCTTATTTTCTCAAACTTCGCTATGACCTGATTGGCCTTATCTCCCACGCCGAGCTCGCCAAACAAGCTTGTAGCTGCAATCTTTTTTTTCGTACCGTTATTGTACGAATCGGTTACCGAGATATTCTTCGCATCAAGGTTTACAAGGGTCTGCATCTGGTTGATTAGCAGTGGAGCGTATTGGGTGGCGTTCGTCACACCATCGACCGCAAGACCATCGAGCACTAAACCGTTTATCGTGATTTGTGCCACATTGGTTTTTTTGACGGGTCCGTAGATATAGCGACACACAAGCGCGCCAGACGAGCTTCCCCAATCGCTCACAACAGAGCCCACGGTACCAGCAAGCGTGACATTCTCAACCTTAAGATCGCCCGTGTGAGTTCGGATGAGAGCGCAGTGCATATTCTCGTGCTGCGTGGCTTCGTTATTCTTTTTATTGCCTTCTTGCTCAGCTTTAATATCGGAATAATGGAACGTAATGGTTGCGTTTTTTACCGTTACCGTGGAATTACTGGTGGGGTTGGTGGGGTAGAAGCTGTATCCCTCTAGGTTGATAGCCACGCCCTCGGAACCGTTCGTACCAATATTGTTTCCTTTGAAAATCTCACGATTTCCCGGAATGATATAGCCCTGAATTGCAGGCGGGGCATACAGGCATGCACACCAAAGCAACAAGTACTCCGGGCGGTCCATCCAGCTGCTCGCACTACTATTTTTTGAGTTGCTGCCTACTACCGTATACGCCTTGTCAAGATTGTAGTAATACCTCGTCCAAGCGTTGGTTTTGCGTGAGTTGCCGAAATCCGTTCGATTGTGATAGCTGTTATCGCTTCCCGGATTTCCGCTCATGTCGAGCTTGCCATTATTAACGTCGTCTTTGGTGTGAAGTGAAACGACAGTGTTCCATTCGGCATCGATTAGCTTGCTGCCTGGCTTCCTGCCGTCGCCAACCCATTCATCAAACTTCTTTATGGACTTAGCTTCCGCAACATGAATGCCTTCGACCCTATAGGCAGTACCCCAATAAGCCTTATCTTCTAGATATAATCCCGCATACGGCTCGGAACCGTATATTCCGTCGGCTACCCTGCTGCCACGGCCGACGAGCAAGCCCAACATCTCGGCGTTGCTCGCGTTAATGGTTGCACCCGAAAGGTCGATGGCATAGTCGTTGATGACCCAGTGGCCACTAGCGGCGTATACAAGACCGCCGAGCTCCTTGGAATTCTCCGCAGTTATTGAGGCCTTGGTTGTTCTCAGAGCATAGGAGTTTACATCCTTGTTAACGCTGTTATCTCCGATAGTTACGACCGCGTTGCCCCAGCTATAACCCAAGAGACCGCCCGCGCCATTGAGCTTATCGCCGTTTTTGCCGACGCTCATGGCGAACGAATCGAACACCAACCCTGCGATGTTGACGGTCGCCACATTGGTCTTGTTTGTCACGTTTTCTTGTTTACCCTGTGCGATGCAGCCGATAAGGCCACCAACTTGGGCAATCTTGCCGCTGGCGCAATTGCCGGTTTCGATTTTGCCGCCGGCTTCGAGACCCGTAACATTGAATGTCGAGGCATAATCGCCCACATAGCCGATGGCGCCGCCAATGCGAATATTGCCGTTAAGCGTTTTAGTTGCAGCGATGGTCGCTTGAGCCTTGCTGCTGCCCCCAAACGTAACCGTGGAAGCTGTCGACACGCTGCCCGCAATACCACCAATGTTCACATCGTTAATGTTCACATCGTTAGCGAACGTATCATCGCACGCGATATTCGTTTTGCACGTTGCGCCAGACAGCGTCAGACCGCCCGCAATGGTGCCCGCAAGCGATCCGGCATCAATGGCCGCGCCGTTATCGAACTTCATAGAGCCGGCGATTGTGACGTCGGAGACAGTTGCGCCGTTGATTGCTGCGAACAAGCCCAGGCGGCCGTGGCGATAGATTTTGCCGTTGCCATCACTGGTGGCACTGACCTCGCTATTGCCGCGCATGCCGTAAGGCTCGCCCACCGCCAGACTTATGGTGTGACCGTTGCCGTTGAGCGTGGCGGTAAAGCTGTGGTTGTTCTCGTTAACGCCGGCTTGCTCTTTGGGCTGTCGGTCTTTGGTAAGGCCGGTAAGACCTGTGCCGGAAAGGTTGATGTCTGCAGAGAGCGTGATGTTCGTCGAAGGAATCTGAGCGAAATTGTCATCCGCAACGTCCTCCACGGCGGAGAAGTACCCGCTCGTTTGCCAGGTGATCGCCAGCTTTGCGAAATCGTCGACGCCTGCCAGCACAAAGGCGCCACCAGTTTTTACGAGGTTCGATTTAAAGATACACTGGTGCGAATCGTTGATGGTGATGAGATCATTGCTCAGCCCACTGCCCAGGCGAATGACCTGACCATAGCTGTAGATGTCATCAATCTTGACCTGAGTGGTGGGGCGCTTGTATTGCCATTTTGTGATATCGCCTGCGGTGGCACCGCCGTCGCTTCCGCTACCCGCGGCAAAAATGAGTGAGTTGAAGTTCTCATAGACTAGCTGCGCGGTGTGGTCGTTTTCCGCGAATCTGGCGTCCGACAGATCGGTGACACCGCTGAACTTAACGATGCCGCGCCACGACGATCCGACGACTCCGGCAAAGCCGCCGTTCGAGCCGCCGATGGTGGCGTTGCCGGCGGTTTCGACCTTTAGGCCGCGCACTTCTAGAACGTTTTTTGTGTCCACGACGCCCACGGCACCGCCATACTTGCCACTATTGCTGGCGTAGCCCGATGTTGCACATGTCACCGTTGCGTCATCAATGACCACGGCAGACTCGTTGGGACTCCCGTTGCCTTCGCCAAGGTAGCCTACCAGGCCGCCCGCATAGGTGAGCTTGCCGTTGGAGCCCACGCCAAACGACACCGCGGCGCCATCCTGCACCGTGAACGCACGCAGTGCCTCGCCATCCTTCCTGCCCCACAGCTTGCCCACCAAGCCGCCGTAGTTGCCGCGCACGCTATTGTTGTTGTCCGTTCCGTTTTGCAACGTACTTGTATACGATCCGCCGCTGACGGTCACATCGCCGTTCGAGATGTCGAGCTCGCCGAACAGTCCGCCGGCAGAAGGAGCGACGCTCGTGTTGGATACGCTGAGATCCACGCCCTCGCCAAAGTCGAAGATGTCGCCATTGATGGTGAACTTGCCGGCAAACGAGGCGTCGCCGATAAGGCCACCTGCATACGTGCCGGCCGATGATGACCCAACCGCGCGTGCAGGCTTGATGGTGATGGCATTGCCCGAGGCGTCTTTTCCGCTGTTATCCGTACCCACGGTAAGCGTGAGGTTGGCTGCCTTGCCGATAAAACCGCCGCTGGCGGTGGTGCCCTTGACGGTGAGCGCGTGTAGGTCGAGAGCCTCCGTGACGTTGACCATGGCACCTGCACTCGAGCCAACGAGGCCTACAACGCCACCGGCAAAGCCGCTCGTGGACTGGACGGTGGCGGCGGGAACATTGGTCAGGGTGCCGACGCTCAGGGTCGCACCGTCCTTGACTTCGCCTACGAGCAGCCCAGCGTTGTCAGAGCTCGTTTCGACGGTTCCGCCTGAGGCCAGATCGTTGGGGAACGTGACGGACTCAACCGTCAAGGCCCCGCTTTCGACCGTGTTACCAATCAAGCCAATGTTGCCCGTCGCATTCACCTTGAGAATCTTGTGGGAACCGGTGAAGCTATAGGTAACTTTCGCAGCAAGATAGCCCGTCGTCTCACCCAGGAGGGGTGCCGTCAAGACGGAAGTCGTATCATCCTTCTTATCAACGGGACCCGCGATGTCAACCGACGCGTTAAGCGTCTTACTCTCTTCGCTGTTTTCCGCACCGCTGACCTTCGAAGCGACCATCGGCGCGCTATAGCTAGTCGCGCCCACCCACTTCATCTTGACCATATTGTTTTGGTCGGTCAGCTTGAGGCTATTAAAAACCGTCCGATCAGTCGTGAGCTCGACGGGACTATCAGCGCCATTCAGCGACCTATAGATCCTGCCTTCAAACGGATGCTCATCGCTGCCAAAGCCCTGGAAAGACATGCCGTTATTAGCCGACTCGGTGAGCTTCGCATCGCCCGTGATGATAACCTTGATCTGCGCATCATAGTAAAGCGAAGCGTCGGCGTTAGACAGGGCGGCGAACGCCTCCGACGACTTGACATTGAGGCTTTTGATTCCACTGTTATCTTCTTTGAGCACGATGTTTTCCGCACCATTAGCCTTGAGCAGCTCGACAAGCTTTTTCAAATCCGTGATCGTCGCACCCGCCTGGGCCTCAGCGTCCTCCGAAGTCGCATCATCGGCATCTTGCTCGGCGTCGTCAGCGGCGGCATCGTCAGCGGCATCGTCGCCTTCCGTCTGGTCGCCCGTGGAATCGGAACCCATGGCGCTATCGGTGGTATCGCCTGCTGCAGCGTCATCCTTCGCCGCGTCATCCCCAGCACTGTCGCTGTCGGCGCCGGTATCACTCGACCCAGACCCGATCGTGACATCGCCGTTGGTCTCGCCGCCCTCGGCAGTATCCAACGCCTTCGCAGATGCGGCAGCAATCTCGTTCGAGATGTTCTGCCAGCCTGCCGCCACAGCAACCACCGTGGGCGAGCATGCTTGGAGCACCATGACCACCGTCATGAACTCTGCGAGTATGCGCTTTGCCGTTCTCATCGATTCCGTACCTCTTATCCTAAAAACTCTGCTTCCAGAGTTATTGAGTCTCCGTCGTGCCCGTCAGGGTAGTTCCACTCACGTTAATGCCCAGGTCACCCCAGCCACCGGGCGTTTTGCCGTCCGCTCGGTAAAAGTTGACGACCATCGAACCCGGCTCCATGGTGAACGTAGCCTTGCGAGCTGCAGCATCCACCGTCGCGCCATGGTTGATCTCAAAGAACGGGTCGATCTCCACGTTCTCCCCCCACCTAAGTTCGACGTTTGCCGGTGCGCCCGTAACCGTCACGCGGTAGTTGTACGCAGCGTAATCAGCAAACTTGCCAGCCTCATCGACCAGCGCGCCCTCGACCGCCGCGGTCTTGACCTCGGCCTTCTTTGACGGCACGACTTTCGCCGCCAGACAGGTGAGCTCGGTGCCGGGGCTCTCCTTCGAAACAACCATGGCCTTAATCACAAAGTAGGCATGTCCCAACTTGTCCTCAGGGAACGTCACGGTGTAGTCGTGCTTGGTGGGCTGATTCTCCGGAAGCTTGACGTTGCCGGCGGGTTGGGGCGCATAACTCCACGTGGTGCCATCGAGCCCACACCCCTCGACCGTTAAGGTATACGTCACGTTTTTATCGTTGCAGAAGTTGCTGTTGCTCAGCAAATAGTTATAGATGCTAAAGGTGAAGCTGCACTGCTTGTTGTTGGGATATACCGTAACGGAGCGCTGGGCGCGGGCAAGCTCGGCATCGCCGGGCGCGCTCATGTAGCCCGTGAGCAGGTCGCTCGCAAACAGGCTCTGAGCGGTGCCTGTCGCGGCGACGGACTTAAGAAATCCGTTGGCGATGTAGGCGGAATAGGTAAAGTAGCCACCCGCCACGAGCGCCACGGCACAAACAAGTGCGATTGCTGCCACAACCAGCTTATTCTTGACTAGGCTTTTGCTTTTTGCCAGCTGCTCGCACTCGGCATCCTGCTGATTCTCTTGCTTCTCCATGTGCGCCCCCTCTCCTACTTACCGCTCGTGTTGCGCGCTATCAGGTAGATCACGTCGGTCTCTTTGGTGCTCTCGTCCCACGAAAGCTTGATGATAAAGTTGAGTGTGTCATTGCCAGTCGAGTTGTCGAGTGTCTTAGCGTTGAGGTCGCCTTTGCCGAATTTCTTGTATCGGTAGAGCGGGCGCGCGTTGCGCTGGACGTTTTGATAGTCCTTGAATGTAGGGTCGCTTGTGCCCTCGCCCGGCACGGCTGCCAGGCCGTCGCCCGGGTCGTTAATGGGCGTGAAGCTCTTCAGCAGATCCGTTCCAGACATTTTCCAGCTATAGGGCTTGCCGCCCGCAGTGCCGCTCACGTCGGGAGTATCACCTAGGCCCGGATTCTCGGCTTTATACAGCTCGATAGTGAGACCTTTAATGTTGGTCGTATTCGCAAGCTGCAGCTCAAACCCGTCGCCGCCCGTCTGCACGCAAAACGGGCGCTTGAGCGTCACCGTGCTGCCAGTCTTGGTATCGCCGTATTCGGGGTTGTAGCTCAGGTCGATCTGCTCGGCTGCCGTAGCGTTGGGGCCCAGCACCTTGAGCTCTGCCGGCTCCTTGATCTTGCCGACGGTGGAGCCGCGATTGGCATCGACGAACCATCCAAGCGTCAATCCCAGCAACACGAGAAGCACGGCCACCAGACCCACGATGGCCAGGGATTCGCGACGGTGGTCGCTCACCCAAGCCTTGATGCGCTCGATGCGGCCAGCCGGACGCGCTTCGCCGTGCGAGCCGAACCCGTTGCCGCCGGGGTTTGCCGCTCCTTCGTTGTGTTTGATATCGCCCTGCTCGCGGGCATTAAGCTGCTCGTCCATTTATTTATCCGCCTCCTTGGCGGTGAAGCGCACGCGAATGTACTTGACGTTCTTGCCGATAATCTCGTCGGCGTTGTTGTAATAATTGGCGCAGGTCTCCACATCCGCAGAGGACATGCCGGCTCCGACAGGCGGAACCGCGCTAGGCGCCTGACCTGGCACGCTCGTGCTATCGGCGCGGAAATAGCGCGCGTGGTTATTGTTGATGTCGCCGACGAGGGTTGTGTATCCCCCCTCGTCGCCTGTGTTAGCGAAAAGGTTGCCACCGTAGCCGGCGTTGCCCGTGTGAACATAGCTCTTGAACTGCTCCGGCCAAATCCAGTAGAGGGTTTTGGTGACGGTTTCGGTCGTGCTATTTGAGTCCGCAGCGTAAAAGCTCGACTTTGGGATGGTAAAGCTCTGCGTAATGACGGTGACGCTGGCCCCGTCCTGGGTCACCGTGGTGGTCGTAGGGACCAGCGGATTCGAGTAAAAGCCAGAGGCGTCTTTGCCCTGAAAAACCAGGATATGACCGCGCACCAAATCTTTAAGCGAGTTGATGATCTCTTCGTTTTTCGATGCATCCGCAGCAGTGCCGCCCGTGCCCGCAACGCTCGTCTGAACAGAAATTTCCCAGGTCATCTCCACCGTGATATCGTGCAGGTCATTGCAGAGCGGCCTGACGTTGAGCTGGAGCTGGCCGGCCGACCCCGGAGAGAGACCGCCATCGGCGCTCATGTTATTGAGGTTGAAAAGATTGTTCACGGCAAGGCTTGTACTGTCCGACGCGTAGTTGTCCTGAGTGTCGTACTTACCCGCCGTGCCGCCCTGCGTTCCCGAGAGCACAAACCGCGGGCCCTTCGCCGCGATCGTGCTCCCCGTGGCACTCACTCGGTTATTCGCGGCAAACCAGGCCAGGCATGCAAAGATGGCAACGATGGCGGCCAGCACAAACAGACCGCTCACCAGGAAATCCTTCCAGAAATCCTTGAGGGTCCGCGCGTGCTCGTCGGCAGCTTGGCGGTACTCGGCCGCCGTCTTGTGCTGCTGGAGCTCGCTATGTCGGTCCATGCCACTCATCGCTTGCGTTTGCCCTGCTAGCGGGCGTGCCATCCTTTCCGCTCGGTCGCGTTTATCCGTTGTTCGCAGGTAGAGAATTCAGGCAGAATACAACACCGTACGATAAGGTAAAAGAATAGCATTGACCTGCGGCTTGCTCCACAACGCAAGCCTTAATGATGTCTTAAAGATTACGAACAGCAGCTTCTTCCATATGCCAAGGACATGGTGCAAACAAACCTGACCACTTGCACCAATCCGCAGCACCGGGCAGCGGGCACACGGCGTGCCGCCCCTTAACACCCCAACGCGCGCACGGGTATCGCGTAGATACCGTCCTCGACCTCGCGGGCGTACTCACCCACCCCCACAATCACGGCCATAAACTCCGGTTCGCGTGTGCGTGAACGAGGATTTCCACAGACCTTCTTGCGAACGCGCTTGAGGCTCTCGACGCCGGCGCTCGCTTTATCTTCACTCACCTTAATCTCAAAGGCGGCCCACCGTCCGTCGGCTAGCTGCACGATAGCATCGCACTCAAGGCCCGAATCGTCGCGATAATAGCGCACGGGCGTGCTATCCAGCAGGTCGAGCGAACGTGCGTAGACCGAAAGGTCGCGTATGACCAAATTCTCAAACACCAGACCAAATGTCTGCCAGTCGGCAAGCAGCGCCTGCAAGGACATACCTAGCAAGGCGCAAGCAAGGCTCGGATCTGCCAGATAGCGCTTGGGCTTGACGGTAAAGCGTCGTTTGTCGCGCGCGGCGGGAACCCAACCGGGGACCTCCTCGAGAATGAACATGCCTTTGAGGGCATCCAGGTACCTACGCACCTTGGTCTCGTCGGCAAACGCTGCGGGCTCCTCCTCGGCACCGAACATATCCATAAGAATCGTTTTATACGTGGTTGCCTGTCCCAGATTGCGCGCGATCGATGCAGAGACTCGACGAGCAATATCGGGGTCGAGACCGACCGCCGGAAAGCTGCTCGAAAACGTGGTGTTGAGATATTCGCGGGCGATGAGCTGGGCGTCAGCCGAAACCATATCGATCGCCTCGGGCCAGCCGCCGCGGCAAGCGGCTTCGACAAGCCCCGGTGTATCGCCATTGCACCGACAGGGCTCAAAACGATGCTCAAACAAGCCCGCCAGGCTCACCTTGCCGTTGGACTCGCCTGTCTCGGCAAGCGTCATGGGGTGCATGCGGACGCGGCCGATGCGGCCGGCTCCACTATGCGCGGGCGCCTCCGCCTTTGAGCCAAACGCAGGCGTGGCGGAACCCGTGAGGATATAGGCGCCGCGCGTACCCCGGGTGCGGTCAACCTCGTGTCTAACGTAGTCCCAAATTTGGGGAACGCGCTGCCACTCATCGATAATATGCGGACGGTCTCCCAGCAACATCATCGCCGGGTCGGCACGCGCGAGGTCGAGATTCTCGTCGACATACGAGACGGACGCCCCATGCTCAAGCGCGGCCCACGTCTTGCCACACCACTTGGTGCCTGCAATCTCGACCGCGCCAAAGACGTGAAGGTAGCGCTCGATTTGCGCATCCACGATACGTGGGATGTATCCGTCCCGATGTAGCCTCTCACCTGCCATGAGCCACCCCCGCAGATTTCCAGGTCCTGCTTTCTGATTCTTCTATTCCACTGTAGCAAATTCGGATTTTCGGGTAGTTGCGATTCGGATTTTCGTGTTCATATAATTCGGATTTTCAGGTGCTCAAGATTCGGATTTTCTGAACCAGCTGGTCAGGGATACTCTATTGGCAAAAAGGCGGGGAGCACCGATACGGCACTCCCCGCCCACTCAATACGCGATAGCTTTCTTGCTTAGAGCTCGTTGGCCGCGTGATACGCCGTGCGAATGGCGCTCGCGATGTCGGCGGTGCGCTCGCCCGAGCAATCGCCCACGCAGGTCACGGGCACCGTCACGCCGTCCAGGTCAAACGCGTTGGCCTTGGAGCCCACGGCCATCACCACGTAATCGCAAGCGATCTTCACCGGCTCCTCGGCGCCGTCCTCGGTGGTGCGGACAGCCTCCACGCCCTCGTCGGTAATGGCGGTCAGGCGGGTCTTAACATGCTGCTCAACGCCATGCTCGGCAAAGTCGCTCATAATCAGCGGCAGGATGGTCTCGGACTCGCCCGCGGCAATCTTGTCGAGCATCTCGACGATCGCCACCTCGCAGCCGTGCTGCAGCAGGTACTCGGCAGTCTCGGTGCCCACCAGGCCACCGCCAATGACAGCGACGCGGCCCGTAAGCTCCACCTTGCCGGCCAGCACGTCCCAGCTCGAGACGACCTTCTCCGAATCGGCACCCGGAACGGGGATGACCACGTCGTGCGCGCCCACAGCCACAATCGCGGCGTCGGCAGCGTTGAGGTCCGCGGGGCTAGCGGTATGGTTGAGCTCAACCTTCACGCCCAGGCCGGGCAGAATCTTCTCGTAATACTCGACCGAGCGCATGATCTCGTCCTTGCGCGGAGGCGCGGCTGCCAGCACAATCTGGCCGCCCAGATGATCGCTCGCCTCGTAGACGGTCACGTCGTAGCCGCGCTTGGCCGCCACGCGCGCGGCCTCCAGGCCGGCAATACCGCCGCCCACCACGGCAATCTTCTTGTCGCCCTCGCCCGGCTTAATGGCGATGGTCGCCTCGTCTCCGTTCTCGGCATTGAGCACGCACGAAATGTACTGGCGGTTTTGGATCGCATCGACGCAGCCCTTGTTGCAGTTGAGGCACTCGCGAATGGGCTCGCCCGTGGCGGCCTTGAGCGCAATGTCGGGGTCGCACATGAGCGAACGGCCGTAAGCGATGATGTCGGCCGATCCGTCTTCCAGGATCTTCTCGCCGGCCTCGACCGAGACAACGCGGCCGACGGTTGCCACCGGCACGGAGACCAGGGCCTTGACGCGCTCGGCCACGGGCAGCGTCCAGTTGTAGGGCATGGCGCCCATGGGCGGAATGGTGTCGCCCATGTTGCCGGTGTGGTTGGCCTGTGCGACCTGGATCATATCGATGCCCGCGCCCTCGAGCAGCTTGGCAAACTCGCAGGCCTCGTCGGGCAGCAGGCCGCCCTTGCCGCGCGGCGTGCCGTCGGGGTTCTCCATGATCACGGGGAGCTTGTACTCCACCATCAGCTCCGGCGCGGCTTCCTTAATGGCGGCGACGACCTCCAGCGCATAACGGACGCGGTTCTCGAACGAGCCGCCATACTCGTCCGTGCGCTTGTTGAGGATGGCGGAGCACAGCGAACCCACCAGACGGTCGCCGTGGACCTCGATGGCGTCGATGCCAGCCTGCTGCGCGCGGGCGGCCGAGGCGGCGATGGCCTCCTTGATCTGGGTGAGTTGCTCCACGGTGGCCTCGTTCACAAAGTGCTGCATGTCGTGGTGCAGTTTGGCGTAGGCCTGCTTGCGGATCTCGTTGGACTCGGCCATCTTGGCGGCGAAGGTCTCCTCGTCGCCGGCGGCCTTGGCCTCCTGCGCGGCCTTGGCGGCAGCCATGGAGCCCATGACCATGCGGCCGACACCGGGCACGTCGTACTCGGGGTGGAACAGCTGCAGCGCGACCTTGGCGCCGTGCTTGTGGACGGCGTCGGCCAGTGCCTTAAACGTGGGGATCTGGGCGTCGGTCGCCAGCTTGGGCGTGGGGCTCGCGGTCATGACGGGAGCGACGTCGCCGATGACGATGTAGCTCACGCCGCCACGGGCCAGACGCTCGTAAAAAGCCAGGCTGCGCTCGCCGATGGAACCGTCGCGCTCCTCGTAGCCGGTGGTCAGCGGCGGGAACATAATGCGGTTCTTGAGCTCAAGGGGGCCAACCGTAATGGGCTGGAGCAGCTTGGATGCAGGTGCGGTCATGGATATTCCTCTCTTGTAGGCGCGGCGGCGATGATGCCGCGTAGTTGTCTAGAGGATATGGCATGGGAGCACGGCGACGCAACGGAAAACGGCGGATAGCGGGTGAGGGCTGGTGGATGGGGATGGGCGGGGCGGCCCGTCGGTTTATCTCAATCTGTAACAGTTAGGCCCTATTTTGCCGAGCAACTGTTACAGATTGAGACGAACCAATCTAGCCTGCCGAAAGATCTAGATCTGTAACAGTTACTCAGTAAAAACCGTCCCTCGTGTTACAGATTTAGACAAACGAAGACCGTCCTGCCGAAACATCTCAATCTGTAACACCTAGCCGCCCAAATCGGGTCTAGATGTTACAGATCGAGATTTTGTTTGAGAGGCCGAGAATTGGACCGAAAACACGGTCCCGAAATAACAAAAAAGCTCGCCGGCTAGGCCGACGAGCTGCAAGTTCTTGGTCGCGGGGGCAGGATTTGAACCTACGACCTCCGGGTTATGAGCCCGGCGAGCTACCAGACTGCTCCACCCCGCAATGTCTGGGCGCCTCATGTGCGCAAGAAAGAATATTACGCGGGAGTTCGGTAAACGGCAAGGAAAATCTCGTAGAGCATAATTCCTTCATATTTAAACCCCTCAGCCCCTATCACCGTAAACGAATCGCGGCCGAGCGCCGTCGACGGCGCGTATACAATGGTGCGCGTCCTTTTATGCCAACACTGGGAGTAGACATGCTGCTCGCTATCGATATGGGAAACACGCAGACGGCCATGGGCCTGTTCGACGGAGACGAGCTGGTGCAGTCGTGGCGCATGCCCACCGACCGCTCCTATACCGCCGACGAGATCCACGTGCGCCTGATGGGTTTCTTTAAGATGTACGGCCTCTCGCTCGATGCGGTTGACGCGATCGCCTTTGCGGGCGTGGTGCCGCAGCTCTCGCGCGAGTGGCACGCCGTGGCCGACCGCATTGCCGCAGACGCCATCGTCATCGGGCCGCAGACGGCCGCCGTGACCAAGCTGCGCGCGGCGCGTCCCCAAGCCGTAGGCGCCGATCGCGTCGCTAACGCCGTTGCGGCCGAAACTTTCTACGGCGCGCCGGCAATCGTGGTGGACTTTGGCACCGCGACCAATATCGACGTCATCGATGAGGACGGTTATTACATTGGCGGAGCGATCGCGCCGGGCATCCGCATCTCCATGGACGCGCTTGCCGCCCGTGCCGCCAAGCTCGCCAGCGTGCCGCTCGAGGCGCCCGAGCATGCCATCGGCCGCGATACCGAGGAGTGCATCAAGGTCGGCGCCGTGGTGGGCGCTGCTGCCATGGCCGAGGGCCTGGTCGAGCGCATGAAGCGCGAGCTGGGCCGCGAGGATGCCACCGTTATCGCCACGGGCGGTCTCGCCGGCATCGTCGCCGATTCGACCGATGCCTTCGACGTGGTCGACGGACAGCTCACCATCAAGGGCATCTGCGAAATCTACCGCCGCATGCAGGAGCTGGGGTAAGGCAGGGGCTTAAGTCGAGCACGGGCGCGAGCGGCGGACTAAGCAATGCATCGGTCCTATTCCTCAAAAACGAAATTTTTTCAGTTTTGAGGAATAGGCTTTCTGCTACGCCTCGCCGCACAACCACCTCGCCAGGTCCACGATCTGCACTCCGTCGCGATCCGTGGCCTCGTGATGCGTGCGGGCGAGAATCATCTTGGGATACGCATCGCCAATGCTCAGCAGTGGCGAAATCTCGCGTTCAAATGTCTTATCCGAGCTGATGTCGTCGCTCACCTGAATGTAGAGTTTCTCGCTCCGCTTGATTGCTACAAAGTCTATTTCCTTTTTATAGAGCACGCCGACGTATACCTCGTATCCGCGACGCAGCAGCTCGATTGCCACCATGTTCTCGTATACGCGCCCCCAATCCATATCACGTGTACCAAGAAGCGCATATTTAAACGCATGGTCCGCCAGATAGTACTTCTCGCCGCTCTTAAGGTATTTTTTGCCGCGAATGTCGTACCGACGAACTTTATAGAAGGCAAACGCATCGCACAGGTACCCCATGTACGTGCCGACCGTCTTGTTCGTAATCTTTAACCCATCCGCATTTAATGCATCAGTAATGTTGCGTGCCGACGTAATGTTGGAAACGTTGTCCATCATGTAATCGGCAATGCGCAGCAGCGCCGATTCGTTTCTCACGTTATGCCGCTGCACGATATCTCTCACAATGAGCGTCTTGAAGACGTTGGAGAGATATTGATAGCGCTGCTCCTGCAGTGGATAAGGGTAAGAGCCGGACATACCGCCGGTTCTCGCGTACTCATCGAAGTCGCGGTCGACCTCGCCCTCGTCGCCATAGAGACGATACTCCTCAAACGAGAATGGGAAAACCTCGATCTCGAACGTACGCCCCGTAAAGAGCGTCGACAGATCGCTCGACAGCAAAAAGGCATTCGATCCGGTAATGAATATGTCGTACTGCTCGGATGCGTGAAGGCTATTGATCGCACGCTCAAAACCGTCGCACATCTGAACTTCATCGATAAGCAGAAAGTTTTGTTTGCCGGACACTCGATGCTCTTTTACATAGGCGAGCAGCGCGTGATACTCGAGCAGGTTCTCGAACTCATCGAGGTTGTAGTTGATATGGATGACATTCGAATTGGACAGATGTGCCTCCACGTAATCGCGGAGGGCCTCGAGCAATTTTGATTTACCGCTACGACGGATGCCCGTGATGACCTTGATGTCCGGCACGCCAATAAGACTCGTCAACGTGTCCATATATGACGTTCTATTGATGAGTTTCATCGGGGCCTCCTCGCGGTCTTTTATCGCTATTCCTCAAAACTGAAAAATTTTCAGTTTTGAGGAATAGGCTCTATAGCGAATATACCTCGCGAAAGACCGAGCCGCCTTAATCCTATTCCTCAAAAACGAAAATTTTTCAGTTTTGAGGAATAGGGCGCTGGCAACCCATTCCCCAGATAGGCGAAACCCTCCCCAGCACAGGCCGAAGAGGGCTTCGTTGTCATCGTTATCTTTGAGCGCGGGCGCCTCGCGTTACAGTCCGCGAATCCGTACGGCCTCGGGCGGAAACTCCTGCTCGCCGGCATCGGTCTTGATGGTCGCGCGGCCCCAGATGTCCAGGCCCGCAAACACACCGACCGCAAGCGGCAAACCGTTGGGCGACACCGCCGCAACCTGACGACCCAGCAGCGGCACCATATCGAAGTACTCACCCAGCACCGGAGCCAGCGGGCCGGCAGCGCCCTGCGGCGTGTTGGCGGCAACCGCCCAGGTGTCCACGCGGGTCAGCACGGCGGTGGCCAATGCCTCGACCAGCACCACGTCGGCCATATCCACGCCAAGCTCACCAAGCGCCGCACGCTCAATATCAACCGTCACTGCGGCAAACATGCCCGCGGCACCGGCACCGCCGTTCACGGCAACACGCGCGAGCGACGCCTCAAACGCAGGCGCACCGCACACGATATCGCTCGGCCACTGGATACCCACTTTACCGGCAAGGCCCAACCCCGGCGTCGAAGCCGTGCCCACGAGCGCGTCCATCATGCCCATCGCGGCCACAAACGGCAGGCCGTGGAAGGCGTGCATGTTCACATCGGGGCGCACAACCAGCGAAAACGTCAGCGAAGCATCGCCCACGCTCCACGCGCACCAGCCCGCGGACACGCCCTCGCGGCCCGCGTCACGCGCCGCGTCGAGCTCGGTACCGGCGACAACAGCATTCATCTCGATCATCTACATACGCCCCAATTCGCCCACGATATGGCCCACGCGATCCTCGGGTTCCTTGACCTCGACACCGTTATAGCGGAAGAACCGCGCCGGGTCGTGCATCAGGTCCTCGAGCGGCACCAGCACAAAGTCGCGCTCGCCAATGAGCGGATGCGGCAGGCGCAGCTTTTTGCCGCCGTGGGTCTCGCCGTCCATCCACAGCAGGTCCAGGTCGATGGTGCGCGGACCGTTGGCCTTGGCCTTTTTGGAGCGGTCGCGGCCCAGCTCGAGCTCGATCTTCTGCAGCTCGTCGAGCAGTACCAGCGGCGCCAGCTCGGTCTTGATCTCGATGACGGCGTTGGCAAACGCGTCCTGGCGCGTCTCGTAGGCCGGCTCGCTCTCGTAGATCTTGGAGGAGTTGGACACGCAGGTGAGTGGAATCTCGGCGATCATGTCGCGTGCGGCGCGGATGTTGTCACAGCGATGCCCCAGGTTGGAGCCCACGGCCACAAACGCGCGGCGCGGCTGCGGCTTGGCAACTGCCCAGTAGCCGTTCAGGAACTGCGCAAAACCCGCGGCGTCGTGCACGCGCACGATGTTGGCACCGGCCTGGATGGCGCCCAGGCACACGCCAAACGTAGCGGCATCGCGCTCGGCGGCCTCGGTCACGCCCGAGACGGCGCCCACAAAGCGCTTGCGCGATACGGCGCACATGAGCGGATAACCCAGTGACGCCATCTTGGCAGTCTCGCGCTGGATGACGATGTCCTCGTTAGCCGACTTACCAAAGCCCGGGCCAGGATCGATGCAGATGCGGTCGCGCGACACGCCGGCGTGGATGAGCGCGCGGGCCTGGTCGGACAGAAAGCCCATGACGCGGCGCATGATGGGCGCCGAATCGGGCAGGGTGAAGCGGCGGAGCTGCGAGGTGGGCACGTAGGCCTCCTCGCGGCGGGCGCTGCGGCGCATCATGGCGGCCAGGCGGTCATTGGACTCCGATGCGGCCTCGGTGGCCTCGGGCGCGGGCGCGACGGTCTCGGCGGCAGCAGCCTGCTCGGCGGCCGGCGTCTCCTGCTCGCTTGCAGGCTCGGTCGCGGGCTCCGGATCGCCAAACGGCAACGAGGGCTGCACCACGCCGCCCGGAAGCTTGGCCTCCGGCTTAGGCTCGCCCAGTAACTTGCCGCGACGGCGGCGAGCCGGCTTCTCAGCCTCACGCGCGGCCTCGGCAGCCGCCTCGCGCGCCTTCTCGGCAACAAACGCCGCCGCCGAGGTATCGAGCTGTACCGTTGCGTGCGTGCGGGTAGGCGCGGCGACCTCGCCGGCATGCATCACGATGACGCCGCAGGTGCTCGTCTTAACAAACTCGACCATCTTGGGGTCAGTGAAGCCGGTCACGTCGTTGACGATCGAGGCGCCGCAGCGCACGGCCGCCTTGGCAACCGCCACGTGACGCGTGTCGATCGAGACGATGGCGCCCTCTTTGGCCAGCGCGCGCACCACGGGCAGCACGCGGCGAGCCTCCTCGTCGGGATTAACCGGGGTAAAGCCGGGGCGCGTGGACTCGCCGCCTACGTCGATGATGTCGGCGCCGGCGTCGAGCATCGCCAGGCCGTACTCGATGGCGGCATCCGGGTCGAAGTGCTCCCCGCCATCGCTAAACGAATCGGGCGTCACGTTGAGGACGCCCATGATGCGCGGACGGTCAAAGCTGAGCTCATACTTTCCGCACCGCCATGTCTTGCTGTCGTTCGCCATGAACATCCTCCTAAAATGCCCACGCCGCCGAGCTTGGGGAGCTGGCGGCGGGGTCGCTTTGCACTCAGTCTTTCTATTGTATCCGCGCACACGGGCTAGAACGCAAACGCGGCCGCGATGTCGCAAGAAATCAGCAGGTCGGCATTTGCATCCTGATCGGTAGGCGCCAAATTGCAAATGGCCAGCGTATCGCCAGTAAAGTAACGCGTAAGGCCTGCCGCCGGATACACCACGAGCGAGGTCCCGCCCACAATGAGGGCATCGGCCGCGGCGATGGCGGCAACGGCACCGGTCAACACACGCTCGTCGAGCGGCTCTTCGTAGAGCACCACATCGGGCTTGATGCGACCACCGCACGCAGGGCACACGGGCACGCCCGCGGCGTCCTCATGCTCGCGCGAGCAAATCCACTCGGCGCTATAGACCGCGCCGCACGACTGGCAAATGTTGCGATGGACCGATCCGTGCAGCTCGAATACGCGCTGCGAGCCCGCCATCTGATGCAAGCCGTCGATGTTTTGCGTCACCACGGCATCGAGCTTGCCAGCTCGCTCCAGCTCGGCCAGCTTGGTGTGGCAGCGGCTGGGCTTAGCGTTAAGCGCGATCATCTTGGTGCGGTAAAAGTCGAAGAACCCCGCCGGATGTGTCTCGTAAAAGCTGTGCGAGAGCATGGTCTCGGGCGGATAGGCAAACTGCTGGTGATACAGGCCGTCCACGCTGCGGAAATCGGGGATGTCACTCGCCGTGGAAACACCGGCGCCGCCAAAGAACACCACGCGCTTGTGGGTGTCAAACAGATCCGCCAGCGCGGCGGACGCCTGCCTGGGGTCCGATATTGCCTGCGTCATATGAGCCCTCCGTCCTTGTTGATCGGGCGGCGTCGGGCGATGTCCCAGCATGCGACCTTTAAGTCAGCATGCGCGGAGCCCACCCCGCCCCTGTTGCGCTAATCTTAAGCCTGCCAACCCCGTCGAAAGGACACCATGCCTCAGACTTACACTTTCGTCTCGTGGAACGTCAACGGCCTGCGCGCCGTGCTCAAAAAGGACCCAAGCTTTATCCAGATCGCGCAAGAACTCGACGTCGATATCCTGGCGCTGCAAGAGACCAAGTTGCAAGAAGGCCAGGTCGATATTGACCTGGCCGGCTATCACCAAACCTGGAGCTACGCCGAGCGTAAAGGCTATTCGGGCACTGCGGTCTTTAGCCGCCAGGAACCGCTGCGCGTGCTGCACGCCGACGCACTGCTACCCTACGCCGGCGAGAACGAGGCGGCCGTACTCGTCGCCCAAGCCGCAACCGAGGGCCGCGTCTGCGCGCTGGAGTTCGACAAGTTCTGGTTTGTGGATGTCTACACTCCCAACGCGCAAAACGAACTCGCCCGCATCGACGTGCGCATGGCCTGGGACGATGCTTACCGCGGCTTTTTGAACGCGCTCGAGCGCGAGACCGGCAAACCCGTCGTGACCTGCGGCGACTTTAACGTGGCGCACGAGGAGATCGACCTTAAGAACCCCAAGTCCAACCGCGGCAACGCCGGCTTTTCGGACGAGGAGCGCGGCAAGTTTACCGAGCTGCTCAACGCCGGCTTTACCGATACCTGGCGCGCGGCAAACCCCGACGTCGAGGGCGTCTACAGCTGGTGGAGCTATCGCTTTAATGCCCGCAAGAACAACGCCGGCTGGCGCATCGACTACTTCCTGGTAAGCGACGCAATCGCCGACAACGTACGCGACACCGGCATCCGCGGCGACATCTTCGGCAGCGACCACTGCCCCGTCACCCTCACGCTAGAGCTCTAGCCCCAGCTGATCCCCTGGGGACGGAGGAAAACGAATCATTTTGGGCCTCGTGGTGGTATCCACGTGACCCATCCGCCACGAAACACGCCCATCTACTACGTTTAAGCCACCACCCTCAACCACAGCGAACAACGCAAAAAGAAAACCGCAGGTAGAAAGCCTGCGGTTTTTCATAAAACGCGGTTGTGTTTGGGGGTGTCGGGTCAAACGTAGTAGATAGGCTGATTTCGTGGCGGGCGAGTTCAGCTGATTCCCCGGGGACGTCTGGAGACGGAAGAAAACGGATCAATTTGGCTCTTGAGGGTCACGACGCCCGTCATATCAGCCGGCCATTCCAAAACTATGCCAGTTTACGGGGCTAAATCGCGAACCCCCAACCATACGCAATTCCGAAATAATAAAACCGCAGGTAAACGGCTTGCTCTATTTCAAAAATAGCCGGCATGGTCTGCTTGTGCCAATCTGGCCCCGTAAACCGGCATAGTTTTAAAATGGCACTTCGGCAGTATTGATTCCCGCCCCGGCGCAACCAGCCCTACAGTCCGTACTTCACGACGACTCGGTTGATGCGGCGACACCAAGGCTTGTACAGGGCGACCAAAAACACGCAGGTCGCAAGGCCGTGCGTGATATCGAACGGTACGGCGGTGGCAAGACGCGCCATGGCACCCGCCCACGTGAGCGGTTGAACAAAACCGATAATGTCGTAGGCGTTGATCACAACGCCGTACAGCAAACCCGAAGCAAAGCCGTAGGTCAGCAGCGCCGGCATACGCACGGTGCCATCGGCGCGATCAAAAGCGCCGGCATGCGCCAGCGCACCGCCAACGTATCCCACGAGCCCCCAAGCATACATCTGCCACGGCGTCCACATGCCCTGTCCAAAAGAGAAATTGCTGGTCAGCGCCGCCAGCGCGCCAACCATAAAACCATTGCGGCGGCCAAGCGTCGCCCCCGCGATAATGGCGATGGCACTCACGGGTTTAAAGTCGGGAATGGGGCCAAACAAGATGCGCCCCGCCGCGGCCAACGCCGCCAGAACCAGCGTTGGCATAATCTGGCGCAGGCCCGGTCGCGACGCCTCGTAACCCGCAAAGAACAGCGCAAGCACCAGCGCCACCACGACAAGCATGGCAAGCGCCGCCTGCTCAATACCTGCCAGCAACGCTGCAGCCATCACCGCAGGAACCGCCAGCAGCAGCGGGATTTCCATATGTTGCAAGACGCGCGACAACGGCAGCCCCCATCAAACGAATGTCCGTTTATGGTAGCACGGGCAAAATGGGGCCGACCAATCCCCCGGCCGGCCTTGGCTGCCAGTCGATCAGGCTTTCGCCACGCGACCGGTCTTGGCGCTATTCGCCCGTAACTTTAGCGGCAATGGCCGCGACAAAGGGATCAAACAGCAAGCCGCCCACAACGACAAAGGCCCATCCGCCCACCACGAGGCGAACCCAACGCGAGAAAAACGGCACACCGTCGATAACGCCAACGCCTGACTGAAACGCGACTTCAAATAGCCCGATAATGCAGAAGAGCAGAGTAGCGCCCACAACGGTTCCGCAAATCCGTGCGCCCGGAGTGTTCCGATCAAAACCAAAAAACTCAACGCACGTCTCAATTGCTTTGCCAAAGAGCGGCAAAAACCCACGAACTGTGCAATACCGATGGCCAGAATAAGCTGCCCCCAGAAACCAGTAAGTCCCTGAAAATCTAAGCCAGGCTTTCCCTCAACAATAGGCAGAAATGAACACATGAATAGAGGATTAACGATGCCGTTGAGAATGGTCACAGCGGTACTCTTTTTTAGTGTCAAGTAGACCAACTCCTTTTGCCCTTGTCGGCCAGGCCCAAAGGGCGAAAACAGGTGTTACATAAGTGAATCGGGAGACGGCAGGAATGGAGACGCCAGCGCCGTCGCGCCAAACAAAACAGCGCACCCAAATAGAAGCGTTTCATAGCTCTCGCCAATGCAGAAGGAGAGGGCCACGGGAATCAAAAACGTAAGCCCCAGCGAAACGGTGCTCACCACGCCACCGGCGCTTCCTGCAAGCCCCTCGCGCACCTCGGGCAACATGTAGGGTAGCGACTGAACGACCGGACCGGCGACGGCAGTCGAAACGCCAATCGCAAACATGAGCCCGACAGAAGGCTGAGAGACAAAAGCCTCTCCGGCCCACATAAGGGCACTCCCCGCCATTGCGGCGATGGCCATAAACACGCGATAGTCGCCAAATTGCGCTCGCGCGTAGGGACCGGCCACGCCGCCGACAATCGACCCAAGCGTCACGAAAGAGGCAAGAAGCCCGGCGACCTAAGGTTCGATTGAAGCCTCAAGTGCCGAGACAAGATAACCCGAGTACGCCGTAGCCGATGCAAGGGCGACTCCAAGCAGTATCGCCACGAGCCAAACCATCGGCATCTTGATTACCGTCGCAAACGCACTTGCCGACGACGAAGCAGGCTCCGCACCCTGAACGCCAAGGCCATCTGCAGTCTGCAGAACATCCGCCGATGGCGCAACCAGCAGCCACAGCAATCCAAACATGGCAAATAAAACGGCAGCAAGGGCATATGCTCGTCCGGGCGTTGCAAAGAGAGGAGAGGTTGCAAGCGAGCAGGCGATTCCGCCCGACCCCGCAGCGTAGAACCATCCCATGGCCCTATCGGTTTCTCCGCCAAAAGCGGGACCAAGCACTTTTAGAACGATGGCATTCACGACGCATGGTGCCGCGCCCAGAAGCATGGTCGCCATGAACAGCGTCGCAAACGATGCGCACTCCGCGCGAGCAACCGCTGCAATTGCAGAAATCGCCGATGCGATGAATACGAGCACCTTCACGCCATATCGATCGGCGCAAACGCCGACAGGCATGCCGAATACAACGGCAGGAACAAACGGGGCAAACAGGACGGCTGAAAACTCGGCCGAGGTCAGATGCAGGTCCGACACAACCAGATGTGCCAATCCCGACACCTGATACTGCGCGTAGTTCGCAGCAAACACGATGCCGCACACCACAAACAGCAGGGCATATTTTTCGACCGTCCCTTTGCTCACGTTCATCACCCTATCTATGCTTCATCCTTGCGATAGACGACGCGTCCGTTAAAGATCGTCGTCTCGACTTCGAGATCGCGAAGCGCCATAGGGTTCATTTCAAACGGATTGCCCGACAGGATGACGATATCGGCAAGCTTGCCGGCGGCAAGGCTGCCCAAACGGCGCTCAAAGCCCTCGACATATGCTGAGCCGAGCGTGTGCGCTTGCAGCGTCTCGCCGAGCGTCAGGGCATTCTCGCGGAAGTATCCCTCCGCCGGGTGCCCGTCAAACTCGCTACGCGTCACCGCAGCATACACGGTATCGATAGGATCGATTGACATCACCGCAGGCCAGTCAGTACCAAGCCCTAAGTGGATTCCGCCATCGGCCTCTTCCCTATAGCGCCACATGTGGCTCATGCGCTCTTCGCCAAGAGACTCCTCGTACACGCCCTGCCCAAGGCCTCCGATGGGATGCTGCGGCTGAATCGCAGCATTAATGCCCAGGCGCTTCATGCGAGCAATATCCTCGAGCTTCAGGTTATCTGTATGCTCGATAGCAAAACGCGCCCCCTTGTTGCCGCACACCTCCTCGGCACGCTCGACGGCATCGATAATCATCGTGGCCGATGCGTCGCCGATAGCATGGATACGAACATCGAAACCATTCTTGTTGGCCTCGAGCACCATACAGTCAAGCGTCTCCTGGTTGCACGCCGGCTCGCCGCGGAAGTCCTTTCCCGTGGGGGCGTTAAGATACGGCTCGTGCATGTAGGCCGTGTAGGCCTCGGGACAGCCGTCCAAAATGTACTTGAGACCCGCCATGCGCACGCGCTCGCTGTGATGACGCGCACGCAGCGCCTGCGACTCTGCCATCGGAGCATCGAGCGCAGAATAGTAGCTGATGCGCAGCGTGCTCAGGTCCTCGCTCGCCAGTCGGTCATAGATGTCGTACACGCCGGGCGTGGTCACGCCCAAAGGATACATATCGCCAATCGAAGTGATGCCGAGCTTGTTAAACTTGCGCATCGACTTGAGCAGCGAAGCATCAAGATCCGGTTTATTGAGCACAACATCGAGCAAGATGTTCGTCGCCTGGGGCTCGGATAAAAAGCCATTCGGCTCGCCGTTGTCAAAGTGGCGAATAAGACCACCTTCAGGCGTCGGTGTATTGCGATCAATACCAACCGCCCTAAGCGCGGCGGTATTGCACCACACCACGTGCATCGAAAAATCCGAAAGCACGATTGGGCGGTCGATATCGAGTGCATCGAGGCTGCGGCAATCAGGGTCAATCGGGTTTTCCCATGCAGGCGAATACCAACCCTGGCCGTAAATCCACGGATTGTCAGGATGCTCGGCGGCAAACTTGGCAACAGCATCCACGCAAGCCCGCTCGCTCGGCAGAAACATCAGATCGCAACAGAAGTCTTCATCCTTCTGGATTGAGCCGAGCGCAAAGTGCATGTGCGAATCGTTGAATCCGGGCATGACCAGTTTGTTGCCGGCGTCAATGACCTCGGTATCGGGACCGATAAACGGCTGCACCTTGTCGGGCGAGCCCACAGCCACGATCTCGCTGCCGCGAACTGCAACGCATCCGGCGTGAGGCTCAAGTTCCTCGGCAGTAAACAACGCCGCCGTCTTGAGGACGATATCAGCGGGAACTACCGCCTCCATGGCTACTCACCATCCTTAGCGGCGGCAGCCTGCATGGCCTTGCGGCCGAGCTCGGGCAGAAAGAAAACCGGAACTACGGAAAGCAGGAAGCAGAGGCTCTCGAGACCCATGTTCACAGTGTAGTCGGCACCAGCAACGGCAGAGATACCGATGGGCAGGAAATAGCTCATGAGCAGGGAGACGGTGCCCACGATACCGCCAGCGGAACCGGCATACTTATCACCAATCTCGGGAAGGAGAACAGGCATGGACTGCATAATCGGGCCGTTGATGGCGGTAAAGAAGCCATTGATGACCAAAATCGTCCACAGAAGGAAGCCGACCGGGGTGTACCACGTCACGAACATCGATATGGCACCGATGAGAGTAGTGACGATGAGAAAACCCTTGAACTTTCCAAGCTTATCGCAGAACGCAGGCCCCACGATGCAGCCGAAAAAGCTGCCAACGGTAACAATTGCGGCCATGAAACCAGCAGTGGCGACGTCTATGCCCTTGCCAAGCTGAAGCGCCTGAGGCAGGAAACCGGCATAGGCAGTGGTAGAAGCAAGTCCAAAACCGACGCCAGCGGAGATTAGCCATACGCCAGGACTCTTGATAGCAACCTTAAGGTAGTCGAGCACGGGCTCGGGCTCGGGGAGCGATTGCCCCTCGGGCACATCTCGGTCAAGCACAATCCAAAGAACCCAGGAGATGGTCATGACGACAGCAGCGACCATATAAGAGTTAAAGACGCTGCCGAACAAGCCAGCACAGATCTGAGCGACAACGATGGCAACGCACGAAGCCGCGTAGAACAAGCCCATGGCGAAACCAGTCTGTTCACGGAACCAGGTGCCGAGCACCTTGATGAGGTTGGCGTTGAGTGCCGAGATTCCCATGCCAATCAGGAACATCGATGCCATCTGCATCGTGAACGAATCGAGCGTAAAGCAACGGAGAAAACCGCCGGCAACCGAAATTGCGGTGCAAACCGTGACAACTTTCTTAGAACCGATACGGTCACCAAGGGCACCCAGCGGAATTGAGAAGAAAACGGCGGTAAGCATAGGAACGAGGAACAGCATCGAAAAGCCGACGGTATCGATATTGAGCATAGGCATGACCTCGACGGCGAGTGCTGAGACCTGGTACTGCATGTAGTTAGCCATAAAGCACAGCAAGCAAACGACTGAAACAATCGCCCAACGCCATGAAGGAAGCTTCTCTTCCATGATGACTCCTTTAATAAGTCGGAATAATCAAACAGCTTGGAGAACCGGGCCCTGGCTCTTAGGTATTCATATTTTGCGATTGGCCCCTCACCGAAACCATTCGGCTAACGGCTTATCATCATTCGAAAAAAGGAGTAGTATCTCTACGCAAATTAACTAAAATGCCAGCTAAACCACTACGCAATCTCATCGGAGGTCATCTTGAGCTTTTTGTCCGATTCTGAATGGCTCTGCTTAAACGATCTCGTGCTTTCGATTAATTCCATCGACAGCGACCGCGAGTTTCGCTCGACCGTCCTCAAAAAGCTGCGTTTTCTCATCCCCTACGAGTCGGCTGCATTTTTCCTGAGCGACCTTTCCAGGGATCTCGTATCCACCCCGCAAGAATGGAAAACGCGCGTCTTTCTTGACCCTCTTGGCATCGATGTCCCCGCTGGGATGCTCGAGCTCTACACCGAAAAGTACTGGCAGCAGGACATGATCGTCGCCCACCGCAATCTTACGCGCTCGACGGTGCTGCGCGAGTCCGATCAGCTCAGCCCTGGCGATATCGACAGCAGTTATATGAAGGATTATCTTGGCGGCCGCCACGTCGTCAACGTCAGTTTCTTTAATGACGAGGGCTTTTTGGGATCGCTCAATCTTAATCGCAAGAAAGAAGAAGGCGACTTTAGCGATCGTGAAGTTCAAATCCTTGAGCTCATCGAACCGCACCTCACAAACCGACTATCAAAATGGCGTGTACGCGCCGACCGCAGTTCGTCTGAAATCGTATTTGCTCACGACTACGACGTCTCAGCGCGCGAAATCGATGTGTGTCGTTGCGTGTTATCGGGCATGGACAATGCGGCCATCGCCGAAGAGCTATCCATCAGCACCGGCACCGTTAAAAAGCATCTGGAGAACATCTTTCGAAAAACACAGGTCAACAGCCGCGTTGGGCTCATGGCGCTCCTTCAGCAGTACACGGCGCTCAAGCAGTAAGACCGTTCTCGCCCGCGAACCCGCTCACGCCCTATAAAACACGTTGTCGGCAAAGAAGTTGGCCGGCGGCTCCATGCAGGCAATCTCACCGTCAAACATCATGGCAATGTCATCGGCAACCTGCTCGACAAAATCCAGATCGTGCGTGGCCATGATGACGGTGCCGCCAGCCTTCGCATGGTCACGCAGGGCGCGGGCGATAATGCAGCGGCTGGCCAGGTCCAAACCCTTGGTGGGCTCATCGAGCAATAGCAGTTCGGGGCCGATCAACAGCAGCTTTGCCAACGCAAGCAGCTGACGCTGTCCGCCCGAAAGGTCATAGGGGTGGCGCTCCCCCAAGTCCGCGAGCCCCAGACTCGCCGCGCGCTCCCGCGCCATAGCCTCGTCGTACCCGCAGGCCGAAGCCCATTCCATCAGCTCGTCGCGCACCGTCTCGGCAACCAGCAGGGCCTTGGGGTTCTGCGGCAGCAGCGCAGCCGAGGCCGCCCCGCGCACCATACGACCACGTTGCAGCTTGGCAGTCTTGGCCAGCACCGAAAGCATCGTCGACTTACCGCATCCGTTGCCGCCCACGATCGCATGCACCGCACCGGCCGAAAACGCCACGTCGAGCCCGCGCAGCACCCAACCGCCCGCGCGATCGTAGCGAAACCAGCTCCCTGCCAGGGTGGTAGCCGACCCGCCGTGCATTTTTTGGAGTATTCTGCTCCCATCCGTGCGCGGGAAGGCTTCCGAGCCGTTCTCGAGCGACGTTTGCGCCACAAATTCGGACGATTTGTCCAATTTCGAACTTTTTTTCGCGCTCGATACGTCCCCGGGCGGCTCCAGAGAGCCCAAATTGTCCTCACGCCTGCTGAATACTCCGTTTTTTGCACATCGGACGGCACCCCACCCCAACATGTCGTCGGAAAACAGCGATTCTCGGCGTCCCAAAGAAGCCATATCCGCCACCTCGCGCACGCGACCGTCCTCAATCCGGTACGCACACGTCGCGTATTCGAGCATCGGGCGCGGCTGGTGCGTTGCCACAACAACCGTGCAACCCAACTCGCGGTTCACGCGAAACAGCGCGTGCAGAAAATTTTTCTCGGCAACAGGATCGAGCTGGGACGTGGGCTCGTCGAGCAGCAGCACGCGCGGGCGCAAGGCCAGCACGGCCGCCAACGACAGCAGCTGCTTGCGTCCGCCCGAAAGCGCATCGGTATCGCGGTGAAGCCAATCTTCCAGTCCAAAGAAATAGCTGGTCTCAGCTACGCGACGGCGCATCTCGTCGCGCGACATACCTAAGTTTTCCAGGCCAAACGCCATCTCGTGCCACACGGTTTCACACACGATCTGGTTCTCGGGATCCTGAAACACATAGCCCATGCGCTCTGCGGACGCCCGAACGTCCATATCGGCAACGCTCTCACCCAGCACGCACAGCTCGCCGGCGCATTCGCCCATCGGCGCGATCTCGGGTTTGAGCAGCGAGAGCAGCGTCGACTTGCCCGACCCGGTACCGCCAACGAGCAGTGCAAACGCACCTTGGGGAACAGACCAGTCGAGCCCGTCGAGCACCAGCGCCTCAGCCCCGGGGTAGGTAAAGCTCAGGCCCCGTACCTCAATCGCCGGAATATCCGGGCCGCACGCCGCGCCCGACACCGGGCCCCTATCCAACCGAGCCATCAGCCAAACCTCTTCTCATCAATCGCGTGCAACGCGCAAGGCAGCACCATCCAGGCAGCGTACACGACATAGCCCGGCCACGGCGCCGGCACCGAGAGCTGCGGATAAAACGAATACTGCGTCGTCGCGGTCCACGCCACTGCCACCGTGACCACGCCAAACAGCGCAAGCCCAACCAGCGCGGCAACGTCGCTGCGCCCCAGCCGATACCGCGCATACGTCGTACGACGCGTCGCGGCACCCCACCCGCGCGAGCGCATCGCGTCCGCGCGCTCCAGCGAATCTTCCATGCCCCAGCCCATCAACACGCTCGACGCCCGCAGGCGCGAGCGTACGGGGTCGGCCGGCGCGCGGCCCGGCACATCAATCGCATCCTGCACCGCCAGCACCGTACGACCGCGGCGCAAAAACTGCGGGATAAGCCGCATGCACATCGAGATCATGAGCGCAATCAACGGTGCGGCATTACCCAGCAGCGCGAGCACCTTGTCGTATTCGAGCATCGACGCCGCGGCCTCAAACCACAGCACGCTCGCCACAAACAGCCCGCCCATGCACAGGCCGTATACCATGCTCTCCAGATACACCGCGCGCATACCAATACGGAACAGCTCCGTCGAGCCCGAGGCGCTAAACAGCGGGTTGACCAGTGCAATGATCAAAATCACCGGCAGCTGCCAGCGAAGCGCGCCCAACGTGCGGGCAGCCCCGCGCGTCGCAAATCCATACGCCAACCCGCCCGCGAGCGACAGCGCGATCAGCACCGGTTGCATCGAGAACATGGTGAGCCCCAGCGTCAGCACCATGTAGAGTGCCGGCACCGCCGGATGCGACATCGCGAATGCCGCGACGGGCTCGTTGCCCGATTCCTCTCGCATGATATCCACGGGCACCCTCATCCCCTCGCTCAAACGCCAACGGCGTAGCGCCGCCGACGCCATACACAACCAGCGCAAACGCCGCGCCCGCGGCACCGACATCGGCCGCCATGCGTCAATCGTTACGCGCTCATCATATGCCTGCGGTATCATATTGCGCCGTGTATCGTTTCCAAACACACGTCTCTATAACGTAACAGGAGATCACATGGACGCAACCGCAATTATCCTCGCTGCCGGCGAGGGCACCCGCATGAAGTCGAACCACTGCAAGGTTTCGCACAAGATCCTGGGCAAGCCCATGGTTCAGTGGATCGTCGACGCCACCATCAAGGCCGGCTGCAGCCGCGTCGTGGTCGTCATCGGCAGCCACGCCGACGAGATGCGCGCCCTCATCGACGGCGCCTACGCCAACAGCGCCACCAAGGTCGAGTGCGTCGAGCAGACCGAGCGCCTGGGCACCGGCCACGCCGTCAAGGTCGCGCTCGAGGCCTGCGGCATCACGCAAGGCCCCGTCGTCGTGCTCAACGGCGACCTGCCGCTCATCACCGCCGACACCGTCGCCAAGTTCGCACAGACCGTCGCCACCGGCGAGCTCGCCTGCACCGTCATGACCATGACCCCGCCCGATCCTTTTGGCTACGGCCGCATCAAACTGGGCGCCGATGGTCAGATCGAGCGCATCATCGAGCAGAAGGACTGCACGCCCGAGCAGGCCGCCACACTGCTGGAGTGCAACGCCGGCTGCTACGCCTTCGACGGCGCGCAGCTTGCCGCCCACATTAACGAGATCGGCAACGACAACGCGCAGTCCGAGTACTACCTGCCCGACATGCTCGAAATCCTCAAGGGTCACGGCCAGGCAGTCTCCATCTTCCACTGCGACGACTACCGCGACGGCCTGGGCGTCAACAGCCGCATCCAGCTCGCACAGCTCACCGCCATCGCGCGCGACCGCATCAACGAGCACTGGATGGCCGAGGGCGTCACATTCATCGACTCCACGCAGGCCTGGATCGGCCCCGACGCCACCATCGGCCGCGACACCGTCGTGTGGCCGCAGACGCACCTGATCGGCCACGTCACCGTGGGCGAGGAGTGCCAGCTCGGCCCCAACAGCCGCCTCACCGACACCACCGTCGGCAGCGGATGCATCATCGATGAAACCATCGCCATCGAGGCCGTCATCGAGAACGGCGTCGACTGCGGCCCGCGCGCCTACCTGCGCCCGGGCACCCACATGCTCGACGGATCCAAGGCCGGCACGCACGTGGAGATCAAGAAGTCCACGATCGGCGAGGGCTCCAAAGTTCCGCACCTGTCCTACATCGGCGACACCACCATGGGCTCCGGCGTCAACGTGGGCGCGGGCTCCATCACCTGCAACTACGACGGCGTCCACAAGCACAAGACCGTCATCGGCAAGGATGCCTTCATCGGTTCCGACACCATGATGGTCGCGCCCGCCCAGATTGGCGACGGTGCACTCGTGGCCGCCGGCTCCGTCATCACCGAGCCGGTCCCGGCCGACGCACTCGGTCTGGGCCGCGCCCGCCAGGTAAATATTGAGGGCTGGGCCGCCGATTATCGCCGCCGTCTGCACGAGGACGACGAGGTATAACGTTTTATCAAGCACAAAAGGAGCTGTTCCATGGGGACGGCTCCTTTTTTCTATCGTGACCTGCGCGACCGGATGAGTGGTCGGTTCGTGTCCGTTGACGGTAAAGACGTTATCAGGACCCGATAAACCCCGCCGCGCGGTTACAATGCAACAAGGCATCTATATGGCATTCGATATAAAGGAGAAGGGTAATGCCGATTAATGATCCCGAGAAGTCGGAGAATATGCGCAAGTCCATCCGCGTGTATTCCGGTTCCTCCAACCGTCCCCTCGCTCAGAAGATCGCTGAGTACCTTGGGGTCGAGCTTTCGGGCCTTACGCTAAAGCAGTTCGCCAATGGTGAGATTTACGCCCGCTACGACGAGACTGTCCGCGGCGCCGACGTCTTCCTGATTCAGTCCGTGGCCGGCGGCAACGTCAACGACATGCTCATGGAGCTGCTCATCGCCACCGACGCTGCCAAGCGTGCATCCGCCCGCTCCATCACCGCCGTTATCACCCACTACGGCTATGCCCGCCAGGACCGCAAGGCCGGCCCGCGCGAGCCCATCACCGCCCGCCTCGTCGCCAACCTGCTCGAGCGCGCCGGCGTCGACCGCATCATCACCCTCGACCTGCACCAGGGTCAGATCCAGGGCTTCTTTGATATCCCGGTCAACCACCTGTCCGCACTGCCGCTGTTTGGCCAGTACTACAACGCCATGAACTTCGACACCGACAACCTGGTTGTCGTCTCCCCCGACGTGGGTCGTGCCAAGGCCGCCAAGAAGCTGTCCGACATGCTCGGCTGCGACCTGGCCATCGCCCACAAGGGCCGTCCGCGCCACAACGCCGCCGAGGTCATGGGCATCATCGGTGACATCAAGGGCAAGACCTGCGTCATCAATGACGACATGATCGACACCGCTGGCACCCTGTGCGCCAACGTCAAGGAGCTCAAGGCTATGGGCGCTGGCGACATCTACGTCTGCGCCACCCACGGCATCTTCTCCGGTCCGGCCATCGAGCGCCTGAACGACGCCCCCATCGTCGAGTGCGTCGTCACCGACGCCATTCCCGTCGAGGTCGGCGGCAAGATCAAGACCATCTCGGTCGCCGAGGAGTTCGCTCAGGCCATCTCCGCCGTTTACCACGAGGAGCCCGTCTCCACGCTCGTCGGCGGCGACTTCGCGCTGTAATCGCATCGTCCTTGCAACCCGGCGCATCGCCGTCGGAACAGAAGAAACCCCCGCGCTCCCCCTTGCTTCGCAAAGGTCGCGCGGGGGTTTCTTCTGTTCCGACGGCTCGCTCTGCCGCGGCCGCGCTTTTGTCTGGTGGGATTTCGCTGAAACGAAGTCTCGCCTTCGGCGGGCGTGGTAGCCTTTGTCGTTGATTAAACTTTTATGTGTAACGGAAGGACAAATATGGCAGCTGCACAGCCGCTTAAGATTCGCATGGTTGCCGGACTTGGCAACCCGGGTGAGGAATATGCCGAGACCCGCCACAACGCCGGCTTTAAGGCGATCGATGAGCTGGCCCGTCAGGCCGGTGTCACGTACTGGAAAAACCAGGCCGGCGCCGAGGTCGCACTCATCAACATCAACGATCCCGAGGAAGAGGGAGGCAAGCGCCAGATCGTGCTGGTCAAGCCGCAGTCGTATATGAATACCTCGGGTGGCCCCATCTCCAAGCTCTGCCGCGAGTACAAGATCAAGGCCGAGGAGCTGCTCGTCATCCACGACGAGCTCGACATTCCCGCCGGTGACGTGCGCGTCAAGGTGGGCGGAGGCCATGCCGGTCACAACGGCCTGCGCTCCATCATCGACAAGATGGGCAGCCGCGACTTTAGCCGTATCCGCACCGGCATCGGCAACCCTCCCGGCAAGATGGCCGTGGCCGACTACGTGCTCAAGCAGCTGCGTGCCCGCGAGGCCGAGGATTTCCAGGACACCTGCGCCCGCGCGGCCGACGCCGCGGGCCTCGCCATCGTGCACGGCGTGATCTATGCCCGCGACCACGTCAACGGCGCCGCTTCCTCCAACGGCAAGCACTAAAACCTACCATTTAGGGATGTTTATTTTGGCAGGTTTTATCTACAGAAACGCCCCGGTGGCCGCATCGCAATAAACCCCGCGCTGCCATACACGCATAACACCCCAAAGGGGGCCGGCCTCATCACAACCCGAGGCCGGCCCCCTTTGCCGTTTTGCCTGATAAAACCGACCAAAATAAACCTATCCCTATTTGGTAGGTCGAAGTGGATAAACCCTTTTCCCACCTGCCAAAGACACACGTAAGCGACATGTCCATGAGGGTATAATTTGCACCGTATGTCTGCACAACGCCTGTGCGCGTACGGTTTTATTCGGGCTGCCGTCCATTTCCGTGGAGGCACGGTTCGGCCGCCCTAACAAGAGAGGGGTTCTATGTATAAGATCCTGGAGAAGACGCAGTTCTCGGAGAAGGTGTTCAAGTTCCGCATCGAGGCGCCCGCAATCGCCAAGCATGCGCACGCTGGACAGTTCCTCATGGTTCGCGCCAACGAGACGGGCGAGCGCGTCCCGTTTACCCTAGCTGGCTGGAACGGTGACGAGGGCTGGGTCGAGTTCATCTTCATGGTGATCGGCAAGACCACCGAGATGCTGTCCACCTACGAGGCCGGCGAGTCGCTGCGCGACGTCGTGGGCCCGCTGGGCGTTCCCACCGAGATGGCCGAGGGCCCCTGTGCCGTCATTGGCGGCGGCGTCGGCCTGGCAATTGCCTTCCCGGTCGCCAAGCACCTGGTCGAGACCGGTCACGAGGTCCACGCCATCATGGGCGCCCGCACCAAGGACCTCCTGCTCATGGAGGACCAGTTCCGCGAGCTCCTCGACGAGGACCACATCCACATCACCACTGACGACGGCTCCTACGGCGAGCAGGGCGTTGTCACCGCTCCGCTGGAGCGCCTGCTGCAGGACAAGGCCGTGAGCCAGGTCTTCTGCGTCGGCCCCGTTCCGATGATGAAGTTCTCGACCCTCACCGCCCAGAAGTACGACACCCCCATCACCGCGTCGCTCAACCCCATCATGGTTGACGGCACCGGTATGTGCGGCTGTTGCCGCGTCGAGGTGGGCGGCGTGACCAAGTTCGCTTGCGTCGACGGCCCTGACTTCGATGCCACCCTAGTCGACTGGGATGACCTTCGTGCCCGCCAGGCCGCTTATCGTTCCGAAGAGGGCGCGTCCCTCAAGGCCTATGAGGAAAAGAGCTGCGCATGCCACTAGTTAACGGTCGTTTCGTTGCCGATATGAAGTCGCCCCGCACCCCCGATAACGAGGAGCCGGCTGCCGAGCGCGCCTGCGACTTCCGCCCCGTCGACAAGGGCTTCACCGAGGAGATGGCGCTGGCCGAGGCCGAGCGCTGCCTCAACTGCAAGAAGCCGTTCTGTGTCGAGGGCTGCCCCGTCAACATCAACATTCCCCGCTTTATCGAGCAGATCCGCGAGAAGGACTTTGGCGGCGCCCTCGATACCATCCGCGAGGACTCCATGCTTCCCGCTATCTGCGGTCGCGTCTGCCCGCAGGAGAACCAGTGCGAGGGCAAGTGCATCCGTGGTAAGAAATCCGAGCCCGTGGCCATCGGCCAGCTCGAGCGCTTCCTGGGTGACCGCCCCGAGCTCGCTTCCACGCCCAAGATGGCTCCCAAGAACGGTAAGAAGGTCGCCGTCGTCGGCTCCGGCCCGTCCGGCATCACCTGCGCCGGCGAGCTCGCCCGCAACGGCTTTGACGTCACCGTCTTTGAGGCCTTCTTTACCGGCGGCGGCGTGCTGGTCTACGGCATCCCCGAGTTCCGTCTGCCCAAGGCAGTCGTCAAGCGCGAGATTGACGGCCTGGAGGACATGGGCGTCAAGTTTGAGTACAACTCCGTCGTGGGCAACATGGCCACGGCCGAGGAGCTGTTCGAGCAGGGCTTCGACGCCATCTACGTGGCGACCGGCGCCGGCCTGCCCAAGTTCCTCAACGTCCCCGGCGAGAACCTGCCCAACGTCTTCTTCGCTAACGAGTACCTCACCCGCGTGAACCTGATGAAGGCCAACAAGTTCCCCGAGTACGACACCCCCACCAAGCACGGCAAGAACGTCGTCGTCTTTGGTGGCGGCAACGTGGCTATGGACGCCGTCCGTACCGCCAAGCGCCTGGGCGCCGAGCACGCCATCATCGCCTACCGTCGTACCGAGGACGAGATGCCCTGCCGTCGCGCCGAGCTGCACCATGCTAAGGCCGAGGGCGTCGAAGTTCTGCCGCTCGTCTCCCCGCTCGAGTTTGTCGCTGGCGAGGACGGCTCCGTGTGCGCCGTCAAGGTCCAGAAGATGGAGCTCGGCGAGCCCGACGAGTCCGGCCGTCGTCGCCCGGTGCCCATCGAGGGCGCCATCGAGGAGATCCCCTGCGACGTCGCGATCTCGGCTATCGGCACCAACGCCAACCCCTTCGCTGCCAAGATCGGCGGCAAGATGGAGCTCAACAAGTGGGGCTACATCGTCGCTGACGAGGAGACCGGCCAGACCACCGATCCCCGCATCTGGGCCGGCGGCGACATCGTCACCGGTGCCGCTACGGTCATTCTGGCGATGGGCGCCGGCAAGAAGGCCGCCGCTTCCATCACCAAGAGCCTGCTGGGCGAGTAATCACCTACAGCGCTCGCCATCAAACGGCAAAGTCCCCGTCGAGCACACGCCCGGCGGGGACTTTTTCTATGCCGACCGCCCCAACCACCACAAAGGGGACAGGCACCTTTGTGGTGGTTGGGGACTTGCCCGGTCGTTTTATCTCAATCTGTAACAGTTAGGCCCTGTTGAGCCTTGTAGTTGTTACAGATCGAGATATTGTGCCGGCCGCCCACGCTGCATCTCAATCTGTAACAGTTAGAGACCAAATATGCCGCCTGGTGTTACAGATCAAGACGTTGGGCTGACGGCCGAACGGTTCATCTAAATCTGTAACAGTTAGAGCCATTTTCGCTGGCTTGGTGTTACAGATCGAGATTTGCAAAAGCCGAGGATAGGCACTGCCGCCAAGGCCTTCCCCTCCGCCTAAAACAAAAACCACCACAAAGGTGCCTGCCCTTTGTGGTGGTTTTGGTCGGTTAGCCTTCGAGCTGGGCGACTTTGTAGCGGTAGGCTGCGGCGATGACGTCCTTGCAACCCTCGCGGCCCAGCTTGGCGCGGTTGACGACGATGTCCTTGCCGCTCGTCATCTTCCACTTTCCGGCACTGTAGCGCTTATAGAACGCCTCGCGCGCCTTCTGCTGCTGCTTGACCAGCTTGGCGCCCTTCTTTTTGTTAAGGCCGCGCTTCTTGCGCACTATCTCGACGCGGTCCTCAAAGGGTGCGGTCACCAACACGGCAATGTGGTTGGGATTGTTGCGCAGCAGGTAATCGGACAGGCGGCCTTCGATAATGCAGCTCTCGGTCTCGCCCAGATCCAAAATCACCTGGCTCATCTTTTGGAACAACTTGTCCGAGTACGAGCGGGCGTCGTAGCGGTCGGGCAGAAACGCCATGTTCTCCACGGCCAGGCGCTCGTCGTAGGCAGCCATCTTGTCGAGCGACTCGCCCGCACGCAGCGACGCACGTACCAGCAGCTCGTTGTCATACAGCGGAATCCCCAACTCGTCGGCAAGCATGCGACCAATCTCGTGGCCCTCGGCGCCAAAGTCGCGCGCGATGGTAATGACCACAGGACTCTTCTTGTTCTCCAGATCGCTCATCGCGATTCCTTTCTAACAAATGAGAAAAAGGCTGTCTATCGCCTTTTCCCACGATAGCGTACCAGGGAAAGCCAGGCTACGCTGCCACCATTCGCCTCTGATATGCTCTCACCAGCAGCGAGATACCAAAGTTGAGCACAAAGTACATCGCAAACACCAGACCGTAGAGCATAAGCACCTGCGACAGGTCGATCGCGTGGGCCATCACGACATTTGCCGTGTACATGAGCTCGGCAACGTTAATGCCCGAAAGATACGAGCTGTCCTTAATGACGGTCGTACACTGGCTAAACAGCGCCGGAATGATCGTCTTAAACGTCTGCGGCAGAATGATGTAGCGCATGGTGGCAAAGAAGCCGAAGCCCTGGCTCTGCGCTGCCTCAAACTGGCCGCGCGGAATCGAGTTGAGGCCGCCGCGCACAATCTCGGCCATAACAGCGCTGGTAAACAGCGTAAAGGCGATGGTCGAAATCACAATGTCCAAACCCTGCACCGTAAAGTAGATAAACAGAATCCACAGCAGGTTCGGCGTGCAGCGGAACAGCTCGATATAGACGCTCACCAAAATACGGAACGGGCGGGGCGCATAACTCTTAACGAGCGCCAGCACCGTGCCAAAGATGAGCGAGAAAAAGATCGACAGCGCCGAGATCTCGATGGTCTTAACAAAGCCGCCCCAGATGTAGAGCAGGTTGGTCGCGTTGAAGATTTCCATGCGCTAGGCCTCCTCTACGTTGTCGAGCCCCAGCTCGGCCAGGCTCACGCCGCGCGGACGCTCCTTGGAGCGGCGCTCGAGCCACTGCACCAGCATGGCGAGCGGAAAGCAGATGATGAAGTACATAAGGCAGCAGACGATGTATCCCTGCAGGTAACCGTACAGACTCACAAAGTTGTCGGAACGATACATAAGGTCGCCGCCGGCCACGAGCGCCAGCACCGACGTGTTCTTGACCAGGTTGAGTGCCTGGTTACACAGCGGCGGCAGAATGATCTTGAACGTCTGGGGCAGCACGATGTACCAGTACGCCTGGGCACGGGTGAAGCCCTGGCTCTGGGCCGCCTCCATCTGACCGCGCGGAACCGCCTCGATACCGGTGCGGATGACCTCCGAGATGTAGGCCGCGTGATACAGGCCCACACCCAAAAAGCCCAGCACAAACGGTGCGATGCGCACCGGCTGGTCGGCGCCGGTTATGGCCTGCAAAAACTGTGGGCCGGCCATGTACATAAAGAGCACCTGCACGGGCAACGGGGTGTTCTGATAAAACTCCACGTACACGCGGCTAATACCACGCAGCACGCGCGAACGCGTGGTCGAGAACACGCCCAGCAGCGTGCCCAGCACCAGCGACAGCAACAGACCGGCAACAACCACCTGCAGCGTCACACCAAAGCCCTCCCAGAAGGGCCCCATGTTTTGGAATGTCGTCGACCAGCGGTCGGCGTCAAACAATCCTTCGAGCATTTGATTCCTTCCTACGCCGAGCGCCTATACAAGACCCCAGGTCTTGACCTCTTGGTCGAGCCAGCCATCGGCCAGGCGATCGCAAATCACCTGATCGACCACGGCCGAAAGGTCGCAGCCCTTCTTGGTCGCCACGCCGTAGCCCTGCTCGCCAAACTTGATCTCGGGCTGCAGCAGCTCGACGGTCTCGTTCATGTAGCCGGCCAACGTGGAGCGGTCCATGGCAAAGACGTCGATATTGCCGGCGTCGAGCGAACTCTTGATGATGGGGTAGCCGCTAAAGGCCCTAAACTCGGGCTTGCAGCTAAAGCCGTTGTCCTTGATCATCTGCTCGATCAGGCCCTGCGTGGTAGCACCCTGGCTCACGCCAATAACTTTGCCGTCCAGGTCCTCAATCGAGGTAAAGCCCGAACGCTTCTTGACCATGAGTCCCACGTAGTCAGTGCGGTACGGCGTCGAGAAATCCCAGCTCTTCTTGCGCTCGTCGGTGATGGTGTAGGTCGCCGCGACCACGTCGAGCTGGCCGTTATCGATCAGCGGGCCACGCGTCTTGGGCGTTACGTCGGTAAACTCGACAAGCTCCTGGGCGCGGGCCTCTTTGTAGCTCACGCCAAAGACGGCAGCGGCGATCTGGTAGCACAAATCGACTTCCATGCCCTCAAAGCGACCCTTGGCGGTGTCGTAATAGCCGAAGCCGGGAACGTCTTTCTTAACGCCGGCATTCAGATGGCCGCGCGACTTGATGGCCGCAAGCTTGGATCCCTTGTCGGAACCCTCGCCGCTGGTGGAGTTGCCGCAACCGGTGAGCGCGGTCCCCGTCAGCGCGAGCATGCCGGCGCCCGCCAGCTGCAAAAAGTGACGGCGCGACACGGCCGCCCTCGTCATATCCGTCATGTCCATCACCGCGCCTAGTGCAGAATCTTGGACAGGAACTCGCGGCAGCGCGGGTTCTCGGGGTTATCGAAGAAGTGCTCGGGCGTGCCCTCCTCCAGGATGCGGCCGTCCTCCATAAAGATGACGCGGTCGGCCACCTGGCGCGCAAAGCCCATCTCATGCGTCACGCAGATCATGGTGATGTCCTCCTGCGCAAGCTCAATCATAACGTCCAGAACCTCCTGGACCATCTCGGGGTCGAGCGCCGAGGTCGGCTCGTCAAACAGGATGATGGGCTGCTTGGTACACAGGGCACGGGCGATGGCGATGCGCTGCTGCTGACCACCCGAGAGATTCTGCGGATACTCGCCGGCCTTATGCGCCATGCCGACGCGCTTGAGTGCGGCGATGGCGATCTCGGTCGCCTCCTCCTTGCTCTTCTTTTGCAGCTTGATGGGCGCGAGCGTCAGATTGCCGAGCACCGTCATGTTGGGATACAGGTTGAACTGCTGAAACACCATGGAGCTGTACTTGCGAGCCATCTCCAGGTGATTCTTTTTGGTGAGCGGCGTACCGTCGATGACGACCTCGCCCGACGTAGGCTCCTCCAGATAATCGACGCAACGGATGAGCGTCGACTTACCCGAACCAGAAGGCCCGATCATTACGAGCTTCTCGCCGCGCTTGACGGTGAGGTTGATATCTTTGAGCACATGCAGGTCGCCAAAGTACTTGTTGAGATGCTTGATCTCGATCATGTCTGCCATGAATGTCCCTTCCCTGCGTTTACACGAGTTGAACTATTGTACGGAAAGAACCACGTTTCCGCAGCCCACGCTACATCCCCGTAAAGAACCCGCAACCTTCCGCCCACTCATTGGGCACAGACTTAAATGAGTACCCCCCGTGGGTACTCATTTAAGTCTGTGCCCAATGAGCACCGAAAATAATACAACCGCCCTTGTTGAGCATAAGTCAGCGAAAACCCGTACACGCGAGCAAGGTGACGTGAAATGAAAGGGCGCAGACCTTATGGTCGCGCCCTTGAAATTGAACGTCAGATTGCCGTGTGTACGGGTTTGCAGCGTCGAGCCGTTACGCGGTTTGGTAAAACCGCGTAACAAATTACGCGAGTTTGGCTCCAACGATCTTTGCTGCTGCCGGCTTATCAAAGTTGCCGCCAGTGGCCTTACCCAGAGCGCCCATGACCTGGCCCATCTGCTTCTTGGACGTGGCGCCCAGCTCGGCGATGACCTGCTCGATCAGGGCCTCGAGCTCCTCGCCCGAAACCTGCGCGGGCAGAAGGCTCTCCAGAATCTTGACCTGCTCGGTCAGGTTGTCGGTACGCTCTTGGTCGGTGCCGGCCTTGATGGACATCTCCAGCGTCTCGCTCGTCTGCTTAATCAGACGCTTGATCATGCTGTTGACGTCTTCCTCGGTCACATCGCGGCGCTCGTTAACCTCGATATTCTTCACCTCGGCCTTGACCTGGCGAATGATGGACAGGCGAACCTTGTCCTTAGCCTTCATGGCCGCGATCATTTCCTTCTGCAGCTCTTCGTTGGTCATCTGCAAATCCTCTCTAATAGCGTGGGCGGCACTCGCGCGAGCACCGCCCCATGATTACTCAGTCGTCGACGAATCGTCGGTCGAACTCTTGGTAACGCCCTTCAGACTCACGTTATAGGGTACGTCCTTGGGCATGGGGTTGACGGTGATGTCGGCATCCTTCTTGTACTGCTCCAGCCACTCGCTGTACGCAGTGCTGGCCGCTTGCGTCTTCACCACGTTGGAGACGTACTTTTTGATGGCCTTGGGCACCTGGTTGATGTCATCAACCTGATTATCGACATGGAAGTAGTCGGTGCACTTGATGATGTGGTAGCCATAGGTCGACTCGATGACTTCGCTCACGTCGCCCTTGTTGAGCCCCTCGAGCGCCGTCTGGTAGCTGTCGACAAAGGTGGTGAGCTTATCCCAGCCCACATCGCCCTTCTTCTCCTTGGAACCGGTGTCCTCGGAGTACTGCTCAACGGCGTCCTCAAAGCTCAGCTCACCGGAGTTGATCTTGTCCAGGCACTCCTGCGCCTTGGCCTTGGCGGCAGCCTTGTTCTCGTCGGAAGCGTCGGAATCAACCTTGATCAGGATGTTCGACGAGCGGCGGGCGTCGTTGTAGCTGGACAGGTTTTCGTTGATGTAATCGACGATCTCGCTGTCCTTGGGCTTGCTCGTGGGCGCGACGGCATCCTTGAGTTTCTGCTGCGCCAGACTCTCCTTGAGCGAATCCTTGTAGGTATCCTCGGTATAGCCGTAGGTCTTGAGGGTCTTCTTAAAGGCCTTGGCACCGCCCGCGCTCTTGCATGCGTCCTTCCAAGCCTTCTCGACCTCCTCGTCCGACACCGTCACGCCGTTCTCCTTCTGTGCCTGTTGAAGCAGAATCTGCTGCGTGTAGGAGTCGATGAGTTGCTTGCGGTACTTCTTGGGCGTGAGGTCGTTGTCGACCAGGTACTGCGCCCAGTCCTTGTCATTGGTGTAGCCGTAGGACGTGCGCATGCTCATGATCTGCTTGGTCACGGTGTCCTCGGTGAGGTTGGTGCCGTTGATAGTGGCAGCTACACCGCCGGTAAGCTTGTAGCCCGAGGTATCCTCTGCCTGCGACATCAGGCCGGAGCACGCCATGGCCGAGACGGAAAGCAGCATTGCCAGCACGCCGATGACCACCAGAACGATCTTGACGGTCTTGGACACGCGGGTCTTGCGCTGCTTCTTGCGAGAGCTGGAGGCGGCGCGAGCCTGCTGCTCGGGCGTCGGCTCGGGTGCGGGGTTCTTTTTCTTATTTGCCATAGTTGGCCTTTCGCATAACGAATCGAACAAACGCCATTGTGTCACAACGCAGCCCCCGCGGCACGCTTGGTGCATTGGGGACAGGTTAATCTGCACCATTTTGGTGCAAAGGGGACAGCTCTGGCAGCCGGCACCTTAGAAGTGACGGCGGATGGCGTCGACCATGCCCTGGGACGTGGTCTGGCCGAGCACGTCGGCTGCGGCATCGGCGTCCATAAAGATGTTCATGAGCGCCTGCAGGGCCTCGACCTGGCCGCCCGGCTCGGCGATGCCCAGATTGATGACGATCTGCGCCGGCACCGGAGCGCCCATGCCAGCCATAGCGTTAAATGTCACGGGCGCGGCGGGCTTCACCACCGCGATATAGGGCTTGGCCACAAACCCCGGATCGGTATGCGGAATGGCAATGTTTACCGCCGGCATGGCAAGACCCGTGGGATAGGCATCCTCGCGCGTGCGAACGGCGTCGAACCAACCGTCGGCAATGTAGCCACGCGGTACAAGCTCGCCCTCAAGCCGCGCGAACACCTCATCCGGCGTCGCACACTCCCAATCAAAAAACACCAGCTCAGGCGCAAACAGCGCTTCGTTATCCGCCATGCGCTCACCTCTCTCACCTAGTCATTCAAGAACGTCCCCGATGACTACCCAAAACAAAAGGTGGCCACACGCGCCTTGGCGCCAATGACCACCCTAACCACTCAACTAAATTGCACTGTGCACCGCTAGCCGCGGGGCGCATCAATTGCGACCTTGCCGTTCTCCAGCACGTGGACGCGGCCATCGGCGAGCATCTGCACGACCTCGGGATACAGCACGTGCTCAATCGCGTGGATGTGCTCCTCGAGCGTGTCGACGTCCCAGCCTTCCTCAACAGCCAGCGCACGCTGGGCGATGATGGGGCCGTTGTCGTAGATCTCGTTGGCAAAGTGCACGGTCACGCCGGTCACCTTGACGCCGCGGGCAAACGCATCGTCAATCGCGTGGGCACCGGTAAAGCTCGGCAGCAGGGCCGGGTGCAGGTTGACCACACGGTTGGGGAACGCCGCCAGCAGCGGTGTATGCACCATGCGCATGTAGCCGGCCATGACCACATACTCGCAGCCGCGCTCGAGCAGCTCGTGCGCGATGATCTCGTCGGCGGCGATGGGGTCGGCATAGACATCCTTGGACAGCGTAAGCGTCTGGATGCCCGCACGCTCTGCACGTTGCAGACCCTTGGCCGAAGGACGGCTCGACACCACAAGCTCAATAGAAGCGTTGAGCTTGCCGGCGGCAATCAGATCGATCAGCGCTTGCAGGTTGGTACCCGAACCGCTGATGAGCACACCGATCTTGAGCGGCTCAGCCGTATCGGTGCCAGTCGGACGGGTATAGGGCACAAAGTCCAGGCCCTCGGCAGTAGCCATCTGCTCGTTAGCGCTCATCGGAGTACACGACCTTACCGGAACCCTCGACGCACTCGCCCACGCGGAACGGCTTCTCGCCCAGCGCGACCAGTGCCTCGGTCACGGCGGCCTCGTCCTCGGGGGCGACGATCAGACACAGGCCGACGCCCATGTTGAAGGTCTTGCATGCCTCGTTGGGCGCAAGCTCGGCCTGGCGCGACACGTAGGTGATGACGGGCGGAACGTCCCAACCCATCTCGGCACCGTTGCGGGTGACCACGGCGTCGACGTCATCGGCGAGCGCACGGTTGAGGTTCTCGGTAATACCGCCGCCAGTGATGTGGGCGATGGCGTGCACGTTGGCGCCGCCGCGCAGCAGCTCCAGGATCGGCTTGACGTAGATGCGCGTGGGGGCCAACAGAGCGTCTGCCAGCGATGCACCGCCGAGCTCCTCGAGCGGACGGCTCAGCTCCTCGGCCTTAGCGACGGCCTCGGGCGTGCCCGGCTTAACGCCGTCGACGCCAATGACCTTACGCACGAGCGAGTAGCCGTTGGAGTGCACGCCGGTGGAAGGCAGGCCCAGGATTACGTCGCCGGGGCGGACGTTTGCGGGGTCGAGCATCTTGGGACGGTCGACGACGCCCACGGTAAAGCCGGCGAGATCGTAGTCGGCGGGAGCCATGACGCCCGGGTGCTCGGCCATCTCGCCGCCCACGAGCGCACAGCCCGCGAGCTTGCAGCCGTCGGCCACGCCCTTGATGATCTTTGCCATGTGCTCGGCCTCAATGTGGCCGATGGCAACGTAGTCCAGGAAGAACAGCGGCTCGGCGCCCGAAGCCAGAATATCGTTGACGCACATAGCGACCAGGTCCTGGCCAACCGTCTCGTGACGGTCCATGATCTGGGCGAGCACGAGCTTGGTGCCCACGCCGTCGGTACCGCTAATCAGGATCGGGTCTTCCATATCCTTGAGCGCGGCGGCCGAGAACAGGCCGCCAAAGCCGCCGATGCCACCGATAACCTCGGAACGGTTAGTGTCCTTGACCATCTGCTTAATCGCGTCGACGGCGCGACCGCCCTCGGCGGTGTCGACGCCGGCGTCCTCGTACGTCACATGCTTGCTGTCGCTCATCTGAGCCTTCCTCTCCCACTACCGTGGCGCCGCACGGGCGCCAAACGGTGCTCATAGTTGCGTTCATTTCGGCGCGCGCCATAACAGCACGCGCCGTCATATCAACAAAACAGCAGGTAAAACCTACCAAAATAAACCTGTCCCCATATGGCAGGTTTTATGCCTCGCCGTGCTCCTCTTCCCAGCTGCGGTCGTCGTATTTCTCGATCACGGCGTCGTCGTCAAAGTGCAGCGGCTTGTCCAGGTTGCGGGGCTTAAAGCCCTCCATAAACTTGTCGCGGCCAAAGCTCTCGGGAATCGCCACGGGGTAGCGGCCGGTAAAGCACGCATCGCAGTAACCGCCCTTGGGCATGACCTTAAGCAGGCCCTCGACCGAAAGGAAGGCCAGCGAATCGGCGCCGATATACTCGCAAATCTCGTCGACCGTCTTGTTGGCGCTGATAAGCTGCGACTGCACGTCGGTATCGATACCGTAGAAGCACGGCCAGATGACCTCGGGCGAGTTGATGCGGATATGAATCTCCTTGGCGCCGGCGTTGCGCAGCATCTTGACGAGCTGCACCATGGTGGTGCCGCGCACGATGGAGTCGTCGATGACGACCAGGCGCTTGCCCTCGATGTTGTCGCGCAGCGGGTTGAGCTTCATGCGCACGCCCATGGCGCGCAACTCCTGCGTAGGCTCGATAAACGTACGGCCCACGTAGCGGTTCTTGATAAGGCCCTCGCCAAAGGGAATACCGCTCTCGTGCGAATACCCCTCCGCAGGCGGCAGGCCGGAGTCGGGCACGCCGATGACCAGGTCGGCCTCGACAGGCTCCTCATGTGCCAGCTGACGACCCATGTCGTAACGGCAGGCATAGACGCTCTTGCCGTTCATGATGGAGTCGGGGCGGGCAAAGTAGACCTGCTCAAAGATGCAGTTGGCGGGCTCTTCGGCTGCAGGCACGCCCTGCTCGGATACCAGGCCCTCGGCGCTGATGCGCAAGATCTCGCCGGGACGGACGTCACGGACGTACTCGGCACCCACGATGTCGAGTGCGCAGGTCTCGGAAGCAACGACCCAGCCGCCGGCGCGCGTGACACGGACGGCGGAGTCGACCGTCGCGGCGCCGTCCTGCGACGGCAGCTGCGAAACGGCTGCGGCATCGGCCTGGTCCAGACCCTCGTCCACCAGCTTGCCCAGCACGAGCGGGCGAATGCCGTGTGGATCGCGGAATGCGTAGAGCGCCTGCTCGTTGATGAGCGTCATGGCGTAGCCGCCGCGCACGAGCTCCATGGTCTTGCGAATACCCTCGCGCAGGTGGCCCGTACGCTGGGTAAAGTAGCCGATAAGCTTGGTCGCGACCTCGGAATCCGAATTGGAGAGGAACGGCACGCCCAGCTCGATCAGCTGACGGCGCAGCTCGTCGGTGTTGACGAGGGTGCCGTTGTGCGCGAGCGCGATAATGACGCTATTGATGGTAGAGAGGTGCGGCTGAGAGGCTTCCCAGCTCTTGGCGCCGGCAGTGCCGTAGCGCACATGACCCACGGCCAGCTGGCCGGAGAGCGTCGACAGGTCGGCGTTGGAGAACACGCGGTCGAGCAGGCCCAGATCTTTGCGGACCATAACCGTGCCGCCGTCACCCACGGCGATTCCAGCCGATTCCTGGCCACGGTGCTGCAGCGCACGCAGGCCAAAGTACGTCAGTCGAGCCACGTCGCGATCGGGCGCCCATACGCCGAAAATGCCACATTCCTCATGCAGCTGGTCGGAGTCCGGATCATACGTCGACATGGTGTTCACCTGTCCCGCGGCACGCTCGGCCGCGCGGATGGTTTCTTGAGACATGGTATCCCCTCAGAGCCTCGTATTTTTGGCGTTACCCGCCTTATTATACGCACGGCGCGACGTGCTCCCCAGCGCATGAGCAGCGCTTTTTAAAAGCCCACCGAGCTAATAATCAGTTTTGTTGCCAAACATTTTATCGGTCTGTCCAGTGTAAGTGCCCGCGCCCCCAGATGGCCGCCGCGTCCGCCGTTGGGGATTACAAAGTTGCAATTGGGACGTTCGCCCTGTCTTTTGGCAGGTCGGCGGCGTATCCTTATAACCTACAACAAAGCGAGAAAGGTTCTGTATGGATCGAAACGAACTCGACCCCAGCGTCCCCAGCGCCACAGAGGTCAAGAAGATTCCCCTCATCATTAAGGTGTACGCCGTCCTGTGCATCCTTTCCGGCGTGGGCACGCTCCCGTCGGTCGCTGCCTTTATGTGGCAGGTCATCACGGCACTTGTTAACGGCAACGCCACCGAAAAGCTCGGCGACAACACGCTCGTCGCAGTCGGCCTTATCGTCGCCGGCATCATGCTCTCTGCGGCAAGTGCCGTCATCTTAATCATCTTTGGCCTGGACCTTATCAAAAACCAGCGCCGCAACGCCGCCCGCCTGTCCTACATCCTTATTGCATTCACCGTCGTCGAGCTTTTGGTCGACGTGATGCTCCAGGGCATCGGGCCCTTCCTGCTGCGTCCCGCGGTCCAGCTCGGCATCCTTGTTGCACTTTCGGCAACCGTCGACCCCACGCTGCGTCAGGAGCGCGAACTGCAGCGCCGCCTGCAGGAGATGCTCGACCGCGACGCCGCCGCCGAGGGCATGCTCGGCCGCGATGAAACCGGCGAGGGCTACATCAAGCTCAACTACTTCAACCTGTTCTGGGTGTTCTTTGTCTGCTGCATACTCGGCCTGATCGCCGAGGACATCTGGCACATGACGGTCGACGACCCGGGCGTCTATCAGAACCGCGCCGGCATGCTGTTTGGCCCCTTCAGCCCCATCTACGGATTTGGCGCCGTGCTCATGACCATGGTGCTTAACCGCTTCTACAAAAAGAACCCCATCATCATTTTCCTGGTGAGCGCCCTGCTCGGCGCCAGCTTTGAGGTGTTCGTGGGCTGGTTTATGCAGACCGCGTTTGGCGTGGTCTCGTGGAGCTACTCGCACATAACGCTGTTCGGTTTGCCCGATCCGCTCGTGGTCCTCACGGGCGGACGCACCTGCACGGGCTTCGCCTGCCTGTGGGGCCTGGGCGGCCTCATCTGGATCAAGCTGCTGCTGCCGAGGCTGCTTAAGCTTATCAACAAGATCCCCTGGAAGAGCCGCTACTCGGCCACCGTCATCTTTACCGTTATCATGCTGGTCGACGGCGTCATGACGCTGCAGTCGCTCGACTACTGGTACCAGCGCGTTAACGGCACGGAGCCGGACATTCCCGTCGCACAGTTCTACGGAGAGCACTTCGATAACGAGTACATGGAAAACCGCTTCCAGAGCATGACCATGAGCCCCAAGGATGCGACGCGCGTGTAGCGCCCACCGCGCCCAAAACGCAAAATGCCCGCCGGTATCACATGTACCGGTGGGCATTTTTATAAACGATCCTTCTATCGACGCAATCCTCTATGCCTCGCGCTCGACCTCACTCACGCATTCGTTCTTGATGGTGCCAACGAGCGCCTGCAGTGCATCGACCACGTGTGGGCGAATGTCCCCGCCGATAAGCACGAGCATGATGTCGTCACCTACGGTAAGCTCGCCGCTTGCCAGCCACACGCGCACATAGCCGATACCCGGCATCGCGCGCGTGGCCTCGATAGCAGACCGTACCTTTTCGGCGTCGTAGTCAAAGACCATGCCGCCCACCCTGTGGCCTGGCGCCACGCCATCGGTCTCGACTCCGCGCACCTCGGCCTTGGGCGTCGCGCGCACCACACCGTTATGCGTCAGATACATCCCACAGCCTGCCGCCGAAGCATCGGCCTTGGCCTCGCGCAGCCAAGCATCAATCGAAGGCATCAATTTGCCACTCTCGAGCATCATTTCTCCCTTACCGTCGTCGAGTAGCCAATTTGGGACGGGGCCTTTTTAGCTACTCTCGAACAACTTATTCCTCGACCGGCGTGAGCACCATGACGGCGCGTGTGTTGCTCAGCGACAGCGAACGACAGGTCACGAGCGTTACAACCTTGGTTGCCGAAGCGGCACGATCGGTGGCATCACTCGCCACGGCAGAGGCACCGTCGAACATCTCGGACAGGTAGTTCTTGAGCCCGTCATCGCCCTCAAAATTGGGCGTGCGCGCCTTGGCATACGTGTCCTCGACAACTTTGGTCGCCAGTGGTCGCAGCTTATACGTAGCATCCCGTGTGATGTAATACACAAACTCGATGCTATCGAACGTCGCCTGATCAGTGGTGTCCGAAATCACGTTGAACATCGACCCATCGTTCATATGGTGGCCGTAGATCGTGGTCTGCTGGTCGACCATTCCCGGCGCGGTGTCATCGCTATCCAGGAAAATAGCACCGGACGCGTTAGCCGTTCCGTCGAACAGCGTGTTGAGGTATTTGGAGTTGTTGTTGGTCTGCACCACGGGATAGTTGATGTTGGTTCCCGGCACGTAAATCCAACCCACAATCTCGGGGTTCGTCTGAGCAAGCGCATCAAAGTCGATAATCGGCACGCCGCTGGCGTCCTTATCGCTTACATATTGCTTCTCGATTTTCTGATACGAATCGCTCGCCTGCTTATAGCCAATCTGGGCATTAATAAAAATAGCGGCGGCGGCGACAATCAGACCGATACCGATGATGATGAGCAGAATGGGAATAATGGAGCGGCGCTTTTTGCGCGGCGGCTCGGTGCAATCCGACGGCGCGGCATGCGATGAAGACCGGGGCGGCTTCTTAGCGGAGCTATAAGACGAAGGACGATATGCGGCCGGCGCGTCCTGTCGACGATGCGTCGCCGGTGTCACGGGGCGCGGCGCGCGCGGCTGCTGAGGAGAGGATGTCCGACCCTGCTGTGCCGCACGGGCAGCACCCGGCTTCGACGGATCGGGAATCTGAGAAGCCTTGAATCGTTTTCCCTGATAATCGGACATGGCTCTCCTTATACTGCGGTGAAACGGCGGAACGCTTAGGCGTCAGCCATCTCCTGCTTCATCTTCTCGATAACCTTGCGGTACTCGGGGTCGCAAGCACCCAGAATCTGTGTGGCATAGATGGCGGCGTTCTTGGCGCCGTTGATGGCAACGCAGGCCACGGGCACGCCCGAAGGCATCTGCACCATCGACAGCAGCGAATCCATGCCGCCCAGGTCACTCGTCTTCATAGGCACGCCGATAACCGGCAGCGGCGTAAAGGCAGCCACGACACCACCCAAGTGGGCGGCCTTGCCGGCAGCGGCGATAATCACTTTGATACCGCGATCGGCGGCAGTCGAAGCCCACTCGTGGACCTTCGCCGGTGTGCGGTGTGCGCTCGCAATGACAAGCTCATAGGGCACGCCCAGCGCCTCGAGCTCGGCGGTGCAACCTTCCATAACGCCCAGATCGGACTTGGAACCCATGATGATCCCGACAACCGGCTTTTGATCTGCCATAAACAAAGACCTCCTGTTGAGAGCGGCGACGCGGCGGATCCGCGACCCTTAACTGCAAATAAATCAAGTATAGCCGCCGATGCTGATGTGTTCGGCGGGAGACGGAACGCTTTGCGAGATTAGGGCCGAAGGGTCGGAGCTTTCTGCCTACATTCAAAAAGCGTGCCCACCGTCCTTGGGTGGGGCGGCGGGCACGCTTGCTTAGCTGTTGCTGGGGCTACTTAGCCTTGCTGCGACGATGGAAGAAAGCGCCGATCGCGGCGATGATGGCGCCAAGACCACCGACGGTCGCGACGGTCGCCGCCGTCTGGTCTCCGGTATTGGGAATCGCCGAACCGTTCTTCTTGCTGCCCTGGGCCTTGTCGCCTGCGGGCTTGCCCGCCTGGTTGCCGCCGTTCGAGCCATTGCCGGAACCCTGGTTGCCCGAGCCGCCCTGGTTGCCGGAATCGGCATCCTTGAGGCTCTCAATGGCCAGCTTGAGCTGGCCATAGGCCGCCTGGATCTGGGTGTCGGAAGCATCCTCATCACCCAAGACGTCCTCGGCGTAGGTAATGGCATCCGTCAGGGCCTTGACAGACTCGGCCGTCTTGCCCCTGGTGTCAGTCTCCTTCGCCTGCTTGACCAGAGCCTTGAGCTGCTTCTTAGTCGGATTCTCGACCGGGGCCACCGGGGTCTTCTCGAGCGCGCCGCGGGCGCTCTCGAGCGCCCTGAGCGCCTGGTCGACCTCGTCCTGCGTGGCGTTCTCGTCACTCAAGATGGCGCGGGCGCTCGCCAGGGCGTTCTCGAGCGCCGTCCAGGAGGCCTCGGTGTAGTCACCGGCCTTGAGGTCGCCGGCAGCAACCTCGGCATCAACCTTTTCGATCGCGGTAGCGAGATCATCCTTCGCCACCGGATCGGGGACGGCCGTACCGTAGAACTTGAGCTCCGCCATGCTGCAGTAGGCATCAACGTCGCCACCGCCGGCGTGAATCACCTTGACGGTCACGTAGCGACCGCGCGCGGCGCCAAAGCTCATCTGCTTCCAGTCGCCACGGTCGGTGAGCACGCGGCCGTCGTTGTCGAAGGCGAACGTACCCATCGACGCGGCGGTGCCCATCTCATAACCGTCGGCAGTGTCGGAGACCAGTATCTCGGCCTCGAAGATATCGCCGTTAGTGCCGCCGTCCTGGCGCGGCAGGAATGTAACGTCGGTGAGATCGTAGTCGCGGCCCAGGTCGACACTCAGATACTGGGGCATACCGGTCCCATGGGCCCAGTCGCTGTGCCAAAGCGTCCGCTCGTCGCCGTCGAGAGCGTTGACGGCGTTGCTGCCCTCGTAGTCGGCCTCACTCGAGAAGTCGGCCACCTTGACGTTCTTGCGGTTCTCGGGCGTGTTGATGAGGATCTTCTCATCGACAGGGCGCATCTTGAGGCCGTCGATTGCCTTCTCGATCTTGGCAGTGGCGTCTGCGACATCCTTCTTGCTATAGCTGCCCTGGCCGCTGTCGAGGAGCTTCCGAGCCGCCTCGACCGCAGTGGTGAGAGCTGCATAGGAATCCTTGGTGTAGACGGACTCGCTGTAGCCCGCGGCCTTGGAAAGCGCTGCCACGAGCGCAGAGGTATCGACACCAGCCTTGACCTCGACCTCATAGGATGCGGTCTTGGAGGGGTCGAGTACCGACGCCACCGTGATCTTTGCCTTGCCGGCCTTGTTGGCACGCAGGTAGTAGCTCACGCTATCGCCAGCCTGAACAGCGGAGACGCTTACCACAGAGGGGTCGGAGCTCTCGACCGTCACATAGGGGTAGCCAGCGCTCTCAGGCGTAGCCTTGGCGTCGACGGGCGTAATGTCGCCTTCAAAGAACTCGGTCTGGTTCTTGCCTAGCTCGACACCCTCGATGGCCTCGACACCCTGCGTGTAGTTGAAGTTGACCTCACGCAGTGTGAGCATCTGGTCACCCGATGCCTCAAGCGGCGTGACCTCGACCTTGGTCGCCTTCTTGCCCTTGTTCTCGGCAGAGAGGTCAAAGGCGTAGCGAGCCAGGAAGGAATCGTACTCCCCGCCCGCGAACTCTTGGATCGAGCCATCCTCGAACGTCACGACGGCCTTGATCTTCTGTACGGTTCCGTTGCCGCCGTTGCGGTTAACGACCTCGACGCTATCGAGTTTCGACGGCGTCTTAAATGCGAATGTCATCGTGGTGGGAAGCTTCACGTAACTCGGTAGCTTACCCTCGCTGTCCCAGTTGCCACTCCAGTTCCACAGGAACTCAAAGCCGTTGTCGCCCTCGTTATTATCGAACAGCGCGTTATAGCTCTTCTGCTGGATAAGTTTCTCGACGTTGGTCCCGTCGTCGGTCGTGAGCTCATCGTTGGTCATCGTGATGTTGAAGGCATCCTGGGCGTACTCGGCGACCGTTGGCTGAGGAACGTCCGGCATCGTCACCGTGCCGTCGCTCGCAAACTCAAGTGCGTCGCATGCCGGGCCGATAAGCCAAGATGTCGAGGGCAGTTCGACCTTTCCGGCGGTCTTGGCCTTGAGCTTGAAACTCGCCACCGCGCCAGTACCGTTGTAGAGCTTGCCATCGCCGCGGTTGGCAAAGGCGAGATTGATAGTCTGCGTTCCGTCCACGAACTGGACCTTCTCGCGAGACAGGTTCTCCATGCCGGCAGTCGAGCCGTCCTGCGCGATGCTCTCGGACACAAACTCGAACTGGTCGCTCTTGAAGTTGACGAGGGCGCCCAGGGCGTTGACGTTCTTGGCGTCGGCCGCATAGACATCAACGGTGATCTCATCACCGGCCTCGACCTCGGTCTTGCTCGGAATCACCGCGAGCGAACCTGCGACCTTTCCCTTTTGTTTAGTGCCGCCGTCAAGACCCGCCATGGTGAACGAGTAATCGTAGACGTCGTAAACGCCGTTATCGTTGAGGTCGGCGAAGTGGTCGCGGATCTGCGAACCGAACGTCGGGGTATCGGGCTCGCGATTCTCGAGGCCCAGATAGTTCTTCATGTTGGAGTAGTCTCCGTCGGAGATCGTGGCCTTGTTGAGGTTGGAGCCCACGGCGAAGCCATCCGTGCCGTCGGTCTTGTAGATGGCAATCTCGGACGCGGAGAAGAAATTGCCGACCGAGGCGAGCGGTGTCATGCGCACGTAACGGGCGGCCACGGTGCCGTCAAACGCTACCGTCTTACAATCAGCGGAACGTGCCCAATCGACCTCCTGGCTCGTCCAGTGGACGCCATCGAGACTCGTCTCAACACGCATCTTGGTCACAGTGCCGTTGCCGGCGTCATCGCGCGGATAGTACTCGAGCTTATCGAGCTTGTAAGCGCGTCCATAGTCAACGGTAAGCGCCTTGCCCAGATCGTTGCCACCGGAGTGGAAACCGCCGTCGCCCGACTGGAACTCATGGTCGAAGGCGAGCTCGGCCTTATGGCTGCCGTAAAGTGAGCCCTCCCAGGTGATTTGCTCGGCGTCGGGGACGTTCCGCCACGGATCGAGTGCGGAGTTCGCCTCGAGCACATCGCTCCAGGCGGAGTAGCCCTCGGCGTTGCGCGAACGAATCTGGTAGGTGTGCTTGCTATTGTAGGCGAGGTCGGTGTGCGTGAACTCGGCCGCATCACCCACGGCGAACACGGTGCCGTCGACCTTAAGGTCGTAGGAGGTAGCACCATCGACCTTTCCCCAGGTGAGCTTGATGCTCGTTGGGGTCGTGACGTCCTCGGGGGCAGCAAGGTTCGTGGGTGCGGAGAGGCTCTCGTTGAGGCGATCGGCTGTGAGCGTGGCGTCGGCGTTCACGAAACCGCCCAGCTCGAGCGTCTGCGCCGCCGCAGCAACATCGGTCTTCGCGAACTTGACGTAGACCTTGGGGTTCGTGGTGATCTTGGTGTTGTTAAAGCTCTCGCCCCGCTCGGCCTCGGTGCCGTCCACATCGCTGCCGTAGTGGTTGAGGTTAGGGGTCTCGCTGTAGAAGTAGACCGCCTGGCCGGCCTCGGGGGTCGCGGTGTCAAAGGTCTCCTGCGAGTCGACCTCAACCACGTTGAGCGCGGATCCGCCGTTCTTGGCGACGACGCTCATGGGCTTGGCGGACACGTTGGCCACGAAGGTCGTGGTGCGATTGGAGTCGTAGCCGTTGTAGCCACCCTGCGAGGCTTCGGCGGTAAAGGTCGCGGTGCCGCCTGCGGCCTTGGATCTGTAGACGGTGCTCACATGCTCACCGTAGGAGATATTGTCGATCGTACCGTAGGAATCGTCCTCAGTCGTGTTGTTCTCGATGGAGGAGCCGTCGTCTTCGTACTGCGTAAAGGTGCCGTCGCCCTCGGTGGCGAAGAACTCGACGATACGCTGGCTGCGGTCGGTACCCTTGGTGTTGGTGTCGCTCACGGCCTCGGGGTTGTTGTTCTCGGCGTACATCGGCACGATAGCGTTGGCCTTCACAAACAGCGGCAGCTTCCAAAGCGGAGCCTCGTAGTTGTTGAGAACCTGGCCGCCGCGATACTGCTTACCCGAGAAGTAATCGATCCAGATGGTGGGATTCTCGTCGGTGCCGTAGTTGGGGAGGTAAATCCCATTGCGAATGTCGTTGCCGTTCTCGTCTGCCTGGGTATCCTGATACACCGGTGCCACTAGGAAGTTCTCACCGAACATATACTGGTACTGCGTCGAGGTGCTTGCGGCGTACTCGGAGTTATCGGAAAGCAGCATGGCGCGGATCATGGGCAGGCCGGCATCGCCGTTACCCGTGTCGATGTTGGCCGCCGAGGCCGCGCTCGTGTAGATATAGGGCATGAGCTGCGCCTTGAGCTTGAGGTAGAAGCGCGAGATGCCTGTGTAGGGATCGCCGTGCGTCATGGGCGATTTACGGTAGGTGCCCCAACCGTCCATGTCGAGCATAGAGGGCGTGAACGTCTTCCACTGGTAGTCACGCGCAGAGATGATGGGGTCACCGCCAAAAATGCCATCCATGTCGGAGCCGATGTTGGGGTTGCCCGAAAGACTCTGACCGATATACGTGGGGATATGGAAGCGAATGTACTCCCAGTTACCGCCATACTGGTCGCCGGTCCAAATGCCACCAAAGCGCTGCGTGCCGGCCCAACCATCGAGCGTGATGATGTTGGGGCGCTTGTTAGCGCCGGTCGTCACCGTGTCATAAGCTGTCTTGATGCCATTAAGACCAAAGGAGTAGCCAGATCCAACCCAGGCAACGTCGGTCTTAAGGGTAGTGATGCCTCCCGTCTTGACCTCGGCGTCGAAGTCGCGAAGCAGATGCCACGGGGTCTCAGGGTTGCTGTCGGGCTCAAGGTTGGACTGGGTCCACAAGCCCGTGCTCACACCCTTTGAGTTGGCATACTCGGTGAACTTCTTAAGGTTGTCGACGTTGGCACGCACAGCGTTAAGACGGTCGGCCGAGCTCGCTCCGTCGGAGTTGACGCCGCCGGTCTTGTAGTAACCGTTCTGGCCATAGCCGGCGCCGTAGCCGTCGTTCGGCAGGAACCAGCCGAGCGGCATGTCGCTGTCCTCGTAGTCATCGATAACCTGCCGAGCAGAGAACTGGCGGTCGAAATCGGTCGCTTTCATGTTCTCGGTATCAACCGTAGGGCCCTCACCGTTTAGCGTCTCGGCCGCAAGTGTGCCGTCGAGCTTGTAGCCCGTCGACATGCCAGACTCGTACTTAACGTCGCCCTTCTCGCTCGAGGACTTGCTGCCCTTGGTCTCCCACTTCTTTTGACCCGAGGTCGTTGACCAGCCATCACGGTTATAGGCATTAAGATGACCAAGGTAGAACCCGTACTCGGGCAGCAGTACCGGGTTACCGGTCACCTTGTAGTAGTCCTGCAGCATCTCAGTTGCCACGTTCGAAGCTCCCTCGTTGGTCGCCACGAAGTAGTAGGCATCAAACTCATTCTCGCTGTGCAAAGTCGTGACCGTCGATGAGTCCGTGGAACCGAAGTCGTAGGAACCCTCTGCAAACGTGTTTCGGAGCACGCCGTAGCCGTCACTCGTCCAATAAAACGGGTTGGGCGAGGCAACGCCGCCATCGGTCCAGTTGTTCGTGTTGGAGATGGCGATGGTCTGGTTGGTGTGCAGGAAGCGTCCGTTCTGGGTGCCGCCGCCAAAGAAGTTCTCGGACTTCTCCTTGGCGAGCGTCTGGACGGTACCCTTCTTATCAAGGTCGAGGGACGCGGACTCGGAAACCACGACACGGTCGCCTGACTTGATACTCATCTTGCCAGTCGCCTTGTCCAGGATCACGGTCGCCTTTCCGCCGGTGATCTCGATAGTGTCGCCCTTGTCGGCAACCGTCGCGCTCGGCTTGCTGTAGGTGTCCGAGGTATCGGGCTGAGCCTGGATTTTAGCCGTGTGGGACTTACTGCGCGGTGTGGCGTAATCGGAAAACTCACCCTTGGGGTCGACGTTATAACGGAAAATACCGTCCTCGAGGAACGTAATACGGCCCTTGATGCCGTCAGCGAAATCGATGTCGACGACATTCGAGGCAGACTGGGACACGGTCGCTGAGTCGACGCCCTTGAGTGGCGTGGCAATCGCCTGCTGGGGATTGGCAAACACGAGCGTCGCTGCAGTGGCAACGAGGACCGCGCTTCCCTTCACCCACCGTTTCGTAAAAATGGAATTCCTGCGCGCCTGGGCTCCTTTCTTCCGACATGCCGAGGACGCCCCCCCCCCGGCAGCATGGGAAAACGTATCAAACGGGGATGGTCGGTACATTCCGCACAATGGGGCCACCCGTTACCAAGGGGCCAACTGGTAGTAACCAGATAGCCACCTACTAGGTCATATCAATATATGGGAGCACTTGCGCAACCAAGTTCGGAAGTCCACCAACGGCAGTAAAATGAGCGTCAACGGCAAGGTAGGCTTAATAAGCCATACCAATTGGTTCTTCAGTCAAATACCAATCTAGCAAAAATGTACTGTTTATCTGGTATTACACAGACCATACCTTTCCCTCGGGAACTGGGCTTCGCGAAGTTTCCCGAGGGAAAGGCTCAGCCGCCACCCTGCGACCTACCGGGGGTTGCCATGGCGTACGTTGGCTGATTTGGTTTGGAATGAGATGTTGACGGTGGCTGATGGGCACAACTGTCCCGGGTGCATTTCAAGATGCACCTAAATGTCTGTCTTTATCCTTATAGATTGTCCAGGTAGTCGTCGGCATCATAGGTAAGGCTGTAAGCTTTATTCAGGATGCGCACGAGCTCCTGGGCATCGTGCTCGCCGAGCGCCGAGAGTTGTTTCGAGAGCGATGCCACACTCTCGGCATTTTTTTTCGCCGCGAAATCACGGCCTTCCTCGGTAATGCTCACCAGCACACGCCGACGATCGTTTGGATCAGTCCTGCGCTGAACGTAACCCTTACTCTCGAGTGAATCCAAGATATGCGACATGCGCGCACGGGAGAATTTCAGCTTCTTGGCAATCTCGGAGGGAATGACATCACCGTCAATACCCGATAGATACTGTAAAACCGGTGCCTCGCCCACACTGGCGCCGCCGGCAGCACTCAAGGATCCCTTGGCAAGGGAACGTGAGTACACAATCAGTTTTCGAGCGACGTCATCGTAATCCACTGGGGATATTGTCCTTTGCAACTCTAGAAGGGCCATAAAACCGTCATTTGCCGTACATTAGTTAACATTCGCAACAATTATTTATGATACCCCAACGCGGAAGTCTATTGCTCGTCCTTCTTGCGTCGCATAAGCTCCTCAACGTCGACACCAGCGGCCTCGAGCATGCGCTCGACATTCTTTTTGGCGTTGGTCGTGCCGACCTTAAGCACGATCGAAAGCGGAGTGCCCACCACCAGGCACACGATGCCCACGGGGACACCCCAGCCGGGGCCGCCCTGCATACCCCACATCCCCATCAAAAAGCCAATCGCCACGAGCGAATAGCCCAGGCGCAGCCAAACATTGAGCCGCTGAATAGCATCGGTCTGCATCTTTGCCTCGCGAATCAAGTCGTCGCGCGAAAGGTCGTGTCCATGTTTCTCGTGCATATGGTCCTCCTCGTGCAAAGTGTGCATCATGCGCAAGTGCATCGTTTGTCGAATACGTCATCTTTCAAGAGCAATATAGCGGGTGTCGTGTAGGCGATGGAGGTCGCTGGCCATATTGCCCTTGAAGGGCGGCGCAAAATCAGAAGGCCGTGCGGTTGAGGCCGCACGGCCTTACAGGGGGCCAGGGGATGATGACTAGTAGCTCAGTGCCGGGTCGAAGAAGCCAATGAGAACGCCCACAAATGCGATCACAACGAGGATCAGCATCATAACGATGGGGTTGACCTTCTTCTTGGTCATCATGTACCAGCAGAAGATGATGAAGATCATCGGCAGCAGGTGCGGATAGATGCCATCGAGCGTGTCCTGGAACTTACCGCCACCGGGCAGCACCAGGTTGGGGCTGCAGGTGATGGAGACCCAGGTAGCACCGACTGCACCGATGACCATGGTACCGACCATCACGATGGAATCACGCAGAGCCTTGGCCTTGGGGCCGACGAGGGCCTCGACCGCCTTGCCGCCGAGCTCATAGCCCTGGTTGTAGGCAAAGCGCATGCCAAGGAACATGAGCAGGTTCCACACGACAATATAGAAGATGGCGCCGAGCGGGGAGCCGCCGGTCGAGAGACCGAGGGCAATACCGAGCAGGATCGGGATCAGGGTACCGACGATCAGCGAGTCGCCAAGGCCGGCGAGCGGGCCCATGAGGCCGGCGCGGATGCCGTTGATGGCGTCGTCGTCGATGGCCTCGCCGTTTGCGCGAGCCTCCTCGAGGCCGGCGGTGACGCCGACAATCATGGTGCCGATCTGCGGCTCGGTGTTGAAGAACGCGGAGTAGGTCTGGAGGGCCTGCTTCTGCTCCTCGGGCGTGTCGTAGAGCTCCTCGACAATCGGAAGCATGGCGCACAGGTAACCGAAGGTCTGCATGTGCTCCTGCGAGAAGCAGGTCAGGTTGCCATAGGACCAGTTACGGAACGACTTGGCAAGCGTTTTCTTAGAGAGCTTTTTCTTCTCTGCCATTAGATGTCCTCCTCTTCCTCATCATCTGAGCCCGAGGCGATAGCTGCCTTGGGAGCGTTTGCGAGGTCGATCTTGAGCGAAGCGATCTCATAGTTGATCAGGGCGAAGAAGCAGCCGATGCCGGCAGCGGCGATCAGGTTGCAGCCCATAACAGCGGACAGGGTGAAGCCGAAGAAGAACGTCAGGAAGTCCGTGGGCTTAGAGATGACCTGCTTGAGCAGGATGGCGATACCGACGGTAGGCAGCAGCGAGCCGACGGTAAACAGCGTCTTCATCGCGATGCCGTCCATGGGCATGTAGGTCTTCATGAGGTCGACCATGGCGGTGCCGCCCATGGTGATGATGAACGTCGGGAGGAACGAGCAGACGATGTGACCGATCCAAGGCAGAACGTTGTTGACCAGGTAGAGCTTGTGGAGATCGCCCTTCTCGAGCCACTTCCAGCCCATGCCCTGCCACACCAGGTTGATGGTGGCGGTGCCATAGAAGAGCACAGTGCCGAGCGTGCCGACGGCGGCACCGAGGGATGCGGCCATGCCGGCAGCCTCAGCGGAGGCGGGATCGATGCCCGAGTTCTTGATGGCGAGGATCGCCAGAGGGATGCCGATATAGGACACGGCGCGGACGTCGGCGGAGACGGTTCCGCCGGGGGTCACGAGAGCGATGTAGACAACCTGGATGGCAGCGCCGACGAGGATACCCGTCTGCATATCGCCCATGATGATGCCGACGATGAGGCCGGCGACCAGAGGACGACCCAGAGTGTAGTTGCCGATCGTCGTGCCGCCCATGCCAGGCAGTGATGCCAGGCAGGCGAACAGGCCGAACAGCGCGGCTTGGAATGCATTGATTGCCATGCTTTCCCCTTTCTTTATTCCTCAGCCCCTTTCACCAAGGGCTGTAGATACCAAAATGCGGCTGGCACCTAACTAGAAGCCAAACTGACCGCGGAACTTGGGCCACTCACCGATGGACTTCTCCTTGATAAGGGCGAACTCGACCGTGTAACCGGCGTTGGTGAGATCCTCGAGCGCCTGGGCCTCTTCCTGCGTGATCGACTGGTTGTTGCCAAGCTTGGTGGTGCCGGGACGATCGTTGCAGGGACCGACGATGATGCGGTCCATGCCGGGCTTAAAGCCAAAATCGACGAGAAGTTCCTTCATGTCGAGCGGGTTCTTGGTGATCAGGAAGTACTTGGTGTCGGACTTGAGAACCTTCTCGGAGACCTCCTTGAAGTGCTCCTTGGTCCACACGAACGTCTTCTTGCCCGAGGCACTCTTGTAGGCCTCCTTGAGCACGGGGTTGGACGCTGCAGCGTCGTTGACGGCGATAAGACCGTCGCAGGGATACTCGAGGGCCCAACGGGTAACGGTCTGTCCATGGATCATACGGTCATCAATACGGATGAACGAAATCATGCGTTCTCCCTTTCTTTATCACCGGAGGTCTTTCCTCTTAACCCCCGCTCCATCACGAAAATTTGGGCGGATGCGCTGCCTAGATGTCGTCGTCCTCGTCGTCGGCGTCATCGGTCGGGACAACGAGCTCGGACATACCGTTCTTGCCCTCCTGCAGCATCATCTGCTTGAGGGAATCCAGGTCCATGGTGGCAAGCCCCATCATGGCGGTCATAGCCATGGGCAGATTCATACCGCCGAAGGCAATGGTGTGGGCGAGCAAACCCTTCTCGGCCAGCGTGTTCATGGCATTGGTGAGCGGCGATCCGCCCAGGATGTCACCAAGCAGGACAACCTCGTCATCGGCGGTAACGGGAGCGAGCATCGCCTTGACGTTCTCGACATACTCGTCAGCGCCCATGCCGTCCACGAGACTCGTCGACAAGATGTTCGGGGCGTCATTGCCGAGCATCTTGAGGACACTGTGCAGTCCGGGAGCGAGCGTTCCGTGACTGACCATTACCAGATACCGCATGCGGTCTCCTCTCGACCTGCCGTGTGTCGCACGGCTTTGCTTTTTGCTGAGATTATTGTTGCGCCGGGGCATGTTCGGTACAAGAAAATAGTTGCGAACGGCAACTATTCATCGGTTAACGGTAGCAACTATTTTTGTGCCTAAATTATTTTTTCTTCTAATTATTTTTAAAATAGCAGGTAGATTGCCTGATAAATGTTTTATGTTCCTTATGCACCATACATACCAGCAAGAATCGGGCCTGGCATCTCCGGTTTGCCCCGCAGTGTCAGACCATGTCACGTACGCCCACGACATGGAGGTACCCCATGGATATGATCTCGTTTCTCGCCTCCGAACCCTTCGACCGCAGCGGTGATACGCCGCTCTATGTCCAGCTTAAACATCGAATCGCTCTGCTTATCGCCAGCCAGGCGTTCGACACCAAGACGCCGCTGCCACGCGAGCTCGAAATCTGTGAGCGGCTGGAGTTATCGCGCGCGACCGTGCGCCGTTGCTTCCAAGATCTCGTCATCGAGGGGCGCGTGGTGCGCAAGCGCGGCCAGGGCACGTTCATCAAGCCCCAAACTTCAGCACCCGGCATCGACCTGGCCCTGAATTTCAGCGCGCGGATGCGCGAAGCGGGACGGGTTCCGAGCTCGCAGATTCTCGCCTTTTCAAGCATACCGGCCGTCCGCGGCATCGCCTCCGGGCTCAAAGTGCCCGAAGGGACACCCGTCTGGGAGATTCGCCGCCTGCGTCTCGCCAACGACAAACCCATGGAGCTCAACTACGTCTATATCCCCGTGTCACTTTGCCCCGAGCTCACGCGCAAAGACGTGGATGGCTCGCTCTACGCCTACATCGCGGAAAAGACCGGCATCCTGCCCGCAAGCGTCGATGCCGTCTACGAGACAGTCAACCTCGACAAGCATGAGGCGCGTCTTTTGGGACAGAACACCGGTAAGGCGGCGATGCGCATCGTGCGTTCGACCTACGACAAGACGGGAACCCCGTTCGAGGTAGGCGTGCTCATCAGCTGCGACGGTCAGGCAAAGCTGCACGTGCACATCGCCGCCGACAAAACAACCTTCACCGCCACAGCCCAATAAATCCAAAACGTGGGCGCCGTCGTTCAAACGAACGACGGCGCCCACACTCATTTTCTATTCAGCCCTAGTCATCGCACAAAGCCCCTTCGGCAGCACACGGTGCAACCGAGTCACCGTAGGCCGGGGCGGGAGGCGGTCCTTTCTCTCGGAAAACTTCGCGAAGCCCAGTTTCCGAGAGAAAGTGTCCGGCTGCCGCCCCGGCCGACCAGGTCACATTACACCGTGTGCTGCGGCAGGTCCTGCAGGGCGATGACGTCCATGCCCATGTCGTTGGCGCTGCCGTGACCCTGCTGGTCCTCACGCACCGCCTCGATGGCACTCACGTACGTGTTGGCGGCAGACATCGCGGTCACGCAGGTCACACCGCGTCGCACTGCCTCGGTGCGCAGCAGATAGCCGTCGCCGCGCGAGCCCGGACCGTACGGCGTGTTGATGATCACCGCGATCTTGCCATCGGCGATGAGGTCGCCGATGTTGGGGCGCTCGCCGTCGTGCGGGCCGCTAATCTTCTCCACGATCTCGCACGTCACGTTGCCTCCACGCAGCACGCGCGCCGTACCCTCGGTAGAGCAGATGTCAAAGCCCAGATAGCGCAGGATACGGGCGACCGAAAGGATATGGCGCTTGTCGCGGTCGCACACGCTAATGAACACCTTGCCGCAACTCGGGTCGGGCAGCTTGTAGTCGATCGCCAGCTGCGTCTTGGCGTATGCCTCGGGATAGCTCTTGGCGATACCCATGACCTCGCCCGTCGACTTCATCTCGGGCCCCAGGATGACGTCGGCGCCCGGGAAACGGCCCCAGGGCATAACGGCTTCCTTCATGCAGAACCAGTCCAGCTGACGCTCATCGCTCGGCAGGCCCAAGCTCGCGATGGAATCGCCCGCCATGATACGCGCCGCGCACTTGGCCAGCGGCACGCCGGTGGCCTTGGAGATAAACGGCACGGTACGGCTGGCACGCGGGTTGGCCTCGATCACGTAGACGGTCTCACCCTTGATGGCATACTGCACGTTGACCAGGCCGCGTACGCCCAGCGCCATCGCGATGCGGCGCGTGGTCTCGCGGAGCTTCGCCTGCAGGCTCTCGCTAAAGCTAAACGGCGGAATGCAGGTCGCAGAGTCGCCGGAGTGAATACCGGCCTCCTCAATATGCTCCAGGATGCCGCCGATGTAGACCTCTTCGCCGTCGCACAGGGCATCGACATCGGACTCAATCGCACCCTCCAGGAAGCGGTCGAGGTACACCGGGTAGTCGGGGCTAATGCGCGCAGCCTCGGCCATGTAATCGCGTAGATGCCCGGCATCGTAGGCGATCATCATGCCGCGGCCACCCAGCACGTAGCTCGGACGCACCAGCAGCGGGTAGCCGATGTGCGCGGCCACGGCCTCGGCCTCCTCAAACGAGGTGGCCTGACCCGCCGGCGGGTACATAATGCCCAGCTTGTCGAGTAGGGCGGCAAAGCGCTCGCGGTCCTCGGCAAAGTCGATGGCGTCGGGCTTTGTGCCCATAATGTTGACGCCGCTCTCCTCGAGCATGCGCGCCAGTTTAAGCGGGGTCTGGCCGCCGAGCGTCACCACGACGCCGTCGGGGCGCTCGACATCGATAACGTCCATGACGTCCTCGTAGGTGAGCGGCTCAAAGTACAGACGGTCGGACGTGTCATAGTCGGTCGAGACGGTCTCGGGATTGCAGTTGACCATGATGGTCTCGAAGCCGCGGGCCGCCAGCGCGTAGCTCGCGTGCACACAGCAGTAATCGAACTCGATACCCTGGCCAATGCGGTTGGGGCCGGCGCCCAGGATCATCGCCTTGGGCTTGTCCGCCGGCGTGGTCTCGTCGGGAGCCACGCACTTCTTGGCATCCGGGCTCGTGCGGTAGATGTTCTCGTACGTCTTGTAGTGGTACTCCGTGGCGCTCGAAAACTCCGCAGCGCAGGTATCGACCGTCTTCATGCTGGGAACCACGCCCAGACCCTTGCGATAGGCGCGCACAAAGCGCTCGTCCGAGCCGGTCAGCGCGGCAATCTCGGCGTCGCTCGTGCCGTACTGCTTGAGCAGGCGCATCGCGTCGGCGTCGATATCCTCCACACGCAGGCCGCGGATGCTCTCCTGGACCTGCACCATGTCGTTGATACGGTTGAGGTACCACGGATCGATACCGCAGATGGCATGGATGTGGGCGATGTCCCAGCCACGGCGCAGGGCCTCGACCACAAAGAAGATGCGGTGCTCGGTCGGGGTTGCCACGGCCTGAGCGAGCTCATCGTCGCTCAGCTTGTCGGCACCCTCCTTGCCACCGGCGCAGATGCCCTGGTGACCGTCCTCCAGTGAGCGCATGGCCTTGCCGAAGGCCTCCTCAAAGGTGCGGCCGATCGCCATAATCTCGCCCACGGCCTTCATGCGCGTGGTGAGCGTGGGGTCGGTACCCTTAAACTTCTCGAAGGCAAAGCGCGGCACCTTGACCACACAGTAGTCGATCGTGGGCTCAAAGCAGGCGGGCGTTGCCTTGGTGATGTCGTTGACGATCTCGTCGAGCGTGTAGCCCACGGCCAGGCGAGCGGCGGCCTTGGCGATGGGGAAGCCCGTGGCCTTGGAGGCCAGTGCGGACGAACGGCTCACGCGCGGGTTCATCTCGATGACGATCAGACGGCCGGTCTGGGGGTTCACGGCAAACTGCACGTTGGAGCCGCCGGTCTCGACGCCAATCTTCTCCAGAATGGCGAGCGACGCGACACGCATGCGCTGGTACTCAAGGTCGGAGAGGGTCTGCGCTGGCGCCACGGTGATGGAGTCGCCGGTGTGCACGCCCATGGGGTCGAGGTTCTCGATGGAGCACACGATGATGCCGTTGCCGGCGTGGTCGCGCATGACCTCCATCTCATACTCTTTCCAACCCTCGATGGACTCCTCGACCAGCACCTCATGGGCAGGCGAGAGCTCAAGGCCCTGGCTCACGATGGAGACGAGCTCCTCGTGGGTATGCGCGATGCCGCCGCCGGCGCCACCGAGGGTAAAGCTCGGGCGCAGTACGCAGGGATATCCCACGCGCTCGGCGATAGCCTCGGCGTCGGCCACGCTGTAGGCATAGCCCGAGCGCGCGACCTCCAGGCCGATCTCGGCCATGGCCTCGTTAAAGAGTTTGCGGTCCTCGCCGCGCTCGATAGCGGCCAGGTCGCAGCCGATCATCTCGACGCCGTACTTGTCGAGCGTGCCGTCCTTTGCCAGCTCGACAGCGGCGTTCAGACCGGTCTGGCCGCCCAGCGTGGGCAGCAGCGCGTCCGGGCGCTCCTTCTTGATCACGCGCTCGATAAATTCGGCGGTGATGGGCTCGACATAGGTGCGGTCGGCAAGGCCCGGGTCGGTCATGATGGTCGCCGGGTTGGAGTTGACCAGGATGACCTCAAAGCCATCCTCCTTGAGCACCTTGCAGGCCTGGGCGCCGGAGTAATCGAACTCGCAGGCCTGGCCAATGACGATGGGGCCCGAACCAATAACGAGGATGCGCTTGATGTCAGTACGTTTCGGCATGTTAGTTCTCCTCGGTCGCAGCGTTCTCGGACTCGGCGAAATTCCAGCCGGCGAGGCGGTCCTTCGCGGTGTCGATGTCCAGGTAGTTCTCCTCGCCGTCCATGAGTCGCGTAAAGGCGGTAAAGAGATAGTGGGCATCGGTGGGGCCAGGCGAAGCCTCGGGGTGGTACTGGACCGAGAAACACGGGGCGTCGAGCAGCTGGATGCCCTCGGCGGTGCCGTCGTTGAGGTTCACATGTGTCAGGCGAATGCGACCAAAGCGCTCGTTCATCACGACCGGCGCGATGCCGCGACGCACCCAGGCGCGCAGGTCACCGTCGGCCGCATGCTCGGTTTCGCCGCCGGAAAGCTCCGGAATCAGTTTGCCCAGACTGGGGAACAGCAGGCCAAAGCCGTGGTTTTGCGCGGTGATCTCCACGCGACGGCTCACCAGATTCATAACCGGCTGGTTACCGCCACGGTGACCGAATTTAAGCTTTTCCATTTGGGCGCCGCAGGCCAGGCTGATCATCTGGTGACCGAGGCAAATGCCAAAGACCGGCACCTTGCCGATCAGCTGCTGTACCTGCTCATAGGTCTCCACCACGGCATCGGGGTCGCCGGGGCCGTTGGACAAAAAGACGCCATCGGGATTCATGTCGAGCACCTGCTGGGCGGGCGTATCCCACGGCACGACGGTGAGATCGCAGCCGGCACGGACCAGGCCCTCCAGAATACCGCGCTTCACACCGCAGTCGTAGGCGACCACTTTGTGACGGGCAGGAGCGGCAGCCGCAAGCGCAAAGTCATGCGTGGCAGGCAGGTCGGCGGCCACAAACTCGTGAGGCGCGGGGCAACTTACGGTCTTGACCAGGTTCTCGCCTACCAGCGTGGGCGCAGCGGACAAGCGCTCGGCAAGCTCGTCGACGTCGAAGATCTCGGTCGAGATAATGCCCATCTTGGAACCATTGTCGCGCAGATGGCGCACCAGAGCGCGGGTGTCGATACCCTCGATAGCGACGATGCCGTGAGCGCGCAGGTACTCCGGCACGCTGACGGCCGAGCGCCAGTTAGAAGGCGTGGCGCACATATCGCGAACGATCATGCCGCGCATAGCCGGAGCGCTCGCAGGGCGCACGGCGTCGCCGGGGAAGGCCGACTGGACATCGGTCTCGTCGATACCGTAATTGCCGATCTGCGGATAGGTCATGGTTACAATTTGGCCGGCATAACTCGGGTCGGTCATGACCTCAAAGTAGCCCTCGAGCGAGGTGTTGAAGCAGACTTCGCCGGTCGCGGTGCCCGCGGCGCCGCATACACGTCCATAAAAAATGGTCCCATCCTCAAGATACAGGATACAGGGACCGCAGGTGCCCTTGCTGGTTTTGGCCAGCATACGCTGGCAAAGCTCGCTGGGCGCGAAGGTGCGGGCGGCAGCGCCCGCGGTATGGTTGTTCGCCATAATTCTCCTTCCCGGTCTCACAGGACCGGCTTAAAGGTGTGTAGTTAGGCCTCGCGGTATTGTAACCGCAAGCATGCCTCATGGCGTTAATTTCATCGAAATGTTTACGAAATGATAATTATGACTTTCTATGCATAATGATTATTTAATCCCCGTCCCAGAAAAATTATCCCGCGTGGGCTTGTGGCTCACGCGGGATAATGGCCTCTTACTTTTGCTTGTCCTGTTCCAGCAGATCGGACGGTGAGCGATCGGGCTTGCCGCCGCGGAAAATCTCGCGGCCATGCAGACGATGCTCCAGGTCACGTTCGGCCTTTTCCTCGTCAATCTTGGTCTGGCTCACCACCGGGTCCTCGATCAGCGACGAAACCGAGTTCACCTGTTTTTGAATGCGCTCGGCAATGGTGTCGTCCATGCTTACGATGCGCATCTTCCAGTCGATACTCGTGGCGTTGGATGAGCTCTTGGTCCACACAAACGTCAAAATGGCGCTCTGATGACCCCGCGCGGGAAACATGCCAAAGAAGGAATCGTGCTGAATGTTGCTATCCTCGTCGATATAGGCGTGAACGTTATACACCACGCGGTCGATCTTATCGTTGAGCAGCGCGTTGGTCGCAAGCGCAGCGGCCTGAATCTGCCCGTTGGACAGCAGCTCGAGCTCGTTGGCAGACGATGTGTCCAACACCGTCACCTCGACCGTGCCCGTACGCTCATCGGCTTCATCGACGGTAAAGTCGAGCGGGAACTGCGTAAAGCCGTTGCCCCACTCAAGGCCGCCCTTCAGCGCCGTCGAAACGGTATCGACCGAAACGCTCTCGGACAGATTGGCGGTATTCAGACGGCGCATCACGCCGTAGCCAATCTGCATGCCCACGATCAGCACCAAAATACCGATGACCACGGCCATCGCGGTCTTCGTAATGGTATGGCTCACCTGCGAGCCCGAAGGATCGTCCTCGGACAGCGGGTCGATATGTTTTGCCTGGCTCGCGCGGTCCTCGCTGCGCAGCTGCGCTAGCGCAGCTTTGTCACCGCGCTTGGCCGCAGCCTCCTTCTCACGCATGCGCTCGGTTCGCTTTTTGGCAAGCGTGGGATCCAAGACACCGGATGCATCGATTTCGGAGAATAACTCCGTCACTTCTTCCGGAGTCAAAGGGTTCTTGTCAGCCATAAACTTCCTGTCATATCAATCAGTCGAGCTCGTGCGCACGCGCACCTTCGAACTGCATTCGATAGTAACGGGCATAGGTGCCGCCACGGGCGAGAAGCTGTTCATGCGTGCCACGTTCCACAACGCGACCATGCTCAACGGTCGCAATCTCATCGGCATGTTTAATGGTCGAGAGACGGTGGGCGATGATAATCGTGGTGCGGCCGCGTGCCAGCTCTTCGAGCGACTCCTGGACTGCCTCCTCGCTCTCGTTATCCAAAGCACTCGTCGCCTCGTCCAAGATCAAGATTTTGGGATTCTTGAGAAACACACGCGCGATGGCAACGCGCTGTTTCTGTCCGCCCGAAAGACGGCTGCCGCGCTCGCCCACGACCGTGTCATAGCCCTGTGGAAGCGACTCGATAAAGGCATCGATGTTGGCGCGACGGGCGGCCTCGGCGATCTCTTCCGCCGTAGCGCCCGGCTTGCCGTAGGCGATGTTCTCGCCAATCGTGCCGTCAAACAGATAGACATCCTGCTGCACCAGGCCGATGGCGCGACGCAGGCTCCGCTGCGTCACATCGCGCACGTCCTGGCCGTCGATGCTAATGGATCCGGCGGCCACGTCATAAAAGCGCGGCAGCAGCGAACAGGTCGTGGACTTGCCACCGCCCGAAGGGCCAACCAAAGCGATGGTCTGCCCGGGCTTGATGGACAGGTCCATATGGTCGATAACGGTACGCTCGTCGGCATCGCCCTCGCCCAGCTCAACATCCTCGTAGTTAAAGCACACGTCGTGATACTCCACGGCGCCGGCAGTCACCTGCAGATCCGTAGCGCCCGGCTTGTCCTGGATATCCGGCGCGGTCGAGAGCACCTCGTCCATACGCTTAAAGCCGGCGATAGCCTTCTGATACGTTTCGGCCGAATTGACGAGTGTCTCGAGCGGCGTGCAGAACAGCGAAATATAGAGTGCAAAGGTCGCCATATCGACCGCCTGCAGCTGTCCCTGAGCCACCAGCCAGCCGCCGAGCAGCACCACGATCACGTAGAGCACGCCCGAGAGCAGGCCATACGTCGCGGTATAGACGCCCATGGCGTGGTACATGTTCTCTTTGGACGAAAGGTAGCGATTGTTGGAGGCGCGGAACTTGAAACGTTCGGTCTCCTCATTGGCAAAGCTCTTGACCACGCGCATGCCCGCCAGCGAATCCTGCAGCTGCGCATTGATGCCGCTGATCTTTTTGCGATTGTCGCTAAAGACCTCGCGCATGCGCATGTTCTGCCAAAACATGATGACCGCAAACGCCGCCGTCACCACGGCCATGGCGAGCGCCAGCACTGGGGCGATGGTAAAGAGGATCACAAACGAGCCGATAATCTCGATGCCGCAGATGATGATCCACTCGGGCACGTGGTGCGCCGCCTCGCAGATATCGAACAGGTCGTTGACCACGCGGCTCATCATGTCGCCCGAGCTGTTGCGGTCAAAGTACGCAAAGCTAAAGCGCTCATACTGGTCAAACAGGTCCTCGCGCATTTTGGACTCCATGCGCGCGCCCATCACGTGACCCCAATAGCTCACAAAATAGCGGCAGGCGCAGCGGACGGCATACATCAGCACCAAGCCCACCGCGATCATGCCGAGCGCCTGCATAATGGCAGCCTGACCCTGAGTAAATAGCCCACCGGTCAAATTGCGCAGGATAATGGGGAACGCAAGGTCAATGGCGGCAAGCACCAGAGCGCAAACAGTATCAGCAACAAAAAGCCCCATCTGGGGCTTGTAATAAGACAAAAACCTTCTAAACATGCAGTCCTCGGAGATAAAACAATAACGTAAGACCCTGGGGCAAAATAATCAGTAGTGTTTGCCCCAGGGTCGCCCTCGCTTTTAAAGCTCAGTTCCGCCCAGCCTGTGTGCGATGCTATCGCAAGCCAAGGCACCCACAACGGTCTTGGCGTCTTCGATCTTGCCGTCGAGTACGGCGTCGATCAGCTCGTGCAGCGGCACCAGGTCCACGTTGACAAACTCGTCATCATCGGGGTTGGGCGCATCAAACTCGAGCTTGGTAGCCAAGTAGATGTGAATGATCTCGTCACAGAAGCCGCAGGACGTGACAATCGACGTCAAAAAGCGAATGCGACCGGCCCTAAAGCCCGTCTCCTCATGCAGCTCGCGCTTGGCGCAATCGAGCGGGTCCTCGCCTGGATCGAGCTTGCCGGCGGGAATCTCGACCGTCACGCGGTCGATGGCGGTGCGGTACTGACGCACCAGTACAATCTTGCCGCTCTCGGTCAGTGCCACAACGGCCGCCGCACCCGGATGGCGAACGATATCGCGGGCGCTGCGGTGACCGTTGGGCAGCTCAACCTCAAGACGGTGGACGTCGAGGATCTTGCCCTTCCAGGCACACTCCTCCGAAAGAATCTTCTCGTGCAGCTCGGCATCGTGCGGGTCGTCGTCGCCCAGCACCAGCGACGGCTCGTCAGCGACCTCGCCACCAGGCTCGCCCTCGGCGTGCCCATACATGCGGCTGCCCTCTTCGACGATCTGCGCGTCCACGAGCTCTTCGTTCTTCTCGTCCATCCGTCTCATTCCTCTCGGACTTTAGGCATCCCAGGCGTCGCGGCCACGCAGCGCGCGCAGACCGATGTCATGACGCAGGGTCTTGCCCTCAAAATCAATCTTCTCGCAAGCCTCGTAGGCAAGGTTGCGGGCGTTCTCGAACGTGTCGCCCAGCGCGGTCACGGCAAGCACACGGCCGCCGTTGGTCACGAGCTGGCCATCCACCACGGCGGTGCCGGCATGGTACACGGTCACGTTCTCCATGGCCTCGGCGTCGGCGATGCCGGTGATGACTTTGCCCTTCTCGTAGCTGCCGGGGTAGCCCGCGCTCGTCAGGACAACAGCCACGGCCCACTCGTCACGCCAATCGAGCTCAATCTGATCGAGCTCGCAGTTGGCACAAGCCAGCATGACCTCGACCAGGTCGTTCTTGAGGCGCGGCAGCACGACCTGCGTCTCAGGGTCGCCAAAGCGGGCGTTGAACTCCAGCACCTTGGGGCCGGCGGGGGTGAGCATAAAGCCTCCGTACAGGCAGCCGCGGTAGTCGATGCCCTCGGCGACAAGCTCGGCCACGGTCTGCTCCATGACCGCCACCATCGTGGCGTGCTCCTCGTCGGTCACGATGGGCACCGGGCTGTAAACGCCCATGCCGCCGGTGTTGGGGCCAAGGTCGCCCTCGAGCGCACGCTTGTGATCCTGCGAGGTGGCCATAGGACGCACGGTCTTGCCGTCGGTAAAGGCCAGCAGCGAGCACTCGGGGCCAACCAGCATTTCCTCAATGACAACGGTGTTGCCGGCATCGCCAAAGGTGCCGCCAAAGCACTCGCGCACGGCTTCCTCGGCCTGCGCAAGCTCAGTCGCCACGATAACGCCCTTGCCCGCGGCCAGGCCGTCAGCCTTCACGACCAGCGGGGCACCCTGCTCGCGCACATAGGCAAGAGCCGAAGCCTCGTCAGTAAACGAGCCGTAGGCGGCCGTCGGAATGCCGGCACGCTCCATGAGCTGCTTGGAGAACAGCTTGGAGCCCTCCATCTGAGCGCCCTCGGCACCCGGGCCAAAGCAGGGAATGCCCGCCGCGCGCACGGCATCGGCTACGCCCGCCACGAGCGGAGCCTCGGGGCCAATTACCACAAGTCCGCATCCGTGGCTCTGGGCAAACGCCGCCACGGCCGCAGGATCGCAATCGTCGAGAACCACGTTCTCGCCGCAGCTCGCGGTGCCGCCGTTACCCGGCGCAATGTAGAGCTTGCCGGCGCGCGGTGATGCTGCGAGCTTAGCTGCCAGAGCATGCTCGCGGCCGCCGCTGCCCAACAACAGGATGTCGATGGTTTGAGTGTCCGCCTTCAAGGGTGCCTCCTCTATGGATGAACGGCCCGCCAACCATGCGGACCCATTACAAAGCAAATATACCCCTCGGCCGCCCGCTTGGGCTGCAAAGGGGTATATCGCAATAACCGAATAGTGCCGATTACTTCCAGAATCGGTTGATGATCTGCTCGCGATCGGCGCCGACGCCAATGAACGTCACGCGGGTGTGTGCCAGATCCTCGATAAACGCCACGTAGTCCTGAGCCTCCTGCGGCAGCTCGTCAAAGCTGCGGCAACCGGTGATATCGCACTTCCAGCCCGGGAGCTCCTCGTAGATGGGTTTGGCATGCTCAAAGCGCACCTGGTGCTCAGGCACGCTCGTGTAACGCTCGCCATCGACGTCATAGGCAACGCATACCTTAATGGTGTCGAAGGCCGAAAGCACGTCGAGCTTGGTCATGGCGATGTCGGTGAGGCCGTTGACGCGCGAGGCATAGTTGGCGATAGGGCCGTCAAACCAGCCGCAACGACGACGGCGACCGGTGGTCACGCCGTACTCGTGGCCCTCCTCGGTCAGCGTGTGGCCGGCCTCGGACTCATAGGAAAGCTCGGTGGGCATGGGGCCCGAACCGACGCGGGTGATATAGGCCTTCATGACGCCCAGCACGCGGTCGACATTCTTCATACCGACGCCGGAGCCGGTGATGGCGCCGCCGGCGGTGCAATTGGAAGACGTCACGTACGGATAGGTGCCGTGATCGATGTCGAGCAGCGTCGCCTGGGCACCCTCGAACAGCAGGTCCTTGCCCTCATCGATCATGTTGTTGAGCAGCAGGCTCGTCTCGGTGATGTAGGGGCGCAGGCGCTCGGCCATGGGCAGGTACTCGTCGCAGATCTGGTCCACGGTGTAGGTGGGCAGGTGGTAGATGAGCTCGAGCTCGGGATTCACGCGGGCAAGAGCAGTCTCCAGCTTGTCGCGGAACAGCGCCTCGTCCAGCATGTCCTGCATGCGCAGGCCGATGCGGGCCATCTTGTCCTGGTAGCACGGACCGATGCCGCGCTTGGTGGTACCGATGTTCTTCTTGCCGAGCTTCTGCTCAAAAGCACCATCCAGATCGATGTGGTACGGCATGATGATGTGCGCGTTGCCACTGATCTTGAGGTTCTTGGTGGTGATGCCGTCGGCCTCGAACATGTCAATCTCCTCAAGGACAACCTTGGGGTTGACGACGCAGCCGTTACCGATCACCGACACATGGTCGGAATACATGATGCCGGAGGGCACCTGGTGCAGGCCGTACTTCTTGCCGTTGACGACGATGGTGTGGCCGGCGTTATTACCGCCCGAATAGCGCACGACGGCATCGAAGTCGCCGGCGACCAGGTCGCAAATCTTACCCTTGCCCTCATCGCCCCACTGGGCACCGACCAAAACGGTTGACGGCATGTTTACTCCTTACATTCATGGACTGTCTACGCGCCACGCCGGCACGCAGAAGCACAAAACATTCCCAGTATACCCGTGCAACGGGCGCCTGTCCTACTCCTCGGTATGCGCCCCATCAAGCTCATAGAACTTGGTGGATGCCGGCAGGAACATCAGGTCGACGTCACCGATCGGGCCCGAACGGTTCTTGGCCACGACGATACGCGTAACGCCCTCGTCGGGTCGATCGTCACGCGAGGCCTCGGCCTCGTCGGCGGAGCGGTCCAAGAACATAACGATGTCGGCGTCCTGCTCGATGGAGCCCGATTCACGCAGGTCGGAAAGCTGCGGGCGTTTGCCGGTACGGGACTCGACCTGACGCGACAGCTGCGACAGCGCGATCAACGGAATCTTGAGCTCCTTGGCCATGATCTTTAAACCACGCGACATCTCGGAGACCTCGACGGTACGGCTCTCGGAGCGACGCCCCGGCGGAGGACTCACCAGCTGCAGGTAGTCCAGGATAATGATGGCCTTCTCCTTGTTGTGAAGCATGCGGCGGCTCTTGGCGCGGATCTCGGTCACCGTGGTGCCGGGCGTATCGTCAATCAGAATGTCGAGCTTAGACAAAGTCTGCGTGGCCTCGTTGATATTGGCCCACTGCTCGGGGCTAATGCGGCCCGTACGGAAGTCGCTGATCGAAATCATGGCGTAGGCGCAAATCAGGCGCTGGGCAATTTCCTTGCCCGACATCTCCAGCGAAAAGAAGCCAACGGTATAGCCCGCAGCGGCGGCATTCAGCGCCAGGTTCAGAGCGAACGACGTCTTACCCACGGCAGGGCGGGCGCCGATAATGATGAGCTGGCCCTCGCGGAAACCCATAAGCATGCGGTCGAGCGACGGGAAGCCGGTGGGCACGCCCGCGGCCTGTCCGCCGGCCTTACACACTTCCTCGGCCTCGTTATAGGCCTCGACCATAAACTCGGTCAGTGTCTTATAGCTCGACTTGACCTCGCGCGCCGTGACCTTGAGCAGCTTGCTCTCGGCCAGCTCCACGACCTCTTTGGTGTCGGTAGGGGCGTTATAGGCCAGTGCGTTGATCTCGTTGGTGGCACCGATCAGCTCGCGTAGCATCGAGTCGCGACGGACGATGGCGGCATGGTGCTGCCAGTTCACGAGCGACAGGGTCTGACCCATCAGCTCCAAAATGTAGGCCTCGCCGCCCACGGCATCAAGCTTGTTGATGCTGCGCAGGTAATCGATCAGCGAGATAGAGTCGATGGGAATGCGGCTGTTGTACATATCGACCATCGCGGTGTAGATGGTCTTATGAATGGGCCGGTAGAAGTCATCGGGCTGCAGCTCGACCTGGGCCTCCTCGACCACCTCGGGCGACAGCAGCATGGCGGCCAGTACATTGGCCTCTGCATCTTGGTTTTGAGGGAGACCCAACTTGGAGCCACGGTCCTCGACCGTCAGCCCCGTCTCCCTTTCATCATATGCCATGAGCATCCTCATTCATATCGCTTGCGAGCATCCATAGTATCAGCCACAGTCCCAAAACGGGCCGCGCCCCGGCAATCATCACCGAACGAAACGGATGAACGGTCCCGTGTATAGGACTTCGACGCAACGCCTGCCATGACGCTCGCTGAGCGTAGAAAACAAAAGGGCGCCCTGGTCTCCCAGAGCGCCCTTCTTAGAACAAGATTGTTGCGTTGCAGCAAATGCTACTCGGCAGCAGCCTCAGTCTCGACCTCGGCGGTCTCGGCCTCGGCGACCTCAGCGGCCTCCTCAGCCTCAGCCTCGGCAGCGAGCTCCTCGGCGGTAACGCCAACGAGAACGACAACCTCGGCCTTGATCTCGCGGTACAGCGAGATGGCAACGGTGTGGGCACCGGCAACCTTGATGGGCTTACCGAGCTCGACGCGCTTGCGGTCGATGTCCATACCGAGCTGAGCCTTGATGGCGTCAGCGATCATAGCGGCGGTAACGGAGCCAAAGAGGATGCCCTCGTCGCCGACCTTGACGTCAACGGTGACCGTCTTGCCCTCGAAGGCAGCCTTGGTCTCGTTGGCGGTAGCCAGACGGACGGCCTCGCGCTTGGCGATGTTGTTGCGACGCTCGTCAAGCTGCTTGAGGTTGCCCTTGGTGGCGGCAACAGCGAGCTTCTTGGGGAACAGGAAGTTCTCAGCGTAACCCTGAGCGACCTCTACGACGTCACCCTCGCCGCCCTTGCCCTTGATCTCATCGAGAAGAATAACCTTCATGATGCGTCTCCCTTCTTAGCCGCGGTCGCGGTTGCCACGAGAGGAAACCACGGGGACGGTGTACGGCAGGAGAGCCATCTCGCGGGCGCGCTTGATGGCGTTGGCGATGTCATGCTGATGCTGCGTGCAAGCGCCAGTGACGCGACGGGGCTTGATCTTGCCACGGTCGGTCATGTACTTACGGAGAAGCTGAGTGTCCTTATAGTCGATGAACTCAGTGTTCTCCTTGCAGAACTGGCAGTACTTACGACGCGGCTGACGTGCAGAAAAATCATTAGCCATGTCAAAATACCTTTCGTTTGGCAACTTCGGCGAACCGAAGCCGCCTCTCACTCAAAAATAGGTGAACAGCCCTTAAAACGGGATGTCCTCATCGTAGACGTCGACCGCGGGCGGCGTAGCCACCGGTGCGGCAGGACGTGCTGCGGGCGCGGGGGCTGCGGGGGCGTAACCGCCCTGATCGTAGCCACCCTGGCCACCACGGGAGCTCATAAACTCGATCTCATCGACGATGACCTCAAGCTTGCTCCGGCGCTGGCCGTCGCGCTCCCAAGAGCTGTAGCGCAGCTTGCCCTCGATCGCGACCTTGTTTCCCTTTGCCAGGAAACGGCTCACGGCCTCGGCGCGCGTGCCGAACATAGTGCAGTCGACAAAGTTGGGATAGTCCTCCCACTCGCCAGTCTGCGGGTTGCGGCGACGATCGTTCACGGCGACGCCAAAGGACAGAACCTGGGTTCCGCCGGCGGTGGCGCGCAGCTCGGGATCACGCGTGAGGTTACCGGTGATGTTCACTCGATTGATGCTCATAACTCACTACTTCCTCTTGGGGCACAAGCCCAGTCCAAAACGACAGTCTTACTCCTGGTCGTCGCGACGGACGATCATGTGGCGGACCACAGCATCGGTGATGCGCAGGACGCGATCAAGCTCGGCGATCTGGGTAGGATCTGCGTGGAAGTTGATGAGGGTGTAGTCACCATCGGTGAGGTCGTTGATCTCGTAGGCGAGCTTGCGCTTGCCCCACTCGTCAACGGAGTCGACCTTGCCAGCGCCCTCAGCGATCGTGGTATCGATACGCTTCATAACAGCGAGACGAGTCTCGGGGTCGAGCGACGGGTCAACAAAGAACAGCAGTTCATAAGCCTTCATATTGTCACCTCCTCTGGGCAAATGTGGCTTCAGGTCGTGAAGGTGCGCCTGAAGCAGGAAAAGACTTGGTAATAATATCTTTCAACCTCCCAGGCTGCAAGAATGTGCAGCTACAACCTCATGACCTCCACATATGTCCATACTCACACGGCACTTCATGCGTCTTCCAACCAAATGCTGACCAAGAGCTTGACGAATTCGATAGCAAGATACGCTGCGGCGAGGACAACCTGAGTCAAACCGCAGGTCCCCGATTGCAGGGTTGTGGTCGCGAAATGCATACCACCGGTTCGATCGATTACCTCAAAAATTTTAAATTCGCTGCCACGTCATTCATGAATACCTATTTTGAACAGATCATCGAGCGGGATCTGGCTGGTCAGGATGCTTTTTTAGTACTCATCTGGCACATGCCGGATACGGGTGCGGAGCGAGCGGTTTAAAAAATGCCAAGTTTTCTGTTTGCACTTTTCGATTCCTCGTGTATACTGACTTTCGCATTTAACGGAGAGTTGTCCGAGTGGCCGAAGGAGCACGATTGGAAATCGTGTAGGCGTCAAAAGCGTCTCCAGGGTTCAAATCCCTGACTCTCCGCCAGTTAATTCCAAAGCAGGCCTTAGTGCCTGCTTTGTTTTTACCCCACGCGGAGGGGTGGCAGAGTGGTTGAATGCGGCGGTCTCGAAAACCGTTTGGCCTGTATAAGGTCACGAGGGTTCGAATCCCTCCTCCTCCGCCATTTTGGTTGAGAAAGCTCCCAGGAATGGGAGCTTTTTTGTTTTGAGTCCCTTACAAGCAAATTCGGCGGAGGAGGAGGGATTCGAACCCGCCAGGGCGCGGAGCGTAAAGAAAACGCGCCGTTGGCGCGTTTTTAGCGCAGCGCGGTCGGCGCAAGCCGACCGAATAAATTTTGAGCTCCGCTCAAAATTTGGACATCCCTCCTATTCAGCCACGCCCCCATCGCGGTCGATTCCAGCCCAAATCTCAAACGCGTACACCACCCTCCAAAGATGTCAAAAAATGTCGTTTTTGGAGGGTGATGTACACGTTTGCATATGACACACACTGTGCACGAGTCGACTTACTCGCATCCGGTATATTTCCCCACCTCAACGGACATAAGAGTTGGGTATCGACTCAGAGTGAGAGGCCCCAATGGATACCCCTGTTCTCGTTTCGCATAAAACTGCGTGGCTTGTCCATCATGCTCCGTGGGACTTGGTGCAAGCCGTCGCACAACGCGACTACCAGATAGGTGCGCGGGGCCTCTCCACCCAGCAACGCATCGCTCGCATACGACAGGCCCTCACCGACTGCGGCATTCCGCCCGATATGCTCAAGACTATCGACATCTCCGTAGTATTTGCTTTCGAGCGAATTCGCACCAACGGTGTCACTTGCCATGTTCTCGGCCAAAACCTACCCTACAACCACATTGACGAGTTGACGCCCGGCATTTTTATCACCGACGAAGCCTTCACCTTCGTGCTCGCTGCCGAATGGATGGATAGGATCGAATACCTCGAGTATGGCTACGAAGTTTGCGGCAACTATCGCATGGGCCCCAATCCCTCTGACCCTTATACCGAGCAATCAGCAACCACCTCCAAGGACGAAATTGTCGAGCTACTCGATCGGCACCCTGGCAAACCCGGCGCCACGCGCGCACGTCTCGCGCTCAGACACATCTACGACCACTCGGCCTCGCCCATGGAGACTGCATCGGCAATTGCCCTTTCGCTCCCAGCGAGCGAAGGCGGCGTTGGCATTCGAGGTATCGAGCTCAACCAACCACTCGAGATCCCTCAACGTCTCTGGCATTGCACAAAAGCCCGAACACTCAAAATCGATGCCCTCATTACCTATAAGCGCAAGGAACTCGGCATCGAATATAAGGGCGGCTTCCACGACGAGGTCGAACGCAAGGGAGCGGACGCGGAACGAGAGGCCGCGCTCGCCCAAATGGGATATCGAATCGTTACGCTCACCTCGGCACAGTTTGCGAACCAGCTCGCCTTTCACCGTGCCATGAACAGCATTCGCGAAGCCCTCGGTATGCCTCGCTGCACTGATGCCGAGTATCAGCGAAAGCAAAACGAACTGCGCAAGACGCTTATCCGCAACTGGAAGGGCATGAAGGACATTGAGACGCCCTCCGAGTAACGTCGACCCGCACACCCCGCGCCAAAACATGTACATCACCCTCCAAAACCGACATTTTTCAACATCTTTGGAGGCTGATGTACATGTTTGGAACTTATGACCGTGCCCAGTCCCGACCGTTTACCGAGCAATAGGGTCGCCACGCCCGCCAAGCATGTACTATGTACGGGCATTGTCTAAACCCACGATCCAAAGGACCCCATCTTGCCCGTCGCCGCCGCTGTAACCGTTACCTCACATGCCTCGGATGCCATGGTCGCCATTCCGTTTTGGCTCGAGATGTTCGCTGTTGTCGCTGCATCGATCTCGGGTGTGCTGGTTGCGCGCGAGCACAAACTCGACCTGGTGGGTGCAGTTGCGCTCGCCGTGGTCTGTGGCCTGGGCGGCGGTCTTTTGCGCGATATGACGCTGCAGGTGGGCAACGTCTACATCCTCAACCAACCGATGGCGCTCCCGCTTTCCATTGCCACGGCAGCCATCATTTACATTTTCCCGGCAATCGTCGACAAGCCCGAAAAACTCATTCCCCTGCTCGATATCATCTCGGTGGGTATTTATGCGGCAACCGGCGCAGACAAGGCGCTGGTCTACGGCTTTGCGCCGGCGGTGTGCATCATGATGGGCTTTTTTACCGCGGTGGGCGGCGGCATGCTGCGAGATGGTTTTATGGGCGTGGTTCCGGGTATTTTCCAGCGTACGAACTTTTATGCCATCGCGGCCATCGCCGGATCGACAAGCTACGTGTGTCTCGTTATGAGCGGCATCATGAGCAATGTCGCCGCGCTGATCGTATGCGTTGTCGTGACCATGGGTCTGCGCTGGCTCTCGCTGCGCTTTGACATCAAAAGCCCCACCGAAGAAGACATCGCGCGCTTTTTGCATCGCAAAAAGTAGGTAGCGCGGGCTCATCCTTCGAAATGCAACCGAGAGGTTCTTTTAGAGCGCCCGCGCGTTGGGTACCCTGTTAAGTGCATATCGAGCATCTGACGAAGGATTCACTATGTCCCGCAATCAATTCCCGTCGACCCAGCGCTGTAAAGCGTGGGGCCGCATCACCATCCTATTCGCACTCATCGCGCTGGCGATCACCGCGCTTCCCACGGCGTCGTTCGCCGGCACAGACACCGCAGGCAACGTACTTGCGACCGACAATGACGCCAATTCGTCCGGCGTCGAAGGTGACCTGTACTGGGCAGGTCAGGCCCTCAACTTGGACGATGCGTCCATCGGCCGCGACATAATTGCAGCAGGCGAGAGCCTCTCCATCCGCGACTGCACGGTGGGCGGCGCCGTCCGCTTGGCGGCGCGCACCATCGACATTGCCAAGACTACGGTTGATGGCAGCGTGACCGTTGCCGGCCAGCATGTCGTGCTCAATTCCGACAGCACCGCCAACTGTTTCTATGCGATAGGCGAGACGGTTGCCCTGCGCGGCTCTACCAAGTCGGCAGCGCTTGCGGGCGATACGGTGACTATCGATGGCACCGTCGAGGGCGATGTCGAGGTTTGGGCCGATAAGCTCATCCTGGGCAAGAACGCCCACATCACCGGCACCGTGAACGCGCACGTCTCCGAGGACCCCGAGCGCGCCGCGGGAGCCGAGGTCGGTGCGCTCAAGATCGACCGCACCGAGAACGAAGATACTTCCACCGTTAACGATGTCATCGGCGGTATCGTCGCCGCGGCGCTTTCCACCTGCTTTGTCGCCCTACTGCTCGAACTCGTCTTTCCGCGCGCAACCGCCAGCGCCGCCGGCATGCTCCACCAGCGCCCCATGCCCCTGTGGGTGAGCGGTCTTCTGGGCACGATTGCTATCGTCCCCGCCGTCCTACTGCTAATTATCTCTATCGCTGGTCTGTCGCTTGCCGGAGCCCTCATGTGCGGTGTTATTGGCATCGCGTTGGTGTCGAGCGCCTTTGCGGGGTGCGCGATCGCCCGCATGGTCGGACACAACCAGAACCGCTACGCCATGGCAGCCGCGGGCGGCGTGGCCGCGGGCGCGCTTACGGCAATCCCCCTCGTAGGCGATTTCATCAGCGGCGTGGCCTTTGTCTTCACGCTCGGCTATGTTATCCAGATCATCTGGCGCAACGCTCACCTCAAGTCGCAACAGCCGGCTAATACGCCGGAACTCCCCACCGCCTAGCCGCCAACCACCACAAAGGGGACAGGCACCTTTGTGGTGGTGCAAGCGAACCTGTCCCCCTTGCACCAAAAAGGGCGCCGACCATCGCGGTCGACGCCCTTTCTTGTTAGACGCTATAAAGCCCAGCGCTTATTTGTTGACCTGACCGGCGCGGACAGCAGCCTTCTTGCGGTCGGTGGCGTTGAGCAGACGCTTACGCAGGCGGATGTTCTTGGGAGTGATCTCGACCAGCTCGTCGTCGGCGATGTACTCCAGCGCCTCCTCCAGCGAGAAGGTGCGGGGCGGCACCAGCTGGACGGAGATATCGGAGGTCGAGGAACGCTGGTTGCCCAGGTTCTTGGTGCGGGCGATGTTGACGACCATGTCGCCAGCCTTGCTACGCTCGCCCACGATCATGCCCTCGTAGCACTCGGTGCCCGGCTCAACAAACAGCTGGCCGCGCTCCTGCAGCGTACCCAGAGCGTAGGCAACGGCCTTCTCGGTGGTCATGGAGATCATGGCGCCGTTCTGACGGTTGCCGATCTCGCCGGCGTAGGGACCGTACTCCAGGAAGGTGTGGTAGAACACACCCTCGCCGTGGGTGACATTCATGATGCGGTTCTTAAGACCCATGATGCCGCGGGTCGGGATCTTAAACTCGAGGTGCGTCACGATGCCCGAGGTGTCCATGCTCGTCATGATGCCGCCGGAGGTACCGAAGACCTCAACGACCTTGCCCGAGTACTCGTCCGGGCACTCGACGACGGCCTGCTCGACAGGCTCCATCTTGTTGCCGTTCTCGTCCTTCTTAAACAGAACGCGGGGACGGCCGACCTGGAACTCAAAGCCCTCGCGGCGCATGGACTCCATCAGGACGGACAGGTGCAGAATGCCGCGACCCGAGACCTCGACGCCGCTCTTGTCCTCGAGCTCCTCGATCTTCATGGTCACGTTGTTCTCGGCCTCGTTGAACAGGCGCTCCTTGAGCTGACGGGCGCCCACGATGTCGCCATCGCGGCCGACGAGCGGGGAGGTCGAAGCCTCAAAGACGATGGACAGGGTCGGCGGGTCGATCTCGATGGGCTCGAGCTCGACGGGGTTCTCGGGGTCGGTGTAGACATCGCCGATATCGGTGCGGTCGATACCCACGACAGCAGCGATATCGCCGGCACCGACTTCCTGGCACTCGGTGCGGCCCAGGTAGTCGAAGGTAAAGAGCTGCTTGACGGTAGCGGTGGCGCTGGAGCCGTCGTTCTTGACAACCAGGATCTGGTCGCCCTGATGGATGGTGCCGGAGTACACGCGGCCGATGCCGATACGGCCAACGAAGTTGGAGTGGTCGATGGTCACGCACTGCATGGCCAGCGGGGCGTTCTCGTCAACCTCGGGCGCGGGCATGTCGTCGATAATCATATCGAGCAGCGGATACATGTCCATGTTGCCGTCGTTGGGATCAAGACGGGCAAAGCCATTCATGGCGCTGGCGTAGACCACGTGCTCCATGGCGAACTCAAGCTGGTCGTCGGTAGCGCCCAGGTCGGCCATAAGGTCGAGGCAGTCGTTGTAGGCCTTCTCGGGGTTAGCACCCGGACGGTCGATCTTGTTGATGACGATCATGATCTTAAGGCCGGTGTCGATAGCGTGACGCAGCACGAAGCGGGTCTGGGGCATGGGACCCTCAAAGGCATCGACCAGCAGCAGGGCGCCGTCGGCCATACGCAGCACGCGCTCGACCTCGCCACCGAAGTCGGCGTGGCCCGGGGTGTCGATGACGTTGATCTTGACGTCCTTGTACTCGATAGAGATGTTCTTGGCGAGAATCGTGATGCCACGCTCGCGCTCCTGGTCGTTAGAGTCCAGGACGCGGTCCTCGACCCGCTGGTTGGCACGGAAGGCATCCGTGGCACGCAGGAGCTTGTCGACCATCGTCGTCTTGCCGTGGTCGACGTGGGCGATGATGGCGATGTTCCTCAGATTGTCTACGCGCATGTAGTTCCCCTATCTTCTATCTATATACAAACGGCACGCGTATGCGACCCGCCCAGCAACACAACGCTCAGCGGGAATATTGAGCCTTTTACCGAAAACTCGTTTATTTTAGCGATTTTAGATAAGAGGGGTTTCCTCACCTGCAGGTTCAGGGTCGCTCCACATAAAACCATCGCCGGCGCCCATGCCCTCATACAGCACATATGCCGAAAAACCGCTCTCGAGCGCCGTCTCAAAGAAACTCACGAGTAGAGCGTCGTGGTAGCCGCCGTCAATCTCGACACAACCGGTGTAGCCGATGGCATAGCGGGCGATGCGGCCCAGGCCCTCGTCCTTAAGACCCATCTTGTGCTCGGAGATAAAGTTGGTGGCCGCCTCGAGGCACGCCTCTTCGCCGTCCTCATCGAGCGCCGCCAGATATCGGTTGGAAGCAGCGTCCTCGATCGCCACAACTACGCCCGGATTCTCGCCGGCGGCAAGGTCGTCCAAGAACGCACCAATCAGGTCACACACCATGGCGTCGAGCTCGGCGGAGACGTTACCGGCGTCCTGCATATCCTGTGCCATCTTTAGACCTTCCCATCGAGTCCGGCGTCGTTACAGTTCTTGTGCCTCGGCAGCAATCTTGGCGGCAGCGTCGCGGGCGCGCATCATATCCATCGCGCGCTTGTCGAGTACCTTGATCTGGTTGGTCAGCATTACTGCATCGACCACACCCCAGATTACCAAGCCTGTTGAAATCGAAAACCCAAGCGCACCAACTGTACCACGAAGGCGCGAGCAGATTGCCGCGACAAGGGCGGAGACGACAACCATCTTGATAAACGAGCCGCGGCGCTCGCGAAGCGTGCGGGCCTGCGTCACATAGGCAATGCGAGCCGCCTCAGAAGCCTCCGAGCGCATCTGGGCCTCGCGCGCAATGGCCGCCGCTTCAGCCGATACGCGGGTACCCATCAGCGACCTCTCCGCTCGCGTGCCAGACATTTAGAAGTCATCGGGGGAGAGCGTATGGACGAACTCGTCGAACTTCTCGAACTCCTGCTCGTCGTCGACTTCCTCGGCGTGGGTGGAAACAGTGCCCAGGCGATTCATGATGTCGTCCTCCACAAACATGGGAGCATTGCTGCGCACGGCAAGGGCGATGGCATCGCTGGGGCGGGCATCGATCTTGCGCTCGTCACCATCGGCCAGTACGACAATCGTCGCGTAAAACACCGGCGGCTCGGCGCGAACGATCTCGATGCGCTCGAGTTTGGCGCCCAAGGCGTCAACGGTATCGAGCAACAGGTCATGGGTAATCGGGCGCTCGGCGCGACCGCTATCGATGCCGCGGCTGATGGCAGCAGCTTCAAACGAACCAGTCTGAATGGAAAGGGAACGCAGCGGCGCGGGCGAGTCCGATTTGCTGCAGCGCTCGCGAAGCACGATAAGCGATGGCACGGGACCGGCGGCCATGACGATGGTCTCTATGTCGACACGAACCATGGAACACCTCCGGTACGTAGCGGTTAACACGCGGCAGCCCGCCGCATTGAATAGCTATACTACCCAAACTTTCGCACAGCACACAAAATCAAAGTAGTCTTTTTGGGACGGGGCTCTTTTGACTACTCCAGCAGGTAAGAAAAAAGCCCCGAGGAAACCCTCGAGGCTCTTCACAGTTTTGATGGTGGACCTGACAAGATTCGAACTTGTGACCTCCCGGTTATCAGCCGGACGCTCTAACCAACTGAGCTACAGGTCCATCATGGTGGAGGTTAGGGGAATCGAACCCCTGACCTCAGGCTTGCAAAGCCCGCGCTCTCCCAGCTGAGCTAAACCCCCACGGAGACAGTAATAAACACCCCAGCGGCGACTCGGCTCTCGCTGGGGTGTTTATTGCGAAAGAAAGTGGTGGACCTGACAAGATTCGAACTTGTGACCTCCCGGTTATCAGCCGGACGCTCTAACCAACTGAGCTACAGGTCCATCGCGCAAGGGATATATTAGACGAGTCGTTACGCGCACGTCAACAACTTTTTTGAAAATCTTTGAGAGGGGTGGTCGCCGGGCTGACGAGATGGTTTTGGTTTGCTGCTCGGACAGTCCTGCGCAAGACGAAGGCCACATTAAGTGGCCTTCTTTGCGTGCGGAACTCGCGACAAACCAAAACCATCTCGTCAGCCCGGCGACCATGGGGTCCCAAGGTTTTCAAAAAAGCGGTCGGCGCGCAGGTGCGCCGACCGCCGATATATGGGGTCTGATATTTTCTACCAGCTAGGGCCTCTTACTCGTCTAGGAGATCCTCTGGCATGTCGTTGCCGTCGCTTAGGTCGACTGGGGCCTCTTCGGCGTCGGTTGCGGCCTCGGCGCCTTCGCCTTCGGGCTTCTCCTTGGCGGCCGTCATGCGGGCTACGGCGCAGATGCGGTCGTTGTCGTCGACGGTCATCATCTTGACGCCCTGGGTAGCGCGGCCAGTCTGGCTAATCTCATCGGTCTTGACGCGAATGACCGTCGCGCCCTCCGTCACGATGAACAGCTCGTGCTGCGGGCCCACCGTCTTCATGGCCGCGAGGTTACCCTTACGCTCGGTCATTTGGATGGTGTAGACGCCCTGGCCGCCGCGATTCTGCTCCGGGTAGTCCGCGACCGGCGTGCGCTTGCCGTAGCCGCGCTCGGTGATGACGAACAGATCGCCGTTGCCGTTAGTGACTTCCATGCCCAGAACGCTCACGCCGTCCTTCATGCCGATACCGCGAACACCGCTGGTATCGCGGCCGGTGGCACGCACCTGCTCCTCGGAGAACATAATCGCCTTGCCCGCGGTGGTGGCCAGGATAATCTTGTCGCCCTCGCGCACGCGGCGCACGTTCAGCAGCGCGTCGTCGTCACGCAGGTTGATAGCGATCAGGCCGTCGCGACGGCTGCGGTCATATGCGCTCATCACGGTCTTCTTGACCATGCCGCTCTTGGTGGCAAACATCAGATACTCGTCGGCAGGGAACTCGCGGCAGCTGATGACGCTCGCGATCTTCTCGCCCTCCTCGAAGGGCAGCAGGTTGACGATCGCGGTACCGCGCGCCTGGCGCGTACCCACCGGCAGCTCGTGCACCTTCAGGCGATAGACCTTGCCCTTGCTCGAGAAGAACAGCACGTACTCGTGCGTGGACGCGATGAACATTTCGTCGATAACATCGTCCTCTTTGAGGTTGACGCCCGACACGCCCTTGCCGCCGCGTTTCTGGGCGCGGTAGGCGGCCACCGGGATGCGCTTGACATAGCCGGTGTGGGTGATGGTCACGACCATGTCCTCGTCGGCAATGAGGTCCTCGACGTCCAGGTCCTTCTCGACCTGGCTGATCTCGGTGCGGCGCTTATCGCCAAACTTCTTGGAGATCTCGCGCATCTCTTCCTTAATGACGCCCAGGATCTTCTCCTCGTGCGCCAGCAGGTCCTCGTAGTAGGCGATGGCACGGCGCAGGCCGTCCAACTCTTCTTGGATCTTGTCGCGCTCCAGGCCGGTCAGGCGGCGCAGCTTCATCTCGAGGATGGCCGTGGTCTGCTCGGGCGTAAAGCCAAAGCGCTCGATCAGGCGGCTGCTGGCCTCGGAATCGGTCTGCGAGGAACGGATGATGCTGATGACCTCGTCAATATGGTCGAGAGCCATCAGGTAGCCCTCGAGGATATGCGCGCGGGCCTGGGCCTTCTTAAGGTCGAAGCGGGTGCGGCGGGTGACGACGTCGACCTGGTGATCGATGTAGTGCTGCAGCATCTCGCGCAGGCTCAGGCATTTGGGAACGCCGTTGACGAGCGCCAGGTTGTTGGCGCCGAAGGTCGTCTGCAGCGAGGTGTACTTATACAGGTTGTTGAGCACGACCTGCGGAATGACGCCCTTCTTGAGCTCGATGACCAGACGGATGCCCTTCTGGTTGGACTCATCGCGCATGTCCGAGATGCCCTCGATGCGCTTGTCGTTGACGAGCTGGGCGATCTTCTCCTGCAGGGTGCCCTTGTTGACCATGTAGGGAATCTCGGTAAAGACCAGGCGGTTGCGGCCGGTCTTGGTGGATTCCACGTGGGCCTTGGCGCGCACGGTAATGGAGCCGCGGCCGGTCTCGTAGCTCTGCTTAATGCCGGCGCTGCCCATGATGATGGCGCCGGTGGGGAAGTCCGGACCGGGCATGATCTGCATGAGCTCGTCGACAGTAGCGTCGGGATTATCGATCAGGTAGCAGGTTGCCTCGATCGCCTCGGTGAGGTTATGCGGGGCGATATTGGTGGCCATGCCGACGGCGATGCCCTGGCTGCCGTTGACCAGCAGGTTGGGGAAGCGCGCAGGCAGTGCCACGGGCTCGGCGAGCGATTCGTCGTAGTTGGGCTGCCAGTCGACGGTATCCTTCTGCAAGTCACGCAGCAATTCCATGGCGGGCTTTGCCAGGCGGCTCTCGGTGTAACGCATGGCCGCCGCGCCGTCGCCGTCGATGTTACCGAAGTTGCCGTGACCGTCGATGAGCGGCGTGCGCATGGAGAACCACTGCGCCAGGCGGACCATGGCCTCATAGACCGCGAAGTCGCCATGCGGGTGGTACTTACCGATAACTTCGCCGACCGTCCAGGCCGACTTCTTGTGCGGGCGGTTGGGGTAGATGCCGCTCTCGTTCATCGCGTACAGGATGCGGCGGTGCACCGGCTTTAAGCCGTCGCGCACGTCCGGCAGGGCGCGCGCCGTAATGACCGACATCGAATACTCGATAAATGACTGCTTCATCTCGCGGCCAAACTCCGAAATCTGGAGCTGGCCGCCGTTGATATCCTCGCCGGCCGAGGCGCCACGGTCGACTTCGCCAAAGCTCTCCTCGAGCTCACCGTCGTCGTCCTCTTCCTCATCATCATCGGCATCGGGGTTATAGGCGTCCGGGTCGCCGTCCTCGCCCTGCTCAGCACGGGCAAGCAGGCGCTTCAGATCATCGGGCATACCGGCATCGCCGGCCTCGTCCATACCCTCGTTATTGTTGATATCGTCTGCCACGTTACCTCCTCTTAAGCGTCAAGGAAACGCGCGTCATGCGCATGTTTTTCAATGTACTCGCGGCGATAGCCGACCTCGGAACCCATCAGCTCGCGCACGGCGCGGTCTGCCACCACGGCGTCCTCGATCGACACACGCTGCAGAATGCGGGTCTTGGGGTCCATCGTCGTCGAGGCAAGCTGCTTGGGGTCCATCTCGCCCAGGCCCTTGTAGCGCTGGACGGTATAGCCCTTGCGCTTTTTGGTGATCTTGCCGTCCTTGGCCTTGCCGTCCTCGTCGTTGTCGTCGGGGTTCAGGCCCAGACTCTGGATGGTGTCGCGCAGAATCTCGTCTTCGGGCTGGCGGCCGTTGGGATACACGTAGTGGATCTTGTTGCGCACCTTAATGCCAAAGATGGGCGGGCAGGCAACATAGACGTAGCCGGCATCGATCAGCGGACGCATGTACTTGTAGAAGAACGTCAGCAGCAGGATGCGGATATGCGCACCGTCGACGTCTGCATCGGTCATGATGATGATCTTGTGGTAGCGCGCCTTGGTGATATCGAAGTCGCCGCCGTCGCCGGCACTCGTCGTGACGCCGCAGCCGATCGCGGTAATCAGCGACTGGATGGTGTCACTCGAGAACGCGCGATGGTCACCAACGCGTTCGACGTTCAGAATCTTGCCGCGCAGGGGCAGAATCGCCTGGATGTCTCGGCGACGGCCGTCCTTGGCCGAACCGCCTGCCGAGTCGCCCTCTACGATGAAGAGCTCGGTCAGCTCGGCATCGCGCACCGAGCAGTCAGCGAGCTTACCGGGCAGGGACGCCGTCTCGAGCAGGCTCTTGCGGCGGGTCGCCTCGCGCGCCTTGCGGGCGGCGTTGCGCGCCTTGCAGGCCTGTTGCGCCTTCTTGACGATCTCGCGGGCGGGCTTGGGATGCTCCTCCAAGTAATCGGCGAGGCCGTCGGTCACGATCTTGAGCGTGAGCGCGCGCATATAGGAGCTACCGAGCTTGGCCTTGGTCTGCCCCTCAAACTGCGGATCGGGCAGCTTGACCGAGATAACGGCCGAAAGGCCCTCGCGCACATCGTCGCCGGTCAGGTTGGCGTCTTTTTCCTTGAGCAGGTTCTGTTTGCGCGCGTAGTCGTTGATCACGCGGGTGAGCGCGGTGCGGAAGCCCTCAAGGTGCATGCCGCCCTCGGGAGTGTAGATGTCGTTGGCAAACGACATGACGTTCTCGCCGTAGCCGCTATTCCACTGCAGGGAAACCTCGACCTCGCCCATCTTGGCCACGGGAGCGTCCGGGTCCGATTTGCCCTCGATGTAGATGGGCTCCTTAAAGGCCTCGGGGACGTCCTTGCCCTCGTTGAGGAACTTGACGAAGTCGATGATGCCGCCCTCGTAGCAAAACTCCTCCACGTGGGGAGTCGCCTCGCGCTCGTCGGTCAGCACGATCTTGAGGTTCTTATTGAGGAACGCCGTCTCCTGCAGACGGTTGTGCAGCGTATCGAAATCGTAGATGCAGGTCTCGAAGATCTCGTCGTCGGGCCAGAAGGTGACGGTGGTACCCGTCGAATCCGAGGTGCCCACGACCTCCATCTTCTTGACGGTCTTGCCGCGCGAGAACTCCATCTCGTAGGTGTTGCCATCGCGACGAACCTGAACGACCACGCGCTTGGACAGTGCGTTGACGACGGAGATGCCTACGCCGTGCAGGCCGCCCGAGACCTTATAGGCCGAGTTATCGAACTTACCGCCGGCGTGCAAGATCGTCATAACGACCTCGAGCGTCGGGATCTTTTTAACAGGGTGCTCGTCGACGGGGATGCCGCGCCCGTTGTCGACGACCGTGATGGAGTTGTCGGCGTGGACCGTCACCTGGATCTCGGTGCAGAAACCGGCCATGGCCTCGTCGACGGAGTTGTCAACGATCTCCCACACCAGGTGATGCAGACCGCTGGCGCTCGTCGAGCCGATATACATGCCCGGGCGCTTACGAACGGCCTCGAGACCTTCGAGAATCTTAATCTCGCCGCCATCGTAATCGTTTTCGTTTGCCACACGTCCTCCTTCAGTCAAGAAAATGTGTACAGCCTTACTAGTTTATCGTAAAAAAATACCCTCGGGACCGAGGGTATTTGGCTCTACAAGGCCACCAGATGCGATTTAAGGCTCTTTTTTGCTTTGCACGCCCTTGGCCCACTCGGCACTGGCTCTCATGGCATTCTCGAGGGCCTCGCGCAGTTTTTGGTCTTCGATGGGCGCCACCTGGCGCTCGATCTCGGTGCACTCGGCCTCACTTAGGTCGGCGTGCGGGGCCGGCGGGCGCTCGGTCGTCGCCGGGCGCAGGCGCTCCTTGGCGGCGGGCGGCGTGTGACCGGGCGCGGTGGTTTTGAACACCAGGCCGTCCACATGCGCACCGGCGCGCTCCATGCGCGCGCGGATGATCTCGCGCAACAGCGTCATTTCCTGCGTCCACGAGGGCGAGTCGAGATACACCAGCAGCTCATTGGACTCGGGCAGGTAGCGCAGTCCCGTCACATGCCGCCCCTCGCGCGTGCCCGAGCACACCGCGTTCCATGCGCGATAGACCGTGCGCGACTCCTCGGCGGCCTCCATCTGCGCACGGCGCTTAGGCGTTGCAGCCGCCAGGATGCGCTGGCGCTCTGCGTTCAAAAACCCGCTGAAGGCGACTGTCTCGCTCTCGCGCTCGTAATTAGCACGTCTCACCCATGCTCACCACCTTGGCTCGATCAAGCAGGTCATCGGTAAAGTACCCCAGGTTGGTCGTGGTTATGACCGTCTGGATATCATCGCCGATCAGCCGCAGGAAAGCGCCGCGACGCTCGCCGTCGAGCTCGCTCATCACGTCGTCCAAAAGCAGCAGTGGGGCGGTGCCCAGGACATCGCGAGCCACGGCAACCTCGGCCACCTTCCAGGACAGCACCAGCGTGCGCTGCTGTCCTTGGCTGGCAAATGAACGGGCGGAGCGACCCGCCACGGTAAACTCAATCTCGTCGCGATGCGGTCCCACCAACGTCACGCCGCGGCGAATTTCCTCGTCGGCATGCTCGTCAAGGGCGGCCAGCATGCGCTCGTACGCCCAACCCTTCAGCTCTTCGCGATCCTCGACCTGGGGCAAAGCCCCCAGCGTGGACGCATAGGTCACGTTGGCGGCCTCACCTGACGCTACTTGCCCGTAGGCAGTGTGCACATGGCCCGCCAGCCGGTCGAGCAGGGCCAACCGGTGCACGAGCAGGGCCGAGCCCGCGCGGGCAATCGAATCGTTCCACGCGCCGAGCATCTCGCGGCAGCACCAGGTCTCCTTGAGCAAGGCGTTACGCTGGGTCACGCAGCGCCCATAGGTGCTCGCAAGATCGGCATAGCGTGCGCTCAGTTGCATGCCAAAGTCATCGAGGGCGGCGCGGCGCACACTGGCGCCACGCTTAACCATGTCCAGATGGTCGGGGCAAAACAGCACGCTCGGAAGAACCCCGCGCACACCGGCGGCAGAGCATCTCTTGCCGTTGCGGCTAAACGAGCGCTTACCGTCCTCCGCGCTCAATCCCATATCAAGCACGCGGCCGTCGCCCTCGATCCTCAGCTCGACCTTGCACGAGCCCACGCCGTCATGGACGAGCTCGACTGCGGTCGGATGCCTAAACGAGGCGCCGCTCGTCAGCAGCTGCAGCGCCTCTATGAGATTGGTCTTTCCCGCCGCGTTGGGTCCCGCAAGTATCGTCACGCCCTCGTCCAGGGCAAGGCGATAGCTATCGAAGCTGCGGTAGTGCGCGACGGAAAGATCGCGGGCGAACATGGTCATGGCGCAGCGCTAGATGCGGACCGGCATGACCAGGTACAGGTAGTTGATCTTGTCGTAGGACTTAAAGATGCCCGCCTGCGAGTAGCTCTTGAGCTCCAGCGTGATCTCCTTCTCCTTGGACAGGGCATTGAGGCAGCCGAAGATGTAATGGTAGTTGAAGGCGATGGTACCCGACTCGCCCTCGGCCTCGACATCGATCGTCTCCTGCGCAAGGTCCTGGTCATTGGAAATGGAGGACAGGCCCATCTGCCCGTTCTCGACATCGATCTCGAACTTGACGGCGGGGTTGGCGCTCGCGATAACGGCCACGCGCTTGAGGGCGGCGTTAAAGGCGGCGACGTCGATCTTGACGCTCGTCACGCACGAATCGGGGATGAGCTGCTTGTAGTTGGGGTACACGCCCTCGATACGGCGCGACACGTAGGTGGTGTTGCCGGCCTCGAAGACGACCTGGGTGTCGGTAGCCCCGATCATGATGGTCGCCTGGCTGGCCATGATGTTCAGCGCGTCGTTAAAGGCGTCGGCCGGAACGTTGAGCTCAAAGGAGCCCTCGAGGGTCGAGGTCTCGACCTGCGTATCGCACACGGCCAAGCGGAAGGAATCGGTCGCCACCAGGCGTACGGTGTTGTTCTCGACCTTCATGTGCACGCCGCCCAGGATGGGGCGAGCCTTGTCGGTCGAGGTGACGCGCCACACGCGGCCGACCATCTCGGACAAGACATCGGTCGGCAGCTCCACGGCACTCTCGATGGCATAGGCCGGAAACTCGGGGAAGTCATTGGCATCGAGCGTGTTCAGGCGGAAAGAGCTCTTCTCGCAACCAATCAGCACCTGGCGCTCGGACAGCTCAAAGGTGACCGGGGCATCGGGGAGGGTCTTGGTGATATTGGAGAGCATCTTACAGGGGATAACCATCTCGCCCTCTTCTTCGACATGCGCCGCGATGCGATGACGGATCGAGATGGTGTAGTTAGAGGTCTGGAATTCCAAGATGCCGTCTTGGGCCTTAACGAGCACGCCCGACAGGATGGGAAGGGTGGATGCCGAAGCGACACCCTTCATAACGACGCCGATGGCTTGTGTAAGCGAGCTCTGGCTGACGGTGAACTTCATCTTTTAATACCTTTCTATAGATATAAATATTTTAATAATAGTAATAGCACTGACGAAACTGTTGATTACTCCCAAAGACGCAGGTCAGACCCAGAAAGAGAATCGACAGCAACCTGCGTGCAACAGGGGTGGTTTTCCACGTTCAAAACCTGCGCAAAACTTTTCATCACCGCGGGTTGGGTTTTAGACACCTTATGCCCGTGGTTTCGACAAGTTTTCAACAGGTGTCTCTATTTCCCTACGAGCGCAGTGTAATTTTATCGCGCAGCGACTTGAGGTCTTCGGTGACGGTGCGGTCTTCCTGGATCATCTTCTGGACCTTTTTGTAGCTCGTGCTGACGGTCGAGTGGTTGCGGTTGCCAAATTCGGCACCCACCGCCGTGGTCGTCATCTCACACATCTCGATGGCCAGATAGATGGCAATGTGGCGTGCTTTGGCGATATTGGCGTTGCGACGCGGGCCGATGAGCTCCTCGTGCGTCACGCCGTACTGCTCTTCGATGACGGACTGAACCGTCTGGACGTTGATCTTTTTGGCCGATGTGTCGAAGTACTGGCTGGCGATGGCGTCGATATCGTCAAAGGTGAGCTCCCCGCCCTCGCGCTCGCGGTCGCCCGCCTCGCCGGCGCAACGCTCGCAAAAGCTCTCGAGCTCGCGGATGTTGGTGCCCGAGACCTCGGCCATGTGTTTAAAGTGCTCGTCGGTCAGGTGCCCGCCGTCGCCCCCATAGGCCGCCAGCAGCGAGTCGTCGCCTGCCTCGGGAGCGGCGACGATGGTGTTCTCGTAATAGCGCTGCAAGATCTTGTATTTCATCTCGTAGCTGGGCTCTGCGACCAAGCAGAGCATGCCGGCGTTGAAGCGGCTGGTCAGACGCTCGTCCATGCTCAGGTCCTTGGGGGCGCGGTCTGCCGCGATGACGACCTTCTTGTTGTTGCGGATGAACTCGTCCATGAGCTGGAAAAAGTAGTCCACGCTCGCGCGCTTGCCGATGATGTTTTGGATGTCATCGATGATGAGCACGTCCACGCCGTGGTATGCCTGCATGATAGGGGCGTTGCTCTTCTTTTGGCGGTCGAACTCGGTCATCAGGTCGTCCAGATATGCCTGGGAGTTGGCATACTTGACCTTGATCTCGGGCGACTTCTCGGCGAGCTCGTTTTTGATGGCAAGCAGCAGGTGCGTCTTGCCCAGGCCCGATTTGCCGTAGATGAACAGTGATGTGCACGTGCCGCGCTCGTCCGCGAGGGCGGCAAACTTGAGTGCCGAGCGATAGGCATGGCTGTTCTCGGGGCCGTAGACAAAGTTCTCAAAGGTAAATTTTGAGTTCGCGGCGAGTGGGGCTCCATCCGTATTCTGCTCGGCCGGCACGGTCGGTGCTGGCATGGGTGAAGCGGGGGTCGCGGCTTGCGTGGACTTAGTCGGCGCTCCGCCCTTCATCTGGTTCATCATGCGACGAAAATCATCGGCCGAGAGCGTGTTCTTGATTGCAATGCCCGAATCCGCGCCCGCCGCTGCGTCATGAGCGATGGGCATGTGCGTGACGGGTGCGTTCGTTGACGTCGCCGCCGCGGTCGGCAACGGTGCCATGGTTTCACGGGAAACATCGCTGTGCTGGTGCTCGATTGTCGGCACGTCGCCTGCGGAGGCTGGCGCCGCAGGGGAAGCAGCGGGAGCCGTGGCGGGCACCGTCGCGGCAGCAGATTCGGCCGTTGCGCCTTGCGGTGCCACGATGTCGAGCGCGATCGGAGCAAAGGCGATTTCTTCCAGATAGGCCTCAATAGTCGGCTGGTGCTTTTTGAGCTGCGCGATGGCAAAGCGCGAGGGGGCCTCGATCGTGAGCGTATCTTCGGTCAGGCTTATGGCGCGCGATTGCCCCAGCATGTTGATGAGGCGTGCATCTTGGCCGTCGCGCTGGCAAAAGGCGATGGCATCCCCCAGGATGATGCTTGCTTCCTCGTCCACTGTCTCTCCCGTTCTTTAGCTCTGAGCTCGCACACGAGCGGCGCCGAGTTCGGTCAGATGGTATTTCTGGCCATGCTTGATGACCAAGCCGGCCTGCGCCAAGTCATTGAGCGTGCGTGACCAAGTGGGGGCCGAGTTTCCAAACGCCCTCGCCAGATCGGTTGCACCGCACGCTTGATTTTGCGCCAGATAGCCCAGCGCGGCGTTGCCGCGATCGCTTACGAACACGTCCGGCTGTGGCTGCGCATACTGATTTGCTGCATTAGGATACATCATTTGAGCTGCTGATTGTTGAGAACTCTGCATCGGCGGCATTTGCTGTTGAAAACTTTGAGGCCACTGTTGGTAAGGCTGCGGAGGCATCTGCTGGGCCCAGGGGTTGTACTGCTGCTGCGGCATCTGCTGGTACGGCTGCTGATATCCCTGCTGGTACTGCTGCGGGAACTGCTGGCCATACCCCAGTGGCTGCATCTGCTGATATGGATATCCCTGTTGGTACGGCTGATAGCCCATTTGCTGGCTACCCGGTGCCCCCGTCGCCTGCTGCATTGCTGCTGTATCCTGATCCGCCAGCGGCATGGCCTGTGGCACGTTTGGCGGCATCGACATCGACGCCGCCTGGGGCTCTTGTGTAGGAAGCATTCCGGGCTGCTGCATCTGTCCCACGCGGGGCTGCATCTGTTGCGTTGCCATGGGCTGCTGCGCAAAAGCTCCCGGCAGGGGATATACGGGCTGCTCCGTCTCGGGCCGCACGGCAGCACCGCGCCCGCCGGCGCGTTCGATTTCCTGCACGCGTTTAGGGTCCAGGCTTACCGTAACCACGGTGCCGTTGCCCATATTGTCCTCGATGGACACGGCCCCGCCGGCGTTTTCCAAATACTCCTGCACCATGGGAAACCCTGCTCCTGTTCCACGGATATAGCGCTTCATCTTGCTGTTTGCGCTGGTAACGCCAAAGTCGAAAGCGCGCTCCTTGTCGTCGATGCCGGGTCCTTGATCAGCAAAGCGGATGGTGTCTCCGCCGTCCAGAATCGAGATGATGGGCTCGGCAAAGTGTGCGTGGATAAAGTTTTCGACAATCTCGCGGATGACCATGAGCGAGATATGGCCACCTTGTTCTTTCATGCACTGGTAGACGGTGTTGGTCGTCTCTTCCAAATACGTGCGGACATCTTGCGGATCAATGACGATCACACGCGGTGTCGACAGCATGTCGTCATAGACGGCGATGCGCGCGGCGTACATGGCTTTTGGCGCCTGCGTGGTCGTCTGCTCGCCTTCCTCACGCTCTTCGCGCACGCCGGTGATGTGCTCGTTGTCGGGTGCCGGGTCTCCGGAATCGACCATGGTGTAAAAGTCGTCAGACATGCCGCTCGCAATCTTTCAAAAGGTTTCGAACAAATAGTAGCTCACCGTGCAATGTTTCTCATCTTTCGACAACTTTTCAAAACCTGTTGAAAACTTTGGAAAACGGACGAAAAGTTCTCAACATTGCCAACATGACCTGTTGAAAACTCGATGAAATATCGTGAAAAGTTGCCATGCACCGCTAAATCGAGCTCGGCTTATGGGGGAACCGTGTGAACTGCGCAACCTTTTACCTTTGATTTCTTGACATTTGAACATTGATTTCCCTACAATCTTCAAGCTCACGTGTCTATATCTGCGTCCGCGCCCCCGCGGACACTCGAAATGCAGCAGGAGGAACTTAAGATGAAGCGTACGTATCAGCCTAATAAGCGTAAGCGTGCCAAGACCCATGGCTTCCGTGCCCGTATGGCCACTAAGGGTGGTCGTGCCGTGCTCGCCCGTCGTCGCGCCAAGGGCCGCAAGCGTCTCACTGTCTAGCAGCGATACACACATCTCGCATGAAGACTATTAAGTCTCGGCAAGATTTCGAGCATGTGTTCAGTCAGGGGCGTCGTTTCAATCACCCTCTGATTCGAATGACCATATGTGAATCGGTTGGCGAAGGCGACTCCGGAAGGGTCGCCTTCGTTGGTGCTAAACGGCTCGGTTGTGCTGTCGTGCGCAACCGTTCTAAGCGTGTGATGCGCGAGGCCGCCCGCAGCTGTGGATTTCCCGTTGCGGGTTATGACATCATCTTGTTCGCAACTCCCAAGACGAGGGTTTCTTCGCCTCAGGAGATGGACAATGCATTGCGTTCGCTTATGAAACGCGCCGGCGTTGCCGGGGAGGAGCGATGAGCAATCACGTTTTGCGACGTGTTGCCATCGCTCCTATTCGCATATATCAACAGGTTATTTCGCCCTTATTGCCTGACGCCTGCATTTATTACCCAACGTGCTCGCAATACGCCGTCCAGGCGATTGAGAAGTACGGTGTTTTGAGAGGCTGCTGGCTTGCCGTGAGGCGCATCGCTCGCTGCAATCCCCTGCACGTCGGCGGTTATGACCCTGTGCCCTAGCGGGCACTCGCTATCGGAGGAAAACTTACATGTGGGATTGGATCGTTAACATCCTTTTCGAGCTGCTCAAGCTCATCCAGACCTTTGCGGTCGACTGGGGCCTGTCCATCATCATCCTGGTGGTCATCATCCGTCTGCTACTGACGCCGCTTATGCTCAAGTCGACTAAGTCGACGGCACGCATGCAGGTGCTGCAGCCCAAGATGCTCGAGATCCAGGAGCGCTATGCCGACGATCCCCAGCGTCAGGCCGAGGAAATGCAGAAGTTCTACAGCGAGAACAAGTTCAACCCGATGGCTGGTTGTCTGCCGCTGTTGATTCAGATGCCTGTCCTGTTCGCCCTATTTACGCTGCTGCGTAACCTGCCGGACTACTTTAACGACGGCGCGTTCTCGTTCTTTAATATTCTGCCCGACCTGACCACCACGCCGAGTGCCTCCTTTGCCGATGGCTTTATGGTCGCGCTGCCTGCGCTGGTCTGCCTGATCCTGTTCGCTGTCCTGACCCTGATTCCGCAGCTCTATATGTCGCGCAACCAGACCGGCCAGCAGGCTCAGAGCATGCGTATGATGGCCGTTGTCATGACGGTCATGATGCTTTGGATGGGCTGGAGCCTTCCCGTTGGTGTTCTGCTGTACTACGACGTCTCGTCTGCTTGGCAGGTTATCCAGCAGATTTTTGTGACGCAGAAGGTCATCGACAAGGCGAAGGCCGATGAGGAGGAGCGCCTTAAGAACGCGCCGCTGCAGGTTGAGGTCACTCGTCGCGAGAAGAAGCCGCGCCCGCACAAGAAGAAGTAGCGGGATATCAATCTTATTTAGGTACCTAACTTTTGGAGTACGTTATGTCTGAAGAGATCATCGAGGATATGCTTGAGGAGGTTGCCCCGCAGGTCGCGGGCGATTATCCCGAGATTGCACAGCGCTACAAGGCCGGTGAAGAGCTGACCGACGAGGAGCTCGACACCATTGCCGATGTCGCGATTTCCATACTGCGTTCCATCCTTTCGCACTTCGATGCCGCCAACTCTCCTATCGATGAGTATGAGGGCGACGAGGGTGAGCTGATTCTGGATGTAACGGCTCCCGACCTTGCTGTTCTCATTGGCCGTCATGGTCGCACCCTTGATGCCCTTCAGGTTATGTTCTCTTTGCTAGTGAGCCGCAAGCTTGGCTTTAGGTATCCGGTTGTAGTGGACGTCGAGGGATACAAGAGCCGCCGTCAGGACAAGGTTGCCTCCATGGCTCAGTCTGCAGCCGAGCGTGCCATCCGCACTCATAAGAGTGTTTCGCTTCCGCCCATGAATGCCTACGAGCGCCGACTGGTTCACATTGCACTTCGTGGCAATGACGCCGTCGATACTCATTCTGAGGGTTCTGACCCCGATCGCCATGTGGTGATTGTTGCTCGATAATCTACTCGAGCTTATGCTAAGGGGACGTGGTTTCCACGTCCCCTTTTTTTGTCAAAAGTTCTCGATACACTGATTTTTGTCAGAAAGGAGCTTTCGTTGTTAGTACTTACTGATCAGCAAGCTGACGAGATGTTGACTCGTCTAACTTCCTATTGCAAAGAGTATTCCTTGAGCGTATCTGATGTTGAGATGAGGAATTGTATTCAGCATTTGGATTTGGTTCTGGAAACAAATAAGACAACTAATCTCACCCGTATTCTTAACGTTGAAGATGCTGCGGTACTTCATATCCTCGACTCACTTGTTTTGCTCCCCTATATCAATAAGGCTCCTGAGGGAGCTTTGCTCGATATGGGAACAGGTGCGGGCTTCCCAGGTATTCCTTTAACCATAACCACGCATCGTAAAGCTACTTATATTGACTCTGTTGGCAAGAAGGTTGATGCTGTCAATTCTTTTGTTCATGCTCTTGGATTGAAACATGCTCATGCGGTCCATGATCGTCTTGAAGAATATGCTCGAAGCCATAAGAAGCAGTTCTCTGTCGTAACTGCCCGCGCACTGGCTCCTCTACCGATTCTTGTTGAGTATGCAGCTCCGTTCCTCAAGGATGGAGGGCTATTTGTTATCACCAAGGGCAATCCTTTGGATGAGGAGCTTGCTTCCGGCATGTCAGCAGCTAAGATTTGTGGCTTCGCTTTGCTTCTGAATGACGCAATCGATTTGCCTGAGGGCTTGGGCCACAGAGAGTTCATTGTTCTTAAGAAGAGTCATCCAGCATCCATTTCATTGCCTCGTGCAAATGGCATGGCAAAGAAGAATCCGCTTGCCTAGATGTTTCACGTGAAACATAATGGATACTAACAACTTGCAGTGTTTCACGTGAAACATGGCGGTTGATATCGAATCGGAATGTTTCACGTGAAACATCCTCCGTTTGACAGCTTTAATACACACCAGGAGGGACCGTGGGATTTCGCGACGTTAAGCGTTCTAAGAACGCAAAGGACACGCGTATCATTGCAATCATCAATCAAAAAGGCGGTGTCGGTAAGTCAACGACGGCTGTAAACCTTGCAGCAGCACTGGGTGAGCAGGGTCGTAAGACACTGATTGTCGATTTTGATCCGCAGGGAAACAGTACAAGTGGATTTGGAATTGAAAAAGAAGACCTTGATCACTGCATCTATGATGCATTGTTGAATGATGTGCCGGCAGAATCGCTTGTTCTTGATACAAATTGCAAAAAGGTATTCGTAATTCCAGCTACGATTCAGCTTGCAGGTGCCGAAATTGAGCTCGTAAGCGCAATTGCTCGTGAAACCCGCCTCAAAGATTTGCTTGAGCCGATTCAGGACGAGTTCGATTTTATTTTCATTGACTGTCCTCCTTCGCTCGGCCTGCTTACTATCAATGCCTTGACCGCAGCAGACAGCGTTTTGATTCCGATCCAGTGCGAGTACTACGCACTCGAGGGCGTTACGAAGCTGCTAGAGTCAATGAAGATGGTCAAATCACGTCTGAACAAGGGCTTAGACACCTATGGTGTGCTTATGACCATGTATGACTCGCGTACTTCTCTATCGAATCAGGTTGTTGAGGAGGTTCAATCGTATTTTGGTGATAAGGCATTTAAGACGCTGATTCCCCGTACGGTTAAAATCTCTGAAGCTCCGTCTTTTGGAGAACCGGTAATTACCTATGCACCTCAAAACAAGGGTGCAAAAGCGTATATGAACCTTGCAAAAGAGGTGATCAAGCGTGCCTAGTGCAAAGAAACGTGGCGGATTGGGGCGTGGACTCAGTGCTTTGGTCTCTGAGGCCGAGTATGAGACCGGTGGTTCGTCCGCATCTGCTTCAAATGCCGCATCTGAAACAAAACTACCTATTGAGGATATCGTTCCCAACCCGAATCAACCGCGAATTCACTTTAATGAAACTGAACTTCGCGAGTTGAGCGAGTCAATCCAAGAACATGGCGTTTTGCAGCCGCTCTTGGTTCGCAAGCATGGAAACGACTATGAGATCATCGCTGGTGAGCGTCGTTACCAGGCGTCAAAGCTTGCTGGTCTTGAGGAACTGCCTGTCATCATTAAAGATGTTAATGATGAAGAGATGCTGGCTCTTGCTCTTATCGAAAACCTTCAGCGTTCTGATCTGAATCCCGTCGAAGAGGCTAAGGGCTATCGTCAGCTCATCGATGCTAGCGGTATGACCCAGGAGGCATTGTCGAAGGCCGTAAGCAAGTCACGCTCTGCAATTACAAACTCGCTGCGCCTTCTCGATCTCCCCGAAGTAGTTCAGCAGATGATTTTTGAGGGTAAACTTACTGCTGGACATGCGCGTGCGATTCTTGCAGTTCCCTATGAGGACGCGCGAATTCGACTTGCAGAGAAGGTTGTTGCAGAGGGCCTTTCCGTAAGAGCGACAGAAAATCTTGCTCCATTGTTTTCTGCCGGAGAGACGCCTAAGACGCCGAGGCCTGCAACGCCTCAGTCTTTTAAAAAGGCTGCGCGTGTACTTCGTCAGGTATTTAATACCAACGTGCGCGTGAAAAGCTCGCGTGGAAAGAATAAGATTGAGATTGAGTTTAAAGACGAGGAAGAGCTCTCTCGTATTCTTGGTGAAATGATTCAGTTTGATCAAGGAGGCCACGATGAGGAATAAGATTATTACTGCGATTGCGTTGGCGACGACTGTCGCGGCTGGTGCCTTTGCTGGCTTTAAGATCGCGACAGACGATGAACTTCGAGGTCGTTTGCTTCGTAGTGCGCATGATATCGTTGATACATCCAAGAAGAAAATGGATGTTATGACAGAAGATGTTGCCATGCGCACTGCTCAGGTAACGAAAAATCCTAAGATTAATCAAGGTTGGGTTAGCAACCAATGGGAAAATGTAGGCTATTAGGTACCTAACAATTACCCTGTATATTTTGAGCGGCCCTTGTCTGATTCATGAGACAAGGGCCGCTTATTTTGTCCGTAAAAAATGGGAAAGCTAGCAACGGTCCAAAATTGAGGTCAATAAATGAAATGGCCCCGGTTGCATATCCTGCAACCGGGACCGTTCGATGTTTCACATGAAACGTATTGGGGTGCGACTCCCCTATGCGTTCTTCTGAACTTTGAAGCGCTGCTTCAGCTGTCCACAAGCGGCGTCAATATCGTTACCACGGGAGTTACGAATCGTGGTCTCGATGCCACGGGACTCAAGACGACGCTGAAGATCCTCAACCTTATGAATCGGCGACGGCTTGAGCGGGCTGCCCTCGATGTCGTTAAGCTGAATCAGGTTAACGTGGCACAGCGTTCCCTCGCAGAAGTCGCAGAGCGCCTGCATCTCGGGATTCGTATCGTTGACGCCTTCGATCATGGCGTACTCATAGGTCGGGCGGCGGCCAGTCTTCTCGGTGTAGAGCTGAAGCGCTTCGTGAAGGCGAAGCAGCGTGTATTTCTTAACACCGGGCATGAGCTTATTGCGCGTCGACTGGATGGCGGAATGCAGGGAAACGGCAAGCGTGAACTGCTCGGGGATATCGGCAAATTTGCGAATACCGGGAATAACGCCGCTGGTAGAGACGGTGAGGTGACGAGCGCCGATACCGATGCCATCGGGGTCGTTGAGGATACGCAGTGCCTTGAGAACCTCGTCGCAGTTGGCAAACGGCTCGCCCTGGCCCATGAAGACAACGCTTGTGGCACGCTCGCCAAAGTCGTTGGATACATGAAGCACCTGGTCGACGATCTCTTGAGCGGTCAGAGAGCGCTTGAGGCCGTTGAGACCGGTAGCGCAAAAGGCACAGCCCATGCCGCAGCCTGCCTGGGTGGAAACGCAGACGGAAAGTTTGTTACGGCGGGGCATGCCGACAGTCTCGACGGAAATGCCATCGTGGTACTCGAGCAGATACTTGCGCGAGCCATCTTTGGAAACCTGCTTGGTGATTTCAGTCGGCGTATCAAAGGCAAAAGCCTCTTTAAGCTGCTCACGGAAAGCCTTGGGAAGGTTGGTCATATCGTCAAACGAACAAACGTTCTTCTCAAAGACCCATTCGATGAGCTGCTTCGCGCGGAAGGCGGGCTGGCCAAGTTCGGCCACGAGCTCGCGAATATCGTTTTGGCTCAAGTCGCGAATGTCCTGAGATTTAGTCCTGGGATTCATGGAAGCCTTTCGATTTTGGGGAAACGTAGAGGGTATCGCTACAATATGGTATCAGCTGCAGAAATTATAGAGGAGGAGTCTGCCCATGCCGGGTAAAAGCCTAGAGAACATGCACGTAGCGGTCTTGGCGGGCGGTCATTCCGCCGAGCGCGAGATTTCGCTCGATTCGGGAAAGAACGTTGTGGTGGCACTGAAGGAAGCCGGCTACACCTCGGTGGAGCTGCTTGACACGGCCGCTGATGACTTTATGGTAACCATGGCGAACGGCGGATTCGATGTGGCATTTATCGCCATGCACGGCGCCGGCGGTGAGGATGGCGCCATGCAGGGTGCCATGGAGACCCTGGGTATCCCCTACACGGCCTCGGGCGTACTTGCCAGCGCCTGCGGTGCCGACAAGGAGGTCTCTAAGCTCCTATACGCCAAGGCGGGCATTCCCATTGCCCCCGGCCTTGCGCTCGAGGTGGGCGATGAAGTCGATATCGATCATATCGTCGAGGTTTGTGGCGAGCGCTGCTTTGTGAAGCCGGCCGTCAACGGTTCCAGCTATGGCATTTCCCTGGTCCATGAGCCCTCCGAGCTGCCCGCGGCAATCGCCAAGGCGTTTGAGTACGGCGACAAAGTGCTGGTCGAGAAGTGCATCGAGGGTACCGAGATCACCGTCGGCGTATACGGCGAAGATGACGTACGCGCCCTGCCGATTGTCGAGATTCGTAAGCCCGAGGACTGCGAGTTCTACGATCTGGACGTGAAGTATGTCGACCCTACGGATATCCATCGCATTCCGGCGCAGATTTCACCCGAGAATTACGCTCGCGCTCAGGAACTTGCCTGTGCCGCTCACAAGGCCCTCGGTTGCCTGGGTATCTCGCGCAGCGACTTTATTGTGAGCGAGGACGGCCCCGTTATCCTCGAGACCAATACCATTCCCGGCATGACCGATACGTCGCTGTATCCGGATGAGATCCGCCACACCGACGACATGACGTTCCCGCAGGTCTGTGACAGCCTGATCCGTATGGGCCTTCGTCGAGCGGGCATTGCATGCTAATCGAGGACGCGGTTTCGTCAGGAACGCCGCAGTTTGTCATCGACTCCTATGCCACGCTTGCCGACCGCGCCAAAACGCAGTCCTTCGGCCTTATCGAGGAAGATGTGATTATCCTCGATACCGAGACCACGGGTCTTTCGGTGCAGGACAACGAGCTGATCGAGATCTCGGCGGCCCGTCTTTCGGGCCGCGAGGTCATCGACCGCTTCGATACCTTCGTGCATCCCAAGCAGCTGATTCCCGCCGAGATTACCGAGCTCACGAGCATTACAAATGCCGATGTGGCAGATGCCCCGTCGGCCGTTGAGGCCGTCGCCGCTCTCGCCGATTTTGTCGGTGGTTGCCCGGTGATCGCACATAACGCCACGTTCGACCGCTCGTTTATCGAGTCGGTCAAAGGCGGCGTCAACGTGAGCGATATTTGGATCGATTCGCTGGCGCTGTCGCGCATCGCGCTTCCACGCCTGGCCTCGCACAAGCTGTCTTTTATGGCCGATCTGTTTGGCTGTGACTCGGTATCACACCGTGCCAATGCCGACGTCGACGCCCTGTGTGGCGTATGGCGCGTGTTGCTCGTGGCGCTCACCGACTTGCCCCAGGGCCTCATGGCGCGCCTAGCCGACATGCACTCGGATGTGCCTTGGTCCTATCGTCCCATCTTCTCGTTCTTGGCGGGACAGAACCCTGGTTCTATCTTCTCTCTCAGCGCCGCCCGCGCCGACGTACTCAAGGCCGATCGCGCCGACGATCGGGTGGACGCCGACGAACTGCCGGTACTCAAGATGCCGAGTCGTGAGGAGATTGAGGCAGACTATGCGCCAGGCGGCCTGGTTAATCGCATGTATCCCACGTACGAGCCGCGCGATGAGCAGATCGCGATGGCACTCGAGGTCCGTGACGCACTCGTTACGGGAACGCATCGCGTGATTGAGGCGGGCACAGGCGTCGGTAAATCGATGGCCTATCTGGTGCCTTTTGCCGAGGCTGCGCGCCGCAACAACATCACGGTTGGTATCGCGACTAAATCGAATAATCTCGCCGACCAGCTCATGTACCATGAGCTGCCAAAACTTGCCGAGCAACTGGACGGTGGTCTGTCATTTTGCGCTCTCAAGGGGTATGACCACTATCCGTGCCTGCGCAAGCTTGAGCGCATGAGCCGCGGCCAGGTCGAGATTACCACCAAGCGCGATCCGGCGGACACGCTCACGGCGGTCGCGGTCATTATGGCGTACGTCTGCCAATCGGCCGATGGCGACCTCGACTCGCTTGGCATTCGCTGGCGCAGCGTCAACCGTCCCGACTTTACGACGGCGTCGCGCGAGTGCGCCCGTCGCCTATGCCCGTTTTTCCCTGATAAATGTTTGGTCCACGGCGCTCGCCGTCGTGCGGCGCATGCCGACGTGGTGGTCACCAACCATTCCCTGCTGTTCCGCAACGTAGCGGCCGAGGGCAGGATTTTGCCTCCGATTCGTCATTGGGTAATCGACGAGGCCCATTCCATCGAGCGCGAGGCGCGCCGTCAGTGGGCGCGCGTGGTGTCGGCGGACGAATCACGCGTCCTGTTCGAGCGCCTGGGTGGCTCGAGCACCGGCGCGCTAAGCCAGGTTTCCCGTGATTTGGCAACCTCCGAGGGCTCTACGCTCTATCTGGGCCTTACTGCCAAGGCGACGTCGACGGTTGCCCGCGCGAGCATGGCAATCGCCGACGTGTTCGATGGCGTTCGCGAGCTCGGCCGCCGTGCGCGTGGGGGTTATGACAATGCCAATCTATGGATTGGCCCCGAGCTGCGCGAATCAGACGACTGGCATGATTTCTTACAGTCGGCCTACACTGGCATCGACGCATTGGAACAAGCTGACAAGAGCGTCGACGCGCTGGTGCAAGCCGTCGCCGCCGACAAGCCCGAGGTTGTTGTCGACCTGGGTGATATCTCGCGCCGCCTGCACGAGCTGGCCGAGAACCTCAAACTCATCATTGATGGCACCGATGAGCACTACGTGTATTCGCTGCAGGTCAATCGCAGACTTCGTGCCGGCGGAGAGTCGATGACCGCAGAGCGCATCGACATTGGCGAGGCTTTGGCAACCGAGTGGCTACCCGAGGTTCACACGGCTATCTTTGCCTCGGCGACCATGACGGTGTCCAAAAGCTTTGAGCACTTTAACCATGCGGTCGGCCTTGATCGCATCGGTGCTTCAACGTCGTCATCGCTGCACTTGGATTCGAGCTACGACTTCGATTCGAACATGGCTGTAGTCGTTGCGGGCGATATCCCCGATCCGCGCGATCGTGAGAGCTATCTTACGGCGCTCGAGCGCGTACTGGTCGACGCCCATCTTGCCATGGGCGGATCGGTGCTCACGTTGTTCACCAATCGGCGCGACATGGAGGACCTATACGCCCGCGTTGAGCCCAAGATGGCCCGTGCGGGTCTGGAGCTCAACTGCCAGCAGCGCAACTCATCTCCTCGTCGCCTGCGCGACCGGTTTATCAACGAACCGACCTCGTCGCTTTTTGCGCTCAAGGCCTTCTGGGAGGGGTTTGATGCCAGCGGCGAGACGCTGCGCTGCGTCATCATTCCCAAGTTGCCGTTCTCGAGCCCCACGGACCCGCTCTCGTGCGAGCGCAACCTGCGCGAAGACCGCGCATGGGCGCGCTATTCGCTGCCCGAGGCGGTGCTCGAGGTTAAGCAGGCCGCGGGGCGTTTGATTCGCTCGTCGACCGATAGCGGTGTGCTGATCTTGGCGGATCCTCGCCTGGTGACGAAGGGCTATGGCAAGAAGTTCTTAACGTCGCTGCCCACGAGCTCCTACCAGCGCATCGAATCGGCGCAGATTGGGCACTATCTACAGCTGTGGCGTGCACGCCACGAGCGGCGGCGCTAAAGCGGACAGGCGAGGGTTTTTGCCATATCGCACAGACGCTTTGACAGGGCGGGGTCATCCAAGATGCGGATGGCTCCGCCCGCTGCGATTATCTGGCTCAGCAGCCAACGCTCGGAGCCGTAATGTACGGTTACCGTTGCCATGTCTGTCCCGCTGCGCTTGATTAGGGTGATGCCGGCCCAGTCCAGATGCTCCGCCATATCGAATGGCATCAAGAGCTTTGCGCTGCGCTGCGTCCGGGCAAGGGAATCGTGGAGGGATGCGACGTCCGGTGCGTGAGGCACGACGGAGTCTTCCGTTAAGGCGAGTCCCTCGATTTTATCCATGCGATAGGTGCGCTGCTCATCGACTGCGATGTCCCAGGCAATCAGGTATGTTTGGTCGCCGTTTGCCGTAATGCGCAAGGGGTCGACCAGACGCTCGCGTGGCCGTGCATCGTCCATCGAGCGATACGAGATACGGCAGCGAACGCCGTCCTGAATGGCGCAGCTCAGCTGCTGCCAGTGCGACCCGTGGTTGACGGTGTCAAAGACGCGCTGGTTATAGCCGAGCTCTTCGGGTAGAAGAGCAAATCGAATCCGAGCCGCCGTCTGCGGCTCGATCCCCAACGATTCAAGCTCGTGGTTGAGCACGGCGCCCTCGGCGGCACTCAGGCGCAGCGGTAGCACACGACCGGCGTCACCGGTGAGGACCACACGCTCGCCGTGGCATTCGCAGATGATGCGCGCGCCCGATTCTCGGTCCGCGAGCGTCGAGACGATCTCGAGAATCTCGTCGAGCGACGCCCCCGTGATGTCAAAGCGACTGCAAATCTCGTTTCGAGTCATGCCGTTCTCGCCGGCGGCGTAGAGGGCCTCCATGATGTCGATGGCGCGCGAGAGCCTCTGCTCGCTGGTGAGTTTACGCACGGGCATGCTCGTGCACCGTCCTTTCGATGAGGTGGTTCCACGCCTGTTTGAGCGATTTGGGGGCCATGGGCCTCATGCCGTCCATGGCGTGGGCCATGCAAAATGAGGCGGCGGCTTCAAGGTCGCGCACGTCAACGGTCCAGATCCATCCCGCATCGGTGTGTGCGAGCTTACCTCGCCCGCGCGTGAGACCGTTGATCATATCGATCTGCGTCTGAGGGGCGAATGAGAACGTAGCTGCAACGGGCGGTCGGTCGGCAAAATCGAATTCAAAGAACAGGTAGTCGTTGAGGTTGAAGTCCGCAGGGATGGTGTAGGCCTTCGAAGGACGCCAAGCGCGAACGATACGGTCGCAGCGGAATGTCCTGATGTCGTCGGTGGCATTGTCGAGGCCGCAGAAGTACGCCACGCCCTCGCGCTCGAACATGCCGTAGACGCAGACGGTACGCTCTTTTTGCTCACCGCGTCCGTTCTGATATAAAAATCGCAGCGCGCATCGCTCGGCAAAGGCGCTCCATACCGCATCGACGGTGGGAGAGCGGCGGATCGGTGCTTCGTCCGCCGTCGTCCTGCCGGTGAGGTAGGCAATCTTGGAACGAATATCGGCAAGCGGCGCGGCAAAAGTGGATGAGCCGGCCGCTATTGTCTGGTCGATAGCGTTGAGCAGGATATCGGCGTCGTCTGCGGTGATGAGGCCGCCTGCTGCAAACGTGTGCTCGCGGTCGATTGTCCACGAGCTTTCCTCGGTCTCCTGCGCGCCGGCAGGGCGAACCTCCTTGATTAGGATGCCGCGTTCGAGCAGTTTGTCACGATCGCGCCGAAACTTGCGCTTATCAGAGTCGATGTTGCCCGAGCCATATCCCAGGTCAGAATCCAAGACGATCTGCTCGGTCGTCAGCGGTTCGGGGGAGCTGTTGAGCACAAAGAAAAGATTGAGGATGCGCTGAGCCGTTTTATCGAAACTGGGCTCCGAATTTTCCTTTTTAATTGTCGCGGTCGCGTCGCTTGCCGTCATAGAGTCCTCGCATGAGAAGGTGGTTTGCTGCCATGATTTTAGTCCGATATGGAGATTAGGCTATATCCTTGTCCGCTCGGGGCGTTAAGATGGCCCGAATTCGGTCGTTTGCGCTCGCTCGGGGTATACTTTCGACTATATACGGTTCTAATGTGCATGCATTGGGCCTATTTGTCGGATTATGGATGTGGAGCGCACATGGCGAACACCCAGAACTATATTAACCACCTGCTGCAGAACACCGGCATTACGCCGGCATGCAGCGAAGAAGAGCGCTTGGCTGCCGAGGATATCGCTCAGATCTTCCGCAACCACGGCTTTGATCCCGAGGTTCAGGAGTTCAATGCCCCGGCGCCCAGTAGGTTGGCATTTGCCGTTACCGGTATTCTTGCGTTTGCCGGCGCCCTACTGATGGGCATCGGCGGCGGCATCGGCTTGGTCGGCACCTTGCTGGCCATTGCCGGCGTCGTTCTTTACGTGCTCGAACGCATGGGCCACCCCGTGGTTTCGCGCCTGGGCAAGACGGGCGTGAGCCAAAATGTCATCGCCTACCACAAGGCCTCGGGCCCGCTCGCGTCTCCGCGCAACCGCCCGGTGGTCGTTGTCGCACACTACGACTCTCCCCGTGCTGAGCTGCTCGCCCGCGAGCCCTATGCTTCTTATCGTGCGCTCATCGCCAAGCTGTTGCCCGTTGCCACGGTTGCCCCTGCTGCCGTTGCCATCTTGCGTATCCTGCCGCTCCCCGGCGCGCTCAAGGTTCTGCTGTGGATTGTCGCGATCCTCGCTTCCCTCGTTGCGCTCGCCAACGCGGCAAACATCATTTCTAACCGTTTTGTGCTTCCCTATACGTCCGGCGCAGTGTGCAACAAGTCTTCTGTCGCCGCTATGCTCGGCGTTATGGACAACGTTGCTCCCTTCCAGGGCGAAAACGAGTTTCCCGACGATGTTCCGTTCGATACCTATTTTGGGGAGCAGAAGCGTCGTGCCGAGGAAATGGCGCGCGCGGCGGCGGAGTATGCCTCGGCCCAGCAGCAAAACGACTACGGCAACACCATCGAGTATGAAGAGCCTACCTACGCCGAGGACGAGTTCGGTCAGCCGATTGCTCCCGACGCTCCGGCCGAGCCCGAACAGGGTGAGGCTTTCGACGAGCAGATCGAGGGCTTTGAGGGTGCGTCTGCCGACGAGACGCTGATTGGCGCCATTGTGCCCGAGGATCAGAATCAGGCTGTCCAGGCCGAAGAGTTCAATGACGAGGTTCCCGCTGCCGAGCCGGCGGAGGAGCCTGTCGCGGCCGAGCCCGAGCCCAAGCTCTATCGCAATGCCGCCGGCAACATCCGCTTTGGTTCGGATGCCATCCGTGCGCTCGGAATGCTTCCCGAGTCCTGCACGCTCGATTACGAGGAGGGCGAGGAGCCGACGTTTGAGCCCGAGCCTGCCCCCGTCGTGACTGCGCCTGCGCCTGTTGCCACCGTGGATGATGAGTCTGCCGCGGTTACCGCTGCCGTTGCCGAGCCCGAGGCAGTGTCCGCGATCGATCCCGCGGCAGGACTGGACATTTTGGCTCCCGCCGCGCCGGCGCAAGACGTTGCGGACGAGTCTGACGACGATTGCGTTGAACAGCCGAGGCGTGTGTCTTACGAGAGCGATACTGATTTCTCGGCCGAGATTCCCGCGGCAACGCCCCATGCCGATATTGCATCCGCGTTCTCTTCGATTGGCGCCAGCGCTTCCAACTTCTTTAAGGGTGCGCTTGCAAAGGGCGGGAAATTTGTCGACGATTTCGAGGAGAAGCGCGCTGCCGCACGCGAGACTGCCGAGCAGGAGGCTATCGCTCAGCAGCAGGCAGCCGAGGCGGCACGTGAGCGCGCGGCGCAAGAGTTCGAGCAGAACGAGGCTGTGCAGTCCGTGCCCGTCGACGCTGCCGAAGCTACGACGTCCTTTGAGTCCCAGCAACCGGCGTCCGCGGATGTTGTTGAGGCGACGACGTCTTTCGAGGCTCAGCAGCACGTCGATAGCACCATGTCGTTTGATGCCGCGCAGTTCGATTCCACGATAACGTTTGAAAAGCAAGGCACCGCGATTGCCGAGTCCCTTCCTGTTTCCGATGAGCGGGGCGATGCGGCAGACGATGACGAGCCTATTGATGCTGCCGCAATCCAAGATGCCGCCGAGGACGAGCCCGTCGAGGCCAACTCTGACGAAAAGCAATACGCAACAGCCGAGCAAGATGATTCGACCGAGGTCGAGCAGGAGGAAGTGCCTGCGGTTTCCGAGGCTCCCGAGACAGATGAGTCGAGGCCTTACTCCACGCAGATTTTCACCATGCCGACCCCGAGTGGTTCCGGTGCCACGGTTGCCGATGTTGCTCCCACCCAGGACGAAACGGTCGATTCCCTTATGGCCCAGATTTCCTCCCAGGCATCGCCGCGTCCGCAGATGAATGTTCCCGATCCGGCGTCAGCTCCGTCGCCTGCACCTTCCTCGTCTCCGCTGGCTTCGGTCCCCGATCCGTCGCTGCCGTCGATGAAGCAGGCAAACGTTGCGTCTCGCACGTCGCTGTTCGACCTTCCCGACCCCTCCGCACAGGTCAACGACCCCTTTGCTACCGCTCAGGGTCCCGAACCCACATCGGCACCCGTTGCGCCTCCTATGCCCGTTGCGTCGGGCGCTCATCCGATCGAGACCATTTCGGCTCCCGCCCCGGCGGCACCCAAGTCTCGCAAGCGCGGCCTGGGCGGCCTGTTCGGTCGTAAAAAGAAAAACGAACAGGACAGCATGAGTGATTGGCTGGGCGTCGAAGACGATTACGATGCCAAGAAGTCCGGTCGCGGCATCGGTTCGTGGGATAATTTCGAGGACGATAACGATGGCTGGAAGGGCGGCGCTACGTCTTCCGACGGCGCTTCTTCCGAAGATATGCTCTCGGCTGTCGCCTCTATGGGTGACGATGAGCTGCTCGGTCACGATATCTGGTTTGTGGCAACGGGCGCCTCGGATTGTGATGGCGCCGGTATGAAGGCCTTCTTGGCTTCGCATCGCGATAAGCTCCGCGGCGTATTCTTCATCAATCTTGAATCCGTCGGCGCCGGTAGGCTTTCGGTGGTGACGGTTGAGGGCGAACAGCAGCTGCTCAAGGGCGATCGCCGCATCATGAACCTGGTCAGCAAGGTGTGCAAGTCGTTCCATGTCGATTGTGGCGCGCTCGAGATGCCCTATGCCAAGACCGATGCCTATGCCGCGCTCGAGGCGAGCCGCCGAGCCCTCACCATCGCCGGCGTGGACGGCACGCGCCTGGCTTGTGCTCGTACCGAGGACGACCTGCCCCACAATGTCAACCCGACGAACATTGCCACGGTATCCGAGGTCGTGACCGAGGTTATCCGCCGTTCGTAGACGGAGCTCTAGGGAGTCAACGTGTTTTCGTATATTAAGCGCCATTGGCCTGTCTACGTGATTTTGACCTTGATTGCCATTGCGTTAGGATTTGGGGCTGCCTACATCGTGGGTGCGAAGGGCTCGACCCCCGCCTCCGCAATCAGCGAAGAGGTGGAGCAAGAACAGAGCACGGGTGCCGATGGGATTCCTGAGTCCGAGCAGGCAATCGTTGATGGTGGATCTTCGTCTGCAGAGTAGATACGGCGATTTAAATGATTGAAAGCGGGCGAGCCGGGGGACTGGCTCGCCCGCTTTTTTATCGCGCTAGCGCTTCTTTGGGATCGACCTAAGGCGAGCGAACCATAGGGCTGCGGCACCCGAGGTCAGAAGCGCGGTGATGCAGGCGGCGATGGGAACTGATCCTGTTGCCGGTAGGTCCTGCGGTAGGGTACAGCGTTGAATGACACGGTCCTCGTCATGTGACTCAAGTTTATCGCCGCCGCCGTTGCGGCAAAGATCGACGCGCGCGCTGTTGGTGAGTGCGGTTTGGGGCGTATAAGCCGACGTTGCCTGCATGTGCACGGCTGCGCCCCGAGCGTCTGTGCCAAGGATTGCTTTGGCATCGTCAAGGTCGTCGTGCTCATCTTTGAGATCATCACGGGTCCAAGAATCCACATCGCTTCGAGTCGTAAAGTCGGCGGCTACTGCACCGTATTCAATGCGAATGCCCGTTACGACGGTATTGGATGCAAGGTCAAGTTCTTTCGCCTCGAGTGTGGTGGATTCCGTGGTCGAGACATCCGCCTTCCAGAGGTGCCAGCCGTCGTAATCGACGAGGCGGCAATCCTCACCCAGACTCTCTTTTACTTCGTCGGACTCAAGCCAAGGATTTTCGTGCCCATCGTCAAGCGTCGCGTTTGCCGGCCCATCGACGTCTGTCGAGTCCAACGGCGTCGTGCGATACCACACGTTGCACAGACCGTTGAGGTCGCCGATGGCGACGGGGGTTTCGATTGAGACGAATCTCGCCGTGCCGTCTTTGGCACACTCAAGATCATCGGTAATTGTGAACTCATCAACCCGGGTAGCTGAATCGTTTCGAGCGTCGATGGTATAGGAGAAAAGTCCGTCCGTATTGGTTTGCGTTGCGGCGCGATTTTTACCATCGCCGTTGGCCAGCAGACCCTTCCCGATAGGTTGGACAAGCTCCTGACGCTTGTCGACCTGTCCTTTGATCTCGATGGGCGCATCCTTCATCGCGACAGATTGGACTTCTCCCGTATCCTTTATTTCAAACGTTATCTCCTCGGCAAGGTCATAGGTCCGCGGAGACATCATTTCGCGCAACGAGTAGGTGCCGGGTGCAAGATGTTCGACGCGGTGCGGCTTGTCGGATGAGGTCCAGGAGTCTATTTCGGTTTTATCGGGACCATATAAGGTGAGTTGTGCGCCTTCCACTTCCTGCTCACCGCTTGCATCGACCTTGGAGATATCAACCTTAGTGTAATCGTCGGATACGTTAAGCCGTGCTTCCACAACGGGCGTTTTCTGGTCGGCATAAGCGAGGTCTACGATATGGGGCGTTCGGTCGAGCAGGAAGCCGGCCGGCGCTTGAGTCTCGACAACCTCGTAGCGTGCGGTGCCAGATCCCAGCGGGAGGTCGTCCGCGCGTGCTTCTCCAGTTTCATCCGTTGTGACGGTAGCAACAGTCTCACCGTCGAGCGCGGCAATGCTACCGTCGGGGCGCACGATATCACCCGAGGCACGGATCTCAAAGATGGCGCCCGCTAGGCTGCTGCCGTCTACGGCATCGGTTTTAACGATCCTGATGTTTCCGGTCGCGGCGTGGTCATAATACGAGGCGATTGCAACGGGCGTTAGGTTCATGTCGGCGGGTATGTTTACCTTGATCTCTTCGCCGACAAGATAGGGCTCTTTGGCCGAGGTTTCGCGTACATAATAGGTGCCCGGCACGAGCGATTCGGGCAGTGTGACGGTCCCGGTCGCGTCAGTCGTAAAGGTGTCCATTACGTTATGTGCTGGATACCAGCAAGTTTGTGAGACAGGTTCGTGATTGCTGTCGAGGAGTTGGAAGGTGAATCCGGCTAGTGGAACAGAAGCGCCTGTTTGGGCATCGCGTTTTACAATCTGGAGATGCGTCGACAGAGCGTGGTTGTCCACGATATATTGAAGCTCGGCGCCGTCGGAAATCTGATTGGCCCCGACGGTCCATTCCCCTGCACGTTTAAAACCCTCGGGGACGGTTTCCGGAACCTCGCGAACCGTGTAGCCGGCGCGGTCGTATGGGATGGCTCCGTGGACACCGGCGGGTCGCTTGCCTGCGCCAAACCATGCTTCTGACTGATCTTTGGTGGAGGCAAAGCCATAGATGTTTGTGGTCAGTGTGCCAACAACCTGCTGAGAGCTGTTGCTGACAACCTCAAAGACAACACCTCCCGCCGGCTGCTCCAGGCCGGATTGGTCGCTATTGCCGTAGTCCTTGAATTTGGAAATCTCAAGGTCAAACGCAATGGGGATATCGGAAACGCGAGATTCGATCTCGACCACGCCTGAATCGCCGAGCTGGTCGGCTCCAACGGTATAGGTCCAGCTGTCGTTGGATGGCAGGTAGCCCTCGGGGGCTTTTGATTCGTAGATGGTAAAGGTTCCTAAGGGGACATCGGCGAGAGTGGCCCGACCGCTTTCGTCGGTCGTGAGGATTTGCGCCCATCCAGGGGTTGATTGTGATACGCACACGAATTCTGCTCCTGCGAACGAAGCTCCAACTTGGGGGCCTGCATTCGTCGCGGCATCGAGCTTTGCGATGCGCAAGGTAATGGTGCCAGGTTGTTCATCAATGGCGACCCGCCCGCCGTCATTCCCCGTGGTAAAGGCAATACGATCGTGGCGGGGGACATAGCCGGCCGGCGCCTTCGTTTCAACTAGGTAGTATGCCGTGTTGGGCAGAAGTACTGCCTGCGCTCGACCGTTGCTGTCCATCTGGACGGTGCCGACACGCGCGCCGCTGGCGCTCTCAAAAACATCGAATGTTGCCCCGTCAAACTCATAGGTATTGTTTCCGCTGGTAATGGCAGCGTTTGCAGACTGCTTTTGGAAGGAAACAGAGACCGTCGGCAGTACATAGAGCATGTCTTGACGTTTGCTGCCGCCCGATACGGTTCCTAAATAGCGCCGCGCGCGGTGCGGAGCGGCTTTGATGCTTCCTGATTTTGCGCTGTCGTGGAGCCATCGCGCAGCCGCCACGACTTCATCGTCGGCGGTAAAGTGCCCACTCTTGGTTTTGCCCTGAGCGGTCGTGTAGGAGTAGGTGCCGTCGACATGGGTAGTGCCGTTGAGCATCCATACGGCAAGCTGGGTGGCGGCGCGGGCGCGATCGGGTGAAAGATGGTAAGCGCCAAACGACGTGGCGGTAGGATATCCGTGACAAACGATTGCCGCGAACTCGTCGTCGAGCCACACCCAGCCTTGATCAAAGTTGAGCCATGGGCCGCCCGGCTTGGTGGGGCCGGGGCGCTCCTGGTTCATGCAGTAGGCAATCGAGGCGTCTTGAGCTTCATACTTGCCGATAAAGAAGGGCCCACAATCATCGCTAATAGTGCGGAAGCCGAGCTGGTCGTAGCCATCGACGGCAAATGCGGCTCCCGGTGCCAGGCAGCCGAAAAGCAGGAAGAGGAGCAGGAGCAGCGGACCTGTTGCGATTGCGCTGTGGACAGAGTGCGTGGGTGCGTTGGACATGGCTGCTCCTTATCCCTCGTGCGCCGCACGGGGAGGCCGCGGCGCTTGGGATGAGGCTACCGCCATGGTTCATGCGGGTAGGTACCAGAAGCTGACCAAAAGCTTGCCCGATTTCTGACAAATCGAGCCCAAATACAACAATCAGATAAAAGTGCAGGTAGAAGATAGGGAGAACAGGAGGTCAAAGGTCCTCGTCTCCACAATTGACATGTTTTCCAAACGAATCTCCACGGCTAAAACAAGCATCGACACCCTTGTATCGAACAAGACAACCGCGTTATACTAGCCAACACACAAGCGGGCATCGCCAAGTGGTAAGGCATCAGCTTCCCAAGCTGACACTCGCGGGTTCGAGTCCCGTTGCCCGCTCCAGTTAAGAGCACAAGCACGGCACCATCACGGTGCCGTGCTTTTTTCAATAAAGTGCTGGGATTCGAACCCGACAGGGTGCGAGCGTTAATCAAATGTCCAAGTGTGAATTCTCACACTATGCCGTTAACCAACTTACTACGATACGCGTTGCATTTTGTTTGTGTTGAGGCTATAGGCTTAACGGCGGTTAAAAGGTCGCCTCACTAGGTGTTGGAGACAACCTTCTCGATGGCGATATCGACCTGCTCCTGTGCCAGCTTGGTAGCCTCGTTCTCAAGTTGGTCAGCCTTGGCCGAGGTGCTCACGCTCCTGTCCATAAGGTCGGCGATGGCAGATTCGACGTCCGCGCCAAGACGGGGAACGCGAATTTTTTTGATATCGATAGGGCTAAGTTGAGGCACCGAGGTTCCGTATGCGCAACGAACGACCGACGGCCTGCCAACGGTGGGACTGTTCAGAAAAGCAAGCAGGTAGCCAGTTCGAATCTTTGTAACGTCGGGATAGATTCTCAGCAGATGGTTGCTGCCAAACATTCCCTCATGATTCTCCGTGAGCAAAAGAGCTCGTCCTAGGATGCCGTACTTTTGACCAGAACATGCCATGACGAGAGTTCCCGGCTTTAGGATGTAACGCTCCCAGTTTTTAATGAGCTTGGCGTAAACAAATTTTGTCGGTTGAGTGTTAACGTCAAAGACCTCGGACACACCCACAAAGGGAACGTTGGAATCGCCATAAAACCGCTTGAAGCGAGGAAGCTCTTCGACGTCCTCTACAAGTTCAGCAAGTGGCGCATACTCCATTACGTCAACCAATGAGTCTACGGCGCTTATAGAGCCGGCATAACTGTCAGCATCAAGGCGCGATCTGTTGTCAATAACTTTGGATAAACTCACCACGCATGTTCCTGCAGGACTTTCTGCCTCACAAGCAATACCGACCTCCTTCTCCAACAGCTTAAACGCCCCGTCCCGCAGCTTCCAGGCCTCGCCGCGCAGGCGCACAGCCTCGGCAGCTTTGTCGCCGATGGCTTTGCGCGTGGCCGCATCGGGCATGATGACCGGAAACTCGTTGGCGTGGGCCACCTCGATGTGCTTGATCATGTGACCGTACTGAGACGCTCGTGCGATCTGCTTGAAGAAGTCCGTCTTCATATACGCGTAGAGCCAGCCGTACTCGTCTTGGTCCTTCGGCTCGATGCGCAACAGGTCGTCCGTGATGACCTTGTTCAGGTGATGCGGGTACACGGCGGTAACGTTGCCCACCACGCCCGAGCGCGAAAGCAGCAGCCAATCCTGATTGACGAATCTAGAATCAGCCTGGGGCACGAAAGGCGCGGCGAGCCACTTCCTCACTCGGGGAAAGTCCTCGAACACCTGGCCGGCGGTAAAGAAGGGTAGCCCTTTGCCTTCCGGCACGGTATACCCCGTCAGTCTGCTCGGCTGCCAAATGTCGGTAAGGTCACCGAGCCTCTTGTGGTTGTCGCACTGGTTGGCAAGGCGTACGAAGCCGTACCCGTCGCGCAGGTAGGTTGACGCCTCGAGCCTCACGTCGCCGCCCAGCACGGTGGAAAGTCGGACGCTCTTCACCAAAGGCGCGATCGTCATTGGTCTCGCCTCCATTCAAAGAAGGCGCCGGCGATCGCCATCGTCTCGTCGTCCACCACGCGCTCCTTCGAGGTGTGGCTGCTCTCCTCTTCGGAGCCCACGTTGCCCGTCACCGCGGTGGTCTGCTCCTGCACAATGGGGTAGCCGTCATCGTCGCGTACATAGGTGGTCTGACCACGCTTGTCGTGCCCTACGTGGTCACAGATGGCCATAAATATCTTGTAATCCTGGAAGGTACCGTCCTTGCAGTATGCCTCTTCCTCACTGTCCCAGCGTCTCAGCACAAGGACGGATGTCTGCACGCCCACGTTGGGTTGGAACGCATCCGGGTGCATGTCTACCGAACCCAGGATCTGCGCATGGCGCAAAATCCACTGGCGCACGTAGCCCAGACCCGGGTTGCCCAGGATGCCGTTGGGAATGACGAGCGCCGCCACACCCACGCCGGGCTCAAGCAGGCGGATACACCGCTCGATGAAGAGGATCTCGGGCGGCTGAGATGAGAAGAGCTTGGGTTCCATGCTCCACTCGGCATCTTCCTCGGACCACGACCAGGTGTGTCCAAGGTCGAAGGATTCCAGAATCGCCGGGTCTTCGATAGGAATCTTGGAGCCAAAAGGTGGGTTGGTCATAATCGCCGTAACGCCGTGCCCCGGCTGCAGCGCCTTATTTGCCGCAATGTCGGCGGCGTCCAGGCGCAGCGCCTTTTGCAGTTTGGGTTCAAAGCCCGAGAACGGCTCGAGCGAGTTGGCGTGGAACAGCTGTCCGGTGCCGTCGTTGTTCATAACCATATTCATCTTGGAGGCACGCACTAGGATGGGATCAAAGTCGATGCCCACGATATGCTTGGACAGGAACTCGCGCTTGCGCGCGATCAGAGCCTCTTGCTTGGCTGCTTTGCTGCGCCCGCTCACCTCGACGGAGTCTCTGATCTTCTCAAGCACGTAATTCATGGCCGTGACCAAAAAGCCGCAGGTGCCCATGGCGGGGTCGAGGATGACGTCGTTTTCGGACGGGTCGACCATCCGCACCATCATGTGGCACATGTTGCGCGGCGTGAAGAACTGGCCCTTGTCACCACGCAGGTTGGAGCCCACGATTGTCTCGTACGCGTGGCCCTTAACGTCCACGTCGCTCTCGAGCAGGGAATACATTTGCAGCTGCGCCACGATGTAGGCGAGCACATCGTCGGTTAATGCGATGCGCTCGTCGGCCTTGAAGATGGTCTCGTACGACTGCTTGACGTTTCCAAAGAGTGCCTCGATGCGCTTGCGGCACTTCTTCTTACCCGCGGCGCCCTGGCGCTCGGTTGGCGTGATGTAGAACGTTGGCGTCTCGGAGTCGCGCTCATCCTGGATTTTGCAGAAGATGATCTTGAGCAGTTCAAGGAATGCCTCGGCCTTTTGGATGCCTTGGTTTCCGGCGATGTAGTTGTGACAGCGGCGGAACGAGTACAGCAGCGAGTCACTGGCGGCGGGGCGCAACTGGTCGAAGCGCGGCGCGTCGTCGGGTACCTCGCCACCAGCATGTGGCAGATCGGGCACGGCCTCGGGGCCGCGCTTGCCGGCATCGTCCACCACGTAACGGAAGGTAAGCAACTCGTCGCCGTTGGTCCACATGCCATAGGTCGAGTTCATGCAGGCAGACGCATAGGAGTGCATTTGATCTACGCCGTCTTTTTTGCCTTTGGCCTTGGTCTTGGGGTCTTTGCACTCGACGATGATGTGGATGTTTTCCTGGGTGTGCGCTTTTCCCGGCTCCCAGATGGCGACGTCGACCGCTTTTCGGTTGCTGCCGAACTTGATCGACTCCTCGACCCCGATCTGCTCCTTCTTGTAACCGTACTCACGCACGAGGGACTTTAGGATTTCCTGGCGCACTCGCTCCTCGGGGGTGTCCCTGCGCTGCGTCACGCCGTCGATGAAGTCCAGTATAGTCTCCGGCTGGATGACCGAAGTCTTGCTCACTTGCGACATTACGATTCCGTCCTTCCAACCTTGGTGTTGGTATCAACGCGTGCGGGGCCGCCCGATGCGACGCCCATCTCGCGGCTAATCAAATCTTTAAGAAATCCCTGCTTGTTTTCCTGTGCGGAGAGGAATGACCAAATCTCCTCTTCGGCGGGATAGAACCGCAGACAGAACTGCTGGGTCTTGTCGTGCTTGTACTTACGATCGGCTCGCTTCTGAGCTTCTGACGGCATGGCACCTCCCAAGGACATAGCTTAGCCATAATAGGAATTAGTATAGGTCTACACCTATATGTAGACAAGCAAAATATCACGAATCAGCAGGTAAAGGATGATTTTTAATTAAAGAAATAGAAGCCAACAAATGTAAAAACGGCCTCTAAGACATTGGACGTTTTTACGGTTGAGGAAGGTGGAGCTTGAGAAATGATCCGCCATGAGCGCTCCCTGCCGCTCGTGCATGGAGTGGCAGGGAACTATTTTTGTTGTATGAGACTGCCGTCTCGCAAGGTTGCAATGCCCGATTGGATGTCGACTTCAGTTGGATCAACCATATGCGCTGTTGCCTGACGCTGCGCGATGCCAGACGACGGAGGATGCGTCCTATCACGACTGGTAGTCAGGCACATTCTGGGCTAGTTGCGAACTTGGCTTGGAATGTGCCTGTTTGGCAGAATCGAAATCGCGAGCCATATCACTCGACTATGTGCCACTCAGCTGCCGAAGTGCTTCCAGCGTTGGTGATGCGGCCAGCTTTCCGTAGGCTTTGGAGCAGATAGCTTACATGGTCGCCTTTTTGCTTTGCCGTAAGGTCTGCCGGCAAGGCATGATCCAGCCCTGCGATAATCTCCGCTCTTGAACATGGGCGCACGCGCAGGAGCTCCAAGATCAACTCCTTGAAGACGCTATTGTCTACGCCCTTGTTTCGCACATACTCGCTGTGGGCACCGGTGGCTGCTGCCACCTCGGCTGAGACCGTCAGTTTGGGGTAACGGCCCCTAACGAGGCCTTGTTCGTGAAGCAGACGTGACTGTTCCTTTGTGACGGGTAGTCCCTTCTGAACGAGGTCCAACAGCAGTACTGTCACCAAATCAAGATTTCGATTGCTTGCGAGAAGTCGAGAATAGTCCTCGTTGAGAACCGTACCGTACAGCGTTACGGCAACGCGCCCAATCTCAGATAGATCGTAGGTGGGCATTGGTAATAGGCGGTTGCGCTGAATATCGAAGACGTTGCGAATGCCTATGGCGTTGCGGTCCATCATGCCTGTTTTGTTCATAGCGCTTGAAAGCAGGGGGTTACGGTAGTAGGGCGGCTTGTAGCCGCTCGCGAGCGCGTTCTCTATCGTCTCGGGGATAAAGGCACCCTCGTTCTTGAATATAAGCTTGTCCTCATACTCAAGGACATTGATCTTTCCTGACATCCTGAAATCTTGATGCGCAATAGCGTTGTGGAGAAGTTCTCGAATGACTTCGGGACTGTAGCGATGCGCTTCGGTGGGAAATAGCGTCTCTTCGCGGTCGAAGAAGCGATACTTTTCGTTTCTTATCTTTCCCAGGATACGATCGACCTGCAGAATGAAGGGCGGCTCAAAGTGTTCATAGGCCATAGTGGAGCCGTCGCTCGCGTAGAGCGTCCAAGTGATGCGCGGCTCAATGCCACCCAGAAAGACACTCGATTCCGGTTTGCCCAGAAGAACGAGCGCCGCATTGCTCACGTGGCCGTGGATCACAAGCGCCATCTTGCTAAGGATAGATTCTTCGTCGAGGCTACTAACGGCAGGCTGGCTTTCTCCGAACTTTTCGACGAATTTGGAGCATGCAAAGCTAACTGCATCTGGATCAAGGTCACCGAAGTTTGCCTCGTAGGCAATCTGGCGCGACCAGTCGGGCCGGCTCTGCCCGTAAATGGCGTCGAGTTTGAACTTGGGCATCTCTACGAGGGACTCATTCTCTCGTGACCAAGGGATTCCGTGCCAAGTCGTTGGCGTTGCGAAGCTGCCAGCCGGTATCTGGAAAGCAATGACTCTTTTGTCATCAACCTCAAACTCGTAAATCTCTTCGAAAGTCATGCCGTTGTTGGTGTATTGGGCGATTTCGTGCTTTAGGCGTCGCAGGCCGACACTTGGCGATTGGGGTTCTTTACGGTAGGCGGTTCCCTTTATCTTGCGGTCGTTTGAAATGCCAAAGAAAAGCCATCCGCACTCTGCCTTGCGTAAATTGGCCTCGTTGCTGAGGGCGGAGAAATACCTGCCAATGTCCTCGAAGTCATAGTTCTGCTTTGCTGCCTTGTATTCGACGACCTCGGTCTCGACGTCTGCAATGATGCGCAGAAGTAGGGAGGGCATTTCGCTCGTTTTCCGTATCATGACACTCCATATAATGTAATTTTATCCGCAACTAATGTAATTATATCTCCTGTTACATTAGCCGCCCGTGCATAAGGCTGTAGGCCGACTGTAAGGTCATATATTTCAGTGCATATAATGTCTGTACTTTTAATTTACCTCGCAGATTAGCTGCCAGGGGAAACGGAAAATAATGTGTCTTCTTCTAATGTAATTTCGCATGTAGCTTCGCGGATAACGCGTGAAATTACATTAGTACACGGAACTATTGCCGCCTGCTGCGGTGACGCTGCTGTCCATCTTCGTTGCCCGCTCCAATTCCAAAATGTTAGGTTCATGCCTGCTGCCCATACTTGCACCTGCGCACGGTACAATGGTTGGGTTACGACCAACGTGCCAATAACCAAAAAGGAGCCGCTATGATCGATCGCTATACCCGCCCGGAGATGGGACACATCTTCTCCCTCGAGAACAAGTACGCCATTTGGCAGGAGATCGAGGTTCTGGCCTGCGAGGCCCAGGCGGAGCTCGGTAAGATCGGTATTTCCAAAGACGAGGCCCAGTGGATCCGCGATCATGCCAACTTTGAGAAGGCGAAGGTCGATGAGATCGAGGAAGTCACGCGCCACGACGTCATTGCCTTCCTGACCAACATGAAGGAATACATCGATGCCGATGTTCCCGAGGGCGACCCCAAGCCCAGCCGCTGGGTTCACTATGGCATGACCAGCTCCGATCTGGGCGACACGGCTCTGTGCTACCAGCTCACCCAGGCCTGCGACTTGATCATCGAGGACGTCAAGAAGCTCGGCGAGATTTGCAAGCGTCGCGCCTTTGAGGAGCGCAATACGCTCTGTGCCGGCCGCACTCATGGTATCCACGCCGAGCCGATGACCTTCGGCATGAAGTTTGGCTCTTGGGCCTGGGAGCTCAAGCGCGATCTGGATCGTCTTGAGGACGCCCGCAAGAATGTTGCCTTCGGCGCCATCTCGGGCGCTGTCGGCACCTACAGCTCCATCGAGCCGTTTGTCGAGGAGTATGTCTGCGAGCACCTGGGCCTGGTTCACGACCCGCTGTCCACGCAGGTTATTAGCCGCGACCATCACGCCTATCTCGCCGGTGTTCTTGCCACCACGGCGGCCACCTGCGAGCGCATCGCTACCGAGGTTCGCAATCTGCAGAAGACCGATACCCTCGAGGCCGAGGAGCCGTTCCGCAAGGGTCAAAAGGGCAGCTCCGCCATGCCGCACAAGCGCAACCCCATCACCATGGAGAAGGTCTGCGGCCTGTCGCGCGTCGTGAAGGCCAACGCGCAGGTTGCCTTCGACAACGTCGCCCTGTGGCACGAGCGTGACATTTCGCACTCCTCTGCCGAGCGCGTCGCCCAGGCCGATAGTTTCATCGCGCTCGACCACATGTTCCAGTGCCTCATCCGCGTTATCGACGGCCTGCAGTTGTATCCCGCTCGCATGATGGCCAACCTCAACAAGACACGCGGCCTCATTTTTTCCTCCAAGGTCCTGCTGGCCCTCGTCGACACGGGCATCACCCGCGAGGACGCGTACGCCATTGTGCAGGAGAACGCCATGGCAACCTGGCACGAGGTACAGGATTGCGTCTCCGGCCCCACCTTTAAGGAGCGTCTCGAGGCTGATCCGCGCTGCACCGTCAGCCAGGAGAAGCTCGACGAGATCTTTGATCCGTGGGACTTCCTCACCCGCATCGACACGGTCTTCGATCGTCTGGAGCAGCTGAGCTTCGAGTAGGGTTGACCTAATTCGACCGCCTGCGGATGCATTTCAACCATTGGCGCCTTGCCCGTTTTGGGCAAGGCGCTTTTTTCACTGCCGCATTGGCTCCCGGTAATAAAATGAACTTTACTGCTGTTTCGATGAAAGGAGGAGCGTGCCCAGACGTATCAAGCGAGTCGCCATTGTCTCGTTTACGCTCATGCTCCTTGTTGCTGCCTGTGTGGTCGCCCTGACGTATACCGTTCGAAGCAGTTCTTCCTCCTCGAATGAAGCCGACAAAGATCTCCCAGTACTCAAAATCGGCGTTACGGATAACGACCCCTATGTGTATATCGATACCACGGGCGATTACGTCGGTATCGATATCGACATCGCCCGCGAGGCCTGCAAGCGTGCGGGGCTCAAGCCACAGTTTGTCGATATTGACTGGAACGATCGCGACCGGCTGCTCAAAAACGGTGATATCGATTGCCTGTGGTGTGATTATTCTCCCTGCTATCGCGAGGATAAGTATTACTGGACCGAGCCGTATTTAACCGTGCCGGTCTCGGTTGCCGCCAAGAAAACGAGCGGCATCAAGTCCTTGGCGCATCTCGATGGAAGCAAGACCATCGCGGTGATTGCGGGCTCGGTGAGCGAACGCCGATTGCTCGCAGGGGATCTGGAAATCTCGCCGGACGTGCAAATCAAATCGTACGGTTCTGCCGAGCTCTGCAAAGCCGCCCTCGCCAAAGGGTATGTCGACTGTTGGATGGCGGACGTTCAGTCGCTTGATCGACTTGTCGCCCAGTATCCCGGCCTTTACCGCGTGTTCGCTGACAACGTTATGACGGTTGACCTTGGCGTCGCGTTTAAGGACGGCTATGAGGGGGAGTACGTCAAAAACCTCAATACCGTGCTGTTCGAGATGGATCGAGATGGCACGATTGAGCGCATTGTGGGCAAGTACAAGGCAGGGGCGACGACGGACGGGCAAGGAGCGGAATCATGACAAATGATGAGCGCCGCTTGCGCCGAAAGGCATTAGTCACCGCGGCTATCTGCGTTGTGGTCAGCGCTGTCCTGTTGGGTCTGCTGTATATGGTCGGCACGCATCGCTGTCTCGATAAAACGCTTGGGTTTGGTCAGGAAACCATGGTGTTTTTAAAAAACGCCTGCGAAAAATATGACCGATATGAACAGGGAAGAAAAACCGAAGCGACGCACAATTTGGATGCCGCGCTCGAGTCGTTTTCGACGTTCTTGCCGTCTGATCACGTTGAAGTCAACGATGACCTCGTCGAGGAGTACGTCCATACCGAGCACCTTTCGGGAATGTTGGTCATGGACGCCGACGGCCATATGGCCGCTCATTACGATATTGATGGTCGCGATCCGCTGATGCTGTGGCGAGAGGAGCTGGCCTGTTCGTCGGTCGCATCGATGTATCGAGGATCCAAGGTGTCCTACTCGACGGTCGTTGAGCGTCGCGATGTCGACTTTGCCGTGAGTGTTGTTCCGTACGGTGATGGCGTAGCGCTGGGGTATCGATCGCTTGCGCCCGAGCCCGCCGATGATTATTCGTATACGATCGCCGACGTGCTCGTGAACAACACATTCCATCAGAGCCCAACGGTGCTCGTGATGCGCGATATGCAGATCGTTTCCTCAAACGATTCGAATGTCGATCTAACCCTTGCCCGGCTTCTTGCCGATAGCGGAATTGATTGGAAAGACGAAGGCTTAACACGTATCGAATATCGGGGAAGTACCTGGTATGCCGTGCGTGCGGCGTATGAGGACTATCGCCTGTTTGCGCTTTATCCCAAATCTGAGGTCATGTCGGGCAGGATTTCATTTATCGCTGCCGGCGTGCTGGTGTGCTTGGCGTTTTGGGTTGTAGTGCTGTTGGCGCGCAACATTGCCGATCGTCGCAATTTGGCCGAAAAGGACAAGCAACTCGGCATCATCAATGCTATCAGTTCCATATATGAGTCGACCTTCCTGCTGCATCTCGATACGCTCGAGATCGAGGGAATTAACATGTCGCCATCGGTGGCAAAGATATTTTCCGAGCACGCCGAGGTGTATGACTTTTTGACAACGGTTTGCCGAGACATCGTGAGTCCCGAAAGCCGCGAGGCGGTCATGGAGCTAATAGATATAAGCACGCTTCAGGACCGTATGGAGGGCATGCCGTACTTGGATGCCGAGGTACGAGATTGCCGAGGTACGTGGTATTCGCTGCAGGTTGTTCCACAGCGCCGCGATGAGCAGGGTCGACTGGAATCGGTCGTCGTGGCGACGCATAACATCTCGATGACAAAGCGCGCCGAGGAGCTTTCTTTCCAGGACAAGCTGACGGGACTTCGCAATAGAAATTACCTTGAGTCCCTTGGCGACGACCTGGTGAACGAGTCCCTGCCCGTGAGTGTGATCATGATGGACTGCAATTTCCTCAAGCGCACCAATGATCTCTACGGTCACGAAATGGGCGATGAGCTGCTACGGCGTACTGCATCTGTATTGAAGCGGACGGCAGGCGAGAAATTTGTACCCATGCGCGTTGGTGGAGACGAGTTCTTGCTGATTTGCCCTCACACCGATCGCGAATCCGCATGCAAAGTGGTGCAAGATCTTCGCCTCAGCCTTGCTGCTGCGAGCGATGAGGTGCTGACAGTCAGTGCGTCGTTTGGCGTCGCGACGGCAGAGACACCCGGATGTTCGCTGACCGAGATGTACCACATCGCTGACCACAACATGTATCAAGAGAAACGAAAAGTTCACGCTCGGGAAGCAGATTGCTAGTATTGCTACCGCCGGTTTGCGCATTGGGGAATGTTGAATCGGTGCCCGCGATACTTTATCGGTTCGGACGGGGATAATAGACGTCTGAAATTGCTTTACGAGAGGGGAACGCAATGATTAGTTTTGATTACAAGCCTCAGGGCGTATGCACTCGCAATATCCACCTTGACCTGTCCGATGACGGCAACAAGGTGGTGGGCGTCGAGTTTACCGGTGGCTGCAACGGCAATCTCAAGGCTATCTCTAAGCTGGTCGAGGGTGCTCCTGCCGATCGCGTCATCGAGGTTCTCGCTGGTAATACCTGCGGTATGAAAAAGACTTCTTGCGCCGATCAGCTCACGCGCGCTATCGAGGCCGCTCGCGCCGAGATCGCCTAATGAGTATCGCCGACCACGTCAAGAACGGAATATCGCGCCGCGGCTTTGTGCTCGGAGGGACTGCCGCGGGCGCTGCCACGGTGCTTGCCGGATGCTCAAAGAAAACGGGTACCAGCGACGACGCCGCCGGCGAGCCGCAGGTTATCAAAGACGACTCAAAGATTGTCTCGATTACGGATGAGTATGAGGCCGTCGATATCGATCTTGAGCCCATGGCGACATGGACATTGCCCTTGGGTACGCTGCTGTACTACTGCGACGGCGATTACGCCGCGGCGATGATGGCCCCGGCGTCTGCGCTGCATGCCAACACGCTTGGCGTGCTCAACTTGGGCGACGGCTCGCTCACGACGCTCATCGAGGATCCTATCGAAGGTGCGGGGTATTCGTTTTACGATGTCCGCGCCGGCGATGGCGTGTTTGCGTGGGTTGAGATGAACTTTGCCAATTCATCGTGGAAGCTCTACGCTCAAAATCTGTCGGGCGCTTCGCTCTCTGGCGACGTGGCTGAGCTCGATCGAGGTGGCAAGGACTATGATCCGCCCCTGTTTACGGCGTTCGGGTCATCGGTCATCTGGTATAAAATGCCTTCGGCAGGCGGCAATAAAACGAGTAGTGATTCGTTTTGCTATCGTCGCTCGCTTGATGAATCCAAGGCCGAGGTAATTTGGAAATCGATGGGCCGCTTTGCATCGGCCCCGCGCGCGAGCGACGGCATTTTGACCATCTCGCCGCGTGTCCGCAACGACGAAGGCGTCTACTATGGCATAACGGCAATCGATCTGACCGATGGCAACAACACCAAACGTGCCCAGCTAGTCCTTCCCTCGTCAGTCTCGCCTTTCGAGGCCGTATATATGGGCGATACCTTCGTGTTTTCTATCGAGGCGACCTATAGTGACGTGGGCAGCCTGGGCAACATGGGCACGTATATCGGTAATGAGGGAGGGCCATACCTCTTTCTGTCCCGCGAGCCGCTCGCATGTGCTGCCGGCAAGAAGAATAAATATCTCGTTAAGGTACAGGCATCGCATTTTCTCATCGACACCTCTGCCAAGACCTATGGCTCGCTGTTGTCGCCCGACCGCGCTTTGGAATATGGCGATTATCCAGCTACGGCGGGAAAATCGGACTCATTCCTTACGTACGCCACGGTGCGCAACAGCCAGGGTATACCCGAGACGGTCACCGCACGCCTATTCTCTCTTTAAGCTTAGAGGGGTTAAAAAGGCGCCAACAGGGGAATAAACGCGTTGTAATTGTGAGTACCGCCCGCCGAGCTGCCGCGTCATAGTGGCATCCGGCGGGCTCAGGTGCGTTAAAATGGGCTTGTTCTTAGCTGATTGAGACAGGGGGGCCGTGTTATGGCTTCAGATGCAAAAAAGATTCTGCTGGTCGAGGATGAGAAGGCAATCCGTGACGCCGTCGCTGCCTATCTCGAGCGCGAAGGCTACTGGGTTGTGGGTGTCGGCGACGGCCAGTCCGCGATCGAGGAGTTCGAGAAGCATCAGTTTGACCTGGTCGTGCTCGACCTTATGCTCCCCAAGATCCCCGGCGAGCGCGTTTGCCGCACCATTCGCGATACCTCGGATGTGCCCATTATCATGCTTACCGCCAAGGGCGAGATCGAGGACCGTATTATCGGTCTTGAGCTCGGCGCCGACGACTATCTGATCAAGCCGTTCTCGCCGCGCGAGCTCGTCGCCCGCGTTCGCGCTCTGTTCCGCCGTGCCCATCAGGCCGACGAGCCCGCCGTCGAGGTACTCGACTTCGGCGATCTGGTCATCGATATCTCGGGCCACAAGATCTTGGTCGAGGGCAAGGAAGTGGACCTGACCGCTTCCGAGTTTAAGCTGCTCACCACGCTTGCTCGTCATCCCGGCCGTGTGTATAACCGCATGGAGCTGGTCGAGAAAGTGCTCGGGTATGACTTTGAGGGCTATGAGCGCACCATCGATAGCCACGTGAAGAACCTTCGCGCCAAGCTGGGCGATGATCCCAAGAAGCCCAAGTGGCTCTACACCGTCCACGGTGTCGGCTATCGCTTCGAGGCTCCGGCCAAGACCGATAAGTCGGACGAGAAATAGGGAAATCACATATGACACCTGCGCGCTTTGAAATCGGACAAAAGCACAAGCAGGAGAGCGAGGCGGGTTCCAAGGCTAGTTGGAACACGCCTCGTTCCGATTCACGGCCAACGATGAGCTATCCCTCGCGCATGGCACTTGCTTTTGCTCTGACATCGCTCATGACGGTATTGGTGCTGGTGGGCGTTGTCTCTGTTGTGTGGGGCACGGTCTTTTCGGATTACACGCGCTCCAATATCGTCGAAATCGCAAATTCCGCAGCCGAAAAGCTTGCGACGTCGTACGAGGAAAACGGCAATTGGACTGCGGGCGAGCTGCGCACGGTCGCGACATCGAGTTTGGTGTCCGACGATTTGGGCATGCAGGTCGTCAATAAAAAGGGCGTTGTTGTCTATGACGACTCGTGGCCTTCGGCAAGTGCGACTGCCGATGTGCGCGAGAGCGAATCGGCGTCTCGCAGCTCGAGAGGTAAAAAGGCCTCGCATAGCCCGGTTTCGTCGGCGCCCACCGACTCCGATAGCGTGGCCAACGTCGAAATCATAACGCCTTCCGGCCAGCATGTCGGACAGGTAAAGCTATGGGCCATCGGCTCCGATGCTCTGCTCACCAAGGCAGATTCTGCGTTTAGAGAGAAGACCTTTAACGCCATGGTCCTTGCCGCGGTTGTTGCAGTCTGTATCTCGGTCGTTATCGGATCGTTCATGTCGCGTATGCTCACCAAGCCGATTCATCGTATTACCAGCACGGCCAAACAAATTCGCGATGGCGATTTGTCCGCTCGCACGGGCTTGCGCGGCGATGACGAAATCGATCAGCTGGGTGAGACCTTTGACGAGATGGCCACTTCGCTCGAGAAGGATATGAAACACGAGAAACGTTTGACCTCGGACGTGGCTCACGAACTTCGTACTCCGCTTATGGCCATGCTCGCAACGGTCGAGGCCATGCAGGATGGCGTATATCCTACCGACGATGAGCACTTGGAGACTGTTGCTTCCGAGACGCGTCGCCTGGCTCGTCTGGTGCAGCAGATGCTCGACCTGTCGCGCATGGAAAACAGCACGGCTCCGCTCAACCTTGAGCCGGTGGACATGGTTCCTTTCGTGCGTTCCATCGTCAATGCCCAGGAGCGCCTGTTTGTCGACCGCGATCTGCGCTTGCGCTTTGCTGACGAGACCCAAGGTCACGACGATGTCGTCGAAGCCGATCCCGACATGATCACACAATGCGTCATCAATCTCATGAGCAACGCCATGCGCTACACCCCCGAGGGCGGTTGGGTCGTGGTGTCGGTGCTCAGTGACCGCAAACACGTCAGCATTGCCGTTTCTGATACCGGCATCGGTATTGCCAAGGATGACTTGTCGCGCATCTTCGGCCGTTTTTGGCGCGCCGATGCCAGCCGTGCCCGTGAGGCGGGCGGTCTGGGCGTGGGCCTCGCCGTGACTAAACAGATCGTCGAGCGCCATCACGGCTACATATCTGTGGAGTCGGAGCTTGGAAAGGGTACGACTTTTACGATTCATCTGCCTCGCGAGCACACGGCGGACGCGGCATCTACTACAATGGAGCACTAGCTTTTCGCTATTCGGTGAAGGAGGGGTTTCGTCCCTGCCGCTCCGAGTTTGCGAAAACGTGCGGGAAAGAACCCGCATTACTGTCGTATTTTGGTAAGGAGTGACTCACGTGACAACGATGGAGCGTCGTCCGGATTCCCGTGGCAAGGTTCGTGATATCTACGATGCCGGTGAAAACCTGCTGATGGTCGCCACCGACCGCATTTCTGCGTTCGACTTCATTCTTCCCGACGAGATTCCGTTTAAGGGAGAGGTGCTCAACCGCATCTCGGCATTCTGGTTCGATAAGTTTGCCGGCATCGTTCCCAACCACCTCGTTTCCATCGACCCGGCGGATTTCCCCGAGGAGTTTGCTGAGTATCGTGACTACCTCGCCGGCCGCGCCATGCTGGTTAAGAAGGCCCAGACGATTCCTATCGAGTGTATCGTCCGCGGCTATCTGACCGGTTCGGGCAAGAAGACCTACGACGAGAACGGCACCGTCTGCGGCATCCAGCTGCCTGAGGGCCTGACCGAGGCTTCCAAGCTTCCCGAGCCGCTGTTCACGCCGTCCACGAAGGCCGAGATCGGTGACCACGACGAGAACATCTCGTTCGAGCGTTGCTGCGAGATCGTGGGCGAGGATATCGCCACGCAGATTCGTGACCTTTCCCTCAAGATCTACAAGGCCGCTGCCGAGTACGCCGCGACCCGTGGCATCATCATTGCCGACACCAAGTTCGAGTTTGGTGTCATCGATGGCAAGGTCACGCTGATCGACGAGTGCCTCACGCCCGATTCCAGCCGTTTCTGGCCTGCTGCCAGCTACGAGGAGGGCAAGATCCAGCCCAGCTACGACAAACAATTCGTCCGCAATTGGCTCAAGGCCAACTGGGATATGACGGGGGAGACCCCGCACCTGCCCGCCGAGGTCATCGATGGCACGTCCGAGCGCTATCGCGAGGCCTTCCAGATCATCACGGGCTCCCAGTTCACAAGCATGAAGGAGAACGCATAAGTGAGTACCCGTAGCGCCACGAACAAGCGCACGCAATCCCGCGAGGTTACCGGGGTTGCGCGCAAGTCCGCCGCATCTGCTAAGCCTGCCCGTCAGGCAGCGAGCTCTGTCCGCGTCGTGCCGGCTTCGTCTAAGGCACGCCGCAAAGAGCTCGAGAAGGGCGAGAACCTCGAGGGCCTCTCTAAAGAGGAGAAGCGCGCCCGCAAGGCTAAGCAGCGCGCCAAGGAGGATCGCATCTACACGGTGTCGAATATCCTTCTCAAGCAGGATGAGGACTACACCAAGCGCCGCCGCATCTGGTGGGCCGTGCTCGCTATCGGCATGGTGCTCGTCGTGGCCATTTGGGCCTCGCTGTACTTCGCTCCCGCTGGCATGGTGTCCAGTCCCGTCCAGATGGTCGGCATCGTTTTGTCTTACGTCGTCATTCTGGGTGACTTTATCTACGACTTCGTTCGTATTCGTCCCCTGCGCAACATGTACCGCACGCAGGCTGAGGGCATGTCCGACAATAAGCTCAACGCCCTTATCGAGCGCGCGGCTGCCGAGGAGGACAAAAAGGACTCCAAGAAGAAATAGCGTTTGCATTCATACTTATCGCTAAGATATAAGGCGCGTCGTTTTTGCGGCGCGCCTTTTTACTGTTCTATAGATAGATGGAGTGGCACATGATTCGAGCTGCCCTGACGGTTGAAGAAGCTCTGGAGGGCATGAAGGCCCTGGAGCCCAAGATTAAAAACTATGCGCGCCTGGTCGTCCGCAAGGGCGTAAACGTCAAGCCCGGCCAGGAAGTCGTCGTTCAGTCTCCGGTCGAGTGCGCGCCGTTTGCGCGCGTGGTGGTCGCGGAGGCCTATGACGCCGGCGCCGGCCACGTGACGGTCATTTGGGCCGATGATGCCGTGACGAGGCTCACGTACGAGCATGTCGATAAAAGCTATTTTGAGCAGACGCCCGAGTGGAAGCGCCTGCAGCTGGATTCCCTGGCCCAGGACGGTGCCTGCTTTATCTTTATCGAGGGTGCGGATCCCGCAGCCCTCAAGGGCATCGATCCAGCCAAGCCGGCCGCGGCATCCAAGGCGAGGAATACGCAGTGCAAAGTTTTCCGCCGTGGACTGGATTACAACATCAATCCGTGGTGCATCGCCGGCGCTCCGGTCGTGGCTTGGGCGCACGAGGTGTTCCCGGGAGACGCCGATGAGGTTGCAATCTATAAGCTGTGGAATGCGATTCTGCACACCGCTCGCGCCGATGGCCAGGACCCGGAGAGCGACTGGGAACTCCATGACGCCGCATTCGAAAAGAACCTGCGTTTCCTAAACGATAATCAATTTGATTGCCTGCACTACACCGCTTCGAACGGAACCGATCTGACGATTGGCATGACGAAAGGTCACGAGTGGGCCGGCGGCAAGGGCAAGACGCCCGATGGCCACCCCTTCTTCCCCAACATCCCCACCGAGGAGGTTTTTACCTCGCCTGATCGCATGCGCGCTGACGGAATCGTCTACTCGGCCATGCCGCTCATCCACCATGGCAATAAGGTCGACGATTTTTGGATTAAGTTCGAGGGCGGCCGCGTAGTGGACTACGATGCCCGTGTGGGCAAGGCAACGCTCGCAAGCATCATCGATACTGACGAGGGCGCTGCTCACCTGGGAGAGGTCGCGCTCATCTCCAAGAACACGCCGATCCGCGAAAGTGGCGTACTGTTCTACGATACGCTCTATGACGAGAACGCTAGCTGCCATCTCGCGCTAGGTGTCGGTTTCCCCGAATGCATCGAGGGTGGGTATGACATGTCCAAGGAAGAGCTCCTGGAGCATGGCGTTAACGTCTCGAGCACGCACGTCGATTTTATGATTGGCACGGACGACATCGATATTACGGGCATTACGCCTGATGGACGTGAAGTTGTGATTTTCCAGAACGGCCAATGGAGTTGGGAATAGTCCCAGACCGTGGTACAATGCCACCCGCGGGCCGTTAGCTCAGCTGGCAGAGCAGGGGACTTTTAATCCCAAGGTCCAGGGTTCGAACCCCTGACGGCCCACCATAGAAAAGAAAAGCGACTGGCGGATGCCGGCCGCTTTTTTGTTGCCGCGACGCGGGTTCGAACCCGTCGGGGCGCGGAGCTGAGGAAACGCGTGAGCGTTTGCCAGCGCAGCGCGCAAGGCGCGAAGCGCCTCAGCGGCCGCCTGCGGAGCAGGCTGAACCCCTGACGGCCCACCCAAAGGAAGGAAAACGAAATGAAAACAGATAGATACGGAATTAGCGGCAGCACATTAAAGATAATAGCAGCCATCTCGATGGTTCTCGATCATGTAAGCAGGATCGTCCTGACCAATGGAATCATGACACACGCATCGTACAATCAGATATCAGACGAACAATGGGCGATTCTAAGCGAGGCTTCGGATGTGCTTCATGTTCTTGGCAGAATTGCATTTCCCTTATTTTGCTTTTTGATAGTTGAGGGATTTTTGCATACTCATGACATAAAGAAGTACCTGCGAAATATGCTTGTCTTCGCAATCATTGCGGAGCCCATATACGATTTCGTTCAAACCGGGCAGCTATTTGACCTTCGGCAACAAAATGTTATGTGTGAGCTCCTGCTTTCCTTGGTCTTTTTGATTATTCTGGAAAAGATACAAAGTCTTTCAAAATGGAAGAGGCACATCGCAGAAATTGCTCTGATTGTTTTGACAGCACTGGCAGCTGAATACACTAAACTAGATGGCGGTGTGTATGGCATTCTGCTTGTGGCTGCGTTCTATTTATTCCACGACAGCAAGGCCAAGATGTTCTTTGCTGCAGTATGCGCAGTGCTCCTTTCGTCGTGCCATATAGTTGGCGGCGGATTTGAGTTTGCTACAGCTAATGTATTTAATCCTGATGTTGCCGCCGCGGTCGTTTCGTTGCTGCTTATCAATCTTTATAATGGCAAGCGAGGGCTGAAGCTGAAATATTTCTTCTACATTTTCTATCCGGCACATCTTGCTCTGCTTTATGGTGTCTCGCTTATTGTTTTGAACTGTCTTTAAAAACTCTCAAACAAGTCTCTGAAAGCAGAAACAAATTGACCCTAAGACTGCTTGTGAATTTCCGGAAGACCTGAGAGATGCGAGGATAGACAACGAGGGCTGCAGAAAGATGCTTCTCAGTTCTCTGGCGGATCGACGTATCTGTATGAGGATCACTTCCACACACTCATTAATAACAGTGATAAACACGGTAGATCCTCAAAATATGAGGCTGCGGAGGTCGAACGATGCTTTGAAAGCATGAATGGCAGCGAGAAAATGAGTTCGGAAACACCCTCTAGATGCTCAGCATAGAATTGAAAGCGATCGGCTCCGGCTGGTCGCTTTTTTGTTGCCGGTGTACGGGTTCGAACCCGAACTTCTCTATATATAAGACGCTTGGCGAACAAAACCTGCCTTTTACCGACGGGAAACAAATAGCTGATGCTTTTGGAGTAAAGTGGCGCTCCAGAGATGACCGATGCCTTAACACCTATAAACCAGCTGGTCATCGCCAATATCAGAAGCTGCTGCTTCGAATACGGCCTCAGTGAAGCAACTGAGGGTTCTATTCATTTGTGAACAAAATATGGAGTACCGGATTCCCGCCCCCGGGGGCCCTCCGGTCTGGCAATATATCTCCTTGCCGCGCGGCCCGGTTCGACCGGATGAGCCGCGGGGCGTGCACCTTGAGAACCGGATACTGCGAGGATGGACACACAAGCTGTGTCGCATCCGGGCAGACATCGAACCATTTGAAATGGTCTAACTTGGATTTGTT
>CAKZUZ010000008.1:0-1047 GCA_937922225.1 uncultured Collinsella sp.
GCGTTGACAGGGAATCCGGGTGGGCGAACGCGGTCGAGGCGATGCTTTCCATCCTCGAATCGACCGGCGGGGCGGACCGCGCCGGTGTCACACTGCTCGCGGCCAGGCTCGCCGAGGGCGTGGCGGGTATCGAATACGACGATGACAGGCCGGATCCGGGTGAATACGACATCGCGTTCACCGCGGACGTCGGCGTGCAGGAAGGCGGGCGATGAACACGAAGACGGACGAAGGGCTCTACGAGAAGGCCCGCAAGCTGTTCATCTCCAAGGCGAGCATCGACGAATTCGCCGGCTGGGCCACGCCCCGCCAGGTCGACGCCGTCCACCGCCTGCTCGACACGGAACTGGCGAACAGGGAACGCGCGAAGCACGACAGGCTCCTGCGCCGCGCCCGGTTCCCCGTCGTCAAGGGTCTCGACGGCTACGACTTCACGAACGTCAGGCTCCCCGACGGCTACATGCTCGATGAGCTCCTAGGGCTCGGTTTCATCCCGCGCGCGCAGGACCTGGTGTTCTACGGCAAGACCGGGCGCGGAAAGACACATCTCGCGATCGGGCTGGGCATGAAGGCGATCGACATGGGGCTGGGCGTGCGGTTCCATCAGACCGCCGAGCTCGTCCTCCAGCTGGGCAAGGCCAAACGCGACGGCACGCTCGAGACGATGCTCCGGGACATCGGCCGTGCCGACCTGATCATACTGGACGAGTTCGGCTACGTACCCTTCGACATCGACGGGGCGCGCCTGCTCTACCAGATCATCGCGGGCAGCTACGAAAGACGGAGCATCATATTCACCACGAACATCGAGTTCAGTAAATGGGGCACGGTCTTCGCGGACGACAAACTCGCCGCAGCGATCATCGACCGCATCGTGCACCACGGGCGGCTCCTCGAGTTCACCGGCCAGAGCCGCCGCGTCAGTGAGGCCCTCATGTTCGGCAGGAACACCTCCGCGCAACCGGAAAAATAAGGAAAATGCATGCAACTGCCTAAACCCGAAAAAAATACATGACTAAACACGAAACACCGACTTGACGAAATACA
>CAKZUZ010000009.1:0-1636 GCA_937922225.1 uncultured Collinsella sp.
TTGGCAACGACAGACACTATGACCCAATCCGAGGGCACTAAAAAGATAGGAGCCCCCGCTCGTGACCGCGGGTCGGGGCTGCGACAATGATGTTGAAGTGCCATAGGCGCAGCCGCGCCGCAACGAGGTTGGGAGGCTCCCATGCCAAAGTATTCTACCGCGTTCGGGATGGACGTCCACCTGAGGTCGACCACCGTCTGCGCCCTCGACGCGGACACCGGCGAGGCCGTGACGAGGAGGTTCCCCGGCAACCCCTGGGGCGAGATCGCCGGGTGGATGGGTGGGTTCCCCGGGCCGTCGCTCGCGGCCTACGAGAGCGGCTACCCCGGCTTCGCCCCGCAGAGGGAGCTCGCCGGGCTCGGCGTCGAGTGCGTCGTCGCCGCGGTCTCGAAGGTCCCCAGGTCGGCCGCCGACTCGGCCTCCAAGAACGACAGGAACGACGCCGCCAGGATGGCCAAGGCGATACTCGCCCACGACATCTCCCCCGTATGGGTCCCCTCCCCCGAGGTCGAGGGCATCAGGGACCTCGCCGGCGCCTACGACGGGGCGACCGCGCGCCTGGCGACCGCCAAGCAGCGGCTGCTCGCCTTCCTCGCAAAGCGAGGGTTCGCCTACGGCGGCACCACGCCCGCCGGCAACCCGAGGAAGTACTGGACCTACGACTTCCTGAGGTGGCTCGACAAGGTCAGGCCGGAGGACGATGGCGGGGTTCGGACGCTCGCCGCCCTGAGGAACGAGGTCGAGGCCGCGGCGGAGGCCCGGGCGGACCTGCTCTCCGAGTACAGGGCGGCCGTGGATGCCAGCCCGATCGCCGCGGAGGTGGCCGCCCTCCAGTCGATCAAGGGCTGCGCCTTCGCGCTGGCCGCAGCCTTCTCGGCCGAGGTCGGCGACTTCTCGAGGTTCCGCTCCGGCAGGCAGGTGACGGCCTACTTCGGCCTCGCCCCGAAGCAGAGGTCGAGCGCGGACTCCGTGCGCCTCGGCGGAATCAGCGGGGCCGGCAACGCGCTCGTCAGGAAGCTGGCCGTTGAGGGTTCATGGTGCTACGCCGCGGCGCGGCACCAGCCGAAGCTCATGCCGAGGGACACGGGCGTGCCCCTCGAGATAAGGATGCACGGGAGGAAGGGATCCGAGCGGCTCCTGCGGCGGCGCGAGGAGATGCTCGCCCGCGGGATGCTGTTAGGCGAAGGCGAACGCGGCCACCGCGGCCGAGCTCGTGAGGTGGCTCTGGGCCCTCGGCGCGATGTGCCGGGAGGGCGCGGAATGGACATAGCCCCCGCCCCGGCGAGCCGGGCGGCCTTCGGGGATACCCCCTATTTCGCTGTGCGCGCGGAGCCCTCCGCATGCGCCTCGACAGACTTGGGGAACCCCGCCGAAGGAATGGAGTGCGGGCCGACAGAACGGTATCCGCGGATATGAGACTGAGCCGAAGGCGTCGATGACATGCCGGGGGCGGACCGGGACGGGTTAACGGCAGGCCCCGCCGACCGATTGCAAGCGGTCGGCGGGGCCATTGTGGCTCTTGACAGCGGATTGGGTCATATGAGCGAAAACCCGCCAGAGCGAGCAAGGTGCCTTGAAACGAGGCGGCATTGACCTTCTGGTCATGCCGCCGAAGTTGAAAGGCAGATTGCCGCTC
>CAKZUZ010000010.1:0-1052 GCA_937922225.1 uncultured Collinsella sp.
TGTTTGTGTTCAATTAGTTGTTGCGGGTTTAGTCACGATGATTTTTCGGGTTTAGGCAGAGCATGCCGACCACGGAATGGTCTTAACTGGATGGTGCTTGTATCTCCGCCAGAAAGGACCGGAAAGGATTATGATCAGCATGCCCCAAGTACAGTCTATCCGTCGTTTGCGGCGGAACGGGGAATCCGTCGCGTCGATCGCGCGGAAAACACATGTCAGCGAGCCGACGGTGCGTAAGTACCTCGCGAAGGAGGATCTGTCGGCCGTGCCGTCGGTGAGAAAGCCGCGCGCGTCGGCGGTCGGACCCGTATCTGCCCGCGGTCGAGCAGTGGCTCGCGGAGGATCGCGCGAACTGGCGCAAGCAGCGGCATACCGCGACCAGGATCTGGGAGCGGTTGAGGGACGAGCATGGCGCGGAGGTCTCCCTGTCCACGGTGACGCGGGCGGTGGCGCGGCTCAGGCGTGAGTTCGCGGCGGAGCGTGATGAGGCGTTCATGGATCTGGTATGGCATCCAGGCGAGGCGCAGGCCGATTTCGGCGAGGTCGACGTGCTGTTGCGCGGCGTGGTGCAGCGGATGCATCATTTCGTGCTTGATTTCCCGTATTCGAACGTCGGTCTGGTGCAGTTGATGCCGGGCGAGAACGCTGAGTGCACGTGCCTGGCGTTGCGCAACCTGTTCGAGTGGCTGGGCGGTGTGCCGGAGCGGATCGTGTTCGATAACGCCGCCGGCGTGGGCCATAAGGGGTACGGGGAGCGCGAGCCGCGCCTGACGCACCTGTTCCAGGCCTTCCAGGCGCATTACGGGTTCGATTGTTCGTTCTGCAACCCGTATTCCGGTCATGAGAAGGGCGCGGTGGAGTCCAAGGTCGGCATGGTGCGGCGCAAGCTGTTCGTGCCCCGGCCGAGCGTATGGAGCCTGGAGAACTTCAGCGCCGGGCTGCCGGACCGGTGCCTGGAGCTGGCCACGAAACCGCATTACCGCAAGGACACGGAGGAACGTGGCCTGTTCTCCGAGGACCGTGCGGCGCTGCTGCCGTTGCCCGGGAAGCGT
>CAKZUZ010000011.1:0-287338 GCA_937922225.1 uncultured Collinsella sp.
TACTGGCTGCTGTCCAAGAAGATCAACCCCATGGTGCTGATCGTGGCCACCATGGTCGTGGGCATCGTCGGCGCGTTCTTCGGCGTGCTGGCGTAAGGGCCCGGCTGCATAGACTGTCATTGCAACCTGGTAAGGGGATGGAGCGGGCCTATGCCCTCCATCCCCTTACTTGTATAGAGGGAGTTCGTATGTTCGCGAAGGATCGCGAAGCAATGCGCCTGACGCCGGCAGAAGTCAGGCTGATTCTTATTGAGTCCCTGCAATGGTGCGCCAACAACGCGGTGTACTTTTTAGGGCTTATCGGCGCGGCGACGTATGATCTGGCTGGCACGGCCTTTTTGGTTGCTGCCATTACGCTCGTGCGCAATCTTATGACGTCGGCGGGCAATATGGTGTCGGGCTCGGTCATCGACCGCTTTGGACCGCGCCGGACGTCGTTTGTGACGTGCGTGATTACGGCGGTGCTATCGCTTGGCGTGGGGTTGGCGCCGTTGTCTGTCCCCGGGCTTGTGTTTGCCGCGTGCGTCTTGGGGCTTGCGGGCGGCTTTATCAACACCTGCACGCATGCGTTTCCGGGATACCTGGAGTCGACCACCGAGGGCCGTACCCGCGTGAACGGTCTCATGGTGTTCTACAGCAATATCGCCTATACCGCTGGCCCGTTGCTCGGTGGTGCCATCGTGAGCTGTTTTGCCACGCAATCGGTCTATCTGCTCATGGCGGGCATGATGGGTGTGGCGGCCGTGCTCTCCTTGGGCTGTCACGAGTGTGTTGCTCCCGCAAAAGGGGAGAAGCCGAAGGGCGGCATTCTGGGCGGCATGGCCGAGGGCGCGCGACTTACGTTTCGCGACCACGACCTGCGCCTTATCTTTATCTCGGGCTTTCTGGGCTTCTTTGCGTTTGGCGCGTTCGATTCGCTGGAGTCGTTGTTCTATCGCGATGTGCTCAACGTGGATATCGTCTGGCTGGGCTGGCTGTCCTCGGTCGTGGGCCTCACTTCCTCGGTGGGCGCGTTCATCCTGACCAAGCTTTCTGCCCGCCATGTCAACCTGCGATTGCTGCTCGGCGCGCTCATGGCCGTGGGCATTGGGTCCATGGTGTACGTGGGCACCGATATGCTGGGGGTCGCGATTATCGGTCAGGCGATTAACGGCCTGGCCTGGGGATTCCTGGAACCGCTGCAGATGATCTTGATTCAGGAGCGCGCTGACATCAAATACCTGGGGCGCATTACCGGCTTTGTGCGTTTTGGCCTGATGAGCGCCGGCGTGCTGCCGCTGCTGGCGGCTCCGTTTTTAGCGGAGGCTTTGGGCGTCCAGGCGGTGCTGTTTGGGGCATCGACCATTATTGCGCTGGTGGGAACGCTGTTCTTTGTCGCACAAGGGAGGCGTCGGCGGTGTTAGCTATACATTCAATTCTAATTTAATACCACTCACCAGAGAATTTCGACCGTTCACCGAGGATTGGAGCAGATTGAAAAGTGGTATTAAAAACACGTTAGGTGTATGTCTATAATTGGTATCGAAAAGAAACGCGATGTATAGATTCGCGTGCAGAACAGAAAGGAAAAGCCATGAAGGAAACCGAGAAGATCGAAATCATGCACTTTAGCCAGGAGGGCTACCTCGAGGACGGCAAGGCGCTCTACGAGGCCGGCAAGAAGATGACCGCGCTCGCCGACAAGGTCGCCGACGAGGGCTACGACGCCGTGTTCCTGATGGGCGTCGGCGGCACCTGGGACGAGCTCATGCAGCTCGAGTACCTCATGAACAAGTTCGGCGACCGCGACCTCGAGGTCTACCTGATCCACGCCGCCGAGTGGAATGTCTCCGGCCACAAGCGCATGACCGAGAAGTCCGTCGTTCTCACCGCCTCCGAGTCCGGCACCACCCCCGAGGTCCTCGAGGCCGTCAAGAAGATGAAGGACATGGGCGTGCGCGTCTACGCCATGACCAAGCCCGAGGGCCTCATCGGCCAGGCTGTCGGCGCCGAGAACTGCGTCAAGATGGCTTCCGATCATGGTAACGGCGGCTGCGAGATGGGCTACTACCTCGCCGACTGCTTCGGCCTGCGCCTGCTCAACCGCCGCGGCTGCTTCCCCAAGTTTGACCTGTTTATCGAGCAGACCAAGGACATCTGGAAGGACATGCTCGATATCCGCAAGCGCTTCGAGCCGCGCGCCGAGGAGCTCGCCAAGAAGTACGCCCTGGCCCCCTACACCATGTTCATCGGCTCCGGCGCCCTGTGGGGCGAGACGATCCTGTTCTCGATGTGCATCCTCGAGGAGATGCAGTGGAAGCGCACCCGCTACATCACCTCGGCCGACTTCTTCCACGGCACCCTCGAGCTCGTGGAGCCCGGCGTCCCGGTCTTCCTGTTCATGGGCGAGGACGAGAACCGCAAGCTCGACGAGCGCGTCCGCGCGTTCCTGACCCGCGGCGTGACCGGCGACACCGACGTCAACATCATCGACACCGCCGAGTTCGCGATCCCCGGCCTTGACGACGAGTTCCGCGTCATCGTGTCTCCGTGGATTCTCTCCTCGCTGATCACCGATCGCCTTGCCGCTTACTACGAGACGGTCACCAAGCACAACCTCAACTACCGTCGTTACTATCACCAGTTCGACTACTAATAGTTAACCACTCATTTAAGAAGCACCCTGCCCGGGCGCATGCGTCCGGGCATTTTTATGCCGAAATTCGCAAGAAAGGGGAATCGAATGAGGCAGTTTATCGTGGCGTCCCATGCTCATTTCGCGTCTGGAATCGTCGAGAGCATCGGCCTGCTCTCCGGCGAGCGCGAAAACGTCCATGCGCTGTCTATGTATGTCGACGGAAACGAGGACCTGGTCAAGGAGGCCGCAGCGATTCTGGACGACTTTGCCGCGGACGATGAGGTTGTCGTTTGCACCGACCTCTTTGGCGGCAGCGTCAACAACGAGTTCACCAAGATCGTCCAGACGCGCCCCAACACGCACCTGGTGACCAATATGAACCTGCCACTCCTTATTCAGCTGCTGTTCGTGTCCGATTCCACCCCGATCGATGAGGCCATTCGCCAGATCGTCGAGGCGGACGACACTAAGGTCAAGTATGTCAACGACCTGCTGGGGCAGGCCGAACTCGACGAGTTTTAATCGCTAGGAGCACACCATGATTCAGATGATTCGCGTGGACTATCGACTGCTTCACGGCCAGGTTGCCGTTAGCTGGACCTCGGCTCTGGGTGCCGACTGCATCCTGTTGGTGAGCGACACGGTCCTCAATGACAAGCTTCGCCTGCAGGCCCTTTCCCTTGCAAAGCCTGAGGGATGCAAGGTCGTTGTCAAAAATACCGAGGACGCCGTCAAGGCGCTTCAGAGCGGTGTGACCGACAAGTACAAGCTCTTTGTGGTTTGCGAGACAATCCAGCAGGCCGGTGCCGTCGCCAAGGCGATGGGCGTCAAGAAGATCAACCTCGGCAATGTTGCCTTTAGTGAGGATGCCCGCCAGGTCTCGACGAGCGTATTTCTCACGCCCGAAAACGAGGCATACGTCAAAGAGCTGCTCGGCGAGGGCTACGAGCTGTTCATTCAGATGATTCCGGCAGATGCGAAGACTGACGCCGCGAAGGTCATCGGTTAGGGGCCATTATGGTTATCAAGACAATCCTGATTTTCCTTATTGCCCTTTTGGGTTATTCCGAGTGGCTGACGGGCACGAGCTACCTCCAGCGCCCGATCGTGCTCGGACCTCTGGTTGGCCTTGTCATGGGCGACATGGTGACCGGCACGATCATGGGCGCCACGATGGAGCTTGCCATGGTCGGCGCCATCTCGGTCGGTGCGTATAACCCGCCCGATACGATTTCCGGAACCATCCTGGGCGTGTCGCTTGCCATGCAGGCCGGTGCGGACGCTTCGGCGGCCCTGACCCTGGGCATTCCCATCGCAACGATCGTCCTGGCGCTCGATACGGCCCTGGGCCAGCCGGTGATGCTACTGCTGGTGCACCGTATCGACAAAAACGTCGAGGACGGAGACACCAAGGCCATCACACGCAACATGCTCATCGCCGGTTATGCGCAGAGCTGGTGCGGCCTGCTGATTATTCCCCTGGCATTCTTCTTTGGCGCCGATGCTGTTGCCAGCCTGCTCAACATCATCCCCGATTTCGTTCAGACCGGCATGGATGTCGCCGCCGCCTTCTTGCCCGCACTCGGCTTTGCGATGCTGGCGCAGATGATTATGAACAAAACAGTGGCTCCGTTCTTCTTCGCTGGCTTCTTCCTCGTCGCCTACTTTGGCATTAGCACGACGGGCGTGGCGATTTTTGCCGCGATCATCGTCGTCGCGATGACGGTTTTGGGTGACAAGAAAAAGGCGGAGCAGCCCGCAGTGGCAACCGAGGATCCTGCGATTGGGAGTGGGTTCGATGAGTTTTAAGTTTGAGTCTTCTTACGACGGGCTGATTTCCCGCGCAGACCTTAAGAAACTGTTCTGGCGCTCGATTCCCTATGAGCATTCCTGGAACTACGAGCGTATGGGCCATATCGGCTTTATGTGGGCCCTTATGCCGATCCTGCGCAAGCTGTATCCGCAGGATGCGGACTTTAAGGCCGCCCTTAAGCGCCATATGGAGCTCTATAACGTCACGCCGTACATCTCGACGCTCCCCATGTCCATTGCTGCCGCAATGGAAGAGGTCAACGCTACTGACGATAGCTTTGACACGAGCGCGATCTCTAATGTCAAGCTTGCTTTGATGGGACCGCTGTCCGGCGTGGGCGATGCCTTCTACTGGGGCACACTGCGAATTTTGGCAACGGGTGTCGGCACGTCGCTGGCGCTGCAGGGCTCTATTCTTGGCCCGATTTTGTTCCTGCTCGTGTTCAACGTCCCTCACTACATCATCCGTTACCTGCTGACGTTTGTGGGATATCGCTTTGGCTCGGACATGATCAGCAAGGTCCAGGAATCGGGCATTATGGACACGATCGTCAAGATGGCCTCTATCATGGGCGCCATGGTGATCGGAGCTATGACCATGGAGATGGTCACCGTGGACATTCCGCTCATGGTCGGCGCGGGCGATGGCGCTCAGACGCTCGCCGAGCTGCTCAATGGAATCTTCCCGGGCTTTGTCACGATGGGGCTGTTTGGAATCGTCTATCTCATGCTCAAGAAGAAGATGAATCCGCTGCTCATCATGCTCGTGATCCTGCTCGTGAGTATCGCCGGCGCGTTCTTTGGAGTGCTTGGTGTTCAGTAGGGCATCCGTCATAATTAAAACAATGTAAGAGGGGGCGTCGCGCACACTGTGCTGCGGCGCCCTTTTGCCGAAAGGTGGACAAGATGGAGTATCCGCAGCTTGCCGTCATGAATATCAGCCATCGTTATTTTGACCTTGAGGAGTTCTTTTCCTCGGCAGCGGCCTCGGGCTACACGTGTTGCGAGCTTTGGACCGGGGCGATGCATCTGTATGTCGATTGCCATGGATACGATTCGCTCGAGCAGGTGCGGGAGCTGTCGCAGCGGTATGGAGTTCGGATTGTGGGACTTTGTCCCGAACAGAACAACCCCAAGCCGTGGAATATCGCGGCGCGCGGGAATGAGGCGCGTGCCCGCACGCTCGCGTACTTTAAGAACGTTGTGGATATCGCGGCGGAACTTGGAGCCGAGCAGGTCATGGTCTCGAGCGGCTGGGCATTTTTGAACGAGCCGATCGAGGACGCGTGGGGTCGCAGCGCCTCGATGCTGCGTGCGATTGCCGAGCATGCGGGAGAACGCGGCGTGCGACTGGTGCTCGAAGCCCTACAGCCGGTTGAGTCGATGATCGTGAACTCGGCGGCCGATACGAAGCGCATGATCGAGGCAGTTGATCATCCGGCACTTAAGGCGTGTCTGGATATGGGCGCTATGGCGGTGGCGGGGGATACCATCGACGATTATTTCGATCTGCTTGGCGACGATGTCGCCCACGTGCATTTTGTCGATGTTGCAGCAGATGGCACGACACATCTTGCCTGGGGTGACGGCGACCGCGATATGCGCGCCGACCTGGATAAGCTGGTGGCACGCGGCTATCACGGCGTGGTTTCGGCCGAGACCTATGACGGGCGCTATTTTGCCGACCCCGCAGCTGCCGATGCGCAGGTAATGGCAGAGTATCGTCGTGCGATTGGCGCCTAGGTGGGGTTGGGCTGCGGCAATCTGCCCCATGTTTCCAAATGAATACGGTGTGAGCGGCTGCGACGGATTTCCCCCGCAAACACTCTAGTATGCTAAAGTACCCAGAAGACCGGCGGAACTCTGCCGGTCTTCTGTTCTATATGAAACGCAGCATGAGGAGGCTCACCAGATGACGGCCACACCGTGGGGATTCCGGGACATATTGCCCGAGGAGGCTCAGGCACGCGAGGAGATCGCATGTACGGTGAAGGGCTGCTTTAGGGAGCATCATTACCTGCCGGTCGAGACGCCGCTGCTCGAGGACAAGGGTTCGCTCGAGGAAGGCGGCCGCATTGCGGACACGCCGTTTAAACTCTTTGACGATGATGGCCGCCTGCTGGTGGTCCGTCCCGACAACACGCTGCCGATCGTGCGTCTGGTTTCGACCCGCATGCGCGCGGCCGACTTGCCCTTGCGCCTTCGCTACGAGGCGCCGGTGGTTCGTGAGTGCCAGCGCAACGCCGGCGGCTCGCGCCAGTTTACACAGCTGGGCTTTGAGCTTATTGGTGCGGGCGATACTGCGGGCGATGTCGAGATTGTCTCGCTCGTGGCCGAGGCGGTGCGCAAACTGGCGCTGCCCGATGCGCGCATTATCGCAGGTAGCGTGCGTCCGTTTAAGAAACTGCTCGCGGTATGCGAGGATCGTGAGCTGGCCGCCGAGGCCCTGCGCTGCGTGCACGCCAACGACTTTGTGGGCCTCGATGCCCGCGTGGCGGCAAGCGCCGAGTCCGAGGCCGTCAAGGCCGCCATTAGCGAGCTGCCGCGTCTGCACGGCGGCGCCGAGGTACTCGACAGCGTGGATGCGCTTCTGGCTGCGGCGGGCATTGTCGCGCCGCTCACGCGTGAGCTGCGTGCCCTGGTCGAGGGCCTGGCTCCCGAGGACGCCCAGGTGCTGTCGTTCGACTTCTCTATCATGAACTCTTTCGATTACTACACGGGCCTGGTCTTTAAGGCCTATGCCGGTGACCTGCCCGATCCGGTGGGCTCGGGCGGACGCTATGACTCCATCTTTACCGGCGCATTTGGCGACGGTATCGAGGTGCCGGCGGCGGGCTTCGCCTTTTCGCTCGAGCGTCTAGAGGCCGCGCGCACCTCGGCCGAGGATGCCGCTTCCGACGGCGATCATGCCGTGGGCCGTGGCGCCGAGGGCCCGCTGCGCATCGCCGTGCCCAAGGGCTCGCTCAAGGCCGACACGCTCGACGTGCTCGAGGCCGCGGGCCTGGACGTCTCTGAACTGCGTGACCCCGGCCGTCACCTCATCGTGCGCGGTCGCGACACGCGTGCCAGTGAGGGCGCGGTCGGAGATATCGAGTTTGTCATTGTGCGTCCCAGCGACGCGCCCGCCTTTGTGGGCTGCGGCGGCGCCGACTGCGGCATCTGCGGCTGGGACTCGCTTATCGAGGCCGACCTCAACCTGCTGCAGCTGGTCGATCTGGGCTACGGCCTGTGCACGTTTATCGAGGCGGAGCCCGCGTGGCGCGCCGGTCAGGCCGAGCGCAACTATGCCCGCCGCGGGTCGCTTCGCGTAGCCACCAAGTACCCGCGCATCGCGAGCGCCTGGTATGCCGAGCGCGGCGTGAACGCCGATATCGTTTCGCTGCACGGCAACATCGAGCTGGGCCCCATCGTCGGCATGACCGATCGCATCGTGGATATTACCGCGACGGGCGCCACGCTGCGCGACAACGACCTGGTCATCACCGGCCGCATTATGGACTGCACGGCCCGCTTCTTCGTCAATCCGGGTGCCGCGCGCCTGGATCCGCGCGTGCGCAACTTGGCCGATCGCTTGGCAGCTGCCGTGAAGGACAAGCATTTTGAGCCCGTCGCGGGCTCGGCACAATAGCGCGAGCACGCACGGGCGCCCCCATATCCGGGCTGCGGACCGATTGGTGTCGCTGCCCGGCATCTCGTTTTTCAAACGCAACCTCAACCGATAGGGGATACCGATATGAAGACCATCAAGCTTGCTCCCGGTGAGCGCCTCGTTACCAACCAGCTCAACCGCAAGGGCGTGCTGCCGCAAAACATCGTCGACGCCGCCCGCGATATCGTGGCCAACGTGCGCGCTAACGGCGATGCCGCGGTGTGCGATTACTGTCAGCGTTTTGATGGTGTTGAGCTGCAGAGCTTCCGTCTGCCGCAAGAGCAGATCGATGCTGCGCTCGAAGGCCTCGATCCCGCTTTTGTCGCGGCGCTCGAGAAGGCCGCGCGTCAGATTCGCGAGTTCCACCAGCGCGAGGTCGAGCAGAGCTGGTTTACCACGCGCCCGGACGGCACGATGCTCGGCGTTAAGGTGACCCCGCTTGCCGCTGCCGGCATCTACGTGCCGGGCGGCCGTGCGCAGTATCCCTCCACGGTGCTCATGAACGCCATTCCCGCCAAGGTTGCCGGCGTCAAGCGCGTGGTCATGGTGACCCCGCCGCAAAAGGACGGCCTTATCAGCCCCTACACGCTCGCCGCGGCAAAGCTCGGCGGAGTGGACGAAATCTATATGGTGGGCGGCGCCCAGGCCGTGGCCACGCTGGCGTACGGTACCGAGACCATTCCGCGTGTCGACAAGATTACCGGCCCGGGTAACGCCTTTGTCGCCGCTGCCAAGCAGATTGTCTCGGGTGATGTGGGTATCGATATGGTCGCCGGTCCCTCCGAGGTCTGCGTGCTGGCCGACGCCACGGCCAAGCCCATGGTGGTCGCGGCCGACCTGATGGCCCAGGCCGAGCATGATCCGCTGGCGGCCTGCTATCTGGTGACCTGCGACGAGCAGTTTGCGCGTGAGGTTGAGGCAGGTATCGACATCCTGGTGGCACAGTCCCCGCGTGCCGAGATCACGCGTGCCTCGCTCGACAACGAAGGCACCATCGTGGTGGCCGCCGACATGGCGGCTGCCGTCGAGGCAGTGAACACCGTGGCGCCCGAGCACCTTGAGCTGCATTGCAAGGATGCGATGGGCCTGCTCGGCGGCATTCGCAACGCCGGCGCCATCTTTGTGGGCGCTTGGAGCTCCGAGCCGCTCGGCGATTACGTCGCCGGCCCCAACCACACGCTGCCGACCGGCGGCACGGCCATGTTCTCCAACCCGCTTTCGGTGGAAGAGTTCGTTAAGCGCTCGAGCGTCATTTGCTATACGCCCGAGGGCCTGCTCTCCGATGCTCCCGCTACGCAGCGTTTAGCCGAGGCCGAGGGGCTGTGGGCACACGCGCTTTCGGCCGCCCTACGTCGTCGCGTGCTGGAGCAGGGCGAGGATGCCGTGAGTGCCGAGTCGCTGGCCGCGGCCGACCTGACCAAGGTCGCCTGGCCGGGAGACGCCGTGGCGACGGTTGCCGAGGGCGTGGACCTGGCGGCTGCAGGCGCGGATGGCGCCGGTGTGACCGGTGGGGAGGCCTAATATGGCCGAACTCACGCCGCGCATGAAGGAGCTCGTCCAGCCCTATCTGGCAGGCATCGAGCCCTACGATCCCAACTTTACGCCCACGCGCATCAACCTTTCGGCAAACGAGAACACCTACCCCGTGCCGGCCGGCGTGCGCGAGGCGGTTGATGCGGCGCTTGCCGCCACGCCGTTCAACCGCTATCCCGACCCCATGTCCAACGACCTGCGCGACGAGCTTGCCGCTTGGCATGGCGTGACGCGCGAGAATATCTGCGTGGGCAACGGTGGTGACGAGCTGCTCTATAACTGCCTGCTGGCGTTTGGCGGCGCGGGGAGGACCCTGCTCAACTGCCCGCCGTGCTTTAGCGAGTATGCGTTCTTTGCGTCTCTGTGCCAGACTGAAGTGCGCGATGTGTGGCGCGACCCGGCGACCTTTGAGCTCGACCAAGCGGCTGTGCTCGCAGCGGCGCCCGAGTGCAACCTGGCAATCGTGACCTCGCCCAATAATCCCACGGGCGATGTGGTGCCGCTCGACTTTGTCGCGGCCCTGTGCGATGCATGCCCCGGCATGGTGATGGTCGACGAGGCCTATGTTGAGTTTGCCGACGATTCGTTTGGCGCGGCAACCACGGCGCAAGGCCTTATCGCCGAGCATCCCAACCTGGTGATTCTGCACACGCTGTCCAAGGCGTTCGGCGCCGCCGGCACGCGTCTGGGCTATGTGATCGCGGCGCCCGAGGTCATCGATGTGTTCGCGGCGATTCGCCAGATCTATTCGGTCAATGTGCTGAGCCAGGCCGCAGCGCTTGCCTGCGTGCGTGCCCGCGATGCGTATGCACCCGTGGTGGCGCAAGTTACATCCGAGCGCGAGCGCGAGTTGTGCGCCCTGCGCGCAATGGCTGCCGAGGGCATGCCCGTGGAGGCATGGCCGAGCGCGGCGAATTTTGTGCTCGTGCGCACGCCGCATGCCACGCGCGTGCGCGAGCGTCTGCGCGACGAGTATTCGATTCTGGTGCGCGACTTTAGCTACGCGCCGGGGCTCGCGGACTGCCTGCGCATTACCGTGGGCACCCCGCAGGAAAACGACGAGGTGCTGGCCGCGTTTGCCGCGCTGGTGAAGGAGGAGATGTAGATGGACCGCTATGCCGAGGTAACCCGCAAGACGGGCGAGACCGACATTGTCGTAAAGCTCGACCTGGACGGAAGCGGCGTGTGCGATATCTCGACCGGCGTGCCGTTTTTCGACCACATGCTCAACGCTTTTGGCCGCCATGGTCTGTTCGATCTGACGGTGCATGCGGTGGGCGACGTCGAGGTCGACGCGCACCACACCGTTGAGGACACGGGCATTGTGCTGGGCGAGGCGTTTTGCCAGGCGCTGGGCGACAAGGCGGGTATTACGCGCTTTGCCGACGCGGCGATCGCCATGGACGAGACACTCGTGATGGCCGCCGTGGATATCTCGGGTCGCGGGCAGGCCTACTGCGAGCTGCCCGTGCCGACCGAGCGCGTGGGCAGCTTTGATACCGAGCTGGCCGTCGAGTTCTTCTATGCCTTTGCGCGCGATGCCAAGCTCACGCTGCACGTGCGCGAGCTGGCGGGCGGCAATTCGCACCACATTATCGAGGCCGCCTTTAAGGCCGTGGGCCGCACGATGCGCCGCGCCTGCGAACTCGATCCCCGCGTGCAGGGTATCCCCAGCACCAAGGGCTCGCTGTAACCGTCACAAGGGTAAAACCACCACGAAGATGCCTGTCCTCTTTGTGGTGGTTTTGGATGATGAGAAGTGGAGGGGTCGCGTGGGCGAACCGAAGATCGTGGTGGTCGACTACCACAAGGGCAACTTGTCGAGCGTCGTGCGCGGGCTTGCGCGCGCCGGTGCTGCCGCCTGCACGTCGGACGATCCGGAGCAGATCCGCAACGCCGACGGCCTGGTCATCCCGGGCGTGGGTGCGTTCTATGACGCGATCGCCTTTATGCGTCAGAGCGGCGAGGAGGTGGCCGTGCTCGATGCCGTTGCCGCCGGAACTCCGCTGCTCGGCATCTGCCTGGGCCTTCAGCTGTTTTTTGAGCGCGGCAACGAGGGCGTGCCTGCGAACGAGGACGCGGACGCGGACGACGATGCCTCCGAGCAGGCCGGTGGTCCCTGGGTCGATGGCCTGGGCATCATGCGTGGCTCGTGCACGCACCTGGAGTCGAGCCGTCTGAAGGTCCCGCACGTGGGCTGGGACCAGGTGCGCATGACGCCCGCCGGTGCGGCCGATCCGTTGCTTGCCGGTTTTGCCGAGGGCGCCAACATGTATTTCACTCACAGCTACGCGGTGGCCGACGACGTCGATGCCGCCGATGTGTTGGCGCGCACGCACTATACACGGAGCTTCCCGTGCATCGTGCGCCACGGCAACGTGTGGGGCTGCCAGTTCCATCCCGAGAAATCCTCTGCGCTGGGTCAGCGCATCCTTAAGAACTTCGTGAGCATCGTCGAGGGGGCCGGCCGATGATTCTGTTTCCCGCAATCGATTTGATCGGCGGCAAGGTTGTGCGCCTGGAGCGCGGCGACCGGAGCCGCTGTAAGGTGTATTCTGACGACCCCGTGGCCGTTGCCCGCTCCTTTGCCGAGCAGGGCGCGAGCTGGGTGCACGTCGTCGACCTGTCCGCTGCCTTTGGCGAGGACGAGGACGCGTGCGCTGCCAACTCGGCGGCGATCGAGGCCATCTGCGGCGTCGACGGTCTGTCCGTGGACGTGGGCGGCGGCGTTCGCTCGCTTGCACGCATCGATGAGCTGGCAGGCTACGGCGCACGCCGCATTGCGCTGGGCACCGTGCTGGTGACCGAGCCGGGTTTTGCCGAGGTGGCGGCCCAAGGCTTTGGCAAGCTGTTGGTGGCAGATATTGCCGCGCGCGACGGCCAGGTCAAGGTGAATGGCTGGCGCGACGGCGCGGGTGTGGCGCTCGACGATGCCGTGGCGCAGCTTTCCGAGCTGGGCTTTAAGCATCTGGTGTATACCGACATCGCGCGCGATGGCATGCAGACGGGCGTCGATGTGGCGGCGTATCGCCATGTGGCCGAGGTCGCGGGATTTCCCGTCGTGGCTTCGGGCGGCATCTCGACGCTCGACGACATCCGTGCGCTGGCCGCGGTGGGCGAGGGCGCGATTGAAGGTGCCATCACCGGTCGCGCGCTCTACGAGGGCAACTTTACGTTGGCCCAGGCGCTGGCCGCCGCTCGAGGGGAGGAATAGCCCATGCTTACCAAACGCGTGATTCCCTGCCTGGATGTTAAGGACGGCCGCGTGGTCAAGGGCGTCAACTTTGTGAGCCTGCGCGATGCTGGCGACCCGGTGGAGCTGGCGCGCGCCTACGACCGCGAGGGTGCAGACGAGGTCGTCTTCCTGGACATTACCGCGACGAGCGACAACCGCGCGACGACCATCGAGATGGCGGCGCACGCGGCCGAGGAGCTCGTTATTCCCTATACCGTGGGCGGCGGTTTCCGCGACTTGGCGGGCATGCGAACCATGGTTGCCGCCGGTGCCGACAAGGTGTCGCTTAACTCTGCCGCCGTGCGCGATCCGTCGTTGATCAGCCAGGCCGCCGCGGCGTTTGGCAGCCAGGCCGTGGTCGTGGCGATTGATGCCAAGCGCGTGGGCCTGCCCGGTCAGCCGGATGCCGACAAGTGGGAGGTCTTCACGGCGGGCGGTCGCAACGCCACGGGTATCGATGCGGTGGCGTGGGCCGAGGAAGCGGCTCGTCGCGGCGCCGGTGAGATCTTGCTCACCAGCATGGATCGCGACGGCACCAAGGCTGGCTTCGACCTGGCACTCACCCGCGCCGTGGCGCGCGCGGTGCCGATCCCGGTGATCGCAAGCGGCGGCGTGGGCACGCTCGAGCATTTTGCCGAGGGCGTGATCGAGGGCGAGGCCGATGCCGTGCTGGCGGCCAGCGTCTTTCACTTTGGAACTTTCAGCATTCGCCAGGTGAAGGAGTATATGGCCAGCCAAGGCATCCCTGTGAGGCTGGACTTCTAGTGCTGCGGCTTGCCCAGGCACCCGACCTTCCGGCTCCAACCCTCCTCGCGTACCAAAGTACGCGTCGTCGGGCTTGTCGCTCGGAATCTCGGGCACCTGGGCAACCCTCGCCGACCTGCGAAGTTTGAATTTGGGGAGAGAAATGGAAGAGATAACCGATCCTTCAAAACTTACGTACGACGCCCGCGGGCTGATTCCTTGCGTGGTTCAGCAGCATGACACCGGTGAGGTGCTTATGGTTGCTTGGATGAACGAGGGATCGGTGGGGCTGACGCTCAAGACCGGGACCACGTGGTTTTGGAGTCGCAGCCGTCAGGAGCTCTGGAACAAGGGCGCGACGAGTGGCAACATGCAGGAGGTCAAGGAGCTCTGGGCCGACTGCGATAGCGATACGCTGCTGGTCAAGGTGGACTCACCGGGCCCGGCCTGCCATACCGGCAACCGTACCTGCTTCTTTAAGCGCGTGGAAGGGGGAGTGCGATGAAAGTCGTGACGCCGTTCGAGGTCGCCGAATGCAACACCGAGCTCCTCCGCGCGGGCGTGCCATGCCGCGTGCACCTGACTGATGCCTGCGGGGCGCAGTCGCTTTGGCTCGAGGCCGAGAAGGAAAGGCTCAATGAGGCCCATGCCGTCATCGTCGAGTTCTTTGAGAAAAAGGGCGCAAAGCCTCGGTTCGATGAGACCGGTACCTACTTTACGCTGCAGTAACGAGAGGAAATAACCATGGGAGTCAGAACAGCTAACGTGCAGCCGGGAAACATCGGTGAGACGCTGACGGGTCTTGCCGAGGTGATTCATGGTCGTCGCGATGCGTCGCCGGAGGAGAGCTATACCGCGCGTCTGCTGACCGACGTCGAGGATGAGCTGCTCAAGAAGCTTGCCGAGGAGTCGAGCGAGGTGATCATGGCCTGCAAGGATAACGATCACGATCACATCCGCTACGAGGCCGGCGACCTGATCTACCACCTGCTCGTAACCCTTGAGCGCTACGGTATCACCCTCGACGAACTGGCCGGCGAACTCAACGCCCGCCGCCACTAGTCGTTTAAGAACGTCCCCAACGACTAGTCTTAGGCGAGGGGCGCGGATTCCCATTCGCCGGTGGGGTGGGGGATATCGAAGGCCCGGTAGCCACAGTCGTAGGCGTGTGCCTGGGCCTCACGGATGTTCCAGCAAATGTCGCAGGCGCGGTGTGCGTCAGAGCCAAAAGTGATCGGCACCTCGGCGTGGGCGAAGCAACGCAACAACCCGGTCGCGGGATAGTAGTCGTCGAGACCCTTGCGTGGTGCGGCGGTCGAGACCTCAATGCGGTGGCCCGTATCGTGGGCACATTCGGCCATCTGCTTCCAGAACGGCGCGGGGTCAAAGTCGGGCGCAAAGCCCTCCTTCGAAAAGCGCATGACCAGGTCGGGATGGGCCATTACATCAAAGTTGAGTGAGCTTTCGCAAGCACGGCACCAGTCGTCGACGTAGCGCTCCCACACGCCGCGCGCGCCCAGGTTTTCCCAAACATGCAGGTTGGCGTCGTCATCGATCCAGCCGCAGCGCGAATCGGGCGTATCGGGACGAGCGACGTCCTCTGTCCCTGCCGTGCCCGCAGCGCCTGCCGCAATATCGCCCGGGTTACCAATCCAATGCACGCTGCCCAGGCGTACGACGGCGCCCTGGGACCAGCGCTCTACCAGGGGCTCGCAGCCCTCGTACCAATCGCATTCAAAACCGTAGATAAAGGTGAGCTCCGGCGCATTCTGCGCGGCGAGTTTGCGGGCGTCCTCAAAGGCCAGGCGATGTGCCGGCAAGTCGCCCTCGACAACCTGCACTTCGCAGTTGGCGTCCATGCTGGCAGGCAGGGTGAGGTGGTCGGTCGAGACCATGACGCGGCAGCCGGCGGCAGCAGCGGCACGGACGTTGTCCTCGAACGAGGCGTGCCCGTCCGAGAACGAGGTATGAGTATGGCAATCGACCAGCGGGCAGGCGGGCATGGCGACTCCTTTGCATTTGGTGAATCCGCTCCATTGTAATGGCGCAGCTCTCAACACGCCGGGCGCGCCGGGGATCGAAATCGACTGGAAAGGCTGCGCGGTGCGCGGTGCGGCCTCGTTTGCTCTCAAAACGTGTACGTCAGTCTCCAAAAGCTGCAAAAAATGACATGTTTGGAGGCTGACGTACACGTTTGAGACGTGGGCGAGGGGCTGCGCGGCGCGTGTCGGCGCCGGCGGCTACTTGCTCCGCGCCGCCGCGCGTTTGGCCTGCACTGTTACCATCGCGTGTCTCACGGCGGTGATGGGGCGATAGCGGATCATACGCGGTCCCGACCAACGCATAACCTCGCGGATCTTCTCGCGCATGGCAGGCCGGTAACAATGCGAAGGACAGGCCGAGCAAAATGTCTTGGTGCCCATGTGCGGGCAGTGCTCAATGCGCGCGATGGCGTATTTCTGCAGCTCGGCGCATTCGGGGCAGAGCGTAATGGTCCGAAGACCGAGCTTCACGCGCACGGGCTCATCGTCGCCAGCCTGCTCGACCGCATGCCCGCCGCGATGATGCCCGCGGCACCACAGTGCAATCATCTGCGACACCATTTGGGCCTCGCGCTCACGTTTGCGTGCCAGCTCCGGTGTGTCGACCGGGCGCGCCATTAGCTCAGCCTCCCGTGCTCGACCGAAAGCGAGCAATCGGCAAAGGCGCAGGTGCTGGCGCGATGGCTTACAAGCACGATGGTCTTGCCGCGGCGCTTGAGCTCGTCGATTGCCTGCATCACGGACGCCTCGTTGAGAGCATCGAGCGCGCTGGTGGGTTCGTCGAGCAAGATGAAGGGTGCGTCGTTGAGGAAGATGCGCGCAAGGCCGATGCGCTGGCGCTCGCCGCCAGAAAGCGAGTCGCCCAGCTCGGCAACGGGCGTGTCGAGTCCCTGCGGCAGACGGTCGATGAGGGCGGTAAGCGAAGCGGAGCGGCAGGCATCGAGCAGCTCGGCATCGGTGGCGTTGGCGTGCGCGATCAGCAGATTCTCGCGTACGGTGCCGCAGAACAGATGTGTGTCCTGGGTCATATAGGCCTCGTGGCTGCGCAGGCTCGCCGTGTTGATGTGACGGGCATCGACGCCGCTTACCGTGATGTCGCCGGCGGTGGGGTCCCAAAAACGCATGAGCAGCTTGAGCAGCGTCGATTTGCCCGAACCCGAGCGTCCCATAATGCAAGTCATGGTGCCGGGCACAAAGGTGCAGGTCACGTCGTCGAGAATGAGACTCGCAGCGGTGTCGTTCGCGACCTGCCCTGTGGCGTCCGCACCGCCCGCGTCCACGCCGTCCGCATAGCTAAAGCTCACATGCTCGGCTGCGGCGCCGGCAAACTCAACGTCCTGTCCATCGGCGACCTCGGCGCACTGGGGCTGCTCGTCGAGCAAATCGAGCACGCGTGCGCCCGAGGCGAGCGTCTCCTGCAGTGAGGCGCCCAGGCGGCTCACGGCCATCACCGAGCCAAACGACGACACAAAGGTAAAGACGGCGACAAACGCTGCGGCAAAGTCAATCGTTCCCGCAGTCACCAGCTGCAGCGCACGTCCGAGCATCACCAGATTGGCCGCAAGAATAAGCGCATCGGCTACGGCCTCACTGGCCGCTTGGCGGCGCTTGAGGCGCGCGTCCACGGCGCCGATTTGCTCGGTCAGCTTGCCCAGGGCACGGCTGCGATCGGCGCCACCGGCAAACTGGATAGTCTCGGATGCGCCGCGCAGACTGTCGAGCACAAAGGCACCCAGCTTGCCCGCGCCCTCGCGGCTCTGGCGGCCGGTGGTGCCGCATGCCTTGGCCGAGATCAGGGGCAGCAGCACGCCCAGGACCGCGTAGGCCACGAGCGCGATGCTCGCGAGCTCGGGGCTCACAGCCAGCAAAAAGCCCTCAAACACAACGGTGCAGACCAGAGCTATGGCAATGGGCGAGATGGTGTGCGCGTAGAAGACCTCGAGCAGCTCAATATCCGAGGTGACCAGGCTCACGAGCTCACCCTTGCCGCGGCCCTCGAGCTTGGCGGGGGCGAGCTGGCGCAGGGCGCCAAACACCAGGTCGCGAATGTGTGCGAGCAGACGGAATGCGATGTAATGGTTGCAGAGCTGCTCGCCGTAGTGGAGCGGCCCGCGTGCGATGCCGCAGGCGGCACAGGCCGCGCATGCTGCGATAAGACCAATCCCCAAGGCGTTGCGGCCCAGCGCGGCCATAAGACCAAGGGCGCCAAAGGCCGGCACGAACGCGGCGGTGAGCATGCCAATGCTGCCCAGGGTAACGGCCAAAACAAGCCAGCCGGCAAGCGGTCGGACGAGCCCCATCATGCGCCACATGATGGACGGCGCCGAGCGACGGGCGCGGCCGGAGTCAGGCGCCGCGGCAGCGGAAGACGAGCTAGCACCGTTGAGGCCATCGGTACAGGCAGCGCTGCCGTCAACAGCCTCAACCGCGCCGGCATCTTCGACGTCCTCGGCATCATCCTCCGCATACGCATATGCCGAGAGCTGCTCCTGGCTGTTCCACATGCGCGCATAGGCGCCCGCGGTGGCCAAGAGCTCGCCGTGAGTCCCGTGCTCGGCAATACGGCCACGCTCCAGCACCAGGATCTGATCGGCGCCTACGATCGTCGACAGGCGGTGTGCCACCACGATTACGGTGTGCCTGCCGGCAAGCGACGCGATGACCTCGCCGATCGCGGCCTCGCTTGCGGCATCGACGTTGCTCGTAGCCTCGTCAAACACATAGATCGGCGAGTCGTGCAGCAGGGCGCGGGCCATGCACACGCGCTGGCGCTGACCGCCCGAAAGGTTGGTGCCGCCCTCGTTAATCACCATGTCGAGCCCGCCGTTGGCCTGCACAAAGGCCGCCACGCGCGTGCGGTCGAGTGCGCGCAAAAGCTCGGTATCGGTGGCGCTGGGCTGGGCGAGCAGCAGGTTGTCGCGCAGGGTGCCGGCAAACAGGTAACCGTTGGTGGGCACCAGGGTGACGGCGCGCATGAGTGAGGCGGCCGTGGCGTCGCGCAGCTCGACGCCGCCGATGCGAACGCTGCCACGGTAGGCACCCTTGCGGCCCGCGATAATCCCCGCGATCGTGGACTTGCCGCCGCCGCTTTCGCCCACGAGTGCCACGAGCGAGCCGTGCGCAATGGTCGCGCTGGCGCTGTCCAGCACCGTGCGGTCGCCGTATGCATAGCTCACGCCCGTGAGCTCGATATCGCCGCGACCGTCAAGCTCAACATCGCCGCGCTCGGGCTCGGGCGTATCCAAAATGCCAAACATGCGGCGCGAGGCGGCCATGCCGTTCATGGCCGTGTGGAACAGCGATCCCAGGCGGCGCATGGGCAAAAAGAACTCCTGTGACAGAAAGACGATGAGGAAGGCAGCCTCAAAGCCAATCTTGCCCGTGGCGAGCTGCAGCGCGGCTACGATAATGCCGAGCGCGGCGCCCATATAGACGACCAGGTCCATAACGCAAATGGAGCGCAGCTGCATCACCAGCAGGCGCATGGTCGCCGTGCGGAAACGCTCGGACTCGGTGTTGATACGCTCGTGCCAGCTGCGATCGGCCTGGTAGACCTTAAGGGTGGTGAGACCCTGCACGGCCTCCAGGAACATGCCGCCAAGATCGACATAGCTGCCCCAGTACTCGGCACCGATCTTTTTGGCGTTGCGCATGACCATCATAATGGAGACGGGGATGACCGGAACGCAGGCGAGCAGCAGCGCGGCGGGAAGACCCGCCTGGCCCACGAGCAGTACAAACAGCGTGATGGGTGCCAAGCCGGCAAAGAAGAGCTGCGGCAGGTAGCCGCCAAAGTACACCTGGAGTTGCGTGGCGCCCTCGACGCTGGTCTGGACGGCCTCGGCGGTGGGGACGGTCTCGGTGTAGGAGGGGCCGAGTGCGGTGAGCTTGTCGTAGACGAGCGAGCGCACGCGGCGGACGGCCTCGAACGCGGCCTTGTCACCGGTGCGCTGCGCCAGGTAGATGGCGGCGGCACGCGCGATGATGGCGGCGGCGAGCGGCAAGGCCGCCTGTGCGAGGGCATCGACGGCGAGCGCGGCGGAAAGGCCGTCCGTGACGATGCCGCCCAAGATGCGCGCAAGCACCCACATCACCGTGATGTTTGCCATGAGCGCGATCCACTTAAACAGGACGCTTGCCATAATGTAGGGCGTTGCCTGCGGAACCAGGGAGAAGAGCCGCTTCTCGAACATGAAACCTCCTATGCCGTAACGGTGCCGGTCGGGGTCCTCGGCAGCCGCTTAGTTAGCCAAATGCAACTAGAGTAGCATCGTGCAGCCTGTAAGTATGCCGAGGGTAATTTTTTGGCCGATGAACTGCGTGGAAAGTTCAAAATTGTTGAGTGTAGTGAACTTTGTGGTGGACGGAGTGCGAGCGCAATTCTGATCGTGCGCGGCCCCGCTCCAAAACATGTACATCAGCCTCCAAAAGCTGCAAAAAATGACATGTTTGGAGGCTGGCGTACATGTTTGGATAGGGGCGAGGGCGGCGACGGACGAAAGTCACGCTTGCGCCACGTCCGATGTGCTAGCGTTTGGGTGAATAAAACGAGCCCGTGCGGAAAGGATCCGGACCGTATGCAACGTGGAAGTACATCTCCGCTGTCTCGCGAGACCGATGCACCCGAAACTATCGTCAAGCTGGAGTGCGACATCGACGATGCGTCGCCCGAGGTACTCGCTTATGCCGCGGACCGCCTGCGCGAGGCAGGTGCGCGCGAGGTGCACTGGTTGCCTCTCTACTGCAAAAAAGGTCGCCCCGGCTGGCAGCTGCAGGTAATCTGCGCCCGCGAGGACATTGACCGTCTGCAGACGATTATCTTTTTGGAAACCACCACGAACGGCATCCGGCGCCAGGTGATGGAGCGCGTTTGCCTGCCGCGCCGCTTTGAGCAGGTCGCGACGCCTTGGGGCGAGGTGTCCGTCAAGGTGGCCACCCTGCCCGACGGCAGCGAGCGCGCGGCACCCGAGTACGAGGACTGTGCCCGCCTTGCCCGTGAGCACAACGTGCCGCTCCAACGCGTGATGCAGGCGGCACAAGCCTCGGCACTGCGATTTGAATAGCGCGCCCGGCCACATCTCGCGCCTGGCCACATCAACCCCATCCGAAAGGACCCTCCCATGAAATACCTCATCGCCTCCGACATCCACGGCTCGGCATATTGGACCGAGCTCCTCTGCGCCGCCATCGAGTCCGAGCAGCCCGACCGCATCGTCCTGCTGGGCGACCTGCTCTATCACGGTCCGCGCAACGACCTGCCGCGCGACTACGCCCCCAAGCGCGTGATTCCGCTGCTCAACGCCCTGGCCGACCGCATCATCGCGGTGCGCGGTAACTGTGACGCCGAGGTCGACCAGATGGTCCTCGACTTTCCCGTCATGGCCGACTACGCCACGCTGTTCGACGAGGCCGGCCGCGAGCTGTTCCTGACGCACGGCCACGTTTTTGGCGCCGGCATGCACAACAGCGTCGACCACGTGCCCGCGCTGCCCGAGGGCTCCGCGCTCGTCTACGGCCACACGCACATCAAAGTTAGCGAGGCAAGCGAGACTCACCCGGGTCTGTGGCTCTTCAATCCCGGCAGCGTGAGTATTCCCAAGGACGGTACGCACAGCTACGGCATCTACGAGGGCGGCGCGTTCCGTCACGTGATCCTGGAGGAGAAATAATCATGGCGCAGCACATGGCTCGGCAAAATGCCGAGGGCTCGCGCGATCTGTCCACACTGGTCGACGCGTCGGCCGAGCTGCAGCATCTGGTGCAGACCATCTGGCGTCTGCGTCAGCCCGATGGCTGCCCGTGGGACCGCGAACAGACGCATCAGAGCATCGGCAAGAACATGATCGAGGAGGCCTACGAGGCGCTCGATTGCATCGAGGCGGACGACGTGGCGCATCTGCGCGAGGAGCTGGGCGACGTGCTCATGCAGGTGGTACTGCATGCGCAGATTGCGGCGGACGCCGGCGAGTTTACGCTTGCCGATGTGGCACGCGATATCGACGCCAAGCTCATCCGTCGTCATCCGCACGTGTTTGGCGATGCGGACGCCGAGAGCTCCGATGAGGTGCTCAAGATCTGGGACGAGGTTAAGCTTGCCGAGAAGGCTGCCAAGGACAAGGCCGTGGCGGCAGGCGAGGCTGCGCCCGAGGGCCTGCTCGACGGCGTGCCCACGCATCTGCCGGCGCTGATGCAGGCCCAAAAGGTGTCGCGCAAGGCGGCTGCCGTGGGCTTTGAGTGGGAGACGGTCCAGGACGTGTGGGACGAGGTCGCCGAGGAGCGCGCCGAGTTTGAGGCCGAGACTCCCGGCTCGCCCGAGCGCGAGATGGAGTTTGGCGACCTGCTCTTTGCTCTGGTCAACGTTGCGCGCAAGGAGGGAATCGACGCCGAGAGCGCCCTGCGTGCCAGCACGGCAAAGTTCCGCCGCCGCTGGGCCGCGATGGAGCAGATGGCGGCCGACGCCCACGTGGATCTGGCCGAGCTTTCGACCCACGGCCTCAATGACCTCTGGGATGCCGCAAAGGCAGAGGAGTAAGACTGCGGGGGCGACGGGACGGACTTTCTCATCGCCCCCATTATTTTTCAAAAAGATTGTATCCCTTGGCTAACTTAGGGCATAATGCAAAAAGTGCGATAAGGCTAACTTATGAACCTGCGCGCCGCTGCAGCGTGCAAACCGTGTCGCCAATCATTCAACCCGTTTCCAAGTGAGAGGGAGACAACATGAGCGATATTTTGGATGTCTACGGTCGCGAGGTGCTCGACAGCCGCGGCAACCCCACCGTCGAGGTCGAGGTCGTGCTCGAGGACGGCAGCTTCGGCCGTGCGATGGTGCCTTCGGGCGCTTCGACCGGCGCTTTCGAAGCTTGCGAGCTGCGCGACGGCGACAAGGGTCGCTACCTGGGCAAGGGCGTTTCGCAAGCCGTCGAGCACGTCAACAACGAGTGCGCCAACGCCGTCGTGGGCCTCGATGCCTTCGATCTGCGCGCCGTCGATGCCGCGCTAATCGCCGCCGACGGTACGCCCAACAAAACCAAGCTCGGCGCCAACGCCATCCTGGGCGTGTCGCTGGCCGTTGCCCGCGCTGCGGCAGAGTCGGCGGGCCTGTCGCTGTACCAGTACTTGGGCGGCGTCAACGCCCATCTGCTACCCACGCCTATGATGAACATCCTCAACGGCGGCGTGCATGCCGACAACAACGTTGACTTCCAGGAGTTCATGATCATGCCGGTGGGCGCCCCGAGCTTTGCCGAGGGCCTGCGCTGGTGCGCCGAGGTCTACCACACCCTCAAGGGCGTGCTGCACGAGGCCGGCCTGGGCGGCGGCGTGGGCGACGAGGGCGGTTTCGCGCCCAACCTCAAGACCAATGCCGAGCCGTTCGAGTACATTACCAAGGCCGTCGAGAAGGCTGGCTTTAAGCCCGGCGTCGACTTCATGTACGCCATGGATCCGGCGTCCACCGAGTTCTACAACGCCGAGACCGGTATGTACGAGCTCAAGGGCGAGGGCGTAGAGTACACGAGTGCCCAGATGGTCGATTACTGGGAGAAGCTCGTCGACACCTATCCCATCATCTCCATCGAGGACGGCATGGCCGAGGAGGATTGGGACGGCTGGGTTGAGCTCACCCGTCGCATTGGCAATAAGGTGCAGCTGGTGGGCGACGACTTGTTCGTCACCAACACCGAGCGCCTTAAGAAGGGCATCGAGCTGGGCGCCGCCAATGCGATCCTGGTCAAGGTCAACCAGATTGGCACGCTCACCGAGTCGCTCGAGGCTATCAAGACTGCCAAGGAGGCCGGCTACGCTTGCATCGTGAGCCACCGTTCCGGCGAGACCGAGGATTCCACGATCGCCGATCTGGTCGTGGGTGTTAACGCCGGCCAGATCAAGTCGGGCGCTCCGTGCCGCAGCGACCGTATTGCCAAGTACAACCAGCTCATCCGCATCGAGGACGAGCTCGAGGGTAGCGCGCGCTACGCCGGCAAGTCTGCGTTCTACAACATTCGCTAAACGGGCGAATTTGGCGAGGGAGAGGCTGATTCGGTTCCGCCCCGCCTTGGCTGGACGCCGCAAAGCGCTGGGGCGCTGGGCCATATGGCTCAGCGCCTTTTTTATGTCGAGCAAAGGCCGCCGAAGGCGTTGCGTGTGCTCGTGCTATAACTAGAATACTTAGCGCAAACAAACCTCAACCGCACAAGGCGCACATGGATCAGATTTACGACAACAGGTACTATTCCGCCGGTTCGCGTGAGCCGTCGCCTCGCCGTGCCCGCACGGTGCAGCTCGGTGGGTCCGCCTACGTCGGTGCCGACCGCTCCGCGCAGCGCCCGACAAGTACCTCGCGCCCCAATGCTCAATCGAATACTTCGGCAGATGGACCGGTGCGCCCGGCACGTTCGTCGCATGCATCGCGTCCCTCGACTCAGGCACACGACAAATCGAGCAGGCCCTCGAACCGTTTTTCGAGCTCGGACTTTATGCGCTACGCCAACGACAATGCGGTGGTCAAGGCAATCTATGACTTTACGCATGGCTCTCTGCGTCCGCTGTTTATCGGTATCGTGGTGGCGCTGGTGCTCGTGAGCCTGTATTTTCCCGTGCGCGATCTGTACGTGGCAAAGCGTTCGAGCGATATCTTGGCCAAGCAGGTCGAGATTCGCCAGCAATACAATGATGAGCTGCAAAAAAGCGTCGACAAGCTGCTCTCGGAGGAGGGTATCAAGGACGCGGCGTCCGAGGACCTGGGCCTGGTGATGCCCGGCGAGAAGAAGATTGACGTGCTAGGCTTGGACGACGATTCGGACTCGTCGTCGAGCAAAAAGTCCTCAAACGCCAAGAAGGCCAGCGAAGTGGCCAAGGAAATCGAAGAAGTCGGCAAGGACGCGCCGTGGTACATCCAGGCGCTCGACATGCTGTTTGGGTTTAACGGCGTCGAGGGTCAGACGGTCGTGTCCAACGGCAAATAGCGCCCGGAGGGGAGCCCGCAATGACAAATTGCAAACGCTATAAGGTGGCCGCGATCGACCTGGGAACGGTGTCGTCGCGACTGGTGTTGGCCCAGGTCGAGGGCGGAGCGATTGTGGAATCGTCCAAGCATACCGAGATTACCGACCTGGGCGAGGGCGTGGACGCGACGGGGCGCTTCTGCGAGGCGGCTGTCGAGCGTGTGCTCGCTGCGTGCCGCATGTTTGTGGACGAGGCCCGTGCCTTTGGGGCCGTGTGCGTCTGCACCACGTGCACGAGTGCCGCGCGCGATGCGTCCAATGCCGCGCTGCTGCTGGACGGCCTGCGCGAGTTGGGGCTCAAACCACAGGTGATTCCGGGCGAGGTCGAGGCGCGCCTGACGTTTTTTGGCGTGGCGCACGACTTTGCCGGCGAGCGCATCATCGTCGCGGATTCGGGCGGCGGGTCCACGGAACTCGCGACGGGCGTATACGCTCCGGAGCGCGGCGTCTTTGCGCTGGAGGGAACGCGCTCGCTGGACATCGGTTGCCGTCGCGTGACGGAGCGCTTTTTCTCTGCGTTGCCGCCCGCGGATGGCGAGCTTGCTGCCGCTGCCGCGTGGGCAGGCGAGCAGTTCGCCGCCTATTTTGAGGGCCTGCCTGTCGACTTTGAGCGCGCCGAGCGCCTCGTTGCGGTGGGCGGCACGGTGACTACGCTGGTGGCTCTGGTCCACGAGCTGGAACCGTACGATTCGAGCTTTGTGCACCTGCGCGAGCTTTCGATGGAGCAGATTTCTGCCGCTATCGAGCGCATGTCCACGCTGGACGTGGAGAGCATTGCCGCGTTGCCAGGCGTGCAGCCCAAGCGCGCGGGCGTGATTCTGGCCGGCGCCGTGGTGATTCGCGAACTCATGCGCGCCGGTGGCTACGATGCGCTCACCGTAAGCGAGAACAGCCTCCTCGCCGGCATGGCCGCCGCCATCAACGAGGTTCTCGACGGCGCGACTCCCACCATCGCCTGGACCCCGAGCCTGAGCGCCCTTTAACCATCCCCTCATAAGTTGCGGTGAAATGCGGACTAAAATCGCCCTTTCGGGCCCCAACCAGTCCCTATTCCACCGCAACTCAACAGCCGGCACCTAGGGACGTTTTTTCTGCCGGCACCTGGGGACAGTCCTTGCTGAGCGCCTCCGCAGCCTTTATGCCAGTTTGTCGATTTGCCCAATTTCCCAAAGCGGAATATTGACGAGCGTGTCCTCGTCTCTATATGCCGCCAGAGAACTCCTCACGCAACGCTCGAGTTTGAATTTTTCGCAGGCTATTTTCAGACTCTTCGCTTTAAGGTTCTCTGCCGCCTTGACCTCAAGCGGAAGCACGGTTCCCGCATGGTCGATGGCAAAGTCGGTTTCGGCATTGCCAGAGGTAGAGGACCAATACACGGGAGTTTTGTCTTGGAGCAAAAGCTCCTGCGCGACGTATTGTTCGGTCAGCGAACCTTTGAACTCGGTAAAAACAGCGGATCCGTTAAGAACGATGGCCGGAGAGAGACCGGAGAGCGCTCCGAGGATGCCGGTGTCGATGCAGAACAGTTTGAAGCCCGAGAGGTCTTCGTAGCTCGAGAGCGGTGCCTTTAGAGCGGAAACACGTGGCACCTTATGAACGATTCCGTAGTCCGTGAGCCACTGGAGGCTTTCCTCAAAATCGCGTGCGCGCGCTCCAGGGCGAAGGGCGCCATAGACAAACTTCTTGTTCTCCTTGGCAAGCTGGCCGGGAAGGGATTTCCAAACCAACCTCATGCGCTCGACGATGCGGGCGGGTGCATGTTTGCCAAAATCGGATTCGTAAGCCTCGATGATTTGCTGCTGAAGCCTTCGGGCTTCAATGAAGTCGCGTGTCTCGGCGAAAGCGGAGACAACTTCGGGCATACCACCGACAACAAGGTATTCCTTGAGCAAGTGCACGAGCTTTTCGGTGACGTTTGCTAGAAGGTTCATGTCTGCGGCAAGGATGGCGTCGGCGAGCGGGTTGCCGTCGACGGCGCGAACGAACTCGGCAAACCCCATGGGACGCATGGTGAGCTGGTCGATTTTGCCGACGGGAAATGACTCGTTTTCGCGTCGGAGCGCGAGGCCCATATAGGAACCGGCTGCTACGATGTGGTATTCGGGTGCAAGCTCGTTGAAGTACTTGAGCGAGGTGATCCCGCGTGGCGCCTCTTGGATCTCGTCGAAGATGATGAGCGTGTCTGTCGGCGTTACGGTTTGGCCACGTAGGAGCTCTATCTGGGAGATGATGCGCTTGGGGTCGAGGTCCCCATCGAACAGCGAGCGTGTGCTCGGCTCGAGCATAAAGTCAAAACGAATGACGCTTCGATACTGCTGGCTTGCGAATTCGTTAAGAAGCCAAGTCTTTCCTGTCTGGCGGGCTCCCTTAAGCAAGAGAGGTTTGCGATTCGCCCTTGATTTCCAAGCGATAAGTTCACTCATAAGCTGTCGTTGCATATTGCCTCCCAACCCTCTCGGCTAGTATAAGACCATTTGGGCGTTTCCATCGGAAAATGTGCGAGACAACCACGTTTTTCCATCGGAAAATGTGCGAGACAACCACGTTTTTCCATCGAAAAATGTGGGAGTGCCAATCTGAGTTGCGGTGAAAAAGTTCTTAAATGAGCTGGTAACCAGTCAAAACAGGAACTATTCCACCGCAACTTATCATCCGTGTCGGCATCCACAAGAAACGAGCCCGCGTCTCCGGGGGACACGGGCTCGTAAACAATGCGTGGTAGGGGCGGTGGGACGTCTGCGAATTTGCGCAGCAAATACGCACCGGCCTCGGTCGCCTGCCGGCGCCCTCGCCGGCTCGCTACAAACGCTCCGCGTTTGCTTAACGCTCGCCCCCTCGCGGGTTCGAGCCCCACCGGCGTGCAAAAGAAACGGGCCCGCATCCCTGGGAGATACGGGCCCGTAAAAGCCAATGGTAGGGGCGGTGGGACTCGAACCCACAATCCTTGCGGCGAGAGATTTTAAGTCTCCTGCGTATGCCAATTCCGCCACGCCCCCGTGAGACTAGAAGTCTAGCACAAGCCGCCCGTTACGCGTTGACAGCCATCGAGTGCTGGCCCGACTTTTCCAAGTACTCGGCAAACTTGGCCTCGTCGCCCTTGTTCTTGTGCTGCAGGGCCAGCAGGTATTCCAGGCGGCAGCTCTTGACCTTGTCGTCACCGGCCTCTTCGAGCATGCGCTCCAGCTCGGGAATGTCGTTGTGGCGCTTGAGGATCATCGTGTCGTACATCAGCTGGCATTCGTGTGCGACTGCCTCGGCCTGACCGCCCTCAAAGCCCTTGATCTCGTGCAGCAACTCCTTGGACTTTTTGCGGTCCTCCTGGCCAACGTAGTAGTTAAAGGCTTTGATCACCAGGTCGACGCGCTGCATCTTGGGCAGGTTGAGTCCCAGCAGCAGGTCGAACATCTCGTTGGCGTGTTCGTGGTCCTCGCGCAACAGATAGGAGTTCAGGCGCAGGTAGTCGCGGTTGTAGCGCGGGTACAGCATGCTGGTGAGTTTGCCGTCGAGCAAACGATCGAACTCGTCCCACTGTTTGGCAGCCATCAACTGCTGCAGGCGCTTAAACGTGGTGCGTTTTTTGATGCTAAAGAACACCGACATGGCGATACAGATGATAACGACGGCGGTCCAGAGTGTGCGGGAATCGGGCATATTAGGGTCCTTAGTCGCTCATAAAGCGAGCGGTATGACAACACGTACTGGATGTATTATACGCAGCGCGCAAGCAAACTGGCATAAAAGCTCATCGAGGCCGAGTGCCATCGCTCGCTGCGGTACACTTACCTAAAGTAAACCATGAAGGGAGACATTACCTATGAAGAAAATCGTTTTGGCTTGCGGTGCTGGCGCTGCTACTTCCACGCTCGTTGCCCAGAAGGTCGCCACCCTGCTCGACGCCAACGGTTACGCCGACAAGTATGAGATCGTGCAGTGCGCCATCTCCGAGGCCAAGGACGCTTGCGACGAGGGCGCCGACCTGCTGATCGCCACCACCGTTGCCCCCGAGGGCCTCACCTGCCCGTACGTGAGCGGCGTGCCCTTCATGACCGGCATGAACCGCGTTGCCGCCGAGAAGGCCGTTCTTGACGTCATGGCTCAGTAGGCGCTGCCTGCATGAGTGAGCAGAACGCCAATCCGGTAGAGCTCTTTGGTATGCGCGTTGCCCATGTGGGCATTAACGCCGCCGACCCGGCAGACGCCTTGGAGATCGCGGAGCTGTTCTCGACGATGATGGGCCTGCCCGTTATCGAGACCCCGGTTTCGTACTTTAACGATTCGCTGGTCGAGGTTATGAAGCAGAACGGTCGTGGCACCAAGGGCCACATTGGCTTTGCCGTCAACGACATCGATGCGGCCGAGAAGTGGTTTGCCGAGCGCGGGCTCGAGGTCAACGAGGAGTCGCGCGCGCTGCTGCCCGACGGTAGCACCAAGCTCGTGTACTTTAAGCGCGAGTTCGCCGGCTTCGCCGTGCACCTGTGCCGCGAGTAGCGCACGAGCTGCTTTAGTTAGCAAAAAGGGATAGGGCCGTATGGCCTTATCCCTTTATTTATGCCGAGGGATCGACTTTTGCAACGGTCAAAAAACCGAAGTCTAATACTTTTCCGAGAAGTGAACGAGACAAATCAGCCCCCCCGAAGCATCGACACTTTAAGGGCATCGTTTCCTGCAGTTTCGATGCTGGAATCCTGCGATTTTGCGGCCGAAAAATGCGGATGCTTCGGGGGTCCGAATATGGTCGTTCACTTCTCGGGAAAAGTATTAGACCTCGATCCACGAGGGGGCATCCCTACCGTGGCAGGCGAATCGTAAAGCGGCTGCCGACCCCTTCGACCGAGGTCACACCGATGACACCGCCATGGCTGTCGACGATCCACTTGGCAATGGCAAGCCCCAGACCCGAGCCCTGTGCGCCGGCATCGCGTGCATTGTCGGCGCGGTAGAACCGTTCAAACGCGTGAGCTGCGGATTCCTGGTTCATGCCGATGCCCTCGTCCTCAACACTTATGTCGATCGTGCCCAAGCCCGCATTGGGCGTTATGCCAAATGTGACGGTCGTTCCCGCATCCGAGTACTTGGCGGCGTTTTGCACGATCACGCGCAGAGCCTGCTTCACGAGCGCCACGTCGACGGGCGCGTCGCAGCGCGGGTCGCTGGCTAGCAAGGCGTCAAAAGCCAGCCGATACGTGTGCTCGGCATCGATCATCTGCGACTCCTCGCATACCTCGCCGACCAGTGCGGCCAGGTTGGTATTCGCATGCCGCAGGGCCGTGCGTCCGGCATCGCCGCGCGCCAAAAACAGCAGCTGCTCCACGAGCTCCTGCATGTGCTCGCTTTCGGCCTTGAGCGAGGCGATGGACTCTGCCAGTACGTCCGGGTCGTTTTTACCCCAGCGGTCGAGCATGTTCACGTAGCCCTGAATCACCGCGATGGGCGTGCGCAGCTCGTGGCTCGCATCGTTGACAAAGCGCATCTGCTGCAGCTTGGCCTCTTGCATCTGGCGCAGCAGGCGGTTGAGTGCGACCTCGATGCTTGCCAGGTCGGCGTCGCCGGTGGTGACGCTCGGCGAGTCGACGCTTGCGCGCTCGATGGCCTGCTCCAGCGTTTCCATCTTGCCGCCGGAGAGCTGCATACGGCCGAGCTCGTCCACGCGCAAGGCAAGGTCGTTGAGCGGCGCCATGGTGCGGCGCACGCGGCGGGCGCCGCCGAGCATGTTGAGCACGCTGATGACCTGCCAACCCACAACGACAAGGTAGAGAGGCCATAGCGCGACGAGGTCCTGCGCGAGGGGGAAAGTCTTGGTGGTACGCGCAAGCTCGACGGTATAGGTGAGCGTTGTCAGGTCCCAGCCGCGCGCAGGCGTCAGCGACATGTCGTGAACGGTGGCGCCGGGGATCCATCCTGCGGTAAACGCGCCGTCGGGCAGCGTCTGGTTGTATCCATAGACGAGGATCGCCGCCGCAATCACCATCAGCAGCAGATCGAGCCAGACGCAACTCATCAGGCGGCGCCACATATAGCTCCAGTTGATGGCGCGGGCGATGGAGGTGACGCGCTTGGCCTCGGCGTTACGCACGGCAGACATAGCCCACCCCGCGTACGGTTTGGATGATGCGGGCGCCGCCGGCGTCTTCGATCTTGGCACGCAGGTGCGCGATGTGCACGTCGACGTTGTTGGTGTCGCCCACGTATTCGTAGCCCAGCGCCTCGTGCGCGATGCGCTCGCGCGTGAGTACGGTTTCGGCGTGCGCCATAAGCAGGGCGAGGACATCGAACTCGCGGGCCGTGAGCGCGATGGGCGAGCCGGCGACTGTGACTTCGCGGCGGTCGGGGTCGAGCACAACCGAGCCCACGGCGAGCGTGGCAGGGGAGGGCGAGGCAGGGGTCTGGGCCATGTCACTGGCCGGGGGCATCGCGGTGGCCTTCTCGCCCGCGACGCCCGCCATGCCCGCTCCGGCGCCGACGCCAGCTACGCCCGAAGCCGCCCGCACGGCCTCCGAGCGCTTCAGTGCCACGCGGATCCGTGCGAACAGCTCCTCAATCGCAAATGGCTTGGTCAGGTAATCGTCGGCGCCGGCATCGAGCCCGGCCACCTTGTCCATCACGGCATCGCGCGCGGTGACCATAATCACCGGCACATCCTTGTGCTTGCGGACACGTCGCAAGACCTCCATGCCGTTGAGCTGCGGCAACAGTACGTCGAGCAGAATCAGATCGTAGTCGCGCTCCAGCGCCAGGTCCACGGCAGTGCGGCCATCGGCGGCGTGTTCCACCTGGTAGCCTTCGTGCTCCAGCTCGAGCGTCACAAAGCGGGCGATTTTCTCCTCGTCCTCTACGATCAGGATCCGTGCCATGCGTGCCCCCGTCTGCGATTACTTGTCGTCGTTGAGATTTTGCTTGATGTCGTCCGCAGCGTTAGCAGCGCTATCCATAAGGTTGTTGATGCTGCCGGGCACGTCGCCGTCGCTGTCGATGCGGTAGCGCATGCCAAAGAACAGGCCAATCAGCATCAGCCATATCGTGGCGCCCCAGGCAAACAGCGCGACGATGGGGATCAGGATGGGGATGTTGAGGATGATCGCATCGCGGCGCGTGGCGATAAACTTGGTGTCCAGACTCAGGCGGAAGAGCTTTTTGAGGTACTCCCACACGCTGTCCATCTTCTTGGAGAAGTCGGTCTTTTCGCTCGACTTTTCGTAAGCGACCTGCGCGGCGACCATCTCGGCAGAGGGCTCATCGACTGGCGCGGACTCGGTGGCGGCATGCGCCGACGTGGTCTGGGTCTTGCCCTGCGACTCGAGCCAAATGATGGCATCCAAAACGTTGCCGTCGGCAGCGTCGAGCGCCGCCTTGGCATCGGTGTAACTCACGTTGCACTTGGTGCGGATGGTTTCAACTTTTTCGAGGTCGTCCATGACCTGTCCTTTCGTTCGATGGGCGCGACGCCGGGCAATTTGCTCGGGCGCGAGCGTTGCGTTCGGCGGTTTGCGTTGCGCCGCCCCGCCCTTGGTCGAACTCTATAGTGCAGGTTATAGATTAAGCGATTCTTGAGCCAAGATTAATGTTGGATGAGTTTTTGCGCGGCGGTGGGGGATGGTGAGCGGATGATAAACCGGCGGCAAAAATGAGATAAGCGAGGCGTGCCAATCATACGGAATTAAAATCACGTTGCAAAAGTATGAAAATATCCTACAATTGCAGCATGAAGTACTTTAGCAACATAACGGCGATAAGCGAACTTTCCGAGAGCGAGGGCGTGTTCACCACAGCCCAGGCGGCTCGCATGGACATCTCTCGAGATGCGCTGGCACACTCATGCCGTGCGGGGCGTCTTGAGCGGATATGCCACGGCGCCTACCGGATGTCTGGAACACAGCGCCGAGACACCGACGAGCTCAACGCTTTTTGGAAGCTCACCAATCCCTCCCTTTGCGCGTGGGAGAGAAAGCGTCAGTGGGATGGCATCGCCGTGAGCGGTACGACTGCGGCGAACCTGCAGCAAATGGGCGATTTCTACCTGTCCCCCTACAGGATGACCGCGCCCGCGCGTATCAATACAAGAAACGAATCCCTTTCTTTTGTAAAGCGCGAGATCGCCGAGCAGGACATCGTTTGGCTCGACGGCCTGCCGGTAACTAAACCCGAGCGCACGCTTGTCGATCTTTGCCTCGATTGCGAGGACCCCTCATTAATTATCGATGCCTATAACGACGCGCTTGGGCGAGGGCTCGATATACAGCGGCTGAGAGGTCTTGTAGAAGAGAACTCTAAAACCGCCAAACGACGCGAGCTGATGGCGCCTTTGCTGACGGTACTGAACGGGTAATGCGAAACGGAGGACATGGTGAAGTACAAAACGCCTGCCGCATTGGAGATGGCTGTTAGGAATGCCGCAAGAGAATCGCCAATGGATACCAATCGGGCAATCGTCGGTTTCTACTTTCATCGCTTCCTATGTCGCGTTTTTTCAGAAGATGACGGCAGCTTTGTGCTCAAGGGCGGTCAAAGCGTCCTGGCGCGAACACTCGATGCACGTGTCACAAGAGATATTGACTTGGTTGCTCAAGAGGAGAGTCTCGAAGAGGCTATTGTCGATCTGGTGCAGGCTGCTTCGATTGATCTGGAGGATTTCGTTTCGTTCGTCTTTGATCGTGCAGAGCAAATCAAAGAAGAAGATGAGTATCGGTGCGGTGCGAAGGTGTGGTTCACCCCCTTTATGGGAACCAAGAAGCTACAGCCAATTTCAATTGACTTGGTAATTGATGAAGTGCGGGGACTTGAGCCTGAGGTTCTTGCGCCGATCGATCGTCTGAATATCGAGGGGCTCCCAGTCTGCGACTATCGAGTATGCCGAGTGGAGAGTGCCCTTGCAGATAAATTGCTCGCAATGATAGAGATGCATGAGGGCCGTGCTTCATCGCGAATCAAGGATATAGTCGACATCTTGGTGTACGCGAAAACTTGCTTCGTCGATGGGGCTACGCTTGTCGAGAGGGTCGAGAAAGAAGCGTCTGCCCGCAAAGTGGCAATGCCGGAAGAGTTCGTGGCGCCTCTCTGGTGGAAACAAAATGGTTCTGCACAGTACGTAAAGATGGCGAGGCAGGCGGGGGTACTTGATCTCGCGGGGAACATTGCTGGGGCAGAAGAGGTCGTCAATCGGTTGTATACACCGTGCTTTAATCATTCGGCGAATGTGTGCAAATGGAATCCTCAGACCACGGGATGGGAATAGGCTAGATAGTTAAGCCGGCGGCAGAATTAGTTCCTGTCGCCGGCTTAAGACGTTTCTACTGCCTATGCGCTATTCGCAGGTCTGGTCGACCACCTGGGTGACGGCCTTTTTTGCGCCTTCGAGGTCGCGCAGGGCTTGGGCGACAGCGGCCTCGGCTTGTTTCTTTGTCCTTACGACCTCGGCAAAGTGATTGATGGACTCGCTGTACTCGCGTGTGCGCGGGTCGAGCGCCGGCGGGACTTCGATCTCAAACAGGTCGCTAGGACGGATGGCGCGGATGCTGGCTGCTTCAGTTAATGCTTGAATCAGCTGCGCCCCGTGGCCTTCGGTAAGGTATCCAACAATTATCTCCGAAAACACTACGCGTTCATCTTCGGTCATCGTTTGGAATGACGGGCGAATGACGGTGGTGTTATGCGAAGCAACCAGATGCTGCTTAGCGTCATCGGAGCTGACGACGAGCAGGTTGGACGCGCCGTAGCGACCCAGCATGCGCGGCATGACGATATCTCCAGCGCGGAGCTCATAACGATCGAGAACGCTGGGGTCCACCTTTACGAATTTAGAATCCGAGCTATTTTGATTATCTGAAGCATCTACGGGCAGAAGATTGCCGTCCTGAAAATCTTGAGATGAGATTCGGCGCACCTCGACTGCGTCAATGTCGTTCGATGTCGTGCTCTCGCGGGGCATGAATGGCGCGACTCGCGTAAAAGAGTCACCGAGTGTGGCGCTGTAGTTTCGGGTGATGGCGATGAGGCTGATTTTGCCTTTTGAGAGAGCGGCGTGGTGTTGGAGCAGCTCGCGCGTGGCAAAAGTGGACGTTTCGATTGGCGTCGATCTTGGCGTATTGGTATCAATGCGGGCCCAGTCAGGAGAGATAGAAAAGGTGATATCAGAGTAATACGATGTTTTAGTCACATATTGAAAACGCGGTCCGGGCTCAATTGCGCTGCGAAATGCAACGCTGCGATTTCCTGAAGACAGTATGAGGAGCGCGCTTGTCATGTAGGGCCTGGGCTCGGAAAGTGGCAAATAAACGACGCTCTCGATGAGCCCTTCGCGTATCAAAATCGTGCGTGCTTGTTCAGCTTTATCAAGTAAATCGGCGGGAAGTACCACGGCTGCTCGAGTGCGGCCCGAAAGGGCGAGAGCATACAGGCACCAAATAAAAGGACCCCAGTCGCAAAAATCAAGGTAGCCAGGCTCCAAATAATCGATGAGCGCGGCACTGTCTTTTTCGATATCGTGCTTATTTGCGCGGTAGTAGTTTGATGCATCGACAAACACCGGCGCTGCATCATCATCGCTTGCATTCTGCTTGCCGGGTTCAAGCTCACAAATATCGGGCACGCCGTTACCGTTTAGGGTAAAGCACTTAGCGAGATCTTCGGCATCCACAGCGCCAGGCAGACGGACAGTGAGCAGGCGACTGCCTTGTTCCAGGTTAAGCGCGCGTGAGAGGGCGGCGGCGGTGAGACGTGGCAATGATGTTGTTTCACGCATGTATAGAGACCTTTCTTCTTAGTGGGTTATATATTAGCAGAATAATTTGATAATTTCTAATGACGAGAACAGCGCACTGTGCTATCCTCGAAGCAATCCAAAACCAACTCAATATTAACTGCTTGATACAACCGCTATACAGCCTTTAGGCAAACTGCGCTATCGAGCAGGGCAATTTCACTTACGAAGCAGCATGTTAGGTCAATAACTACTACCTATGCCTCAGAACATTCTAAAACTTAGAACAAACTTACCGACAAACATTTGCAACTGGACAGGAAGAAGCATCCATGAAGAACGAAGACAACATTTATGAGGTATTCCTCAACACGCTCGACGAAGACCTCCGTGGCATGTGCGAAAAGAACGTGAAGGCAGAGAAGCCGTTTCCGTATCCGTACTGCGGTGAGGAGAACGTTGAACGCCTCGCTAAGGCGCTTGTTGGCGTACTGGAAAAGCATTCACCCGATATTCCCGGGCTGGTGCCCGAGCAGTATCGAGACGATGTGCACGAGGCTCGCGAGCTTTTGGCCGCGGCGGCGCTCGCTTTGCTGTCGCTGTACTTTCCCCAGCGCGATAACTGTGTGCACTGCATGGCCATCTTAATTGGCATGTTTGAGCACGGAAGCAATCCGCGCTTTAAGTCGAGCGGCGTGCGCATGTTCGAGCAGGTTACGACAGGTATGAAGTACTCGTCCGAACAAGGTGGATATATTCTGTCTCGCTTTGTGCGAAGCATCGACTACAAAAGACCCTGCGACCACGTGCATCGCGATGGGTCGCGCGGTTTTACGGCGGACGAGGACGATGCCGTCATGTTTTATAAGCGCTATCTCAAGGTGCAGAGACGCGTCTTCGATACCAGCCCGCGTTTCAACTTTGAGCTATGCGTCAAACGCCCGTTTGAGGCGCTTTCGGACAATCGGGAGAACTTTTATTGCATGGAGGAAAAGATGGAAATCGATTTGGCAACTAAGGTACGGGAGCTCCAGGACCGCTACACCCTCAACTTCGCTCAGGCCAAAGAGTATGACCTGCTCGACAAGCTGATGATTGATGCATTGCTTGCATATCTGCGCGACGGGTCAGTCTCAATCGCGGCGCGCGAGAGCTATGTGGCGCAAACGGAGCGTCTGATTGACGGTGCGGTCAAGTTGCCGTGTGCGACGAGCCCCAAGGAGGGCGCAGACGTCGACCGTATTTCCTAGCAATCACGCAGAACTATCGACAAGAAAGGGGCCGTGCCATGTCGGTCATTAAGATGTACGGCTACGAGGCCGCGCAGCAAACGGAGTACCAAACCAAGAAGTGGGCGACCAAGGAGGAGATGCAGGCGCTGTCGTCCGGCGACGAGCAGCGCGATGTGATCCTGGCTAAGGGTGCCACGGTGGCGTTCTACGAGGACGACAAACATTGGGAGACGAGTGTGTCTAACAATGTCTTTGCCTTTGGAGGCACCGGCAGCGGCAAAACGGCGAGTTTCATTTTGCCCAACCTGCTCAATCACCACGAATGCTGTTATGTGGTCACAGACACCAAGGGTGAGTTGCTGCGCCGTACGGGGAAAGGCTTTGAAGAGGACGGCTACGAGGTAACGGTTCTCGATACTGTTAATCCCGAGCAGTCGGCCGGATACGACCCTCTGCGCTACGTGATGGATGTCGAGGATATTCCCACCACAGTGGCGGCAATCATGGAGGGGGTCGATCCTGACGGCCGTAGCCTTAGGTATGATCCGTTCTGGAATAACGCGAGCGACCTGCTGCTTCGAGCGATTGTTGGAATCCTGTTCCTCCTGGAGACCCTTGCCGGCACCCTTACGCCGGGTGAGGACCCCAATGCCCCGCGCCGCTACCTTAAGATGAACAACGTCTTTAAACTGGCTGCGCTCATCAAGGTTACGGGAGATGGTGAGGGACGATTCCCGTTGGACTATCTTGTAGAAGAGGTGGAGTCCAGGGAGTTTCTCGATAAGTTTGGTGCGAAGAACGCTGATCTGTATGGCGTTGAGCAGTATCGCGATTTTCGAGGTGCGGCAGATAGGACGCTTAAGAGTATTCTGATCACGCTCAATGCAACTATCTCGCGGCTTAAGACGCCCCAGCTCATGCGCGTTTTTGAGAATGACGAGATGCGTCTTGATCGTATTGACGAGGGCAAGCGCGTGATCGATCTCAAGGTGAGCGACAACGATTCGGCTAATGCATGGCTTGCGAATGTTGCCCTTAAGCAGCTGTTTAACCTTGCCCAGCGCCGTGCCGATGCCAGCCCCAGCGGCCATTTGCAGCGTCGCGTGCAGTTTGTGCTCGATGAGTTTCCCAATGTGGGACGCATCCCCGATTTTGAGCGCAGCATTGCGACCGTGCGCAGCCGTGGAATTAGCTTTTTGATGTGCGCGCAGTCGTTGAGCCAGCTCGATGGCGTGTATGGCAAATCCACGGCGCTTACCATCCTCGATAACTGCGATAGCTTGGTCTATATGGGTGGCGGCAGCAACATCGCGACGCAGAACTACATAAGCGAACTGTGTGGCGAGTCGGTTTTGGGCACCAAGTACGTGGGCGCCGAGCGCACTGCCGTAGATGTGCGCGGTTGCGTGATGACACCAGGCGAGGTTGGGCTTATGCCTCGCACCGATTGCCTGGTCAAGGTGACCGGCATGCGCCCCTTCCGCGCCAAGAAGTACTTTTGCGACGACCATCCCAATGCCGCCAAGTGGCTGAGGGATTAGTTCCTGCAGCTTTGTGTATCCCATCTTGCATGTTTTGTCGCACGGCTTCCGTTAGTCGTAAGCCGTGCGGTCCAGTTTTTGCCTCCTTACCGATTCCGTTTAGAAAGGAATTACCATGCCCGTTATGTATCGTGAGCCCAGCATCATAAAGAAGTCCAAGGACGGCCGTGTTGCCGCTGTCGATATGGCAAGCGAACTGCTCAACAGTCGTGTGCTGCTGCTGGAGGGCGAGGTCAACGATGTGACCTGTAACGGCCTTATTAAGTCCATGCTGGTGCTGGAACATCAAAGCGCGACCGAGCCCATCACCCTCATCATCAACAGCCCGGGCGGCAGCGTTACGGCGGGGCTGGCGCTCATCGACACCATGCAGTCGCTCGACTGCCCCGTGGTCACGGTAGGCGAGGGCGTCGTGGCATCGATGGCCGCGGTGATCCTGGCCTGCGGCGACCACCGCCAGGTGTACCGCCACACGCAGGTGCTCATTCACCAGTTGATGGGCGGCACAGGCATGGCGCAGCAGACCGATATCGAGATTGTGGCCCAGCATACGGCAGCCATGCGTGCCGAGTTGGACGAGCTGCTGGCCGAGCACGGCAACCTGAGCGCCCAGGAGTTCCATGAGCTCACCGAGCGTGACTGCTGGTGCAACGCCAAACGCGCTTTGGAGCTGGGCCTGGTGGATGAGGTGATTGCGCCCAGCAAGAAGGCGCTCTAGCGGGGCGCATGCCTTACAAGTACGTTGTGCAGGGCGAACAAGTGCGTAAATTCACAGCCAGAAAGAGGTTGAACATGAACAGGATTTGGGACGTCGATGGCATTGAGTGGGAAGACCTGCCCACCGTGAGCGACCTGCTGTGCGCTGCGGACACAAAGATCCTGGCGCGTGAGGTTGCCCTTCGATACGGCGGCAAGCCGGACGGCCGCGGCCGTGGCGATAGCGAACGCAGCCTAAAGCGCGCCCGCCGCAAGGTCAAAAAGCTGCGGAAGATAGATCCCGAGCCCAGCGACAAGATCATCCTGTTGCCCAAGCATGTCATCAATCGTCGCGATGCGGGCCACGGTTTTGGCTATTACGACGTGGAGCCGTGCATCTTTATGCGCGACGGCGTGCAAAGGCTGGGGGAGGACGCACTCGCCAATGTGCTTCCGTGGGAATTGATCCTGATGGATGATGAGTCCGCGAGCGAAATGCTGGGCTTTCGCGTATGGCTCGAAGGCGAGTGGGATCTATGCGAACGTTATCGCTTTTTGGCCGTGGTGTGTGTTCGCATGCTGAACAACATCTGGGCGCAAAAGGAGCTGCGCAAGTTCCTCGAGCAGGGCGATGCGGCCTGCGATATGGACGAGGACGATGTAGTTGAGGACATTCGCCGCGACGTGCTGTATCCCGAGGAAGTAATTAACGCCAAACTCGGCGGCTATTGGGACGCGAGTTTGGGACTCAACCTGCCCTGGAAGGACGAGCATCGGCAGACTTGCACGCGGATTGACAGGGCTATCGATGACCTGTTTGCCGAGGAAACGAAGCGCTGCGCTGCGGAGCTTGGGAAGAAGCTCGAGCGCGGGTATGAGGAGCGCGGGGAGTTACTGAACGGGATGTCCTTGTGAACGGTTGCCGACGGTCCGATAAAAATCTGTCCGGACGAAATGATAGAACGATAGCGTAAATAGCATCTGCACTTTAAGGAGTTAACAATGGGAATCGCCTATAAGGAACTGTTTCGTGTAAACCGTCCTATCTGTGGGCCTGGACCAGGAGGTTTCTTCATTAAAAGATTCAAGGAAGGCGGCTACAGTGAGGCTGAATTGCTCGATTTAATTTCGGGAGTGGACTTTTCTCTTGGTGAAGTGGATGAGGACATTAGCCTGAAAAAGAAATGCGAAATAGTCGAACAGGCGGTGAGTGGGGTGCATTATACGAGTTGGGCCCCCAGCGTGATCAGCATGATCATCTCACTTACGGTCGGAGGGTGTCTGTCTGCATGGGCGGGCAACAATTCAATCGCTGCCGGGGTTTTCGTGACGCCATGCCTGATTGCCTTGGGAATATATGCATGGTTTCGTTTATGCTTTGAGCGAAATCAAACGGTACTGTTGGGTGCGCTGAACCACATAAAGACACTTCAGCCGTAGTTGCATGAAATCGCCGATCGCCTGCCGTGGGCCCTCGGGACCGCCCTCGCGGCGCCCTTCCCGCTCTTTCCGGACATGGCGTCCTCCGATCTCCCGGGGCCGGCCGACCCGGCCCTCAGGGTATCGGATTCCCAAATTCATCCGTACATGTACGGATGAATTTGGGAGGTGTTCGGATGAAGTTGATATTCAAGGGGTGCGGCAGTTGGCAGGAATCTCAAGCGCCCAACCGCCAATCTCCACATTTCTTTGCTAAACTAGCTTTGCGCGGGAAACCGTGCATAGTTCGGGAGCATGTCCCCCAACTGGATCTAGGTTCGGATGCCGTTGCCCGGACTATTGGTGAAGGTTGGGGGACTTCCTACTTTCCATAGCGCAAGAAGTCGTAGATGCGGACGCACTTCCGATAATGCGAATCTTTCAACAGAGCCCTCTTCTTGGCAGGGTCGTTTCCCACGTCAGCCAGTGCCCGCTTCAGCAACGCTTCCAAGTCGTCGACGTCCATCTCTTCCTCTGAAAGGCACGGGATGAACGCGAACGGGCTCTTTGGCGCGCATGCATTCGCAAGGCCCTTTATGCTCAGCGACCCTTCGAATCTGCGACGAGTCGCAGGCATCGATTTGCGGAACGTTTCGCTTCGATAGCTATCAATCGAGGTGAGCGTTGGGAGATAAGTCGCTATGTCCTTACCGACCTCTCCACCGAGTCCGCGCGTGTACTTGAAGACAGGCATGTTGTTGGGCCGTTGGCGCACGTACATGTTGAGGTAGTTCTCGACGATGAACTTTGGGTCATAGCGAAGGTTATCGAGCACGATGTCCTCGAAGATATCTTCAGGTGAAATCGGCTTTCCGATGCTACTTGGTGACACCGACAGGCCGATGACGATCTTCTGGTCCGGGTCAAGGTCGTTGAGGACATTGTCTATCCCTGAGACGATGATGTCGGAACTCGGGTCGATATGCTCCGCAAGCCTGAACACGCTGCCCCTCAACTCGCGGATAAATCGCGTGCTATACATTTTCCGGAAGCTGCGCATCGCATCGTAGATCGACTCGAAGTCATCCGTGGTGATCTTCGTCATCGAAAGCGTACGGCCACCGAAACTCATAGCAATCTCGCCAACAGAGGTGTCGGTTGCGTGCTGAACGAAGATGAGCCGCTTGCCCAGCCGTTTGAGCTTGTCATCTGGTAGGCATTCGCAGATGTCACCCAGTATCGACCTGATGTTCTCGTCTTGAATCGAATAACCGAGGAAGATGACGGGATACTCGACGAAGAGGGTGAGCAGCTTCGCCGAGAGATACTTCCTCTTCTGCGCGAACTCCGCATAGTCAGCGCTGGTCAGGACGATGCTTCCCGCCCTCGAGACTGAGCCATGGATCTTGTATATCTCCTGAGAGAAAGCCTGGTCAGAGAACAGGAGGTCGCTTTCTCCGACGTAGGTCGTGAAACCAGGGAATAGGGTCTCACACATACAGTCATAATTCGTGGTGATGATGCCGGCAACTTTTTCCCTGCCCGCCTTCGCCAGCTTCTCAGTTTCGGCGCTCTCGACGAGACGAGCTCTCGCGATCTTATCTGCGACGTAGATCTTCATGGGCGAAGCGTCCCCGGTAAGCTCGTCACTGTGATCTTCGCGGAAGGCAGCGAATTCATCCGATGCAAAGAGCTCGTGGTTTACTTCGCTTTCCATGAGCGTGGCAACGTACGGCAGTTCGGACTCGACCTTGCCGTTCTGGACAGCAATCTTCGCCTGGCTCTTGAAGCGCGCGAAGGCATATGGGTCGTCAAGCACCTCGGCGCAGATATCCGAAAGCAGCCCCTCCCATCCCGGCGTGCCGCAGTAACGACGGGAGAGGCCAGAGCCGATGAAGAGAAACGGATAACGCCCGGCATCATCAACAGCTTTGTGGATTATCGATTTGATTCTCTCGTCCATAATCTTTCCTCCTGTACCAATCGACATGCTCGTGAAATGTTATCCCACCAACTTCGGCGAGTGCGGGCTGAAAGCATCGTTGCCGTTCTGCCCGTCGACCAATCCGCACGCGAGACTCAGCGGCACAACTGCAGCGTTCTCGACCTCCACGCTAAGCACGTAGTGGAAGTCCGCCCCCTGGCTCCCACGATTCCGCTCGTAACCAATGGCGGCCAGCCGGTCGGCTAGTTCGTCTCTCGAAACCAGCTCGTTAGCCTTCACCTTGCAAAGCATGGGTTCAAGTTCGTAAGTGTTTGTCTCGCTGATTGCGTTCCTGTAGAAGCGGAAATGGGTCGTACGAAAGAGATCTTTATGATGGGAGTACACGTGCCCGTCCTTAATGGCGTAGAAGTAGAAAAGGAACTCACCGCCCTCGTTTAGCCTGCCGCTACTTTCAAGGAAGCGGTAAATTTGTGGCGCTACAACGGAGAGCCGATTACGCTTCCGAAGCGATTTGCCCCACGAGCTGAGTTTATTGAATACCACAACGATATGATATTTAAAGGGTAATTGGACTATCTCCCGACCAAACGAGGATTCGGATTGGCTTGCTGAAATGTGGCAGTGCCCTGTTCTAAGCAACGTATTTGCGATAGAGTCGCGCGGGAACGGTGCTCGGGGCCGTTGCACCAGTAGCAAATTACTTATATCGAGCGATGTGATGCTGCGATTTCGGAAATGCTTGCCTGGTTGCGGCGCCGACTTCGAAAAGCTGGTTTTTATTTCCATTACAGCTGAAACAGGCCGTCAAAATTCATGGAAGATCTTTTCGATAGTAATGGATGAACTGAGGAGGTTTGTCTGGAGGGTGGATCGAGGTTCAAGATTGTTGCGCTCTGAAACGTTTCAGCTGAGGTCGGAGAGCGATCGCATGAGTCGATTTATATTTCGGCAGCGTTGCATCCATAGAAGAGAGAGGGATGCGTATTCGTTTGGCAGCGAGGGCGTGAGTGGGCGGAAACTTCGTGGCGTACAGCAATAAGGCTATACCTAAAAGCCTTTGTGTTGAACGGGTTTTCGCGGGAGCGGAGGGTGCGTGCCGCGAGGGACGGTCCGCGGCACGACCGACCCGGCGCGGCATCCGGAGCGGACGCGGATGCGGCGCGGACGGCCTCTGACGGGCGAGCATGCGACAGTGGTTGCCCTGCTGGGCGGCAATAAGCTCGAATCGAGCACGAGCGATTCTTGTCCGGGCGAAGCGTTACAACTGGATTTGTTCTGTTGCCGACTGATCTTGAAGCATGTTGGAAGAAACGGAATTATAATTATTTATTTGTCTGTATCTATCGAAATGGAGACCGAGCGCGTGGAAAACGAGAGGAACATAACGGCAGTTGACCTTTTCGCCGGCTGCGGCGGAATGTCCCTCGGCTTCGAAAAGGCTGGCGTCAATGTTGTGGCTGCCTACGACAATTGGGACGCTGCCATTGATGTCTATCGCGCTAACTTCCAGCATCCTGTTTTCAAACGGGATCTCTCCGACGTTTCCGTATCCGAGGAAGTTGCCGGCTTCGCTCCGGATATCATCATCGGCGGGCCTCCTTGTCAGGATTTCTCGCAGGCCGGCAAGAGATCCGAGGATGGTGGGCGCGCAATCCTCTCTGTTAGATATGCCGAGATCATCGCGAGGTGCAAGCCTCGCTTCATCGTTATGGAGAACGTCCCACGCGTTCGAACGAGCAAATCCATGGAAGCGATTCGGGCCACCTTCAAAGCGCAGGGTTATGGCTTGAGTGGGCGAGTGATGGATGCAAGCCTGTGCGGGGTCCCCCAAGCTCGCAAGAGATACTTCTTGATCGGATGCCTTGGGGCGCCCGACGGGTTCCTCGACCCATATCTTGAGAAGGGCCTTTCTGACCATCAGATGACAATTCGTGAGTATCTCGGTAACGAGCTTGGAATTGATTACTACTTCAGAATTCCGCGAAGCTACACGAGGCGGGCCATCTTCAGCATCGACGAGCCCTCGGTCACTATTCGTGGTGTGGACAGGCCGATACCGCCGAACTACAAGCTTCACCCCAACGACGCGGCGGACCTCAGTCAAGCCCGGTGCTTGACTCCAAAGGAACGCAGTAGGATCCAGACTTTCCCGGAGTCTTTCAAGTTCTTTGGGAGTAAGACGGATATCAACCAGATGGTGGGCAACGCCGTACCGGTAAACCTTGCCACCTACGTTGCACGAGCGCTACTAGAGTACAGGAGGGATGTGAGCGATGGACTGCGTTGATCTTTTCTCGGGATGCGGCGGTATGTCGCTCGGATTCCAGAATGCGGGCTTCAACATAAAGGCGGCGTTTGATAACTGGCAGGCGGCTGTCGACATCTATTCGGCAAACTTCGACCACCCGGCATTCAAATACGATCTTTACGATGCGGAAGCGGTCCCGAAAATTGAAGAGTATTCGCCGTCGATGATAATCGGTGGCCCCCCTTGCCAGGACTTCTCCATTGCGGGCGCCAGACAGCGCGGCAAAAGGGCCAATCTCACCATCCGATATGCTGAGATAGTTCGGGACGTCAGACCCGAGTGGTTCGTCATGGAGAATGTTTACAATATCGAGCGGATGGACGTCCTGCCCGAGGCGCTGGAAATATTCCGCAATGCTGGATACGGTCTCACGAGGCGCGTCCTCAACGCCAGTCTATGTGGTGTGCCTCAGATTCGCAGGCGCTTTATCCTTGTCGGTCATCTTGGTGATAAAGATGACTTTCTCGGCGAACTCTTGGATTCAAGGCTGAGCGACAAGCAGATGACCGTCAGGGATTACCTTGGCGATTCGCTCGGCACGCAATACTTCTACATGCATCCACGCAACTTCCAGCGTAGGGGCGTCTTCACGATTGACGAGCCAGCGGTAACGGTACGAGGCACCAACCGTCCGATACCGCCAGCATATAAGAGGCATCATGCCGACAAGGCTGATATTTCTGAAGGTGTGAGAGCCTTAACATACAAGGAGCGCAGCTATCTGCAAACCTTCCCCGAAGAGTTTGAGTTTGTCGGGTCCAAGACAGACATTGAGCAGGCGATTGGCAATGCCGTGCCAGTTAAGCTTGCTGAGTACGTTGCTAGATGCATAGCTGACTATGCAGCAGATTAATTGTGGTGGTTGCCATGTCCTTTGTCGATGAATGGAATTTGAGCTATCCCATTCCGAATTCTATATATAGCGAGAATACGCTATCCGTTCGCGGGAGAACAGTTGGACAAGGTGGTGCTGGACAGTACGAACTCAAAGGTTCAGGCTCTCTTGCAAACGGGGATACGCTGACTGCAGTTGACATTATCGGACACGCAATCATCTTGGAAGTAGTCGTACCCTCTACTGGGCAAGTTGTCTCCCTTGGCACGCGTTATCCCGTTGCAAAAAAAGGCGGAAAAGTACGTGTGCAAATACAAGGAGACGGGGCAAAGCGTCCAAATGTCGGCAACTTGTTTGCCGCACTGCTGTTGTTGCCAGTGACGGGCAAAGTAAACGATTCATCGCCGTTGCAAGAGGACGGTTTTGCGGAAAGGACATTCTGGATGGATGCAGCCGAAGTAAAGCCTGTGGGCGTCTCCGAAGATGCATATATCTTGGAGCTAACGAAACTCTTCTTCGCCACTGGAAGCAGATACAAAGACGGGCAGTTTTCGGGTGCGATAGATTACGACTACAAGTCGAGAATTGACGATCTTATTGCCCTTTGCAATCGCGGATGCAAGATGGGGGCTGGTAGCCTGACCACGGCATTCAAGTATTTCGCTGACGTTTACGCAGGGAAACTTGAGTTTGATTACAGCGTGGCTGAGTTCATGCGAAACCTCATAGCGAGCCAATTGATTGCCGAAGAGGGCATCGACTACGAACAAGGCGATGACGTGCTGCCCGCAATGCATCAACTAATCGACCTTGCTGCAAAGAATTCATCGAAAGCATCAAGCAGAGAGAAGAGGACTTTTCAGCTAAACAACCTTCCAGCTGAATTTAAAACCGACTTCTCCAGGCGCTACATCACGTCACTACTGGCAAAGCCCTTTGTCATCCTTGCTGGCAACAGCGGAACAGGCAAGACGCGGATTTCCAAGCGTTTTGCAAAGTGCCTTGAGGTCTTGGATGAAGACGGGGAGCCAAACTGGTTGCTCGTCCCGGTCGGTGCCGACTGGACCGACAACACCAAGGTGCTGGGCTTCTTCAACCCGATTGCAGACGGCGGCAAAGGCGCGTACGAAGAGACCGGCATACTGAGACTCATCGAACGGGCCAACGCTAACCCCGAGGTTCCGTATTTCCTCATCCTCGACGAGATGAACCTGAGCCATGTCGAGCGGTATTTCTCAGACTTCCTCAGCCACATGGAGACCATCGGCGAGGATAACCTCATCGTGCTTGATGGGTACGGCGATGGCGGTGCTGGCAGGCTGCCCTATCCGCAGAACCTGTTCGTTGTCGGCACCGTGAACATCGATGAGACCACTTACATGTTTAGCCCCAAGGTGCTCGACAGGGCAAACGTCATAGAGTTCAAGCCGTCGAAGGCCGAAGTCCTCGCAGGGTTCAAAGCCATCGAGGATGCGCCGGACGTTGCCGTCGCAGCTTCCGGCGTCCCCCAGGCTTTTCTGCGTCTCGCCAAGGACATATGGGAGGGAGCCAATTACATCAGCGAAGATGATGCTAACGCCATCTTCGAGAAGTTCGGCAAGCTGTATGAAGAGCTGGAGAAATGCGGCTATGAGTTTGCCTTCCGCACCGTGCGCGAAGTGCGAATGTACGTTAATGCCGCGCACGAGCTTGACGGCGAGAACTACGAACTCGAGCGTTCTGTCGATGAGCAGATTGTCCAGAAGGTGCTGCCGAAGCTCCATGGTAACAAGCGTGAGATCGGCAATCTGCTTAAAAGCCTGAAAGACATATGCGATGGCGAGCTGAGCTCCGTTAAGATAAGCCAGATGGCAGCGAAACTCGATAACGTGCAGTATGCGAGCTTCATCTAGCCTATGGACGGCAGCATCGGCGCAATCCGCTTTGCAGCGGATGGAAGAACAATAGCCAGGCTCTACCAGAGCGGTGCGCATGACCGAGTCGATTGGGACGAGGAACAGCAGACCGGGCTAACCGGGCTGACGTGTTTCGGTCTCAAGCCGGAAGCATCCCAGAATGGCGCTGGTTCAACACCAGCCTTCGCCGTCAAGGACGGTCTTGACGGGAGTCCCACGCTTCGAATCAACGAAACCACATGTTATGTGCTCGAATACGAGCGGACCCCTGATGGTGGCCTGCATCCTCGCGCCTCGTTCCAAAACGAAGGCAAGAATATCAGGTGCGACAGAAACGGCAATAGTGTCACCTTCCAGTTCGTGAACTATCTCGGGCGTTCGAGGATTCGATTCGGCGAGGAAGCTGATGCGCCGATGCTACAGTTCGAAGTCGTCCCGCTCAAGATTGGCTATGAAGACGATTACATCGAGCTCACCGAGGAGCTTGCCGCAAGGTGCGCTGCGCTGCTCCTTGACTACTCGGGCTCCACGTCGAACGTTTACAAGCAAGCCGACGAGAATCGCGAGACGCTGCTTGAGCAGTTCGTCTTCCTGCGGCAGTTCTGCTACGAACCGAACCTCCAAGCCCTCTTCGAGGCGATAAAGAGGAACCCTGATAGGACGCTGGATCACGAGGACGAGCTGCGGTCGGTTGGGGCTGGCATGCCGTCCCGGAGGTTTTATACGAACCCCTTCTCGAACAGCCGGATGTGGACGCGCTTGAACTGCGGCGGCGATGCGGGAGGCGTCTACCTCCCCCAGATGGTCAGCGTCACGCGCAAGTACGACCTGCTCGACACGCCCGCCAATCGGTTTGTGAAATTTGCCCTGCATGAGATTGACCGGATCTGCACCTCTCTGATGACTGTCCTGGATGCCGAGAAGGGCGATACTCGGCAGACGGAGTGTTATCGCGAAGCCGCCGCGCTGCACGCCATGCTGGATACGATACTCAGCGACGCCTTCTTCGACGATGTCGGCACCCTGCAGATGATGCCTCAGAACAACCAGGTGTTGCAGAAGCGCGAGGGATACTCGCAGATCTTCTTCGCATATTCCATGCTCGATATGGCGCTGCAGCTCGACTGGAAGGGCAAGGATGACATCTACGAGGGCGAATCGAAGAATGTGGCCCTCCTCTACGAGTACTGGATCTTCTTAGAGCTGTACGACATCGTAAGGGGGATCGAGGGGTGCGAGCCGATAAGCACCGATGACCACCCATTTATCGGGACGAATCCCGACGGTGGGCTGTCAATATCCCTCAAGCAGGGCGTACGCTCCTGCCAGTCATTCCAGATTGCGCAGTGCGGCGCGAAGGTAAACCTCTACTACAACCGCACCTTCTCGCCCCGTGACTTTCATGCCACTCGTTACGAGGGTTCGTACTCGAGACCGTTCAGACCCGACTACACGCTCGCGATATTCCCGGATGCTTATACAAACGAGCGAGCCGCAGTGCAAGATGGAGCTGTTGCATTCGTCCACTTCGACGCCAAGTACCGCATCACCGACTTGACGGGGCTTGTCGGCAAGGATGTGGGCACCGAGGAGGCAGAGCGCGAGGAACTTAACGAGGAGAAGGCGGCCTCCACCACGAACACCTACAAGCGCGGTGACCTGCTGAAGATGCACACGTACAACGACGCGATACGGCGCACGGTTGGCAGCTACGTGCTTTATCCGGGGTCGGGCGAAACGGGCGAGAAGGGCCAATTCCGGCTCTTCGAGGAGATTTTGCCGGGTGTCGGCGCTTTCGCCATGAAGCCGAGCATCAGCAGGACGGCAGAGAATGCGTTGCGCGATTTCATAGAGAAGGTCATCGGCGAGAACACGGCAAGCAATACGCGGCTGAACCGGCTGAGCTACTTCACCGAAATGGTTGTGGCTGAGCCTCCAAGCGCGGGCAAGACGGATAGCGACTCCTACGGGCATGGTGGCGAATCGTTCGTGATTGGCTACATTCGAGGGGACTCTCCCGATGACTACTATCACTTTCTCGAAAGCAGCGGCAGGCTCCGCAAGGGCGGGCGCTTTCTCTTCTACTTCTATGCCATTAAGGACGGGCATGTCTACTCGCACCATAAGGATCTCTTCCGCACGTCGTGGTTCCGCTTCTATCGGAACGCCATAAGCCAGACGAACACCTACGAGATCGAGCCTGTGGCGTGTCGCATAACCTCGAATGAGCTGGTTTCGAGGGACGAGCTGGCCGACCGCCTGGCCGACCTTGGCTACGTGCGGGATCGTGGGAATCAGGGTGCCGACTTCTACTATGTCCTGTCCGTGCGGGTGGAAGATGACGCGGCAGAACCCTTAAGCCTGGGGCGCAGGGCGGTGGATGAACAGAACGGCAACGATGCGTTCAGCCCCCACTCGCCAAAGATTGTTGGGTGATCATCTGGTCATTTTCAGAGTAGCGGTAACACCTACGGGCGCGCGAGGGGCAACGCATGAGGCCAATCGTCTACAACGGGGTTGACCTGTCGGGCGTGTGCTCTGCCGAGGTCATCGAGAAAGTTGCCCTGCCCGTGGAGGCGGAGACCCTGGCGGTGCCGAGGCGTGCCGGCGCACTGCTGGTGGCGGGGCGGCTGTCCCCCAGGCTAGTGCGGGCGCGGCTGTTCATGGACACCCGCCCGCGCCTTCAGGACGATGTTCGGCGACAGGGACGACGCAGCGGCGCTGCCACGTCGCGCAGGTAGCGGAGGAGGGTTGCTCCCAATGGCCCGCGGCGTCCGCGCCCCGGTGCCACCCCGTGACCGGCGGCTTCGCTCGAAGCCGCTACATCAGGCTCGTTCCCGCTTTTCCGGGTCATATCCCTTCGTATACACGGTAAAGCTAAGGCTATCTATCGTGCCGGTGCTGTAGACGCATGCGTCGGGCGCGCTCCGTGTGCCTTGGGCGGTCGGGTCGGTCGAGACACAATCGTCCCTATCTATTCCAAGCAATGGAATGGGCTTTGCCACCTGGTCGGCGCTATTAATTTGCGCAATGATCTCCAACAACTCGTATAACTTGATAAGCCATGAGCTGTATGGGTGCTCGCCGGGTCCCTTGTGCTTCAGCGTGCACTTTGATTGCGGGCTTTCGGCGAGCTGGCTCAAGCGTTCAAAAAGCGCCGGGTACTCGGCTTCGGGAAACTCGACTTGTACATACTGTATGCCATTGAGGATGAATCCGTACCACAGTACGGGGTATGGAAAACCGTTCCTATCTGGTCGCCTGATTTTTGTCCTGCAATTGGGCTGGTTGACGATAGACAGCCATGCCGCATAGAGCTCGTCGGAAATTAGGTCGCTCGCTTGGTATGTTGGGCCAAGACCATCGAGAACAAAATTGCCAAGGCTGTCAAAATAGTGGGCACAATCCGTTAAACCCTTTTCGTATGCCGTGTCGGCTTTTCTCCGTATATTGAGTGCGACGTCGCGGGGTGATTTGCGACCAAGATGTTTTTTGGCGTTGTGCCGCGGGTTGCAATAGAGCTTGGTCGCCGCGTTATATCGATCGCAGTACTTGCTGTTAGGGCCGGTCGGAAAAAAGAGCGAACCACAGGTTTGGCATGTTATCGGCATAATGCCGCACAGCAGCAGCTCGTGGAGGATGCGGGCATAAAGGCTTGCAAAGGAACATTCCTCTTCGGTGAAGTAAAGCTCTCCTGCCTTTGCAATAACAGCTTGAAGCCTTACGAGCCTATTGAGGTTTTCCTGGTCGTTAAGCTCTGCATGCGTATGGAAGTCTCCATTTGCGAAGATCTGGTTCTCGCGCATAGCTTCGAGATAGTTTTTACGAAACGCCTGCATAAAGGGGGCGCTGTTCATGCGCTTTATTCCATTCAAATGCTCTTCGAGCTTTTGGGCCGTTTCGTTTCCGGGCAAGTGTTTTTTGGCTGCGTATACAAAAGCTTCGCCAAAGCGGATGATTGCCGGCAGCTGCTCATCGAATAATCGAAATTGTCGCGGGTCGCTTGTTTTGATGGCGGCTGGGAAAAACTCTTCGTTTTGCGCGAGCAGGCTAGGTGCCTCGGTGTTTTTAAGCAGCGGGGTAAGCTCCAGACATTCCTGATAAAAAACAATGAGAAGCGCTCGAAAGAGATCGATATTGGTGCAGACGCAAGCTGTTTCTATCTGAGATTTCGCCTTGGGAAAGTTGCGTATAGGATTGTCGCGGTCATACGGCACCGGTGCTGTTAGATTGGTCTCGCCGTTGGTAGCGTTAATGCTCATGTCGTTCGACTCGAGCTGGAGATAGGAGCTGAAGAGGGACGCCATTTCTTGCTTGTTGAGTTGGTCCGATGTTGTAATCACCGCGCGGTACAGGCGGTTGATCTCGTCGCACTCAATAGCGTTGTTGTTCATCCAGCAGCTGTAATAGCGATAGTCGGGAATCGCCGTGATGTTCATGACACACTGTCTACAGACATTTTTAAGGAGATATCTGGCCATGCCGGAAATCTCTCCGTGTGCATGGCTTGTAATGGCTTTGTCGAATATCGGAGCAAAGAAATCGAGGTCGCGTTCCTTTTGTTTTTGAAGGTTGATAGCGATTTCAGCTTCGTTCAATTCTGCTTGGGCGGGCTCTTGGTCGGGATCGTCTGGATCGAGCCGATCGTCATAGTCTTGCTCGGCTGCACAGTCTATCGAAGCGTGTTGCGCATGGTGGAGAGCAGCAGAGGACTGGCGCATGGCGTTCTGCAAATCAATATAAAAGCGCTGGTTTGCTCGCTTACGAAAGTGCCCCCCGATTTCGTTGAAAAGCGAGCTTAAGTCGACGCGCAATAGGTCGTTGGCTATGGAGACGAGACTCCATGCGCTTGCATTGCCGGATGTGTTTCCGTCGCCGGCACAATCAATCTCCGGCGTCCTGTTAAGAAGTAGCATACGGGGATTGACAGGGGAGCGAAGAAAACCAGCCTCAAAACCCCAGCTAAATGCTTCTTTTTCGGACTTATGCATTGATGCTCCAAACAGCCAAAATTTAAAACGCGATAAAAGTCATATTACGCGGCTGTTTGCGGTTGTTCAATGGAGTCAAGCGAAAAGGGTTAAAACCAGGGAGGCCGTTATGTCCGATCGCATCGAGCTCAACGAAGGAAACATTGATGTATGCGAGCGCGAGGTTATCGCTCTTCGCGAGATTATCGCCGCCGCCATGGGTCGCTTGCATCAGATGCGCAGGCAGTGCGAGCGAGGCTACGCGTCTTCGGAGGATTTCGAGAATGCGTTGGATGTTTACGGAGTGATCCGTGGGCGAGTCGATGAGCTTGACCAGCTTGGTTTCGAGTTCAGATGGTCGTCAGTTCCCGATGCAGGGATCGATGAGTGCGTCGGGCTCGAATGGATTGAGGACGACAGCTCTCCACGAGATCGCGGTTTCGATATCGCTTGTTAGTGTGTCCGCACGACTTGGTATCAATGTGGGCGAACAATCTCTAATCGGAGCCGACTAGAGGCTTCATCCTAGTTGCCGGCGATTCCGGTTTGATTTCTGTTGAAAGGAAAAACATGAACACTTCTATTCAAATTTCGTCCAGCGCCGTTGAGCCTGCGTCCCGCACCGCCAAAGACGAGGTCGTCAAACTCGTGCAGGGCGCGCTGCTCGTTGCCGTTGCTGCGGTTGCCGCTGCCGGCACCGCCTCCGTCGCCGCCCCGTTTTGCGTCTGGAAGGGCGAGGTCGCGCTGTTTCTGAACGAGTCGTTCCATGCTGCCTTCTCCATCTCCGCGATTGCGGAGTACGCGTCGGCTGTGCCCGGGTCCGATTGGGCGTCGCTGCTCGTGTCCGCGCTCATCGCGGCCTACCCTGCCTACCATGCCGCCTGGCGTGTTCGCGAGGGCCTTGGGCTCAGCTGCGAGGCTCCGGTGTTCAGCGGGCGCGTGTCGCGCTCTCTCGCCGCGGTGAGCGCCTGCCTGCTGCTGGCGATGCTGTTCATGGGCTATGGAACGGCCTGGCTCGTCAACGGCAGCGCGGTGGGCGACCAGAGCCTTGTCGAGACGGGGCACAATGCATGGACCGTTTCCATCATGATGATGCTGGGCTGCGCCCTGATGTGCCTGTTCAAGTGGTTCCTTGCCAAGGGCCCCGGACGCAATTTCGGCAGCGGCTTTGCCGTCGAGCTGGTCCGCCTCGCCGACGTTCTGCTGAAGCGCGCGAGCTCGAACCTGGTGTTGTGCTACGTGGCCGAGCTGCTTGCCTGCCTGCTGGCGCTGGCCTTCATTACCGTGGCCTATGTCGTCGTGAGCGTGGCCATCGTGCTTGCGTTCGCAGCCGTGGCCTTAGTGGTGTGCATCGCCGGGCTTCCCGTTATCCTTGCCGCCTCGTGGCGCAGGTAGCGGGGCGACCATGCAAGTTCTTGTCACCGCGTGAGAAAAACTTGCAAGAATCGCAAGTTCTTTTCATGCGATGAGAAAAACTTGCAGGTTGGTGCGAGGACGACGGTCCTCCGCGTGAGCGCGGTTTCGATATTGCTTGTTAATGTGTCCGAACGATTGATTGGAGACAAAATGTATCCGGGCTATGAGTGCAACAACTATCCCATAAGCATTACGGATGAGGATGGTCCGTTCCTTATCATGGAGGCGGAGCTGTCTGGTGACGTCGAGCTCAATGATGAGTTTAAGAAAGACGCCAGCTATAGATATTCGTGTGCGACTGTTTCTGCGGCGATTAATCTTTGCAGGTCGATGACGGACGGCGATGCCGATCCCTGGTATGAAAGCTGGGAGAAGGCAGCTGAGCGTTATCCGCTCGAGAAATGCGAGGAAGCGACAACGCTGTATTGGATTGAGCCGACCGATCCGCACAAGGCGCTGTGCGCCTTCCATCCCCATCCCGATCTTGAGCAGTATGTGGCTGAGACAATTGAGGCTGTGACACCTATCTGTTGGAGTGCGAGTACTGTCCCTTTACGGTCAGCCACTTAGATCTAAAGGACGTTGACGTCCTGCTCAGCGCTGCTTGGGGATTGGCTCGAGTTCTCAAAGATATTTGGGGAACTTGCGACCCTGATGTTATGGAAAAGATTGAAGATGCTACGTACAGTGCGTATATAACGGTTAGGGACCTGATCGCGGGCGAAGAGGCGGCCAAAGCCAGTTCGAAGTCTGTTGAGGATCTCTAGCTGCTGCGCTGAACGGCGTGCCTGATCGGCAGACTGTCGGCAAAAGTCCGGACAGTCTGCCGGCCTCGGTCGCTACATCGTTCCCTTGCTCGCAGCGTAATGTTCCGCCTGCTTAAGGGCGTCCTCGTAGGCGCGCTGCTTTGCTTCGTACTCTAGCGCGTAGCGCTCCTGCTCCGCTCGCCCGGGAACAGGCACGGTCATGCTTCGCAGGTCCATTGGGGCAAGTTGCACAAGCGCGTCTCCGTGCGAGGTGTCCGCCAGTTTCTTCTGCCCCTCATCGGACGACAGGTATGCCAGGACAAACTGGGCAAGCAGCTCGTCCTCAAAGGTAGCGCAGAACATGGCGTCGCAGGGGACAATGCTCTCAAACAAAAGACCGCGCTCCACGGGGCGCTCAGAACCGACAGAAAAGTGGCCTGGCGTGATGAGGGCAAGCTTGAATGGAGGCCCGACGCGTGATATGAGAAGGCTCGCCTCGCGGGCGTCGATCGGTTTGGCCTTCCGAAAATCTTCGTAGTCTACACGGCTTACATCGTAGATATCTGTATCGGGGACACGCTCAAGTACATCTTCTGCGGCAATGATTGCGCCATCATGAAGATGCTTTAGCGACAGGTAGTAGCAGTCGTGCTGTTGGTAACTGTCTGTCGGATCTGATTCGGGCAGTTTGGTTACAACGCTGCGGGCGGTGCCGCGGTAGATTGGCGCTAGCGACCCAAGGGGGATGAACATTCTCTCGTCGAACGATCCGCTCTTTGTATTGGGTAATAGGGGATAGATGCCGTTGCCCTGATCCTCGAGCCGATGCCAATAGACTGGATTCTTTTGATCGCCGTAGGCTCGGTCGACGGAATCGAGGAGCTGGTGCAGAATCTCATCGGTCATTTGCTTGTCGTCAAAGCTCCTGCCGTCAAAAAGGAAATACGGATCATTGGGCTCGCCGTCGCCAATAAAGAGCAGCGCGCGACCCTCGGCCTTTTTGGCAATGGTGTTGGGAAGAAGCACAATGCTCTTTAGCAGGCCGAGGTCACAAAGAAGGCGACGTCCATCTACGGCTCGCGCCAGATTGAACAGACGGTCCGAAATCTGAATGACGGCCGTGGCATGGGACTGAGAGCAGGCAATGGATGCCGCAAGAAAGATGTAGTACCACTCAGTGACCGAAAGCAGATCGGGGATGCCTGCGCTGCGTTGCAGCTGCTTCGAGCGCGTTCTGAGGAAATCCAGGACTCGCGCATTTGCCGCATCGATAGATGCCGGGAATTGGGATAGCGGTCGTAGCTCGGGGGGCCTGCAGTAAATGAGTGCTGATTCGTACGTGTGAGAGGCTGCGTCCTGCTCGTAGTCGTATAAAAAGATATTCTCTTCGATGGCAGTAAACGTCGACGTCGGGACTTTGACTCGGTTTTTGCAAACGCAAGCGGGCACATAATCCCATTCGTCGGTTGCTTCGTTGTAAACGCGGTCCTCAAACTCAAACGAGGCGGCCGAAGGTCGCTTGAGGTCAATCCCCAAAACAGACCACGAGGGGCCATCGACGTGCTCGCTCGAAAACTCAAAATCGCGACAGCACAGTTCAATGAGCCTTTTCGTTCTCGACGAAGGCTGATATTTCTCGACCATATGAGACACAAGATCCGATAGATATCGGCTCATATATGGCTTGAGATCTTCGTTTAAGCGAAGAGTTGCAAATTCTGCTTTAGTTTTGAGCATGCGCACCTCCTGCATATTCCCTATATTGCGCGGTTCGCTGACTGGCCCGTCGCGGCTCAATTGCCTTCAGTCTACAAGAAGAGCAGTTGCGGCGTTTTTCAGACGGGGCACTCAAATGAAAAAGAAAAAAATCGAATGGTGCGTATGAGGCCGTACGCATTGGGTAATATTTCGCTAGATACTAACACTAAGAGATTTGCATATCTCCTAGTTGTATCAAGCTACAGTGGATAAACCAACTAGTTGTTTCAGCAACGAAAGGACAGCTAATGAACGGATACGACACGTATAGGATCGAGCCAGACGCTCTCAAGAAGCCAACAACAGTGAATATTTTCGGCATGATTCTGCAAACCCTCTTTGCGGTTGTGCTGTACGTTGTCGCCGTCGACATGATGTGCTTGCTGACGACGTGGCTCGGCGGCTTTATGTTCGAGATTGGCGAGGGCAACACGGTGATTCCGCTCCATTCGTGGCGCCTGGTGGCGTTTAGGGCGTACTGGGTTGTGCTGGGCGTGGCGGTCGTTGCGGCGCTTGCCCACAAATGGATTGTGCTGTTAACGGGAGAGCGCGAATCCGACATGTGCGAGCTGCTCGGTGCAATTGAGGGTGCGGGCGCATTTGCATCCGTCGTCTGCGCGATCGTCTGTTTGCTGGGCTGTGCCGCCGCATTTGATTGGTGGGCTGGCGTTACCGGAAAGATGGCTTCGGATTCCCGCGCCAATGATTATCTGCTTTGGGCTGTTGTCTTAACAGTCGGAACGATTGTCGAGTGGCGAATTGTCGAAGGAGTTCTCAAGGCTTTATTCCCTCATGAGTGCTTGTTCCACGGGCTTCGCTTTGCATCTGCCTGCGTGGTTACTCCTCTGCTCGCGCTTGTGCCCACAGCACTGGTCATCGTCGTGTGCGCGGTGGTGGTAGGCCTTTTTGCCGGGATTGTGTTCGCATCGCTTGCGATCCCCGTGGTTATCACGGTTATTGGCATTGCCATCGCTATGAGTCGCTAACCCACAACGCAATCCAAATATCTCGCATAAAGAAAGGAACGACCATGTCGGTATTCTCTAACGCTCAAAAGCTTCTGCTGCTTGCCGTACTTACCGCTCTTATGGCTGGTGCCCTGATGTACGAAGTGTTGCATCCCACACTGTTTCCGCTGCTCAAGCAGGGCATTTTGCAGCTGCTCTACCACATTCCGGTCTTTACCCAGCCGGGCAACGTGATCTATCTGGAGTCGGCGACATCGCTGGCACTGTAGGAGTTTATGGGCTCGGGGCCACGTCATAGGTAAGAAAACCAATATAGAAAGGAAAACACCCATGGCTCAGAAGCAGTATCGAAACATCGATCGCTACCGGGACCTGCTCACTCGAATTGCGCCCTCGCGTCTGGTGGAGCAGACGCGTCAGAGTGTTATTGGCCACGAAGGAAGCTTGGAGGCCTTTGTGACGGCGCTGAGCTTTGAGGTCAACCGCTGCGTGATGTTGGCACGCGGCGCCGACCCGCGCGACGTTCTTTCGCCCGCTGCCATTTTGGTGATGGGTTCTACCGGTACGGGAAAGACCCACACCATCAAAGCCGTGGCGGATGCCGCGGGGCTCAAGCTGTTCGTGTTCGATGTCTCCACCATGACGGGCGAGGGCTGGCGCGGTGCCAGCATGAGCAACTGCCTGTCGCAGGTCGCGGACTATCAGGCTGCCAATCCCGGCGAAATTTGCTTGGTGCTCTTTGACGAGTTTGACAAGGCGGTTCGTGCCGAGCCCGATGGGGGCGAAGTTGCATCGAGCTTTAGTCCATCGCAGTCGTTCCTTAAGCTCTTGGAAGGCGGGGAGATGCCGTTTGAATGTGATACCTCCAAGAGTGCGGCTATTAAGACGCTCAACCTCGATCAGGTTGTTTGCATTTTGGGCGGCGCCTTTATGGGCTTGGATGCTCTGGTGCGCAAGCGCCTGAGTGACAAGTCTGGCACCACGGTCGGCTTCGGATCCTCGTATGCCGCCGTGCGCACCGCCGCAAAATCGGCAAACGAGCTGGGAGACAGTGCGACCATCGAGGATGTTGAGACTTGGGGTATTATGTCCGAGCTGTGCGGGCGCATTGGCTCGGTGATTAACTTTAACGTCTTGAGCGTGGACGATCTGGTCCAGATTGCGTATGAACAGTACCTGCCCAAGTACAACAACATGATGGGAAATGGCGCCAAGATGGAGCTGATGGCAGATGCTGCTCGCCTTGCGGCGAAGCGCGCGGTTAAGGAAGGTGCCGGCGCGCGCGGCATGCTCCGTCAGCTGCGTCCCCTTATGATGTACGCCTGGAGGGACATGCGGGAAGATACCTATATTTCCCGTGCGACCTTGGTCGTGAGCGACGGGGAACTTGCGGTTGCGTACGAGCGCTCTCATGAGCCGCGGGGCTTTTTGCAGGAAGAGATGGGGGAGAATTCGCCCTTTCTGAACGGGAGGGAGATTGAAGCCCTGACGCTGGTGAACAACTGGATGGAGCATGAGGACGAGGATGAGCATAAGCCGTATCAGCCTGAGTTTGCTTGGCTGGCGGATTTGGTGGACGGCTCGGCGCTCGACAAGATCGTGCAGGGCGGCAAGGCATTCGATCTTGCTGGGGTGTTGTTGCGCGGCGTTCCGTTTGATGGGCCGGAGCGCATTGCCGCCCACGAGCTGCTTAAGGCGTGCGCCTGCTACAACGACGTGCTCTATGCCGATCAGGACAAGTATCGCAACCTTGCCCAGGTGCTTATGCTCACCAAATTGGTGTACAAAAAAACGCCCGATTGCTTGCTGAGCCCGCTCGATGTGGTTATGAACGGCACGACTACGGGCAACGGTTTTCAGGGTCTTGGCGAGTGGGTCGATGCCATGAGCAGGTCCGAAAAGCCTTCGTTGGAAAAGTGGCAGTACCTGGCGGCCGGGGAGGCCCTGCGGATTTACGACCACTTTAGCAAGCGTCCCGACCAGGTAAAGGAGCTTGCCGCCGATGTGTCCCTGATGCGTGTCGCCCTTGCAGTGATGGACGTTGAGGAGCGTGAGGCATTGGAGTGCGATCTTAAGAAGCTGCTCGCTTCGTGCGAGTAATCGCCGACTGTTTCTCTTTCTTTTCTTTCCCCTTCTCGGCGGCATAGACGCCGCCACCTCAACCACCTCGCGTGAGTTTTTGTCCGCACGGGATGGTATTCAACACATGCAACAACTAAATCGGAGGTTTGACCATGGCTACGTGGGAACTCAACTGTCAATCGATGCTGTCGTCTGCGGGCGACAAGGAGCTTGCTCCCTATCTTGCACGTCAAAAGGCGATGCGCGAGTTTTTTGAGCGTGCGCTGTTTGTTCCCCAGGATCAGGACGGCGCTAAGGACCAGGACAACAACGGCCTGTACTTTTTGGGCGCCACGACGGGCTCGGGCAAAAACTACACGGCCGAGCAGGTCACGGCCGACCTGATTGCCGGCGGCTGGGATGAGTCGGGCTGTTTTAACAAGTGTCCCGGCCGCCGTACCTTGGTGTTTGTTGTTCCGGGTAAAGACAATCGCGACAACTATGTTGCAAGCGTGCGTGAATTGTTGGCTGGCCAGGGCATGAGTTGTGATGAAGCGGCACGCATGGTGTTCGATCTTCCGCGCGCGGGCGAGAACATTCTGAATTGGATTGAGGCCACCCGCGGCAAGGGTGCCGTGGGCGTGCGCGAAATCTCGTGTCCCATCGAAGCAGATGACGAGAGCTCTCATCGCGTCATTAAGCGAGCATGGCGTAACACTATGGAGGTTGCCGATAACCTTCTGCACATTCTTGATACAAAGAAAAGTCTGGGAAACGTTGTCGATTGTCTGACCCCCAGCCTGTGGGACAAGCTGTCGTTAGCCGATGCGAGCCTGCGTTGGGCAGTGAGTTGTGAACTCAAGAACATTACGCGAGGCATGGAGGTAATCCCTCAGATTTGGCCATCTGCGCTGCTCAACGACGAGAGCATGCCACATGTGATTGCCCTTACGCCCCAAAAGCTCGTCAACAGAATCGATACGGTGACCGGTCGGGGCGTTGTGCTCTTTAACGCGGCGGCTGCAGAGAAGTGCCTATTCATCTTTGACGAAATCGACCACATGAAGGCTGACATGCTGTCGACGCTGACGGACGACCCCGTGACGTTTCAGCCGGATGAGGCGCTGCGCATCCTTGATCGTCATTTTAACGGCGGCGTGGTGGACCCCTTGCTGTTGGGAAATCGAGATCAATGGATGGCGGTCTACACACACGCTTCTACGTCGGGCGATCACAAGGGGTCGAATGCCGAGAGGAACAGGGTTTCGCGAGCGAGCGTAGAGGAAGCTGCCGAAGGAATCGCCAAGGATGCCGGGAATATTCAAAAGGCACTCGCCTCCTGCATTAAGGAAATGAAACTGCGCCCGCCTTTTGCGCTGTCTGACGAGGCAAAAGACGAGCAGCTTGCCGGTCGTCGTCTGTTTGGCAGTGATGATGTCTCGGTGGGCGATAACTCGGTAAACCCGTTGTGCTACAAGCTCAATGAGGACGGTACCCGCAATATGATTACGGCTCATGGGGCGAATGGACAGCAAACCGTTAACAAGGCGGTTCGTCGTGCGCGCGGCGTCGTTAGGATGGTAGTAGGTCACCTTGCCATCTGCGCCAGCCTTATGGATAGCCTGTATTACGGCAGCATTTCGTACAAGGACGATCTTTCGCGCAAGAACATCATCGATGCGCTGGGCATTAGGAACGACCAAACCAGTGAGAAATGCTTTTGGAATGCGTTGATGATGGCGCTGTTCTTTAAGAACCGTAAGAACGACGATATTGATGCAGCCGATGACTCGATGTATGCGCGCGGCGTCGGCTACCTGGTGATGGAAACCACGCTCGACCACATATTTACCACGCACCTAACCAGCCATGGCATTGAGCGCATGCCCGAGGCGTACTTGGCCTCCATTGCTGCCAATGCGCCCTGCGTGTGCATGAGCGCAACTTGGAGCGCATCGACCGTAAAGAACTTTAACCTGGATTACCTCGATGAGGTTCACGGCGTGGTCCGCAAGGATACGTGGATTGGCGAGCTCAACCAAGAGATCGTGCGACAGACCAAGCTGTTTAACAAGCAGGCGGCAAAGACGTACGACGTTGACGTTGCTTGGGTTGACGAAGACAAGAATCTTGCCGGTATGGCTGCGTTGGCCGGCGGCGCCTTTGGTGGGGCCATCGTATCGCCCGACGAGACGTACGAGCGCGTGATGGAGTTCTTTGACCAGGTCGGCGTAAGTGAAGGGCTTGCGGTGCGTCTGCGTTTAAAGATCGCCGACAGGGTGGGCACAAGCGACGTCAAGAGCATCGAGTTTGAATTGAAGCGTCTAAGCAAGACACTCGTTGCCGTGAGCACCTGGGCACGTGGCGTTGCACGCAACGAGCATCAGGCAGGAGCCATCTTTACGACGCGCCACATGGGAAACCATGGCGACTTTAATAGCTTGGCGCTGGACCTTGCCCGAGAAATCGTTGCCGAGCTGGTGATTCGGAACGTTAAGTGCCCCGAGGCGTCGTACGAGGAGTCGCTCAAGGAGGCCAAGGGTATGGTGCCGTGCTTTAACGCTGCAGAATGGGATATCGGTTGGGGTGACGCTCAAAACCGTCTCGAGATGGGCCGGCCAACCCTTATGCTCATCAATTTGTCGGCCGGTGGCTTTTCCAAGAATCTTAAATACAAGGTACCGGAAAGTTTGTGTCGCACGGTACGACAGGTTGATTGCGGCTTCGAGGATGCCGACCGCCGTCCCAAGATGGACCTGGACTTTCTGTACATTGAGTCGCCTACGAGCCGTCTGACGTCGGAAGTCGAGATTAGCTCGGCGACGTTTGTTCAGCAGGCGTTGACAGGTGTGGTTGAACAGGAAGAGCTGGTGGCGCGCGGAGAGGTCCCGTTTACCGAAAAGCGTCATAACGTACGGCTGCTGCTGTCTGGCACCAAACGGAATCTGCCGGTTCGCAATACCCTCTCTTATCAGGTCGAAGGTGCTCGCATTGTGGCGCAGGCCGTGGGCCGCCTGATGCGCACGAGCGTAAAGATGCCGCACGTGCAGGTAATGCTCGACCGCAAAATCGCCGGCGATTGCGACTTTTCGTTCCTGCACGATTTGCCGATGGGCTACGAGCTGGAGCAGGTTGTTGGCGCCTGTGCGGCTGTCAACAATCACATGGCGGACAAGAAGCAGCACGCTGCTAACAAACAGCAGAACCTTGCTGCCTTTAGGAACAACCTGGCGAAAGAGAAGCACGAAAAGCTGGCATGGAAGGTTACCTCCCTCGATGCGCGCGAGGAAGATCTGGCCGCCTTCGATGGCGAGCGCGACTTTTATCTGCATCATTTTTGCCTGCCGTGGGAGGACCTCGCAAGCTATCCTGCGCGCAAAAGCACCGCACTGCACATGCCGTTTGCCGCGAGTGGCTATGCGTATGCGCAGGGCGGAGCGTGTAAGGTGCCGCATTTTGAGTTTCCCAGCTATGAGGGTGAACCTGTCGAGCAGATTGCTGCCCGCCTGGAGGAGCGCTGCCGCTATAACGAGGGCTTAAAGGGCGCAAAGGTTCGCCAGGTAAGCCAGGCGGCTGCCCGTGTGCCCGAGCTGCTCTCGATTCGCGAGGTGCGCGAGCGCTGGTCGCGCGACGGGGTGCCCACGACGTTGCAGCCGGCGGCGACGGTGCACATGACGCCCTATATGTTCCAGGCGGTATACCTGGGAGAGTTGGGCGAGTCTGCCGGTAGGGCCATCTTTGAGGCGTATTACGACGGACGTTATTCGCTCACGTGCGGTGATGCGGCCCATGCCGAGACGGGCGGCGATTTTGAGGTGCTCGATGCCGCCGGCAACAAAACCGGGGTGTGGATCGACTTCAAGCACTATCGCATCGGTGCCTATATCGCTTATGTTCGCGACGGTCGCGAGGCGTCGGATGCCGAGCGCTTTAGGGCCAAGGCTCAAAAGGTTGGGGCGAAACGCCTGCTAATCGTCAACGTTTTGGCTGATGAGGCAGCGCTTGAGTGCGCGCCCAAGGCACTCGACGCCGAAGGGGCTGTGTTCTCCGTTCCTTATATGGCCGCTGACGGTGCAATCAATCTGGAGATGATGGAGGCGGTTCATCGTGCAATCGAAGCATAACCAGTCGTGTGGCTTGGGAGACATTGCCGTATCTGAGTTTAAGCTGCAGCTCGATGCCGCTGCTGCCGAGGAGCGCTACTCGGTCTTTTGGTGCAACGTAGGCGATGCAGGCAAGCATGCCGTGGCGAACTTTATGGCCGATGTATGCCAGACGGGCAAGGTCGTCGCGCTTACGCAGCTTGCAGACAACCGCGTCTTTCTGATGGTCAAAGCGGGCGTGCAGACGGGCGACCTTAACGCCCCGCTCGCCCATGAGCAAATGGTTCCGATTAAAACTCATTGGGACGAGCTGGAAGATTGCGTCGTGTTGCGCCTGCTATTCAACTCTTGCTCGCAGTTTGAGGGGGTCGAGGACGAGATTCCCAATGACACGGGACACCTGTATGTCATTAGTGCCAAGGGCGACCGCCGCGACGCCATTGAGGAAGCAGGAACGGGCCCTGCCAAGATTGAGACGGTCGAGACTGTTATCAACGAGGACTGCACCTTTGAACTTAAGATCCGAACGTTTGCCAAGCGGCGGGTGCTCATCGGTCGTGCGGCAGGCGACAAGCTGGAACTCGAGAAGATCAACAGCCAGGTGGGTTACAGGCTGTCGCCTGTGGCTACGGTGGTGCTGGCTCACGGACAAAGCGATGAGTATATCCTGCGCCGTGCCAAGGGCGATAAGCCGTCCAAACGCCGTGACCTTACGTTTTCTGCCCAGGCGGAAAAGGTCGCCTATACCAAGAAGGGAATCCTGTACCGAGAGCTGCAGATTCTTGAGCGTCGGTACAGCGATTTTGCCCAGATATCGCTCAGGGAGTATCCGCGCAAGAGCTTCTACGAGGTTCTGAAAAGCGACCGATACGCCCATGTGGTTGCGGAGCGTTCGTTGGGGCGGCGGGTTGTGGTTTCGTTCGCGGGTGACGGGCTTGATAGGGTAGCGCGCCAGTTGGCCGATCGGCTCAACGATTCCTCGTGGGGCGTGCGCGCGTCGTATGGCGGCAGGGCTGTTGATCCGCTGGCGTGGAATATCGTTGTGGTAGCCAACGAGGTCGCCGAGGACGATGGCTATGCTCTGCACGCTGGCGTGGTGGAGCAGCATGTGACGCCGGATGTGTGCGAGCCGCTGGTTAAGGCGATGCCGAATACAAAGGTACGGGGCGCACAGGAGGGAATCCTGGGAGCCATGCTCAAAGAGCTGCTGGTAAAGCAGAACGTCGTCGACGGACGGATGCAGGCGTTTGACCTTGGCTCTTTTGGCGTTGAGTCGGTGACGGTCTGCGGCGTGGTCAATGTTCCGCGTAAAGAGGAAGACAAGATTGAGCTGGATGCGCGCCTTGCAACGCTAACGATTGGTGCTGACGGGGCCATGGACTACACCTCGCATTCCATCGAGGATGGTCCCGTGGACGAGATAGAGCTTGAGCTGTTGACGGCCGACGGCAAGCTCGACAAGGATGCCTATATCTTTGACGTGCGGGCAGGTGGACAGTCTATGCTCGCGCGCGTGCGCGATACGGGCTTGACGACCTTCTCTAACAACTTTGCGACCTTGGTGCGCGATTACCAGCTTACGGGCAAAGCGGGCCGTAAGAAGGAGTTTTTCGAAAGCTACAACTCGCCCTATTACGGCATTGGAACGTTTGAACGTGCAGGGATGACCTGCTACTTTGTGGGCGTCAACAACGGCACCAAGGAGGACCTGGCGACGGCGATTCATGTGCGCTCGATTGAGGTGCTCGAAGGCGACGATCTGTCCGAGCTGCTGGTTCAGCTGGTCAATGTGGGGCTTTCGCGCCACGGAGCTCCCTCCAGGTGGCCGATTCCGGTGAAGTATCTCAACGAATGTGCCGCGCGTGAGGGCGCGGCGGGGGAGCCTGGTATTTGCTCGTGAGGAAACAGAGGAAACAGATTAGCTATAAGCGCTAGAAAAATAAAAATGTTCTTGCAACATGCAAGCAGAGCGCATATACTACAGTCATAGCGTATGAGATGGGGTCTCTAAAAGAGGCCAAGCACAGCAATTTGAGTTTATGTGGACGGGATTTGAGCATGAGCACCAGCAATTTCTCCTTTAACAACGGCAATATCGATTTCATTAATCTCGAGACCATTTATGGTCGTACTGACCGTTCTCGCACAGAGAACTGGCCTGTATGCCTAGGTGAAGAGGCGCCAAGTGGCGAAGATCTCGAGTATTTGGATGAGATTGAGCGCGAGCGGAACTATGAGTTTGGCTTTTGCGAATGCCAGGTTCGCCGCGATTCAAATCGCTCAATTTAATTACCCCGTTATCACCTCTTTTTAATGGGGCAAGTTGGATCGACTATCTGTGTCAAACAACGGCTCACCGTGGGAAGGAATCGACAATGAGCAAGAATATGAACAAGGACATGGACGGCAAGGCTTTGGGTAAGGCCAAGGCGGCTGGACGCGTGGTGACGGTTGCTGCGGCGACGATTGCCATGACGGGCGGCTCGATGCTGTCGCCCCTGGTCGCGGTGGCACAGGATGCGGATGGCGTTGGCGCCACGGGTGCAACGGCTGCGGTGATGTCGCCGCTGACGAGTACTGCGGCCGCCGGTACTGGCGCGGGTGCCGTGTCTGCAGCGCAAAAGGTCGCCGACCTGCAGGCTGCAGTTGATGCGGCGCGCGCTAAAGCTGCTACCGCCAAGGCCGATCTGGAAGCGGCTGCCGCTCCCTACGATGCTGCCGCCGTCAACCAGCAGCAGGCGCGGGGCGCCTATGACGCGGCCCGCGGTGCGAGCGATAGCGCGGCCTCCGCTGCTTCGGCCGAGCTGGAAAAGCAGCTGGGCGCTGCGCAGGACAAGGCCGATCAGGATGTCAAGGCGTTTGAGGACGCTCAGGCTGCGCTCGATGCTGCCAAGAAGGAGCTGGCGGACAAGGATGAAGCCCTGACTGCTGCCCAGAGGGCATCCCGTGATGCCCAGTCTGCGCTTGAGGCCGCACAGGCTGCTGCATCCGATGCTACGCCCGAGGCTGTAGCTGCCGCCCAGGCTGCCGCAGGGCAGGCTGCGAGTGACCTGGAACAGGCGAAGCAGCAGGTCGTTGATGCGCAGGCCAAGCTCTCGGATGCTCAAGACGCTGCCACTGCCGCCGCTGCCAAGCAGCAGGACGCGCAGGGCAAGCTTTCGGCAGCTCAGCAGGCAAAGGCCGCGGCAGATGCGGACGTGGATGCCGCGCAGACGAGCTATGACGCGGCCAAGGCCGATCTGGACCGAGCCGAGCAGGGCGCTGCGGGGCCGGAGTACGAGGCCGCCAAGGCAAAGGTGGTCGCTGCGTCCGAAGCCCTGACCGCCGCCAAGGCCGCGCAGTCGCAGCGCGAGGGTGAGCTTGCTGCCGCCGAGCAGGACGCTGCCGCTGCCCAGGGCGAGGTGCGGACTGCCCAGCAGACAGTTGCCGACCAGCAACAGGCTGCTACCGATGCTCAGTCCAAGCTGGATGTCGCTGTTGCCGCCAAGGCTGCGGCAGATGCCGCTCTTGACCAGGCCAAGACCGATCATGCCAGTGCGCTCACGGAGCTTGCCGATGCCCAGGCCAAGCTTTCGGCGGCCAAGGACGAGAAAGACGCTGCCGACAAGGCGCTCGATCAGGCGAAGGCCCAAAAGCAGCAGGCCGACCAGGCTGTGGCTCAGGCCCAGGCAAAGCTCGATGCCGCTCAGGCAACGGCGAACGCATCGGCAGAGAACTACCGCCAGGGTGCTATCGCGTTCTTTAAGAGCGTGGGTGCCGACGATGCGGCGGATATCATCCTCAACTGCAAACTCGCTAGCTATAACAAGGTGGGTGAGGAGGTCGACGCGACGAGCCTGGCCAACATGAAGCAGGCGGTTGTGTGGCTCAAAGCGTGCAACGAGTATCGCGCAAGCGTTGGCCTAGGCGAGCTCAAGGTGACGTATGCCATGATGGCGACTGCCATTGCGGATGCGAACTTCTCCGACACGAAGATCGATCACGCCAGGCAGTTCGAAGTGGGCGAAAACGTGGCATGGAACTACGGAAGCAATCCGTTTAAGCAGTGGGTCGATCAAGAGAAGGCCGTCTTTGACGCTGCTGCCGCCTCGCTGGGCGCGACGGGCCTTACGGGAAAGCCCGCTTACGATTTTTATACGATGCATAGCTCCGAGATTGATAACTACGCTGCGAAGCATGGTGGGTTAATTCGCTCAGTCGGCCATTACATCAACGTGATCAACCCCGATTACACCGTGACGGGCATGGGCGTTTGCACGCGAGGGACGCTGTACGGGAGTACACAGGCGCAAACATTTGTATATTCTGGTCAATGGTATAAGCCGTATAACCTCAATCCGATGACGGTTGCAGAGTATGAGGCTGCGTTGAATGCGTGGTGTGACTCGTTGGCAAATCCCGAGCAGGGCGTGGATGCGGCACGCAAGGAGCTTGCTGTGGCGCAGGGCGTTGCCGACGATGCCGGCAGCAAGGTGAGTGCAGCATCGCAGGCCGTTGCAGCAAAGCAAACCCAGGTTGAGCGCGCTGCCGCTAACGTTGATGTCGCGGCAACCAAGGCCTCGGAGGCCCAGGCTGCCGTGGCGCAAAAGCAGGCTGCAGCTGACGCCGCCGCGCGTGCCGTCAGCGATGCCCGCGCCGATTTGAGCGCTGCCAACGCCGCTGTTGCGGCAGCGCAGGACGCCGTGGCCGCCAAGTCTGGCGAGCTCGACATTGCCAAGGGCAAGGTGGCTGCTGCCAAGCGCGCACTGGACGCCGCTCGTGCCGGTGTTGGCGACAAACGGGATGCACTTGCCGCGGCCCAGGATGAGCTAGCGGCGTACTCAGCCGATATCGCCGCTGCTCAGCGTGCGTTTGATGCGGCGTCGTCTGCACTCGAAAGCGCGCGTGCCAATCAGCGCGAGGCGGAGGCCGAACTTCTTGCCACCCAAGGCGATGCCGATCAGGCAGGCATCGATGCTGCTGCCACTCAGGTGGAGCTCGATATGGCGCAGCGGGCTGCAAGCGATGCCGACGCCGTCGTGGCAACGGCTCAGGCAAAATCTGATGCAGCTGCCGCCCGCGCCTCTCAGCTTAAGAATGCCGCCGCAGCACTTGCCAAGGCCACTGGGGACAAAGCGACTGCCGATGCCGCGCTCGATGCAGCGGCGATGGCCGTGAGCGATGCCGAGTATGACGTGGTGGAGGCTGACGATGCCGTGGTGGATGCGACTGTCGCGCGCGACGCCTCTGCCGCCGCGGTTGCCCGCCTGCGCAGAATCAATATTGCCGAAGCCATTGTCAACGGCAGCACTGACGATGCGGACGAGGTACTTAACGCCAAGATCGCTGCGGCCCACGATGCCGCCGAGCGTGCCGCGACCGCCAAGGCCGAACTCGATGACGCCGTGGCTGCGACGGATGCCGTGGCGCCGGCATACTTGGAGGCGCTCGCCAACTACACCGCCGCCAAGGTCGAGCTCGACCAGGCTATTGCCGAGCTTAACGCCGAGATCGCTCGCCAAGAGGCCGCCGACCGCGGAAACGGCGAGCAGACCCAGCCCGTCACGCAAGTGACGTACCAGGCCAAGCATGCGGAGGCAAAGACCGAGGCCACGACTTGGCAGACGGCGATGCCCGCCACGGGCGATGCGTCCGAGCTGCTGGGTGAGACCTTCGTGATCGGCGGCACGGTCCTGGTGGCCGCCGGCGTATTCCTGTCCGATAAGCGCCGCCAGCTGATCCGTTAGGGACAGGGAAGCGCGCTGTTTTTGGCGCGCACCGCAGGGGCATGGGCTCTGCGGCGCGCGCCGCCTTTTTCTTCAAGATTGATTAAGGAGGGATATATGCAAATAAGAGGAGAGGCCGCGATCGCCTGCGGATTCATGGCGGGTCTGGCAACGGGGTTGCTGTTCGATGGATGTTTCGACAGCTATATCAATCGATTCTGCGATTTTGGTTTTTCGAGAGGCAAGCCTTGGAAAACAGCGCCAGCTCGTCAAGAGGTGGCTGCGCCCATCGAGCCCCGCAGTGTGGATACCTCAAAAATCAAGGTAATCGTCACTAAGAACGGCAAGATTTACCACCGTTCTACGGGGTGCAAAAGCCTTCCTCAAAACGCCATTAAAACAAGCGTACCATTAGCGGCTGCACTCAAGCGAGGCAAGACGCCCTGCCCAACATGCTGCCCGCCAACAGTGTGCTCGATCTAGTTTTTTGGGTGTTTGATCCGTTTGGATGGAAGAACGAAGGGTAAGCCCTAAGGGATACAGATGCCGGCCCGGCCTGCAATTTCTTCCATTGATTTGTCCAGAGTCGCACAGCACGGAGGTGTTGTTTGATGTCTATTTTCGTTACCGGAGACGTTCACGGTGTTGCCGAGTATGGGGCGAGTCGCTTCTCGTCGCGCGTTTGGCCATTGGGTCGAACGCTGACGCGCGATGACGTTGTCATCGTTGCCGGCGACTTTGGCTTTATATGGAGCGGCTCGAACACCGACAAATACTGGCTCGACTGGTTTGAGTCCAAGCCCTGGACCACGTGTTTTGTCGACGGCAATCACGAGAACCATCATCTGCTGGCGGGGCTGCCAATGCGTGAGTGGAACGGAGGCCTCGTTCACGAGGTTCGCCCGCACGTGCTGCACCTGATGCGCGGCGAGGTGTTCGACATCACGGGGACCACGGTGCTCGCCATGGGTGGCGCCGCGAGCCATGACAAACAGTGGCGTCAGGAGGGAAAGACGTGGTGGCCCGAGGAGATGCCGAGTGAGCGCGAGATCAAACACTGTCGCGCCTCGCTCGATCGCGCGGGCTGGAAGGTCGACTATGTTGTGACGCACGAGGCGCCGGTCGATTTGGCTGACGAGCTGTGCATGGAGTGCAATCGCGAGTTCTACGACGATTCGCTGCAGGCCTTTTTGGGCGAGCTCGACGGGCGGCTCGACTACCGCACCTGGTTCTTTGGCCATTACCATGACGATGAATGGCGCGATGACAAGCATCGTCTTATCTACCAAGATATCGTGCCGATCGAAGCGCGATGTGCCGATGGGCAGGATGAGACGGCGAGTGACTATTTTGAGCAAGAGCGTTAGGAGGTCCCCGTGATCTGGTTTACCAGCGATACACACTTTGGGCACGAGAACATGCTGCGGCTCGCCGACAGGCCTTGGTCGACTGTTGGGCAGATGAACGACGCCATGGTCGCTAGCATTAATAGCAAGGTCGCTGCGGATGACGAGCTTTACATTTTGGGTGACTTCAGCTTTAAGATGACGGTCCAAGATGCCTACGAGCTGCGCAAAAGCATTGCATGCAAGCGCGTCCATCTGCTGCCCGGCAACCATGACAAAGACTGGACGCAGCCTGCGGTGGCGGATGCTTTTATCGTCGAGCCGCCCATTTGCGTGCTCAAGATCGACCGTCAAAAAATCGTGCTGAGCCACTATCCCATGGTCGATTGGCAGGGCATGTCGCACGGTGGCTGGCATCTGCACGGACATATCCACAGCTGCGGCGGCGCGTACAACAAGTTCAACCTTCGGCAGGGACTGCTGCGCTATGACGTGGGCGTGGACGCCAGCGGCTACGCTCCGGTGAGCTTGGAGGAGCTCAAGTCATGGTTTGCGCAGGTCGACGAGCCGGCGTGTTGCGTTAAGTGGCCGTGGTGGGTCAACGCCACGGGCGATGAGCAGGTCGAGCACGATCTCGAAACCTATAAGAGGGAAGTGGTGATCCGATGACAGTCTATGTGACGGGCGATATTCATGGCGGCCTCGACATGCAAAAGCTGCGCGATTGGGACCTTGGGGATAGCCTGACGAGCGACGACTATCTGATTATCGCGGGCGACTTTGGCTTTCCCTGGGATTTCTCTGCCGAGGAATGTGCCGACATCGCTTGGCTGGAGTCGCGCCCCTATACCGTGCTGTTCGTCGACGGCAACCACGAGCGTTTCGATCACTGGGCGGAGCGTCCCATGGAGCTGTGGCACGGTGGGCTGACGCAGCGTCTGTCGGATACCTCCCCCATACGGCGCCTGACGCGCGGCGAGGTTTTTGAGCTCGACGGCTCAACGATCTTTACCATGGGCGGCGCCACGAGCGTGGACAAAGAATACCGCATTCCCTATTCCAGCTGGTGGCCGCAGGAACTGCCGGACGAGCGCAACTTTGAGGAGGCGCGGGCAAAGCTCGACAGCGTGGGTTGGAAGGTCGACTACGTGGTCACCCACACCTGCTCTACGCGCATGCTTTCGCCCACGCTTTATCCGGCACCCGGCTGGAATTACCCCGCCGTTGATCGGCTTACGGCATTTTTCGATGAGCTGGAAGACCGCTTGGATTACAAGTGCTGGTATTACGGGCATTTCCATCGGGATGCCAACCCGGCCGAGCGCCACGCCGTGCTCTACGACTGCATCGTTCGCTTGGGCGACGAACTCCAGTCCTGGGATGTTGCGTAGAGGCGGGGTGGCTGGCTACTCGACCGTTACAGTGATGTTCTCCCGATGCGCGCGGATGACGTCCCAGCTAAAGTGCTCGACCAGCTGCTCGGCGGTACGCGGCGTGGTGTCCGGCGCGATGCCTGTTTGCCCGGCGAGCCATCCCAACAGTGCCTCGGGTGTGCCAAAGCGGGTGCGGAGCTCGCCCAGGTCCAGATCGCAATCGCGCTTGGAAAGGCGGCGGCCGTCCGGCGACATGAGCAGCGGAATGTGCGCGTAGCGCGGTGTGGGCAGTCCCAGCAGATGTTGCAGATAGATCTGGCGCGTCGTGGAACCAAGCAGGTCGCATCCGCGTACGATCTCGGTGACGCCCATGGCAGCGTCGTCGACCACCACGGCCAGCTGATAGGCAAACACGCCGTCGCTGCGGCGCACCAAAAAGTCGCCGCACTCGGTGGCGAGTGCCTCGCATTGGGCTCCGTACGTGCGGTCCACGAATTCGATCACGTCGCCGGCGAGGTCGTCGACGTCGGGCACACGCAGACGCGTGGCCGGAGCGCGCAGGATGCTGCGGCGGGCAACCTCCTCGGCAGAAAGGCCTCGGCAGGCGCCGCGGTAGATGGGCGTGCCGTCGCTCGCGTGCGGCGCGCTTGCGGTGTGGAGCTCGGCGCGCGTGCAAAAGCAGGGATAGGTGAGGCCGGCGTCTTGCAGCTGGTGCAGGGCGTCCTCGTACAAGTCCAGGCGATCGTGCTGGTAGTAGGGGCCTTCGTCCCACTCAAGCCCCAGCCAGGCTAGGTCGTCAATCAATTGGGCGGCAAGTTCCGGGCGCTTGCAGCGATCGTCCAGGTCCTCGATGCGCAACACGATGCTGCCGCCCTGGCTGCGGGCCGAAAGCCACGCGCACAGGCAGCTGAACACGTTGCCCAGGTGCATGCGGCCCGAGGGCGACGGGGCGAAGCGCCCCACGACGGGCGCGGGAGCGGCCGGCGTCGTTGGCGCGTCGGCGGCGGTTGTTGCTATGTTGCGTGCGTTGATGTCCATGCGGACGAGTATAGCGCGGGGCGTGGTGGGGGAGACGCTGCCGTGGCCTGCAAGTTGCTGAGGCCACACGTTGCGCGTGCCGGACCACCGGCTCGGCGCCTTAATCGTCGTCAATCAATCTAGCCCTCAAACGACAGAAACCCCAGCAGCTCTTCGCAACTGCCGGGGTTTCCGCGGAAAAGGGGGACATGATCCTCAAGCGGACGGCAAAGGGGCAAACCGTTTTCGCTCAACTGCTTTATGCCCCTCAACTGGCGGCTCAATCAGCGCATGCCGCGCCCACACAAAGCCGCTACACCTGTGATGGAGCTATGAAGTGGTATCTATTGCCGGAGCGGGCTATGCCAAGGAGTGTCCCAGATTGCCGGCAGATAAGGAACGTCCCCAGGTGCCGGCGGCGGGTGTGACTTTTGTCCCGTTTTGACGCTCCGCTGACCTAGATGTTCGTCACATGAACTCGCAAACGTGGGACAATGACGCTACTGGTACCACAGACAAAGGATGTGCCTATGAACGCCCCCGTTGCCCAGCCCTGTCGGCAGCGCCGCCTGTTTGCGCGGTTCGCTTCCGTCTGCGCACTCGTCGCGCTTGCGTTGTTGCTGCTGCCTGCCGTCGCGCACGCCGACGGCTACTCCATGAGCCAAACCTATATCGGTGCCACGGTTGAGGCCGATGGCTCGCTGACCGTTGTCGAGGGACGCCAGTTCGATTTCGACGATGACATTAACGGCGTGTATTGGGATATCAATACAGGCTCTAACCAGCAAGGCGGCTCGGTGGTCGTCAATGTGCTGAGCGTCGAGGAAGACGACACTGCGTTTAACAAGGTCGACAGCGCAAATAAAGGCGACGACGGCGTTTACACGGTGGAGCAGTCCGACGACGGCGTAAAGATTAAGGTGTTCAGCCCTCACGAGAGCGGCGACAGCGCAATCTACTACGTGAGTTATTCCATGACCGGTGCGGTTATGAACTGGGCCGATACCGCCGAGCTCTACTGGAAATTTGTGGGTGACGGCTGGTCTGCGGACTCCGATGACGTCGAGATGGAAGTCTACTTTGCAAATGCCGCTGCCGGGACGGCTGCCGTCAAGGGCGATAACTTCCGCGCATGGGGCCACGGCCCGCTGACGGGCGACGTGTCGCTCGATGCGGACGAGCCCATGGTCACCTATACCATTCCCTGCGTGCATGAGGGCGAATTCGCCGAGGCACGCATCGCCTTCCCCAGCGACTGGGTGCCGCAGCTTGCCGTCTCGGGCGAAAAGCGCATGTCGACGATTCTGAGCGAAGAGAAGGAATGGGCCGACGAGGCCAACGCTCGCCGCGCTCACGCTCGCATGATTGCCAATGCGCTTGCCGTGCTAAGTGTTGTCGCGGCGGTGGCCTTTACCGGCACAATCGTTGTGCTCAAGCTGCGCCGCCGCAAGCCCAAGCCGCTTTTCCAGGACGAATATTTCCGCGATGTGCCTTCGGCCGACCATCCCGCCGTGCTTTCGGCCCTCATGAGCTGGAACGAGGTGCCCGATCAGGCATATATCGCCACGCTTATGAAGCTTACCGACGACCGCGTGATCAAGCTGGAAGAAGCGACCGAGACCAAGAAGAAGGGTCTGCTCCGTCGCGAAAAAGAGGAGCAGACGTATCGCATCACAGTGACCGACGAGGCCTGGAAGGCTGCCAAGAAGGACGGCATCGATCGCGATGTGCTCAAGGTCTTCTTCGCCGGCGTTAAGCCCGATAAGGACGGAGTCCGTTCGCGCACGTTTAGCGAGCTGGAGGAGTACGCTAGCGAGCGCACCACATCTGTTGGCGACAAGCTCGAGGACTATCAGAGCACGGTTAAGGGCAAGCTGGAGGCGCGCGAGCTTATCGCCTCGGACGGCACCATCGCCCTGGTTGCCGGCTTGGTTCTCGGCATCATTATTGTCTGTGGCATTTTGGGCTCTCTGTTCTATGCCGACTTTGCGGATGCCAATGTCGGTGCCGCTATGATCTCGATCCCCGTCACGATCGTGGGCTTTGTCCTGAGCTGCACCTTCCGTCGCTACACGCCGGAGGGCGCCGAGGTGGCGGCTCGCTGTAAAGCGCTCAAGCATTGGCTTGAGGACTTTACGCGCCTGAAGGAGGCCATTCCCAGCGACCTGATCTTGTGGAACAAACTGCTGGTGATGGGCGTTGCCCTGGGCGTTTCGAAAGAAGTGCTGCGACAGCTGGCCGAGGCCGTGCCTGCGGACCTGCGCAACAGCGACGATTTCTACGACAACTACCCCTGCTACTGGTGGTATTACCATCACTACGGCAACGAGTCCCCGCTCGATTCGTTCAACGATGTGTACCACGAGACCATCCGCGAGCTGGCTTCGAGTTCCGATAGTTCGAGCGGCGGCAGCGGCGGCGGCTTTTCCGGTGGCGGCGGTGGCGGCGTCGGCGGAGGCGGCGGCGGAACGTTCTAACGGTCGTAAATTATGGGATGGGCTTTTCTCGACAGCCGTCGGGGAAAGCCCATCCCCTTTTTACGCGCTACCTACGAAGACTGTCCCCAGCAACTAGTCATTTAAGAACGTTCCTAACGACTAGGTGCGGTTGCTGCCAAGGAGTGTCCCGGGGTGCCGGCACAAAAGGAACGTCCCTAGCTGCCAGGTTTAGGCTGTTAGATCGAGTTCGTAGAGGAAGCTTTCGCGCGGCATGTCGTGGCGGCGCTCTTCGCGGTTGGCGCGGTGCGTGGCCGTGCGCTTAAAGCCGTGCAGCTCGTAGAACTTCCATGAGCAGTTGGAGTCGGTGTACAGGTGCGCTCTTGTCGCCCCGCGCGAGGACAGGTGCGAGACCGCGGCGTCGAGCAAGACCGAGCCAACGCCCAGGCCATGGACATCGCGATCCACGGCAAGCAGCGTGACCTCGTTGTCGTGTGGCAGGGGGCTGCTTTCGAGCAGACGGTTGTTGGTGCGGATGGTTGCGCGCACAAACGAGAGATACTCGGCGCAGGCATCGGGCTCCAGCTCACGCATCTGCGATAGCAGCGCGCGCTCGGTATCCATCCAATGTTCATTGACGGTGGCGCCGGAGCTTTGCCCCGCACGCGCGAGCGCAATGCCGCGCGCCTGGCCGTCGATGACGGCAACCTGCGAAAACGTCGACGACGAAAGGCAGTAGGCAAGGTCGCACGCGGCCTCAAGGCGGTTGTACTCATCGTTATCCGAATTGTTATGCCAAAGCTGCTGCAGAATCAGCGCGATGGTGTCGAAGTCTTCGGTATCAAACGGTCGGTAGAGAACCCGCGAGACCATGGTGCCTCTTTCTTTTGCGGATGCATATCGAGCACAGTTCTACCACGCCATTGGCATCGAATTATGGTGCCCCTGTGTTCCATGAACTCACCGCGCCCGGTGCCGCGCCCATGCCCTCCGCTCGCAAGCTTTTTCTGCACATGCGCCCGTTGCGGGGTGCATCGATGCGCTCGATGCGCTACATTGAATCAGTATTTTCAATGCCGCTGCGCGAGCGCTGCAGATCGACGTATCACCGACTCACAGAGCACGGCGGCGTACCAGACAGGAGGACTGCATGGGATCTGATGTGAAGATCGCACGCGCGTTGATCTCGGTTACCGATAAGACGGGCGTCGTCGATTTCGCACGGACGCTGGTTGACGACTTTGGCGTCGAGATCATCTCTACGGGCGGCACGGCTCGTGCCATCGAGGACGCGGGCGTTCCCGTAACCCCCATCGAGGAGTTCACGGGCTATCCCGAGATGATGGACGGCCGCGTCAAGACGCTGCACCCCAAGGTCCACGGCGCGCTGCTGGCCCGCCGCGATTCCGAGCAGCACATGCAGGAGGCCGCTCAGCACGGCATTAAGCTGATCGACCTGGTCGTCGTCAACCTGTACGAGTTCGAGAAGACCGTCGCCAACCCCGAGGTCACCTTCGCGGATGCCATTGAGCACATCGACATCGGTGGTCCTTCCATGCTGCGCTCTGCCGCCAAGAACGCCGCGAGCGTTACCGTCATCTCCGACCCGGCCGACTATGATGCCGTCCTGGCCGAGATGCGCGAGACCGGTGGCTGCACCACGCTTTCCACCCGTCGTCGCCTGCAGGTGAAGGTCTACCAGACCACCGCCGCCTACGATACGGCTATCTCCCGTTGGCTTGCCGCCCAGGCAAGCGACGTGGCGGACACCTCTGCCAAGCTCGAGATCTCGCTGGAGAAGGTCGACGACCTGCGCTATGGCGAGAATCCTCAGCAGAAGGCTACGGTCTACCGCTTTGCCGAGGGCTGTGAGAACACCGCGAGCTCGCAGTTCCCGCTCGTGGGCTCCGAGCAGATTCAGGGCAAGCCGCTCAGCTACAACAACTATCTGGATGCCGACGCCGCCTGGAACCTGGTTCGCGAGTTCGACGAGCCTGCCTGCGTGATCCTCAAACATCAGAACCCCTGCGGCTCCGCCGTTGCCGAGGACATTACGTCCGCTTACGACCGCGCTTTTGCCTGCGATCCCAAGAGCGCCTTCGGTGGCATCATCGCTTGCAACCGCGAGGTTCCCTATGAGCTGGTTGAGCATTTTGCCGACGAGAACAAGCAGTTCGTCGAGGTCATCATCGCTCCGAGCTACACCGCCGAGGCGCTCGGGCGCATGGCTAAGCGCCCCAACCTGCGCGTGTTGGCTACCGGCGGCGTGGACCACGGCGCCCAGGTGGAGCTGCGCTCCATCGACGGCGGCATGCTGGTGCAGGAGGTCGACCATGTGACCGAGGACCCCGCGACCTTTACGTTCCCCACCGACCGCAAGCCCACCGATGCCGAGATGGCCGAGCTTGAGTTTGCCTGGAAGGTCTGCAAGGGCGTCAAGTCCAACGCCATCCTGGTCTCCAAGGGCAAGGCCGGCATTGGCATGGGCCCGGGTCAGCCCAACCGCGTTGACTCCGCGCTGCTTGCCTGCGAGCGCGCCGAGGACTTCTGCGAGCGCGAGGGCGTGGAGAAGGGCGGCTTTGCCTGTGCAAGCGACGCGTTCTTCCCGTTCCGCGATAACGTCGACGTGCTTGCCGCACACGGCGTGACCTGCATCATCCAGCCCGGCGGCTCCAAGCGCGACGACGAGAGCATCCAGGCCTGCAACGAGCACAATATTGCGATGGTTTTCACGGGTGCGCGCCACTTCCGCCATTAAGTAGGGAGGTGGCGCTGCGGCTTGCCCAACCACCGCACCTTGCCGCTCATTCGTCGCCCGCGTACCCAAGTACGCGTCGCTCCTCTTTCACGGCAATCTGCGGCACCTGGGCAACCCTCGCCGACCTGTTAGGTTGACTGGGGAGGATGGGATGTTATCTCGTCCCTTGGACCGCCTCGCTTCTAAAATTATCTCTGCAAAAGACGGCCGCTCCGTTTGGAGGGCCGTCTTTTTGGTATAAGAGGACGGAATGACTAACACGAAAGGTATGACCATGCCCCAGATTGATGATGCAGAGCTGTTTGGCAATGCCGAGGACCAGCGTGCGTACGAGGACTTTTGCGCCAATCAGGAGGCGGTCGAGAAGTTTACGCTCGACAAGCCCGCGCTTATCTGCCGTTGGCGCATGTCCAACAAAAAGGTGCCCATGCTCAACCGTCACATTCGCGCGCTGTCCGAGCGCTTGGTGCAGGGCGAGCCGCTTACCCATAACATGCTCAGCTGGGCCAAGCAGCACGTTGAGTGGTCGCTTGCCGAGGGCGATTACACCGCGCACGACGGCGTGCTCATGCTGGTGATCGACGTTAACGGCAATGCCGCCATGACGGTGGGTGAGTACGAGCCGCTGGCCGATACTTCGGCCAAGGCGCTGCGTGCCCGCTCCGCCGAGGCCCGCTCCGAGGCCGACGAAACCGGCGTGGCGCCCGAGCTGCTCGCTGCCGTCAACAACGGCGAGCTGGCCTTTGTGGCGCCGGCGGACGAGTGCCTGTGTGGCACGGCGACGCTCATAGAGCAGCTGGCCCAGACCAAGGGCATCCCGGTCACGCGCGTAGACATTCCCGCACAGCTCAAGGGCGCCTTGTTCCTGGTAAGCGACGAGCACGGCGTGGTGCCTGCCACCGACGCCGACGCCGCCGAGTCTGATGCCGCGACGGTCGCCTTCTTTGCCGACGGCTACGAAAAGCTTCGCGCCCGCCGCTAAATGATTATTCTGGGACGGGGATTAAAGAATCATTTTGGTTCCCGCCACCGCTGCGAGTGCGAGGCGGACAAAACGCCCCCGCTCGCGAACAGTTCTGTCACCTTGGCGACGTGCGTGGCGCGCACCTGCAGTTTCGCAGCCATAATGGTGGCAAGACAACCAAGAGGGGAGCGGAATCCATGGCGCTAATCTATATCGTTGAGGACGACGAGCCCATTCGTCGTGAGCTTGTCGACATCCTTGCCCGCGCCGGGTTTGAAATCGAGGCCTGCGAATCGTTCGAGCATGTCTCGCGCGATATTCTCGCCGCCGCGCCCGACCTGGTGCTGCTCGACCTCACGCTTCCCGTCAAGGACGGCCAGCATATCTGCCACGAGGTTCGCCGCGAATCCGAGGTCCCCATCATCGTCCTCACCTCGCGCACGACCGAGATCGACGAGGTCATGGCCATGACGCTCGGCGCGGACGACTTTGTTCCCAAGCCCTATAGCGCGCGCGTGCTCGTGGCGCGCATCAACGCACTGCTGCGTCGCACCGCGGCGTCAGGCGAGCGCAGCACGCTCGTCCACAAGGGGCTGGAGCTCGACCTCGCCCGCTCTATGGTCACCAACACGGCGACCGGCGACAGCACCGAGCTCACCAAAAATGAGCTGCGCATTCTCTCGCTGCTCCTGAGCCGCGCGGGCAAGATCGTCTCGCGCTCGGCCATCATGCAGGACCTGTGGGACTCCGACGCCTTCGTGGACGACAATACGCTCACCGTCAACATCAACCGCCTGCGCACCACGCTCGAAAAAATCGGCATCAAGGGGTATTTGACGACGCATCGCGGCCAAGGCTATTCGGTCTAGGGGCCGGCTATGTCGTTTGGCAAGTTCTTTAAAGATGCACTGCTTCCCGTCGCCGTGTGGACGTGCGGCGTGCTGCTGAGCTGCTTTGTGCTGACGGTCGCCGGCGCACCCGTTTCTATCGTGGTCGTGGCGGATGGCGTGTCCTTTATCTTCGGTATGCTCGGCATCGTGATCGAGTACGCTCGCCGTCGCCGTTTTCTGCGTCAGTTGGAGCGCGCGGCAGAGGAGCTCGAGAGTCCCGCATGGGTGCAGGAGATGGTGCAATGCCCAACCTATGCCGAGGGCGAGCTCGAGTACGAGGTCCTGTGCCGGGTGGGCAAAGCCGCCTGCGACGAGGTTGCCGAGGGCCGGCGTCAGACCGAAGACTATCGCGACTATATCGAGAGCTGGGTCCACGAGGCCAAGCTGCCCCTGGCGGCGGCTCACCTGATTCTGGAAAACCTCGACGGCGGCGCAGATGACCCAACACGTGTCGATGACCTGGGTCGCGAGTTGGCTCGCGTGGAACGCTATATCGACCAGGCGCTGTACTACGCGCGCTCGGAAGTCGTGGAGCGCGACTACCTGATTCGCCGCTGGGACCTTAAGACCTTGGTGACGGGTGCGATTAAGGCCAACGCGCGCGAGCTCATTGCGGCGCACGTGGCTCCGGTGTGCGAGAACCTCGACTTCGAGGTCTTTACCGACGAAAAATGGCTCGAGTTTATCCTGGGCCAGCTCATTCAGAACAGCATTAAATATGCGCGCGAGGACGGCGCGAAGATCGTGTTTTCGGGCGCGTTACTGGACGAGGGCCTGGCGAGCGAGCGCATCGAGCTCACCGTTGCGGACAACGGCTGCGGCGTGTGTGCGGCAGACCTGCCGCGCGTGTTCGAGAAGGGCTTTACCGGCGACAACGGCCGCACCACCAAGCGCGCAACGGGCATCGGCCTCTACCTGGTGGCGCGCCTATGCTCCAAGATGGGCATCGACGTCACGGCGGCATCCGACTCCGGCGAAGGCTTTGTCGTAACGTTTTCCTTCTCGACGAACAAGTTCCAATACTTTGAGTAGCCGGGCCGTCTTGCGCTGCGGACGGCTATGTTCCCGAACGTGAACTTAGCTAAGGCAACTGGCGTTATGTTCCCGAACGTGAACATAACTATGAGGCTCAAATGGATCTCCCAAAACAAAAACGTGCAGCCCAAACAAAACGTGCCGCCCCAAACGGGGCGGCACGCCATCTTTTATCAGCCAACTCGCTGAAGTAAGGCTGCGAAGGCCGCGAGGCCGGGAGGGGTTTCCTAAGGGCACATCCCGCAGCCGCAACGCGGCGAGGACGTGCCCGTGGAAACCCCGCAGGCCCCGCGGCCGGTGGGAGCAACGCTACTTTACGACCAAAATGTCGCAGTCGGTATTGCGCAGCAGGAACGTCGAAATCGAACCCAGAAGCGCATACTTGATCGAGGACAGGCCGCGAGCGCCGCAGAGCACCAGGTCGGGCTTGACCACGTCGAGCATCTCGTCTTTGAGCGTCTCGCGAATACGACCGGCACGTATCATAACCTCGACCTCGGGAATATCGGGATTGGCCTTGGCCTCTTCGAGCTGCTTTTCGATGGAGTTCTTAAAGGCCTCCTCCAGACCGTTGACCAAATCGACCGGATAGGAGCCGGCGCTCTCGAGCGCCGTGGAATCGATAACGTGGCCGATAATCAGCTTGGCGCCGTTGTTCGCGGCGACCTTGATGGCGCGTGCGAGCACAAAATCCTGCTGCTCAGTACCGTCGAGTGAAACAAATACCTTGGTGTAACCCTCGTTCATGGTTTCCTCCTTGGTCTATCGCACGGGCGCGGGGCTCGTGCGTCGGGCGGGCGCGGGTGCGTTGACCGCCGGACACTTTATCTTGTTGCAGTTATACCCAAGGATTTCGGTTTAACTGCTCGCAATTCTGTGAACGGGCGAGTTTTTTGGTAAGGGTAGGCGCGGTCGCACCGCCAACGGTTGATAATGGGACATCGCCCGCATCGTCCGCAGAACATCTACCGGCGGGTGTCTAACGAGGGGGTCCCTTTGGATATTATCGAGCTTCTAAAATCTGCCTTCATGGGCCTGGTCGAGGGCATCACCGAATGGCTGCCCGTTTCGTCGACGGGTCACATGATCTTGGTGGACGAGTTCGTCAAGATGAACGTGAGCGAGACGTTCTGGAACATGTTCCTGGTCGTGATTCAGCTTGGCGCCATTTTGGCCGTCTGTGTGCTGTTCTTCCATGAGCTCAATCCGTTCTCGCCCAGCAAGGGCAAGGAGGGCCGTCACGACACCTGGGTGCTGTGGGGCAAGATTGTGCTCGGTTGCATTCCTGCGGCGGCGATCGGCCTGCCGCTCAACGACTGGATGGAGGAGCATTTCTACAATGCTCCCGTCGTGGCGCTGGCGCTCATTGTGTACGGCGTGCTGTTTATCGTGATCGAGAACTGGCGCGCGAGCAAGCGCGAGGAAATGGCCGTTGCCGGTTCGTTTGGTTCGCGTGCTGTGGTGTCGGGTGGACGTCCCGCCGGTGCGCACTTTGCGGCGCCCGCCACGGCTACCGCTGAGGATGAGGACGATGACGAGAATCTGGACTTTGGTTCCATCGCCACGCTCGAGGATCTAAGCTGGAAGACTGCGCTGGGTATCGGCTGCTTCCAGGTGCTTTCGCTGGTGCCTGGTACGTCTCGCTCCGGTTCTACCATCATCGGCGGCCTGCTTTTGGGCTGCACGCGCTCGGTGGCGTCTAAGTTCACGTTCTTCCTGGCCATCCCTGTCATGTTTGGCGCGAGTGCGCTCAAGCTGGTCAAGTACTTCATCAAGGGCGGCACGTTCGGCACCAACGAGATCGCCATCTTGGGCGTGGGCTGCGTCGTCGCCTTTGTGGTGTCGCTCATTGCCATCAAGTGGCTTATGGGCTTCGTTCGCCGTCACGACTTCAAGTGCTTCGGCGTCTACCGCATCATCCTGGGCATCGTGGTGCTCGCGTACTTCTTCGTTCTGGAGCCTATGCTCGGCCTGTAACTTGGTTGACGCTGCGCGGCGGCCAGAGCGACAACTTGTCATTCAACGAGGGTGGCATGACCAAAAGGTCTATGCTGCCCTCTTTTTTGGGCGATGGGGTGGGTCCGATGGTGGCGCACGGAGTCGTGGTGTGATTTGCGTCGGTGTCCGCGCGGCTCGGTATACTGGTACGGCTCAAACTATGGCGCTGCCCGCAGGCGCGCCGTCCGTCAGATGAGGAGTCGCCCATGACCCAGCCCCTGCCCTGGGAAAAGAATGCTGCGGTACCCGTGCCGCCCGCGCCGGAACCCGTGCCACTCGATGCATACACCGCCCCCGCTGCGCCGGAGCCCGAGCTCGTTCCGCTCGACATCTACGACGCTCCTGCGCCGGCACCCAAACCCGCCAAGCCGCTCGTCGACATCGACAGCCTTAATCCCGCCCAGCGCGAGGCGGTCCTGACCACCGAGGGCCCGTTGCTGGTGCTCGCCGGCGCCGGCTCGGGCAAGACCCGCGTCTTGACCTTCCGCATCGCACATATGCTCGGCGACTTGGGTGTTAAGCCTTGGCAGGTTCTTGCCATTACGTTTACCAACAAGGCTGCGGCAGAGATGCGCGAGCGTCTGACGGCACTCATCCCCAGCGGCACCCGTGGCATGTGGGTGTGCACCTTCCATGCCATGTGCGTGCGCATGCTGCGCGAGGACGCCGATCTGCTGGGCTACACCGGCCAGTTCACCATCTACGATGACGATGACTCAAAGCGCATGGTGCGTGACATTATGCAGGCGCTCGGCATCGAGCAAAAGCAGTTCCCCATCAACATGATCCGCAGCAAGATCAGCTCGGCCAAAAACGCCATGATCGGCCCCGAGGACATGCTCAAGAGCGCCGATAGCCCCAATGACAAAAAGGCCGCGCAGGTCTACCTGGAGCTGGAGCGCCGCCTGCGCGCCGCCAACGCGATGGACTTCGACGACCTGCTCGTGCGCACGCTCGAGCTGCTGCGCACCCGCCCCGAGGTGCTCGACAAGTATCAAGAGCGCTTCCGCTACATTAGCGTCGACGAGTATCAGGACACCAACCACGTCCAGTACGAGATCGCCAACCTGCTGGCCGCCAAGTACCAAAACCTTATGGTCGTGGGCGACGACGACCAGTCCATTTATAGCTGGCGTGGCGCCGACATCACCAACATCCTGGACTTTGAGCAGGACTTTAAAAACTGCAAGACCGTCAAGCTGGAGCAGAACTATCGCTCTACGGGTCATATCCTGAGCGCCGCCAACGCCGTGGTGCGCCACAACTCGCAGCGCAAGGACAAGCGCCTGTTTACGGCCGAGGGCGACGGCGAGAAGATCCAGGCCTTCCAGGCGAGCGACGAGCGCGACGAGGGCCGCTGGATTGCCGGCGAGATCGAGAAGCTGCATGCCAAGGGTACGAGCTACGACGATATCGCCGTGTTCTACCGCACCAACGCCCAGTCGCGTATCCTCGAAGATATGTTCCTGCGCGCGGGCGTGCCCTACAAGATCGTCGGCGGCACGCGATTCTTCGACCGCGCCGAGATCCGCGATGTCATGGCCTATCTCAAGATGATCGTGAACCCGGCCGACGAGATGAGCGTCAAGCGCGTCATCAACACGCCGCGCCGCGGCATCGGCTCCACTTCGATCCAAAAGATTGAGCAGCTGGCGCGCGACAACCGTTGCTCGTTCTTCCAGGCCTGCGAGATCGCAACAGCCGAGACGGGCATGTTTAGTGCCAAGGTGCGCAACGGCCTGTCGAGTTTTGTGGCGCTGGTGCGCGAGGGCCGTCGCATGGACGGCGAGCTCAAGGATGTCGTCGAGATGATTGTCGACAAGACGGGCCTGCTGCAGGCGTTCCGCGCCGAGGGCACCATGGAGTCCGAGAGCCGCGCCGAGAACATCCAGGAATTCCTGGGCGTCGCTGCCGAATTTGAGGAGACGCACGAGGATATCGAGGGCACGCTCGAGAGCTTGGAAGAGCTGCGTGCAGCCGGTGTTGCCGATGTGCCTGTCAGTGCCGAGCCCGAGCCCGTCGTGGTGAGTGCGCCCGCGCCCGAGCCGGGGCCGTCCGCTCCGGCATCCTCGTTTGAGGCACTTGTCGGCGCTCGTGACGCCGCGGGCTCCAATCCGCTCGATAGCCTAGCCGCCCCGGCGCTCTCGCCGCAGGATGCCTTGGCCGCCGCCATCGCGGGCAACGCGTATGCCGTGCCAACAGAGCTACCGGCGGGCGCCGTGCATGCCGACGAGATCGAGCGCACCTACGGTCCGCTCACCTGTAAGGCACTGCCGGCACTCATGGAGTGGCTGGCCCTGCGCTCCGACTTGGATTCCCTGGCCGGCGAGACGCATGCCATTACCATGATGACCATCCACTCCGCCAAGGGCCTGGAGTTCCCGGCGGTGTTCGTGGCCGGCATGGAGGAGGGTATCTTCCCGCACGTGCACGACTTTGGCGGCAGCGATGACCCGGGCAAGCTCGAGGAGGAGCGTCGCCTGGCCTACGTTGCCATCACGCGTGCCCGTAAGCGCCTGTTCCTGACCTATGCGGCCACGCGTCGCACCTACGGCTCGACCTCTGCCAACCCGCGCTCTCGTTTCCTCAACGAGATTCCGTTTGAGGATATCGAGTTTAGCGGTATCGGTTCTGCCGGTTTTGAGGGCACGGGCTGGGAGAAGCGCGGCGACCGTCACGGCACCTTTGGCTCGGGCATGGGCTCGGATATGTATGGCGGCAAGGTGTTCGGTTCGCATACGCGCTCGACCGGCGGTTCCGGTTCGCGCGGCGGATCGAGCTTCGACGATTTCTTTGGTGGCAGCACCTATGGCACCGAGCGCCATCGCGGGGTTTCGCCCGACGCCGGCCGTGTTGCCTCGACCTTTGGTTCGGGCGCGTCGCGAGCTAAAAAGCCGTCGTCCAAGGTGTCGCCGACGGTGGAGCGCAAGGTCGATCGCGCCAGCGCGTCGCAGGACTTTGCCGCGGGCGATACCGTGAGCCACAAGACCTTTGGCACCGGTACCGTGATCTCGGTCGCCGGAGACATGATCGAGGTCCAGTTCGAAAAAACCGGCCAGACCAAAAAGCTGATGAAAGGTTTTGCACCGATCGTCAAGCTGTCGTGATCCCGGCGGCCCCGGACAGGCGCCATGGACAACGTTGCTTGCGAACGTCGCTTTGCTCGTTCGCTTTTTGGTCTGGAGAGCCGGGTGGGCTGATAAATAGATGTGAGTAGGGGCTCTCCCGTTTGATGAGCGGGGGAGCCCCTTGTTGCGTTTTGGTTGTTGGTGCGACCTAGAGGTGGCTGATGATCAATTCCATCTTGCCTTCGAGGTCGATGGAGCTGACGGTGCTCGGGGCTAGCAGGTGGCTTCCCTTGTGGACGGGGTCGCCGCAGACGGTGCCTTCGCCGTCGATGACCGACAGACACATGAAGGGCCAGTGCTGGTCGAGGGTCTTGCTGCCGTTGACGCGCACGCGATCGACGGTGTAGCAGGGGTTGGACTCGAGTTCGGTCACGCCGTCGACTTCGGGCGCGGTCACGGTGCCGTCGGTCGGGGCCTGAGAATCAAAGTCGATGCAGTCGAGACTCTGCTCAATGTGCAGGGGACGCAGTTTGCCGTCGGTGCCGGGACGGTCGTAGTCGTACAGGCGATACGTCACGTCGCTCGACTGCTGCGTCTCCAAAATGAGCGTGCCGGTCTTGATGGCGTGGACGGTACCGGAATCAATCTGGAAAAAGTCGCCCTTGTGAATCGGCAGCACGTTGAGCATGTCGTCCCAGCGGCCGTCCTCGATCATACGCGCGGCCTCGGCGCGGTCGTGCGCGCGCTGTCCGACGATGATCGTGGCGCCGGGCTCGCAGTCCAGCACATACCAGCACTCGGTTTTGCCCAGGCTGCCGTTCTCGTGCTCGGCGGCGTACTCGTCGTTGGGATGGATCTGGATCGAAAGGTCGTCCTTGGCGTCCAGAATCTTAATGAGCAGCGGGAACCCCTTGCCCTCGCAGTTGCCAAAGAGCTCGCGGTGCTCGGCCCACAGCCATGACAGCGTGTGACCGGCGTACGGGCCCTCAGCGATCTGGCAGTCGCCGTTGGGGTGTGCCGAGATGGCCCAGCACTCACCGATGGGACCCTCGGGAATGTCATAACCAAATACGGTTTCGAGCTGGCGGCCGCCCCAGATCTTCTCGTGAAAGATCGGCGTCAGTTTAATCAAATCGGACATGTTCATACCCCCATGGTGTTGCGCGGCCGCCCACTCTAAACGAGCCGTAACGAGCGCCCGCATGACTACAAAAACCTATGCCAACGTTACGTTGTGCAGCTCAAAGCGGTCACCAACGTTGCGCGAGATCGAATGCTCAAAGGCGGTGCCGCTATCCAAAAAGCCAATCTGGTTGAGCTCGAGCAGGGGAGAGCCGGGTTTGGTGTCCAGGCGCTCAGCCTCTTCCTCGGTTGCCGCTACGGCGCGAATGGTGCGGTGGAAGCTCGAAATCTTCAGCCCGCATTGCTTGCGGATGAAGCTGTAGACCGATCCATACAGGTCTTTCTTTTTAAGGCCCGGAATCAGCTCGAGGGGCATGTAGGTGTACTCGATAACGATGGGCTTCTCGTCGACCTGGCGCACGCGCACGATGTGATAGGCAAAGTCGTCCTCGGCAATTCCCAGCTGGGCAGCGACGTCTGCTGGCGGATTGACAATCGAGAAATCGTAGACCACCGAGGTCACCTTCTCCCCGCGGTGCTCATACGAAAAGCCCTGGGAGCGATCGTTCTTGCCCTGGAAAAACGCCTGGCCGGGAAGCCCCGCCGTGTCCTTAACGTAGGTGCCCGATCCGCGCCGGCTGGTAACAAGACCTTCATCGGTAATCTGCTCAATAGCTCGTTTGACGGTGATTTTGGAAACGCTATAGAGCTCGCAGAACTCAACGACGGTGGGCAGCTTGTCGCCCGGCTTTAGAGCGCCGTCCTCGATGCTTCGACGGATATCTGCAGCTATTGCCTCGTATTTGGGAATCATGGAACCTCCTTTCCGGCTTGATTGAGTACAAACGAAAGTATAGTCCACGCCTAAGCATCCCTATTGCGTTTTTGAAAAGTTCGAGAAAGAGATAATTGAAAAACGCTTCTCTTTAACAACTAGAGCGCTTCAAATTAATATGCACTCTAATAATGTGGTATTGAGCAAATTGATTGGCTCGAGGACGGGGTTGGGCCGTTTTGCCGCCCAGCGAACCGAATTTCATGCCTTGCGTTTTCCCAGATAAAACCTGCCAAAACAAACCTGTCCCTTTTTGACAGGTTTTTGCCTGGGGAGCGGTACCATACAGGCAATGTTTAAACGAGAAAGGTGGGCTCCCATGGAACCTAAGCAGTACTATATCGGCATCGACGTTGGCGGCACTTCGGTTAAGGAAGGCCTGTTCGACGAGGACGGCAACCTGCTTGCCAAGGCCAGCGTGCCCACGCCTCCTATCGTTGACGCCGCGGGCTTTGCCGCGGTGACCGAGGCTATCGACCAGGTGGTCGCCAAGGCCCAGATTCCGCGCGCCTTTGTGGCGGGTATTGGCCTGGCCGTTCCGTGCCCCATCCCGGCATCGGGCGATGCCAAGGTCAAGGCCAACATTGCCATTAACCTGCCCGAGCTAAGAGTCGCCATTCAGGAGCACTGCCCCGACGCGGTCGTTAAGTACGAAAACGATGCCAACGCCGCTGCCATGGGCGAGGCCTGGCTCGGCTCTGCCAAGGGCGTACAGAACGTGGTGATGGTCACCATCGGTACCGGCGTGGGCGGTGGCGTTATCGTTAACGGCGACGTGGTATCGGGCGTTGTGGGTGCCGGCGGCGAGATTGGCCACATGTGCCTGAACCCCGAAGAGGAGCGCACCTGCGGCTGTGGCGGCCATGGCCATCTGGAGCAGTATTCCAGCGCCACCGGCGTGGTGAGTAACTACCTTGCCGAGTGCAAGAAGGCGGGCGTCGAGCCCATCGAGCTCACCGGGCCTTCTGATTCCAAGGACGTGTTCCAGGCCTGCCGCGAGGGTGACAAGCTCGCGCTGGCAGCTGCCGATACCATGGCCGACTATCTCGGCCGCGCCCTGGCGCTTATTGCCAACGTGGTCGATCCCGAGATGTTCCTGATCGGCGGCGGTGCTTCCGCTTCGGCCGATGTCTACCTCGACAAGGTCCGCGAGCACTTTAAGCAGTACGCGCTCTCCGCCTCGCGCGAGACGCCCATTAAGGTCGCTTCGCTCGGCAACGACGCCGGCATCATCGGTGCCGCTTACGTAGCCCTGCGCGCCGCCGGTAAATAGCTGGTGCGGGGGCAGGTGGTGAGGGGGTAGGCCTCGCCTCAACGTTTGTCCCAAATTGCGCTGCGCCCCTTCCGTTTCAGAAGGTTCGGCGTCAGCGTGCTACCATAGACACGTATGAGTACACACACGCATATGGAGGAAACCCATGGCAAACGTTCTTGTCTTTGGTCACCAGAACCCCGATAACGACGCCATCATGAGCGCCGTCGTCCTGTCCCAGCTGCTCAACCAGGTTGAGTATGCCGGCAACACCTACGAGGCCTGCGCCCTTGGTCAGCTTCCGGCCGAGTCCGCCAAGCTGCTTGCCGACGCCGGCATTGCCGAGCCCCGCGTGATCGAGTCCGTCGAGGCCGGCCAGCTCGTCGTCCTCACCGACCACAACGAGTCCGCCCAGTCTGTCGCCGGCCTTAAGGACGCCACGGTCTTTGGCGTCGTCGATCATCACCGCATCGGCGATTTCGAGACCGCCGGCCCGCTGCACTACATCTGCCTGCCCTGGGGTTCCAGCTGCACCATCGTCACCAAGCTCGCCGGCGTGCTCGGCATTGAGCTTTCCGACGTCCAGGCCAAGCTGCTGCTCTCGGCCATGATGACCGACACGCTCATGCTCAAGAGTCCCACCACCACCGATGTCGACCGCGCTGTCGCCGCCAAGCTCGGCGAGCAGGTGGGTGTCGACCCGGTCAAGTTTGGCATGGAGGTCTTCCTCACCCGTCCGTCCGGCTCCTTCACCGCAGCCGAGATGGTCGGCAACGACATCAAGATGTTCGAGCCCGCTGGCAAGAAGCTGCTCATCGGCCAGTACGAGACCGTCGACAAGAGTCGTGCTCTCGGCATGATCGACGAGATTCGCGAGGCCATGCGTGCCTACGCCGCCGAGAAGGGTGCCGATGGCATTGTCCTGTGCATCACCGACATCATGGAGGAGGGCTCGCAGGTCCTGCTCGAGGGCGAGACCGAGGCCGCTCAGAAGGGCCTGGGCATTGCCGACGAGCACGACGGCATCTGGATGCCGGGTGTCCTCTCCCGTAAGAAGCAGGTCGCTGCCCCCATCATGGCCGCCTGCTAGGTTTAGTTGACCAAACGCCACGACCGGATCGCGGACGTCCCGCGCTCCGGTCGTTTTTTGTGCACGGCGCCGCGTCGTCTCTTGGACAGGCGTGCCCGTGCCGTTGAGCAAATAATGTTCAACCTGTGGTTCCGCTTTTCGGCCACGCCTGCGTGCTTGTCGTGCAGGGTAGGCTAGATGCAAGCGTAATACGTTAGAGCGCGGCGCCGCCACTTGGGCGGGCCGTGCTTTTTTAAGACGGGAGCTTTCCCGTGAAAGGAGCCGCCCATGGCAGCAACTGAGCAGCTGTTCAACGTTCGTGAGCGCAAGCGCTTTGAACGTCACGACATCTGGGAGCGCATCGCCGAGAACGGTACGATTTCCGCCGCCGTCATGGTCTTCGCCGCCATCGCCGCCGTCATTTGCGCCAATACCGATGCCTACGAGGCCATCCATCACTTTTTGGAGACCCCGCTGTATGTGGGTCTGGGCAACCTTACGGCCGGTCTCACCGTTGAGCTTTTCGTCAACGACTTCCTCATGGCGATTTTCTTTTTGTTGGTGGGCATCGAGCTTAAGTACGAGATGACGGTCGGTGAGCTCAAGAATCCGCGTCAGGCCATGCTTCCCATGCTGGCGGCCGTGGGCGGCGTTGTCGTTCCCGCCTGCATCTACCTGATCTTTAACCATGCCGGCGCCCGCAACGGTTGGGCCATCCCCATGGCAACCGATATTGCCTTTGCGCTGGGCGTGCTGTCGCTTTTGGGCAATCGCGTGCCCAACGGCGTGCGCGTGTTCTTCTCGACGCTCGCTATCGCCGACGACCTCATCTCCATCGCCGCCATCGCCATCTTCTACGGTCAGAGCCCCAATCCGTTTTGGTTGGGCGCCGCCGCGCTTGTGACCTGCGCGCTCGTGTGGCTCAACAAGACGCAGCACTACCGCCTTGCCCCGTATTCGGTACTGGGTCTGCTGTTGTGGTTTTGCATGTTCAAGAGCGGCGTGCACGCTACGCTTGCTGGCGTCATCTTGGCCTTTACCATCCCGGCCAAGTGCGGTGTCAAGCTCGATAGCCTCACCGATTGGCTGGGCGAGTGCCTGCCGCTGCTCGATGATCGCTACGACGACGAGGCGCACATCCTGGGCCAGCATGACTTTACCGTCTCGACCACCAAGGTCGAGCGCGTCATGCACCGCGTAACCCCGCCGCTCATCCGCATGGAGCGTCTGATCTCCACGCCGGTCAACTTCGTGATCCTGCCGATCTTTGCGTTCGTGAACGCGCAGGTTCGCCTGGTGGGCGTGGACATGAGCACGCTGCTCACCGACCCGGTGACGCTCGGCGTGTACTTTGGCATGCTGCTGGGCAAGCCGATCGGTATCTTTGGCATGACGTTTGCCCTGGTTAAACTCAAGATTTCCGAGTTGCCGCATAATGTCAACTGGCACATGATCGCCGGTGTGGGCATTTTGGGCGGTATCGGCTTTACCATGTCGATCCTCATCAGCGGCCTCGCCTTCCCGACGGCCCAGTTTGAGGTTCTTGCAGCCAAGGCCGCTATTCTCGCCGGTTCGGTCACCGCAGCCGTGCTCGGCATGATCTACATGAGCGTGGTCTGCAAGCATCCCTCGCCCAAAGACGAGTAAGAGCGCGAAAACCGGCTCCAGAACCGATTCGGGCGCGTTCAAAATGCGGATTCGGGCGGTGCTTGCCGCCTGCCAGACACGCCAGTGGTCAAAAAACGCCGTTTGTGAGTACTGTCACAAACGGCGTATCATTTTAGGTGCGGAAAATAATGAACAAAGTTATAAGAACTGTACGTTAATGAGTGACCATCGACTTCCAATTTGGCGCTAGCTGACGGTGATTAGGAAGTTTCAAGTCGAGTTTTGCCGATTTCGACCAAGAATCGCTGCTACTAAAAAGGTAACAGTACTCATATTTGCCCTTTTTTGGCCACAAGCCCTAAAACAAGCCTCGCCAAGGTCGGGAAGCGGGCCAAATCGCCGGCCTCGAGGCTTATTCCACCGTTCCGTAGACGGCGCCCCAGCCGTGGGCGGCCAAGGCGGAGTTGAGCTGGTCGCAAAGTGACTGGCGGTCGTAGTAGCCGGGCGGCAAAAGGTTCACGATCTCCATGAGGTCGGGCGCCAGGTCCAAGATTTCGGCCTGTACGATCAGATCCAGGCGGTCGATGGCGTGGCGGTCGTAAAACAGTCCGTCGACCAGGCGCTGCAAGTCGCCGAATTCCTCGGCCTGAAACGATCCGTACTCCATAGTGCCTCCTTGGGCGCCCCACGCCGGCATGCGCGGCGATTCGTAATTGATTGCGATGAACTTAATCTATCACGGCTTCATAACGTTGCGACGATGGCGGTCTATACTTAGACGAACTGCAACGTACCGCTTCGCGAAAGGTCGCACCCCATGCAGACGATCTACCAGAAGATGGAAACCACCGAACTCGATGCCGCCATCGAGGCGCTCAAAGCCGAGGTCGCCGAGGTCAAGGCCAAGGGCCTGGCGCTCGACATGGCCCGCGGCAAGCCGTCGCCCTCCCAGGTGGACATCTCTCGACCCATGCTCGATATCCTCAATGCCGATGCCGATCTGCACGACGGCAATGTCGACTGCTCCAACTACGGCTGCTTCGAGGGCATTCCCTCGGCTCGCAAGCTGGCAGGGGAGTTCCTGGGCTGCCCCGCCGAGCAGACGCTCGTGCTGGGCTCATCGAGCCTCCTGATCGAGCATGACATCGCCGGCATGTTCTGGCGCTGCGGCTCGTGCGGCAGCGAGCCCTGGGATGCCTACGAGGCCGCGCACGACGGCAAGAAGGTCAAGTTCCTGTGCCCCGTCCCCGGCTACGACCGTCATTTTGGCATCACCGCCGACCTGGGCATCGAGAACGTTCCCGTCGCGATGACCGACAACGGCCCCGATATGGACGAGATTGAGCGCCTCGTTGCCGCCGATGATTCCATCAAGGGCATCTGGTGCGTGCCCAAGTATTCCAACCCCACGGGCATCACCTTTAGCGAGGACACCGTGCGTCGCCTGGTCGAGATGCCCACGGCCGCGCCCGATTTTCGCATCTTCTGGGACAACGCCTACTGCGTGCACGACCTGTACGACGAGACCGACGAGCTCGCAAACATCTTTGACCTCGCTCGCGCGGCGGGCACCGAGGACCGTGTGGTGGCCTTTGCCTCGACGTCCAAGATCACCTTCCCGGGCGCCGGCATCGGCTTTATCGGTGCGAGCCCCGCGGTTATCGCGGAGTTCTCCAAGCGCCTGAAGGCTGGCCTCATCAGCGCCGACAAGCTCAACCAGCTGCGTCACGTGCGCTTCCTTCCCACCATCGAGGCGGTTAAGGAGCACATGAAAAAGCATGCCGAGTTCCTGCGCCCGCGCTTTGAGGCCGTCGAGCGCAAGCTCACCGAGGGCCTGGGCGACACGGGCTGCGCCACCTGGACGCACCCCCGCGGCGGCTACTTTGTAAGCTTCGATGGTCCCGAGGGCTCGGCCCAAAAGGTCGCCGCGCTTTGCGCCGACCTGGGCGTCAAGCTCACGCCGGCCGGTGCCACTTGGCCCTATGGCAAGGACCCGCGCGACACCAACATCCGCATCGCGCCGAGCTATCCCACGGTCGAGGACCTGGAGGCCGCGCTCGATGTGCTGGTGCTGGCCGTTAAGCTTGTCGCTGCCGAGCTTGCGCGTGCCGAGCGCGCCTAACGCGTAGGGCCCCGCAAGTCCGCGCCTAGTACTATCCGCACTTTCGATACGTAAAGGAGCGTATACATGGATTTGGGTATTTCCACAAACCCCACGCCAGAGCTCTACACCATTAAGGTGACCGGTGAGATCGATATCTCTAACGCCGATAGCCTGCGCAATGCCATCGACCTGGCGCTCGAGCAGCCCACTGAGGCCGTTGAGCTCGATTTTGCCCAGGTGAGCTACATCGATTCGACGGGCATTGGCGTGCTTGTGGGCGCCGCACACCACGCAGCTGATCATGGTAAGCGTTTTAGCTGCGTCAACGTGCAGCCCCCGGTGATGCGCGTGGTTCAGCTGTTGGGCGTCGACCAGGAGATTTCGATCACCGCTGCATAATCTTTGCCCCCAAAAGGGCGTGCCGTTTGGCATATGTTTGTGATGCGCTCGGACGTTTTGGCGTCCGGGCGCTATACTTGACCGAATGAATAGACGAGTTCCGGCCGAATGGCGCGGTGCGGGCTCGAATCACATCGAGCCTTGGAGGTATGTGTGTTTGGTATTGGAGAAGGTGAGCTGGCAATCATCGTGGTCTTCGGCTTTTTGCTGTTTGGCCCGGATAAGCTCCCGCAGATGGGCCGTACGATCGGCCGTGCCATCCGTCAGTTCCGCGAGACGCAGGAAAAGATGACGGCGGTTGTCCAGTCTGAGATCATCGATCCGGTGAGCGAGGCCGCTTCGGCTCCGGTCAAGCCCAAGAAGGCTGCCGTCGATGACGATTCCGATGCGGACGAGGATGCCGCCGAGACGGTAGCGCCCGCCAAGAAGGAGACCTTTGCCGAGCGTCGTGCCCGCCTTGCTGCCGAGAAGGCCGCGAGCGAGGCTGCCGCCGAGGGCGAGGGTGCTGCTGAGGAGTCCGAGGCCGCTGCCGCCGAGGCCGAGCCTGCCGCTGCCGCCGAGCCTGCCGTCGAGCCCGAGCCTGCTGCAGAGCCCGAGCCCGAGCCGGCAGAGCCCACGACGGCTGACCTCTACGCCCGTCGTCCCCGCAAGCGCAAGGCCGTCGTCGACCAGCTCGCTCGCGAGCTCGAGGCCGAGGACGCTGCCGAGACTGCTGCCGCCGACGCCCCGAAGGGAGGCGATGAGTAATGCCTATCGGACCTGCTCGTATGCCGCTCTTCGATCACTTGGGAGAGCTCCGTCGCCGCCTGACCATCGTGGTCGTGTCGGTGTTTGCCGCCGCCATCGTGCTGTACTTTGCCACGCCCGTGGTGCTCGATATCCTGGAAGACCCCATCCGCTCGTTTGTGCCGGACGGTAAGTTCTACATCACCACCACACTCGGCGGCTTTGGCCTGCGCTTCTCGCTGGCCATCAAGATGGCCGTGGTCATGTGCACGCCCATGATCATCTGGCAGATCCTGGCATTTTTCCTGCCGGCGCTGCGCCCCAACGAGCGCAAGTGGGTCGTGCCCACGGTGCTCGCCTCGACGGTGCTGTTCTTCCTGGGTGCCATCTTCTGCTATTTCATCATCATCCCGGCGGGCTTTGAGTGGCTCATCGGCGAGACCTCGGCCGTCGCTACGGCGCTGCCCGACCTGGAGAACTACGTCAACATGGAGCTGCTCTTTATGATCGGCTTTGGTGTGGCGTTTGAGCTGCCGCTCATCATCTTCTATCTGTCCGTCTTTCACATCGTGTCCTATGCGGCCTTCCGCAGCGCCTGGCGCTACGTGTACGTAGGCCTGCTTGTGGGCTCGGCTGTGATTACGCCCGACGGCTCGCCCGTTACGCTGGGTCTCATGTATGGCGCCCTGCTCTCGCTCTACGAGATTTCGCTCGCCATTGCTCGCGTGGTCATTACCGCGCGCGAGGGCAAGGAGGGCCTGTTCGTGAGCCGTCTGGACCTGTTCTCGGACGACGAGGACGACGAGGAGTAAATCGGTATGCACGAGGTTGGCATTGTCAACGGCATACTCGATACAGTGATTCGCGCGGCGCTTGGGGCGGGGGCCTCGCGCGCCGTTTTGGTAACGCTGCGTATCGGGGATATGACCGAGGTCGTGCGCGAGGCGCTTGACTTTGCGTGGGAGACGTTTCGCGACGAGGACTCGCTCACGCGCGGCTGCGAGCTTGCCGTGGAGGAAGTCCATCCACAAAGCGAGTGTCTGGACTGCGGTGAGGTCTTTGAGCACGACCGTTTCCATTGCCGTTGTCCCCAATGTGGCGGTGCCAACGTGCGTCTGCTGCATGGCCGCGAACTCGACATCGCAAGTATCGAGATCGAGACCCCCGACGATTAGCACGCTCGCCATCTAGCGATGGGGTATAAAAGGGCCAAAGTAAGGAGCGCTAAGTATGGCCGAGAAAACGATTGATATCGCGTCGCCGATTCTGTCGCGCAACGAGCGCCTGGCAGATCAGCTGCGTCAGCGGTTTGAGCAGACGAACACCTACGTGATCAATGTGCTGTCGAGCCCTGGCTCGGGTAAGACCACCACGATTCTGGGCACCAACGAGCGCTTGCGTGACAAAGCCAGCCTGCGCTGTGCCGTTATCGAGGGCGATATCGCCTCGGACGTCGACGCCATCACCATGAAGGAAGCCGGCATGCCCGCCATCCAGATCAACACGGGCGGCCTGTGCCACCTCGAGGGCAACATGATCATGGAGGCCGTCGACGCCTTCGACCAGGCCGTCGGTCTGGAGAACATCGACGTCATCTTTATCGAAAATGTGGGTAACCTGGTCTGCCCGGTCGACTTTGACTTGGGCGAGAACCTGTCCATCATGATCCTCTCGGTGCCCGAGGGCGACGATAAGCCCATCAAGTACCCGGGCATCTTCCAGCACGCCGGCGCGCAGCTGCTCAATAAGGTCGACGTGGCCCCGGCTTTCGATTTTGACATGGATAGGTATACTAAGACACTCGATGACCTCAATCCGCAGGCGCCGCGGTTTGCCGTGAGCGCGCACAAGGGCGAGGGCATGGATGCCTGGTGCGATTGGCTCATCGGGCAGATTGAGCAAGCAAGGGCGTAAGTCGGCCGCCATACGGGCGGGCGTAGCCGCAGAGATACGAGATAGGAGCCTCTTTTGAAGCTCATCATCGCCGAGAAAAACGACGCCGCGCGTCAGATTGCCGAGCGTCTGTCCACGGGCAAGCCCAAAAAGGACAAGGTGTACAACACCGCCATCTACCGTTTTGAGTGGAAGGGCGAGGAGTGCGTGACGATCGGCCTTGCCGGTCACATCCTTGCGCCCGATTTTTGCGACAGCGTGCTGTTCGATAAAAAGCTGGGCTGGTATTCGGTCACCGAGGACGGCGAGATGCTGCCGGCCGATATGCCCGATGGCCTGGCACGTCCGCCCTACGACACCAAGCGCAAGCCGTTTCTTGCCGATGGTATCTCCATCAAGGGCTGGAAGCTCGAGAGCCTGCCTTACCTCACCTGGGCGCCCGTCATTAAGCTGCCGGCCGAGAAGGAGCTCATCCGCTCGCTCAAGAACCTTGCCAAGAAGTCCGACAGCGTCATTATCGCCACGGACTTCGACCGCGAGGGCGAACTGATCGGTTCGGACGCCCTCAACAAGGTGCGCGAGGTTGCGCCCGACTTGCCGGTCGCCCGCGCCCAGTATTCTTCGTTTACCAAGGCCGAGATTACGCAGGCCTTCGATAATCTTGTCTCGCTCGACCAGAATCTGGCCGACGCCGGCGAGAGCCGCCAGCACATCGACCTCATTTGGGGTGCGGTGCTCACGCGCTACCTGACGCTCGCCAAGTTTGGCGGCTTTGGCAACGTGCGCTCCGCCGGCCGCGTGCAGACGCCGACGCTTGCCTTGGTGGTCGAGCGCGAGCGCGAGCGCATGGCGTTTGTGCCCGAGGACTATTGGCAGATTCGCGGCATGGGTGCCGCTCAGGGTGCTGCCGAGGATGACCGCTTTAAGATTGCGCACAAGACGGCACGTTTTACCGATAAAGATGCTGCCGAGACGGCGTACGGCCACGTCGACGGCGCTACGACGGCAACCGTCGCCGCGGTGACCAAGCGCTCCCGCAAGCAGCAGCCGCCCACCCCGTTTGCGACGACCTCGCTGCAGGCTGCCGCCGCGGCCGAGGGCATCTCACCTGCACGTACCATGCGCATCGCCGAGTCCCTCTACATGGCGGGCCTCATCAGCTATCCGCGTGTCGACAACACCGTGTACCCTGCGACGCTCGATCTGGGCGCCGTGGTGAGCGACCTGGCAAAGATCAACCCGGCGCTGGCGCCCGTGTGCAAAAAGGTACTCGCCGGCCCCATGAAGCCCACGCGCGGCAAAGTCGAGACCACCGACCACCCGCCCATCTACCCCACGGGCGAAGGCGATCCGTCCACGCTCGATGGCGGCCAGCGCAAGCTCTACGACCTCATTGCCCGCCGCTTCCTGGCGACGCTTATGGGTCCCGCGACCATCGAAAACACTAAGCTCGAGCTCGACGTGAACGGTGAGCCGTTCGTGGCCTCGGGCGACGTGCTCGTGACCCCGGGCTTCCGCGAGGCCTACCCGTACGGCCTTAAGCGCGACGAGCAGATGCCGCCGCTGGAGCAGGGCGACACGGTCGACGTGTTCGACATTAAGCTTGAGGCCAAGCAGACCGAGCCGCCCGCGCGCTACAGCCAGGGCAAGCTCGTGCAGGAGATGGAAAAGCGCGGCCTGGGCACCAAGTCCACGCGCGCGAGCATCATCGAGCGCCTGTATGCCGTGCGCTATCTCAAAAACGATCCCGTTGAGCCGAGCCAGCTGGGCATCGCCATCATCGACGCGCTGACGCAGTTTGCCCCGCGCATAACGAGCCCCGATATGACCAGCGAGCTCGACGGCGACATGACTCGCGTCGAGCGCGGCGAGGACACCGAAGAGCATGTCGTGACGCACTCGCGTGCGCTGCTGGCCGGCGTGCTCGACGAGCTGCTCAAGCATACGCAGGAGCTCGGCGACGCCATCAGCGACGCCGTCACGGCTGATGCGCGCGTGGGCGCCTGCCCCAAGTGCGGCAAGGACCTGGTTATGAAGACGAGCGCCAAGACCCGTGGCAGCTTCATTGGCTGCATGGGCTGGCCCGACTGCGACGTGACCTATCCGGTCCCGAGCGGCGTCAAGGTGAGCCCGCTCGAGGGCGAGGCCGCCGTGTGCCCCGAATGCGGTGCGCCGCGCATCAAGTGTCAGCCGTTCCGCCAGAAGGCTTTCGAGATCTGCGTGAACCCGACGTGCCCCACCAACTACGAGCCCGACCTTAAAGTGGGCGAGTGCAAGGTGTGTGCCGAGGCCGGACGCCATGGCGACCTGATCGCGCACAAGAGCGAGAAGAGCGGCAAGCGCTTTATCCGCTGCACCAACTACGATGACTGCGGCGTGAGCTATCCGCTGCCGGCGCGTGGCAAGCTCGAGGCGACGGGCGAGACCTGTCCCGAGTGCGGCGCCCCCATCGTGGTGGTCAACACGGCGCGCGGTCCGTGGCGTATCTGCGTCAACATGGACTGCCCGACCAAGGAGAAGAAGCCCGCCCGCGGTCGCAAGACCACAACCAAGGCGAGCACGGCAAAGAAGACGACGGCGGCCAAGAAGACGACGGCTAAGAAAGCCACTGCCGCCAAGAAGACGACCGCGAAGAAGTCAACTGCGAAGAAGTCGACTGCCAAAAAGACCGCTGCCGACAAGTAGCCGCACGGTCGAAACATCACCTAGAACAAAAACGAGCGAGGACCTCAAGATCCTCGCTCGTTTTTTATCCGGCAGTTAGGGACGTTCCTTTTCTGCCGGGCGGCGAAAGAGTGCGCCCAACGACCAGCCGTTTAAGAGCGCCCCCGATACATAGTTGTCGGAACCTGGTCGTCTGTTGATAAAAAAGAAACCGCTAACGGACAAAATGGCGCCTTTTGCGGATTAGTTGCTGTGCCGGAAAATAAATTGTCAGAACCAGGCGATAATTAAATTGCCGCGGCTGTCGTTACATATGACACGTGACAGGAGGACATGATGAAAAAAATGCCCAAGTTGTTGTTAGCAATGGTTGTCCTATTTTTCGCCACCGGATTTATTTTATTGCCCTCCGCAAATGCTTCTGAGTATTTGACGCCCGCCGACGCATGCTTCGATTTGAATGATGGGCCGAAACAAGAACGTACTATCGAGCTGTCAGATGGCTCTACAGGTGTTTTTGGGATAGAGAAAGAGCAAGCTGATGTTGCCCCGATTTGGGACGGCTACTACAACGCTACTGATGGGAATTGGAAGGTTTACTTCTATACTGGAGTGCTCGATGCTGAGTACTGGATATCAATCAAGAACTACAACATTACATCGTGGTGGGGCCATAAAGCATCTTCCGTTGGCGGTGCCTTATCGAATTTCAGTAAGAGTTTTTCTTCCAAACGAACAAAGTGGAGCTTTCTTTTTACCGGAGTAGGCGGTATGGCGTCTGCGACTTATACTCTTGGAGCTGAAATAAATGGCTCTCGGCTGCATACATATCTAGCGTGATTCAATATGGGCGTGTTGGGCAAGATCAACATTGGCGGAGAGGTTTCCCTCCTGGCAATAGTTCTGGTTGAGATCGGGATCGTCGCTGCGGTGATCTATCTCGTTTGCAAGTTGATAAAGGCTCTCAAAAAGGTTATTGAACGAACCAAACAAGAGTAGGCGGTCAGTCCGCTCGATTTCGAATCCATTTCAGCGGGTGCCATCCTCTCTGTCTGCTTATCTGTGGGCGGAGAGGATTTTTCTATGACTGAGACCGCATCAGCGCCAAATCCACGCCTATCCACGACCCGTCACCTGGGGACGTTCCTTTCCAGCCGGTGCTTGGGGAGACTCCTTGCCACCCGGTCGTCGTGGATGTTCTTAAACGACTAGCGATCGGGGACAGCCCTTGCCGATTGGCCGGTTTGCCGTCCGGGTTGGCAAGGACTGTCCTTTTCTGCCGGCAGTTTAGGAACGTCCCCAACTGCCGCCTCAGGTAGTCATTGGGGACGTTCTTTAATGACTAGTCGTTTAAGAACGTCGCATGCGACTAGTTCACCTCGACAGGCTTAGCGCCGGGATAGCGCTCCTCAAAGTCTAGGCGGTACTTATTGTCATTGGTGCCCGCCACGTTGTCGCGCGACAGCGGCGCCACGATCTCATTCTTGTGGTCCGCAGGCTTGGCGTATTTCAGGCTGATCTCCCAGGCATCACAGATTGCGTCAATGCGGTGATCCAGGTCGTCGTACAGGGCGATGATATCCTTCCAGGAGCTGTAGTTCTTGGAGCTCGTCGGGACGTCCAGGTCCTCGACGATGTCGTAATACTGCTCGATGGTGTCCTCCGTGCGCTCGGCGACGTCGGCGAGATTTTGACGGGTGGTTCGATCCTCTTCCAGATAGTTGCCGTTGAAGTTCTGCGCGCAGCCACGGACCTGGCTGTCGAGATCTTCGAGCAGGTCGTAGTATTCGCTCAGGCGACGGTAGAGGTTCTGCTCGGAGAGCGTTGCTTCGCCGCCATCCTCGTCGTCATCGTCATCATCGTCGTACAGGCTGTTGGGATTGCCGAGAGGCTTTAGGTCATCGTCGTCGACGTCATGGTGCAGCTTAGCTACCTCGGCAGTCGTCTGCGTGGCGGCGTTGTCGAACGGTCTGATCGCAAAGAAGATGACCAGGGCGATGATGATCGCCACCAGCACAACGATAACGGCGATAAGCGGCCCGGTGCCGCTCTTTTTGGGAGCGGGGGTCTGTGGCGAAGCGGGCGCGTATGCGGGAGCCGGCTGCTGTTGGGGCGAGCCGCTCGCGACGGGTATGCGCTGCGTGGTCTCGACGGCCTCGGTCCTTGCGGCGGGGTCGGGGCTATAGGCGAGGGGGTCGTCCGCCTTGGCTTGCGGCGTATCAAGGGAGCCGGTCTGCTCAAAAGCGGGCTGGCTATCGCTCGCGGCTGTTTGCTCAACGGGTGCACCGCACGAGGTGCAGAACTTGGCATTATCTTCAAGAAGCTTGCCGCACGAGGCGCAATACCGAGACATTGCCACTCCTTTCGCCACATTTCAATGCAATACGACGATTATACCCACTGCCCCAAGAAGCCGGCAGTTAGGGACGTTCCTTATCTGCCGGCAGTTTAGGAACGTCCCTAACTGCCGGCTAATCGTTGGGGCGCGCCTGTCCCTGGGGTATCATGGCTTGGTTGATATATCCGCATTTACGCGCCTTGTAGGAAGGGGCTGCGTCCATGGCTTTTGAGCCCGCTCAACATAGCTTTATCACGCTCGAGGGCGTCGACGGTGCCGGCAAGTCCACGCAGGCGCGCCTGCTTGCTCGCGCGCTCGAGCTCGCTGGCCACCAGGTTGTGAGCCTGCGCGAACCGGGCGGCACCGCCATCAGCGAAAAGATCCGCGCCCTGCTGCTCGACCCCGCCAATATGGCGATGGGCGATACCTGCGAGCTGTTGCTCTACGAGGCCGCGCGTGCCCAGCTGGTGCACGAGGTCATAGCCCCCGCCCTCGCTGCCGGCAAGGTGGTCCTGTGCGATCGCTTCTACGATTCCACGACCTGCTACCAGGCGTTTGCCGACGGCCTCGATCGCCAGATGGTGCGCGACGCCAACAACCTGGCCGTCGCGGGAACGCACCCGGCGCTCACACTCGTCTACCACATCACGCCCGAGCAGGCGGCGCTACGCATGGCAGCCCGTGGCGCGGCAGATCGCATGGAGGCTAAGGGCATGGCATTCCAGGAGCGTGTCTACGAGGGGTTTTGCGCCATTGCTGCCGAGGAGCCAAACCGCGTAAAGCTCATCGACGCCACTACGACCGTCGAGGTAGTTTTCGAGAAGACGGTCGAGCAGGTTCGCGCGTACGGTCTCGATATCCCCCAGGATGCTGTCGCCGCCGCGCTTGCCAAGGAGGCCGAGTAACATGGCCCCCGCTCAGGCAAGCCTGCTGGCCAAGCTCGACACCCAAGAGCGCGTGCGCGACTTTTTGACCAATGCCGTCGCCAGCGGCCGTGCATCGCACGCCTACCTGTTTTTGGGCGCGCCCGGCGCGGGCAAGCTCGATGCCGCGTGGGCGCTCGCCCAAGCCTTCCTGTGCGAGCAGGACGGCTGCGGCGCATGCGACAGTTGCGTGCGCGTCTCTCGGCATACGCATCCCGACGTGCACTATTACACGCCCGAGAGCGCCACGGGCTATCTTATTGCCCAGACCCGCGAGCTGCTCGATGACGTGCCGCTGGCACCCATTCGCGCCAAGGCCAAGGTCTACATCATCGACCGTGCCGAGCAACTGCGCGCCAACACCGCCAACGCACTGCTCAAGACACTCGAGGAGCCGCCCGAGGGCGTTATGTTCATCTTGCTGGGCACCTCGGCAGACGTGATGCTGCCCACCATCGTGAGCCGCTGCCAGTGCGTGCCGTTTCGGCTGGTGTCGCCCGCCGTCGCCGCGCAGGCCGTGAGCCGCGCCACCGGCCAGGACCCCGCGCGTTGCCGCATGGCGGTCGCCGTGGCGGGAAGCCCCACACGCGGCATCGAGTTTCTTAAGAGCGCCGAGCGCCAGGACGCCCGCCGTCAGATGGTCCGTGCCATCGACTCACTCATTGCCGCCGACGAGGCCGACGTGCTCAGTCGCGCCAAGTCGCTCATCGTCGCCGTCAAGGCGCCGCTCGCCGAGGTCAAGTCCACGCAGGAAAAGGTACTCGAGCAAAATGCCGACTACCTGTCGCGTGGAGCATTGAAGCAGCTTGAGGACCGCAACAAGCGCGAACTCAACGCGCGCGAGCGTTCGGGTATCATGGAAGCGCTGGCGAGCGCGCGGACGCTCATGCGCGACGTGCTGCTGACACTTCAGGACGAGGCGGCCGACGTGGTGAACGAAGACGTGCGTGACACGATCGGTCGGCTTGCCGCTGCGACGAATGTTGCGGGTGCCACCCAGGCGCTCGAGGCGGTCGCAACCGCCGAGCACAACATCGCCAGAAACGTTACTCCCCAGCTGGCCATCGAGGTCATGCTGTTCGATATCAGGAAGGCACTGAAATGCCGTTAGTCGTACCCGTTAAGTTTACCTACGCCTCGCGCGACCTGTGGTTTGACCCGCAGGACCTGGATATCCTCGAGGCCGATTATGCCATTTGCTCCACCGAGCGCGGAACCGAGATCGGCTTGGTTACGGCCGATCCCTTCGAGGTGCCGCAAGACGAGATCGGTCAGCCGCTCAAGCCCGTGCTGCGCGTGGCGAGCGACATCGACCTGCAGCTTGCCGACGATCTTGCCATCCAGGGCGACGAGGCCATGGTCGATTTCCGCCGTCTGGTCAAAGAACTCGACCTCGAGATGAAGCCGGTGGGCGTCGAGTACCTGTTTGGCGGCGAGAAGGCCGTGTTCTACTTTGCGGCCGAGGAGCGCGTCGATTTTCGCCAGCTCGTCAAGGATCTGTCCTCGACGCTGCACATTCGCGTCGACATGCGCCAGATCGGCGTGCGCGACGAGACTCGCCTGGTGGGCGGCTATGCCCAGTGCGGCCAGGAGCTCTGTTGCACGCGCTTTGGCGGACAGTTTGAGCCCGTCTCGATCCGCATGGCAAAAGAGCAGGACCTGCCGCTCAATTCCTCCAAGATCAGCGGCGTTTGCGGTCGCCTGATGTGCTGCCTGCGCTATGAGTTCGAAGCGTACAAGGACTTTAAGAGCCGTGCGCCCAAAAAGAAGACGCTCATCGATACGCCGCTCGGCAAGGCGCGTATCCAGGAATATGACACGCCGCGCGAGCAGCTGGTGTTGCGTCTGGAGAACGGCAAAGTCTTTAAGGTCAACCTGGCCGATATGACCTGCTCGGAGGGCTGCAAAAAGAAGGCCGCCGAGCAGGGCTGCAACTGCCGCCCCGACTGCGTGACGCGCGACGTGCTCGAGCGCATCGAGTCGCCCGAGATGCGTCTGGCGCTTATGGAGCTCGACCGCGAGAACGGCGTCGACGTGGGCGATGGCCTGTCGAGCGCCGACCGTCTGGCCGGTACGTCGATGCCCAAGCGCCGTCGTCGCGATGCTGAATCCGATGCTCGCGCCGGTCAGGGGCAGGGCGAGGGCCGTGGCCGCGGAAAGGGCCGCAGCAAGGCCGAGGCGCCTGAGGTCGAGGATACCGCCGGTGGCCGTCGCCGCCGCAAGCGTGCGGGCTCTGCCGATGCCGGCGAGGCCGCAGCCGCCGGCAAGAACGGAGCTCGCGAGCGCGAGGTTCAACAGCCCCAGCAGCAAAACCGCGGCGGTGGCATGAACCCCACGCGCCGTCGTCGCCGTCATCTGTCGAGCGAGGAGCGCGAGGACGCCTTCCGCGCCGCAGTTGCTCGCGAGGCTGGTGCCGCTTCCAAGGGCGCCTCGGCCTCCGACGCGCCTGCCGACAAGGGCGGCAAGTCACGTGGCGAGGAGGAGCGCGCGCCGCGTCCGCGTCGTCGCCATTCCTCGGGCGCGCAGCAGAAGCCCTCAGTGCCCTCCGTTGCCGATCAGGTCTCGGATGGCGAGGTCAAGGTCACGCGCCGTCGTCCCGGAGATGGCGGGGGAGCGGCTGCCAAGGCTTCGCGTGGCGCCGCTCGCGACGAGCGCGAGCCGCGCGAGGATCGCGGTGGCGAGGGCTCGGCCGACCAGGGTCAAAAGCGCCGTCGCCGTCGCCGTTCCCGCAAGCCGCGCCAGGATGGTGGCGAGGGCTCGGCCCCGTCTTCGTCTGCACCACAACCGCCTGCCGGCGAATAACGCCCGCGAGCGGATTTAACCAGCCTTGCCCCAATCGCGTCGGGGTACCATAGCGCTGAATCAACAACCCTCCCTGCGATCGAACGTAGGGAGGGTTGTGTCGTGAAGAGCCATCTGAACATATTGAGCTGTCTGCAGGGTGCCGGTGCCCTACCGTTTGCGGACGAATTACTACCGTTTGCCGAGCGGGTGGCACGCGAGGCGCTCGAGGCATTGTCGCCAACACGATGTGCCGGCTGCGAGCGCGCCGGTACGCTTATTTGCCAAGACTGCCTGGCTGCGCTCACGCTCATCGACCCACGTCATAGCTGCACCCGATGCGGCGCCCCGTTTGGGGATTTGCTGTGCACTGAGTGTTCGGTCGAGGGCACGTCCTCGGCAATGGCGGAGGCGCTCGATCGCTGCCTGGCGTGCGCCGTCTATGCGCATCCGCTGCCGCGCATCATTAAAGCGTACAAGGATGCGGGCGAGCGACGTCTGGCTCCGTATCTGGCGGAGCTGCTCTACGACACCGCCCTGCATGCCCAGGTCGTAGCGCCCGATCGCTTAGGAGGTGTGCTGTCCGGTGCGGATGCGGTGGTGTTTGTGCCTGCGACGGCGGCAGCGTTTCGGCGGCGTGGTTTCGATCATATGGAGGCCATTGCGCGCCCATTTTGCGAGCTGTCGGGTGTTCCCCTGCTCGATGCCCTCGTCAAGTACGGGCATGGCGACCAGCGCGAACTCGGTCGTGAGGAGCGTCGCGAGCGTGCCCAAGGCATGTACGAGACGGTTGAGGACGTGCGCGGCCGCCGCCTACTGCTTATCGATGACGTTATCACCACGGGCGCGACCATGGCAGCAGCCTCGGCGGAGCTCAAGCGTGCCGGCGCTGCGGCAGTCGATGGCCTTGCTATCGCACGTGTTTGGTAGGGGTGGTTTTGTGGCAGTGAAGATTGAGCGGCGCAACGAGCCGACAGGCGAACAGCTAGCGGCTTCCGTAATCCTAACAGGCGCTTCAGCGCTGCGCATGATGCGCGCCGAGCGCCGGCAGATGGGCTATATCAGCTGGAAGGACCTTAATCCCGATGAAGAGCGCCGTGTGCTGCACACGTCGTCGCCCTCGACCGAGGATATCTATCTTCCTGACTTGGTGCGAATTGGAGCCAAAAGTGGCGAGGTGCAAGAAGATCTGTGCTTGCTGGTGGGATCTGCGGCGCAGCGCCGCCGCATGCCTGGCGTAGGCTGGTCCGTGTGTTCCGGGTTGCCCGCCGGCTCGATTCTAGAGGTGGAACCGGGGGTGTACAGCCTATCTCCCGAGGCCCTTTGTGTTGCCGTTGCGCGCGAGGTCGGCTGCATCCAGGCGTTTGCCCTGGCCCAGGAGCTGTGCTCTAAGATTTCACTGAGCGACCGCGGGAAGTATCTGCCTCCCTACACCTCGCCTGTTACGAATAAACTTGCAAAGGACAAGGACCAGCCAGCAGACGTGGGCTACTTTGAAGTCGAACCGGTGCTGACGCCCGATCGCCTGGCAGATTACCTTACGACATGCAAGGGAAGCACGGCCAAACAATTGCAGCGTCTGTGTCCCTACTTGTCAGAAAACCTGCTCTCGCCCATGGAGTGCATCATGCTCGCTCTGTTTTCGCTTCCGTTTTCCTATGGCGGGTTTGCCTGCGGACCTTTTAAGACCGACTACAAGATCGAGTTCGATGACCGTGCGCAGGCAATCTCGGGGATGCCTCATGCAGTTTGCGATGCGTATCAAGAAGCGGCCCGGTTTGACCTGGAATACAACGGTGAGCTGGGCCATTCCTCTCGGAGGGGACGTATCCATGATGAAAAACGCAACACGGGCTTGATTACTATGGGAATCGAGGTCGCAACGGTCAACAACGAAATGCTTTGCGACATGGAAGCGATGGAAGCGCTCGCATGGCGCATCCACCAGCGTATGCGAAAGCGGTACCGGAATCGCGTCGATGCCCGCAGAAAGAAGCAAGAGGCGTTGCTTAACACGCTGCGGGTGTGTTTTGGGCTTAAGCCGGTCTAATATCGTATCGAAAATAGGGGGTTAATCATATGCCCTGGCCAAAATATGGCAAATATGAGTACTGTCACTAAATCAGTAACAGCAAAATCAAGGAATTTAGGACTTGGAGGCGGTGTAAAGTAAGAAAATAATAAACAAATGTAGAATAACTAAGCATCAGGTTGGCGACACTGAGCGCAAAATCTGTCCGAGAGGCCAAAATTGCCTGTTACTAAATTGGTGGCAGTACTCATATTTGCCATATTTTGACCAGGGCACCCTAAGAAGGGCGCCCCGGAGCTCCCCGTAGGGGAGCTCCGGGCTTCATAGGGGCACGAATAGCCCACTCCGACCTGCAAAATCTGTACTCGCGATGCGAATGACGCCCCTAACCTTAAACTTTAGCTTGAACTTAGCTATAATGCGCTACGTTCCTACCAGGCTGTGGTTGCGGACGGACGAAATGCCCGTCCTAGTCCAAGACAGACGCGGTCAAAGGGATCCACGTAAGCGACCGCGTGCGCGCGGCGCGATCATGGCGCGTCCTAGATGTAAGCCGCACCGTCCGTTCTACTTTCTTTGGGGCAATACCGCCTCGCGGGCGAGCGGGCCAGTCGTGAAGGTGGCTGCGGCCTCCCGAGCAAACGCCCCGGTGCGCAAGTGTGGGGTCAAATACCAGGTCAGCTGGTGGGAACAACCTGATATTCCGCGCAACGCACGGATCGTATACGACACAGAAGGCAGGGTAGTGGACATGGTGAGGGGCAGCTTGATGCACGCGGCTCGGTTAGGTGCTGGGACCGCAGCGGTCATCGCCGTTTTGGGCCTGAGCGGATGCGCGTTCAACCCGCTGTCTACGTTCACGACTCCCACGATTGACCAGATCGAGTACGAGACCGTCACGCCGGCGGTGTCGGACGATGCTCTGGTCACTCCCGGAACCCTGACGGTTGCCCTCGATACCTCCGATGCGCCGCAGGCCATGCAGGACGCCGACGGCGAGCTCACGGGGTATGCGGTTGACGCCGCCCGCGCCCTTGCAAGCCGCATGGGCCTTAAGGTCGCCTTTGTCGATGCGTCCTCGGCAGGTTCCGCGCTCGGCGACAAAAAGGCTGATATCTTTATCGGCGAGATCAACTCCACGGACGGGGACGTTAGCTCGCTCGGCACCTGCCTGTACGATGCCGCTTCCGTGTTCGGTAAAACCAGCGATGGTGGGTCGCTAAGCGTTTCCACCGATACCCTTAACACGTCTACTCTGGGTGTCCAGATGTCCTCGGCCTCGCAGGAGGCGCTTGCTAAGCAGAGCATCGCCGCCAACCAAAAGACTTACTCCAACATCAACGAGTGCTTTGAGGCACTCGAGTCCGGCGAGGTCGACTATGTAATCTGCGACTCCACGGCCGGCGGCTACCTTGCACGCCTGATGAGCGAGGTCTCCTATGCCGGTTCGCTCGAGGCGCCCTCGACGCTTGGTGTTGCGGGCCTCTCGTCCAATGACGAACTGTGCCGTGCCGTGAGCGATGCCCTCGACGGTATTACGGCCGACGGCACGCTCGAGGCGGTCCACTCTGTCTGGTATGGCAGGATGCCCTACGACCTCACCACTAAGACGGTTTCGGGCGCTAACGTGCAGCCGGGTGACTCTGAGTCCAGTGAGACCACGTCTTCCGGCAGCGAGTCCTCCGATTCCAACAATGAGACCGCATCCTCCGAGGACAAATCGTCCAGCCAGGAAGGCACCATCACCGACGACGACATTAACAAACTTAATAGCTAGTTATTGCTAGGGGTGGTGTCTCCTATACGTTGGAAAGGACGCCTCTTCACGGTTTCAACACGCACTGCCGGGCTTCCCCAATAGGGGAGCCCGGCTTTTTCATCCCTATAAAACCAGCAGGTCAAAGCCAATTTTCGGGACCAAATACAAAGCCGTCGGCTCCCTTCTATAGCGCACTTTGCCACGGAAAAGTGCGAGACTTCGGTATGCGGTATCAAGCAATCGTTATTCGGGTCTTTAGGAATCCGCGTGATTAAATGCACGGCAATGGGTACATAGCCAGTACAGTAAGTCCCCGAGGCAGATTGGAGCCACGTATGGATATCAAGGTTTCTGGACGCAAGACGACGGTAACCGATGCTCTGCGTGCGCATGTGGATGAGAAGATCGGCGAGGCGCTCAAGGTTTTCGATATCGAGCCCATGACGGTCGACGTTGTACTTCGCTATGAGAAGAACCCCTCGAACCCCAACCCGGCAATCGTCGAGGTTACGGTTCGCGCCCGCGGTTCGGTGATTCGCGTTGCCGAGCACGGTGCAGATATGTACGCCGCCATCGACCTCTCCGCCGATAAGGTCACCCGCCAGCTGCGTAAGTTCAAGACCAAGGTCGTGGACAACCGCCAGGGCGGTGCCAGCGCCGCGGATGTCGCGCCGGTCGAGCGCGTCGAGGATCTGGCCGACCTGCTGCTGCCCGAGGAGGAGGACGACCTGCTCGTCCGCGAGAAGGTTATCGACGTCACCCCGATGACTGAGGAGCAGGCGCTGGTGCAGACCGATCTGCTGGGCCACGACTTCTACGTGTTCGAGAACGCGACGACCGGTCTCATCAATGTGGTGTATCACCGTAAGAATGGTGGATATGGCATCATCAAGCCCCGCATCGAAACACTTGACGAGTAAAATACGTTAACTTGCATGAGTTAACGGTTGGCGGCCATCCCATGCGGGTGGCCGCCTTTTTACGTAAGGAGTCGCTTTGATGGACAAGGCCGCATCCGCCGGTCATTCTAACCGTTGCCGCATCGTCGTCGATACCTGCTGCGACTTTAGCCCCGAGGTCGCCGCGAACCTCGATGTCGATATCCTGGGCTTTCCCTTCATTATCGATGGCGAGGAGCGTACGGACGACATCTGGTCGAGCATCACGTCCAAGGAGTTCTACGACCGCATGCGCGCCGGTGCCCGCGTGTCCACCTCGGCTGTGTCGCTCGGTCGCTATATCGAGTTCTTTACCGAGTGCGCCAAAGAGGGCACGCCCACGGTCTACCTGTGCTTTACCTCGGCGCTGTCGTCGAGCTACAACTCCGCGTGCCAGGCGGCAGATGCCGTGCGCGCCGAGTATCCCGACTTTGAGCTCTACGTGGTCGACAACGCCCTACCCTGCGCGACCGGCGAGCTCTTGGCGCTCGAGGCCGTGCGCCAGCGCTCGGCGGGATTGACCGCTAAGCAGCTGGTCGACTGGGCAAACGAGGCCAAGACCTACGTGCACGGCTACTTTACGCTCGAGAGCTTTGACGCGCTGGCTGCCGGCGGCCGCATTCCGCCCGCGGCGGCACAGCTCACGGCAAAGCTCGACGTCAAACCCGAGCTGTCCTACGACCTGGCCGGCTCGCTGTCGCTGATCGGCGTCAACCGCGGTCGCAAGAAGGCGCTCAAGTCCATTCTCAAGTCGTTCCGCGAGAACTATGTGCCCGATCGCACCATGCCCATCGCCATTATGACGGCCGATGCCGAAAAGGACGGCGACTGGCTCGAAGCCGCCATCCGCAAGGAGGAAGGCTGCGCCGACGTGACCATCATCCGCAGCTCTGTGGGCCCCACCATTGGCTCGCACGTGGGCCCCGGCATGGTGGCTTGCGCGTTTTGGGGCAAGAACCGCGCCGACAAGGCGTCGCTTTCCGACCGCATCGCCCGCCGCGTGCGCGGTCAGTAGGCAAGTAACGCGGCCGTAATCGCCCTCGACTCACAGCCCAACGCTGGCACCGAGTATTCAACCTGGTAATAACACCCAACCCAAAAGGAAAGGTTTCATGGCAAACAAGCTCTCCGTCGCATTTATCGGCACCGGAATCATGGGTGCCCCCATTGCCGGCCACATCCTGGATGCCGGCTATCCCGTCACGGTCAACAACCGCACTAAGTCCAAGGCCGCCGCGCTTATCGAGCGCGGTGCCGTTTGGGCCGATACGCCGGCAGATGCCGTGGCGAACGCCGACGTCGTCTTTACCATGGTGGGTTATCCCTCCGAGGTCGAGGAGCTCTACCTGGCGGGCGACGGCCTGCTCGCGTGCACAAAGCCTGGCGCGGTCCTGATCGACCTCACCACGAGCTCGCCCGAGCTCGCGCGCGATATTGCCGAGGCCGCCCAGGTTTCCGGCCGCATGGCGTTTGACTGCCCCGTCACCGGCGGCGAGTCCGGTGCTATCGCCGGCACGCTCACGGCCATCGTGGGCGCCACCGAGAACGACATCGCCCCGGTCCGCGACATCCTTTCCACCTTTGCGGCAACTATCTGCTGCTTCGATGGCGCCGGCAAGGGCCAGGCTGCCAAGCTCGCCAACCAGGTGTCGCTGGGCGCCTGCATGGTCGGCATGGCCGATGCGCTGGCGTTTGCCGAGCTGAGCGGCCTTGATCTGGAGAAGACCCGTCAGATGATCCTGGGCGGCACCGGCAAGTCCGGCGCCATGGAGAGCCTGGCACCCAAGGCGCTCGACGGCGATTACAAGCCCGGCTTTATGGTCGAGCACTTTATTAAGGACCTGCGCTTGGCGCTCGCCTATGCCGACGATCGCGAGCTTGCGCTGCCCGGCGCCGACGTGGCCCTTACGCTCTACGACATGCTCGATGCCATCGGTGGTGCCAAGCTGGGCACCCAGGCCATCACGGTCCTCTATAAGGAGGAGGCCGACGCCATCGCCGCCGGTCTGGACTGGTCGCAGTATCGTCCCGAGGAGCACGGTGCCCACGAGGAAGGCTGCGGTTGCGGCGAGCATGGCGACGACCACGAGTGCTGCGGTGGCCACCACCACGGCGAGGACCACGAGTGCTGCGGCGGTCACGGTCACGATGACGGCCACGAGTGCTGCTGCGGCCACCATCACGAGGAGTAGCGCCTATGAGCTGGACGTTCGTGGTGCTTGCGCTGGTGCTCTTTCTCTTTGCGATCTACATCGGCTTTTTGTGCGGCCAGTGGGCCTGCGAAAAGCGCGTCATCACCAAGCGCGACTACTGGATCGCCAACTTTGCAGGAGCGGCGGCAGTCGTCCTGCTGACTTGGGTGTTCTCGCTGTTCCCGCTGGTGCAGTTTGCGCCGATTGGCTGGCTCGGCGGCTTTATCGCCGGCCTTAAGATGAGCTTTGGCGAGTCCGTCGGCCCGTGGCGCAAGCACGACGAGGTTTTTAACGTCAACAAAGCCCATCGCGCCGCCGCCGATGCGGGCGATGCCGAGGAGCGCCGCCGTGCGCGTCGCAAGGGCGCAGCCAACCGGCAGCTCATCTCGGTCACCGATGACAGCAAGGGTGCTGGCAAGCACGCTAAGAAATAGTAAGAAGAGGTAACTATGGCAGAAAATAAAGACGAACAGCTCACCGACGAGGAGCTGGCACAGCTCCAGCTGGCAGAGGAGAACGAGAACGCCGTCGACCGTCTGGTCCAGGAGCTCGGCTGCCCCACGCGCCGCATCCGCCAGTTTGCCGCCCGCGTGCTGCACTTGCTTGCCGAGCGCGATCCACAGCGCGTCGAGCCCTGCGTACCCGCGCTGATCGAGGCGCTCGACCGCCCCGAGGCGCAGACCCGCTGGGAGGCCCTCGATGCCCTGACGGCGCTCGCCACCACCTGCCCCGAGCAGCTGGGCGATGCCTTTGAGGGCGCCGAGACCGCACTGTTCGACGAGATCTCCTCCACGCTGCGCTATGCCGCCTTCCGCCTGCTGTGCGTGTGGGGTGCCACGAGTGTCGAGCGTTCGCGCGAGGCTTGGCCCATCCTGGATGAGGCCATCCAGTGCTACCACGGCGACCTTGAGTATCGCGACATGCTCGGTTGCCTGTACGAGTTTTGCCAGGGCGAGATCGACGCCGAGGTCGCAGAGAAGCTTGCGCTGCGCCTTAAGTTCGACGCCGAGAACGGCAAGGGCAGCTATCTCAAGGCCCGTTCGAGCGAGATTTGCGAAATGCTTGTTAAACGTTTTGGCCTGGATCTCTCCAAAAAGAAGAAGCGTGCTAGCGTTAAAAAATCTGACGACGCCGAAGACGAGGAGTAACAGATTATGGCGCACGATGTAGTCCTGATTCCCGGTGACGGTATCGGTCCCGAGATTACGCAGGCCATGCGCCGCGTGGTCGAGGCCACCGGTGTCCAGATTAACTGGAATGTCCAGGAGGCCGGCGCCGGCGTCATGGACGAGTTTGGCACGCCGCTGCCCCAACATGTGCTCGATGCGGTTGCCGAGACTAAGGTCGCCATCAAGGGGCCCATCACCACGCCGGTCGGCACGGGTTTCCGCAGCGTCAATGTTGCTCTGCGTAAGCACTTCGATCTGTACGCCTGCGTGCGCCCCTGCCTGTCGCAGCCGGGCGACGGCTCGCGCTTCCGTGACGTCGACCTGGTCATCGTGCGCGAGAACACCGAGGACCTCTACGCCGGTATCGAGTTCGATGAGGGCGCTGCCGAGGTCGAGGAGCTTTCGCAGCTCGTCGAGCGCTCGGGCCAGAAGACCTTCGCCGCGGATTCCGCCATCTCGATCAAACCCATCTCCATCGCCAAGAGCCGCCGCATTGTGGAGTACGCCTTTGAGTACGCCCGCCGTTGCGGTCGCAAAAAGGTGACGGCCGTGCACAAGGCCAACATCATGAAGGCAACCGACGGCCTGTTCCTGCGCGTTGCGCGCGAGGTGGCCGCCAACTATCCCGACATTGAGTTCAACGACAAGATCGTCGACGCCACCTGCATGGGCCTGGTCCAGAACCCCAACGACTTCGATGTCCTGGTGCTGCCCAACCTGTACGGCGACATCGTGAGCGACCTGTGCGCCGGCCTGGTGGGCGGCTTAGGGATGGCCCCCGGCTCCAACATCGGTGCCGACTGTGCCATCTTTGAGGCGACGCACGGCTCCGCTCCCGATATTGCTGGTCAGGATATCGCCAACCCCACGGCCGAGATTCTCTCTGCCGCGATGATGCTCGATCACCTAGGCGAGAACGACGCGGCCAATCGCATTCGTGCCGCCGTCTCTGCCACGCTCGACGAGGGCGAGCAGGTTACCGGTGACGTGCGTCGTGCCCAGACCGGCTCCGTTGAGGGCGCTGTGGGTACGCAGGCATTTGCCGATGCCGTTATCGCGCACCTGGCCTAAGGCATGCACACTGCAAACGCCTAAATAGTACTTAAGTGTTTGCGTATAACCTAAGAATCAATACGCCCGGCGCTCCGTCGGGCGTATTCTATTGGGGACTATGTTTCCTAACAAGGAGTAACCGATATGGGTCTGATTCAAAAGAAGGACGAGAAGGACGAGATCGACGGCATCCAGATCATCGAGCGCGGCGAAGGCCCCGACGGTGACGAGGACGAGAAGATCGACCTGGTCGCCGGTACGTCTGCCGAGCACATTGCCGCCGGCACGACGGCCGAGGAGGAGGACGCCCGACTGGAGGCTCAGATTGCCGCGGATGCCGCTGACGAGAATCTGATGCCCGAGGCCCAGGATGAGGACGAAACTGACGCCGACGCGGACGACCATGCATCCAAGCACAAGAAGACGATGATTGCCGCCTTTGTGGTCGCTGTCGTGATCGCTGCTGTGGTCGGCTTTTTTATCGGCAACGGCGGCTTTGGCGACAAGGGCGTCGGCTCGGCGATCCTCACCGAGGACCAGCTCGATTCGACTGTGGCAAGCTATAGCTACAACGGCAAGAAGAGCGACATCACCGCGCGCGAGGCCATCGAGAGCCAGTACAGCCTCGATACCGTCAAGGATAGCGATGGCAACTACACCGCTCCTTCTGCCGACGTCATCCTGTCCTATGTGCGCAACAAGATCCTGCTCGACGCTGCCGAGGACGAGGGCATTACCGTCTCTTCTAAGGAGATGAAGAAGTACGCCGAGGATTCCATCGGCACCTCCGACTACAAGACCATGGCAAAACAGTACGGCGTGTCCAAGGACCAGGCCAAGCAGATCGTCCGCCAGTCCGCGACGCTGCAGAAGCTCTACAAGAAGAAGGTCGGCGATAGCTCCGCAAGCATGCCAACCGCCCCGACCGAGCCTGCTGACGGCAACGAGGAGACCGCGAGCAAGGACTACGCCGACTATATTATCAACCTTGCCGGCGACGAGTGGGATAGCGAGAAGGGCACCTGGAAGGACGCCGATAGCACCTATGCCAAGGCCTTCGCTGACGATGCCTTTACGGCCGATAGCGCTACCTATAAGCAGGCCATGACCGCCTATTACACCGCCTACCAGCAGTATTCCTCGCAGGCTTCGAGTGCCAGCTCCAAGTGGACCGAGTATGCTAACGGCCTCTACGCCAAGGCCAACATCAGCATCTACGGCCTGTTTGCGTAAGATCTGTCTGCACTACTGCGCGCTAACCGATCTACCTGATTAAGCCCGCTAGAACGACAACGTTCTAGCGGGCATTTTGTTACCGAAACCACTAGGATAGGACTTGCGCCCGTGCAAGTGCTTCATCGGGTATCCTCAATTCATCCGGGAAAACGGCCGTAAACGATTGCAAATAACCGGTGAACGGTCGAAAACTACCGTTCACCGATAATTTCTAAACTGGTTCTAACTGGTATTAAGTCAAAAAGACCAATTCACAAATCTTCACAATGACCTGCATTTTTTCTACACGCCATTTTTAGCCACCCTGCGTTGTTTAGACACGAAAAAAGTTCCGATCTTTCGTCAAATCATTTCGAAACGGTTTCAAAACCGCAGGTAGAAGTGTTAATGAGCGGTAAACGGTCGATTTTTCGCCGTGAACGGTACAAAAACGTTTTACTGTATGAATCAACGAAAGCAACCTCTTCTGTGGTGATATAGTGACAACAACACGTCACATGGTTACTACCAGTTGAGAAACCACTGGTCTTCAAAGAACGCTTTCCAAGAAGCTTTAAGGGCACCCGCCCGCTGGCTTCCGAACATCATCGGACTCAGATCGTACACACCTTCGGAAGGGAAATTTGAATGGTTGGCTTTATTCTTACCGGTCATGGACAGTTCGCACCCGGCCTCGCAAGCGCTATCGCTATGGTCGCTGGCGACCAGCCCGCTTTTACCGTCGTTCCTTTTGAGGGCGACCAGGCTGCTTCCTACGGTGAGGATCTCCGCGCCGCTATTACCGCCATGCGCGAGGAGTGCGATGGCGTGCTCGTCTTTACCGACCTGCTTGGTGGTACCCCGTTCAACCAGGCAATGATGATTGCCCAGGATGTCGACAACGTCGAGATTCTGACTGGAACTAACCTTCCCATGGTTATTGAGCTTCTGTTCCTCCGCGGCAACGCCACGCTCGCCGAGCTTGGCGAGCAGGCCGTGACCGTTGGCCAGACGGGCATCACCGCCCAGACGGTCGCTTCCGTCGCTGGTGCCGAGGAAGAGGATATCTTCGGCGACGAGGACGGCATCTAATGGCCGATTTCGGAGCCAACGTCCTGAGCTCCTCGGTCGCCCTTTTGGGCCTGCTTGTCATCATGGGCTTGATTTACACCATCTGGTCGCAAATCAACATGAAGAAGAAGCAGAAGTACTTCAAGGAGCTGCACACCGAGCTCAAGCCGGGTCAGGAGGTTCTTTTCGCCGGCGGTATCTACGGAACCGTCAAGGGCATCGAAGGCGAAAAGGTCCAGATCAAAGTCCGATCCGGTGCCGTCGTAGATGTTTCGCGTTACGCGATTCAGGAGATCAAGTAACTGTCGTCAGCAAATAACGAAAGGAAGCTGATCAACATGGCAGAACCCAACATTCTTCTTACCCGCATCGATAACCGACTGGTCCATGGTCAGGTCGCTACCCAGTGGAACTCCACCCTGGGCTCCAACCTCATCCTCGTCGCCAACGACGATGTGTCGACCAACACCATGCGCCAGAACCTCATGAAGATGGCCGCTCCCGCCGGCGTCGCTACGCGTTTCTTCTCCCTGCAGAAGACCATCGACGTCATTGGCAAGGCGAGCCCGCGCCAGAAGATCTTCATCGTGGCCGAAACACCGGAAGACGTGCTTACGCTCGTCAAGGGCGGTGTGCCTATAAAGAAGGTAAACATCGGCAACATGCACATGTCGGAAGGAAAGCGCCAAGTCGCCACCTCCGTCGCAGTTAACGACGAGGATGTCGCTGCGTTTAAAGAGCTGCAGGAATTGGGGGTGGAGTTGGAGATCAGGCGCGTTCCGAGCACGCCTGTTGAGGACACGAGCAAGCTCTTCTCGTAATCCTCGTGATCCACGTTGTCAGGATTGAAACCCTGACGTTCTGTACGTGATATCCAAAGTGCGTACATACATTTTGAAAGGAGGAGCAAGATGGAATACTCGATCATCCAGGTCGCTCTGGTCTTCATCGTCACGTTCGTCGCGGCAATCGACCAGTTCAACTTCCTCGAGTCTCTCTATCAGCCCATCGTCACCGGCGCCGTCATCGGTCTTATCCTTGGCGACCTCAACACCGGTCTTCTCGTGGGTGGTACTTATCAGCTCATGACGATCGGCAACATGCCGATCGGAGGCGCTCAGCCGCCTAACGCCGTCATCGGCGGCATCATGGCAGCCATTCTCGCTATCGCTACGGGTCTCGAGCCCAACGCGGCAGTCGGCCTTGCCATTCCGTTCGCTCTGCTTGGTCAGCTCGGCGTTACCCTGGTCTTCACGCTTATGTCGCCGCTCATGTCCTCCGCGGACAACATGGCTCACAACGCTGACACCAAGGGTATCGAGCGTCTGAACTACTTCGCCATGGCTCTGCTCGGCCTGATCTTCGCCGTCGTCGTCACCCTGTTCTTCATCGCTGGCGCCACCATCGGTCAGACCATCGCTTCCGCCATCCCGACTTGGCTGCAGACCGGTCTTTCCGCTGCAGGCGGCATGATGCGCTTCGTCGGCTTCGCCGTCCTGCTCAAGGTTATGATGAACCGCGATATGTGGGGCTTCTTCCTCATGGGCTTTGGCCTCGCGCTCATCACCGTTGCCAACGATTCTCTGGCAACCCCTGCTCTGCTCATCCTCGCTCTCATCGGCTTCGGCATCGCCTTCTGGGACTTCCAGCAGCAGACCGAGCTGAAGGGTGCAGCTGTTTCTGACGGAGGTGACTTCGAAGATGGCATCTAATGAGTATGTGATCCCGGAGCACTACGAGGATCTCACTCCTGCTCCGCAGCTCGACCAGAAGACCCTCAACAAGATGGCTTGGCGCTCCTGCTTCCTGCAGGCCTCGTTCAACTACGAGCGTATGCAGGCCGCCGGTTGGCTCTACTCCATCATCCCCGGTCTGGAGAAGATCCACACCAACAAGAACGACCTCGCGGCTTCCATGAGCCACAACCTGGAGTTCTTCAACACTCACCCGTTCCTCGTCACCTTTGTTATGGGTATCGTGCTTTCGCTCGAGCAGAACAAGGTTGACATCCCCACGATCCGCGCCGTCCGCGTCGCCGCAATGGGCCCGCTCGGTGGTATCGGTGACGCCCTGTTCTGGCTGACGCTCGTGCCTATCACGGCCGGCATCACCTCCAACATGGCTATCAACGGTAACGCCGCTGCGCCGATCATCTTCCTGGTGATCTTCAACGTCGTCCAGTTCGCTCTGCGCTTCTGGCTCATGAACTGGTCCTACAAGCTTGGCACCAGCGCTATTGACGCTCTGACCGCCAACATGCAGGCCTTTACGCGTGCCGCTTCCATCATGGGCGTCTTCGTCGTCGGTTGCCTGGTCGTCACCATGGGTGGCACCCAGATCAACCTCCAGATCCCCAACGGCACCACCCGTGGCCTCTCCGCTACTACCGTGATCGTCTCCGAGAAGGAGGCCGAGAACTTCACCGGTATGGAGGGCATCGATACCGAGACCGCTGAGGCCGGTACCATTGCCATGACCGATGAGGACGGCAACGCCCTCACCGCTTCCGATGCCGACGGCAACGCTGTCGAGTGCGGCGTCACCGATCTGGGCAACGGCATGGAGTCCGTTACCTACGGCACCGTCACCGAGGATCCGGTCAACTTCTCTGTTGCCGACACCCTCAACACCATCGTCCCGAAGCTCGTCCCGCTTATGCTTACGCTGCTGCTTTACTACATGTTCGCTAAGCACAGCTGGACCCCGACCAAGGGCATTCTGCTGCTCTTCGTCCTGGGCATCCTGGGCGCTGGCCCGCTTGGTCTCTGGCCGAGCATCTGGTAAGGCTCTAGCTTGAGGGGTGTGTCCCTACGCGGCTCACACCCCGACCCCTTAAGCCATGTGTATGTTAAAAGCCGCGTGCTCGTAAGAGCGCGCGGCTTTTGTTTTCTTGATGAGTCGGGTGTTGCGGACTGATAATGCTTAACACCCTAGGTAGTTAGCCGAATTCGAGCAAAAGGGAGGATAGGATGGCGATCGGAGCGCGTAAGCAACCGCTGTACGATCAGCTGGTCGATATTCTGACCGAAAAGATTGACCATGAATATCGCGCTGGTGACATGATTCCTTCCGAGCGCGAACTTTCGGAGCGCTATGGTCTCTCGCGCACTACGGTACGCTTGGCTCTGCAGGAACTGGAGCGTTTAGGACTGGTGGTTCGGCAGCACGGTCGCGGTACCTTTGTGACTGACCGTTCGGCAAAAGCAACCAATCTTATGCAGTCCTACAGCTTTACCGAGCAGATGCGCGCGATGGGTCGAGAACCCGAGACCACGATTCTCGAGTTTTGCGAGATGGAGGCCGATAAGAATCTGGCCGAGCATATGGGATTGCGTATCGGTGATCGCATTTTTAAGCTTAAGCGCCTTCGTTCTGCCGACAACATGCCCATGATGGTCGAACGCAGCTATCTACCGGTTCGTCAATTTCTGTCCCTAAAGCGACCGCTGCTGGAGCGCAAGCCGCTTTACGATGTGATTGAGCAGGACTTTCAGCAAAAGATACGCGTGGCTGAAGAGGAGTTCTATGCGAGCATAGCCCGTCCCACCGACGCCCACCTTTTGGGAATTGTCGAGGGCTCGCCTGTGCTCGATTTGGTCAGGACTACGTATAACGAGTCAAACGAGGTTGTGGAGTATACACTCTCGGTTGCTCGTGCCGATCAGTTTAAATACAAGGTTTACCACCAGCGTAGCAACTAGTGTCCGCATCGTTTCCATATGGTGATTCTTTGCATTTAACTGGTTACTACCAGATAACCAACCGAAGTGTATAATTGCACGTCAGAGGATTACTTCTAGAGAGAGGTATTAGAAATGTTCGAGAAGAGTGTCGAGGAGCTCACCGAGCTCGGCGCCCAGATCACCACGGCCGAGATTGCTCAGCAGCCCGAGCTTTGGCGTGATACGCTCAACATCTATCGCGAGAACAAAGAGGCCATCGAGGCCTTCCTGGCCGAGGCTCGTGCTATGGGCGAGGGCCGTCTGTCCGTTGTCTTCACCGGTGCCGGTACGTCCGACTACGTTGGCGATACCTGCGCCCCGTACCTGCGTCACGCTGGCAACACTGATCTCTACGACTTTAAGCCCATCGCTACGACCGACATCGTGAGCGCACCGCGCGACTTCCTGCGCGCCGAGGATCCCACGCTCGTGGTTTCCTTTGCCCGCTCCGGCAACAGCCCCGAGAGCCTTGCTGCCGTCGCCGTTGCCAAGGAGCTCGTCCACAACGTCAAGTTCCTCAACATCACCTGCGCTCCCGAGGGCAAGCTCGCTGTCGAGTCCGCTGATGACCCCAATGCGCTGACGCTGCTCATCCCGCGCGCCAACGACAAGGGCTTCGCCATGACCGGTTCCTACACCTGTATGACCCTGCTCTCTACCCTCATCTTTGACGAGGCTTCCGACGAGCAGAAGGCCGAGTGGGTCGAGACCATCGCCAAGATGGGCGAGGAGGTCATCGCTCGCGAGTCCGAGGTTGCCGATTACCTGGCTGGCGACTTCAACCGCGTGACCTACTTGGGTTCCGGCTCCTTCGGTGGCCTTGCCCAGGAGAGCCAGCTCAAGATCCTCGAGCTCGCTCACGGTCTAGTCGCTACTTCCTACGACACCTCTATGGGTTATCGTCACGGACCCAAGTCCTTCGTCGACGACAAGACCCTCGTGTTCGTGTTCGTCAACAACGACGCCTACACCCGTCAGTACGACATCGACATCCTCAACGAGATCGGTGGCGACGATATTGCTCAGCACACCGTTGCCGTTCAGCAGGATGGCGCTACTGTCTACGAGGGTGAGTCCTTCACCTTTAAGGGCTATGAGGCACTCCCCGAGGGTTACCTTGCTCTGCCGTTCGTGATGTTTGCCCAGGCAATCAGCCTGCTCAACTCCGTGCGCGTGGGCAACACGCCCGATACGCCGAGCCCCACCGGCACGGTCAACCGCGTGGTCAAGGGCGTGACGATTCACCCCTTCACCGCTTAATCGCGTCCCCCTGTAAGGGCGCCCGTCCGCTCATAACGGCGGGCGGGCGCTTTTTGTTTTACGTGAGCTGGGTATAAGCATCACCACAGTCAACTGCTTTAGAAGCAAGGAGTGCATATGAGCACGTACGCAATTAAGGCTGACAAGTTCTTCTTGCCGGCAGGCCCGCAACTGGGCGGCTATCTTATGGTCGAGGATGGCGTCTTTGGCGCCTGGCAGGCCGACGAGCCCTCTTGCGAGATTAAGGATTACACGGGATCGTGGATCGCACCGGGTATGGTCGATACCCACATCCATGGCTTCTACAACCACTCAACTACCGATAACGACCCCGAGGGTATCGATATCAGCTCGACTGAGCTCGCCCGTCGCGGTACCACCAGCTGGCTACCCACGACGTTCACCGATGGCGTCGAGCAGATCAAGGACGCCTGCGCCACCATCGCTCAGGCGGACGATGGTCGCGGCCCCGACTTCTGCGGTGCTCGCATTCAGGGCATCTACCTGGAGGGCCCCTTCTTTACCATGAAGCACGTGGGCGCGCAGAACCCCGCTTATCTTATCGATCCCTCCGAGGAGGTCTTTGATCAGTGGCAGGAGGCTGCGGGCGGTCGCATCGTTAAGAGCGCCATGGCGGCCGAGCGCGACGGTGCCGCTGCTTATGCGGCTGCTCTGAACGCCAAGGGTGTGGTGACCAGCATCGGTCACTCCGACGCCACCTACGATGAGTGCATCGCCGCCATCAACGCCGGTGCCAGCTGCTTTACGCATACCTATAACGGCCAGCGCGGGCTGCATCACCGTGAGCCCGGTGTCGTGGGTGCTGCTATGTCCACGTCCGAGACCTACGCCGAGATCATCTGTGACGGCAAGCACGTAAACCCTGCCGCCATCAAGGCGCTGCTGCAGGCCAAGGGCTGGCAGCACACGGTACTCATCACCGACTGCCTGGGCTGCGGCGGCATGCCCGAGGGCAGCTACACCAGCGGCGGCATGGACGTCATCATGAAGGACAACCTGTGCTGGCTCGCCGATGGCAAGAGCATTGCCGGTTCGGTGCTCACGCTTGCCCAGGGCGTCAAGAACATCGTCGACTGGGGCATCGCCAGCGCCGATATCGCCATTCGCATGGCAACCGAGGTGCCGGCACGCTCCGCGCACATCGAGGATAAGTGCGGCAGCATCATGCCGGGTCGCGACGCCGACTTTGTCGTGTTCGACCATGAGCTCACCCTCGTCGAGACGTATGTTGGCGGCCAGAGCGTCGGCAACGCCTTTACCGAGTAACGAAAGAAAAAGACGGCGGGCCCGAATCTGCTCGGACCCGCCGTACGGGTTAAACGCTCAAAAGCACCTTTACAGTTACAGCTTGCTAGCGATTTTCTTTGCCGTACGCTTAACGCCGGCCACCAGGCCTCCTGCAGGATGCTCCTTCTCGTATGCTAGGCGCTTCTCGCGCTTGGCGTACTCTTCGACGATGATGTCTCCATACTCGTCTTCGATCTTGTCGAAGTAGTCGACGGCACCCTTAATTTCCTCAGCGGTCGGGTGCCCCTTTTGGACACCGCCGGTGAGTTTGAACGGCCCCCACGTATCAAAGCCGGGGCAGCCGTAGACACCCATAAAGATGGCCTGCCTCATGCGGCAGATGCCATCGATATCCTTGCCGTACCACTTGTTTTTGCCACCGTAGGTCATAAGGCCAAACACCTTGTCCTGCGGCTGCAACACGTTAGTGAGCACGCGTGCCATGTCCTTGTCGATCTCGGAGTAATAGATGCCCGTGGCGACACCAATCAGATGGTATTCGTGCAGGTTGGGATACTCGTTTTTGCCGAGTGTTTTCACGTCGAGGGTATCGATTTCGGGGTGCGCCTCGACGATGGCGTCCACGAGCTTTTTCGTATTGCCGTGGTGGCGTGAGGCATAAAGAATGATGGTTCGCATAAGAAGGCCTTTCAGCTGTAATTGCATCAATGTCTGTATGGTACCCCGTTACATGGCCGGGATACCGGACGCATCGATGAGCGTGCGGGTTTGTTCTATGGTTAGGATTGAAACGGGCGCTTGCGTGAAATAAAGCAGTTGTTCGAAAGGATGGGTAATGGAATACGCTCTCTCCAACGATTCGATTTCTATTAAGGTTTCCACGGCTGGTGGCTCGTTTACCTCGATTGAGGCCGGAGGTCGCGAGTACTTGTGGCAGGGTGATCCCACCGTGTGGTCCGGCCAGGCGCCGATTTGCTTCCCGATTTGCGGAGGCTTGCGCGACAACAGCGCCATGACGTTTGCCGGGCATCATGTAAAGCTCGCTCGCCACGGCTTTGCGCGCAAGCAGGAGTGGAAGCTGCTGAGCCAAGGCGAGAACGAGTTGGCTATGTGCCTGGCTTCGGAGGATAACGCCGCGCTGCTGAGCGATTATCCGTATCCGTTTAGGCTCGTCGCCCGCTATACGCTCGAGGACGCCGCCGTGCGTGTCTCCTATGAGGTTACCAACGAGGGCACCGAGGATATGCCGTTCTTTATCGGTGGGCATCCCGGCTTTAGGTGCCCGCTCGATGAGGGCGAGGCCTATACGGACTACGAGTTGCGCTTTGAGAAAGAAGAGGCTGCAGAGCTTTGCACCGCTGTCCCTTCGACTGGCTTGATTGACGTGGACAAGCGCTCCAAGAACCCCATGGTGGGAAAGACGCTGCCCCTGTCGCACGAGCTCTTCGATTTTGCGGAGACCATCTTTGACGTGCTCGAGAGCCGCCAGGTCACGCTTTCCAAAAAGGGCGAGGACAAGGGCGTCCGCCTGAGCTTTGAGGGCTTCCCATATCTCATTGTGTGGAGCAAGCCCGAGGGTGATTTTGTGGCAGTTGAGCCTTGGGGCGGCCTTTCGACCTGCTCCGATGAGGACGACGTGCTTGAGCATAAGCGTGGCTGCCTTGTCGCCAAGCCCAAGGAGACCGTCGTTCGCTCGTTCACGATTGAGATTCTGTAATTCCGTTTTGTCGACTCGTATCGCGAGGCACAAGGAGCCTGCGAGATAAGGAGCTAAAAATGATCCTCACCGTTACGATGAACCCGTCCGTCGATACACGCTATCAGCTCGATGAGCTCATTATCGACGACGTTAACCGTGTGACGCCCGAAAAGACCGCCGGCGGCAAGGGTCTCAACGTGGCCCGTGTACTGGGTCAGCTGGGCGACGACGTTGTGGCAACCGGTCTACTCGGCGGCCACATGGGCGCCTACATGGCCGAGCTCATGGATGCCAACGGCATTAAGAATGATTTTGTACCCATCAAGGGCGAGACTCGCATTTGCCTTAACATCCTCCACGCCGGCAACCAGACCGAGCTACTCGAGAGCGGCCCGACGATTGCCCCCGAGGAGCTCGATGCCTTTACCGCCAAGTTCGCCGAGCTTGCGAGCAAGGCCGCTGTCGTTACCATCTCGGGTTCGCTGCCCCGTGGTGTCGAGGCAGGCTACTACGCCAAGATCACGGGTATTGCCGAGAACGCCGGCGCCAAGGTGCTGCTCGATACCTCGGGTGCTTCGCTCGAGGCCGCCCTTAAGTCCGAAATTAAGCCCGAGCTGGTCAAGCCTAACCTGACCGAGATTAACGGCCTTCTGGGCACGAGCTTTACCACCGACGATGTGGACGAGCTCCGCGCCGCGCTCGCCTCTGATGCCCGCTTCTCCGATATCCCCTGGGTCGTCGTGTCCATGGGCGCTGCCGGCTCCGTGGGCTTCCATAATGGCCGTGCATTCCGCGCCAAGACCCCCGATATCCCCGCCGTTAACGCTACGGGCTCTGGCGATTCGACCATTGCCGGCTTCGCGCATGCGATTGCTGCTGGCGCGGATGACGAGACGGTGCTGCGTACCGCCAACACCTGCGGCAAGCTCAATGCCATGGATCCCATGACTGGCCACTTGGTTATGGATCGTTGGGACGAGGTTTACAACGGCGTTGTCGTGACCGAGCTGTAGGAGCTTGTGCGCCGCCCCCGGCATCGGTTGCTTGCTTGTGGTTAGAGTTGACGGCAAGTGCGGTAGCATTATGCCGGGGCGCGACGCCGATGCTGTCGTGTTCAATCCCGACCTTACCCTGGTCGAGACGTATGTGGGTGGCAACAGCGTCGGTAATGCATTTACCGAGTAGCTGCCAAATAAACGATCCGAGAGGGGATTTAGATGATTTACGGTGCATTGGGCGATATCGAGGAATACCGCGGAATGCTCAAGGGCCTCGACGTGCTGATCGACTGGCTCGAGGAGAACGACCCGGCACAGCTCGAGGTCGGCAGCCATCCGATTTTGGGTGAGAAGGTCTTTGCGAACGTCATGTCTCCCACGACGCGTCCCGAGGCTGAGGCTCACTATGAGACGCATCAGCGCTATCACGACCTGCAGATCGACGTCGAGGGTCGCGAGGCCTTCAAGGTCGCTACGGGCAGCCTGACGCTGGTCCAGGAGTTTGACGAGAAGGACGACTATGATCTGGTCGATTCCGACGCCTCGATCGCCGGCGATCTTGCCGACGACAAATTCGCGCTGTTCGTTGCCGGCGAGCCCCACATGCCCACGCTCGAGTTCCCGGGCGATGGCGCACAGCCGGTCAAGAAGATCTGCTTTAAGTTGCTTGCCGACGCCTACTGGGAGGAGTAGCGAGCTGCTCGGCTGAGCTGTTCGTCTGATGGCGTGATTCCCCTAGGGAAATCACGCTAGGACCCCGCCAAACGGGTTTTCCCTAGGGAAATCACGTTTGGCGGGGTTTTCTGTTTTGAATAGGGAAGCCTCATTTATTTGCGAAGAACATCGGCTAGCCGCAGGATTGAAATCATCGACCGATAAGTGAGTTCCACTTTTTCGCCCGCAAGCAGTCGTTTCGAGCCAATCTCATCTAGCCCCACAAGCCGAGAAAACAGCGGGCCGCTCATCGTGCCCTCGTCAATTGATTCCCTTATGGTCTTCAAAACGTCCGTATCATGAAGCGATGCCGAGCTGTAGGGGGCAACACGAGCGGAACTCTCAATTAACGACGAGACAAAAGGATGGAGATGCTTTGGACATAGTCCATCAAACACCACATCCCCATTGTCGTTCGAGCCGACCAGGCGCCAAGTATAATGATCGACCCAGTCATCCCCGTCGTATATGGCGTTCATGAGCAACTTCCCGTCTAGAGAGAGAAACCTATTTGGACATCGGGGCGCAAGACCGCAATCCATATCGGGCCTGCAGCAGCTCCAACCCAACGCACCACATAGGTTCCCTTTCGTACATGTGTATCAATCTGCCCCGAAATGCCGGTGAATGCAATTCCAGACCCGTTTGTCGGATAGCAATCGACGTATTTTTGTTTTCCGCTCACAACCTTGTATAGATATATCGTTCCAGCAAAAGAGAAGGGATCGTTCGCAATTTTGTCCGGAAGAACTTGCCACCTCAAAATCCCGCTACCAATGTGGTCAAGCTTGACCGTTCCGCCGTCCCCCTCAAAAGTGGCAAGGGGATTTACCCAAGACTGAGAGTCGGCATCGCCCTCCTTAGCAGTTATCAGCAGACTGCCCGTATAAGACTGCTGAGGCTCACCTTCAGGACAGACAGCCTTGGCCCAAGAAGGGCCACTCAGGCAGAACAGTCCGAGCAGCATTAATACCAACAAAAGAAAACCCTTAGTTCTTTTCATCTATATCCCCAATGCCTCTCGACATTTGTATATTGTGACTATTTTAGATCTATATGGCCAATTCGAGCCCTCACCATGGCAATTGTTGCAGCTGGGTTTCTTTTCATTAAAATTTCACTTTGGTAAATCCCCGCCCCTAAGCATTAAACCCGAAGTCCACCGAGTGGGCCGCTGTTGACGTGGCGATGCTTGGATTGGCGCGCACGCACTCAAAATCGGCAACAAAAAAGCCGCTCGAAGGCGGCTATCTTGTGTAATGGAGCCAGCGACCGGGCTCGAACCGGTGACCCCCGCTTTACGAGAGCGGTGCTCTACCAACTGAGCTACGCTGGCGGCCATATGATGACGCAACTGAGGCGTCAACGGCTGTCTATGATACGGGACATCACACATCCGCGCAAGTGTTCTGACGGCTTTTCTCACTTTAAATGCACTAATATTAGAGGCGTGATGTCTGCAGTGCCCATTTGTTACTTGACCTGCTGTTGAGTTGGTGGTCGACGTCCCGCTCGTATGGGTCTCAAACAGAATGGGGCAGCCATGGCTCAACCCAAGATTCTTCTTACGCGTATCGATGACCGTTTCATTTACGGGCAAGACGTTGAGCTGTGGAACGAAGCCGTGGGTTCCAACCTTGTCCTAATCGTCAACGATGAGATCGCGGCGGATTCGCGCCAATGGGCACCAATGAGGGTGGCGGTGCCAGAAGGCGTTTGGACGCGGTTTTTCTCGGTGCAAAGGACCATCGACATCATTTATACCGCAACGCCGCGCCAATGGATTCTCATCATGGTGGCGTCGCCCACGGATGCACTCGCGCTGGTTAAGGGCGGTGTGCCAATAACCAAGATCAGCATCGGCCATATGCGGGCGAGGGAGGGCAAGCGCTCTGCAACGCCTGCCATTGCCGTAGACGATACGGACATTGCCGCCTTCAAAGAGTTGCAAAAGCTCGGCATAGAGCTAGAAATCCGTTATCTCCCCAGTTCCGCCCCCGACCCCATTGGCAATCTGTTCAACTGATCCCTTGGGGACGGAGGAAAACGGATCATTTTGCCCTTGCGAGGGATGCGCGCGATGCCGCCTGTCAAAAACTATGCCCATTTACTACGTTTGATTGGCTATCGTCGAGCATGTTGAATTTGAGATAAACAAAACCGCAGGTATACTGCTCACAAATGTAACAAAAACCGGTGCATGGTCGAGCATCCCGGGCTAAACGTAGTAAATGGGCATAGTTTTGATATGTCACTCATACAGTCACAGAAAAAACGAGCCTAAAAGATGAAAAAGCGCCCGCTGGCGGTGGTGCCGGCGGGCGCTGCTGTGCGATATGTCGCGTTGCGGGCTTAGTGCCTCATAAAGTGGTATTCGATCACATTGCTGTAGGGATGGCCCGGGCCCACAATGCCCTGCGGGAACAGAGGCTGGTGCGGCGTGTCGGGGTACATCTCGGCCTCGAGGGCAAAGCCGGCGCCCCAGCCATAGTTGGCATCGTCCTTGGCGTGCTCGTCGCCCAGCCAGTTGCCGGTGTAGAGCTGCACGCCCGGGGCAGTGGTGTAGTAGTCCATCTCACGACCGGTCCACATCTCCTCGACGTGCATCGCGCGGCGCAGGTTGCGGCCGTACTGATAGCCATCGATGCACAGGCAGTGATCGTAGCCACGGGCCTGCTTGATCTGCGGGTCGTCGGCCTCCATGCCGGGTGCGACGGGGCGAAGCTCGCGAAAGTCAAACGGTGTTCCCTCGACCGGAGCAATCTCGCCGGTGGGGATGTTCTGCTCGTTAATGGGCAGGTAGTGGGCGGCGTTGGCGACAAAGAAATGTTCGCAGTCCATGCCGGCGTTATGGCCTGCAAGGTTAAAGTACGTGTGGTTGGTCATGGACACGTAGGTGGCGCGGTCGCTCTCGCAGCCATAATCGATGCGGAAGATGCCGGTGTGCGTAACGGTAAACACGGCCGTAAAGGTTCGGTTGCCGGGCAGGCCCAGCTCGCCATCCTTAAGCGAGGTGGTCATGCGCACGGCGTTATGGACCTCGTCGAGCTCAACATCCCACACACGTTTGTGCAGACCGTGCTCAAGGTCGCTGTGCAGGTTGTTGGCGCCCTCGTTGGCGGGCATATGCCAGTCTGTGCCGTCGATGGCGATCGTGGCGCCAGCGGTGCGGTTTGCCACAGGGCCGATGGTCGCGCCAAAGCAGGCGGGGTTGTCAAAGTAATCCTCGAGCTTATCGAAGCCCAGCACCACATCGCGCACGTTGCCGGCAATGTCGGGCACATCGATACCAAGCACCGTGGCGCCATAGTCCATAATGCGAACGCAGATCTCGGGACCGTTGAGGGTGTAACGATGAACGGGGGTACCGCACGGCGCAGTGCCGAAAAGCTCGGAAGTGATCATTTGGTTCCTAACATCGAGGTATTTCGGACAAACTGTAGCGCGAACAGGCAAGATTATCACTACACCCCACTAAAGCAGATGGTATTTTTCTCAAAAAAGTGATGATTGGAGCTGTGCGGGCGTTCATTTTTGACGCGCACGAGTCTGATACAATTTGTTCGTTACTGTTTGAATGATATGCGCGCAAAGAACAGCGAGGATTCATCGTGATTAAGGCAGAACGACAGGATAAGGTTCGACAACTGCTCGAAGAGCAGGGCACGGTCTCGGTCAAGGAGATTTCGGATGCGCTGGGCGTCTCGGATATGACGATTCGCCGCGACCTCGAAGAACTTGCGAGCCTGGGCGAGATCGAGCGCGTGCACGGCGGAGCCCGCAGTGCACAGGGCCGTCCGCACGCTATGTTGCGCCATGAGTATTCGCACAGCGAAAAGCGCACTAAGCATGCCGAGGAAAAGCTGCAGATTGCGCGCCGTGCTGTGGAGCTTATCGAGGAGGGCTCGACCATCTTTTTGGGCACGGGCACCACGGTTGAGCAGATGGCCTCGATGCTGCCGACGTTTCGCCTGCGCATTGTGACCAATTCGCTTTCGGTGTTTAACCTGCTCGAGGCGCGCGAAGACTGCGAGCTGTGCCTCGTGGGCGGTATGTACCGTCGCCGCACCGCCGCTTTTGTGGGACCAACGGCCGAGGATACCCTGCGCGCGCTGGGCATCGATGCGGCGTTTATCGGCGCCAACGGCATCTTGGACGGTGGCGTGTCTACGTCCAACATGGACGAGGGCCGTATCCAGCAGCTCGCCTTTAGCAAGGCCGACTCGCGCTACCTGATCGCCGACTCCAGCAAGATCGGCAAGCGCGACTTCTACACCTTCTGCCGCCTGGACAATTTGGACGCTGTGGTGTGTGAGCCGGGTATCGCCGCCGAGGACCGCACTGCCATCGAGGAGCACACGCGGGTCATCTGCTAGCTAACGCTGCAGACGATACTTCCGTCCTCTGCCGGCGCGGGGATTATCGCTTCACAATGACGTGCAGAATGACATGCATATACGCTCGGGCCAAGTATTCAGCTTGTGGGCTAGACCAGGCGGGCGTAGTCCAGTGACTGATGAAAGATGTGGGCGATATAGATTGTTTCGTGCTCAAACTTGTATAGACACACGTAGTTGTTGACGGGAAACGAACGGTAATTACGTGCCGCCAGCTCTTGTATGTGCGAGAGGGGACGTAAAAGCGGCTGCTCGCGAAGCAGATCAAGCTGATATTCAAACTCAGCGATAAAATTGCCTGCTGCACGCGGATTCTTGAGGATTTGAGCAAGGTATCCGACAGTACTCTCGTACTCATATCGCGCGCTTTTGAGGATTGCGACGTTATAGGTCATATTTGTCTCGTATCGAAGCCGCGAAGGATTCGTAGTCGCTGTAGTCGCCTTGCGATATTTCGTCTTCTGCCAACATCATACGAGACAACAGTTTTGCCTTGGCGATCTCTTCTTGCATGAGGCGATACTGGTCGCTGCTGATGCAGTGCATGGCCTCGTAGCCGTTCCTAGTTACGGTGACGTCGCGCTCAGACTCAACAAGTGCGGTGAATGTGGCAGTGTCCTTCATGTCTCGGACGGGCACACAGATGGGCATAAGTATCTCCTTCGCATTGGGACATAATTGTACCACGCCGTATCGAATAGTCGGCATCGTTGAATTGTCTTGATCTGTAACAGATAGACGCCCAAAACCGGGTTTAGTGTTACAGATCGAGACGGCTCGGCATAGCATCCGTTATACATGAAGCTCGGTATTATTGTATGTTTAGACCATTGCAATGGTCGGTATTTTTGTAGCTATAAGCTCATTTAAAGCTCGGTATTTTTGTATTATTAGATATATCTGAAGGTCGGTATTTTTGTAAACTAGCACGTAAATTATGCTGAGGTGAGATTATGTTTAAACGGAAGGCATATGATCGTCTGCAGGAGTGGAAAGAACGCTCGCAAGGGCGCACTGCGGTGCTTATTGAGGGTGCAAGACGCGTTGGCAAAACGACACTCGTAAAGTGCTTCGCGCAAAATGAATACAAGGACTACCTTTACATTGACTTTTCGGCTGCAAGCAAAGCCACGCTCGATATATTTCTGAATCATCGTGAAGATGTCGATCTTTTTTTACGCATGCTTCAGCTGCAGTATGGCAAGGCCCTCGTGCCGAGAGAATCACTGGTCATTTTTGATGAAGTGCAGCGGTTTCCCATCGCGCGCGAATACATAAAGCATCTTGTAGAAGACGGCAGATTTGATTACATCGAGACGGGCTCTCTCGTCTCCATCAAAAAGAATGTCGAAAGCATTGTTATTCCGTCAGAGGAAGAAAGAATCCCTCTCGAGCCCCTCGATTTTGAGGAGTATCTTTGGGCGACCGGAAAGGATCTTTACGCGGAAGAGATCCGTAAAGCGTGCGAATCTCGGACCGCGCTTCCGGACGGTGCTCATGCGACGTGCATGAGATTGTTTGATGAGTATATGCTTGTCGGCGGTATGCCTCAGTCGGTAGATTCCTTTGTGGCAGAGAATGATTTTAGAGGAAGCGACAGGGTTAAACGGCAGATTATCGCGCTGTACAGGGAGGACATTGCCAAGTTTGGAGGTTCGGACGCTAGACGTGCGCGGGCGGTTTATGACGACATTCCGGGTCAATTATCTGCGGCAAATAAACGGTTTAAATTTGACAGCTTGGAGAAAGGGTCCCGTTTTGAGACATATGAGTCGGCGTTAATTTGGCTTGAGGATGCGCGACTGATTAACCGTTGCTATTTATGCAGCGATCCGAGCGTGGGTTACCGCTTGCACGAGGACGCGTCTTCGCTTAAATGCTATATGGCGGACACGGGATTGCTCGTGAGCTTGGCGTTTGATGATGGTCCGGACCTTATGGATGTCCATAGAGATATTCAGTTTGGAAGAATTTCGATTAATAAAGGAATGTTGATCGAGAATATCGTGGCACAGCAGCTCAAGAGTCTGGGGCATTCGCTTTTTTATTACAGCTGGCAGGAGCCTTCCAAAACGGAGGGGAGTCGTCCCAGAACGCGTGAGATTGATTTTCTTGTTTCGCGCGGCTTTGAAGATGCGGCTAGAAAACCGCGGGTCACTCCTGTTGAAGTTAAATCTTCCAAATCGTATTCAACAATCTCACTTGACGATTTCGGCAGAAGATTTGAACGACGAGTCGGAGAGGAGATAGTTCTTCACCCAAAACAGCTCAGGGCTGAAGGGCATAGGATATATCTTCCTCTGTATATGACGATCTTTATCTGATCGATGGCATGCGGTCGCGCCGCCATCGAGGAACACACGCAGGTCATTTGCTAGCCGATGCCGCGGGGCTAGATCAGGCGGGCGTAGTCCTGTGACTGGTGAAAGACATGGGCGATATAGATCGTATCGTGCTCAAACTTGTAAAGACAGGTGTAGTTGTTGACGGGAAACGATCGGTAATTACGTGCCGCCAGCTCTCGTATGTGTGAGAGAGGTCGTAGGAGCGGCTGCTCGCGAAGCAGATCAAGCTGATATTCAAACTCAGCAACAAAATTGCCTGCTGCACGTGGATTCATGAGGATTTGAGCAAGGTATCCAACGATACTCTCGTACTCATATCGCGCGCTTTTGAGTATTGCGACGTTATAGGTCATATTTGTCTCGTATCGCGGACGCGAAGGAGTCGTAGTCGCTGTAGTCGCCTTGCGATATCTCGTCTTCTGCCAGCATCATGCGAGACAGCAGCTTGGCTTTGGCGATTTCGTCTTGCATGAGGCGATACTGGTCGCTGCTGATGCAGTGCATGGCCTCGTAGCCGTTCTTGGTTACGGTGACGTCGCGCTCGGACTCAACAAGCGCGGTAAATGCAGCGGTGTCCTTCATGTCTCGGACAGGCACACAGGTGGGCATAGGTACCTCCTTTGCGTTGGGACATTATTGTACCACGGCGCATCAAAAAATCGGTACCGTTAAGTTGTCTCGATCTGTAACAGCTGGGATCAAAAATCTCGGCCAGATGTTACAGATTTAGATTGAGAGGATTGGCCGGTGAGTTTATCTAAATCTGTAACAACTGGACATCAAAAACCGGGTTTAGTGTTACAGATCGAGACAATCCGGCTCGGACTCCCCGGTTCATCTCGATCTGTAACAGGTAGGACCGAAAAACTCGGCTAGATGTTACAGATCGAGACAAACGGCTCACGACCAGCCAAAAAAACAAAAAGACCGGGGGCGGCGCGCCGTGCGACGTGCCGCTCCCGGCTGAGAAATGGGGACAGGTTATGTGAACGGGGCAATCCCGCTACCAGCAAGCCACTCGTCGCAGGCCGCTAGTCCAGACGACGGGTCTGCGCCACGTGCTTGTACCAGTAGGCGCTTGCCTTGGGCGTGCGCTTCTGGGTTTCAAAGTCTACGTAGAAGAAGCCATAGCGCTTGTTGTAGCCATTGGTCCAGGAGAACTGATCCTGCAGGCTCCACAGGAAGTAGCCGCCCACGTTGACGCCCACCTCCATGGCCTTGAGCAACCAGCGCAGGTGCTGCTCGATGTAGTCGATGCGCGGCTGGTCGTCCACAAAACCGTCCTTGTAGGGGTCCTTGTAGCCCATGCCGTTCTCGGTGATGAAGATCTGCTTGTAGTTGGGGTAGCGCTGCTTAATGTAGACGAGCAGATCGAACAGGCCCTCGGGATAGATAATCCAGTCCCAGTCGGTGGTGGGGATGCCGGGCTTGTTCACATGCTCGCCAATACCCTTAACGCGCCAGCGGCCGGTGCCCTTCTCGCCCGTACCGTTGTGGTGCAGGTCGTTCTCGCCGTCGTAAGCCTTGAGGAAGCGGCACTGGTAGTTGTTGACACCCAGGTAATCGTTGTAGAGCGCAGCCTCGCGCATGATTTCCAGATCATCGTCCAGGATCTCGATGGCGCCGCCCGAGACGGCAGCCAGGCGGTTGGCGCACTCGAGGGTGTCGGGAGCATAGTCCCCGCGGAAGGTGGCGTCGAGCAAGAACTGGTTCTGCAGCACGTGCTCGTTATTGGCGGCCTTGATGTCGGCGGGGTCGTTCTCGTTGAGTGGGTACTTAAACTCCAGCGATTGAATGACGCCGATCTTGCCCTTAAAACCGCCGTTGTGGAAGGCCAGCACGGCCTTGGCGTGGGCGAGCATCATGTTGTGCTCGCACTGGAAGGCCTCGGCCAGATGAGCTTTGACGCCGCCGGGGAAGGTGCCCTCGATGTAGGTGTTGGAGGCGTCGGCCCAGATCTCGTTAAAGGTGAACCAGTAGGTCACCTGGTCGGCGTACTCCTTAAAGCAGAAGGTGGCAAAGTCCACAAAGGCATCGATGGTCTCGCGGTTGAGGAAGTCGCCCTTCTCAAAGAGGGGAAGCGGCGTGTCAAAGTGATGCAGCGTGACGAACGGCTCAACATGGTGCTTATGGCACTCGGCGAAGAGATCGTGGTAGAACTGGACGCCCTCGGGGTTGATTTCGCCGGTGCCGTTGGGGAAGATGCGGCTCCAGGCAATGGAGAGGCGAATGCCGTTGATACCGAACTCCTCGCACAGCTCCAAGTCGACAGGGTACTGGTTGTAGAAGTCCGAAGCGGGATCGGGGGAGAAACGGCCTTGGGCTTCCAGAAAGTCGTCCCAGGCAACCTTGCCCTTACCGTGAGTGCGGGTCTCGCCCTCTACCTGGTAGGCAGCAGTGGCGCCGCCAAAGACAAAGTCCTCGGGAAACTGCGCAGGCGGGTTGGTGACGCTAGCAGGGTTAACGGACATGATGATCCAATCGTCTAAATCGAAGGGCCAGCCGGTCTTGGATGGTCGGCTGGCCCTAGGCGTTACTTACTTCGAAAGCTGCTCGGAGACGAAGGCGAGAGACTTGTCGCCGTTCTGGGAGAGCTCAATGTACTGCTTACCGCGGCAGGCGACGCACTTGTTGCCCACGCGCTCGCAGTCTTTCTGAAGGTCGGCCAGGTAGCTTGCGGCCTGCGGAGCCAGGACGACCAGGTCAAAGTCGGGGAGCATGTCCACGTGGTTGCCATAGGCCTCAGCAGCGGTTTCGAGGTTAATACCGCGCTCCTTGGCAGCCTTGGCCAGCGCGTTGGCGAGCAGACCCGAGGTACCGCCACCCTGGCAGAGCACGAGCACGCGCTTACCGTTGAGGTCGCTGGCGGTCGCTGCCTCGGCAGCGGGTGCTGCAGAAGCGGCAGGGGCGTCGGCCTTCACGGCCTCGGCAGCAGCGCCGGCGGCAACGCTCTTGGCATCGGCCTTGCCCTGGAAGGCGTCGTTGAGCTTGGCGGCCTTCTCGGCGTTCTTGGCGGCGAGCTCCTCCTGGGAGATCTCGGCCTCCTCGGCGCACTTCTGGGCGTCATAGGCACGGAAGAACGGATAGTACAGGACAAAGTCGACGACCAGGATGAGGGCGAGCATCACAAAGGCGAGCGGCTGGAAGCCCAAGCCCATGATGGTGCCGATGGGGCCGGGGACGGTCCAGGGCAGGGTGTACATAAAGCCGTTCATGCCCAAGAAGTCGATAAAGATCTTGAGGATCCAGATGTTGGCAATCGGGGCAAAAACAAACGGGACAAAGAAGACGGGGTTGAGCACGATAGGCGCGGCGAACAGCAGCGGCTCGTTGACGGCAAAGCACACGGGGACGATGGCTGCCTTACCGACGGCGCGCATCTCCTGAGACTTGGCCAGGAAGCAGAACATAAAGACCAGGACGAGCGTGGCGCCGGTGCCGCCCATGCAGACGACGAAGTACTGGGCACCCTGGGTCAGGACAGCGGAAGCGTGCTGGCCAGCTTGGAACGCAGCCAGGTTGTCGGTCATGTTGGCAACGAGAGCGGCGGCGATGGCGGGCTCGACGATCGAGGGGCCGTGGACGCCGACGAACCAGAAGAGGCTCATGGCACCGTAGATCACAGCGAGGCCGATGTAGCCGTCGGCGGCGGTGAACAGGGGCTGGAACACCTGGATGACGCCCTGGGCAAAGCAGAAGCCAAAGGCAGCGCGGAAGACGATGTCAAAGACCCAAAAGGCGGTGATGCAGACGGAGAAGGGGATGATGTCCTTAAAGGTCTGCGAAATGTTGGGCGGAACCTGCTCGGGCATCTTGACGGTGATGTTGCGCTTAATGAAGAACTTGTAGATGATGCCGGTCACAAACGCAGCGATGAAGGCGGTCAGCAAGCCCTTGGAACCAAGGTAGGTGGTGTTGAAGCCGCTGGCGGCGTCCGTGGCGATCGTGTCGCTCGAAAGGAGCAAGAAGCCGATGATGGCCGCGCACATGCACGAGATAAAGTTGATCTGGTTGTTCTTGGGCAGATCACGGTTCTGGGCGTCGGCGAAGTGCTTGGCCGTGGTGGCGGCGCAGGCGATGGCCAGGATGCCCATGGAGTAGTTGTAACACTTCCACAGGGCGTTGTTGATGTCATCGGGCCAGTAGAAACCCCAGATGTTGGGGACCGAGGCTACCAGGCAGAAGATGGACGAGAAGATGATGATGGGGATGACGGAGATAAAGCCGTCGCGGATCGCCTTGAGGTACTTGTTGCGGGCGATCGCGTTGAAAAAGGGTTGGCCCTTTTCGATGATGGCGATGAGTTGCTCCATGCAATGCTCCTAAGAGTCGGTGGGTTAGCAACGATGGTAACTTTTGGCGTTCGGTTGCCAAAATGTTGACGTTGCCATTTTGCGGCACAAATAAAGACGCGAATCGGTGGTTCCTGTGCCTGCGAACCGTCGATTCCTTACGCGTAAACGTTTGAGCCGCCCGGTGGCTCTGTGTTTGCACAATGGCAACGTTAACATTTGGTCGACAAAAGCCGTCCGGGGAAGCGGGATTGTCGGTGAACGGTAGGTTTTGGGTGGTGAGCGTATGGCGGAGGAGGCGTTAGATATACTTAAAGACGTTTCATTTGACTGCGTAGGGTGCCACCAATGGCATCGTTGACATAGAAAGATCGACCTATGGCCGCTGTTAAAAAATCGGTTTCTGTTAAGGACGTGGCGCGTCTCGCGGGCGTTTCGGAGCAGACAGTCTCGCGTACGGTGCACGATTCGCCCAGCGTGCGCCCTGAGACCAAGGAGCGCGTGCGTGCCGCCATGCGCGAGCTGGGGTATCGCCCCAATTTTGCCGGTCGATCGCTGCGCCGCGGCAAGTTTAAGACTGTCGGCGTCGCCATGTTCAACATTACCGGCACCGGCAACCTCGACCGTATGGAGGGCTTTGCCGCCGCGGCCGACAAACATGGCTATGCCATCACCCTCACTAAAGTAGACGGGCATCCGTATACCCTCGAGAGCGCATCGTCGCGCATGAGCGCGCTGCCGGTGGATGGCATGGTTGTGATCATGAATCGCATGCCGGCGGACTTTGGCACCTTCGAGCCGCTGCCCGGTATGCAGACGGTGCTCGTTACCATGCTGGAGCACCCGCTCTGTTCAACAGTCGATAACGACCAGTTCGATTGCTCGCGCCAGGTGGTCGAGTACTTGCTGGAGCAGGGGCACAAGACCGTGCACTTTATCTCGTGTCCCGAGCGCTCGCTTTCGGGCATGCGTCGCGAGGAGGGCTGGCGCGAGACATTGCGCGCGCATGGTATTGAGCCGCCGCGACTCGTCCGTGGCGATTGGACGGCACAGAGCGGATATGCCGCCGGCCAGGTGCTTGCGGACGATCCGAACTGCACAGCCATTTATGCTTCCAACGATGCCATGGCCTACGGCTGCATTCGCGGGCTCGAGTCGCGCGGGAAGCACGTGCCCCAGGACATAAGCGTGGTGGGTGTTGACGATAGTTTGGGCGATATCGTGCCCGATCGTCGCCTGGCTACGGTGCGCTTTGACAACAAGCGCGTCGGCATGTGGGCGGTCGACAAGATTGCCGGCGCCGAGGGCGCTGCACCCGGTGTGGAGCACATGCTGTTTCCGGGTGTGCTCGTCGAGGGCGATACGGTGCGCGATGTACGCTAGGGTGCGGACCTGTTTGGGTAGCCGCTAATTGTGTTCGAGAATGTTCAGATTGGTTTAAAAACCGCTCACGGGCGAAAAGTGACCGTTCATAGCTCGAAATTACGTTTTGCGCTGTTCTTTTTTGTTTGAATGTTAATGTTCCTGCCATACACAGCGCAGCGCGTATGCCCGGACGCGATGCTCTCCGTTGGTTCATATGTGAAAGGAACGCAATATGGCAACCAAAGAAGAAATCTCGATGGTTGGATTCGAGATTGTCGCATACGCGGGCGACGCTCAGACCGATCTGCTTGCAGCGCTCGATGCTGCTCGCGAGGGTGATTTTGAGAAGGCCGAGCAGCTGCACAAGGATGCCAGCGATGCACTTATCGGCGCCCACGACACGCAGACCAAGCTGCTTTCGCAGGAGGCCGGCGGCGGTGAGATGGAGATGACCTTCATCATGGCTCACGCTCAGGATACTCTCATGACCACCATGATCCTGGAGAAGCAGACCCGCTTTACCATCGATGCCTATAAGCGCATCGCCGCACTCGAGGCTAAGCTCGCCTAACGAACCCTCACAACCTCGTCCCCTTCCAAAAACCCTGCCGCTATCCGCGGCAGGGTTTTTTGTATCCCACCTATCTAGGTTGCGGCGAAATAGGGGCCGACAGCCCCAAATGACCCGCTTTTCCCGTCCCCGGAGGATCGGTTGGCAGCGCTCGCCACGAAACTGGCTCATCTACTACGTTTAACCCGATACCCTCGAACACACCCGCGTTTCATGAAAAATCGCAGGACTTCTACCTGCGGTTTTGTTTTTTCGCTTTGTGGCATGGTCGGGGATGGGCGGTTAAACGTAGTAGATGGGCCCATTTCATGGCGGGCGGATCATGCAGCAGCTTGTTGCGCCTCCTGCCGTTCGGTTTTTCGGTGGGTGGGTATACTTTCCACCGCAATACAGGCCGGAATGAGGAGGTATCCAAATGCCGGATAACGGGTCAATACAAAAAAGAGACGCGCACGAGATGGCTCATGGGCGTCCTGTCCAGATAACCGAGCACACGACGGTAACCGAGCTGCAGCCCAGCCTGTCCGATGTCGTGTGCGCAAACAAAAAGCTGCAGGTCGGTATCATCGTTGCGCTCGTGGTACTGGCCTTGCTGTCGGGCTTTGTGGCTCGTCCGCATTTTGCCGATACCAAGACTTGGGACTCCACCATCGAGGTTATCGACCAAAAGAAAGGTAACGTACTGGCGCTCACGGCCTCGTGCGTGGCGCTGTCTGCGGGCATTACCGCGCTGCCGGGTGATACGGGAACGCCGGTCGCCGAGCAGCTCGCGCAGCTTTCGGGTAACCTGGGCATCGTGCTCGCCGTGCTCTACCTCGAGAAATATTTGCTCACGATTTTGTGGTTGGTTGGCTTGGGCATCTTAATCCCATTTGCGTTGGTGCTTTTTGCGGTGTCGCTTGGCTTCCACGGGCGCTGGAGCACGAGCGCCGTCCTGCGCCGTGTGGCGACGCGCGTGTTGGTGGTTGCCGTAATCGGCATGGCGCTTGTGCCCGCGAGCGTATGGGTGTCGCAGAAGGTCGATGAAACGTATCGCGTAAGTATTGAGCAAGCTGAGCAAAAGGCAGCGGACGCTGCGGAAAAGACCGATACCACGGACAAGTCAGGCGAGACCAGCTCAAAATCGAACAAGAAAAAGTCCGAGACCACGGAGTCCAAAAACGTGCTCGAGCAGTTGACTGACGGGGCCTCGAGCCTGGTCGCGTCGGTGACCAGCGGTGCCAAGCAGATGACCGATGAGATTGTGCAACAGGTGACCGACCTCATCGAAGGCGTCATCGTGATGATCGTGACCTCGTGTGTGATTCCTCTACTGGTGCTCGTGGCGTTCCTATGGCTAGGACACGTGCTGCTGGGGATCGATATCTCTGGCCCGGCGAACTATTTGACGGGCCGCTTTCTGAGCGCTCCGTCCAAGCACGCCAAAAAGGGCGGGCAGTCCGAGTAGCTAAAACGGCTGTATTTGCCGGGGCATACCGCTAGGGGGCGGCCGAGATGCGTTCTCGGCCGCCCTTTCTATTTGTTGAATACGTGGCAGGCCGGGCCTTTCTCGAGCCCAAACGGTCTGCAATCAACCGTGAACGGTATTTGTTCAAAAAAGAACAAAGATAAACAAATAATGGTTGCAGTCGCTGTTCGAATGTATTCAAATAAACATGAACAGTGAAGAACCGCACATTCAGATGCCCGGACCTGAACGCGATTCAACACTTCCAAACAGAAACTACGCACCTGCGTATCTCTCAAGGAGGATGTCATGAGGGTTGTAATCGCTTCCGATGCCGACGGTATGTCGATGAAGGAGTCCATCAAGGAGATGCTCATCGCCGACGGTCACGAGGTCGTCGACTATTCCGAGACCCCTGCCGCGGACTTTGTCGATTCCGCGACCGCCGTTGCCAAGGACCTGCTGGAGCACAAGGATTCCCAGGGCTTCGCATTCGATAAGTACGGCGTCGGCTCCTATATGGCCGCCGTCAAGATCAAGGGCATGGTCGTCGCCAACATTTCCGACGAGCGTTCCGCCTACATGACCCGCGAGCACAACGGCTCGCGCATGGTCACCATGGGCCCGGGCGTTGTGGGCACCGAGGTCGCCAAGAAGATCGCCCGCGAGTTCCTGCGCGCCCAGTACGCCGGCGGCCGTCACCAGATCCGTGTCGACATGCTCAACAAGATGGCCTAACGAGAGCCACCGAGAACTCGAACTTCTACCTCAACTTGTGAATTCAGACGAAAGGACGTTCTGATGAAGAAGACCATCGCAATCGGTTGCGACCATATCGTTACGGACGAGAAGATCTATCTGGCCGACCGCCTGGAGCAGGCTGGCTACAAGGTGCTCGACTGCGGCACCTACAGCCACACCCGTACGCACTATCCCATCTACGGTAAGGCCGTGGGCGAGGCTGTTGCCAGCGGAAAGGCCGACTTTGGCGTGGCCCTGTGCGGCACCGGCATCGGCATCACCAACGCCGTCAACAAGGTTCCCGGCGCCCGCTGCGCCCTGGTCCGCGACATGACCTCTGCCCTGTATGCCCGTCGCGAGCTCAACGCCAACATCGTGGGCTTTGGCGGCAAGATCACCGGCGAGTTCCTGATGGCCGACATTATGCTTGCCTTCCTGGAGGAGCCCTACGAGAAGACCCCCGAGCACGATGCCCTGATTGCCAAGATCGACGCCTGCAACAAGGCCGACGCCGAGGCTCAGGCTGACCCGCACTTCTTTGACGAGTTCCTCGAGAAGTGGGACGGCGGCGAATACCACGACTAAGGAGGTTACGCGGTTTTACCAAACCGCGTAACGGGTCGACGCTGCGCGACGCTCAGGCACCCCATCTCGCCGCTCAAACCGTCGCTCGCCTACATGAAGTACGCGTCGCTCCTCTTTTGCGGCGACCTGGGGCACCTGAGCGCCGCTCGCTGACGTTGAGGTGAGTTGCGGGGTTTGTCTTTGTTGTTGTGAAGTCATCTAGCGGGCGAGTTGCTCCGATAACACTTTTGCTTGCTGAGCTTGTGTGCTTCGTTTTGACGGTCCCCGGCATTCTGCAGCTTTTCAATTGACGGCTCGCGTTTCTGTAATGGGGCGCGGGCCAGTTTTCTATCAGCCCAATTGGCTTGGCGGGCTGGGCGTGCATTGTTCTTTTGCGTGCGGCGCCGCCTCATTACCTTTGTGCTAAAGGCACGGCGTTCGCAATGGATCGTGCAAGATGATATGTGAAGGAGAAGATTCCCGTGGAGTTTGTTCTTGATAACGGTTCTGTTCGCGTGGCACTGAGCACGGCTGGCGGATCGTTCACTTCGATTAAAGCCAACGGCCGCGAGTACCTGTGGCAGGGTGACCCGGCGGTTTGGTCGGGCCAAGCACCCATTTGCTTCCCGATCTGCGGCGGCCTTCGTGAGGGCCGCGCGATGACCATGGGCGGACACGAGGTCAAGCTTGCTCGCCACGGCTTTGCGCGCAAGCAGGAGTGGAAGCTCGAGGAGCAGAGTGACAACATGGTTGCGCTGAGCCTAAGCTCTGCCGACCATGCCGAGTTGCTCGAGCAGTACCCGTATCCGTTTAAGATCGTTGCTCGCTACACGATCGATTCGGAAAAGGTGGTCGTGTCGTACGAGGTGACCAATGAGGGCACCGAGGACATGCCATTCTTTGTGGGCGGCCACCCTGGCTTTAAATGCCCGCTCGATGAGGGTGAGTCCTATGACGATTATGAGCTCCGTTTTGAGCAGCGTGAGGCCACCGAGCTCTGTACTGCCGTTCCCTCGACGGGCTTGATTGATGTTGAGCATCGCAGCAAGAACCCTATGATCGACCAGAGCCTGCCGCTGACCCACGAACTCTTCGACTTCGCGGAGACTATCTTTGACGTGCTCGAGAGCCGCGTGGTTACACTGACCAAGAAAACCGAGGACAAGGGTGTGCGCTTGACGTTCCCCGATATGCCGTACCTGATTGTGTGGAGCAAGCCCGAGGGCGACTTTGTCGCAGTTGAGCCGTGGGGCGGCCTGTCCACCTGCTCCGACGAGGACGATATTCTGGAGCACAAGCGTGGCTGCCTGGTTGCCAAACCGGGGGAGACCGTCATCCGCGGCTTTGAGATCGAGATCCTTTAACGAGCTATCGTATGTTTGGGGTGGGTCATGCCGCCCCGGAACAGGAGTTCAATATGATTCTGACCGTTACCATGAACCCGTCGATTGATACGCGCTATCAGCTCGACAAGCTGATCATCGACGATGTCAACCGTGTGACGCCCGAAAAGACCGCTGGCGGCAAGGGCCTCAACGTGAGCCGTGTGCTGCTGCAGCTGGGCGACGACGTGCTCGCGACCGGTCTGCTCGGCGGCCACATGGGTGCCTATATGGCCGAGCTTATGGATGCCGACGGCGTCAAGAACGACTTTGTGCCCATTGCCGGTGAGACGCGCATCTGCCTGAATATCCTGCACGAGGGTAATCAGACGGAGCTGCTGGAGAGCGGCCCGCAGATCGCCCCGGCCGAGCTCGAGGCCTTTACGGTCAAGTTTGCCGAGCTTGCAGCGAAGGCGGACGTTGTGACGCTTTCGGGCTCGCTGCCGCGTGGCGTCGATGCTGGCTACTATGCCGAGCTCGTCAAGATCGCCGAGGAGGCGGGCGCCAAGGTGCTGCTCGACACCTCGGGTGCATCGCTGGAGGCCGCGCTGGAGTCCGACGCTAAGCCTGAGCTCGTAAAGCCCAACCTGACCGAGATTAACGGCCTGCTGGGTACGTCCTTTACGACCGATGATGTCGATGCCCTGCGCGAGGCGCTTGCCGCCGATGACCGTTTTGCCGGTATCCCCTGGGTTGTCGTTTCGATGGGCGCTGCCGGTTCGGTTGGCTTCCATGAGGGCCGCGCGTTCCGCGCCAAGACGCCCGCGATTGCGGCTGTGAACGCGACGGGTTCCGGCGACTCAACCATCGCCGGCTTTGCGCATGCCATTGCTGCTGGTGCCGACGACGTCACGGTGCTCAAGACCGCCAATACCTGCGGCAAGCTCAACGCCATGGATCCCAAGACCGGCCACCTGGTCATGGACCGTTGGGATGAAATCTTCAACAACGTTGTCGTGACTGAACTGTAGAGTTACGCGGTTTTACCAAACCGCGTAACCAGCAGACGCTGCAAACCCGCCAGAGCGGCAATCTGCCTTTCAACTGCGGCGGCATGACCAGAAGGTCAATGCCGCCTTGTTTCAAGGTACCTTGCTCGCTCTGGCGGGTTTTCGCTGTCGTTGCCAAGACATCGACGTAGTCATTGGGGACGTTCTTGTTTGACTAGTCGTTTAAGAACGTCCCCAATGACTACTCAGATGACTGTTCTGCAGCTGTATGCGCCTCTATGAATTCGAAAAGCAGAATGGCAATTTCGACGATTTGTTCCATGAGTGTGTCGAGTACGAGAAGAATATCAGCCATACCTGCCGTCCTTCCGCCTGTTCAAAAGGCACAATCGGTCACAATGCCTTTAACGGCTAAATCATGCCCTGATTATGCACAGACGAATCTTGTGGGCTAATGCCGGGCGCTTGTGGGCCTCTGTTTCGTCGACAAAGGTTTGTTTTGTCAAAACAACCTGCACAAAACGGGTAGACGGCAGTCGCGCCCATTGGACTGTTTGATTTAATTCCACATTCGTAATCTGACCTTGTCAAATAAAGGCGAGCGCCATAGGAGGCGCTCTCAGGCAAGGAGGCAGATAATGTGTGAAAAGATGTGGGCGGGCGTCGTTCATGCTAAGGACGACATTCGCTATGAACAAATTGATAAGCCTGAGCCCAGGGCTGGAGAAGTTCTGGTGAAGGTCAAATATTCCGGTATCTGTGGTTCGGATGTCCCTCGTGTGTTGGGCGACGCATGCCATTACTATCCCAACGTGCTTGGTCACGAGTTTTCCGGCACGATCGAGAGCGTTGGCGAGGGTGTTGAGGGCCTTAATCCCGGAGATCGCGTTGCTGGTGCACCACTTGTTCCTTGCATGAAGTGCGAAGACTGCCAGCGCGGCGATTACTCGCTTTGCAAGCACTACAGCTTTATCGGTACGCGTCAGTTTGGTAGCTTTGCGGAATATGTCTGCATTCCCGCCGTGTGCGCCGTTAAGTTCGACGAAAGCGTGAGCTTTGAGCAGGCCGCGCTTATCGAACCCACGACTATTGCGCTCCACGGCCTTGAACGCCTGAACTATAAAGGCGGTAAGACGGTCGCCGTCTTAGGCGGTGGGACCATCGGTATCATTACGGCACAGTGGGCTCGCGCTTTCGGCGCCCGTGAGGTTACGGTGTTCGATGTAATCCCGGAGCGCTTGGACTTTGCTAAGAAAATGGGCGCCACAAGCGTTGTGAACTCCATGGATGAGGACTGGAAAGACCAGGTTGCCACCATTACCGACGGCCGCGGATATGACTATGTCTATGAAACTGCGGGCGCCAACGCAACCATGCATATGGTCTTTGAAGTCGTGGGCAACAAGGGTCAAGCGTGTTTGATTGGCAAGCCTACGCGCGAGCTAACCTTTACCGTGGCGGAATGGGAGAAGCTCAACCGTAAAGAGTTCACGCTTACCGGGTCTTGGCTTGGATATACCGCGCCGTTCCCGGGACATGAATGGACTCTTACGGCAGAGGCGTATCGCAACGGCATGATCCCCTATGACGAGGGACACATTTTTGACAAGTATCCACTCGCCAAGATTTCTGAGGCGTTTGACCAGTTCCGAACCCCCGGCCTTGTCACAGGCAAAATCCTCATTGATTGTGAGCAATAAGAGCTCGCAAAGATACATATTGGCGAAAAACAGCCATCGACTACTGCCGGTGCCTTCGTTGCTCAGCCATAACCAAAAAAGAAGCTGGAGGGCAGTCCCCTCCTCGGGAAACCAAATATAGAAAGGAAACAAGCATGACTACTACGGCAGACTGGAAAGACGGAGAGAAGATTATCGGCGCCTGCATGAATTGCGCTGAGTACACCAATCTTGAGAAGACGATTGCCGAGCTCGATGCCGCAGGCGTTGACCTGTATCATCTGGATATTATGGATGGAACATTTGTCCCTAACATTGCGCTTGGCCCCCAGGACGTTCAGGCGATAGCCAAGCTCACCGGTAAGGTCTGCGATGTGCACTTAATGGTTCAGGACGCGCCCAAGTACATCGATATGTTTGTCGAGATGGGTGCTCAGATTGTCCACGTCCACTCCGAGAATGATTCCCAGATTACTCGAACTCTGCAGCATATCCGCGATCTGGGTGCTAAATCGAGTCTGGCTATTAGCCCCTGCACATCATTCGAGACGATTCAGGAGTCGCTTAACGTATGCGATTACGTCCTGGTTATGCGCGTCAATCCTGGTTTTGCCGGTCAGAAAGCACTTCCGTTTGTCGATGAGAAGATTAAAAAGCTTGTGGCTGCCAAGGAGCATTATGGCTACAAGATTCTGGTTGATGGAGGTGTCTCGGCTGAAAGCGTCCGCGATTTGTGGAAAGCAGGCGTCGACGGCTTCTGCCTGGGTAACGCCGGTCTGTTCGGTAAGGATCGTACATATGCGCAGATTATCGAGGAGCTGCGTTCATACCCCAAGTAGGGGTCGATGTGCCAAAACGATCGTTTAGCCAAATAGCGAAAAACAGGTAGACGATGGGTTCGTATTATTGGGCTGTTGCCTTGGGGGCAAAGGCGCGATAGTGATGTCAGCGAAACGGGTCACGTTAGCCAGCGCCCCCGTCAAACTTTATTGCATGGTGGCAAATGCCAATTCGGTTGCCTGCCAGATAGGAGTACATCATGAGTAAGAGCACGGTTAAGGTCTTGGTTGCTTGCGGCAGCGGTGTCGCAACCTCTACGGTCGCCCAGGCTGCCGTTAAAGAAATTGCAGAGCGTGCGGGCGTTCCCGTCCAGCTCTTTAAGGGCACGATCGGCGAGGTCGGCGTTAAACAGTACGACGTCGACATCGTCTGCACAACGACCAATTATCGCAAGCCGTTGGAGCGCCCGTTTTTGAGCGTTTTCCCGCTGATTTCGGGCATTAACAAAGATAAGTGCGAGTCGGATTTAGTTGAGCTGCTTAAAAGGGTTCAGGCCGAGTAGCTGCATGTTGCGTTGCGCTTTGCGAGTGAGAAAGCCCGCCATTGTTAGGAGATGAACTTCATGGATATCGTACTTGCGTTCTTTAAAGAATTTATTAATATGGGCGCCGCCGTTATGCTGCCCGTTGTCATTTTTGCCCTGGGACTTTTTTTCCGAATGAAGCCTGCTCAGGCCTTGCGCGCTGGCCTTCTTGTCGGCATTGGCTTTCAGGGCGTGGTACTAACCATCAACTTTTTGTTGAGCACCATTCAGCCCGCGCTGGACTATTACACCGCCCTCGGTTCCGGGTACGATGTGGCCGAAATTGGCTTTGCGGCACTGGGAGGCGCCAGCTGGACAACTCCGTTCGCTGTGTTCGCCATCCCTGCTATCGTCATCGTTAACATCATTCTGCTGCGTCTTAAGGTCACCAAGGTTCTGAACGTTGATATTTGGAACTTTATGCACTTTTTGGTTCCCGGCGCGCTTGCTTATGTGCTATTTGGCAACGCTGTTGTTGGTTTCCTGGTCGCTGTAGCGCTCTCGGTTGTAACCTTGTTCGTCGCCGAGAAGGTTGCCCCCAAGTGGGGAGAGTTCTTTGGTCTTGAAGGCACCGCCTGCACCTGCTTAGGTTACATCGTGTATGAGTATCCCTTGAGCATGCTTATCAACAAGGTCATCGACTTCATTCCCGGCCTGAACAAGATTGATCTCGATCTTGATACCCTCTCGACAAAGATTGGCATTCTGGGTGATCCCGCAGTTATCGGCCTATTTGTTGGTGGCTTTTTGGGCATTATGACGCAGCAGGGCTTTACTACCATCGTAACCATGTGTGTTGGCATGGCCGCAGTCATGGTGCTTCTGCCTCGCATGGTTGCCATTATGATGGAGGGCCTGACTCCCATCGGCGCTGGAGCAAATGAGTTCGTTAAGAAGCACATCGATTCCGACGCCAATATTTACGTGGGCATGGACATTGCTCTTGCCCTGGGCGATCCGTGCTGCATTACCTGCACTGCCATTATGATCCCGGTTACTGTCGGGTTGGCATTTCTCGTTCCCGACATGCGCTTCTTCCCGGCGGCAATTCTGGCTGAAGTCTGCTATGTCGCCCCTATGGCCGTGCTTTCGAGCAAAGGCAACGTGTTCCGCACTCTGGTGTGCATGACGGTCTTCATGTATCTGATGCTCTTCTTCGCCAATATGTTTGCCCCTTACGCCACGCAGATGCTTAACGCCTGCGGCATCGATGCGGGCGGTCATCTGGTGACGGCATCGCACTTTGGCTACAACCCCGGCAATCTCATCGTGTCCTTTATTGCTAAGGCTATGGGTATCTAATGGACGGTGATAACAATGGATGAAGTTATTAGTAATCCAAAGACATCCGAGAGGGCCTGCGATGGTGTAGCGAAAGGCTTTCTCGCGATCGAGGGAAGCGCCGAGACCGCTATTGAGGCCATCGAGCTGTGCGGTAGCGAGCTTGAGCGTCAGGGGTATGTGACGGGTGCTTTTGCGCGGGACTGCATTGAGCGGGAGGTCAGCTATCCTACGGGCATCTGCACCGACATTCCCGTGGCGTTGCCCCATTGCAAGTCCGATGCGATAATTACGAGCGCTCTGTGCTATCTTCGACTCGATTCGCCCGTTCGGTTTGCTCGCATGGACGATGAGGAAGAATTCGTCGAGGTTCGTCATATCTTTAATTTGGCTATTGCGCCCGGTGACCATCTCGAATTTCTTTCCAAGACCATGCAGCTGCTAGCAGATCCTGCAGTGCTTTCGGGTTTTGAGAACAAGCCGATCGGCGAAGTTGCCGAATACCTGAAGACGCATTTGTCGTAACGAACAGGAGGAGCCATGTCGGTCAAAAAGCGGAGCGCTGAGATACTTCGTCGTCTCGTCGATGCGCCGAGTCATCGCTTAAGGCTCAGCGCACTCATGGATGACTACCGTATTTCGGAGAAGACGCTCAGGGCCGACATTGCCTCCTCCGCAGCGTTCGCTCAGGATCCGCGCGGCGACTCTATGGTCGAAGTGTCGGAGAGCCATGTGTCGCTAGCTGCGGGCGCTGATGTTGAAGGCCTTGCGGATCTGCTCGACAGTATGGACTTATACGATTACCGCCTGTCATTTGATGAACGCAAGTTTTTTATTGCCTGCACACTCCTTTCGCTCGGCTCTGACGAATGGTGCTCGATGCAGCAGTTGGCGGACGCGATGTATGTGACGCGCAACACAGTCATTTCAGACGTTAAGGCCGTCGATGATTATCTGGCGGGTTACGGGATTGCCCTGGTGAGTAAGAGCAAGCGGGGGCTTCGCATCGAAGCGACTCATGACCAGGCGGGCAATCTGGTTATCGATCTGTTTTCTGATGTCTTGGCCCATCGACTGTGCCGCCACGACTATTTTTCTCATTTGATTTCACAAGTTCTTGGCGCTCAAATTGAGATCGACGACCTGTTGGATGCGATGCGCACGTTCTTGAAGAGCAAGAACATCTTTTTGGCTGTGACTGTTGAGATTGAAATAGTCGCCAGCTTGATGGTCGCACTTGGTTTCAATGGAGATGTCGCATCGATTTTTGCCGATGCAGGCGGTACGCTTGACTGCGTTGGGACACAAGATCGTCCGCTCGACGTTATTGGTCAACTGGTGCAGTTTGTGGCATCCAAGCTGGATATGGGCGTTTTGAATGGTGGTCGTATCGCTACCATTGAGCAGATGATTTTGGATCGCAATTTATCGCCCCATATCAGGCGCTTTGATGATTTTGATTTGTACTGCGCCATCACTCATTTTCTGTTGCTGGTGGCACGCGAAATCGACATTGATATTCAGAATGACGATCTATTGGTAGAGTCCCTTCTCTCGCACCTTAAGAGCGTCTCGAATTGGAGTTCCGATGCCTTTGAGGTCGGTGTTTCCGGGCCGTCTGGAGTGATGGTCGGTATGGTGCAAAAGGCGGCGGAGCCGCATTTTCACGTACTCGAGGATTACCTCAATCGCGCCATGGATGATTCAATGCGCGCAAGTGTGGTGATTCACATCTGCGCTGCACTTTATCGCTCTGAAAGCTCTATGCGCTCGTGCAACGTGCTCATTTCGTGTCCGTCCTCGGTTGCAACGAGTAAATATCTCGAGGCGCAGATCGCTCAGTATTTCAAACTCAATATTTGCGGTGTTGTCCAAACTGCTGTGATAGAAGCGGGGGAGGCGTCACTCGATGGGATCGACTTTGTCATCTCGACGGTTCCGTTGACTAATATTTCGATTCCAGTGGTGGTCGTGAGCCCTGTTCTTTCAGTTGATGACATCAATCGCGTTCAAGCGCATGCTTTTAAGCAGAGCAGGCGAGAGGGACTGCCGGTTAAGGACGGCCCTTCAATTATTTCTGAGCTTTGTCGTGTGTATGAACAGGGTAACGCTCGCAAAACGGCATATCTCAACCATGAGCTTGCTGCGGTTTTGGAACGAGTGAACCGAATTGAGACGGAGACGACGAGTTCATCTCCTTTGCTTCGTATGCTCGATCGCCGTTTTATCCGTGTTGAACGTGCGACGCTTCCGTGGCGTGAAGCGATGCGTTGCGCGTCGGTACGACTCATGAACGAAGGCTATTTTACTTCTGCATATGTCGATAAGGCGATTGATAACGTTGAGGAGTATGGCTCCTATATCATCGTTAACCAGGGGATTGCGCTTGCCCATGCGGGCAGCGAAGATGGGGTCCATAAAGATGGACTCAGCCTATTGGTCTCACGGGAAGGCGTTGAATTCGATGAGGGTGATCGCGTTCATCTGCTATTCTTCTTTTCACAGGTGGGTAATGGCGATTATCTAGAGCTGTTCCGCGAAATAATTCGACTCGGAAACGACCAAGCCGGTATGGCCCTTATCTGTGATGCCGAATCGGCTGAAGATGCATATCAGTCCTTAGTTGAGATGCTGGCAGATTATGGGGCCATGGCATAGATTGGTCTCTTGATTCGTTTTCCTCCGGCCCTGTCAGATCGCGTTGGGGCGAGGAATGGGTAGCGCGGCGCCCGTCGGCGATGTTGCCGGCGGGCGCCGTTGTCGTGTGGGCGGTTATGTCGTGTGGACTGCCGTTGAGCGTCCGGGTCTGTGCTCTACAGTGAGTCGATAAAGCGCTGTTGGGCGGCGCGGCCGGCTTCGTCCCACTTAAAGACGCCGGCGTTGTCGAGTACGTGGCCAAACACCACGCCGACCTCCTCGTGCAGGATATCGATGGCGTTGTCGGCCGTAAGCTCGTCGGCGCGGCGGGCAAAAACGTCCTCGGCCCATGCAGCGTGGCTGCGGCAAAGATCATCGCCCTCGAGCGCACCGGCGAGATCGTAGCTGGCATCGGCCTTGGCCGCCAGCAGGTGCTCGCGGACAGCGCCGAGCTCGGGAACCAAGCGCGGCGGCAGAATGGCCAGGCCCATGACCTCGATCAGGCCGATGTTCTCCTTCTTAATGTGATGGTACTCGGCATGCGGGTGGAAAACGCCCAGCGGATGCTCGTCGGTTGTGATGTTGCAGCGAAGCGCCAGGTAGGCCTCGTAAATCTCGCCGCCGGCGTTGCCGCGGGAGTCGACGCGGCGGATGACGGGCGTCACGGTGTTGTGCGCTACGCCGTCGGCCGTGTGCGCGATAACGCCCACAGACTCGTCGGTCCACTCGCGCCAGGCGAGGATAATCTTCTCGGCAGCGTCGAGCAGCTGAGCGCGGTCATGCGAGCGCAGGCGCAGCACCGAGAGCGGCCACTGCAGCACAGTGCCAGTGACCTGGTCAAAACCGGGCACGCTAAACTGCGAGACCTCGGCGGCATGCATCATGGGGAACTCGTGCGCGCCGCCCTGGAAGTGGTCGTGCGACAAGATCGAGCCGCCCACGATAGGCAGGTCGGCGTTGGAGCCGATGAAGTAATGCGGGAACAGGTCCACAAAGTCGAGCAGGCAGGTCAGGCCCTTGCGGTCGACGTGCATCGGACGATGCTCGGAGCTCATGGCAATGCAATGCTCGTTAAAGTACGCGTACGGGCTGTACTGGAAACCCCAGCGCTCGCCGTTGAGCTGGATGGGGATAATGCGCAGGTTCTGGCGAGCGGGGTGAGCGCCGCCGTCGGCTGCGGCGGAGCGTCCGGGATAGCCCTCGTTTTCGATGCAGAGCTGGCAGGCGGGATACTTCTCGCCCGTGTTCTTTGCGGCACCAGCCGCGGCGATATCGCGTGGGTCCTTCTCAGGCTTGGAGAGGTTGATGGTGATCTCAAGATCGCCCCAGTTGGTAGGGGTGCTCCATTTGATGTTGCGCGCGATGGCGGCACGGCGCACGTAGCCGGCGTCGCAGCACAGGCCGTAGAACCAGTCGGTCGCGGCGCGGGGCTCGTTGACGCCCATACGTCCGTTGAACTCCTCGTTTACAACCGAAGGCCTCGGCATGAGTACGCCCATGATGTGCATGGCGATGCGGTCGCGGCCCGACGCCGTGTCCTCGGCGGCACCGTTGGTAACGGCGGCCTCGGAAAGCGCGGCAAGCGTGCCCTCCAGGTCAAAGTCGGGGAGCGTATCGGGGTGCAAGAGCGAAATCTTCTCGGTCTTGAGCGCCCAAGCCATGTCGAGCGCGGGGCCCGTGGCGCCGATGCACTCCAAAATAGTGTTGTATGCCCAGATGCGATCGTCCTGTCCGATCATCGATCGGTGGATGGCATATTCGATGAGGCTCTGTGCAGCCTCGCGCACGTCGGTCATTACAGCCATGCCGCATAAGCCCCCTTGTCAGAGATGGCGTAGTGACGGGCAGAACCCTCGCCCAGCCAGCCGTTCATCTTGGCAATGAAGGTGTCGACCAGATCGAGCGGCACGAAGGCCTGGATGGTGCCACCAAAGCCGCCACCGTGGATACGGACGGCGCCGCGGCCGTCGAGCACGTGCTCGGCCAGCGCCAAGGCATACATGGAAGGCTGTTCAGATCCCAGCTTGGCAACAACATTCTGCAGGTACATGGCAGAGCTGGCGCCGGACTCGCGCGTCAGGACCAGGAACTGGTCAATGTCGCCAGCGTTCAGGGCTGCCCAGCGCTTGTCGACCAGGCCGTTCTCGTACCAGTAGTGAACGGCGCGCAGGCAGGCGCGGTCGCCCAGCTTGGCGCGCAGCTCGGGGAGCTTGGCGTCAAAGTCGGCAACGTTGGCCTCGCACAGGCGTGCCTTGCCAAACTCGGCGGCGACGTCCTGCATCTCGCGCGGAACGGCGGCGTAGTCGTCGGTAGCCGCCACATGGTCGGCGCCAACCTTAACGAGCACGAGCGCATAGCCGTGATCCTCAAAGTTGAGCTCGAGCTTCTGGGTCTTAGGCTGAGCCTGGTCCTCAAAGTCCATGTAGGCAAGGCCGCCCAGGCACACGGCGGCTTGGTCCATCAGACCGCAGGGCTTGCCGTAATAGTTGTTCTCGGTGCGCTGGCTCATCTGGGCGAGCGCGACGGGCTCAATGGCGGGCGCGCCCCAGAGCGTCTCCATGGCGCGGCCGTACGCGGCCTCGACGGCGGCAGAGCTGGAAAGGCCGCCGCCCGAGGGGACGGAGCAGGTGAAGGCGAAGTCGAAGCCCTGGGGCTCAACGCCCAGAGCAGCGATTTCGTGGGCCATACCACGCACGAGGCTTGCAGACGTGCCCTTCTCGGACTCCTGAACGTCTAGCGTGTCGAGCGCGATCTCAAACGTGGGATAGCCCTCGTCGGCAACGCGGGCCTTGTTGGAATCGGTTGCCACGGCGATGCCGTCAACGGCGACATCGAGCGAGCCGGCGATAACGTGGCCGCCCTCGTGGTCGGTGTGGTTGCCGCTGATCTCGGAGCGGCCGGGCGCGTGCACATAGAGCACCTGGCGATCGCCGATGGGGCCAAACTCCTCCTCAAACAGCTTGGTGAGCGTGGCGAGTGTCTTTTCGTCGGGGGTGGTCATGAGGGTCCTTTCCTTGGCGCATACTGACGAGTTTTCCGTCGTAGTGAGTACGTTAACAATCTGAAGCGGCATAAACTCAGCATCTACGATGCCGCACGTTACGGGCTATGTTAACGTACTCATAACACAACACTTATCACTTTTTGAGAATCTGGTAATCGGTAGAAATTCAGCCGTGAACGGTACTGCCGTATGGACTTATAAAGCAGAAGAGATGCAGATAGAAAAAGTAGAGTACGTTAACATGCGTCCGACGATAGCGGGCCTCGGCGCGGGATGTATTTCTGCCCGGGCCGGCATTCACGCTATTCAGATCTCTCAAGGGTGAAGGTGATCCTGTGGCAAGGCGCCCGTCCAACGATACAGGCACGCGTCCGGTCTCCATGGCCGACGTCGCCCGCGCTGCTGGCGTTTCGCAGCAGACGGTTTCGCGCGTCGCCAACGGCTTGCCCAACGTTAACGAACAGACGCGCCAGCGCGTGCAGGCCGCTATGCAAGAGCTTGGCTTTCGTCCGAGTTATGCCGGTCGCTCGCTGCGCGACGGCCGTTACCATTCGGTCGGGCTGTGCGTCAACGATGTCACCAAGTTTGGGAACCTCTCAATGATCGACGGCATCGCCAGCGCAGCTCGCGAGCATAATTGCGCCATCACGCTGGTCGAGATGTCCAAGACCGAGGAGTTTTCGCTTGCCGAGGCCACGCGTCGTATGGCCGCGCTGCCCGTGGACGGTATCATCATCGGCATGAGTCGCATGGCGCCCGATTTCGAGACGTTCGATCCGTTGCCGGGCATTGGAACGGTCATCGTTACCATGTACGCGCATCCGCGCGTGACCACGGTCGATTCCGACCATTACGGCTGCTCGCTATTGCTTATGGATCACCTGTTTGAGCTGGGGCACGAGCAGATTCGTTATATCGGCGGCCCGTCCTTTTCGGTTGACGAGCAGTTTCGCCGCGCCGGCTGGCAGGATGCACTCGAGCGTAAACACATTAAGCCGCAGGCACCACTCGAGGGCGACTGGTCTGCCAACAGCGGCTACGAGGCCGCTCGGTACTTGGCTGAGCACGACCGCACCATGACGGCGATTTACGCGGCAAACGACCAGATGGCAAACGGCGCCATTGCCGCGCTGCGCGATAGCGGCTTGCGCGTGCCCGAGGACGTGAGCGTGGTGGGCGTCGATGACTCGCTCGACGACTTTGTCGCACATAACGAGCTCACGACCGTTCGATTCGATCTGCATCAGCGCGGGCGCGAGGTGTTCGAGCGCGCAGTTCCCAAGGCGGGGGCATCGGACAAAACCGTCGCCATTCGTATTCCCGGTCAGCTCATCGTTCGACACACCACGGCAGCGCCGCGCGCATAGTTTTCGCAGGTCAACGGCTTGGCGTTGCATATCAATAACAATCGGTAAGGATGCCGGCAGATAGCCGTGACTATGAAGGCGAGTGCTATGATAGACGGGTTCATTTGTCTATCTAGGAGGCTTTGCCTGATGGAGATCACCAAGGATATCCGCTACATTGGCGTTGACGATCATGACATCGACCTGTTCGAGGGCCAGTACGATGTGTCCGAGAACGGTATGGCATACAACAGCTACGTTATCTTGGGCGAGAAGATCGCTGTCGCCGATTCGGTCGATGGCGGATTTGTCGACGAGTGGCTCGGCAACCTCGAGACCGTACTCGACGGCCGCACGCCCGACTACCTGGTCATCCATCACATGGAGCCCGATCACTCCGCCGGCATCGCCGCCTTTATGGAGCGCTATCCCCAGGCGCAGATTGTGGCAAGCATGGGCGCCTTCCGCATGATGGTCAACTACTTTGGCACCGACTTCCCCGAGCGCAAGATGGTTGTCAAAGAGGGCGACGTGCTTGATCTGGGTGGCCACAGCCTGACCTTTGTCGGCGCCCCCAACGTTCACTGGCCCGAGGTACTCTTCTCCTACGAGGCTACCGACAAGGTGCTCTTTAGTGCCGACGGCTTTGGCAAGTTTGGCGCCAACGACATCGAGGACCCGGAAGGGTGGGCCTGCGAGGCGCGCCGTTACTACTTTGGCATCGTGGGCAAGTTCGGCAAGTTTGTGCAGGCCGTGCTCAAGAAGGCCGCCGACCTGGACATCCAGGTCATCTGCCCGCTCCACGGTCCTGTGCTTACCGAGAACCTTGGCTATTACCTCGACACCTACAACACTTGGTCGAGCTATCAGCCCGAGGACGAGGGCATCACCATTGCCTACGCGAGCGTCTACGGCCATCTGAAGGCTGCCGTTGAGGAGCTTGCATCTGCGCTCGAGGCTCGCGGCCAGAAGGTTTCCGTCTTTGACTTGGCTCGCGACGACATGGCCGAGGCCGTTGAGGACGCGTTCCGCTATGACCGTCTGGTACTCGCTTCCATTACCTATCAGGGCGAGATTTTCCCATTCATGAGCACCTTTATCCATACGCTTGCCGAGCATGCCTACCAGAACCGTACGGTGGCGCTCGTCGAGGGCGGCTCCTGGGCGCCCGCAGCTGCCAAGATTATGACCAAGGAGCTCGAGGGTATGAAGGACATCACCCTGACGCAGAACAAGGTGACCGTCCTGGGTTCGCTCAACGACGCCTCGCGCGCTCAGATCGAGGCCCTCGCTGACGAGCTCTCCAAGTAGCGATACGTTCACGTTTAACGCTCAAACCACCACAAAGGGGACGGTGAACCTTTGTGGTGGTTTTTGTTTAAGCGCCGGCGATGAGGAGATTTGGGCGGGCGTTGTCGACGATCTCGGCGATTGAGGTGGCGACGGCGTGATCGGGGTCACGGTCCATCACGATGGCGTTGACGTCGGTCAGCTCGGCAAAGCGGTACATGCCCCGTCCGTTGACCTTGCTGGCGTCCATGAGGGCCACGCTTTGGCGGGCGGCGCCAATCATGGCCGTTTTGGTCTCAGCCATCTGGGGAAAGTCGGTGGTAAAGCCGCAGCCGGGAACGAAAGCGCCAGGGCACATGACGGCAAGATCGGCGTGGACCATTTGGAGCGCCTGCATGGTAAGTGGGCCGTACAGATAGCGATGGCCTTTGCGCAGTGCCCCGCCCAGCATGACGACATCGACTGAGGGCATGCTCTCGTCGATGTAATCGGCAATGGTAATGTCGGCCGTGATGACGGTGATGCCATCGCGCTGGTCGAGGAGCCGAACGAACTCGAGTGCCGTGGTGCCGGAGTCGACAAGCACCGTGTCGCCGTCGTTAACAAGCCTGATAGCGCTTTGGGCAATGGCTTGCTTGGCGGCAACGTTGACGTTGATGCGGCGATCCTGCGTGGAGACGGTTAGGCGTTTGTGGAGCGACACGGCGCCACCATGCGTGCGGCGCAGCTTGCCGGACTCGGCGAGCGCGTCCAGGTCGGCGCGGGCGGTAACGGAGGACACGCCAAAGGTCTGGGCGATTTCTGCTACTTGCACCGAGGCGTTATGTTCAAGCATCTCCATGATGGCGGCGCGTCGCTCATCGGCGAAAGCTCGGGTTGTTGCGTGGGCCATAGCTGCTCCATCCTCAGCCTAAATTTGCAGGAATTGTGTTGAGTCTATTTTCGTTCATTTTCTTTTTGAGCAAGTAAACGCCTTTCGATTACTTATCTTTTCTATAAAAGAAAGATGATTCGCTTGAAAACGGTAATGTCGGATAGGGGAATTTAGCCTGAATCCCTTCCGTTTGCTTTTCAAAAACGAGCGTTTTGGCCTGCGTGCCGGCGATATCTCGTACATGCGACAGATGCGATTTTCATACAATGAGCGCAGCAAAACGCAAGGTAAAACGCCTTGCGGACACGTACGCCCGATGTCCAGATGCGGGCGAGGGAGAGGAGCAAACGCTCATGGCACTTGTTACCACCGAAAAGATGCTCAAGGACGCTCAGGCCGGCCACTACGCCGTCGGCGCGTTCAACGTCGAGAACCTCGAGTTTGTTATGGCCGTTCTGGCCGCTGCCGAGGAGACCAAGTCCCCCGTCATCATGCAGACCACCCCGGGCACCATCAAGACCGCTGGTCTGGACTACTTCTACGGCATGGTCAAGGCTGCCGCCGAGCGCGCTTCCGTGCCCGTTGCCCTGCACCTCGATCACGGCGATGGCTATGACCGATGCATGCAGGCTTTCCGCACGGGCTACACCTCCGTCATGATCGACGGTTCGCACGAGTCCTTCGAGGACAACATCGCTCTGACCAAGTCCGTCGCCGATGCTGGCCGTGCCATGGGCGTGCCCGTCGAGGCCGAGCTCGGCAAGGTTGGCGGCAAGGAGGACGACGGCCCTGCGGTTGAGGGCGAGAGCCCCTACACCGATCCTGCCGAGGCCAAGGAGTTCGTCGAGCGCACGGGCTGCACCTCGCTGGCCATTGGCGTTGGTACCAGCCACGGCGTGTACACGAGCGACCCGCACATCGAGCAGTCGGTGGTCAAGGCCATCCGCGACGCCGTCGACGTGCCGCTGGTTCTGCACGGCACTTCCGGTGTGCCCGATGAGCAGGTTGCCGAGGCTGTGAAGAACGGCATCTGCAAGGTTAACTACGCAACCGAGCTGCGTCAGGCCTACACCAAGGGCTTCATGGCCTACATGGCCGAGAACCCTGCCTGCTTCGATCCTAAGAAGCCGGCCAAGGAGGGCATGCGTGAGATCACCGAGCTGGTTAAGATCCGCATGACCAACCTCAACTCTGTGGGCAAAGCAGAGTAACAGCAAGGGTACTCTGATCCCACCGGACGGTTTGGGCGGGTCCCGTACTTAGTTTCCAAAACGTCCTCGCGCATGAAGGCCCCCGTTGTCTCGCTTCTTCGAAGCGTTGACAACGGGGGCCTTCGCGCTGCGGAATGATTTTGGAAACTAAGTACGGGACCCGCCCAAACCGTTCTGCTCAATCGCCCTTGTGGCGTTAGTGTCGGAAAAATAAGACGTTGCTTTTTGCCCCCTGCGGAAAGATTGGGGAACTAAGCCCTCGTCCCTCCCAGGTTGACCTACTCGAGGTCGTCGCCCTTGTGGCGTTAGGGCGGAAAATAATAAGAAGCCTTCGCGCTGCGGAATGATTTTGGAAACTAAGTACGGGGACCCGCCCAAGCCGTTCTGCTCAATCGCCCTTGTGGTGTTGGGGCTGAAAGGGTGGGACGCGTGGGTTATTTGGTTGTTAGGGTTAGTAGGTCGTTGGGGGTTTTGAGGTTGTAGGTGGCGTTTGGGATGTCTTGGTGTGATCCCCATGCCGCTCTGGCAAAACTGACCCCTGCCGAAGTTGCGCATTGTTCGTCGTAGACGGTGTCGCCAACGTAGACGACGTTGCCAGGATTCGCGCCCGTACGCCGGAGATATTCGAGCATGGGTGCGGGTGCGGGTTTATGTTCGGTTGTGTCTTCGACAAGGATGATGTGCTCAAAATACTTATCGAAACCAAGGGGTGCAATTTCTTTTGTGTATTCGTCGCGCGCACGTGAGGAGACGATGCCAAGTTTGCAGCCGCTATCGGCGAGTGTTGCGATGACTTCAAGCAAACCTGGAAACACGCTGATGGTGCTTTTAAAGCTGGCGGCAACTTGGCACCAGCGATCCAACGTTGCCTGCGAGTAGATTCCAAGTTTCTCAAGGGCATCCTTGCCGGGTATGCCGAGGGCAAATTCAAGCTCGTGTCGGGGGAGCGTTTTGCCGGTCTCTTCTTGGACAATCTGGACAAGCGATGATAGAACGCTTTCTTCTGTATCTGCCAATGTCCCATCAACGTCAAATACGATATGGTCAAAGTGCTTCATATGATTGCTCCTCTCTGTTGTTTGCCTGCAAGTTTGATGCGGTGACAGAAGAAAGGCTAGCGGGATTTCTGCCTGGTGCTATCGAGATTCTGCCTCGCTGCTCGATAGCTCGAAGGAGTGCATCCCATTTGTTCTTTAAATACCTGGCCAAGATGGCTTGCTGTCGCAAAGCCGCATTGGCGCGCGACTGTCTGGACCGTTCGCGTGGTGTGTGTCAAAAGTTCGCAAGCACGGTTTACGCGGTATGCGCGCAGATATGCCGCCGGGGTCGTTCCTGCGCAAGCTTCGATAATGCGGTAACACTCTCTTTCGCTTACGCCGGCTGCAGATGCCATCTGGGGCACATCTATAGCGGCTGCATAGTTCGCGCGGATATAGTCCAGGATTGCCTTGAACTGTACGTCGCGGTTGGTCATCCAAGAGGCGTTGTCGGAGGAAAAGAGCGGTTCGGCCTTGGCGTAAATCTGAATCCAGAGCTCTGACAAGCTATTCCGAAGCGCCATCTCGTTCTGCGGCCGTTGAAGGTCGTGGTTAAAGGAACTCTTTAGCAAATCGATAAAGGGCATATCGTCGGGGTTGGTGGGCGACCATTTGAGCACATCGACGCCTCGACATTGCAGTAAAGGATTGATATAGCGCTTTTGGAGACGTCCCGCGGGATCGCCGAGCATCGACGGCTGAAAGATATGCAGCATTTGAATGGCTGGCGCCGAATTGGGTGATTGCAGCGTGCTGTGCAAAACGCCGCCGTTGATAAAGCCGGCGGACCCTTCCTCAAAGCGTACGTGCTCATGAGCCGCGTGCGTTCGATAGTCAATCGCCCCCTGCTCCATGTAGAAAAGCTCAACTTCGGAATGCCAGTGCCAGGGGACGGAATTGCCCGGATAGCGAGCGAATTCTGCGCGTTCGGCAATATAGGGCCAGTCTTCGGCGGTCTCGGGAAACGCTTCCTCGCGTCCTCCGCGGTGCAATTCTATGTGATCCATGTTTCGCATGGCATCAGTATAAAGCGCGATGGGCTTAGATTGCTCTTGCCTGTTCGGGGAACGCCTTGTCTAGGGATGCTTGGAGCTTTTCGAAGGATGCTCGTAAGTTGAGGCTCTGATCGGCTGAGCGCTTGGTTTTTGTGGTGGGGGAGTCGAGGAGGCCGTTTCTCTGTGTCGGGGGGAAGGAGAAAAGGTTTGCATGTTTTAGGGATGGCTGCTGTGCTGCGTCATTGGAAGAATGCATGCTTTTGCGGCCTCCTCGATATCCACCAAAAGGATGCGCTCGGGGTTTGCTGCTAGGTCCCGTGCGCTGGCTACATTATGCCGCGGCTGCCGCAAAGAAGCGCTAAAGAAAGGCTTAACCTGGTTTGGTGTTACGATGAAACTGCAGGTCAGAGGTATCGAGTAACACTCTTGAAAGGTTTTGAGCTTAAGGGCTTTCTAAGGTTTGTGACGTGGATGTGGCGCGGACGTGCGTAGCGTGTGAATGCTCGCTGTTAGCGCTGCGGCTCTGTGGCGCGCACCTGCTCGATGACCTTTTCCATCGTGGCGTCGATGCGGTCTTTTTTGAGTTCGCATTCCCAGATGGTTATGGGCGTCCAGCCCATTTGAGTGAGCGCTGCCACAGCAGCACGGTCGCGCTCGACGTTGCGACGGAACTTTGCCTCCCAAAACTCAACGTTGCGCTTGGGCTGGCTTGGGTTGCACTTGGGGCAGCGGTGCCAAAAGCAACCGTTGACGAAGATGGCGATCTTGCGGCCGGGGAAGGCGATGTCGGGCTTGCCGGGTACCTTCCATTCCAAACGATAGCCCGTAAGGCCCGCGGCCCGTAGGCGCTGACGTACGAGCAGCTCGGGCTTGGTGTTGGCGCGCTTGTTGCCCTTCATGGACTTTTTGATGGCGGCGCGACGGCGGACCAGTTCGCGCTCGTCAGCGGAGAGGTCCGAGGTATCGATGCCGTCGAGCAGACCGGGCTTGGGACGCTTTTTGCTGCGGCGTTTAGGTGCGCGCTTGGGTTTGGTGGCGGGTTTGTCGGTTGTGTTGGGCGCGGCGTCATCGGCGGAGCTTGCCTCAAGCCGATCTTCCTTTAACTCAATCAGAGCATCGATGAGCCCCTTGTCGGCGGGCATCCACTCCACCGTGGCAAGCGAGGTGCGCGGAATCCAGCGGATATCGAGCTGGCGGTCGTGCTTCTGGGGCTCATCGGATTCATCGGCGAGCGAGCAGTAGTAGCACTCCATGGAGAGATGGAAATCGGGATAGTCATACTCAACGGTGTAGAAGTCACGCAGGTTGGTGACCTTTACCTGTAGCTCTTCCATGAGCTCGCGGCGCACGGCGTCTTCTGGCGTCTCACCGCGCATGAGCTTGCCACCGGGGAACTCCCAAAGTCCCTGCATGTCGCCATAGCCGCGCTGCACAGCCAGTAGCTCGTCGGATCCTTCCTTGCGAATGATCCCGGCGGCAACATGAACAGTCTTCAACAGGAGTCCTCTCTCAACATCAACACGTGGCAGACTACGCTTACCTTACGCAACGGTAAGGCAAGCGTAAGCCATATCGATGGTAGCCGACTCGGCATCTTGCGACTATAGATGCCGTAGACTAATCGCAAGAAAGGACTCGGTATGCAAACCACGCACATGGCGACCCCGGTACTGGAGGTCGCGCATCTCGAAAAGGTATATGGAGCGCTGGGCAACGTGACCCGCGCGCTCAACGACGTCAGCTTTACCGTCAACCGCGGTGAGTTCGTTGGCATCATGGGCGCCTCGGGCTCGGGCAAGTCGACGCTGCTCAACTGCGTGTCGACCATCGATAGCGCCACGAGTGGCACCATCCGCATCAACGGCCAGGACGTGACGCGCATGAAGCAGGCCAAGCTTTCGCAGTTCCGCCGCGAGGAGCTCGGCTTTATCTTCCAGGACTCCAACCTGCTCGATACGCTCACGGCACGCGAGAACATCGCCCTGCCGCTCACCATTGCCCGCACAAACTCGGCAGAGATCTCGACCCGCGTGCAGGACGTGGCCGCGCGTCTGTCTATCAGTCAGGTGCTCGACAAGTATCCCTACCAGATGTCCGGCGGTCAGCAACAGCGCGTTGCCGCGGCTCGCGCACTCGTCACCGACCCCACCATGATCATGGCCGACGAGCCCACCGGCGCCCTCGATTCCAAGAGCGCTCGTCTGCTGCTCGAGAGCCTAGAGGCCCTCAACCGCCGCCTGCGCGCCACCGTGCTCATGGTTACGCACGACAGTTTTGCCGCCAGCTACACGAGCCGTGTGCTGTTTATTCGCGACGGCAAGATCTTCACCGAGCTGCGCCGCGGCGACACCGACCGCCGAGAGTTCTTCGACCGCATTATGGAGGTCGTTGCCATGATGGGCGGTGAGGGCTCCGATGCTCTGTAAACTCGCTTGGGGCAACGTCCGCCGCGCCGGGCGCGATTACCTCGTCTACTTGTTGACGCTCACCCTGGGTGTCACGGTCTTCTATGCCTTTAACACCATCTCGATGCAGGTCGACATCGCTGGCATCAAGGAGGAGGGACTGTCCGAGCTCATGGGCGGCATGCTCGGCTACCTCACGTACTTTTTGGCCGGCGTTATGGCCTTTTTGATGGTGTATGCCAATAACTTCATCATGAAGCGCCGCAAAAAGGAGTTTGGCCTGTACCAGGTGCTCGGCATGGGCCGCGGGCGCGTCGCCACGATCATGGCGTTCGAGACCGTGATCGTTTCGGTCGGCGCCTTCGTCGCTGGTATTATGCTGGGTGTGGGGCTCTCCCAGCTCATGACGTTCTTTACCGCCTCGCTCTTTAAGACGCAGATTGCCGATTTCCACTTCTTTTTCTCGATGCATGCGTTCAACCTGACCCTTGCCTGCATGCTCGTAATGTTTGTGCTCACGCTACTGCTGAACCTTCGCGCCGTGCGTCGCACTAAGCTCATTGAGCTCATGGGTGCCGAGCGTCGCAACGAGAGCATCAAGACACGCAACCCCTGGATCGCGATTGCCATCTTTGCCGTGGGCGTGGTGCTTGTGGGCGTGGCCTATTACCGTCTGCTACGTGATGGGTTCCCGCTAACCGCGACGGACAGCAAGCTGCAAGAGGCCATGAGCCAGTTTGGCATTACGACCGCTATGGTTACAGTGGGTACTTTTGCCCTGTTCTGGGGACTCTCGGGCATGCTCATCAAGCTGCTGCAGAGCCTGCGCAGCGTGTATTGGCGCGGCCTCAACATGTTTACCGTGCGCCAGCTTTCGGCCAAGGTCAATACGGTGTGCTTTTCGATGGGCGTCATCGCGATGATTCTGTTTTTGGCCATCACCTCGGTGACGTGCGGTATGTCGATCGCCAACGTGATGAACGAAAACCTGGAGCGCTATAACCCTGTTGACGTGTCTCAGAGGTATGTCTATTACACGCCCGAAACGCTCGACTACTACAAGGAGTATGTCAATCCGTCTGAGGCCGATCGCATGGTGCTGGCCGATGCAACGGTCGATTTGTACGCTGCATGGCATGGCGAGCGCAAGTCGGCGGACAACAACGATGAGACAGGCAAGAAGGTCAATATCGCCGATGTTGCCGGTGAGCATGTGCAGATCGATTCGTATCTGAGTTACCCGCTTGGCGGCTCGGGCCCCTCGGTGGTGGCGGGTGAGATGTGCAAGGCCATGGGCGAAAAGCTCCCCAAGGTGCTCGAGGGCAGCAATGCCGATGATATGGGCCTGTTTGTGACGCCGGCAAGTCAGTACAACAAGCTGCGCCAGATGATGGGCGAGGAGCCGGTGAGCATTGGCCGCGACCAGTATCTGCTCACGTGTGATATGGGCGGCGAGCTGGTCGACATGTACACCAAGTATATGGCTGGCGGCCATGCTCTTACCTTGGGCGGGCATACGCTCAAGCCCGCAACCGATAAGTCGGACGAAGATACGGCGGCCATCGCCAACTCGGGGATGGGCAGTAATCCGGGTACCGTCGTCGTTGCCGATGAGCTGCTGTCCCAGCTTAACCTGCAGCCGTATGCCAGTAATTTGCTCGTTAACTACAAGCAGGGGATGGATGTGACCAAGGCAGACGAGAGCATTAAATACACCATGCTCGACAATCTGCTCGTTGACGGCAAGGAGCCGGGGTCATGGGGAGTCTTCATCACGCGTTCCGAGCTATATACGCAGGCGGCGCAGATGAACGGCATGATTAGCTATCTGGCTATCTACATCGGCTTTGTACTGGTCGTTGCATGCGCGGCAATTCTGTCGATCCAGCAGCTCTCCAACGTGGCAGATGGCAGCCGCAGCTATCGCGTGCTGGCGCAGATCGGCTGTGACGACCGCCAGATTCGCCATTCGGTGATGGCGCAGCAAGCGGTGTTCTTCCTGTTCCCGCTGGTAGTGGGTCTGGCGCACTCCTTTGTGGCGCTCAAGGTGATCATCGAGCTGGTGAGCATTTTCGGAAATATGAGCATCGGTGGCACCGTCGGCCTTACCTGTGCAATCTTCCTGGCAGCATACGGTGGCTACTTCCTGGTGACCTACCTCATGAGCACCGGCATGGTGCGAGCCGCCATCGCCACCCGCTACAGCGAGTAGCGAGCGGGCAAAACCGCCGCATAACCACAGCGAACAAACGCCGCGAAGGGAGCCGGGCCCTCTTCGCGGCGGTTTTTGCCTTTCTGGTGCGCCTTAGATGCAAGTGAGTAGACTTTTTGGACTTGTCGAGCACACCGCGCCAAACGCTCAATAAAACCGCAGGTCAGCGCTGTGGCGATTCGGGGTGTGCTCGGCCTCCTGCAAAAAGTCTACTCACTTGGTTTTGGCTGCTAGAAGACCGCCGTGAGGGAAGGCAACTTCCTCGCGGCGGTTGGCGTTCGCCCAGATAAAACCTGCCAAAATAAACCTGTCCCTTTTTGGCAGGTTACCGCTTCCAAAAGTGGAGGATCAGTGTCGTGCGGTTTTGCTGCTCGGTTTTGACCAGGATGTTGTGGATGTGGGTTTTGACGGTGCCCACGGCAAGGAATAGCTCGTCAGCGATTTCTTGATTCGATTTGCCCAGCACAACCAGACGCATGACTTCGGCCTCACGGTTGGAGAGCTTGTAGGCGTTGCGATAGGAGGGCATTTGCTCTTCGATGTGTCGATCAAGATCGCTGACGTTCTTTTCTTCGGGTGCCTCCTGCATGCGAATCGAAAGCACGTGATAGGCGTAGGCGATGAGCAGAACCGCAAAGTAGCAAGCAAAGACATTCTCGCTAAAGTTGCGCTCGGACAGGTATAGCTGCAGCCAGGACGGTGCCAGGCTCATGGGGACCACCAGAATGTTATAGAAGTCCTCGGCAACGATGCACCCGACCAGAATGGCGCCGATAATCAGGTGCTTTCGTTGGTTGTTAACACGTGCCTTCAGCTCAACCTTTGTGCTCTTGTGAGCCGTCCAAAAGATATATAGTCCCACAAAAATAAGGAATACCTGTCGCACCGTGTAGTAGAGCCACTGATGCATGGGGCCGTAGGGGACAGCGACGATAATCAGCGACTCGCACAGCAAAAACGTTAAGACGGGGATAGCGAACTGCTTTTTAGAATGCTTATCGAGTAAGTCCATGGCGATGGCCCAAATAAAAGCCTGTGAAGCGGTCGCCACAAGGGTCCGCATTACAGGCATGGTAATTGAGTAATAATCACTGGCCGGAAAACTCTGGTTTTGCAGCGTGTATTCAAAAAAGAAAATCTCGGTCATCTCGATGGCATAGCAAATAAAAACGCCGCTGCCATAGATAAAGAACTGTCGACGAGACGAGGCATAGGCGGCAAGCGAGAGCACCGCCGTCACAATACAGATAACCAGTATCGCTAAGGTATAGAAGAACATGAGCGTGTTCATCTGTCACCGTCCTGTCTCATTTGGTCTCTCATGGGGCCCGCTATATCCCTCGGGTATATATGTTCCAGCCGGCCGTTCCATTGCGGATTAGGCGCCGAGATACAGAATAGCCGTATACCGTTCGCGGTTCCAGACGGTAAACCCCCTGCAAGTCCGCTACCTGCGGGTTTATATTGGATTAGAGGAGGTGTAACTCCGTGAACGGTCTTTAATCTCGAATAAACTAGGCAATAGTTACATATGGATGAATGATGGTCTTGTCAACACGAGGCGTGATGTACGAGCGCCTCATAGTAATAGTCGGCAAGACCGGCGGAAAGGAATCGACATGGCGCTGCCTAAGGATTTCATCGACACCAACGACTTCACCAAAGAGCAGATCCTGGCTATCGAGGATCTTGGCCTGGCAATGAAGAAGGCCATCAAGGTTGACGGCTATTATCCGCACCTGCTCCGCAACCAGAGCCTTGGCATGATCTTCCAGCAGGTCTCCACCCGCACTCGTCTTTCCTTCGAGACCGCTATGACCGACCTCGGCGGCCATGCTCAGTTCTATGGCCCTGGCACCATCCAGCTCGGCGGTCACGAGTCCCTGGGCGACACCGCTCGCGTTATGGGCTCGCTGCTCGACATCATGATGGCTCGCGTTGACCGTCACAAGGACGTCGTCGGCCTCGCCGAGGGCTCCGCTGTGCCCGTCATCAACGGCATGTCCGAGTTCAACCATCCCACGCAGGAGATGGGCGACCTCATGACCATGCTCGAGAACCTCCCCGAGGGCAAGAAGATCGAGGACTGCACCCTGGCCTTCATCGGCGACGCCACCCAGGTCTGCGTCTCCCTCATGTTCATCGCCTCCAAGGTCGGCATGAAGTTTGTCCAGTTTGGACCTAAGGGCCACCAGATCCCCGACGGCGGCCTGCACGTTGGAACCGTCGAGGAGCGCGCAGAGTTCGGCAAGCAGATGATGGCCATCGCCGAGGAGAACTGCAAGGTCTCCGGCGGCTCTGTCGTCATCTCCGACGACATCGAGTGCATCAAGGGCGCCGACTTCATCTACACCGACGTGTGGTATGGCCTGTACGACGAGGAGGTCTCGGGCGAGAACTACATGGACGTGTTCTATCCCAAGTATCAGGTCACCATGGACATGATGAACTTTGCCGGCCCCAACTCCAAGTTCATGCACTGCCTGCCGGCCACCCGCAACGAGGAGGTCGTCGACGAAGTCATGGACGATCCCGAGCGCTCCCTGTGCTGGGTCGAGGCCGAGAACCGCAAGCACTCCATCCGTGCTCTCCTTGCCGCCCTGGGCAAGCGCACCCCGCTCAACGACGAGGGTGTCGAGTACTCCGCCAAGGCTGAGCTCCACGCCGCTCTCGAGGCTCTCGAGCAGCTCTAAGCCTTAAGCCTGCTAAACGCACGTTTGCGGGCGGCGGATGCTCGTCTCCTGTCGCCCGCTCACCGAGGCTCAGGCAATTGCCTTAGTACCTTGGGCCTCGGATCTGTCCAAGACTGAGCGAAGGAGCTCATCATGAGCGACGGAAAGAAAAAGCTTTCCTTTTTGACGGTCATTTCGACCATCATCTGCGTCGTCTTCGTTTGCGAGGCCGCCGCTCCTGCTGCTGCCATTGGCAACCAGCAGTTCTTCTGGTGGATCTTCCTGATCCTGACCTTCCTGCTTCCCTACGGCATGGTTGTTGCCGAGCTCGGTACCACCTATGACGGCGAGGGCGGCATTTACGACTGGGTACGCGATGGCCTGGGCGACAAATGGGGCGCCCGCATCTCGTACTACTACTGGGTCAACTACCCGCTGTGGATCGCCTCGCTGGCTACCATGTTCCCCGACATTTTGGGCATGGTCTTTGGCGTCGAGTTCAACTTGATCGCCAAGATGGGTATCGATCTTGCCTTTGTGTGGATCGTCTATCTCATGGGCCGCTCCAAGGCGGCCGACTCCGAGTGGGTCCTTAACGGTGGCGCCATCATCAAGGTCGCCGTCGCCGTTATCGTTGGCGCTTTGGGCATTTGGTATGCCATGGAGAACGGTTTTGCGAACGACATGTCCGCTGCCACCTTCCTGCCCGAGCTCACCAACACCAACGCTCTCGGTTACCTGTCGATCATCATCTTTAACTTCATGGGCTTCGAGGTCATCTGCACCATGACCGACGACATGGCCGATCCCGCTCGCGATATCCCCAAGGCTATCATCGTCGGCGGCCTGTCCATCGCCGTGATCTATCTGTTCGCTGGCTTTGGCATCGGCGCTGCTGTGTCGGCCGATTCCATCGATCCCGACTACGGCATGATTTACGCTGTCCAGACTATTGTGGGCGATTCCATGATCTTTAAGGTCATCTGCATCGCCTTCCTGATCACGCTGTTCGCCAACATGGCTGCCTGGTCCTTCGGCGTCAACTCCGTTGCTCGCTATGCTGCCGAGCATGGCAACATGCCCAAGGTCTTCGCCTCGATGATCTCCGATGACGACATGCCCAACGGCGCCAACCTGGTCAACGCCGTCGTTGCCTCCCTGGTTCTCTGCCTGCAGCTGGTGCCCATCGACGCCATCTCCAACGGTGTCTTCTGGACGCTCTTCGGCACCTCCGTCATCTTCTTGCTGCTCACCTACATCCCGATGTTCCCGGCGTTCCTCAACCTTCGCAAGAACGACCCCGACCGCGAGCGCATCTTTACGTTCCCGTTCAAGGGCGCGATGATGAAGGTCATGCTAGCCATCCCCTGCATCGAGCTGGTTCTTGCCATCGTCGCAACGCTGGTACCGTTCTCCGCCGCCGAAATCGGCGACAAGGTCCCGATGATCGTCATCTTCATCGTGCTCGTGCTCATCGGCGAGGTCGTCCGCGTCGTCAGCGCCAAGGGCCGCGAGACCGAGTACAAGGGTCTCACCCCTGAGCTGGCTGCTCAGCGTCTCGCTGAGGAGGCCGCCGAGGCCGAAGAGGACTAGAGCACCCGGATTCGGGGCTCCAACCTTCCTCGCGTACCAACGTACGCTTCGTCGGGCTTGTCGCTCCCGACTCGGGACGTTCTAGCCTCTTCGGAGGCGTGCCCAAGCAACAGGTTTGCTAACCTTTCTCTGAGGTGGGTGTGAGCTATTGCTCCGGTAACCACCGCCCGCCCCAATCTCTCTTCCGTATCCTTCGTGCGTTTTGTCTCCACGCACTTGGCTACGTCGTCGCTTGCCGGTGCGACTCCGTGAAAACCGGTACCGGGCGCCCCGACCTTTGCCGGGGGACGGGCGCCCACTATCTCTTGGTTTTAGGCCGCGGGTAACCCGCCCGCGGCAAGCGATCGTTCGATTTGGAGGAAATCTTATGCGTACGATCACCGAGTCCGAGTCCACTCCCAAGGCCGACGGCTTCTTTATGCCTGCTGAGTTTGCCCCGCAGGATCGCGTGTGGATGGGCTGGCCCCACCGCACCGACACCTGGGCCCACGGCGCCAAGCCGGCTCAGAAGCAGTATGCCGCCATCGCCCGCGCCATCGCCGAGTTCACCCCGGTCTATATGTGCGCCAACCAGGTCGACTATGCCAACTGCAAGGCCGTCTTTGAGAACGACGAGAACGTCACCGTTATCGAGATGACCACCGACGATGCTTGGTTCCGCGACACCGCCGCCACCTACGTCATCAACGGCAAGGGCGAGAAGCGCGCCAACCACTGGCACTTCAACGCCTACGGCGGCCTCGTCGACGGCCTCTATTTCCCGTGGGACAAGGACGAGCAGATCGCCCTTAAGATGGCTGAGCTCTCCGGCTGCCGTCGTTATCGCCCCGACGACATGATCCTCGAGGGCGGCTCCATCACCGTCGACGGCGAGGGCACCCTTGTCGTTACCGACCAGTGCCTCCTGTCCCCCGGCCGCACCTGCTCTGCGGTGCTCGAGGAGGAAGAGGATCCCGAGTCCATCTGGCCCAAGTTCCACAAGAAGTTTGAGCCCTGGAGCGAGGAGCTTCGCGCCTACATGGACGAGCACCTCAAGGATTACCTGGGTGTCGAGAAGGTCATCTGGGTCAAGGAGGGCATCGACCCCGAGGAGACCAACGGCCACATCGACGACGTCGCCACGTTCATTGCCCCGGGCGTCATGGCCTGCATCTGGACCGACGACCCCGAGTACCCGTTCTACGAGCAGTGCCACGCTGCCTACGAGACCCTCTCCAACGCCGTTGACGCCAAGGGCCGCAAGCTGAAGGTCTACAAGCTCTGCATGCCCGTGAACCCGCTGTTCATGGACCAGGCTTCCTGCGACACCATCGACGCCGACGAGAACGCCGAGCCGCGCGTCCCCGACGAGCCGCTGATCGCCTCCTACATGAACTACCTTGTCACCAACCACGGCGTTATCGTCCCGCAGTACGGCGACGAGAACGATCAGCTTGCCGTTGACACACTCCAGAAGATCTACGACGAGGTCTGGGGCGAGGGCGTCTACAAGTGCGTCGGCGTTCAGTCCGAGCAGGTCGTCTTCGGCGGCGGCAATATCCACTGCATCACCCAGCAGGAGCCGTCCGCTTAATCGTCTGACTTTCCGAGGCACCCCATCTCGCCGCTCAAACCGTCGCTCGCGTACCAAAGTACGCTTCGCTCCTCTTTCGCGGCGACCTGGGGCACCTCGAAAACCCAGCCGATCAATCGGACAATCGGCGAATCGAACCATCTTGGGGCATTGATGGTCGGCTTGCCCGATGTCTTGGCCGGTTGGGTTTTCTTTGGGCACTCCGTTGCCTCCACTTCGGAGTGCCCGCCTCTTTGATTGAGTACGCGTCTGATCTGGGATTTATTGCGGGTTAGGCCAATTGTTCGCTTGAATTTCCCAGGTCAGACGCGTCTTCAATTGCCGAAAGTTCCCGGTCGCGAACGCGGCCGTTTTGATCGGAGTATCTATGTACCAGCGTATCGTCATCTACACGCGCCTGTTCCGCGAGCGTTGGTCCAACATCTGCATCCTCTCCTCTCTTTGGGATGGCACCTGTACCGGTGACGCGGCCTGCAACCCTACCTTGGGCTGCGCCTTCGGTACAGATGCCATCCTTTTTGCTGTAGGGGGAGCGTGCCGTGGCAGGTAAAAAGTTCTCCCTGTTCGAGGTCATCCTCTCGGTTATCTGCGTCGTGTTTACCATTGAGGCGGCGGCTCCGGCATCTGCCATGGGTAACGTGCAGTTCTTCTGGTGGATCTTCCTTATCATTACGTTTTTGCTTCCCTATGGCCTGGTGGTGGCCGAGCTGGGCACGGCGTTCGATTCCGAGGGCGGCCTGTACGACTGGGTACGTCTGGGCTTGGGTGACCGTTGGGGTGCCCGCTGTTCCTGGTGCTACTGGGTCAACTTTCCGCTGTGGGTGGCAAGTATCGCCTGCATGTTCCCCAGTGTCATTAATGCGGTGTGGGGTATCGAGTTTTCACTCGGGATCCGAATTGCCATCGAGCTTGCCTTTGTGTGGGGCGTCACGGTCATGGCGATGCACCCGGTGGCCGAGGCCGATTGGGTCATGGACGGCGGTGCCGTCATCAAGGTGCTCATTACCGCCGTGGTGGGAATCGTCGGCATCTGGTTTGCCTGCAATAACGGCTTTGCCAACGATATGTCGTTTAAGACCTTTGTCCCCGATCTGGGAGACACTAATTCACTGACGTATCTTTCAATCATCCTATTCAACTTTATGGGCTTCGAAGTGGTCGCGACCTTTGCCAGCACGATGAAAAACCCGTCGCGCGATATCCCCAAGGCGGTTATCGCCGGTGGCGTTGCCATTGCGGCAATTTACATCATTTGCGGCATCGGCATTGGGGCTGCGGTTCCCACCGAGCAGCTTTCGCTCGATTCGGGCATTGTGGACGCGGTCGCCGCCATGGTGGGGCGCGCTCACCCGCTGACTATGGTCGTGGGCGTGGCCTTTTTGGTGACGCTGTTCGCCAACATGATCTGCTGGAGTTTTGGCGTCAACAACGTGGCGAGCTATGCCGCGCGCCATGGCAACATGCCGCGCCCCTTTGCGTTGGTGTCCAAGAGGACCGGCATGCCCAATGGCTCGGCACTCATTAACGGTTGTTTTGCCAGCTTGGTGCTGCTACTTCAGATTCCGCTGGGCGAAGGTTCCGACGTCTTTTGGGTCTTCTTCTCGATGAACGTCGTCTTTCTGCTCATGAGCTATATCCCGATGTTCCCGGCGTTTTGGCGCCTGCGTAAATACGACGGCCGCCCGCGTGTGTTCCGCGCGCCCTTCGAGGGCAAGGTGCTTGCGGTAGCGCTTGCGGTGCCGGTGGTAGAGCTCGTGCTTTCGATTGTTGCTACGATTGTGCCGCTCAACAGCTCACCTGCCGAGATGGCAAAGTTGCCGATTCTCGCGGGCGTAGTGATTGGCCTGTTATTGGGCGAGGTTTTGCGCCTCATATCGCGCCGCGGCCGCAGCATCGACAATCCCGGCGTTGGTGCAAAGGGGTCAGATTACTTTGCACTAAAACAGTAGCGCCGCGAGTTGCGCGGCGCTTGCTGCATCTTGGATTACTGCTCGCGGTGCTCGGGATCAGATGCGAGCTTGGGTGCAAAGTAGGGGACGTGGCCCAGGTAGGGGCAGCTGTCCTCGCGTGATTCGACGACGCAGGGGATATCTTCGTAGGTGAGTGAGTCGCTCAGGCGGGCGATGGTCTTGGCGGCAGGAGCGACGAGCATCTTGAGCGGTGCGATAGGCGCCATGGCATCTCCTTTCTTGCATGCGACCCGTGTTTTGGCGCGAATGTATACGCCGCCAGTCTAGCATTCCGCCGAGGAGAGCTCCAAACCACCACAAAGGGGACAGGCACCTTTGTGGTGGTTTTGGTGTTTGACCAGATAATACCTGTTATCGCTCCCGGGCAGTCGTTGGGGACGTTCTAAAACGGTTATATGTCACTATCCAATAACGCCTCTGAACTGGGCCACTATTAGATTATGGAAAACACTACTGCAAGATTATGGCAAATGATACTGTCAGATTATTGCGTGTGCTGCTGTAGTCGTCGGGGGCCTGCCTTATGAGCGCCGGCATGGTGCGAACTGTCATCGCTGCCCGCTGCAGCGAGTAGCAAGCGGGCAAAACCGCCTCAAAACCAGCGCGAACAACCGCCGCGAAGAGGATCGGATCCCTTTCGCGGCGGTTGTTCGCCTATCTGGAGCGCCTCAAAACCAAGTGAGTAGGCTTTTTTGGATCTGCCGAGCATATCACGACAAGTGCTCAATAAAACCGCAGGTCAGCGCTGTGGCGATTCGGGGTGTGCTCGGCCTCCTGCAAAAAGTCTACTCACTTGGTTTTGGCTGCTAGAAGACTGCCGCGAGGGAAGGCAACTTCCTCGCGGCGGTTGGCGTTTACCCAGATAAAACCTGCCAAAATAAACCTGTCCCTTTTTGGCATGTCCCTTTTGGCGTGGCTGATTGCTTTGGGCTGTCTTGGAGAAAGCCCGTGAGGCGGCACTCAAGCTAATCCTGCGTGTCGCCTCCGTACATGTAGACGATAAAACCGTCGCCGGTGTCTTGGCTGTGATCTTCCAAGATGCGCTTCATGTTGAGGTGCTCGTAGAACTGCCAGTCGGAGCTGCAGTCGCTCATCAGGAAGAACTTAGTGCAGCCTGCCTTGGCGAGCTCGGCGCGCGCAAGGTCGATAAGCGCGCGGCCGAGCCCCTTGCCCTGCCACTCGGGCACGATGATGATCAGGTTGAGCTGGCCCTGGGCATACTCGTTGCCTGTGGCGGCAAAGCGATCCGCCGTGGCCTTTTCGCGACTGTCGCCGAAGAGCGAGCCCTCGAGCTTGGCGTCGGCAGCCTTTGCCATTTCGGTTGCCTGGGCGAGCATCTCGTTGTAGCAGGACTCCCACGTGGGGTTGGTGCGCGGCTTGCCGTCCTCGAAGATGCCGATGCAGCAGGCGGCGATAATGCGGCCCTCGGCCTCGGCGACAAGCGCGATAGGTGAGCGTTGCAGCTGCATAGCGATGTTAAAGCGCGCGCAGAAATCGGCAGCTTCGACGTCGCCGCGGTTGCGCAGCGTGTTGCACCACAGCTGGTTGTAGATGGCGGCGATGCCGGTCAGGTCGTCGAGCGTGGCGGCGCGCAGGGTTACGTTGTCAAGGCTCATGAAGGCTCCTTCCAAGTTGGGTCAGGCCACCTCTGAGTGTGACATGGACGCAGGGCGGCCGCATCAATCATTCGGCAGGCGAGCCCCGATCCCTCGGGGACGGAGGAAAAGGGGTCACGAGTGAGGATTTTCGGACGCTTGCCCGACGAGAGTGGATAATCTCCCACTTTGAGCGCGAACATGGGCCAAAAACGGGAGATTATCCACTCTCGTGGTGAGCGGGCCCTTGTGTCGATTCATTCCCTTTTTAGTAGGCTGTGCTTGCACTTTAGCGTGCGACAGCGGATAATGCCGAGCACTCGACAATACGCTTTTTGCTCTCTCTATAGATTGAGGAGGCCCCTATGGCCATGGATTTCAAACGTAGGCTGCCGATCCCCATGGAGATCCGCGAGGAAATGCCGCTTTCCGCCGAGCTTACCGCTAAGAAGCAGGCATTCGACGCCGAGGTCGCCAAGGTCTTTACCGGCGAGGACGCGCGCAAGGTGCTCATCATCGGCCCATGCTCTGCCGATCGGGAGGATTCGGTCCTCGAGTACATGAACCGCCTGGCCAAAACCGCCGAGGAGGTCAAGGACAAGCTCATCATCATCCCGCGTGTCTACACCAACAAGCCGCGCACCAAGGGTACCGGCTACAAGGGTCTACTGCACAATCCCGACCCCGAGGCGCCCGATGACCTGCTCGAGGGCGTCAAGGCCATTCGCCACATGCACCTGCGCGTCATCGAGGAGACCGGCTTCTTTACCGCCGACGAGATGCTCTACCCCTCTAACTATCAGTACCTTGTCGATCTGCTGAGCTACGTCGCTGTGGGCGCGCGCTCGGTCGAGAACCAGGAGCACCGTCTGGTGTCGAGCGGCATTTCGGTGCCGGTGGGCATGAAGAACCCCACTGCCGGCTCCACCACCGTCATGCTCAACTCCATCTACGCCGCTCAGGCGCATCAGAGTTTCATCTTCCGCAACTGGGAGGTCGAGTGCGACGGCAATCCGCTCGCGCACGCCGTTATGCGTGGCTACATCGGTCTCGATGGGCGCACCTACCCCAACTACCACTACGAGCACCTCGAGCGCCTGGCCGAGCGCTATACCGAGCACGCCGGCTATGCCAATCCGGCAGCGGTCATCGACTGCAACCACGACAACTCGGGCAAGCGTCCGCTGGAGCAGTATCGCATTTGCAAGGAGGTGCTCGACAGCTGCCGCCGCAACGAAGCCATTTCAAGGCTGGTCAAGGGCTTTATGATCGAGTCCTACCTTGAGGACGGCAACCAGCCGGTCGACGGCGGTGTCTTTGGCAAGTCGATCACCGATCCGTGCCTGGGCTGGGAAAAGACCGACTACCTCATTCACGAGATCGCGGAGCGGGTTTAGTTACGCGGGTTTTCGCTGACTCTGCCAAGACATCGGCGGTCCCGTTGCTGCCGGGCACTCATTGGGGACAGACTTAAATGAGTGCTCGCAGAATGAGAGTGGATAATCTCCCGTTTTTAAGTAGTCGTTGGGGACGTTCTTGTTTGACTGGTCGTTTAAGAACGTCCCCAATGACTACCCTGTTGGCCTTTTCCAGGCCCTGTGGGCAAAAAATGGCAAATATGAGTACTGTTGCTATCGTAGTGTCATATTGCCGGCATAAGATAATAGACATAACAGAAAATATGTTCATTAACCTTAACACATATAAGCCCGCTATAGAACTATTTGAGTAATTTAGGGGCGCTTGCAAGCCGTGCGGGCAGCATATGGGGCTGTTTTGGCTGTTACTAAAAAGGTAACAGTACTCATATTTGCCATTTTTTGCCCACAGGGGCTGGAAAGGACCGTCAATTCGGCTCCAGGGGATGCGGCCCAAGGGCCGCAGAACGAAAAATGGGGGCGCTGGTTGTCCTGCGCCCCCGTTCTCGGGCGTTATCCGTTCCCCGCGGCAGAATTTACGCCGCTTCGTCGAACTGCGAGTTGTACAGGTCGGCGTAGAAGCCGCCCTGGGCGAGCAGCTCGTCGTGCGTGCCCTTCTCGACGATGTCGCCGTCGCGAATTACCAAGATCACGTCGGCGTTGCGGATCGTGGACAGGCGGTGCGCGATGACAAAGCTGGTACGGCCCTGCATCAGCGCATCCATGGCGCGCTGAATGAGCTCCTCGGTGCGGGTATCGACGTTGGAGGTCGCCTCGTCCAGAATCAGCGCCGGGCGGTCGGCCAAAATGGCACGGGCGATGGTCACGAGCTGGCGCTGACCCTGCGACAGGTTGGTACCTTCTTCGTTAATCATAAAGTCGTAGCCGCCGGCGAGCGTATGGATAAAGTGGTCGCAGCGTGCGGCGCGTGCAGCGGCTTCGACCTCGGCATCGCTCGCGTCGGGGCGTCCGTAGCGGATGTTCTCGCGGATGGTGCCGTTAAACAGCCAGGTATCCTGCAGCACCATGGCAAACTCGCCGCGCAGCGCCGCGCGGTCCCAGTCGCGCACGTCGACGCCCTCGACACGCAGCGAGCCGCCGTCCACGTCGTAGAAGCGCTGCAGCAGCTTAATGAGCGTGGTCTTGCCAGCGCCAGTGGGGCCGACGATGGCGATGGTCTGGCCGGGCTGCGCCTCGCAGCTAAAGTCGTGGATGATGGTCTTGTCGGGTGTGTAGCCAAACTTGACATGGTCAAACTCCACGTGACCGGGGCGCTTTTCGGGAATCTGCGCGTCGGCCTTCTGCTCCTCCTCGGGCGCGGCCAGGAACTCAAAGACGCGCTCGGTGGCAGCGGCCATCGACTGCATCGTGTTGCTCACGTTGCCCAGCTGCTGCACGGGTTGCGTAAAGTTGCGAACGTACTGGATAAAGCTCTGGATGTCGCCGGGCGTGGCATTGCCGGTCAGCGCGAGCTGCGCGCCCACCACGACAACGCCCACGTAACCCATGTTGCCCACCAGGCTCATAAGCGGCATCATCAGGCCCGACAGGAACTGCGAACGCCAGCCACTAATAAACAGGCGGTCGTTTTGACGGTCGAACTCCTCGATCGAGGCTTCGGCGCGGTCGAACACCTGAATAACGTTCTGGCCGGCAAAGTCCTCCTCGATAATGCCGTTGACGGTGCCCAGAACCTGCTGCTGCTCGCGGAAGTACGGCTGCGAGAAGTGAATCATCACGGTCAGGATAATCGCGGCTGCCGGCAGCGTGAGCACGGTGACGCCGGTGAGCGGCAGGCTGATCGATAGCATCATGACGAGCACACCGATAATCTGCGTTACCGACGTGATGAGTTGCGTCACGCTCTGATTGAGCGACTGGCCCAGCGTATCGACGTCGTTGGTGATGCGGCTGAGCACGTCGCCCTTGCTGTGGCCGTTGAAGTAGCTCATCGGCACGACGGCGATCTTGGCGGCGATTTCCTTGCGCATGCGATAGCAGATCTTTTGCGTGACGCCGGTCATGAGCCAACCCTGGATGAGGCTGCAGATAGAGCTCGCCAGGTACAGGCAGAGCAAAAAGCCGAGCGTCTTGGCGATCCAGTTAAAGTCGACATCGCCGGTACCGTTGACTTTGGCAACCAGGCCCTCAAACAGCTTGGTCGTAACCTGGCCGAGCACCTTGGGCCCCACAATGTTAAAGATGACCGAGCACACGGCAAAGGCGACGGCGGCAAACACGGCAATCTTGTGCTGGCCAATATAGCCGAGCAGCTGCCTCATGGTGCCTTTAAAGTCCTTGGCCTTCTCGCCACGGCGCATGCCACCCGTGCGGTCCATGGGACCACGCTGGCGGGTGGGCTTGGGAATCTGAGTCTTGGTTTCGTCTGCCATTAGTGCTCGCCTCCTTCCATGACGGCTGCAATTTCTTCTTGGGTGAGCCCCAGCTCCTCGGCGGAAAGCTGCGACTGTGCAATCTCCAGGTACGCCGGGCAGCCGTGCAGCAACTCTTCGTGCGTGCCGGTGCCCACTACATGACCGTCGTCGAGCACGATGATCCGGTCGGCGTGCATGATGGTTGCGATGCGCTGGGCCACGACCACGAGTGCGGCGTCGGTAACGTTTTTGGCCAGCTCCTCGCGCAGGCGCGCGTCGGTCTTGTAGTCGAGGGCACTAAACGAGTCATCGAACACCACGACCTCGGGCTTTTTGGCCAGCGCGCGGGCGATGGCCAGGCGCTGGCGCTGGCCGCCCGAGACATTGGATCCGCCCTGGCTGATGGGGGAGTCGTAGCCGCCCTCGCGCTCGGCGATAAAGTCCTCCGCCTGGGCGACGCGTGCCGCCTGGCGCATATCCTCGTCACTCACCATATCGCCGGCAAACTTGAGGTTGCTCTCGACGGTGCCCGAGAACAGGCGACCCTGCTGCGGGATATAACCAATACGGCGGCGTAGCTCGGAAAGGGTCATGTCACGCACGTCGATGCCGTCGAGTGAAATGCTGCCGCCTGTGACGTCGTACAGGCGCGGAATCAGCTGCACGAGCGTGGACTTGCCCGAGCCCGTGGAGCCAATGATGCCGAGCATCTGACCGGCATGCGTGGTGAAGTTCACGCCGCTGATGACATCGGCGCGGGCATCGGGATACTGGAAGCTCACGTCGCGGAAGGTGAGCTCACCGCGTGACGCGCTGGTCGCGGGCAGTTTGGGCGAGGAGGGGTCGTTGATGCTCGTGGGGCAGGTGATGACCTCTTCCACGCGCTCGGCTGCGACCTCGGCGCGGGGCAGGATGACCGAAACCATGGTGAGGATCATAAACGCCATGACGATCTGCATGGTGTAGGAGATAAACGCCATCATGTTGCCGACCTGCATCACGCCGTCGGACACGCCCTGCGCGCCAAACCAGACGATAAGCACGGTGATGCAATTCATGACCAGCATCATGAGCGGCATCATAAAGCTCATGGCGCGGTTGGTGTAGAGCTGCGTGGTCATCAGGTCGAGCGAAGCCTTGTCAAAACGCTCGAGCTCATGCTCCTCGCGGTTGAACGAGCGGATAGGCATAAGGCCGTCGAGCAGCTCGCGGGCGGTAAGGTTCACGCGGTCCACAAAGCTCTGCATCTTTTTGAATTTGGGCATAGTGAGGCCCATAAGCACGCCGACGACGGCCGAGACCGCGATGATGGCCACGGCGATGGTCCACTCCAGGCCGGTGTGGTTGGCCAGGACGCGCATGACGGCGACGATGCCCATGACGGGCGCCATCAGACACATGCGGATAAACAGGGTTGCGGCCATCTGAATTTGCTGAATGTCGTTGGTGCAGCGGGTGATGAGCGAGGCCTGGCTAAACTTGCCCACCTCGGCCGGCGAGAAGTGCATAACCTTGTTGAAGGTCTCGCGGCGCAGGTCGCGTGCGATGGAGCAGGCGGTGCGCGAAGCCACGGCACCGGTCAGGATGGTGGCGACCAGCGACACCAGACACAGACCAAACATCGTGGTCGCCATGCGGCCCAGGTAGGCGTTCTGCACGTCGGCGGGGTCGATGCCCTGCGCCTTGTACTCGTCCTGTACATAGCTCACGGCGCGCTGGGTGACGATGGAGCCCGACATGGAGCCCATTTTGTCCGCCATTTCGTTGGCGCCCTCGACGAGCTTGCTTTGGTCTACCAGACCGCCCTCGACACCCAGGCGCAGGCTCTTCATGGTGATCTTGCCGCCGTCGGCGTCGATCTGCTTTTGCATATTCTGCGCCGCTGCGGCCTTCTGCTGCATCTCGGCGAGCTGCTCGGGCGTCATCGCTGCCATTTGCTCGGGCGTGGGCATGGCCTGAGCGGCGTCGCCGTCTTTCTCGCTGGACGTGCCGGTCATGTCTCCCATGGAGTCGGCGTCGATGCCCTGGTTGAGCGAAAGGACGACGGTCTCGGGCAGGCTCATAATGTCGGTAATTTTGCCTCCATCGGCACGCTCTTCCTCGGTGCCCTTGTACGTTCGAATGCCGTTTTTGTCAGCCTTGCTAAACACGGCCTCCACAGCCTTGGCGTCCTTGGCGCTCATGAAGAGTTCGAGGTCGTCGAGCGATTCGGCGCGAATGGTGTCGGGCACGGGCGAGGCGATGCCGCCTTGCTGCACGCCCACGTCGACGATGTCGCTCATGTAGGTAGGCAGCGCCAGATCGGCGTTGCAGCTGATTACGATAAGTACGATAGCTGTGAACAGTGCCAGGACGTGCTTTTTAAAGAGCTTGAGAATCCTCACTCGGCATCTCTCCTTTCTTGATTGCGGTCGATAATTTCGTTGGCACGTCTTAGAAGGCGCACCATCTCTTGGGTATCTGTTTCGCCGAGCTGCTCGAGGAAGGCCGCGGTGCGCTCCTCGAATTCCCGTCGTTTGATTTCGAGATCCTGGAATCCCTTGTCGGTCACCGTGACGTGTACGCGACGACGGTCGGTCTTTGAGTGCTCGCGCTCGACCCAGCCCTTGGCTTCGAGAGCGCGTAGGATATTGGCGATGCGGGCGCTCGAGACCCAGGCGCGATCGGCGAGTTCGCTCGGCGTGAGCGAACCGCCAGCGAGCATGAGGGCGCGCATGACGGCCATCTCGCCGCCGAGGGCTTTGTCCGCAAAGCGCGAAATGCGCTGATGCATGCTGCCGAACTCGGTAAGGAGCTGACGCCCAAGTTCACGGAAATCGGTATCTTCCACCGAAAACCCCTAACACTAGAAACTATTTTCGGTGAAAGATGATACCCCCGCACGCGCACCCTATACGGTAGATTTTGGGACATGCCTAGAAAACAACCTTTAGGCGACCTCCGTACACCGTCGGTATCAGCAAAGCCAGGGGTAGATCTCTGGGCATGTCCCAAAGCCTACTCAAAGGTACTTTACCCTGCTAAAGCTGGCATAACAGCTAGAGTGAACGTCGTACAAAGGCAAGGAAAAATACCAAACAAATCGGTGAACGGTAGTTGTTCGCGCTCGCATTTCCTGCGGATTTGTTAAAAACGTCCTAATGGTAGAAAAAAAGGAACATATAACAGCACTGATGAAGGGGGTGGCTATGTTATCCTTCTCAAACGGGTGAAATCTTGGGTTTTGGGTTGTAGTTCCAAGGTGGACAAACGTTTTTCCTGCACCAACGTGTGGTGAAGAACGGAAGAAGCCGGTAGTGCAAGCCGAAAATTCAAGAATTCAATAAGCAGCGGTGTGAGAGAGCGCCGCATTACACGTAACTAGGAGCGTGGTTACACAATGCAGGAGGCATGGGAAGGCTTCAAGGAAGGTATCTGGACGGGAGAGGTCGACGTCCGAGACTTCATCCAGAAGAACTACACCCCCTACGAGGGCGATGAGTCGTTCCTCGTAGGTCCGACCGAGCGTACCAAGGAGCTGTGGGGCGAAGTTCTCGACCTGCTGCTCAAGGAGCGTGAGCAGGGCGGCGTCCTCGATATGGACACCAAGACTGTCACGGGCATCGTGAGCCACCCCGCTGGCTACATCGATAACGCCCACCGCGAGAAGGAGACCATCGTCGGCCTCCAGACCGACAAGCCGCTCAAGCGCGCTCTGCACGTCAACGGCGGTATCCGCATCGCTTGCCAGGCTGCCAGCCAGCATGGCTACAAGGTCGACGAGAACGTTGTCGAGCGCTACACCTTCGAGCGCAAGACCCACAACGCCGGCGTCTTCGATGTTTACACCCCCGAGATGCGTGCTTGCCGCTCGGCTCACATCATCACCGGTCTGCCCGATGGCTATGGCCGCGGCCGCATCATCGGCGACTACCGTCGTGTCGCCCTGTACGGTGTCGACTACCTGATCAAGGACAAGGAGGCCCAGAAGGCTTCCACCCCGACGGTCATGACCGCCGACAACATCCGCGATCGTGAGGAGCTGCAGGAGCAGATCCGCGCCCTCGGCGAGCTCAAGATGATGGCCGAGACCTATGGTTTCGACATTTCCAACCCTGCTACCAACACGCAGGAGGCCATCCAGTGGATGTACTTCGCCTACCTCGCTGCCGTTAAGGAGCAGAACGGCGCCGCTATGTCCATCGGCCGTACCTCCACGTTCATCGACATCTACGCTGAGCGCGACCTTGCCAACGGCACCTTCACCGAGGAGCAGATCCAGGAGTTCGTGGATCACTTCATCATGAAGCTTCGCATGGTTAAGTTTGCCCGTACCCCCGAGTACCAGGCCCTGTTCACCGGCGACCCGCAGTGGGTCACCGAGTCCATCGGCGGCATGGGTGTCGACGGCCGTACGCTCGTTACCAAGATGAGCTACCGCTACTTGCACACGCTCGAGAACATGGGCACCAGCCCCGAGCCCAACATGACCGTTCTGTGGTCGACCCGTCTGCCCGAGAACTTCAAGAAGTTCTGCGCCAAGACTTCTGTCGCCAGCTCCTCGATCCAGTACGAGAACGACGACCTCATGCGCGTCTACCACGGCGACGACTACGGCATTGCCTGCTGCGTGTCCTCCATGCGCATCGGCAAGGAGATGCAGTTCTTCGGCGCCCGCGCCAACCTGGCCAAGTGCCTGCTGTACGCACTCAACGGCGGTGTTGACGAGGTCTCCAAGAAGCAGGTCGGCCCCAAGTATCGCGCCGTCGAGGGCGATACGCTCGATTACGACGACGTTGTGGCCAAGTACAACGACATGATGAAGTGGCTCGCTGGCGTGTACGTCAACTCGCTGAACATCATCCACTACATGCACGACAAGTATTGCTACGAGCGCATCCAGATGGCTCTGCACGACAAGCACGTGCACCGCTGGTTCGCTACGGGCATTGCTGGCCTTTCCGTCGTGGCTGACTCCCTGTCCGCCATCAAGTACGCCAAGGTCCACCCCGTCCGCGACGAGAACGGCATCATTGTCGACTTCGAGACCGAGGGCGAGTTCCCCAAGTACGGTAACGACGACGACCGCGTCGACCAGATCGCTCACGACGTTGTGCACCAGTTCATGGAGTACATCCGCATGAACGACACCTACCGCAACTCCGTGCCCACGACCTCGGTTCTGACCATCACCTCCAACGTCGTGTACGGCAAGAAGACCGGTTCTACGCCTGATGGCCGCAAGGCTGGCCAGCCCTTCGCCCCGGGTGCTAACCCCATGCACAAGCGCGATAGCCACGGCGCCATCGCTTCGCTGTCTTCGGTTTCCAAGCTCCCGTTCCGCGATGCTCAGGACGGCATCTCCAACACCTTCTCCATCATCCCGGGTGCGCTCGGCAAGGAGGACCAGGTGTTCTTTGGCGATATCGACCTTGATCAGCTGGGCGAGTAACTATTGTTAGTGCTATACTAACAATAACGATTACTGATTAGTGCGCCGGTTTCGGCCGGCGCCTATCGATCGAAGGAGACACATTATGAAGGTTTCTGAAGTTTCCGAGACTCAGGCCGATAACCTGGTCCACATGCTCGACGCTTACGCCGAGAAGGGTGGCCACCACCTGAACATCAACGTCTTCAACCGTGAGACGCTGCTTGACGCTCAGGCTCACCCCGAGAAGTACCCGCAGCTGACCATCCGCGTTTCCGGCTATGCCGTGAACTTCCACACGCTCACCAAGGAGCAGCAGGACGAGGTCATTTCGCGTACCTTCCACAACAAGTTCTAAAGGGGTTTAACTCCTGCAGGATCGCCGGGCCGCTTTGGGTTACTTTCCAAAACGTCCTCGGACATGCAAAGGGCTCCGCTGTGCGCTTCGCGCGGCGGAGCCCTTTGCGTCCTGCGGAAATGTTTTGGAAAGTAACCCAAAGCGGCCCGGCGGGGGTCCTGTGTAGTCACCCTTTAGGCGGAACTCTCCTAATTATTTGGATGAGTCGTTTACTTACTTGTGCTGTTACCGTCTTCCCGCTGTTGTTGGGGTATGCTTTGTTCGTATGTAAACGTTTGACATGTTGATGGGGGAGGGTGCTATGGCTCGCGAGGGCGCTCGTTCTAAGGATTCTGCTAAGCCTGGCATCAAGGAAGTTGCAGCGGTGGCGGGGGTTTCGCCTACTACGGTATCTCGCGTGCTTAATAATCGCGGCTATATTAGCCAAGAGACCCGCGATAAGGTCCATGCCGCGATGGAGCGCATCAACTATACGCCCAACGATATCGCCCGTGCCATGCTCAACGGTCGCCTGAATCTTATCGGTATGATCGTTCCCTTTGTGAGCAGCCCGTTCCATGCTCAGGTTGTGCAGGCGGTCGAGCGCACGTTAGCGGAAAACGGCTTTAAGATGTTGCTGTGCAACAGCGCCAATCGACCCGATCTTGAGCGTTCCTATATTGACATGCTCCGCCGCAATATGGTCGACGGCGTCATCGTCAACTCCCTCAATATCGGTGCCGAGGCATATGCCGAGATGGGCTTGAGCCTGGTTGGCATCGACTGCGATCTTGGCGAGGGCTCTGTCCAGATTGCAAGTGACAGCTATGGCATTGGCGAGCTCGCCACGCGCCGTCTGATTGATGACGGCTGCAGGCGTATCCTGTGCCTGCGCAGCAATAGCCGCATGCGCATGCCTGCCAATAAGCGTACCGATGCCTACCTCGATGTTGTTGAGCAGGCCGGTTTGTCCGCGCTTGTCCGTGAGGTCGAGTTCGTTAAGCCCGACGACGAAAAGGGCGCGGTCGTTGCGAAGATCCTCGATGAGAACCCCGATATTGACGGCATCTTTGCGGGAGACGATACGATGGCGGCCATCTGTCTCAACGTGATGAAGCAGCGCGGCTTGAGCGCTCCGGACGATATTAAGGTCGTGGGCGCGGATGGTGCCCGCCGAACTATGACGTTTATGCCTGACTTAACAACCGTACGTCAAGATATCGATCGCATCGGAGAGCTCGCGGCGCAATCCATCATTGCTCTTATTAACGGGGAAAAGCCCGAGTCGAATATCAAGCTTCCCGTTGAGCTTATCGAGGGCAAAACCGCGTAATTCGCCCCGTGCCAAAAGAATTCCTCAAACGCCTCTGATGACCGTTCGCCGGCATATGTCAACCGTTTGCCGACGACTGGAACTGCGAAAAGACGTATTGGTGTGAAAACGTTTGACATATGAAAACGATTGACATATCTTGCCATTGTACCGAGTTAGTATGTCGTGGAAAGGAAGTCTCGGATGCACAAGGTGTATTACCAGCCTGAGGGAATTTGGGTAGGCGACATCATGCCGTACGGCGAGGACGGCACGTTCTATCTCTATCATCAGCGTGACACGCGTAACCCCGAACCTTTCGGAGAGCCGTTTGGCTGGGCACTCGCTACGACCAAGGATTTCGTCAACTACAAGGACTTTGGCGAGAGCCTTGAGCGCGGCGGCGACGAGGAAGTCGACCAGTACATTTATGCCGGCACGGTGTTTAAGGTGGGCGACAAGTACCATGCGCTCTACACTGGTTGCAATCGCGATAAGGTCCGCGCACGTTTGATGAAGCAGGTTCTTCTTCACGCAACGAGCGACGACGCCGTCAAGTGGGAGAAGAACATCGCCGAGACGCTGCTTCCGCCCCAGGAGGGTTACGATGACCGCAACTGGCGCGATCCCTTTGTGCTTTGGGATGAGGAGAACGAAGAGTACATGCTCATCCTCGGCACGCGTGTGGGCGAGGACAAGCGTCTGATGACCGGCCGCCTGGTCAAGTTCACCTCCAAGGATCTGACCAACTGGGAGTTCCAGGGCGACTGGTGGAACCCGGGCCTGTACACCATGTTTGAGATGCCTGATCTCTTTAAGATGGGCGACTGGTGGTACCTCGTCTTTTCCGAGTACAGCGACGGCAACAAGACCCGTTACCGCATGTCTCGCTCTATCAACGGTCCTTGGATCACTCCTGCGGACGATTCCTTCGATGGCCGCGCGTACTATGCCGCGCGTACCGCATTTGATGGCGAGCGCCGCGTTCTCTTTGGTTGGGTTCCTACGCGTGACGAGGGCGGTGACCCCAGCTCTTACCTGTGGGGTGGCACCTTTATGCCTCTCGAGATCGTTCAGCGTGCCGACGGAACGCTCGGCACCAAGCTCCCCGACAGCATGCTTGGTGCCTTTGGCGAGGCTAAGGAAGTCGAGGCCTTTGAGCTTTCCTGCGAGTCGGGCAAGGTCGAGCAGGTGCTCGCCGCGGATGCCGGCTCCACCTATATGCTCGACGCCGACATCGAGCTCGCCGGTGACGCTGCCGGCTTCTCGGTGAAGCTTGCCGAGGACGCCGAGTCTGGTCTTGCCTATGAGTTCCGCGCCAACCTGCGCGAGGGCAAGCTCGAGTTTACGGCGGCCCCCCAGTATCCGTGGTTCCAGGTCAACAACATGGGCCTCGAGCGTCCGTTGTTCTTCAAGGGCGAGGGCACTCATCATGTGCGCCTGGTCGTTGACGACGATATCGCGACCATCTTTGTCGATGATGTTGCGCTCAACGCGCGCTTCTGCAATAAGCAAGGCCAGGGTGTGGCGCTGACGGTCACCGACGGTACGCTCAAGTGCGCAAATGCAACGATCGCGTCTCTGTAATGGCCACAAAACGTCTTATGATTTCGTAAGGGAATGGAGAGGAACATGGACTACAAAGTAGTGTCTCAGCAAGTCGTCGATAACGTCGGCGGTCTGGAGAACATCGAGGGTGCCACGCATTGCGTTACGCGTCTGCGTCTGGTGCTCAAGGATACGAGCAAGTACAACAAGGCCGAGCTCGAAAACATCGATGGCGTCAAGGGCGTGCTGTACAACAGCGGCCAGCTCATGATTATCTTCGGTACCGGCACCGTCAACAAGGTCTACGATGAGTTTATGGCTCTGACGGGCGTTAAGGAGATCAGCGCTTCCGAGGTCAAGGGCGCCGAGGCGGACAAGAAGGGCAAGTTCTTCTCGGTCCTCAAGGTATTCTCGGACATCTTTATCCCCATCATTCCCGCCTTCGTCGGCGCTGCTATCATCATCGGCCTTAAGTCGCTGATCGTTGCCAACGGCCTCTTTGGCATGGAGGGCAGCCTCGCCGATCACAGCGAGTTCCTCAAGAACCTCGCAAGCTTCTTTGCCATTATCGCCACCACGTTCGACTACCTGCCTGTCCTGGTTATGTACAGCGCGGTCAAGCGTTTTGGCGGTAACCCGATCCTGGGCATCCTCGTCGGTATCGTCATGGTTCATCCGAGCCTTATGAACCGCAACGCGTTCGTTATGGACCCGACGGGTGCTGAGTATTGGAACTTTGGTCCGCTCTCCATTCCCATGGTTGCTTTCCAGGGCGGCGTGTTCCCCGCAATCCTGACCGCCTGGTTCATGGCCAAGGTCGAGAAGATTGCCCAGAAGTACATCCCCGAGGTCGTCTCGTTCGTCTTTGTCCCGACCGTTACCCTGATTCTTGCCAACGTCGCCCTGTTCACCGTGTTCGGCCCGCTCGGCAACCTGATTGGCGACGTCCTTGCCGGCGTAATCGATGTCCTGTACAACAGGATGGGCGTCTTTGGTGCCTTCGTCTTTGCCGCGTTCCTGCAGCCGCTCGTCGTTACCGGTACGCACCAGTTCATTCAGGGTATCGAGGCTAATCTCGTTGCCACGACCGGCTTCAACTACATCCAGGCCATCTGGTCCGTTTCCATCATCGCCCAGGGCGGCGGCGCCATCGGCATGTACCTCATTCACAAGAAGCACTCCAAAGAGCGCAACATCTGCATGTCGTCCTTTATTCCGACGCTGGTCGGTATCTCCGAGCCCGCTATCTTCGCTGCAAACATGCGCTATTCGATCATTCCGTTCATCTGCGCATGCATCGGTGCAGGCTGCGGCGGTGCCTTCGTGAAGTTCTTTGAGGTGCGCGCCATCGGTCAGGGTCTGACCGGTGTGCTTGGCCTGCTCATCGTTACGCCCGAGACTCTCGTGTGGTATGTGGCTGGTAATCTCATCGCCTTTATCGTGCCGATCGTCTTGATCTTTGCCTACAACAAGGCAAAGGGCGTTCCGACCACCGATGAAGAGGGCGCTGGTGCTGGCTTCGATGTCAGCTTCTAGTTGAGCCGTTCAGCGTAATGTGCGGATAAGTCCATTTGAGGAAGGGCGCTCGGCTCGTGCGAGTCGAGCGTCCTTCCCTATAGACGAGAAAGTCAATGGCGATGTTTAATCAAAAAAATAAGGTGACACGCGCGGACTATGAGCAGTGGCGTGCCGGACAGGATGAGACGGCTGGTCGCATCGCGTCCGACCCCGATAGGCTCCTGTTCCATGTGGAGCCTGAGCTTGGCTGGCTCAACGACCCCAACGGTTTGGTTCAGATTGGTGATACGTATCACATCTATCATCAATACGATCCGTTCGATGCTGCGCATGGCGGTCCAGTGCTTTGGAACCATCTGACGACAAAGGATTTTGTGACGTACGAGAATCATGGCTCCGTGCTGTTCCCCGATTCCGATTTGGATTCGAACGGAGCGTATTCTGGTTCTGCCTTTGTACGCGATGGCAAGATTCACTACTTCTATACCGGCAACGTCAAGCATTTTGACCGCGATGATTACGACTACGTGTTGACGGGTCGTGAGCAAAACCAGATTCATATGGTTGCCGAGAATCCCGACGAATTGGGCGAGAAGTGCATAGCTGTTGGACCGGTCGATTACCCCGACGATATCGGTACGCACGTGCGCGACCCCAAGATCCTTGAGCACGACGGTATCTACTACATGGTTCTGGGCGCTCGTACGAAAGACGATCGCGGCTGCGTGCTTGTCTATACCTCGCGCGATCTAGAGGACTGGAACTATGCGACGCGTATTGAGCTGGGCGAGAAGTTTGGCTTTATGTGGGAGTGCCCCGATCTGTTCGAGCTCGATGGTGAGCTTATTCTCGTTTGCTGTCCGCAGGGTGTGCCTGCCGATGGATGGCGTTACCGCAATCCGCATCAGTGCGTGTGGTTCTCCATCGAGGCCGATTGGGAGGCGCCGAGCTTTAAAATCGTCGGGCAGGGCATGCCCCCGATGGTCGATGCCGGTTTTGATTTCTATGCTCCGCAGTCCTTTGAGGATGCTGCAGGCCGGCGTTTGATGATCGGATGGTCGGGTTGCCCCGACGCGACGGCAGAAAACCCGACGGTGGCGCGCGGGTGGCAGTGCGCGTTGACGGTGCCGCGAGAGCTGAGCATGCGCGATGGTAAGCTCTGCCAGCAGCCGGCGCACGAGATTGAGAGGATGCGCGGCGACTGCGTTCGCGCGACAGGCGGTGAAACCGTTGAGGAGCCGGGCCGCCTGTTTGATGTTGTGGTTTCCTGTGAGGGCGCCAAGATGGTCGAGCTCGAAATCCGCAAGGGTGTCTTTGTGCGCTATGCAGACGGGATGCTTACCCTCGACATGGGTGACGAAGGCTATGGGCGCGACCAGAGGTCGATCGAGCTCAGCGAGCTTCGCGACCTGCGCGTGCTTTCGGACACTACGATGGTCGAGATTTTTGCAAATGGCGGCGAGGCGGCACTTACGAGCCGTACCTATTCGCCGGCGGTTCCGGCGATGGGGTTGCATGCCGAGAGTGCGGCGTCGATGGATTTCTACCGCCTCGCGCATTAACCATGCGTGAGGCACGATTGGACTTGCTGGGCGGAATGTGTTGCAGTTGCCGCAGCGAACTACCGTTTATCGCGTATAGCTACCGTTTGCGGGATAAGTAACACTCATTTATAAACCGTGTAAAATCTCAGCCAAGCACGGAGTTTTCCAGGGAGACGCTGTCCTTTGTTATGTGCAAGGGACGGCGTCTCTTTGGCGCTTGGACGCCGTTGTGCAACAGTGCGGCGGCGCGTGCCATGTATTGAAAAACCAATGTCGAGATGGGTCGTGATAAGAATGGGCAAGTACGTAATCGTGGTTGAATCTGGTTCGGATGTGACGCCAGAGCTCTGCGAACGCTACGGCATCGTGCGCGTGCCCATGCATGTCACGATTGGTGACGAGACCGTCGAGGACGGCTCGATCGATCCGCTCGAGATTTATTCGCGCTGCAACGAGTTTGGCGTGATGCCCAAGACCAGTGGCTGCGCACCGGCAGATTTCTCCCGTGTGTACGACCGCATTCACGCCGAGCAGCCCGACGCGACTATTCTGCATCTCGCGTATTCCGAGGCCACGACCTGCTCGCATCAGTCCTCAAAGATTGCGGCCCAGGGGCGCGACTACGTGTTCTCCATGGACACGCGCTTTGTCTCGGTGGGCCAGTCGCTCGTTGTCGTCGAGACCGCCAAATACATCGAGGCTCACCCCGATGCCACCGTCGACGAGATCTTTGCATTTACGAACTCCGTCATGGACCGCGTGCTGTTGGGCTTTGTTCCTACGGACCTTGCCTTCCTTAAGGCGGGCGGTCGCTTGTCCAACGTCGCGTTCCTAGGCGCCCATCTGCTCAAGATTAAGCCCTGTATTGAGGTGACGGGCGGCAAGTTCGTGGCGACTAAGAAGTTCCGCGGCTCTATGCTCAAGTGCGCCCGCGCCTTTATTGACCACATGGTTGCCAAGGGCGAGATCGACTACTCGCACATTGGCCTGGCGTATTCGGTGGGCCTTTCCCAGGAGCTGCGCGACGACATGGAGGTCTATGCGCATGACCTGGGCTTTAAGGATATTACCTGGACTCAGGTTGGCGGTGTCATCTCGAGCCATTGCGGCCCGACCGCCTTCGGTGCGGTGCTCACGCTTAAGGCGTAAGGCCTGGCGTCTATCGATTTCTATTGCCTCGGCGACGGGCGGGTTGTGACAACCTTCCCGCCGCTTTTGCGTGAAGTAAAATAGGACGACCTAATTGACCCCTAAACCGTTTTGCCATCATGCGTATGGGCTAGAATGGCTCTGACATTTATGTAACTAAAACCAATGAGAGGCAAGGTAGCGGGAATGGCTGAGATGACGCTCGAGGGTGTGGACGCTCGTCCCGAGGACTCTGCGTTTGCCCTGGGCCGCGTGCATTCGATTGAGACGATGGGTACGGTCGACGGTCCCGGCATCCGCTTTGTGGTGTTTGTTCAGGGCTGTCCCATGCGCTGCGCGTATTGCCACAATCCCGATACCTGGTCTGTTAACGGTGGCACGATGGTGACCGTCGAGCATCTCATGGACGAGTTCCAGAGCAACCATGAGTTCTACCGTAGCGGCGGCATTACCGTTTCGGGCGGCGAACCGCTCCTGCAGCCCGAGTTTTTGGCCGACCTGTTCCGTGTGATGCACAACAACCCCGATGGCCGCGTACACACCTGCCTAGACAGCTGTGGCTATGCATTTGATCCCAAGCATCCGGAGAAGTTCGATGCTGTTCTCAACGAGACCGATATGGTGCTGCTCGACATCAAGCATGCCGATCCGGTTGAGCATAAAAAGCTGACCGGTTGCGATCCTGCGCGCATCCTGGCGTTTGGCGATGAGCTTGCCCGTCGCAAGATTAAGGTTGTTATTCGCCATGTGGTGGTGCCGGGTATCACCGACACGGCGGAGGAATGCGAGAAGCTCGGTCGCCTGATCGCTCCATGGCACAACGTGGTGGGCCTGGAAATGCTGCCGTATCACACGATGGGTGTCGTCAAGTACGAGCAACTGGGTATTCCCTATAAGCTCGAGGGCGTGCCCCAGATGGATACCGCGCGCATGCCCGAGCTGCGCAACGCCGTCATGGCCGGCATGAAAAAGCGCCGTGCGGAACTCAAAAACGCCATCGGCTAGCAGCACTCATTGGGGACAGACTTAAATGAGTGCCCCGGGCACATAGTTGATCGCTAAAGAGCCCCGTCAAGTTGCGGTGGAATAGTTCTTGTGTATCGGCCTATGCCGTCCAAACAGGAACTATTTCACCGCAACTGCGTTTTGGGCAGAGATGCGCAACAGAATCGTGCCATTTGGATAAATACGCCTGTGGTTTCTTTAAAGACGCCTTAAACGGTGTCAAACAATTTGGGAAAGAAATGGCTGCTCAGTATTATGCTGCTCGTATATGAACGGGCACAATCAGGAGACCACGTGCGAAAGGGCAAATCGCGGGACGAGTATGTGCCGCAGCATGGCAGCAGATATGAGACGAAGGGCATGTCTTCGCGCGGCCTTGCCGACGCTCGCTTTCGCGGGGCGAAGATTGCCGCCATAGGAATGCTAGCGTTAGCGGTTTTTATCCTCGGAATTGCCGTTAAAACCCACGCCTTGGAGCGAACGGTGCGCTCAGATGCGTCAACGGTACAGCTGCAAAACGAGAAGGTTTCAAAGTCCAAAGCGTCGGCAGATCAAGCTCTGTCGACGGCAGATCTCAAGACGAGACTTTCGAAGGCGGACTTCAACGATATCCCTTCGGGTGATACCGTTCAAACCTTCTCGTTGGTGGATAACAAGACTCCTACCTTGGAGGATCAGAGCCTTACCTCGCTCCAGGATGCCCTGAGTCGGGCGCAGGAGCTGGGCGACGTAGGCGTAGTGTTCTACGACCTATCGAGCGGTAGGGGCGTGACGTATAACGCCGATGTCGCGGTGTATGGAGCGAGCAGTTACAAGGCGCTGTATGCGCTCTATATTTGCGAGACGTTGGTCGAATCGGGGCAGGTGTCGCTCGATTGGGCTTTAGCCACGTATGGTGGTTACAGCATGGGCTGGCAGACGGTACGCGACCTTATCGAGAATGCCGTCGTCAACTCGGACAACGATTCGTTTATCGCGTTACGCGCGGCGTTTGACCATGATGGCTATGAGGATTGGATTGCCAACCTGGGTGTTGATAACGAAACGGCACTGGATCCGATGAGTGATTTTCCGACCTACTGCCCGCGCACCTCGGCCAAGTTGTGGTGCGAGATGAGTGAGTATTTGAGCTGTGACACCGAGACGTCGCAATGGCTGTCGGGCCTTCTGACCTCTACGACCCGATCGTTTATTCGCGATGGCATTGCGGACGATCAGGTCTTGGTGCGCAACAAGGCGGGTTGGATCAGCGAGGACGGTTGCTATTCGACATGCGATGCCGGACTGATCGACGTCGACGGCCATAGCTATGTTATGAGCGTCATGACGTCGATGCCGTGGAGCGATCGCTCGAGCGAGGTTACGGCTGCGATTGCAAAGGCGCTCTATGATGTGCGGTCCTCGTTGGCCTAGCGACTTCGTAAAAAGTGAAAGAACCAAAATGCTGGTACCATACCGTGGATAAGCAATTTGCACGAATTTGGGGGGATGGCATGGCAACCATCGCGATCATAGGCGCACTCGAAAAAGAGGTTACGCAGATTAAAGAAGAACTGAACGGCGCTCATGTGTCGCAAGAGGCGGGCTTGACCGTTGTAAGCGGCGAGCTTGACGGTCTGACAGTAGTCGCCACGACCGCTGGCATGGGCACCGTGAATGCCGCCGCCGCAACGCAGCATCTCATCAGCAAATACGCCCCGCGGGCAGTTGTGTTTTCGGGTATCGCGGGCGGCCTAAACCCTAAGCTCCATATTAACGACGTGATTATTGGCAAGTGCCTGCGCTATCTGGATACTGACACGGCACTCATTGCCGAGTCGGCGCCGGGGCTCGAGGAGTTTGTCTCGACGCCGGCGTTGGTTGATGTTGCTGCCGCCGTGCTTGCCGAGCATGGATTTGTGGATGCCTCGACGGAGGAGACTTCTGCGGAGAAGGACCCCAAGCAGTTCCTGTGTGGCACTATCGCCACGGGTGACCGCTTTGTTACGGGTGACGCCATGCGTAACGCTGCGATTGAGGCCACGCATGCCGATTGCGTCGAGATGGAGGGCGCGGCAATTGCGCACATCGCGGCCAAGAATGGTGTCGATTGCCTGGTGCTGCGCGCTATCAGCGATAATTGTGACGAGGCATATGACGCGTTTTGTGAGCGCGAGTTCGATCTGGATGAGTACGCTCGCACCGCGAGCGGCATCACGCTTGACATCGTTCGTCGTATTGCCGCCGCGCAATAGCGCGCCCGTTTTGTAAAAACCTACGACCAAGGAGTGTCCATGGCCGATTCCATTAACTATCAGCTTGCCAAGTTCGTCGCCAGCTATGGCAAGGTTTCGCAGATTCCCGAGTCCACCTGCCCCGAGGTGAGCTTTGTCGGCCGCTCCAACGTGGGCAAGTCGTCGATTATGAACAAGCTTTTTGGCCGCAAGAACCTGGTCAAGGTTTCGAGTACGCCGGGCAAAACGAGCAACATCAACTTCTTTGAGGCCGATGACGTGCATTTTGTCGACCTGCCGGGTTACGGTTTCGCCCGTCGCTCCAAAGCTGAGCGCGATCGCTGGGCCGAGCTTATCGGCGACTTCTTTGACTCCGAGCGCAGCTTTAACCTGGTTGTATCACTGGTTGACATTCGTCACGACCCCAGCAAGCTCGATCATGACATGATCGACTACCTGCAAGGCAACGAGTTCAACTTTATCGTCTGCCTCACCAAAGCCGACAAGCTCAGCCGCACCCAGCAGGCCCGCCAGTCAGCAGCCATCAAAAAGCAGCTCAACGTCCCGGCCGAGAACGTAATCATCACAAGCTCCCAAACCGGCACCGGCATCGACGAACTCAAACGCCGCATCGCCGAGGCCTGCCTCTAGTAAGGGCTCCAGCCTAGCAAGAGCCCCTACCAATAAAAGGCCATAATTTCAGCCCGGCGCCCCTTCAAAGCGTGGGTCCCTGTAGACATCGCTAGTCACGTTACCATAGGGCCACCCAGGGGCATCCCCTTAAAAACATTCCGCAGCACGAGGCCCGCCTATCCGATGCTCCGAAGGAGCAGGATAAGCGGGCCTCAAGTGCGAGGACGTTTTTAAGGGGATGCCCCCGGGTGGCCCGGACAGACCGATCGGCGATGTCTACAGGTACTCGATTTGAGCGCCCTCGGTGTCGCACGTCAGAATATGCGTGTCACACTTGGGGAACTGCTCACGCAGCTTGACCTGCAGGAACTTTGCCACGATGGTGTCATCAGTTACGGCCATGAGGGTCGAGCCGGAGCCACTGATCCAGATGGTCTTGGCGCCGCCGTTAAGGCAGGTGTCGCGCACAGCGTTGTAGTCGGGAATCAGGCGGCGACGATAGGGCTCCTGGATGCGGTCGTCATTAGCGGCGGCAATCAGGTCCAGGTCACCAGTCTCCAAACCGCGCGTCATGCCGGCGATGCGGCCCATCTGCCACACGGCGGTGGAGAGCGGGATCTCCTGCGGCACGACCTTGCGCGCCTCACTCGTGTGTACTTCGTAGGGCGGAATCACGGTAATAAAACGCAAGCGATCGCTCACCTCGTAGCGAAGGCACTGGGGGAGCGAGTCGGTCGGCGTAAAGGAGCAGACGGCGCCGCCTAGGATAGCGGGGGCGACGTTATCGGGGTGGCCCTCGACCTCGGTGGCAATGCGGACGAGCTCGGCGCGGTCGACGGTGTGGCCCGTTAAAGCGGCGGCGGCCATGATACCAGCGACAACGCAGGTGGAGCTGGAACCCAGGCCACGAGCGACGGGAACGTCAGTCTGAATGTCGATGGCGACGGGGAAGGCCGGCTCGCCCCATGCGGCCAGCGCATCCACAAAGCTCACGTAGACTAGGTTGCTCTCGTTTTGGAACTCCTCGGGGCAGCCCGTGATGGTGAGCTTGTCGGCGCGCTCGAAGGTGAAGTGCGAGTAGAGGCTGACGGCCATGCCGAGGGTATCGTAGCCAATGCCCAAGTTGGCGCTTGTTGCTGGGACGGTGATCTTGATCATGGGAATCTCCTGGGCGGTCTGCCTGTTTAGTTCGCTGCTCGGGCAGTCCTGGCTCGCTCGGAAAGCACATTAAGTGCTTTCCGGCTCGTGCGGAACTCGCGACGAACTAAACAGGCAGACCCGCATGTCAGTTCGCCATCATCCCGAGGGTTATCTGATGAAAGAAGGTGCGCCGGCTTTCGCCGGCGCTTAATAAGGGGTTTTAGTTGGAAGTCATCTTTTTTGCTGCAGACTCTACGTAGTTGGCCATATCGGCTACGTCGCAGACGTCTTCGAAACGGACGGGTTTGGACTCGAGCTCGGCGAGCTGGGTCGGGGCGACCGTGTTGGTGGCCTGCTCGAGTACACGCATAGCCTCAAAATCATCCTCGGGAACGTTGAGGCCCAGAGCGTCGCAGCAGGCGCGCGGGAACTTGTAGGGGCTGGCGGTCGAAAGCAGCACGCGGGCCTTGGCGCCCTCGGCGGGGGCGACCTGCTCAAAGACGTGATAGCCGCAAGCGGTGTGCGGGTCGATTATGTAGCCGTTCGCACCCCAGCAGCTCTTGATGGCAGCGCGGACCTCGTCCTCGGTGGCCCAGCCGCAGCCAAACACGCTCTGGATCTTGGCCAGCAGCTCGGCGGTCACCTCGTAGCGGCCGGTCTGTGCCAGCTGCTCCATAAGGCCGGCAACAAGCTCGCAGTCGCCATTGGACAGGAAGTACAGCATGCGCTCCAGGTTAGAGCTGATGAGGATGTCCATCGACGGCGAGATGGTCGTGAAGAACGGACGGTTGCGATCGTAGACGCCGGTGGTCAGGAAGTCGGCAAGCACGTTGTTCTTGTCGCTCGCCACGACGAGCTTGGCGACGGGCAGACCCATGCGCTTGGCGTAGTAGCCGGCCAAGATATCGCCAAAGTTGCCGGTGGGCACGCAGAACTCTACGGCGTCGCCAGCCTCGATAGCGCCGGCGCGTAGCAGTTGCGCATAGGCGGCAAAGTAGTAGACGACCTGCGGCACCAAGCGGCCGACGTTGATGGAGTTGGCGCTCGAAAGCACGGTGCCGGCGGCCTTCAGGCGCTCGGCCAGTTCCTTATCGGCAAAGATACGCTTGACGGCGCTCTGGGCGTCGTCAAAGTTGCCGCGGATACCGCAGACGGCGACGTTTTCGCCCTCCTGTGTGGACATCTGCAGGTTCTGGACGCGGCTGACCTTGCCCTCGGGATAAAAGACGGTAATGCCCGTGCCCGGGGCGTCGGCAAAGCCGGCGAGTGCGGCCTTGCCGGTGTCGCCCGACGTGGCGGTGACGATCATGATGCGCTCGGCGCCGCCGTCCTTGGCGGAGGTGCGGGCCATGAGGCGGGGGAGCATCTGCAGGGCGACGTCCTTAAAGGCGCTCGTGGGGCCGCCAAAGAGCTCCATCACATAGGTTTGAGGGACGTCGGTGCCCGGCGCTGTATCGAGTTTGACGAGCGGTGTGACCTCTTCACTTGCGAACGTGCCACGATATGCCTCGTCGACACACGCCGAAATTTCTTCGTCCGTGTAATCGTTCAGTAACATTCCCAACACATTTTGAGCGATTTCAAAGTACGATTTATCTGCAAGCGAGCTGATATCGACCTGCTGGGTGCCAAGCTCGTCCGAGACAAACAAACCCCCGTCGGGAGCTATGCCGGTGCGGATTGCCACCTTACTTGAGCATGATAAAGTGCGTCCTCGTGTACTATGATAAGTTCCCATATAACAGTGCTCCTCGGATACCTTGGTCCCAATCGGTGAACCCATGGTATCAGAGCGCGCAAAATAGGTTCGCAGAGGCTTTTTAGAAAGGTAACCTCCAGCCCATGATTAAGATTGCCAAGTTTGGTGGCTCGTCGGTCGCCGACGCCGAACACTTTAAGAAAATCAAGGCCATCGTCGATGCCGACCCGGCTCGCCGTTTTGTGGTGGTTTCCGCCTGCGGTCGCCGCTTTAAGGGCGACACCAAGGTGACCGACCTGCTCTACCTGGTTAACGCGCACGTTAAGTACCACGTGTCGTGCGAGGAACTGCTCGAGGACATTGGCCAGCGCTATTTTGATATCGCTGACGAGCTGGAGCTCACCTATCCCATCCGTGAGGAGTTTGCGGCCTTTGCCGAGCGTGCTCGCTCCGGTGGCTACTCTACTGAGGAGCTCGTAAGCCGCGGCGAGTACTTTACCGCTCGCCTGATGGCTGAGTACCTGGGCCTACCGTTCCTGGACGCCGCGACGGTCGTGGCGTTCCATCACGACGGTACGCTCAGCATGAATCGCACCTCCGAGCTGGTGCAAGAGTACGGTCAGCAGGGCGGCTTCGTTATGCCCGGTTTCTATGGCGCGACGCGTGAGGGCCAGATCAAGCTGCTCGATCGTGGCGGCGGCGATATCTCGGGCTCGATCCTGGCCAAGTGCCTGGGCGCCGACCTGTACGAGAACTGGACCGACGTTTCGGGCTTCTATTCTGCCGATCCGCGTATTGTGCCCGAGGCTCAGCCCATTGCGCGCGTTACCTACGAGGAGCTGCGCGAGCTTTCGTACATGGGCGCAAGCGTCCTGCACGAGGAAGCTGTGTTCCCCGTGCGCGAGGCTGGTATTCCGCTGGTCATCAAGAACACCAATGCGCCGCAGGACCCCGGCACCATCATTAGCGAGACGGCTGATGAGGGCGAGGCGGAGCCCATCATTACCGGCGTGACCGGCAAGCGCGGCTTTGTCGCCATCAACGTTGCCCGCGACCGCACCAAGCCGCGTGTCGGCTTTATGCGCCGCGCGCTTTCGGTCTTCGAGCGCTATGACGTTTCCGTCGAGCACATGCCCACCGGTGTCGACCGCTTTGGCGCCGTGGTGCAGGAGCAGGACGTGCACGACTCGCTGTACTCGCTCGTGGGCGACATTCAGCAGGAGGTCGAGCCGCTCGAGATCGAGGTCGTTGAGGGCTTGGCGCTCATCGCGACCGTCGGCCGTAACCTGCGCGGCCGCGCAGGTATCTCGGGCCACCTGTTTGGCATGCTTGGCCAGGCCGGCGTGAGCGTGCGTATGATTTCGCAGAGCTGTGACGAGATCAACATCATTATCGGTGTCGAGGAGAAGGACTTCGACCTGGCGATTCGGACCATTTACCGCGCCTTCTCCGATGAGAACGGCATTGTGAAGGTCTCCGACCTGGAGGCTCCCGCGCCGGTCGATCCCGTCCCGGCCGCGCTCAAAAAGTAGTGACTGCTCGGTAGGTTTTTGGGTCATGTCTCAAAAATCTACCGTGGGGCGTTTCGTTTCGGTTTCGTTTCGACGGGGCGGGTTTCATATCCGTCCCGTTTTTGTATAAACTGGGCAAGACTATTCAGCCTGCTCGGCGTGCGGGCAAAAGCCACAACCTTAAAAGGGGGAAGCATGAAACAGTACACGGTTGCTATTTTGGGCGCGACGGGAGCTGTTGGCACCCAGATGCTCGAGTGCCTCAACGAGCAGGAGTTTCCGGTTGGCAAGCTCAAGCTGCTGGCGAGCGCGCGCTCTGCGGGCAAGACCGTCGAGTTCCGCGGCGAGCAGGTTGTGATTGAGGAGGCTTGCCCCGAGGCTTTTGAGGGCTGCGACATCGTACTCGGCGCTGCCGGCGACGATATCGCCAAGGAACTGCTGCCCGAGGCCGTCAAGCGCGGCGCCGTCGTGGTCGACAACAGCCATGCCTTCCGTCTGGATCCCGAGGTGCCGCTGGTCGTGCCCGAGATTAACGCCGATGACATTAAGTGGCACCACGGCTTGATCGCCAACCCCAACTGCGCGACTATCATCGGCCTGGTTCCCACGTGGCCGCTACATCAGCTCGCCGGCGTGAAGCGCATGATCGTGTCCACGTATCAGGCAGCTTCGGGTGCTGGCACTCCCGGTATGGCCGAGCTCGAGGCTCAGCTGGCCGCTCTGGGCCGTGGTGAGGAGATTCCCGAGCCGCGCGCCTTTGCCGCCCAGCTGGCGAGCAACCTGATTCCGCAGATTGGCGGCGTCAAGGAGGAGGGCTTTACCTCCGAGGAGATGAAGCTGCAAAACGAGGGCCGCAAGATCATGCACCTGCCCGAGCTGCGCGTGAACTGCACCTGCGTGCGCGTGCCCGTGCTGCGCTCGCACTCCGAGAGCATTACGCTCGAGTTCGAGCGCGACATTACGGTTGAGGAGGCCCGTGCTGCGCTGGCCGCCGCTCCGGGCGTCAAGCTGGTTGACGACATGAGTGCCGAGGATGCGCACGACCGCTTCCCCATGCCGATGGACACCTCCGACCAGGACCTGATTTGGGTCGGTCGCGTGCGCCGTGATATCTCGAACCCCGAGGCCGCACGTGGCATTACCTTCTGGTGCTGCGGCGACCAAATCCGTAAGGGCGCGGCAACCAACGCCGTCCAGATCGCTAAGCTGCTCTGCGAGTAGCGGTGGACCTGTCCGGCGGGGGCCGGGTTTAGTTTTCAGAACGTCCTCGACCATGTGTGGCGCCTTGTCCTGCTCCTTCGGAGCCGCGGACAAGGCGCCACACTGGTCTGCGGAGTGTTCTGAAAACTAAGCCCGGCCCCCGCTTGCGGTGACGTTGCTGCGAGCGGCTTGCGATGGGGCCGTTGTTGGTTGGGGCCGCTGGGCTGATATGGGAGCACGTGGTTGTTGCGGGGCCTAGTCCCGGCGGCGGCCTCGGCGCTTCGCGCCTGCCGCCTGGGTCTACTGCGGGGCCGTGGCGGCAGCGGCGGCGCTTCGCGCCTGCTGCTTGGGGTGACTTTGGGCTTGGTGCGAATTGAGGTCTAATACTTTCCCGAGAAGTGAAGGACCTTATTTGGACCCCCGAAGCATTGGCATATTTTGACCGCTATTTCCTGCGGTTTTGCAGCGCGAATCCTGCGGTTTTGCGGTCTAAAGGTGTGGATGCTCCGGGACTTCGTTTTTACTCGTTCACTTCTCGGGAAAAGTATTAGAGCTCAGCTGGCGGGGGTACCGCCCTGGCGTCGAAGCCCCGCGTCTTCTTCGCTTGATTGGGAAAAACAGCCTCGCTGAAGTAATTGCGAGCCCGCCCGGACGTATCTGCGGGGGTTGTCTGCACAATTCGCGGTATTATGTTGCGGAGTTTTGAAAGGAGCCGCTGGTGGTCACGACGACGTTTGCTTCGCCTTTGGGCGAAATCCTGCTTGCCGCTGATGGCCGCGGTCTGACGGGGCTTTGGTTTGAGGGGCAGGAGCACTTTGGCTCCACGCTTCTCCGTGAAGACTCCGAACATGTTGAAGGCGTCGATGCGGTTTCCGGTACTGGTGGCATGTCGTCGGTGAGTCCGGCAAATGGTGCGGCCTCTTCGGTGCTTGAGCGTTCCTGGGCTTGGCTGAATGCTTATTTTGCAGGGCAGGAACCTCGGTTTACGCCGCCGTTGCATATGATCGGCACGGCGTTTCAGCGTGAGGTTTGGTTTGAGCTGCTTTCGATCCCGCGTGGCGAGGTCGCTACGTATGGCGAGATCGCCCAGCGTGTTGCGGCTCGACATCGTGTGCCGGGAAATGAAGCGCCCGTTGTATCTCCTCGCGCGGTGGGGGCTGCGGTCGCTCGCAACCCTATTTCGATTATCGTGCCGTGCCATCGCGTGGTCGCGGCCGACGGATCGCTCAACGGATACGCCGGTGGACTGGATCGCAAGGAGTGGCTGCTGCGCCTCGAGGGTGCCTATCTATAAGCTGCAGGCGGCCGCAACGCCCATGCGGCAAGCGCGCTCGCTGTACGGGCGTTGTTTGCAGGGCGAGATGTGAAGCCGCCCGTTCCTTAAGTCCGACTAAGCTATAACCTTGCTTTTTTAAATATGCTCATCGACCTGCTAAGGCAGCACTAAGGCGAGTGCGGGTGCGCTATTATCGGCGCTCACGGAGCGCTTGGTGTTCTTGGCACGCATGGACGAGGGCTCGGCGGGCTTTACCATGGCGTCGATCGATCTTTCGGAGGCGATGAACAAGACGGCGGCGCCGTTTAAGTCGGTGGCGGTCTCAGGCGGTAAACGCCTGTCGACGTCGATTGCGACCGGCGTGCGGACCCATGCCGATGCCGCGGCGGTGGCGCAGGTGGTTGAGTTGCTACTGGACAACGCCACGCGCTATGCGAGCGAGGGCAGCGTGATTGAGCTGAGCCTGTGCGCCGTTTCGCACGGCAAAGGCAAGGGCGCCGCCGAGCTTGTCGTATCGAACGCCGTGGACGAGCTGCCCGAGGGCGACCTGGACCGATTGTTCGATCGCTTCTATCGTGCGGATGCGTCGCGCAGCTCCAAGACGGGTGGCTCGGGCGTGGGCCTGTCCGTGGTGCGTGCCATCGCCGAGGCCCATGGAGGCGCCGCCACCGTATCCGGTCACGGCAACCAGATCACCTTCACCGTTTGCCTTTAAAACCTGCCAAAAAGGAACAGGTTTATTTTGGCAGGTTTTATCTGGGGAAACGTCCGCAGGAGAGGGCATGGGCGGTGTGAACATATGCATCTCTACCTGCTAAAATATAGGCATCGTTATTCGGCTCCTGAGTGGAAAGGAGACGGTCATGCAGTACGAGATCGGCGGAGGGGCTTTCCCGGTTGTTACGTGCAACCTTAGCGATGGCGAATCCATGATCACCGAAAGCGGCGCCATGGCTTGGATGACCCCCAACATGGAAATGTCTACCTCGGGCGGTGGCATCGGCAAGATGTTCTCCAAGGCTTTTTCGGGTGAGGCATTGTTCCAAAACATTTGGACCGCGCGTGGCGATGGCATGATCGCGTTTGGCTCCTGCTTCCCCGGCCGCATCGTGCCAATCGAGATCGGTCCGGGCAAGAGCTGGATTTTGCAGAAGCGTTCGTTCCTTGCCGCGGAAAGTGGCGTCGAGTTGAGCATTCACTTTAACAAGAAGGCAAAGGCCGGCGTCTTTGGCGGCGAGGGCTTTATCATGCAGAAGCTCACGGGCTCGGGTGTTGCTTTTGCCGAGATCGACGGCGACCTGGTTGAGTACGAGCTCGCTGCTGGCCAGCAGATGATTGTGGATACCGGCAACGTGGCCGGCTTTGAGGAGACCGTGAGCATCGACGCTCAAATGGTCAAGGGCGTCAAAAACATCATGTTTGGTGGCGAGGGCGTGTTCAACACCGTGCTCACCGGTCCCGGTCGCATCTGGTTGCAGACGATGCCCATTTCCAATCTTGCGGCAGCAGTGGCCTCGATGACCAACAACAATAACTAGTCCGCATAGGATAGCGCGCGGCGGGCTTACCCTGTCGCGCGCTTTTTTGCTGGCAAACGCCTCGCTTATAGAGTGTGGCTGCGCTGCTACAGCGAGCGTCGTCATCTCGTCACCCTGATAGCTTGCGGCAAGCGTGGCAATGAGGAGTGAGAATTTGAGTGCTCAGTCCCAAGTCATAATGGCGGCCATGCCAACAAGCAAAAACGAGTTGCCGGTGTCACGGAAAGGCGGGCGTCGGTCGATTCCACGTGAGACGGCTGTGCCGATCTGCACGGCCGCCCCTGCGCGTCCCGCGCTGCCCCCAAAGAGGTACGTTTCCCCTTATAAAACCTGCCAAAATAAACCTGTCCCTTTTTGGTCGGTGCGAAATGGGTAATACTAAAGAGTTATCCGACCAGATGGGAATTAATCGATGGCCTATATCGAATTCAAAGACGTCATCAAGGCATACGGCGAGGGCGATGCCCGCATCCACGCGCTCGACGGCGCGAGCTTTACGGTCGAGCGCGGCGAGCTCGCCATCATTTTGGGTGCTTCGGGTGCCGGCAAGACCACGGCTCTCAACATTCTGGGCGGCATGGACACGGCAACTTCTGGCACCGTGACGGTGGACGGGCGTGACGTGAGCTCTGCCAACGAGGCTCAGCTTGTGGAATACCGTCGCGCCGATGTTGGCTTTGTCTTTCAGTTCTACAATCTGGTCCCTAACCTGACGGCGCTTGAGAACGTCGAACTCGCGGCGCAGATCTGCCCCGATTCGCTCGATGCCGAGCAAACGCTTCGCCAGGTTGGCCTGGGCGACCGCCTCGCTAACTTTCCGGCGCAGCTTTCGGGCGGCGAGCAGCAGCGCGTATCCATCGCCCGCGCGCTGGCTAAGAACCCCAAGCTGCTTTTGTGCGACGAGCCTACGGGTGCACTCGACTACAAAACCGGCAAGCAGATCTTGCAGCTGCTACAGGACACTTGCCGCAAGCAAGGCATTACGGTCATCATCATCACCCACAACTCTGCGCTGGCGCCCATGGCCGATCGCCTGATCCGCTTTAAGAGCGGCCGCGTGGAGAGCGAGACGATCCAGCAAAATCCTGTGCCTATCGAGACGATCGAGTGGTAGCGCCCATGAATCAGGACCGCCAAAACAGTCAACGCCGCGACGCGCAGAACACGGAGCGCGAGCAGGATTTTACGACCTACCGTACCGCCCAAAGCTCAAACGATATGGTGCCGACGGTTTTTCGCCGTGGCATCTACCGCACGATTCGCGGCAGCCTCAAACGCTTCTTGTCTATCGTTGTGATCACCGCGCTTGGCGTGAGCGTGATGTGCGGCCTTAAGGCGGGCTGCGAGGACCTGTGTGATTCGGTCGACGCCTATTTTGACCAGCAGAATGTCTATGACATCAACGTGCAGTCGACCTATGGTCTGACCGGTGACGATATTGCCGCGATCCAAGAGGTCGATGGCGTCGAGACGGCCGAGGGCATCTATACCGAGACCGCCTATACCGCCGTGGGTACGACGCGCGAGCGTGTCGTCGTACAGAGCCTCTCCAAAGAGAATATTGACCAACCGGTGCTCGTGAACGGCGATTTGCCCGAGAGCGCCGATGAAGTCGCGGTGACTTCGAAGTTCCTGAAGGCTTCGGGCAAGAAAATCGGCGATACGGTGAGCTTTGCCGCCAACGATGCGAGCTCGTCGAACCAAAGCGCCAAGGACCAGTTTGCCGATGGGGACTACACCATCACGGCCGAGGTTCTCGATCCTACCGACGTGAGCTCCGACTCGACAGTCAACGCCTTTCGCGCTGCTTCGACTGCGGACTACAAGTTCTACGTGAGCGAGGATGCCGCGACATCTTCTTCCTACTCCGCTGTCCACGTGGTCGTCGAGGGAGCCAAGAGCCTCAACTCCTATTCGGATGCCTACTCGGCAAAGATCAATGAGGTCAAGGGCAATATCGAGAAGATCCGCGAGGAGCGTGAGAAGGCGCGCGCCCAGGAGCTGACGGTCGACACACCGGCGAGCTTGGACGCAGCTGAGCGTCAGGCGAATATGGTCTTTGGGATCGAGCAGGACAACATCAATCGCATGGCCGAGGGCAGCGACGAGCGTGCGCAGGCGCAAGCCGACCTGGACCAGCGCCGTGCCGCCGCCGACCAGCAGTTTGCCGATGCCCGCGCCGAGCTCTCTGACCTGGGCGAATGCACCTGGTACATCCAGGACCGCGGCAATATCGCAAGCTACTCGAGCGTCGAGAGCGATAGTTCTTCGATCGAGGCCATCGCCACGGTGTTCCCGTTCATCTTCTTTATCGTCGCCGTGCTTATCAGTCTCACCACCGCCACCCGCATGGTCGAGGAGGAGCGCACGCTTATTGGCCTGTACAAGGCGCTCGGCTATTCACGCGGGCGCATTCTGTCCAAATATGTGGACTACTCGCTGTGGGCGTGTCTGATCGGTGGCGTGCTCGGCAATATCATCGGATTTGTGGGTCTGCCGCTGTTCTTGTTTACGGTGTTCGACGACATGTACTCGCTGCCCCAGATGCTGCTTTCGTACGACATCGTGTCCTCGATCGTTTCGGTGGCGCTGTTTGCCGTGGGCGTGGTGGGAGCCACGATTATCGCCTGCCGCCACGAGATGGCCGAGACCCCTGCCTCGCTCATGCGCCCCAAGGCTCCGCGCGCCGGCTCGCGCATTCTGCTCGAGCGCATTGGCTTTATCTGGCACCGCATGGGCTTTTTGAACAAGGTCGCTGCACGCAACCTGTTCCGCTACAAAAAGCGCGCCTTTATGACCATCTTCGGTATCGCTGGCTGCACGGCGCTCGTGATCTGCGGTATGGGCATCCGCGATACGTCGGTGGCGCTTTCGCCCAAGCAGTACGGGCATATCACGCGCTACGACCTGCTGGCGGTCGCCAATCCCGACGATTTTTCGCAGACGTGCGCGGCGCTCGACGAGCGAAGCGCAGCCAAGGATTCCGACGTGACCGTGACTTCGACGCTGCCGATTATGACCGACAACGTCACCTTTACATTTGGCGGCAAGAGCGAGACCGTGCAACTGATCGTGGTGCCCGATGACCGCGCGAACGACCTGGACGACTACGTGTGTCTCGAGGACGAGTCCAAAGAACTGCTCGCCCTGCGTGGCGGAGATGTGTATTTGAGCAAGAGCTCTCAGCTGGTGCTGGGGATCAAGCCGGGCGATACGGCACACGTCCAGGATTCGTCGCTCAATGTTGCCAAGGTCAAGGTCAGCGACATTTCGCTCAACTATCTGGGCAACACGCTTTACATGACGCAGAGCACCTATGAGCGCGCATTCGGTCGAAGCGCGCGCCTCAACGGCATCCTTGCGCTGCTTAAGGGTTCGTCGGCCGATCAGATTGCGTTTACCAACCGTCTTAAGAGCGATGGTTGGATTACGCTGTCGAGTACCGCCGAGCATTGGGAAAACTATGAGGCAAACTTTACGATTATCAATTCGGTCGTGGTGCTCGTGACCTTTATGGCGGCGTGCCTGTCGTTTGTGGTGGTATTTACGTTGTCTAACACCAACATCTCGGAGCGCGAACGTGAGCTGGCGACTATCAAGGTGCTGGGCTTCCGTCGTGGCGAGGTGCACCATTACGTCAACAAGGAGACGTTGATTCTTACGGCGATCGGAGCCGCGCTGGGCGTACCGCTGGGCGGTGCGCTGGCCGAGAGCTTTACGTACATCTTGCAGATGCCGTCATTGTACTTTGACGTTGAGGTCGAGCCGCTGAGCTACGTGCTGTCCGTTCTGCTGGCCTTTGCCTTTACGTTTATCGTCAACCTCGCTACCAATCGCACCCTCAATAAGATCGACATGGTCGGCGCCCTCAAGAGCGCCGAGTAACCTGCCAAAAAGGGACAAGTTTATTTTGGCAGGTTTTATCTGGGCAAACGCCGGACAACCATTAGGTGGCCCGGCGTTTGCCCCGTCAAACGGGCTTTCCATTTGCCTTTCATTCTATTTGGTTTTCGCTCACAGGCGTGGATGAGAGGCTCTCTTTAGCCTTCGAGATTGAGCTTGAATGGGTCGTATGTCATAAAATGGGCCTATCTACTACGTTTGCTACCACACCCTCGACCATGACAAAGATTATGAAATTAAAACCGCAGGTAGAGGGCTTGCCAATTATCGGAAAAGGCGGGTATGGTCGGCCCTCTCGAGTTAAACGTAGTAAATGGGCCCTTTTCTTGGTGTGCGGTCAGTTCAATGCTAATCTCCGTGCCGGAACTGACCCAGTTGTTTGTAAGTTGCGGTGATATAGGGACTGTTTGGCGCTTTGGAGCCTCAAAACAGTCCCTATATCACCGCAACTTGAAAGGGGCGGTCGGTGTCGGATGAGTGGCGCTGGCTGGTTGGGGCGGTTTAGGCCTGCTTGCGGCACTTCCATTGTTTGCGACACCAGCGCATGAGCGCCTTTACGATGGGAATCGTGATGAGGATGATCCATGCAGGATGGGGCTGTCCCAAACAGAGCCACATGTAGAGGAACCAAGCGATGGCGGCTGCCGGGTAGATGACCTCGATCAGCTTAGACAGGTGGCGTCGATCGATGAAGTCACCAATAGCGTAGTAAACGGGAACCAGAAAGACGAGGAAAAGCCCCATGCCCCATGTGCCGTAGACAATGCCGAGCACCAGATAGGCGAGAGTGACAAGTGCGGGGAAGGGGAATTTGTTCCATGCACGTCCGACCTTGGTGTGGAAATGCTTGCCATGATGGTCGAGCTTGTCGTGTGCTTCCTTCCAGCTGGAAAACGTCTCGCCGTCGATGGTGACGGTGCCGTCGTCATTGGTGCGTACGCTATGTCCATCGTCCTCAAGCGTATCGATATGCACGCCGCCCGGCCCCACATGCACCTCTTCGCCCTTGCGCTCGTTGGTCACATGGATGCCGCTCCAGCCAACATGGACTTCCTCGCCTTTATTGGGATCAATGACGTGGATACCGCGCGCGAGGGAAATATCGACAAGTGGTTTGTCGCCGCAATCGGCGTGCTCGGCAGAATCCTCAGCCTCATCTGAAGCTTTGGTGCCGGCGTTGCTGTCCTGTGCCTCATCATCAGCCCGCGAGTCATGAGTGCTATCCACCGCCTCCCCATATAGCAGCTCATCCAGCGACACGCCATACAGCGAGGCGAGCGCAATAAGGTTATCGGTATCGGGTGAGGACTCGCTGCGCTCCCATTTACTGACAGCCTGGCGGCTTACGCCCAGCTGGGCAGCAAGCGCCTCCTGAGAAAGCCCGGCAGCCTTGCGGCGGTCAACGAGCCGCTGTGCCATTGCAAGATCCATAGCAGTTCCTTTCATGTAGTGACCGTAATCGAATGAGCCGAGTATGCCGAGAACAACCGGTAGCGACCACCATTTCTAGTTAGAATCTGCTCCGACCCTACCGCAACTACCGGTAGCAACCCCTAACGACCAGCCATTTCAGGACAAATGTCAGTGCTACTCTCAGCTAAGAGCCTGCAACATCCCAAAATCTCAGCCCACGCACCCGCAGCAAGAAGACGAATAGCCTCGGCCTCCCTAGTTACCGCAGGAGGCCTCAGGGCTTACATCCCAAATCTTTCCGCAGGACGGAAGGACCCCGCCGCGCGAAGCGCACGGCGGGGTCCTGACATGTCCGAGGACGATTTGGGATGTAAGCCCTGGGGTCTCCGATGAGAGCAGTTTCGGCCGAGGCTATTCGTCGCCGAAGCTGATGCCCAACGCCTTGGCCTCGCGCACCAGGTCGCTCTGGGGGTCGACATACTTGAGCTTGCCGGCGACCTCCTCGAGCGGTATGTGGCACATCTTGCCGTCACGCAGGGCGATCATGTAGCCAAACTCGCCGCGCAGGCAGCCGAGCGCGGCCTCGACGCCGCACTGGGTCGCAAAGATGCGATCCTGGGCATCGGGCTGGCCGCCGCGCTGCGTGTGGCCGGGGATGGCGACGCGGGTCTCGCGACCGGTCTTGGCCTCAATCTCCTTGGCGATGTCGTAGACGATCGACGGGCTCGTGCGCTCGGCAAGCTTCTTCTTGTATTCCTTCTTGGACAGCGCCGCGTCCTCCTTGGAGATAGCGCCCTCGGCGACGGCCACGATGGTAAAGCGGCTGCCGGTCTCCATGCGATGCTCGATGGTCTTGATGACGTTGTCCATGTCGTAGGGGATCTCGGGAATCAGGATGACGTCCGCGCCGCCCGCGACGCCGGCGTACAGCGGGATCCAGCCAACCTTGTGGCCCATGATCTCGATAACGAACACGCGGCCGTGACTCGAGGCGGTGGTGTGGATGTCGTCGATGCACTTGGTAGCGACGTCGATGGCGCTCGTAAAGCCAAACGTCAGCTCGGTGCCCCAGGTGTCGTTATCGATGGTCTTGGGCAGGGCGATAACGTTGAGGCCCTCTTCGCGCAGGCGGTTAGCGGTCTTGGTGGAGCCGTTGCCGCCCAGCATAAACAGGCAGTCGAGCTGCAGCTTATGATAGGTGTGGACCATAGCGGGCACCTTCTCGACGCCATCGGCCTCGGGAACATCCAGGCGCTTGAACGGCGTACGGCTCGTGCCCAGGATGGTGCCGCCGCGGGTGAGGATGCCGCTAAAATCGGCGGGCGACATGACGCGGAACCTGCTGTAGATAAGGCCCTGGTAGCCGTCCTCAAAACCATAGATCTCGATAGGCTCTTCGCTATTGGTCATGAGCGTTTTGACAATGCCGCGCATGGTGGCGTTGAGCGCCTGGCAGTCGCCGCCACTGGTAAGAAGACCGATCCTGAGCATGATGAATCCTTCCGGGCAAGTTATAACATGCGCATAAGTTTACCCCGCACACTGTTGATACGGGGGTAAAACGTGTTAGCTCAAGCGTATAGAAATGTAAGCAACGTCAGGGAACGTAAGGCCGACGGGCCTGGCTCCTTACAGTGCGAAGGCATCGACGTTGCCCCAGTGGCGGCGCAGCGTGATGGCGGCAGCGGGCTCGGTGTTGTCGAAGACGACCGACCACTGCGTGTTGCTGGTGATGTCTTCCGGATTGGGCTCTTGCGCCGCAGCGCGCAGGGCCTTCCAAGCGACTGCCTCGTCTTGGGCACCGACATGGGCGTCGAGGACATCGGCGATTGCGATGACGCGTTCCTTGCCATGGCCCAGCTCGCCATTCTTTTGGTTGGGCAACACTTCGTCGTCATAGCAGGCGTAGAAGTTCGTAACCTGGCGTACAGGAGTCGCTTTGAAAGCACGGTCCGGATCGCGCGGATCCCACTCTACTACGCGCGCGTCACCGGCGGCGTCGTTGATAAAGAAGTGGTAATCGCGTCCGGCCATGGCGTGCATGTCGTAGGCGGAAAGCAGGTCGACGGCCTCTTGCGTGGTAGCCGCGCGGTCGAGCACCAGACGGATGGCGAGCGAGGTATTGATGACGGGGCGCTTTGTGTCCTGGTCACAGGGCTTGGAATCCAGGGTGAGCACGGCAATGGACACGCCGCATTCGTTAACACCGTCGAGCTGGGCAAACGGGCCCATCAACGCCGCAGCGCGTCCGCCGACGGAGTCAAGCGGAGTGTTATCGCCCAGGTTGTTAAGGGCGGCAAACCCGATGGAGGCATAGCCGCCGCGTGGGTGATTGCGCACCAGCAGCGCCGAGGTGTCGTCCTTAAAGTCGTAATTGCGACCGGTGCGCACGCGGCCTTCGGCATCTACGGCGACAAAAGCGCTGCAGGCAAACTGGGGCGCCTGGACATGTGCCGGCACACCGGGCAACACCTGCGCCACCACAGCATCAATGTAGGCCTGGTCATCGCGCACATCGGTTGTGATGATGCGGTCAAGGTCGTAGTCGTAAGCGATGTCGATTGCGTACAGGTCATAGCCATCCGCATAGTCGGTCAAGCGTTTGAGCGACGCAACGGACTTGATTTGCTTGCGGTAAACGATGCCGGCGGCAGCGGCAAGGCCGACGGCGACTCCCGCGACACCGCAGGCGATAGCAATGTTACGTGGCTTCATGACGGCTCCTCTCGTCCTGTTAGCGCAATTGTCGCAAAAGGAGCGCGGGCATGATGGCTCAACTTGGTGAGCGGCGCGGAATTAAGCACGGAATGAAGAGTGCGGCGCTGGCGTGGCGGGGTATGCTGGAGGGGATCATCAGCCCAGCGAAAGGGGAGAACATGACGGATCAGGAAGCGCCCGAGCGCGTGCACGTGACGGCCGACGATATCGAGGCAGCCAACGACCTTATCGACTTTATCGAGGCATGCCCCAGCATGTTCCATACGGCGGCGACCATTATGGCCGAGCTCGACGAGGCGGGCTTTACCTATCTGCCCGAGAACGCGGCATGGGATATCGAACCGGGCGGTCGTTACTACACGCAGCGCAATACTTCGAGTGTTATCGCCTTTAAGGTGGGCGAGGACTTGGCTGCGACGTGGGGCGAGGACGGCGTTGCCGGCGACTACCATTTTCAGCTGACGGCGTCGCACAGCGACTCGCCGACGTTTAAGGTCAAGGCCGTGCCTGAGCTCGACGGCGCGGGCGAGACGCTGCGCCTGAACACCGAGGCCTACGGCGGCATGATCGACTACACCTGGTTCGATCGCCCGCTGGCGCTTGCGGGTCGCGTACTGGTGCGCGAGGGCGACCGTATTGAGAGCCGCCTGCTTGCCACCGAGCGCGAGGTTGCCATTATTCCGAGCCTTGCCATCCACATGAACCGTGGCGTCAACGAGAGCTTTGCTCCCAACCGAGCCGTTGACCTGTGCCCGCTCATCAGCGCTGGTGGCCTTAAGCAGGGCGACTTTGACGCCCTGATCGCCGAAGAGCTGGATGTTGAGCCTGAGCAGATCCTGGGCCGCGATCTGTTCCTGGTTAACCGCCAGGATGCGCGCATTTGGGGCTGGGCCGACGAGTTTATCTCGACGCCCAAACTTGACGACCTGGCTTGCGCCTACACCTCGCTGCAGGCATTTTTGGGTGCCGAGAACGTGCATGACGTTTCGGTCTTTTGCTGCTTTGATAACGAGGAGGTTGGCTCCGAGACCAAGCAGGGCGCCATGTCGACGTTCTTGGCCGACGCGCTGCGCCGCATCAACGGATCGCTGGGCTTTGACGACGAGTCGTACCACCGTGCGCTTGCCGCTTCGATGCTCGTGAGCTGCGACAACGCGCATGCCGTGCACCCCAACCACGCCGAGAAGTGCGACGCTTGCAACCAGGTTGTGCTCAACGGCGGCATCGTCATCAAGGAGGCCGCCAACCAGCACTACTGCACCGACGCCTTTAGCCGCGCGGTGTTCCAGGCTATCTGCGATGATGCCGACGTGCCCACGCAGGCCTTTGCCAACAAGAGCGATATGGCCGGCGGTTCTACCCTGGGCAACCTGTCGAACATGCAGGCGAGCATGCATGCCGTGGACGTGGGCCTGCCGCAGCTGGCCATGCACTCGAGCTACGAGACCGGCGGCGTGCGCGACGTGATGTACGCCATCCACGCCCTCACCGCCTTCTACGAGCGCAACCTAACCATCAACGGCGCCGAAAGTGTGGAGCTCTAAAACCTGCCAAAAAGGGATGTTAATTTTGGCAGGTTTTATCTGGGTGAAAACAAAGGGTGAAACCGAACTAGATCGGTGATGCGTAGCCGCCGAGGTGCAATGTGCCTCGGCGGCTTTTTGTGTACAGAGTACGGCTATTGCTTATAAATGCTATACATGCTTTACGTATCTACCATAGAGTTTTATGATAGTCTTGAAGTATTAAGGAGGGGCCATGACCACAACAGCCGCTCAGATCAACGTACGTCTCGATGCCGATCTTAAAAGGAGCGGGGACGCCGCTCTCTCCAGGGCCGGTATGACGCCGAGCCAAGCGGTGCGAGCGCTCTGGCAGCTTGCAGCGTCGCTGGCCGATCGCCCCGGTGCGCTCGAGGATATCCTGCTGCCCAGTCGTGCCCGGGCGGAACAGCGCGAGCACGAAAAGGCCGCCAAACGTAAGCTCGAGCTCATAGATCAGGGGTCGAAGCTGTTCGCTACCGCTTGTCGTGAGTCGGGAATCGATATGGTCAAGGCTCAGCCATCGGACGACGAAGAGCTCAAACGGAATGCCTATGCGGATCGCTATGGCGAGGAGATGAGCTGGCTCTATGAGTGAGACTCCAAAGCGCATCTTGGTTGACACCAACGTGTGGCTCGATTACTTCATTCCCTCACGACGTGGTCGTTCAGTGGCGATTGAGTTTTTACGCAATGCATGCACGGCGCAGGTGGATTTGCTGTATGCGGCGACATCGTCCAAAGACCTGTTCTATTTGATTTCAAGCGAACATAAGGCATGGTATCGGCGAGAGCACGGTTCGCTTTCCCAGAATGCCGCTATGGCAGCGACTTCGCTTGCATGGGATTGTCTTAGCGTGTTGTCGCAGCTTGCCACGCCAGTGCCCTGTGACCTGAGCGACATATGGATGGCGAACAGGCAGCGTGAGCTCCATAGCGATTACGAAGACGATTTAATCATTGCGGCAGCGATACGCGCTCAAGCAGATCTACTGGTCACCAACGATGCCAAACTCTGTTCACACGCACCCGTCGCAGCAATGAACGTCGAAAACGCAAGAAACTATCTAACAACGCTCAAATAGCTCTAAACCTCACTGGCCGAATAATAGTCAGCGAATGCCTCCAGGCAGGGCCGCGCCAGCCAGTCCCTACAGGTTGAACAAAAGTCAGCGAGAGCCCGTCTGGGCGAGCAAGGTGCCTTGAAACAAGGCGGCATTGACCTTCTGGTCATGCCGCCGAAGTTGAAAGGCAGATTGCCGTCCAGACGGGCTCGCAGCGTCGGCTCATTACGCCGTTTGTAAAACGGCGTAATTCTTAGTGTTCGATCCAGCAGCGCAGGGTCTCGCCGGCCTGCAGGTGACGCAGATTCTCCGCGGCGATGTCTATGACGTTGTTGAGCGTGGCTGCCAGGTGGAACCAGCCGGAGACGTGCGGCGTGATGAGCATGTTGGGCGCATCCCACAGGGGGCTTGTCGCAGGCAGCGGCTCAGGGTTGGTGACGTCGACCGCGGCGCCGGCGAGATGTCCTGACTCCAGGGCGGCAACTAAGTCGTCGGCGACCACAAGATCGCCGCGGCCGCCGTTGGCAAAGAAGGCGCCCGGCTTCATCGCGGCGAAGAACTCGGCGTTCGCCAGGCCTTGGGTTTCGGGTGTGCTGGGCATAAAGGATGCGACGATATCAGCCTCGGCAAGGCGCTCGGGCAGGGCGTCCATACCGTCCATGTCCTCAAACACAATGGGATAGACGAGCGGATGACGCTTGATGCCGCGGACGTGCGCGCCCATGCTGCGGCAGAGCGTGGCAAAGTGGCCGCCAATGTCGCCCGCGCCCAGCACCAGCACGTTGGCATTTTTGAGCGAGGTGACCGGCCCCAAATCCTCCCAGCGATGCTCGCGCTGCAAGTCGTGATAGCCGGGCAGGCGCTTCATCATGGAAAGGACCATGGCAAACATGTGCTCGCTCACGGCCTGGCCGTAGGCGCCCACCGAGCAGGAAAGCCTAGCGTCGGCTGGCACGGTGCCGGCGGCCAAGTAATCGTCATAGCCCGCGGTCTGCAGTTGCAGCAGCTGGAGGTGCTCGCATGCGGTAAGCAGGGCAGGGTCGATATTGCCCAGGATCACGTCGGCGTCGGCAACCTGCTCGCGCGTGACGGCGTCGGCGCTCGTGTAGATAAAGTCCTCGCCCGGAGCGCTCGACTCGAGGATTGCGCGGTGACGATCGTTGGCGGGCAGCAAAACCAAGATGTTCAAGAGAATTCCTCTCCGCTTAACCTGCCAAAAAGAGACAGGTTTATTTTGGCAGGTTTTATCAGACAAAACGTTCAAACAAAAACGCCGGATGCAAGACGAGCGTGCCCGTCAGCATCCGGCGCATCCGCGGCTACCAGCTGAGCAGCTCGTAGCCGTCCTCGGTCACCACGAGCTGTACCTCGCACTGGGCCGAATCGCTGCCGTCCTTGGTGCGCACGCACCAACCATCGCCCTTGCTAATCTTGATGTCGGGCGCTCCGGCGTTGACCATGGGCTCGATGGTAAAGACCATGCCCGGGGCCATGATGGTGTCCACATCGGGCGCCTCGGTGGTAAAGCCCACAAACGGGTCCTCGTGGAACTCCTTGCCAATGCCGTGTCCGCCGTACTCGCGCACCACGCTAAAGCCAGCGTCCTCGACCGTCTTTTGCACGGCCTCGGCCATAACGGAGAGCGGCAGCCACGGCTTGACGGCGGCCAGACCCGCCTCCACGCTGGCACGGGTGACGTCGACCAGGCGCTGGCGCTCGGCCGAGACCTCGCCGATACAGAACATGCGGCTCGAGTCGCTAAAGTATCCGTCCAAGATCGTAGAGCAGTCCACGTTGATGATGTCGCCCTCGTGCAGCACGTCCGTATCGCAGGGGATGCCGTGGCAGACCACGTCGTTTATCGAGGTGCACACGCTCTTGGGGTAGCCTTCGTAGTTGAGATCGGCCGGCGTGCCGCCATGCTCGACGGTGTAGTCGTAGATCATCTGGTCGATCTGGTTGGTGGTCATGCCCGCGGCGATGTGCTCGCCCACGTAGTCGAGCACGCCTACGTTGATGGCGGCCGAACGCTTGATGCCCTCGATATCGGCGGGCGTCTTGTAGAGCGTGCGGGGCAGAACCTCCCAGCCCTCTTCCCACAGGCGCTCGAGGCGCTCGTCGAAGGCACTGTGGCATTTCTTATATTTTTTGCCGCTGCCGCACCAGCAAGCGTCGTTGCGGCCGGGCACGAGTCCATTGTCAAACATGGCTAACTTCCTTTCATTCGCAGCTAGTATAGCCCACCCCATCAGCCAAGTACCGGGTAGTCTGTGCGGTTCTGCTAGTAGCTCACCTGGCAGGGGATGCCGAGCGCGCGCACGCGTGCGGCGATTGTGTCGAGCACCACGGGCGCTGCTTTGGCAAGGCCGGCGACCGGTGTCTCGCGCGCCACCGTGTAGATGGTCGCCTCCTGCGGGCGAATGCGCTCGAGCGCCGCGAGCCAAGGGCCGACGTACGCTTCACCAGTGTTATCGAGGGACTTGCCCTGGTACTCGCCGTTCAAAAAGATCGTCTGGATAATAACGTGGCCGTTAAAGCTCGCGAACGTCTCGATCTGGTGCTCGACGTCGTAGGGGCCAACGGGCTGGTCGAGCAGCTGGATAAAAGCCGGGTCGACCGTATCGAGCTTGAGGATGTTGTCGTCGACCATCATGAGCGCATCGTGCACAGCGGGCTGGTCAGCGCGCGTGCCATTGGAGAGCACGGCGATCTTGGTGTTCGGGGCCAGCTGGTCGCGAAGTGCGATGGCGCCGGCGATAGCCTGCGGAAACTCCGGTGCGGCGGTGGGCTCGCCATTGCCGGCGAAGGTGATTACATCGGGCAGCTCGCCCTCGGCTGCCATCTCGCGCAGCTTGGCCTCGAGTGCGTCGAGCACCCCGGCGGCCGTGTTATACGGCTCATGGCAGGGGCGCTCGGCGTTAAGGCCGTTCTCGCAGTAGATGCAGTCGAACGTGCAGATCTTGCCCGACGCCGGCATCATGTTGACACCGAGCGAAAGGCCCAGGCGGCGACTGCGCACCGGTCCAAAGATGGGGCTGGCATTTAAAAACGTAGACATAGGCATATGCTCCTTGGGACAGTTGTGCCTAAGCATAGCATCGGTGCCAAAGTCTGATTCGGGCTTGTGCTTTTCAGATTTCGTTTTTTCACGCTGCCCTCGATGTCCGCGCTATGAGAGGTTCCCGGTTGGGTACAGTTAATGCGTTAACAAGGTGCAAGGCGATGGGGCACAACATGGATTTTACGGTCGAGAATGCGGGCACCACGATTGCCTGTCGCGAGTTTGCCGAGCCGGGCGTGCCGTCGGATGCGCCTGCCTTGGTGTGCGTGCACGGCGCTTGCGTCGACGGCACATTTTTTGACGGGATCGCCCGCGAGCTCGCCTGCGGCTATCGCGTAATTGCCTACGACCGCCGCGGTTGCGGCGAGAGCGGCGATGCCGCGGACGGGCGCTACGACCTCGCCGCCCAGGCCGCCGACCTGCAGGCCGTTATCGAGCATGTCGGCGCCCCGGCAAATGTCCTCGCGCACAGCGCCGGTACGCTGGTGACCCTGGAGCTTCTCCGTACAAACCCGGCCATTGTCTCGCGCGCGATGCTGCACGAACCCGCCGTGAAAAACGAGGGCGCTGGCCTGGGCACGGCCCCGGTTTTGCTCGAGATGATTGCTGCGGGAAAGGTCTCGAGGGCATTAAGAGCCTTCCTGAGTGCCATCAGTGATTCGGATCCTCAAGCTCCCAAGACAACCGAGGCGGAAGCCAAGCATGCCCTGCGCAACGGCCGCAGCTTTATGGCAAACGAATACGGGATCATTATGACCTGCGTTCCCGATTGGGATCGCGTCCGCGCATCGAAAACAGTGGCCGCCGTGTTTTTGGGCGAGCTCTCGATTGGCACGCCCCGCGAAGCGGGCACGAGAGCGTCGGCTGAGCTTTTGGGCTGTCCGCTCGTAACGGTCCCCGGCGCGCACAACGGGCTGCGCGATCGACCGGTAGCGGCTGCCCAGGCCGTCCGTGGCGTCCTAGGGTTCTAGCAGCCGCAATAATCAAAACGGGCTTTTCCCGTAAACATTTCGACCGTGTTAACAGATGCGCCCAGAACCTTACGGCTGCGGCTTCAGCCCTACCGTCTGCCAACTCATGAAAAAGAAACGGTATTCACGTGCGTACCTGCATCGACAAGGTGCTACCCTTGTAACATTTGGCACCCACTGCTACCAAGCAAAACTACTGAAAGGGCCCCCTATGCTCAATAATCACGAGGCCAATCTAACCGACGAGGAGGCTGCCGCCGAGGTCGCCCGTGTCGCGAAGACCTACCCCGTGGTGCGTTTGCTGTCTGTCGATCAGATTAAGGGCGATCCTAACTGCCTGCTCGCCGGCGAACGGTGTCCCTGTCTGCGCCAGTCAAGTCTTGAAGCCTTGGCGGCGGGTTCCGATGAGGTGTCGGAACGGCTGCTCAACGATGGCGTTGAGTACCGCGCTCGCCTGCGCTCTTTGATGGTTGAGGGCGAGCCTCACGTTCTGCTGATGGTGCGTCCGATTGATGAACAAGAGGCCGCAGAAGAGGACCTTGTCTACACCGACGTGCTGACGAGCGTGCGCAATCGCCGATATTACGAGGAAAAGCTTCGTAGCGCCCGTATGCAGGCCGGCGTGGCCGTGATCGACCTTGATGATTTTAGGGCCTTCAACGATACGTATGGCCGCCATGCCGGCGACCTTGCGCTTGGTGCCGTGGCGACGGCCATACGCAGCGGTGTTCGTTCGACTGACGAGCTTGTGCGTTTTGGCTGCGATAAGTTTGTGGCCGTCATGCCCAATATTCCCTCTGATGACTTTGCCCGTCGCCTGCGTCAAGTATCCGATGCCATTCATTCCACGATTATTCCGGGGCATGAGCGCGTTAGCTTGACGGCATGCGTTGGTGGCGTTCGCATTAATGGCGAAACGGTCGATGAGGGTGTTAGCCAGGCTGTCCAATTATTGAGCCGCGCTAAGGCAAAAGCCGGTACAGTCGTGACCGATGCCGAATCCATCGAGGCCTTCCAAAGCGAAAAGCCTACGGTGCTTATTGTCGATGACTCCGAGATGAACCGAGCCATTCTCAACGAGATGCTCAAGGACGAGTATTGCATCCTCGAGGCCGATAACGGTCGCGCGGTGCTCGACATGGTCGACCGCTATGGCGATGAGTTGTCGCTCGTGATGCTGGACATTGTCATGCCGGGCATAAGCGGCTTTGAGGTGCTGGCCGATCTGTCGCGCCGAACGGGTATCGACAATCTGCCTGTCATCATGATTTCGAGCGAAGATTCCGATGATATGGTTCTGCGCGCGTACGAGCTGGGCGCCTCGGACTATATCAACCGCCCGTTTGACTCCCGTATCGTGCGCCGCCGCGTAAGCAACACCATCCGCCTGTACGCCAAACAGCGCCGCCTGACGAGCCTGCTGTCCCAGCAGTACAACGAGCGCGTCAAGAACAGTCGCATGCTCATCGACATCATGGCCGGCGTCATGGAGCTTCGCAACGGCGAGAGCGGCAGGCACGTTACGAACATCGAGAAGCTGACCGAGCTGCTGCTTGGCTGCCTGGTCCACCGTAGCGACAACATCTCCCTCGACAACGAGGAGCGCTCCACGATTGCCCTGGCTTCGGCGCTGCACGATATCGGCAAGATGTCGATTGACGATGCGATTCTCAACAAGCCCGGGCGCCTCACGTCCGAGGAATTCGAGATTATGAAGACGCATACCACGATCGGTGCCGACATGCTGCTCGAACTGGGCCGCCATCACGCCGGCAATGCGCTTATGGAATATGCGTACCAGATTGCGCGCTGGCACCACGAGCGTTGGGACGGCAAGGGTTATCCCGACGGCCTTAAGGGCGACGATATCCCCATCGCCGCGCAGGTGGTTTCGGTGGCCGACGTGTACGATGCGCTGACGAGCGTGCGCGTGTACAAGGATGCTATCCCGCACGAGGAAGCGATCCAGATGATCTTGGACGGTAAGTGCGGTACCTTTAACCCGCTGCTGCTCGACTGCCTGCTCGAGGTGCAAGACCGTATTGCCGAAACATTGGCGCGCCCTGCTGAGGTCGTTGCGCTTCCTACGATTTAGTTTGACCAAAGGAGTTTTAACCCATGATTTCCATGCGTGAGGCGTATGAGAAGATTGGCGCCAATTATGATGACGCGTGCGCTCGGCTGATGGGCGAGGAGATGCTTGCCCGCTTTGCCCTCAAGTTTTTGGATGACGAGAGCATGGACAAGCTGGAGGCCGCCATGGCGGCAGGAGACGCCAAGGAAGCGTTTATGGCAGCTCACACGCTCAAGGGCGTGAGCCAGAACCTGGGATTCGATAATCTGTACGAGCCGGCGGTCGTGGTGACCGAGGCGCTGCGCGGCGCCGATGCCGTTGACGGCGCTCGCGCGGGAATGCATGCGTTGCAGCAGCAATATGCGGCTACGATGTCGGCTCTGCGCGAGGCGGCCGAGTAAGAGGCTGTGAGCCTTGATGACTATGAGCGTGGATAATCTCCCGTTTTAGGCCCGGTGGCGGCCTCAAAGTGGGAGATTATCCACGCTCGTTCGATACGTGTCCAAAAATCCACGCTCACCTCTTCTGATTAGTGAATTGCCTATGCACACTGTCGGGGCTTTCCGCATGCAATCCATATCGTTGTTCGATAAACCGTTCGAATAACGATAGAGTCGATGAGGGTGAGTGTATGTCCAACAGCGTTCAGCGTATGGCCAAGGCGGGCGAAAATATCAGGAAGCTCGGTTTTTGCATGGCAGCCGTTTTTGCAGGGATGCTCGTCGCTTTTGCCGCGTTGGTTGTTTACGTGATCTGGTATGCGGTTGCAAACGTTGCTTCTGTCGATTCTTTCGGTGTCGTGACGCTTCTCGATGGCGGGTGCATCGTTATCCCAAGCGGACTGTGCATGGCGCTTGTTATGGGTATTTCGCTTGTCGTTCTGTGCGGGATCAGCCGTAACATCTCGCGAGGCGTCTCGCCCTTTACCAAGACGCATGTGCGGCTTATCCGTGTTCTCGCGCTTGCCTTTGCTGTTAACGCCGCGGTTTCGCTTGTTGGTGCCTATGGATCGGTCAATCTCACCATTGGCGGACTGGAGCTTTACATCGTGCCTCATTCCTTCGTTATTGAGATTTGCCAAGGCGCTACCTTTGATGCGGGGTCGTTTATCGGCGCAGTTGTCTGTTTATTTATCTCGGCGATCTGGAGTTATGCCTCGCTGCTCCAAGAGCAGTCTGACGAGCTTGTGTAGGAGGAAACATGAGCTATCTCATCATCGAGCTTGAGACGCAGCTGCTTAAGACCGGAAAGACCAGTGCTGATCTGATTCGGGCGACGGGGCATACTCCGGCTAATATTTCAAAGCTTAGAAACGGAAAGATAAAAGCTATTCGCCTAAAGACGCTCCTCGATATCTGTGATGAGCTTGATTGTCAACCGGGAGATATTATTCAGCGCGTGAGTGAGAAAGAGCTTGAGGAGCTTATTGTTGAGCGTGCAAAAAACGTTGTGAGGCAGATGCGGGACGGCGGAGGCAATGAGGCGTCGCTTCCGACATCAGTCTTTGCTGTCGATTTGAGCGACGAGTAGCTTAAGGCGAACAACTAAAACGAAATATCAGCGTGAAGGGACCCGTGTCTAACACGGGTTCTTTCTTTTAGATTATCTTGGCAAATATGAGTTATCGAAAAACAATAACAACTATGGAAAACGATAAAGTAAAGAAGGAACGATATGAGCGGTTTTGCTATCAAGCGGAACGGGAGGCCAATGAACGCATCGACGATAAGGCTATCAAGGGTGTCAAAGCGCTATGGGAGGCGCCGCGTTTTGCATGACGTTTCCTTCGAGGTGGATCAGTCTGAGCTTTGCGCCCTTGTTGGTGCAAACGGGGCGGGCAAAAGCACGCTTATTAAAATAGTGCTGGGCCTCTGTGAGCCATCGTCGGGGAGCGTGGAGCTCTTTGGAGGCAAGTCGAAAAAAGAGCTGAGCTTGATGCGGACGCGTGTCGGCTATGTGCCAGATTCCTGCGGAGCATACCAATCCCTCAGTGCGGCTGAGAATCTTCGGATCCGATGTGCGGAATGGGGACTCGATGAGAAACGTGAGGTTCCTCGCGTCTTGGGCCTAGTCGGGCTGGACGTCGATGAGAAAAAGAGCGTGAGCAGTTTTTCTCTGGGAATGAAACGGCGACTGGATATAGCTACGGCTTTATTGGGCGACACCGACGTACTAATTTTCGATGAGCCGGCAAATGGATTGGATCCGTTGGGCATCGAGAGTATATGGGCCCTTATCGGTCGATTGAATCGGGAGCAGGGCAAAACCATGCTTATCTCTAGCCACGACTTGGATGAGCTGGCATCGGTTGCAACAAGCTGCCTGTTTCTTCATGACGGTGAACTGCTAAAAAAGGAATCGATGGACGTCATAAGGGATGAGGCGCCATCCCTAAAAGAGTATTACAGGCGCTTGATGAAGGCGGTCTCGCTATGAAGCGGGCGATCCATCCCATAAAGGCAGATATGATGCGTTTGCACAGGATATTTCCGGCGAAGTTTGGTCTTGCGCTTATGCTGGCGTTCGGCCTTCTCTTCGGCATCTTTCTAAAAAACGGAACAACGTTGCTCGCCTTTGGCTATGGCGTTTGTGGGGAGGATATTGGTTTCCTCTGGAATGCAATCGATCCTTCTGCGCCTGATGAGTCCCTTGCGCGCAGCGCTTTTGCCGGTACATCCCTGTTCGTTCCACTCATCGTTTGTTTGGTGCTTTTACAGGAGCATGGCTATAAAGAGGGGCACCGAATTTCTTCGGCAAGAGGTCTCAACCGCTTTTATGGGGCTCTAGCCCATGCATTTTCGTCTGCTTTAATAATTGGCGCAGCGTATAGCGCGCTTTGCCTTCTTCTTTTTGCAATAGCCATAATACGTGGAGGGCATAACTACTCGCACAACATACTAACTGTATTTTTGCCTGCAATGATAGTCAACGCCGTATTGGTGATATCGGTTGCGCTGGAGACGGTGACCATCTATCGGATAACGGGCAGCGCTGTATTGAGTGGGGCCGTGGTGATAGTCGGATTTGTCATGAGCTTGACGCTCTACGGAGCCTTCCTTCAGGCACCTATACCATCCTTGCGATGGATCTTCTTCCTTCCGGGGCCGTACCTTGGAGTCGGATGTGCCCTTGGGTATAGCGATATGGGGCAGCTGACGCTTCTGGGATATGGCGTGGCAGCCAGCTGTCTATCGGTATTGATTTACGCTCTCTTGAGCTTTCGCGCTGGGGGTGTGCTCAATGGCTCGTCAGATTAAAAGACTTCTCCAGTCAGAATTGAAGCATGTGAGCAAATGGGCGTACGCCTTAATCCTGGTAATTTATGCGTACATGGTGATATTGCAGCTTAATTCTTTCCCGATGTGGTTCTGTAGCCTCCGTGAGAACAGTTTCTTGGGTTTTTTCCCAGACCCGACGCTTCGGCTATCGGCGGAGGATGTCCTTCTATTTGGCAATGCAGAGGTTTTTCGCGGTCTGCTGTTCAACGTAGCCCCGTTGGCCCATGCATTGTTCTTTCCGTTCATCGCGGCTTGCATTGTGCCGCGCTTTGTCAGTTCGGGCTTTGTCGAGGAACCGTGGGGGTTGTCGGAGGCTCGGGGAGGGAAGCGTGTGTGCGCTATCGTTGCGCGAGTGGTGCTATCTTCTTTTGCCCTTTTGGGCGCGTTTGTCCTGTCGAGTGTCGTTTTGTACTGTCTTAACTGCGCAATCGTTTCGGATGCTCAGCAGTATTTCAACCTGCATGTATTTTGCTATCGACTTCTTCTGGCGAGTGCCGTCTGTCTTGCATATGTGGTCTCTTGCGTGATCGCTGTTTCCTATTTTGGGGCCGGCTTCGGTCCGATTGGCATGCTGCTGCTTGTCAACGTCGTAGCGATCTACATACAGATCGGGGCCAATTCCATGCTTCCGCTTCCAGCCTCGATGCTCATGTGGATTTGCGGCGTGACCCCGTTGGGGAATGGTCAATGCATTTCGATTTTAATTGACTGTCTCATAAACGTAGCAAGCGTTGTTGCCATTTGCTTTACTGTCGACCGATTGCGGTCGAGATTTCTCTGATTGTTTGTGAGGGATAATCATACCGAGCATATCAAATACAGGGGGGGCGGGCACCGTAGCTGGTGTCCGCCCCCCCCTGGCATGGAAGGTTTAAGCCTGTGTGATTCGCGAGCTAGCGAGCCCGCTTAACCTTGGCCGCTGCCTCGACAAACGACTTCCACAGGTCAAAGTCGGTCTCGAGCGTCTTCCACGTGTACTCAGGGTGCCATTGCACGCCCAGGCAGAACGGCTGGCCTTCGACTTCGATGCACTCGGGCACGCCGTCGGTTGCCTTGGCGACCAAGCGCGTGCTTTTACCCAGACGATCGACGCAGCAGTGGTGTGCGGAGTTGGTCTGGATCAGCCTGTGCCCGCCAACCGCGCGCTCCAGCAGCGAGCCCGGCACGACCTCGACAGGATGCACAGGGTCGTTGAGCACGTGGGTATGGCGCCACTGCGTGCGGCCCTCGCGCGCGCCCAGGCTCGGCACGTCCATGCACAGGGTGCCGCCGGTGGCGACGTTGAGCAGCTGCGTGCCGCGGCAGGTGGTAAAGAGCGGCTTTTTGGCGCGGAGTACCTCGTCGACCAGCTTAAACTCAAAACTATCGCGGATTTCGCAGCAGAGGGTGGGGTCGTAGGGTCGATCATCGCCCCAACGTTTGGGATTGACATCGGGGCCGCCGGGGATGGCGATGCCGTCGGCGATGTCGACGTAATGACGGATGACCTCAATGTCCTCGGTGATGGACATCTGCAGCGGCAGGCCGCCGGCAGCAAGAATGGCATCGACAAAGACACTTGCGATTTCCTCGTTGGGGGAGAGTGTCTCGCTTAAAAACGGCTTTGCCTCTTCCCAGCGCGGCGCCACCAGGATGAGCGGACGGTCGGCGGGGTCGACGTTGACGTGCGGGGTGTATGACGATGAAGTGCGAGTTCCGATCATAGGTGTTGCTTTCGAGTTTGGATGGTCATGGCGAGCGGATATGGCAATTGGGCTAGTGGCCCTTGATGGAGTTGAGGAAGTCTTGGGCGCGCTTGGTCTGGGGATGGTCGAAGAACTCGTCGGGCGCGCCGGTTTCCACGATCTGGCCGTCGGCCATGAACACGACGCGGTCGGCAACGCGGCGGGCGAAGTTCATCTCGTGCGTAATGACGATCATCGTCATGCCCTGCTGGGCCAGGCGGACCATGACCTCGAGCACCTCGTTGATCATCTCGGGGTCAAGGGCACTCGTGGGCTCGTCGAAGAGCATGGCCTTGGGCTGCATGGCGAGCGAGCGGGCAATGGCCACGCGCTGCTGCTGGCCGCCCGAGAGCTGAGCGGGCACCTTGTCGGCCTGTTCGGCAACGCCCACGCGGCTCAGCAGGTCCATGGCGCGCTCACGAGCTTCCTCCTTGGACACGCCCAGCACGTCGACCGGCCCCAGCATGACGTTCTGCAGCACCGTCATATGCGCGAACAGGTTGAACTGCTGAAACACCATGCCCAGCTCGGCGCGCATGCGGGCAAGATCCTTGCCTTCCTGCGGCAGAGGCTCGCCCTCGATGAGGATCTCGCCCGAGTCGATGGTTTCCAGGCGGTTGATGGTTCGGCACATGGTCGACTTGCCCGAGCCCGAGGGGCCGATCACGACGACGACTTCGCCGCGGTCGACCGAGAGATTGATGTCGTTGAGGACGTGCAGATCGCCATAGTGCTTATCGACGTGCTTGAGCTCGATAAGCGGCTGGTTGCCAGAAGTAGAAGTGCTCTGTGCCATGGTGCTCGGCTCCTTATGACTGGAAATGGTAAAGCGTTAGCGGATGATGGTCGCGCCGGTCTTGTGCGAAACGTAGACAGCGGCCTTGTTGATCGCGACGTTGATGAGGATGTAGATGACCGCGATCACCAGATAGACCGATACGAGCGCGTCGTAGTTGGTGATGAGCACGCGGGCATTTTGCATGAGGTCGGGGTAGCTCACCACATAGGCGACGGTGGTGTCTTTGACTACGACCACGAGCTGCGAAATCAACGACGGAATGATAAACCGAATCGCCTGGGGCAATACGATTTTAAAGGTGATTTTGGCCTTGGAGAGACCGAGCGCCTGGGCTGCCTCGACCTGACCACGCGGCACGGCGTTGACGCCGGCGCGGAAGATCTCGGCAAGTACGCCGGCTGCAGCGAGCGCGACGGGAAGCGTGAGCATCCAAAACGACGGCAGTGAAATCTTGTACTGAGGCAGCACCAAAAAGAAGAAGTAGATGAACAGCAGGCTCGGCACGCCACGGAAGAAATCGGTGAGCACGCGGCAGACCAGCTGCAGCGGCTTGATGTCGCTGGTACGGCCGAGCATGAGGGCTAAGCCCAGTACCAGCGCGATGGCGCCGGCGGTGAGCGCGACCTTTACTGTGCCCTCAAAACCGGCAAGCAGGAACTTCCAGGTGGTGAGGTGCGTAAAGAAGTACCAGTAATGGACCGAAAGCTGGCCGGTCACATAAAAGCGCTGCAGTACCAGAGCGATGAGCGCGGCCACGGCAACAAGTGAGATGGCGGTGCCGACGCGAATCTTGGCGCGCATCTTGGGGCCGGGAGCCTCGTAGAGCGCATCGCGCATGGTGAGCGCGGAGGTGGAGCGCTTGCTCATCGGAGGATCCTCACCTTCTTATCGATATAGTTGCCAATGTGGCTCACCACAAAGGCCGTGCCCAGGTAGCCGAGCGCCGAGATAAAGAACGCGGCGACGCCGCCGAGCGAGCGCGTGTTGATGTAGCTCACCACGCCGGTGAGCTCCTGCGGTTTAAGCGGCACCTGACTGCCGAGCGCGGTGGTGAGCATGACGGCGATAAAGAGGTTGGTCATGGGCAGCACGCTCGAGCGCAGCGCCTGCGGAATCACGATCTTGGCGAGGATACGGCTGAAGCTCATGCCCAGCGAGCGGGCGGCTTCCACCTGGCCGACACCGACGGTGTTGATGCCGCTCATAAAGTTCTCGGAGCCAAAGGCAGAACCCAAGAGCACTGTGGCGACGATGACGCAGGTGCGGTAGGGCAGGACGACCTTGAGCGGGGGCAGCGCATAGACGACGATAATGAGCAGCGCGATGCCGGGGATGTTACGGAAGACCTGGACATACAGGTCGCCAAAGACGCGCAGCGGCTTGAGCGGCGACACGCGCATCACGGTGACGGCGACGGCCAGCACCATGGCGATGGCAAACGACTCAAGCGTCATGCCCCAGGTTGCTAGCAGCGCGTCGATATAGTTCTGGCCATAGAGCGACCAGAGCTCGGAGAGACTCATGCGGACCTCCCGCCGGTAAGGAAAGGGGCTCCCGTGTGTACGGAAGCCCCGACAACTCAGTGAGGAAACAGTTTAGCGCAATAAAGCGCATCGTGCGTTTCCGTATGGTTTCGTAGCGGCCGTTACTAGGCTCGCTGCCTAGGCGCCGATCTCGGGCAGCTCGGGAACATTGGTGTCGCCCGTACGGTCGCCAATGCAGATCTGCCACAGCTCGGTCCAGGTGCCATCGTCCTCGATCTTCTTAAGGAAGTCGTTGACAAAGGCGACACCGTCGGAATCGAGCGGCAGGCCGATGCCGTAGGGCTCCTTGCTGCCGAAGGGCTTGCCGGCAATCTTGTACTTGCCGGGCTCGCGGACCAGGGCGCTCTGCTGCATGTTGTTGTCGATGACGTAGGCGTCAACGCGGCCCTGCTGAAGTGCCTGGCGGGCCTCCTCGTCGGTCTTGAACTCCTGTTGGCTGGCCTTGGGGGAGAACTCCTCCAGGATGGCGGGGCCGTTGGAGCCGGACTGGACGGCGACGTTCTTGTCGGCCAGGTCGTCGACGCTCTTGATGTCGTCGTTGTCGGCGAGCACCAGGATAGCCTGCTGGGTGTAGTAGTAGGGACCGGCGAAGGAGACGAGCTTCTTGCGCTCGTCAGTGATGGTGTAGGTGGCAAAGACAGCGTCGACCTGGCCGTTCTGCAGGACGGACTCGCGCGTGTCCGAGGTCACCTGGGTGATCTCGACCTTGTTCTCGCCCAGAATGTAGTTGGACAGGAGCTGTGCGATACCGGCGTCGAAGCCGCGGGTCTGACCGTCTTTCTCGTTGAGGAGGGAGAAAAGTGTGGAGGTCTGAACGCCACCGATCTTAAAGACACCGGCGTCCTTGACGGCCGTGGCCCAGGTGCTGGCGGCGATGGCGTCGTCATCGGCCTTGGGGCCGTTGTCGACGAGTTTGTCGAATGCCTTGGCATCGAGTATGGTGGAAGCCTCGGTATCTTCGGAGCTCTTGGAGGAGCCGACGGCGGAACCCTTGTCGGCCTCGGCGCTGGTGTCGGAGCAGCCGGCAAGACCAAGGCCGGCAACGGTTGCGAAGGTGGCGGCAACGAAGCCGCGGCGGTCGAGAACGACCTGCTGGGAGAGGTTCTTGCTCATGGTAGAACACCTTTCTCAATAAAATCCCTAGCGGTTGAGTAGAGTTATACCCTATCCCGCTCAAATGGGTCAACACGAAATAACTCAGAAACATACTTACCTTATGGGTTATTCTACCTACCATAAAGGGACAGGCACCTTTGTGGTGGTTCTTGCAGATGTGGTGGCCTGTCTCGCTGCTTTGTCTCAATCTGTAACAGGTAGACGAGGAAATGGGTTCTAACTGTTACAGATTGAGATTTTCTCTTCAGGGGAATTCGAATGTCTCGATCTGTAACAGTTAGACGGCCAAAAGGTCTCTATCTGTTACAGATTGAGACAAAGGTCAGGGGCAAAGACGGTTTGTCTAGATCTGTAACAGTTAGACGGGAATTCGGGCCCTAGATGTTACAGATTGAGATAATCGCGCGCGAAAATAAAAACCTCCGCAGGGGTGCTTCCCTTGCGGAGGTTTTTTACTCGTTAAGTAGCCTAACGGCTTCGGCGGCCATGTTCTCGGCCGTCATGCCGTTCTGAGCGAGCAACTCGTTGGGGTCGTAGCGGTCGGGGAAGCCCTTGGCGATGCCAAAGGTGCGCGTGCGCACGGGCGTGCAGGCCAAGTAGCACGCGACGCGCTCGCCCCAGCCGCCGTCCAAGATGCCGTCTTCGAGGGTGACGACAACGCGATGCTTGGCGGCAAGGCTGTCGAGGAACTCGCGGTCGAGCTCGGTTGCATAGCGCGGGTTGACGAGCGTGGCCTCGATGCCGTACTCGGCAGTCAGACGGTTTGCCACGCGCTCGCCCAGCTCAAAGAAATCGCCAAGCGCGAGCACGGCCACGTCGCGACCCTGGCACACCACGTTGTAACGAACGGCGCCGTAATCGGCGTCCTCGGCAGGCGCAAGATCGGGGCGGCTTACCAAGCCAATGCCCGGCACGCGAATCGCCACGGGATGCTCGCGGTGGTCGAGCGACCAGCTCAGCATGGATAGGTATTCCTCCATGCAGGAAGGCGCCAGGTAACGCATATTGGGGAGAGCGCCCAGCATAGAAATATCAAAGAACGAAAGATGCGTCTCGGATGTGGTGCCAAAGATCGATGCGCCAAACACCAGGATGGTTGCGGGGACATCGTTGAGGCACAGGTCGTGCCACAGCTCGTCGTAGGCGCGCTGCAAAAACGTGCCGTACACACCAAAGACTGGCTTGGCACCCGAGCGCGCAAGCGCGGTGGCAAAGGTCACGGCGTGCTCCTCGGCAATGCCCACATCGACGAACTGTTTGCCGGCGGCGGCGCGAAGCTCGGGTGTAAAGCCCATGATGTAGGGCGTGGCGGCCGTGATGCCCACGACCTGCGGATCGTGCTCGATGGCGGCGCTGAGCGCCTCGCCCGTAATGTCGGCATAGGTGCGCGGCGCAGGCTCGCTCGGATGGCCCGGGCAGAGCTTGCGCCCAGTCGCCATGTCAAACGGACCCACATGATGCCAGCGCTCGGGGTCGCTCTGGGCTGGCTCAAAGCCCTTGCCCTTTGTGGTGGAGACGTGCAGCACGATGGGATGATCGATATCGCGCAGCTCCTGCAGCGTGTCGACCAGGGCCAACACATCGTTGCCGGTGTCCAGATAGCAGTAGTCGAGCCCCATCGCGCGGAAAACGTTGCGCTCACAGGTGCCGTTGCTGGCGCGTAGCTCGGCCAGATTGCGATACAGGCCACCGTGGTTTTCGGCGATGGACTGGTCGTTATCGTTGACGATGATGATCAGGTTGCTGTCGAGCTCGGCGGCATTGTTAAAGCCCTCAAACGCCAGACCGCCCGAAAGCGAACCGTCGCCAATGATGGTGATGACGTTGTACGCATCGCCCGCCAGGTCACGAGCGTGCGCCAAGCCGCAGCCCAGACTCACCGACGTGGAGGTGTGGCCCATGGCGAACAGGTCGTGCTCGGACTCGTCAGGATTGGCAAAACCAGAGGCCTCGCCGTAGCGTGCCGGGTCGATATAAGTGTACGCGCGCCCAGTCAGCGCCTTGTGGGCGTAGGTCTGGTGCGAAACATCAAAGACAATCTTGTCGATGGGGGAGTTAAACACGCGATGGAGCGCAACCGTAAGCTCAACGACGCCCAGGTTGGGGGCAACGTGCCCGCCGACGGCGGCGGAGCTTTCGAGGATGGCGTGGCGGATCTCGCCGCAGAGCAGCGGAAGCTCGGCGCGATCGAGAGCCTTGACGTCCTCGGGCGTTGTCGTTTGCGTAAGCAGCATCGTTGTGGGTTACTCCATGCGAATCGTGCGCCGGCACTCCCTCGGCCGGCACAATTGCACAAGACAGTCTCGCACATTTTGGCGTTTGATATGTGACGGCGGCGCGGTAATTCGCCAACTGGTGGGGCAAAACGTTTTGTCCGATGCCATACTGGTAAATTCGATGATGATTTTATTCATTGCGCGCAGGCCGCGGCTTGCCGCCGAGCGCCGCCGGAAGGAGGCCGCATGTCCGATACCGTTCGTGCCGAGAAAATCGCGCGCGAGGTCGACGATGCCGCCCGTCAGCTTGCCCAGGCGGGCCGCTTGGACCTGATGCATGAGTTTATCCAACATGGCGATGTGACGGTCTATACGCATGTGACCTCGGTAGCGCGGGCAAGTCTGTCCTTTGCCGAGCGCCTGGGCCGCGTCGGTATCTCCGTCGACCGCTTATCGCTGCTGCGCGGGGCCCTGCTGCACGATTACTTTCTCTATGACTGGCACGATCCCGACCCAAGCCATCGACTGCATGGCTTTCGTCACCCGTTTTTTGCCTTGGCGCGTGCGGAGGAAGATTTTGAGCTGACGCCGCGCGAGCGGAATATTATCGTACGGCATATGTTTCCGCTGGTACCGGTGCCGCCGACGTGTCGTGAGGCATGGATTGTGTGCCTGGCGGATAAATGGTGCGCACTGCGCGAGACGATTGCCGGCCGTCTGCCGCGCAAAGGCGGCGCGAACGATTTGAACGAGGGCCCGAGTGACGGCTCGAGCAAAGAATCGAACGAAAAGAGGAGTGGGTAGACGGTGGGAACCGCGATCGACATGGCATTTGACGGCGCGACGCTTGCCGCCTGTCCGCTCTCGGCGCTGGTACTCTCGTTTGCCTTCTACGGTTTTTGCGGCTGGGTATGGGAGTCGACAGTCTGCGCCATGCTCAACCACGGACGCTTTGCCAACAGCGGCTTTTTGCTAGGGCCGTGCTGTCCCATCTACGGTGCGGGCGGCATTGCGTGCTGGTTGCTGCTGCGTGGAATCCCAGACGCCTCGAGCCAGTTTGTCGCTGCCGCGCTCGTATGCAGCGTGATCGAATATAGCGTGGGCGTGCTGTTGGAAAAAACGACGGGTGCCCGGTTTTGGGATTACTCGCATCTGCCGTTTAACCTGCACGGACGCATCTGCCTGTACTGGGCCTGCGCGTTTGGCTTGGGTGCGTTGTGTATTTGCCGTTTAGTGGAGCCGGCATTGCTGGGGCTGCTTGGCCATCTGCCGGTGCTAATCGTGCGCTTGGCCGCCTTTATCGTCGCGGTCGCGATGATGGTCGATGCGGTGTGCTCGTTGGCGAGCTGGCGGCGTCTGTCCGATCAGCTTGAGCGTGTGCGTGCCGACCTTGCCGACCGCATCAATGAGTCGCTTGCCGACGCCTCCGACTCTATGCTCGAACGTATTCCCGATTCGGCGATTGACTCGGTGGCGCAGACGCATATCCGCGGTCGCGCCGTTAACGCTTGGCTGGCCGAGCTGGGCGACGCGGCGCTCGATGCCCTGCGCGAGAAGACTTCGATGCCGACGTTTATCTCGGATGGTGCTCGCGGCCTGGCGCTCGCTGCCCGCCGCGTGGCCGATGCCGCGCCGAGTATGCCGCGTCCGTCGCTCGGTCGTCGCCTTGCCGGCAAGCGCATGAGCCGCCCGGTACCGAGCGTGTCACTCAGCCGCCGCGACCTACGCTTCTTTAACGCCTTCCCGCGTCTGCGCATCAATCGTTACGAGGGTGTCATTCGAGCTACCGACCTCCGCGACCGAGCCCGCGAGCTGTTCCGGCGCTAGCCAGAGCGGAGCCAAGCGAGCCCTTCTCGTTCGCACGTTTCCCGTTCGTTTCGCGTCCGTTGCCGCGCCGTTTCCAAGATTGCGGTGCCGTTTCCATTCGACAACGCAGCGTTTAACAACGCCGTATCTGGTCTACACCAGTTGCCCCTCGGCCGCATCATGAGCGCCGACAACGTTCATGCGACCAAGGGGGAGCGAATGTACGATACGGGATCGACAACGTTTATGCTCATCTGCACCATGCTCGTGTTTTTAATGACACCGGGTCTGGCGTTTTTCTATGGCGGCCTGTCCAGGCGCAAAAATGTCATCAACACCATGCTTATGTGCTTTGGCGCCATTGGCCTGGTTGGTGTGCTGTGGATTGTTGCCGGCTGGTCGCTGGCCTACGGTGGCGACGGTTCTAGCCCGTTTATTGGCGGCTTTGACCAGTTGCTGTGCCTGCCGGTGCTCAACCAGGTGCTGCAGGCGGCCGAGGGCAATGCTGCGGATGGTGCCGTCTACCCTCAGATCATCAACATCGCCTTCCAGATGGCGTTTGCCATGATCACCGCCGCTATCGTTACGGGCAGTCTGGCAGGCCGCGTTAAGTTTGGTGCCATGACGGCCTTCCTGGGCATTTGGCTGCTCGTGGTCTATGCGCCGCTCGCCCACATGGTTTGGGGCGGCGATGGTTCCTTTATCGGCGACATCATCGGCGCGCTCGACTTTGCCGGCGGCGACGTGGTACACATTTCGTCCGGTCTCACGGGCCTGATTCTCTGCTTAATGCTCGGCCGTCGTCGCGGCTTTGGCATGGTGAGCTACCGTCCGCATAACGTGCCGTTTGTGGCGCTGGGCGCCGGTCTACTTTGGTTTGGTTGGTTTGGCTTTAACGGCGGCAGCGAGTTTAAGGCCGACGCCGTGGCGGCACTCGCCATCCTCAACACCGTGACGGCCAGCGCGGCGGGCATGGTCTCGTGGCTTGTCGTCGAGCGCGTGCACACCGGTCGCCCCACGCTGGTGGGTGCCAGCACCGGTCTGGTTGCGGGCCTTGTGGTGGTCACGCCGGGTGCGGGCTTTGTCGAGCCGTGGGCAGCGCTGGTCATGGGCCTGATCGTCTCGCCCGTCTGTTACCTGGCCATCAGCCATCTTAAGACCAAGTTTGGCTACGACGATGCGCTCGACGCGTTCGGTTGCCACGGTATCGGCGGCATCTTGGGCGGTGTGCTCACGGGCCTGTTCTGCGTGCCGGAGCTCTCGTGGACCGGTAAGGGCGGCCTGTTCTACACGGGCGACGTGTCGCTGCTTGTCTCGCAGGTTCTGGGCATTGTGGTGACGGTCGTTATTGTGCTGGTGCTCGACTTGGTGATCGCCGCGGTGGTCAAGGCACTGTTCCACGGCAGCCTGCGTGTGGACGAGGCCGACGAGGCGCTGGGCCTGGATGCGAGTCAGCACGGCGAGAGCGCATACCCTTCCTTCTCGGGACTCGATTAGCGGCACGGGTTTCCCAGGCACCCGACCTTGCCCCTCAAACCGTCGCTTGCGTACCGAAGTACGCGGCGCTCCTCTTTCGGGGCAATCTCGGGCACCTGGAAAACCCGTGCCATGTGAAGGTAAATCAATTTCTTTTATTGAAGAGAGGAATTCACTATGAAGAAGATTACAGCGATTGTTCGTGCCGAGAAGCTTGAGGTTCTCAAAGATGCGCTGTTTGCGGCTGATGTTCGCGGCATGACCATCAACCAGGTGCAGGGCTGCGGCGCGCAGCATGGCTGGAAGGAATACGTGCGCGGCAACGAGCTGCTCGTCAACACGATCCCCAAGGTGCAGTTCACCCTCATCTGCGCCGACGAGCATGTCGACGGTATCGTTGACATTATCTGCAACGCCGCTCGCACCGGTGCCGTCGGCGACGGCAAGATTTGGGTCGAGCCGGTCGAAGAAGTCATCCGCATTCGCACCGGCGAACACGGCCCGGCCGCGGTGTAGAATCGACCGTCTGCCATCCGCAACGTTAAAATGCTGCAATGAGGCACAAGACTTGCGTTGCGGATGGGCGGATTATGGGTCGCAATAAATATCCCGAGGAGACGGTCGCGAAGATTCTCGACGCGGCACTGGAGCTATTCTGCGCACAGGGTTATGAGGGGACGAGTATTCAAGATATCGTTGACCGTCTCGACGGCATGACCAAGGGCGCTGTCTATCATCACTTCAAGAGCAAAGAAGAGATTTTCAACGCCGCGTTTGATCGGGCGATGACTCCGATTGTTGAGCACCGCCGCTCGATGCTTGGCGTCGGTAATATGACCGGAGCCCAAAAGCTCAAGCGACTGTACGCTCCCGAGTCCGTTGTTCCACAAATTGAGCTATGGGCACGTATGCGTCCTGCAGCAGATCCGGTAAAAAGCTCGCGCCTACTGGCGATGCAGTACCAGGGCTCATTTGACGAGTCGGCCGATGGCTGTCTCTTGCCAGTGATCGAGGAGGGCATCGCCGACGGCTCCATTGCGTGCGAATGCCCGCGCGAAGCGGCGGAGGCCGTATCGTTGTTGGCGAATCTTTGGCTGCTGCCATTGTTCCGTCCGCTCGAGCCCAAGGAGCGAATGCTCGCTCGCGCACAATGTTTGGCGCAGATGGCTGCCGCGGTGGGGCTCGATTTGGGTAATGAAGTGCTTCAGACAACGGCGCAGATTTGGGACGTATGGGACCGCGCCGGGTGGTAATATAGATACCAACGGTATGTAATTGATTTGTGAGGGTAGCCACGGCTGCCCTTTTCAAGTCATTAAATACATACTAGTGGTATGTATAGGGGGTGGGCTTATGGCTGGGCTGAGAGACGTCGGCGTCTCGTTGAAATCAAAAACAGTGCGGTCAATCAGGCTCGCGGAACTTCTGGTTGCGCAGCTGTGCACGTATTCGATGCTGTCGGCGCTGTGCTTTGCGTATCCACTTTACTTGTTCGATTGCAGTGGATCGTCAACGTTATATGGCGCCGTCGTGGCGACGGCGTTCATACCCGGCGTACTCGCAACTCCGGCTGGTGGGATCTTAGCGGATCGGGGAAGACACCGCGAGGTCCTCGTGTCCCTCGGCATTGCTCTGATGACTGCATCACTGCTGTCTATCCCCATGAAGCGCTCGTTGCCTCTTGCGGTCGTCGTAGTAGCGATACTTTGTGTTCAATATGGTGTTCAATCGCTGCTAAAGCCAATGCTCCAAATTGAGACGGTGCGTATGGCGGGTGAAGAGAAGGTTGAGCGGGCCACTGCATTGGTTTCGCAGATGACCATGGTGAGCAATATCTTGGGTCCTGTGGTCGGGACGGCAGTCTATGGGTGCTTTGGCATCGATGCTCTTTGCACAACCGCGTCGGTGGCGTTTGCGATTTCAGCTCTCTTGTTTGGGGTCGCACTCAAGCAAAACGCCTCATCTGAAACGATGAGAGACGGCGCGACTCGCACGACATGCCGAAACGATTTTCGGGAGTCGATTCGGTATCTGTTGCAAAATGCATCATTGGTCGCTGTGATTTTGCTTGCGGCAGTTTTGAACCTTGCGTTGGTTGGGCTAACGATTGGCGCTCCCATTATTGTTACAAAGCATCTCGGTATGCAATCGTCCTGCGTTGGGATAGTTGAGGTTGCTCTGGGCCTGGGTGGTCTTACCGGCAGTGGCTTGGTCGGCATTTGGCCGCATCGTTTTTCTTTCAATGGCATATGCCGATATGTTGCGATGATCTGTTTTGGAGTCGCGCCGATTATTGTTACGCTGCTGTTCGGCGTAGATGTATGCGTGTTCACCGTGTTTGCGGTTGGTTCGGCATGGGTCATGGTGTGGGCGAGCATTACGTCGGTTGAAATCACCGCGTTTGTTCAGCGGGTAGCGCCGACTGAGCTCTGCGGAAAAGTGCTTTCGGTCGTTTACATGGTCCTTTCCTGCGCAACGCCTATCGGCCAATTGACGTACGGGGTTGCATATGATCGATGGACACCGGCGATTGTATTCGCAGCCATGTTGGCGGTGCTGACGTTGACGACGGCTCTGTTTTATCGGCTGAAAAATCGATTGCGGCGATTGTCTTAACGCGCTGGGGCACCGTGAATTTGTGAAGGCGGTGGTACGCCGCGCCGGGACGGCATTGTTTGGACATGCCTCTCCTTCGTCTACAATATCGGGCAGACGAAGGAGAGGCATGTCCATGATCAAGATGTTCGCGAGTGACTTAGACGGAACGCTGCTGAACGCCCTGCACGAGGCGGATGGGACCATCCGCCGCGCCATTCGCGAGCTGACTGAGGCTGGCCTGCACGTGGTTCCCGCGACTGGACGCTCGACGTTGCCGATCGGCGAGCATGGCTTTACGGGCTTGGCGCTTGACGCCTGCTGCTCCAATGGATCCATCGTGCGCGACAGCCATGGCGAGGTGCTCAAGACTTGGACCATCGACCCGCAGGTCACTGAGGAACTGCTCAAGGCGTTCCCGGACATTTGCTTTGATTGCTCCACGCCCGATGGCATGTTTTCGAGCGGTTCGTTCGAGATGCATCAGGCGGGCTTTAAAAAGGACAGCCCCATCAAGCGTATTGTGATGCGCGGCATGCGTGCGCGCGGCGGGTATCACGAGGAGCAGTATTTCGACCAGTCGATCGGTGACATCCTGCGCCACGATGTATGCAAGATCAATTGTCGCGTGACCTCGCCCGAGCTGGAGCGCGACCTTAAGGCGTATCTTGCCGAGCGCTCGGACCGTGTGGTCAACGCGCCGTTCGATCCGGTGATGTTCGAGATCACGGACGTGGCGTGTAACAAGGGCGAGAGTGTGGCCTGGCTGGCGGGCTACCACGGCATTGCCGAGGACGAGGTCGCGGTTTATGGCGACGGCGGAAACGACATCGCCATGCTCAAGCGTTTCCGCCACAGCTACGCGACCAAAAACGCTAGCGATGCAGCCAAGGTCGCCGCGAGCGCAACTATCGGCAGCTGCATGGTCCACGCCGTCCCCAAACACATGCTCGCCACCATGCATAAGCAGAGCTCCCGCACCATCATCGAATAATGTGACAAAGGGACTGCCCCCTCGTCACATTCCAAATATTGCCTTTACGTGTTGGTACACACGGTGTGCAATAATACTCGCACTGTGCAATAGCGCACAGGCTGAGTAACAAGGAGGACGCTTGTCCCAGCTCGAGAAATGCGATCGCCGGTCCCTTCGCTCGCAGCGTGCCCTTCGCCAGGCACTTGCCAGCGAGCTTGCCGAAAGCGGCGACCTTTCGCGCATTAATGTCGCGTCGCTCACCGAGCGCGCTGGCCTTACGCGCCGCACGTTCTATTCGCACTACCGCGATATCCCCGACTTTATCAATCAAATCGAGGACGGCTTGCTGGCCGAGATCCGTGAGCGCATTGAGCTCATCACCGCAGCTCAGCTGCCCGATCTCTATCACAATATCGACGAGCTCGAGCCGGCGCCCGGTTCGGTTGAGCTGCTGCGTTATCTTGCGGCCAACCGCGACTTAATCGGTGCGCTGCTGGGTCCGGGCGGCGACCAGGCCTTCATTAAAAGGATCATCGACACCGCGCGTGAGGCTGTGGTGCCGCGTGCGCAGACGGGCATTTTGGGCCTGGCGCTGGGCACGTTCTTTGACTACTACGTCACCTACGTCGTGAGCGCCGAGGTTGGCATGATTCAGCGCTGGTTTGAGCGTGGGCTCACCGAATCGCCCGAGGCCATGGCGCGCATTATGACGGTGCTCGCTTTTGTTCGTCCTGGTGACCTGTATGGCCAACCCATCGATATCAACGTGCCGGAATACGGCATGAAGCTATTGAACTTGCAGCTCGAGGACGCGGCCGACACCGCCGCAACCGTCGAGTCCAACAACTAAGAGGAGAGACAATGAGCAAACTCGTCGAGGGCATCAAGGATCGTATGGTCGCTGCCGCACGCGAGGCCGCGCCCGCCGTGGTGGACGCCGCGCAGAAGGCCGCGACCGCGGCTGCCGAGAAAGTTGCCGAGGCAGTTGCCGATGCCAAGAACGCGGCAGGGGAGACGTCCATCGCTAGCGAGCTCGCCACCGCCGCTGAGCCCGTGGCCGCCGCCCACGCCCCCGAAGGCGCGATTTTCAACTCCGAGGCCGCCCGCGGCAACCTGCACCTGGGCATCGACGTGGGCTCCACCACCGTCAAGCTTGCCGTGCTCAACGATGACAACCAGATCGTCTACGCCAAGTACCAGCGCCACCACACCGACGTCCGTGCCTGCGCCCGCGATCTGTTCGAGGGCGCCGCGACTGTGCTGCCGACGGCCCAGATGACCTGCGCCATCACCGGCTCGGGCGGTCTGCTGCTGTCCCAGTGGCTCGACTTGGAGTTTGTCCAGGAGGTCATCGCCAGCAAACGCGCCGTCGAGACCCTTATCCCGGCCACCGATGTCGCCATCGAGCTGGGCGGTGAGGACGCCAAGATCATCTACTTTGACAACGGCATCGAGCAGCGCATGAACGGCACCTGCGCCGGCGGCACGGGCGCGTTCATCGATCAGATGGCCACTCTGCTGCACACCGACGCGAGCGGCCTCAACGAGCTCGCGGCCAACGCCACCACCATCTATCCCATCGCCAGCCGTTGCGGCGTCTTTGCCAAGACCGACGTGCAGCCGCTCCTCAACGAGGGCGCCCGCCCCGAGGACGTCGCCGCTTCCATCTTCCAGGCCGTCGTGACCCAGACCATCTCGGGCCTGGCGTGCGGCCGTCCCATTCGCGGTAACGTCGCCTTCCTGGGCGGCCCGCTGCAGTATCTCTCCGAGTTGCGCCACCGCTTCTACCTCACGCTCAACCTGGACGAGGAGCACCGCATTGTGCCCCAAAACGCCCACCTGTTTGTGGCGAGCGGCGCTGCCATGGCGCACGAGTCCAACAAGCTCAGCACGTTCCCGCAGCTTATCGAGGCCATCGACAGCCTGGGTGACACGCAGGGTGCCGAGGTCGAGCGCCTGGATCCGCTCTTTGCCACCGACGAGGACTTTGCCGAGTTCAAGAACCGCCACGACCAGGAAGTCGTCCCCAAGGGTAAGCTCGACGGCTACACCGGCCGCGTGTTCATCGGCATCGACGCCGGCTCCACTACCATGAAGGCCGCGCTCGTGGGCGAGGACGGCCAGCTGTTGCACACCTGGTACGGCAACAACAACGGCGACATCCTGGGCACGGCCAAGGTCATCATGGCCGATTTCTACAATCACATCCCTGCCGGCTGCACCATCGGCCACGTGACCACCACGGGCTACGGCGAGGCGCTGCTCATCGAGGCCCTCAAGGCCGATTCCGGCGAGATCGAGACCGTCGCGCACCTGCGCGGCGCCAAGGCATTCCTGCCCGGCGTCGAGTTTATCCTGGACATCGGCGGCCAGGACATGAAGTGCCTGCGCGTCAAGGACGGCGTGATTGAGCACATCATGCTCAACGAGGCCTGTTCGTCGGGTTGCGGTAGCTTTATCGAGAGTTTCGCCGTCTCTATGAACATGGACGTGCGCGCGTTCGCCGATGCCGCCATCCATGCCAAGGCCCCCGTCGACCTGGGCAGCCGCTGCACGGTCTTTATGAACTCGCGCGTCAAGCAGGCGCAAAAGGAAGGCGCCACGGTGGGCGACATCGCGGCCGGCCTGTCTTATTCCGTCATCAAGAATGCCCTGTTCAAGGTCATTAAGCTGCGCGACCCCAAGGAGATCGGCAGCCAGGTGATCGTCCAGGGCGGCACCTTTATGTCCGACGCCACGCTGCGTGCATTTGAGCAGCTCACCGGCGTGCACGCCGTGCGCCCCGACATCGCCGGATGCATGGGCGCCTATGGTGCGGCCCTGCTCGCCCGCGATCGCGCCGGCGCCGACGGCACCTCGACCATCCTCTCGGCCGAGGACATCGCGCACCTCACTGTGACGCAAAAGCACGTCCGCTGCGGCCGTTGCTCTAACAACTGCCAGCTTACCGTCAACGACTTTGGCGGCGGCAGGCGCTTTATCACCGGCAACCGCTGCGAGAAGGGCGCCGGCCACAAAAAGCAGAAGACCGAGGCACCCAACCTCTTCAAAAAGAAAAACGAGCTGCTCTTTGACCGCGAGGTACTGAGCCCCGACGAGGCCCCGCGTGGTACCGTCGGCATCCCGCGCGCGCTCAACATGTACGAGAACTACCCCTTCTGGCATGCGTTCTTTACGCGCTTGGGCTTTAGCGTGCAGCTGTCCGACCAGTCGAGCAAGAAGACCTACCAGGCGGGCATCGAGTCCATGCCGTCCGAGAGCGTGTGCTACCCGGCAAAGATGAGCCACGGCCATGTGATGAACCTCATCGACCGTGACGTCGACTTTATCTGGATGCCGTGCGTGCGCTGGGAGCGCAAGGAGGACCCGACCGCCGGTAACTGCTACAACTGCCCCATCGTCATGAGCTATCCCACGGCGCTGGCGCTCAACATCGACGAGATCCGCGAGCAGAACATCGAGTTCCTGTACCCGTTTGTGCCCTATCACGATAAGACCGAGCTCAAGCGCCGTCTGTACCAGGTGCTCGCCGTCGACCGTGTGGCCGATGCGCAAGCCGGTCGCGGTCGCGTGCGTGGACCCAAGATCACGCGCTCCGAGGTCGATGCCGCCGTCAACGCCGCCTTTGAGGCCGACGCGCGTTTCCACGAGGACATCCAGACCATGGGCGAGGAGGCCCTTAAGTGGGTCGAGGACCACGGTGGCCATGGCATTGTGCTCGCCGGCCGCCCCTACCATAACGACCCCGAGATCAACCACGCCCTGCCTGAGCTTATCTCGAGCTTTGGCTTTGCTGTCTTTACCGAGGATTCGCTCGCGCATCTCGTGAAGCCCGAGCGCCCCATCCGCGTCGTCGACCAGTGGATGTACCACAGCCGCCTGTACGCCGTCGCCCGTTTTGTGACGATGCGCAACGACCTGGACCTGATCCAGCTCAACTCTTTCGGCTGCGGTCTGGACGCCCTGACCACCGATCAGGTGCAGGAGATTCTGGAAGCCAGCGGCAAGATCTACACCGTGCTCAAGATCGACGAGGTATCCAACCTGGGTGCCGCGCGCATCCGCATCCGCTCGCTCATGGCCGCGCTTAAGGACCAGGAGGCCGAGCGCCTGGCCGAGGCCACGGCCGCGGGCGAGGCCTACGAGCAGGGCGATGCCGCGCCGGTGGCTCCCTCCAAGGATGCCCCCGCGTTCGCGAGCCGCAAGTACACGTTCGAGGCGCAGCGTGAAAGCGCCTCGACCGCGTGGCCCAAGGTGCCCTTTACCGAGCAGATGCGCGAGGAGGGCTACACCATCCTGTGCCCGCAGATGGCGCCGATCCACTTTGACCTGGTCAAAGAGGTGTTCCGCGGTGCCGGCTACAACTTGGAGCTGCTGCCCTCGACCGATCACGATGCCGTCGAGGCCGGCCTGCGCTACGTGAACAATGACATTTGCTACCCGTCGATCCTGGTAACGGGCCAGATTATGGAGGCCATCGAGAGCGGCAGGTACGATCTGTCCAAGACGGCCGTGGTTATCAGCCAGACCGGCGGCGGCTGCCGTGCCACCAACTACATCGCGCTCATCCGCAAGGCCCTGCGCGAGAGCGGCCACCCCGAGATCCCGGTGATCTCGCTTTCGGCCGTGGCGCTCGGCGAGGACAACCCCGGCTTTAAGATTACGCCGGCGCTGCTCAAGCAAGCAGTCTACGCGGTGCTCTTTGGTGACGTGATGATGCAGATGCTCTATCGTTGCCGCCCGTACGAGGCTACGCCCGGTGCCGCCAACGCGCTCTACGAGGAGTACATGGCGCGCGCCCGCAAGCTGGCGCCTAAGTTCAACAGGCACAACTACACCAAGCTGTGCCGCGAGGCCATCCGCGCGTTCGACACCATGCCGCTCGTGGGCGAGGGCACCAAGCCACGTGTGGGCGTGGTCGGCGAGATCCTGGTCAAGTTCCACCCCACGGCCAACAACCACGTGGTCGATGTCATCGAGCGCGAGGGCTGCGAGGCCGTGGTGCCGGGCCTGCTCGACTTCTTTCTGTACTCCATGAGCAATGCTGAGTTGCAAAAAGACGAGCTAGGCAGCTCTGCCACGACGCGTGCGGGCATGCAGGCGCTCATCAAGCTTGTGGACTGGATGCGCACGCCGGTGGAGGAGATGCTCGAGAAGTCCCGCCGCTTCGAGGCACCCGAGCGCATCGGCACCATGGCCGACAAGGCCCGCACGGTGCTTTCGGTGTGCAACAACATGGGCGAGGGCTGGCTGCTCACGGCCGAGATGCTCGACCTGATCGATCATGGCGCGCCCAACATCATCTGCACGCAGCCCTTCGCGTGCCTGCCTAACCATGTGGTGGGTAAGGCCGTGATCAAGGAGCTGCGCCGTCAGCACCCCGAGAGCAACATCGTCGCGGTGGACTACGACCCCGGTGCATCCGAGGTCAACCAGCTCAACCGTATTAAGCTCATGATCAGTGTGGCCAAGGAGAACATGCGCGCCGGTAAGGGCTTTAAGCTCGAGAAGGTGGCGCCGCTCGCGATGGACGAGGTCACCGGCCAGATGCGTGCTCATGACGGCTGTGTGAGCTGCGGGCCGGCCAGCGAGGAGGCCGTGGCATCGGTCGCCGAGCGCCTGGGACGCGGCATTAAGAAGTAACTGGCCTGCTTTGTGCTGGATATGAGACAAACGGGTGGTAGCCGTACCGGCTGCCACCCGTTTTTATTGCACATATGTTGCGTAAATAGCGTTGCAGGCGCCTTCAGCGGACTCGGATTTCGGAAGTATGCGGCAAAATTTGAATAGGCCGAGCACACTGGATATGCCCAAGCTTTGTACCTGCGGTTTTATTGGTGAAAAACCGGGGTGTGCTCGAGGGCTCCGGAATTTGCCGCATACTTCCGAAAACAACGTCTCGGTGGCACCAAAAATTGCCTCCAGAACCCTGAGATAATGAACATATGTAGCCGTTCGCCGCAAATTATCGTCCGTTCATGGAACCTATCTCCAACGAGTTGTAACCATATGGTTTGATGTTGGAAACATATGATTGCCGGCAGGCCGTAGGTGACGTTTGCCCTGATATCGGAGGTTCCGGGTATGTTTTGTGCTCCGTTAAACAACTATCGGTTGGGCTAACATGGATCGCCGTGTTATTTCGATAACCCTTGCGGTGGTTTGCCTGGCTGTGCTCCTGGGCGCTGCAGGGCAGTTTGCTATAAATCGAGAAACATCCTATATGCAGGAATGCGTTTCCGAAGGCTTTGCCATTGACGGTTACTATCGGGATGACAAAACGAGTCGGGAAACCCTGGCTTTTCTTGAGGAGGACAACTGTCGATGGCAGCTGGTCGACCAAGACGGAATCTGCACAGACGGGCAGTTTAAGCGTACGGATGACCCCAACATCCTGATATTAAAGAAGGAAAACGGTGAAGAATTCGGTGCGGTCCACGTGGCGTACTTGTCACGCCGACGCGATCAGGGCTTGCTCTACCTATTTAGAGATACCAGGGTGACCCGTTTTTATCTGGTGAGTACCGGTCCGGCGTTTACGGTGGAGTCTGGCGATGTCGATGCGGACAGTTGATTCACGGCAATAAAACAGCGAGCGGGGCTCGGGTGTGAACTGCACCCCGCAATTTGCTCGTGTCCGTATCGCGTCTGTGCCTTGTCGTGGCTTGCGTCCGTGCGAGCATTCATCCCGCGCCGGCATCACTTCACATCAAACTCCACGCGATCGAGCTCGGGCACGTTGAGGTCAATGAGCTTGCGGGCGACGTGACGGTCGTGTGCCCCGAGTGTCTCGCTCGTCGTCACGTGGGCGACGATTTCGCGCTCTACAATGCCTTCCTCGTCCCCTTCGGTGGCCGAGGTCTCGACGGCGACGGTGTAATCCTTAAAGCCCGGCAGCACCGCGGCAAGCTCGCGTGTGGTCTCGGTGACGCCGTAGCCGTCCTGCACGCCGACCTGCGCCGAGCCAATAGACCCCGCGGTCATAACGATGCAGGGGATGGCAAAGATCACCGTGCCCACAATAATGCGGCGGCGCACCTTGCGTGACAGCTCGTCGACCTCGGCATTTTCCTCAGCAGTCACAATACCGTCGCCGTTGAGGTCGCGCTTGAGCGGCACACGCAATAGAAGTAGTACGGCTTCGGCAGCCAGTGCGATAAAGACCACGTTGATGCCAAACTCGTAAAGCGCCGAGAGAAACAGCGACCCGCTTGCGATGGCGATGCCGTAGCCCGCCGCGCACAGGGGTGGCATGAGCGCGGTCGCCACGGCCACACCGGCGATGAGCGTGGCGGGTTCCTGGTCGCGCGAGTTGCCCAGGCCGCCTGCAAAGCCGCCGGCGAGCGCGACAGCGAGGTCCCAGACAGTTGGTGTCGAATTGTCGATAATGGCGGCCGTGGTGGTGCCAAGGGGCGAGAGCTTAAAGTACAACGTGGATGTGACCAGGCAAAAGGCCATTTGCAGCGCAAGGCTGGCGACGGCTTCGACGGTAATCTCGCGGTCGAGCGTGGCAATGCCGTATGCCATGGCAAGAACCGAGCCCATGAGCGGGCAGATGAGCATGGCGCCCACGATGGCGATGTCCGAATCGATATCGAGGCCGATGCTCGCGATCAACATGGCGATGATGAGGATGCATAGGTGGGAGCCGGTCAGACGCGCCCCGTTTACAAAACGCTTGCGGATCACGTGATAGGGCGCGCGTCCCTCGCGAATGTTGAATGCGCGCTTTAGGAAGCGGGTGGCGTTCTCCATGGCCTCACTATGGGCAGGGCGGATGCCGTGGCGCCGGTGATGGCGTTCGCGCAGCCGCTTGATCTGTTGTTTATCGAGTTCCATGTCCACCTCGTTTTGGCAAGGGCCGCGTATCCCGCCCGTCGCCCTTACTCTACACCGTGGCGGGCGGGGTGTCTGTTGGATGCGGAATCCGATAGGGCGGATGACGCGGGAGCAAATGCAAATCACAGGCTCAATTCGATCCCGCAAGAATATGATGCGCCAGCTCCTACATATGTGACGAAATTGTGAAGCACGAGAGCGCGTATTTCAAAAAATCCGCTGGTGACCAATGTTGCGCAACAGAATTCAAAAATCAGCTCCTACATTTTGAAGCGTATGGATACATCCGTGTCAAAGGGAGAAAGCCATGGCAAACTACAGTCCACAGCACTTTGAGCCTCGGGCCAAGGCCGTCAACGTCAAGGGCGTTGCTAACCGCGCCGTCGCAACCGTTTTGACGGCGGGCCTCATTGCTCAGCCGCTCATGTCGCCGCTGGCGGCAATCGCCGCACCGTCAACCGGTAACGGCGATTCTGTTCAGGGGGGGGGGTAGTTCTGTAGAGAACACCGTTGCCGCCGGTAACCAAGCGGTCGTAAAGACGGCTGCCCAGCTGGCCGAGGAGTCGGCAAAGCAGCTCAAGGACGCTCAGGCCGCCTACGATGCCGCCCAGAAGAAGGCCGACGCGGCGGGCCAGTCTCAAAAGCAAGCGCAGCAGCAAAAGAATCAGGCCTCGCAGGCCGTGACCGATAACGCCGCCGAGCAGAACGAGGCCGAGGTAGCCGCGCTTCAGGAGAAGATCGACGAGCTTAAGGCAGCCGTCGAAAAGACTGAGCAGCAGCAGAAGAAGCTGGGCAACCTGAACGATCAGCTCGAACAGGCCAACAAGAGTGTCGAGGATAAGACCCAGGCGCTCAAGGACGCCAAGGCAAAGCAGGATGAGGCCAAGAAGGCCCTCGATGATGCCCAGGCCAAGCTCGAGGCCATGGGTATGGACGAGTACGAGGCCGCCAAGAAGGCCGTCGAGGACGCGCAGGCAAAGCTCGATGACGCCAATAAGGCCGTTACTACTGCACAGGACAATCTGGACCAGGCCAAGGCTGCCGAGGCCAGCGCCCAGCAGGAAAAGAAGGACACTGAGGCCGCTCTGACTTCCGCCCAGGCCAAGAAGCAGGAGACTGCCGCTGCTCTCGCAGCCGCAACCACCGCGCGCGATAACGCCCAGCAGAAGTTCAACCAGGCGCAGGCCGCGCTCGATGCTGCCGTCTCGGGTACGGGTGTTGACCTGAGTGCGCTTGAGGCCGCCAAGAAAGCTGCTGCTGGTGAGCTCAAGACCGCGCAGGCGGAGCTCAATGCCGCGACGGATGCCGACGCCACCGCCCAGGCGAACCTCCAGGCCGCACAGACTGCTGCCAACGACGCGCAGGAGAAGGCCAACGCCGCCAACGCTGCTGTGGCATCTGCCCAGTCTGCACGCGATGCGGCAAACAAGGAGTACAACGCCGCCGCCAGCGAGCGCGACGCCGCCAAGGCCGCATACGAGAAGGCGCAGCAGACCGAGGCCGACAAGAAGGCGGAGTACGACCGACTCGTCGAGGTCCGTCAGCAGAAGAGCAACGAGTTCGATCAGGCTCGTGCTGAAGTAACCGACGCGCACAATGCATACGACGCCGCAAACGCCGAGGTCGAGAAGCTTAACCAGCAGATTGCCGACCTCAAGTCGAACATGACCGTAGACCAGAATGTCATCAGTCAGGGTATGTTCGGCTTCATGAACTACATCATCGGCGGCAGCCAGTTCACAGCCACGCAGAAGTCGAATGCAAGTACTGCCGCGTCGATGCTCATGGGGACGACGGATAAACAGGACTGGTATGACAAGTACGTCGATCAGGACATGTCTCGTGACACAAATCCGCTTTCCTTGGAGCAGATGCGCAACGCCCTGACTTACCTCGATACCCAGAACAACCTCCGCAAGGCGAACGGTCAGTCGGAACTCAGTGTCAGCCTCCGCATGACTGCGGCAGCCGCACTTAATACATCATATTCATCGAACATCTGGGGACACTCGAACTGCTATTTCGATCAAGGTGAGAACCTTGCAGGCGGCGGCGGAGCATACACCGGAGGCGAAACCGAGGATACCCTCGGTTGGCCCTACACCGGCCTCTACACACAGGAGAAGGAGGCATTCGATAAGTACGTCGCGCAGTATGGCGACGCACTTGGAAGCCATCGATATGATTCCTACTATATCTACCAGCACTACAACAGCATCTACCATGAGTGCGGACACTATCTCAACATCATCGATGCCGGCGCGAAGGCTATCGGCATCGCAACCGGTAGCGGTAAGAACACCGATTCCGAGGTAACCATTTTCGACTATAGTGGAAGCACGGGGCAGAAGGACTTCACTGTCTCCGAGTTCAAGAAACTCGTCACCGACTACATCGATTCCGCCTACAATGCAGGCGGCACTCAGGAGCAGAAGGAGCAGCTGAAGCAGCTTCAGAATAAGTTGGCAGAAGCACAGAAGAACTTCGGGACTGCTGGAACGGCTTATTCTAACGCATTGGATAAGCAAGAAAGCGCTCGCGATGCCTATACCGCGGCCGACACGAACATGAACACCGCCAAGGGTGAGTACGAGAAAGCTAAGTCCGACACCGCTACCGCCAAGTCCGCCTACACCGCCGCTGAAGCCAAACTCAAGGGTATTGACGTCAAGACGCCCCAGGCCAAGCTCGATGCCGCCAAGGGCGAGGCCGCTACTGCCCAGGTAGCTCTCGATAAGGCAAACGCCGCGCTTGCTGACAGCAAGACGAAGGCAGCCGATGCCGCTGCTCACAAGGCGAAGGCTCGCAGCGCCCGCGATGCCGCCAAGGCAAAGTCCGATCAGGCCAATGAGGCGTATGACAACGCCACTGCTTCGGTCAAGGACCTTACCGCCAAGCGCGATGCCGCCAATACGGACCTTGCGAACAAGCGGGGCACGCTAGGCGAGGCCAAGAAGGCCGACGGTGCTGCCCAAGCTGGCGTTGACAAGGCTCAGGCCGCAGACGCGCATGCCGCGACCGCTCTTTCGGACGCCAAGCAGGCAGTTGCCGCCAAGACGCAGGCCCTGTCCGACGCGCAGGCCAAGGCCAAGGCCGCCGAGGGCGAGCTGGCTACCGCGAACAAGGCCTTCGAGCGCTTCGCCGGCGCTCAGAAGGCGGTCGACGACGCCAAGGCCGCCTATGACGCTGCCGTCGCCGGTGTCGCCGATGCCCAGAAGCAGCTCGATGCCGCCAACGAAGCCGTCGTCGATGCGAACCTCGAGATCTTCAAGGCCAAGGCTGAGCTTGCCAACGACGAGGCACTCAAGGCCGATCTTGAGGCTGTCGACCACAAGGCCTCTCTTGCCGCGGGCACGACGGGCAACGATAAGCTGGTCAAGCTTAACGCTGCCTACGCTCGCTATAAGGCCGCCGTCGATGCCGCCGCTGGCCTCAAGGCTGCTCTGAGCGATGCCGATGCCAAGCTGTCCGATGCCAACGACGCCTATGCCGCCGCGCTTGCCGAGCTCGGCGATGCCAAGGATGCCCTGGCTGCCGCGCAGGCCGAGTACGACAAGTATCATCCCAAGGCTGAGCCGCAGGCCAAGCCTCAGGTTGCGCAGGCTGCTGCAAAGGCCCCCGTTGCCAAGAAACAGGCCGCGCCTGCCGCGCTCGCCCAGACCGGTGATGACTCTGCGCTTGCGGGCGAGGTCTTCGTTATCGGCGGTATTACGCTCGTGGCTGCGGGCGTGACGCTGGGCGATCGTCGTCGCAAGCAGATGTAGCGTTTCGAGCGTAGATTCTGCAAACGAACTTCGGTTCATAGCAGGAACGCTTCGATAGCTAAACCGATAAGGCCGGCGCGCTGTTAAACGCAGTGCGCCGGCCTTTCTTTGCGTTGGTATCAAAAAGCCCGGTCGATAGCCGCGAAAGCTACCGACCGGGCAAATCGTAGGCAATATGGTTGCTGTCGAGCAGCTGCTCAGCTTAGCCCAGCAGGCTTAAGCCCACGGAGACAAACGCCAGAATAACGCCGACGATGGACTCGCCGCCCAGCAGGCCGCTGGCAACGACCAGGCCCTGTTCCTGGAAGGCGGCGTCCTTGGCAGCCCTCTCCTCGTCAGAAAGACCAGCGGTGGCGTCGCGGTGGGCGGACCACTTGTCGTAGGCGAGCTTGACGCAGGAGCCCAGGAATGCCGTGAGTGACATGTAGAACGGCAGGTACACGCCCAGGCCGATCATCATGGCCGGAATGCCGAGCCAGTACATGACGATGCCGGCGATAAAGCCGCCAACGAACCACGGCACGCTCGGGATGCCCGAGACCATGGTGGCGACAACGCTTGCCTGCGCGGCGACAAAGCTCTTGTCGGGGCCAAAGGCGTCCGGTCCATAGGCGGTGACGAGCGCGACCATGACGGCTGCGGCGACAAGGGCGCCCACGATGCCGCCGATGGCCTGGCCGATCCACTGTGCACGCGGGTTGGTGCCCAGCACGGCGCCGGCCTTAAAGTCGTTCATGACGTCGCCCGCAAGGCCGCACGCCACGGCCACGATGCCGGCGATAAAGAACAGTTTGACCTGAGCGATCTGTGCGAAGGCTGCCACGATGAGCATGACGATGAGGCCAAAGATCTCCATGGGGTCGATGCCCGTCTGGCCGCAGCTCTGCGCGCTCATGATGGTGGTGACAAAGGTGAACAGCGTCACGATGACGGCCGGAACGGGGCCAAGGTCAAGCACGATGGCGACGATCACGGCGATGGCGGCAGCGCCCAGGCCGATGATGCCGGCGTCGAGCTTAAGGGAGCCCGAGATGAGAGATTGCTCGTAGGTGTCGGTGGAGCTGTCGGCGGCAAGACCGCGGACGATGCCGGCGACCTGCGGCAGGATGTCCTTGAGGACGACGGCGACGCCAAAGCCCATCATGAGGCCCATGCCCAGGGACTTGACGATGCCCTGCGCAGTCACAACGTCGAACAGACCGGCAGCGGTGCCGCCCACGATGATGCCAAAGTTGCCCAGCAGGGCACCGGCAAACCAGAAGGCGACGGGGGCGAATCCCACGAGGAAGCCGACGGAGAGCAGCATGGGCGAGTTGTAGATGCCAAAGGTCACGCCGGGGATGTTGAGCGTGCATAGCATGCTGGGCACCACGCCCAGAGCGTCGCGAAGCACGCTGTAGATGCCTGCGATGGCCATAGAGCCAAAGAGCTGCTTGCCGGTCTTGCCGCCGGCCTCGGTGGCGCGCAGGGTCTGAGCTGCGGCGTTGCCGGTGGGGAACTCCAACGCGGCGTCTACGATAAAGTGGCGGTGGATGAGTGCCGTGGCCAGCAGACCCAGGATAGTGCCGGCGAGTGCCACGATAAACATATCGAGCCAGCTAATCTGGTCGGCATAGCCCAGCATCCAGGCGCCCGGGATGGTAAACGCCAGGCCGCCGGCGACCATGGCGCCCGCGGACATGATGGTGTGGGTGACGTTTGCCTCGTTGAGGCTGGCGTTGCCCATGAGCTTGAGGAAGAACAGCGAGATGACGGCAGCAAAGACGATCGGCCAGGGGAGTGCGCCCATCTTGAGGGCGGTGTAGGCCGAGCTTGCCGTGATGATCACGCAGCCAAGGACGCCGATGACGACGCCGCGCAACGTGAGTTGCCCGCGCATCGAAGCGCGGTTCAAGGGATTGCTCATATAAAACTCCTTTGCGTATATCCGCTTCCCCCGGGAGCGCCGCTACGGATACGGCGCGGGAAGTCGGGTTACCAAGGGCCGCCGCGTGAGCTCGCGCACGACCGCGCACCAGTATAGCCGCAAGCTAGTCATTTTGGGATGACTGGTTTAGGTAGGCGATATACTGCTGGGCAGACGAAAGGAGCGCCGACGATGCTTAATGGGTGCGCATATATATTGACGGTCGACGTGGGCAATACGTTCATTCGCTTTGGCCTGTTTGCCGAGGATTCGGCCGCGGCACAGGAATGCCCGCTTGCGACGTGCGAGATCACGACGCCGTCGAGCATTACGGCCGACGAAGCGCGTATGCGTCTCGCTCAAGTCATGGCCGCGCTGGCGGCCGATGCGGGTATGCCCGGCGCGCTCGTTCCCGCAGCTGCAGTCCTGAGTTGCGTGGTGCCGGCGCTCGAGCGTCCGTGGAAGGCGGCACTTTTTCGCACCTGCACGGGGCGCGTGCTCACCGTGGGGCCGGGCCTCAAGACCGGCATGCCCGTCCGCTACGACGACCCGGCCGAGATCGGCCCCGACCGCATCGCCGACGCCGTGGCGGCCCGTGCCGTCTACGGCTCTCCGTGCATCGTGATCGACTTGGGTACCACGACCAATATCGAGGTCATCGACGCGTGCGGCACCTTTGTGGGCGGCGTCATCGCGCCGGGTCTGGCGCTTGGCGCCCGCTCGCTTTCGGCTGCTGCGGCGCGTCTGCCGCAGGTCGAGCCCTCGGCACCCACGCATGTGATCGGCCGCAACACGCGCGAGGCCATGCGTTCGGGCGTGGTTCTGGGCGAGGTGGCCCGCATCGACGGCATGCTCGACATGGTGCTCGCCGAGATGCGCGCGACCAAGGCCGCGGGGGAGGGCGACGTGCCCATCGTCATTACCGGCGACGACGCCGAGGCGCTCGCGTCGCTGGTCGGTCACAGTCTGACGGTCGACGACGCGCTGACGTTGCGGGGTCTCGCCGAGCTCTACCGCATCAACCAAAAGCCCCGCCGCGTGTAAAAGTGAGGGCGCCGGTGGGACAAACGCCCCCACCTTTCACCTGCTACAATGGGTCAAACTATTGCGATTACGGAGGTGTCTGCCATGTCGGACGATCTTCATCAAACTTCGTCAGGCAAGCGCCTGGACGTCATTAGCTGGGACGAGTTCTTTATGAGCGTGGCCATCGCCGCACAGCGCCGCAGCAAGGACCCCAACACGCAGGTGGGTGCGTGCATCGCCAGCACCAACCACCGTATCCTTTCGGTGGGCTACAACGGTACGCCCTCGGCGCTCAACGACGACTTTTTCCCGTGGGGTACGAGCGACGACCCGCTGCAGGACAAGCACAACTACGTGGTCCATGCCGAGGCCAACGCCGTGCTCAACTACCGTGGCTCGCTCAAGGACCTCGAGGGTTCCACGGTCTACGTCACGCTGTTCCCGTGCCACGACTGCGCCAAGATTTTGGCGCAGGTGGGTGTGGGCGAGGTTGTCTACCTGGATAACAAGTACGCCGACACCGATGATGGACGCATCAGCCGCCGCATCCTCGACTCCTGTGGCATCAGCTACCGCCAAGTTATCGTCGATGTACACATTGGCACTGGGGAACAGGCTCAGCAGTAGCAGCAGCCTGTGTTAGCGTCGGGCGCCGGCAAAAGCAGCTAAAAGAGCCCCGTCCCAAATTGACTGCTCGTGAAAGTCGTGTCCGCGCGCATGGATGGCTCGTGAGCGGGTACATGGCTGTAGTAACATAGCCCCTGTCCGCGGGCGTGCCCGCGTTATTGTGAGAAAGGAGCCCCTGTGGCTGTTAACGAAGAGCTGCTTAAGAAGGTTCTTGAGGAGATCCGCCCCAACCTGCAGGCTGACGGCGGCGATATGGAGTATATGGGTGTTGACGACGAGGGCGTCGTCAAACTGGAGCTGCAGGGTGCCTGCGCCGGCTGCCCTATGAGCGCGCTGACCCTGTCCATGGGTATCGAGCGTATCCTCAAGGAGCATGTGCCCGGCGTTACCCGTGTCGAGCAGGTTAATGCCTCCGGCGAGACCGACGACCTGTACGACGAGTACGCGCCGTTCTAAGATGCGAAAGCTGCGGACGGCATACTCCGCATAGACGTTACGCCCAAATATGCGGCTGCGAGCGCAAGGCCCGCGGCCGCATTTGTATGTAGGGAGTAGGAGGGTCGACATGCTCAACGACTTCTACCATATGCTTGATCCCGTCGCGATTTCGGCGGGGCCCATCACGATTTACTGGTATGGTCTGGCCTATGTGGTCGGTGCCCTGCTCACGGCGGTCGTCATGTACCGCACGCAGCGTCGCTGGGGCTTTAGCATCACGATTGACGACCTGACGAGTGTCGTGGTCGGCGTGGTCTTTGGCCTTATCATTGGCGCCCGTCTGTTCTACGTCATCTTTTACGGCGACGGCTACTACTGGGCGCACCCGCTCGAGATCTTTGCCACCAACGAGGGCGGCATGAGCTTCCACGGTGGCCTGGTCGGCGGCATCTTGGGCGGCATCATCGTGTGCCGCATGTATAAGCTCGATGCATGGACTCTGGCAGACCTTGCCGTCATCGGCGCGCCGCTGGCCTTGTGTCTGGGCCGTTGTGCCAACTTTGTCAACGGTGAGCTGTGGGGCAAGCCGACCGATCTGCCCTGGGGTGTGGTCTTTGGCGGGACTGCGGGCGATATGCCGCGTCACCCCTCCCAACTCTACGAGGCATTTCTTGAGGGCATTGTGCTCTTCTGCATCCTGCAGGTGCTCAGCCGCAAAAAGCCGCTACTGCCCCAGGGCACGTTTATGGGCGTGTTTGTGATGGGTTACGGCATCGTCCGCTTCCTCGTCGAGTTCGTGCGCGTGCCCGACGCCCAGCTTGGCTATCTGCTGGGCGGCGTCATCACGATGGGTCAGCTGCTGAGCCTTCCGCTCGTTATTGCGGGCCTGGCGCTCATCATCTTCGCCCGACACCGCAATCGCCCCCAGCGCATCTACCTCGACGCTTAACCACCACATACGACCACAAAGGGGGCAGGCACCTTTGTGGTGGTTTGCTGGGCAATGATGACAGAACCGTAACGTTTCCCCAGATAAAACCTGCCAAAATAAACCTGTCCCTTTTTGGCAGGTTTCTAGAAAGGCTTTCGGACTGTGAAGGATTCCGATCTCTCCACAACGGCTGCGCGCGACGCGGCCCGCATCGTCTGGTTTAAGCGCTACCCCGCCAAGCAGACGCTCATCGCATTTCTGCTCGCGCTGTTGGCGACCACGGCGTTTTCCATCGATCCCGCCCCGGTGTCGAGCAACGCAGTCTTGGCGATTGACCCCAAAGCCTCGGGCATGCTGTACGTGTGCTACGAGGTGCTCCTCTCGTTTGCCGGCCATACCGACGCGGTCATGCTGCTTGCGCTTGCCTGCCTGCTCACGCTGCCGTTTCGCTACGTATTCTTTGGCCGTGGCGACACCTGGCGCCCGTCGATCATTCTGCCGTCGCTGTTTTTCGCCATCTGCATGGTGTTCGGCCGCAGCTACGACCTCACCGACTCGGCCGAGATTGTTCTTGGCGACAAGGCCCGCATCATCTGTGCCTGGATTGGCGGCGCGGGCTGGATGCTCTTGGCGATCGTTGCCTTCTACCTGGCTTTTGAGTGTCTAGATTGGCTGAGCTCTCGGCGCATTCCGTTTTCCGAAGCGCACTTTGGCCGCGTATGGCGTGTGGCTCACGCCGTGCTCTCGGCCCATCCCTTTGCCGGGCCCTTCCTGGTGCTTATGATCGCCTGGGCGCCCACGCTCATCGCTTCGCTGCCCGGCCTTTTTATGGGAGATACGGGTGCGCAGATTCGCCAGTGGTTCAACTATCCCAACGGCACGAGCGACTACCTGCGCCTACTCAACCCCAATGTCCTGCTCAACGGGCATCACCCGGTCGTGCACACGGCCATTATCGGCTCGTGCGTTCAACTGGGGCTTTCGCTGTTCAGCAGCGCTAACGCGGGCCTCATCATCTATACCTGCGCTCAATTTGTCATCACGGCTGCCTGCATGGCCTATTCCATTTCGTCGCTGCGCAAACTGGGCGTGAGCCTGCCGGTTCGCGGTACGATCCTGCTGTTCTTTGCGTTTATGCCGATGTTCTCTAACTACGCGGCCCTGCTCACCAAAGACGTGCTCTTTGCCGACGCGTTTTTGGTGCTGCTGGTACAGACCGTCAAGCTCGTGGCATGTGGCTTGCCCCGTCGTGATGCCAATGTCGAGCGGGCGGGCGAGAAAGCCCCCGTGCTCTTTGCGCGCCACGACTGGCTGTTGCTTGCGCTGGCTGCCATGGGTTCCACGTTTTTGCGCAATGGCGGCCTGGTCTTTCCGTTGGCGGCCTGCGTGATTGCGGCGGCGTTTTGCGCATGGGATGTACATGTCGCTCGTCGTGCGGCTAAGCAGACGGGCACCGCGGTCTCATGCGCCACGCCGCGCTTCCGCTGGGTTGGCGTCCTCGCGGTGCTCGCACTCTGCCTTGCCTCTAATATGTACTTCACCAAGGTCTTTATGCCGGCGCACGACATCACGCCCGGCTCCAAGCGCGAAATTCTCTCGATTCCGTTCCAGCAGACGGCTCGTTTCGTTCAAAAGCACGATGGCCTCAACTCGGGTGTCAACCCCACGGTAAAGGAGGACGGCACTATCGTGGAGGCGCCCTGCGACGGTTTGGTGACCGACGAGGAGCGCGTCGTGATCGATCGCGTGCTCAAGTACGAGAACCTGGGCCGCCGCTACAACCCTGACAAGTCCGATGCCGTCAAGAACTGCTTTAACGAGTACGCCTCGCAGGAGGACATCAAGGCCTATTTTGAGGTCTGGGCGCAGATGTTCAAAAAGGATCCCGAGTGCTATATCTCGGCGCTCATCAATAACTATTACGGCTACTTTTATCCGAGTGCCCGCGATGCCTGGGTCTACAGCACGGCGCGTAGTGCCGAGATCATGGCGCGTCCCGACAACCTCAAGTACTTCGACTTCCATCCGGTTGACAGCAACGTGGTGCGCTGGTGCGACCACCTGATCAATCTGTACCGTGTGGCGGTGCAGCGCATCCCGTTTATTTCGCTCACCATGAGCTCGGCCACCTATGTGTGGATCATGATTGCCGTGGTGGTCTACCTGCTGCGTCGTCATTCATGGCGTGCGCTGGCGATCTGGGTGCCGCTGTTGGGCGTGCTCGCCGTGTGCCTGATTGGTCCGTGCAACGGCTCGACCTACATGCGCTACCTGTATCCGGTCATCGCCTGCATGCCCTTCGCCATCGGCGCCACCGTCACCCGCAGCGACTTCCTCTGGTCCTAACTTGGTGCATTGGGGTCAGGTTTCTTTGCACCAAAGGGGACATCATCACGACGCCTTCATTTTGGGGTTTATCTCGCAGGCTAGTAGGTATATCATAACGACGTTTGTTTATATTGCCCGAGCATCTGCACTGGGCTTTAGGTCGAAACCGATAGGAGACACGTATGTCCGGACACTCTAAGTGGGCCACAACCAAGCATCGTAAGGGCGCGCAGGACGCCAAGCGTTCCGCCCTCTTCTCCAAGCTCAGCCGCAACATCACTGTTGCTGCCCGTCTCGGCGGTGACCCGCTGCCCGAGAACAACGCCAGCCTCGCCGCTGCCGTTGCCAAGGCCAAGGCTCAGTCCATGCCTAAGGACAAGATTAAGTCCGCTATCGACAAGGCTTTTGGTTCGGGTGCTGACGCCGCCGTCTACGAGAACATCGTGTACGAGGGCTACGGTCCCGCCGGTGTCGCCGTCTACGTCGACTGCCTGACCGACAACCGCAACCGTACCGCCGCTGATGTCCGTTCCGCCTTCTCCCACGCTGGTGGCAACCTGGGCACCTCCGGCTCCGTCGCCTTCCAGTTTGAGCGCAAGGGCCAGATCGTCGTCGCCAAGGAGATCCTGGATGAGAACGCCAAGAAGGAGACCATGATCGCCAACGGTGCTGCCGGTGACGAGGATGAGTTCATGATGGCCATCGCCGAGGCCGGTGGCGAGGACTACGAGGATGCCGGCGAGGAGTGGATCGTCTGGACTGCTGCCAACGACGTCATGGCTGTCTCCAAGGCGCTCGAGGAGCAGGGCGTCCAGGTCAAGGGTTCCGAGACCACCATGGTCCCGACCACCCCGACCGAGGTCTCCGGCGCCGACGCCAAGAAGGTCCAGCGCCTCATCGACCGTCTTGAGGAGCTCGACGACGTCCAGGACGTCTACAGCACCATGGACATGACCGACGAGGTCATCGCTGCCCTCGAGGAGGAGTAGCGCCAGCACGGATTGAGCCGTGCATATCTGGGCATAATGAAGCGAGCATGCAAGCCTCGTGGAATAGATGAGCCGGATCCGCGTGCGTAGAGCACCGGACCCGGCTCTTTTATAATGATGCGAACCGTTTTGCATTTCGAGAGCCGAGATTTGAAGGGAGCGCCGCGTGCGCGTACTCAAACGAGCCCTAGCGATCGTGTATCTTGCCGCCACCATCGTGGCGCTGGGTACACTTGTCTGCCAGTTTTGGGGGCCGTATACGTATCGCTTTATGTTGCTGATGCGCGACCCCATGCCGCGCATCGTCGTGACGGTGTGCGCCGGCGTCGTGGCGCTTGGCGTACTGCTGAGCTTTTTCCGCCTGATGTTCGCCCGTCGCGAGCCGTCCTGCGTGCATCCGGCGGGGGAGCGCAATATCGAGGTTACCCTTGCGGCGCTTTCTTCGTGCGCCAGGGCTGCTGCCGAGCGCGACGACCGCGTGATGGTTGAGCATATCGAGGCCCGCGTCCAAGGCTCCGACGATTCGCACGTCCGTTTTAAGGTCGAGGCTATCGCGCTTGACGATAAGGACGTGGCATCTCTGGCTACCGCGATGCAGCAGCGCATCGAAGAAGCCTGCGATACCATGCTCGGCGCGCCGGGTACGACCGCGCGCGTCCGTTTTTTGCCGTCCAAGACTACCGTCCAGACCGTGGAGGTTTCCGGTGAGTGATACCAATCAAGATAAGACCGCTCGTACGCCGCGCCTGACGATTGACCAGAGCGCCACGTCGGCGAGCGAACCTGTTGATTCCAAAGCAGAGGCAACCGAGTTACAAGACGCGGCAGCCGCGGATTTTGACGAGGCTATGGGTCTCATCAAGGGTACGGGCGCTGCCGTCTGGAGCTATGCTGTGCGTCATCCCAACACCACGCTCGGCGCCGTCGCCGGCTTTATCCTCGCCGTGTTGGTGCTCACGTTGGGCCTGTGGGACACGCTCGTCATTGCATTCTTCGTGCTGATCGGCGCTGTGATCGGCCAAATTCGCGACGGCGAGAACGGGATCGTCAACTTCTTCGGCCGTCTGTTTAGCGGCCGCTAATATGTATTCGACTGTCGCATCCGCGGCAGGCATAAGGAGGAACCATGGCTTTTAATACGAAGGTCGATGTAGCCGATACCGAGCTCGAGGAGAACGAGGCGGTCGTCGCCGAAGCCGAGGACGTGACGCTCGAGGATGAGGCTCTCGTCGAGGCCGAGTCCGATACGGATGAGGACGACGAGGAAGCGGATGAGTCCGAGGACTCGCTGACCTATTCCAACGGCGTGATCGAGAAGATCGTTGCCATGGCCACCCGCGAGGTTCCGCACGTTCTGGGCATGAAGGGTAACCTCATGCACTTTGTGCAGGAGCAGTTTGGTGCCGAGAATCTGACCAAGGGCGTGACGGTCGAGGTCACCGACGATAATCGCGTGGTCGTCAACATCTCCGTCATCATCGAGTACGGCGCCTATGCGCCCGCGATCTTCGACGATGTCAAGGCACGTGTCACCGAGCGCCTTGCCGCGATGACCGGCCTTGAGGTGGCGGGCGTCAACCTGCGCATCGAGGATGTCATCACCCCCGAGGAGTACGAGCACCGCACCAGCCAGCACGAATAACCTTCCAAAAAGGGACAGGTTTGTTTTGGCAGGTTTTATCTGCGAAAACATTAAACGGCCGACCGCGCAAGCAAAAGCGTGGCCGGCCGTTTTTGTACGCTCCCGATATAGTCATACCGCTCGTCTAACTAAGGGTTGCAATCCCCACGTTCCGCGTTACTCTAATGGGCGCAATGTTTCCAAATTGTTAACGAGGGGTTGCCGTAATGGCCGACGAGCACGAAACAGAAAGCAAGGCATGGGCAATTGAGGCCGCTGCGGCAGAGGCGGCGTCGCGTGCTGCCGAGGAGGTGCATCGTCCTCCCGTAGTGCCGATGGAGCGCGTGGTCGATCGCGATGTTATCGAGCGGGGCGAGCGCGCTGGTCGCAAGCGCAGCCAGGAGCCGGGCTTTCCGCGCTTTTTTGCCGAGCTCAATTTGGGCCTGATCCTCACGGCCTTTGCCATCGTCGCGTTTAAAACCCCTAATCACTTTGCTTTTGGCGGCACCTCGGGCGTGTCGGTCATTCTGTCCACGCTGTTCCCGACCCTGCCCGTCGGCGTCTTTATGTGGATTATCAATGCGGTCCTGGTCGTTCTGGGCTTTATCTTTTTGGAGCGCAAGGCAATCCTGTGGAGTGTCTTTGCCTCGTTTGCGCTGTCCGCCTATGTTTCGCTGTTTGAGCTCTTTATTCCGACCGATGTCTCGATGACGGGCGATATGTGGCTCGACCTGTGCTTTGCCGTGATTCTGCCGGCGCTCGGCAGCGCCATCGTCTTTGATATTGGTGCCTCGACGGGCGGCACGGACATCCTCGCCATGATTCTCAAACGCCGCACGACGCTTGAGATCGGCCGTGCGCTGCTGCTGGTCGATATCGGCATCGTGACCATCGCGGCCTTCTTGTACGGCCCGCGCGTCGGTCTGTATTGCGTGCTTGGCCTGTTTGCCAAGACGCTTGTGGTCGACAAAGCCATCGAGAGCATCCACCTGCGTAAAGTCTGCACGGTCATTTGCTCCGAGCCCCTTAAGGTCGAGGAGTTTATCGTCAAGCATCTCAACCGTACGGCGACTATCAGCCGCGGCTACGGTGCTTTCTCGGGCAAGTGCGTGACGGTGATCATGAGCGTGCTAAGCCGTCGCGAGGCCGTGCAACTGCGCCGCTATGCGCGCGAAGTCGATCCGGGTGCCTTTATCACGATCGTCGACAGCTCCGAGATCGTCGGCAAGGGTTTCCGCGGAACGAACTAACGCAGACGTATTCAACGAACCGCCTGCCGGCGCCGTGTACCTTGCAAATCGGTCATCTTTGAGTATTTGACCCCACATTGGGCAATAATGATGCCAAAGACATCGTTTGCGATCCAGATGATTCGCTCAAGATACGAAGGGATGATCTCGATGTTCTGTTCGCAGTGTGGTGCCCCCATGGGCGATAACGACAAGTTCTGCGGCGCGTGTGGTGCCCCCAATGCCGGTGCCGCAGCCTCTGCCCCTCAGGGTCAGCCCCAGCAGTTTGTTCCGCAACCGCCCGTGGCGAATGCGTCCAAGGGCTGTGTGGCTCAGGCGTTTGAGGATATGACCAAGACTCCGGGCGTGCTGCAGCGCGTGTGCCAGATTGCCTTTTTACCGGCGCTGATTTGTGTTGTGTCGGTACTCGTGCTGTTTATTCCCGTTATTGGCGGCATTGCAGCTGCCATCGGCTTTTTGGCAGCTTGCATTGCGAGCGTGTGTGGTTCCGGCTTTGGTATTGAGTGGGGTCGCGATCTGTCGCTCAAGGTTGATGGCGGTATGGATCGACCACTCATGCGTTCCACGTCGTTTGGCCTCGGAGTCTTTTCGAGCGTTATCTCGGTCGTGCTCGAGGTTATCGCTGCCATTCCCGTTATCGGTGTAGTGCTTTCGCTGGTGGAGAGCGTGGTAATTGGCGCCGCGGGCTCGTATTCGTATTACGGCTCCTATGCACTCGAGGCAGCGCTGTTTGGCTCGCTTGGCCTGCTTGTCCTGGCTATGATTGCCACGGCGGTCCTGGGGGTCTTCTTTAAGATGTTCGCCGACATCGCCGTGATGCACTTTGCGGTGACTGGTCGTGTGGAGAGCGCGTTTTCGCTCGACAAGGTTTGGGCGGCGTTTAAGCACAACAAGACCAAGCTGTTCTGTGCTTCGTTCCTTCCCGAGTTTTTGACGGGCCTGGTCGCCAACGTTGTCACATGGATCTTGACGATCGTCTTTGGTGCCATCGCCGGAATTGGCGCGTACGGCTATTACTATCGCCCCACGGGTATCGAGGCGATCGTCTCCGGTGGTGGCCTTATACTCGTGCTGTTCCTGGTGCTGGTCGCTTTCGTCACCGTATTTCTTACGGTCTTTGGCAAGATGCTCAAGCACCGTGCCATTGGCTATTGGGTTGCACGTTATGCAAGCGAATGGGCCGACGAGGACAAGGACGACGTCCTGACGTTTGTGCTGCCGTTTGAGAAGAAGGCCGCTCCTTCGGGTTATAGCGCTCCGGATGCTGCGCCCGAGCCTGAGCCCGAGCCTGAGCCCGAGTCCCAGCCCGAGCTCGCACCCGAGCCCCAGCCCGAGCCCGCACCCGAGCCCATGCCGGAATCGGAGCCCGAGCCCGCACCTGAGCCCGATCCCGAGCCCGAGCCGAGTCCCGACGAAGAGCCGCAGGACGAGTAGCCCTGCCACCTGCCATTTGGGGACGGGGTAGAAATGGTAGAAATAGAGCCTGACAAATGAGCGGGGGCGGACGTGTCGAAACGTCCGCCCCCGCTTTGATATCGCGATGTGGTTATGGCTGCGAAATGGTAGCGAATCGACTACTCGTAATGCTTCTCTTCGCGGCGAGCGGCGGCACGTGCATCGTGGATGCCCTTGATGGCGGCATGGCGCGCCGTGCGGGCATCATGGATAGCATCGCGAGCCTCGGCGGACGTGGCCTTGGCAGAGCGCAACTTGGCGGCCAAGTCGGGGTTGGTTTCGGCGACCGCGGTGATCGCGGGGCCGTCGAGCTCCTCTTGTGTGGGCTCGGCCAAAAAGTCGATGGCATACTGGGCGGCCACCATGGAGCCCTTTGCCAGCACAGTCTCGTCGATCTTGTAGAAGCAGGAATGTTGGGCGTACGTGGCGCCAATCTTGGGGTTGCGCGTACCTACAAAGGCGAGCACGCCCGGTACGCGGCGCAGGTACTCCGAAAAATCCTCGCCCGAAAGCGTGCCGCGGTAATGGCCTTGGCCGGTGGGGCCCAAGCATTTGATTACTGCCTGGCGGCAGCGCTCGCTCGAGGCGGCATCGTTTTCGACCTTGTAGTTGGCGATGGTGTAGTCGGTGAGCTCTGCCTCGGCGCCCAAGGCGGCCGCGGTATGCTCCACGATGCGGCGCATGAGCTCCGGCATTTCCTCGTGGGTCGAATCTCCGTAGGTGCGCACCGTGCCGGCGAGGTAGGCCGTGCCGGCGATAACGTTGCGCGCGGTGCCGCCGTGCAGCTCGCCGACGGTAATGACGGCCGGCTCGTAGGGACTGATCTCGCGCGAAACGATGGTCTGCAGAGCGTTGACGATCTCGGCGGCAACCATAACGGCGTCGTGACCGCGCTGGGGCATGGCGCCGTGGCACGAGGTGCCGCGGACGTCGATGCGGAACCAGTCGGTATTGGCCATGCGCGGTCCGGGCTCGCAGCTCACGGTGCCGGCGTCGACCTCACTCCAGATGTGCGCGGCGTAGGCGCCATCGACGCCGTCGAGCACGCCCGTGCCGATCATGAGCTTGGCGCCCTGGCCGTTTTCCTCGCTGGGTTGGAAGACGATGCGGACTTCGCCGTGGATGTCGTCGGTCATATGGCGCAGGATTTGCAGCGTGCCGAGCATCATGGCGATGTGGCAGTCGTGGCCGCAGGCGTGCATGCAGCCCTCGTTGACGCTGGCAAACTCCTCGCCGGTCTGCTCGGTGACGGGCAGGGCGTCGATGTCGGCGCGCAGCAGGATGCGGCGGCGTGGCGTGCCGTCCTCGCGATAGGCGTCGGGCGCGGTGCCGCGAAGGGTTGCCACAAGGCCCGTCTTAAGGGGACGCTCGTAGGGGATATTCATGGCGTCGAGCTGGTTGGCGATGTCAGAAGTCGTGCGCTCCTCGGCAAGGCTCAGCTCCGGGTGCTTATGGAAGTGGCGGCGCTGCTTGATGATATAGGGTTCAAACTCGGTAGCGATATCTTTGATGGCTGCGGTGACGTCGTCAGCCGCGCGAGCCTCGGTCGCCGCCATAATCTGCTGTGCCTTGGTCTTCGTCATGGTCGATTTGCTCCTTGCTGGGTTGATCGCAAAATCGTACAGGCTCTCTCCAGTATGCCACCTGCCGCTAGGGCTGGTAAAGTTGCCGTTTGCCGCTTGGGGTTTTGTTACAAGGGCGGGGGAGTACACTCGGGGGTGTTGAATTTCCTGCCAGAGATGGGGATGCCCATGCAACATATCGATCGGATTATCCGCTCTAAGAACGTCTTTACCGCGCAAGACGGCATCGATACCGCCCGCGAGCTGGCGATTGCCATCGCAGGCGACCGTATCGTCGCAGTCGGTGCGCCCGATGACGTGATTGCCGCCGCGCCTGCCGCCACGCCGGTTATCGACTACGGCGAGCAGTTTGTCTGCCCCGGTTTCCATGACGCGCACCTGCACTTTTTCCATACCTCGGTCGGCTCCTCGCCGTACATGCTCATGGATATGGGCACGTCCGAGACTGCGCTGGTGCAGCACGCGCTCGAGTTTTCCAAGGACCTGCCCGATGACGCTTGGGTTGTGACGCAGGGCTGGCGCGACTACCGTTGGGACCCGCCCGAGCATCCTACCAAGGCGTCGCTCGATGCGGCATTCCCCGATCGTCCCTGCGTTATGTATTCGGGCGACGGGCATACGCTTTGGCTCAACAGCCGCGCACTCGAGGCGCTCGGCGTCACACGCGACAGCGAGCCGCCAGCGGGCGGCAGCTACGACAAGGATGCAAACGGCGAGCTCACGGGCATTGCTCACGAGGCGGCTGCCATGCAGCTGCTACCGCGCTGCCTTGAGTGGCTGGGCGAGGATCGCATCGCAAGCGCTTACGCCGATCAAATGAGGCGGATGGCCGAGCAGGGCATCACCTCGATATGCGATATGTCGCTCATGCCCATGCCGGGCTGCGACTTTATCCGCGACGATGTCTACGACAAGCTGCAGGCCGCCGGCAAGCTGGGCATCCGCGCCCATTTGTTTCCCACGCTGCTGGATGACCAATCGCGCTTGGAAGAGCTACAGACCCGCTACGCGAACAACGCGCTGCTCTCGGCACCGGGCTTTAAGCAGTTCTTCGACGGCGTGTCGAGCGAACACACGGCATATCTCACCGAGCCCTATACCAATCCGCGCTTCCCGGGCGACCAGGGCCGTCTGACAGTTCCTGCCGAGCGCATGCGTAAGCTGGTTCTGGCGGCTGCGGAGCGCGGCCACACTGTGCGTATCCACGTCATCGGCGACGGTGCGATTCATGCCGCGCTGGATATCTTCGAGGAGGCCGCCGACCTGTACGGCCTGCCCCAGCACGGCCATAACACACTCGAGCATCTGGAGAACCTCCTGCCCGAGGACATCGACCGCCTGCGCAAGCTCAACGTGGTCGCCTCGAGCCAGCCCTGCCACATCACGCTCGATCCGGGCGGCCCCGAGCGCGATTTGGGCATGGAGCGCAGCCGCATCATGTGGCCGTTTGCAACCTATAAGCAGCGCGGCATTCGCCAAGCCTTCGGTACCGACAGCCCCATCACGCCTGTTACCAGCATGAACGTGCTCTACACGGCTATTACGCGCCAAGACCCCAAAAGCCACTGGCCCGAGGGCGGCTGGTTGCCGAGCGAGCGTATCGATGCGGCAACGGCTCTGCGCAACTACACCCTGGGCAGCGCCTATGCAGCGGGCGACGAGCAAAACCTCGGCAGCCTAGAACCCGGCAAATACGCCGACCTGGTAGTCCTGGACCAAAACCCACTCACCATCGACCCCCAAGAACTCCAAGCCACCAAGGTTCAGGCCACCTACCTGGCGGGCAACTTAATCTACGAGCGCTAACCTCATACCCCACTCATAAGGGGCACGTTTCAGCAACGTGTCCCTTTCTTATTCGCACCATCCGCATCGCCATTTTGCTGCACTGACTTTTCTGAATGCCGGGCCCGAATTAGTTAACCTGCCTCCCGTGTGGCTCCGGAGGGGCGGGGCATAAGGTTTATCGCGAGTTCCGCACGAGCCGAAGGCCACTTAATGTGGCCTTCGTGCGAGCAGGACTGCCCGAGCAGGAAACCTTATGCCCCGCCCCTCCGGAGCCACACGGGAGCCACCGCTAAGTTATCCCCCGGCATTCAGAAAATCTAAGTGCCAAAAAATAAGATTTTTTGACTCCGTGTTGTATAACCCGCCATTCGTGGGTACCATTCAACGCGTACGCAAACAAAAAGGGTTAATTCGCGTGGTATAACCGCGCGGCCCAAAAAGGAGGAGACAAGCATGTCGTCTTTGAAGCCGCTTGCAGATCGTGTTCTGGTCAAGCCCGACGAGGCCGAGCAGAAGACCGCTTCTGGTCTGTATATCGCCAGCAACGCTCAGGAGAAGCCGCAGCGCGGCACCATCGTTGCCGTTGGCGCTGGCAAGGTCAACGACAAGGGTGAGCGCATCCCCATGGACGTCAAGGTCGGTGACGTTGTCATCTACGGTAAGTTCGGTGGCAACGAGGTCAAGGTCGACGGCGAGAAGTATCTGCTGATGCGCGCCGACGACATCTACGCCGTCGTCGAGGCCTAGTCTCGTCAGAATCTCTGAATCGTCTTTGAACGCGATCGTCGCATAGGACTCGGAAGCGGCGACGCGAGTCACATTTCTTTTGGAGGATTACCTACCATGGCAAAGAACATTACGTTCAACACCGATGCCCGCGCTAAGCTTGCCAAGGGCGTCAACACTCTGGCCGACGCCGTTACCGTCACCATGGGCCCCAAGGGCCGCTACGTTGCGCTGCAGCGCACGTTCGGTGCTCCGACCATCACCAACGACGGCGTTTCTGTCGCCAAGGAGATCGAGCTCGAGGACAACATCGAGAACATGGGCGCTCAGCTGGTGAAGGAGGTCGCCACCAAGACCAACGACACCGTGGGTGACGGCACCACCACCGCAACCCTGCTCGCTCAAGCCATCGTCAACGACGGTCTGCGCAACGTCGCCGCTGGCGCCAACCCGCTGGCCATCCGTCGCGGCATCGACAAGGCCGTCAACGCCGCCGTCGCCGAGATGAAGAAACAGGCCAAGCCGGTCGAGACCAAGGAGCAGATTGCTTCCGTCGGTACCATCTCCGCCGGTGACCCCGAGGTCGGCGAGAAGATCGCCGAGGCCATGGAGGTCGTGGGCAAGGACGGCGTCATCACCGTCGAGGATTCCCAGACGTTCGACATCACCATCGACACCGTCGAGGGCATGCAGTTCGACAAGGGCTACGTCTCCGCTTACTTCGTCACGGATAACGACCGCATGGAGGCCGTGATGAAGGATCCGTACATCCTCATCACCGACCAGAAGATCTCCAGCGTCCAGGACATCATGCCTGTTCTCGAGGCTGTCCAGCGCGCTGGCCGTGGCCTGCTCATCATCGCTGAGGACATCGATGGCGAGGCTCTGCCGACCCTCGTCCTCAACAAGATCCGTGGCGCCCTCAACGTCTGCGCCGTCAAGGCCCCGGGCTACGGCGATCGCCGCAAGCGCATCCTGGAGGACATCGCCGTCCTCACCGGTGGCCAGGCTGCTCTGGACGAGCTGGGCGTGAAGGTCGCTGACATCACCGCCGATATGCTCGGTACCGCCAAGTCCGTCACCATCTCCAAGGACAACACCGTCGTCGTCGGCGGCGCTGGCTCCAAGGAGGCCATCGACGCCCGCATCGCTCAGATCAAGGGCGAGATGGAGAACACCACCTCTGACTTCGACCGTGAGAAGCTCCAGGAGCGCCTGGCCAAGCTCTCCGGTGGCGTTGCCGTCATCAAGGTCGGCGCTGCTACCGAGTCCGAGCTCAAGGAGATCAAGCACCGCGTCGAGGACGCCCTGCAGGCTACCCGCGCTGCTGTCGAGGAGGGCATCGTCGCCGGCGGCGGCGTCGCCTTCATGGACGCTGCTCCTGCGCTCGATGCTGTCGAGATCGACGACCCCGAGGAGAAGATCGGTGTCGATATCGTCAAGAAGGCTCTGACCGCTCCGGTCGCCACCATCGCCAAGAACGCTGGCTTTGAGGGCGCTGTCGTGGTCGACAAGGTTGCCGAGCTGCCCGCCGGCCAGGGTCTCAACTCTGCCAACGGCGAGTGGGGCGACATGATCGAGATGGGCGTCCTCGACCCCGTCAAGGTCAGCCGCGTCACCCTGCAGAACGCTGCTTCTGTCGCCAGCCTGATTCTCATCACCGAGGCCACCGTCTCCGATGTGCCCAAGAACACTCAGCTTGAGGACGCTATCGCTGCTGCTACCGCTGGTCAGCAGGGCGGCGGTATGTACTAAGGCCGACAAGGTCTAGAACTCCCACCGGGAATCCGGGGGCGTGACGGGGGTTTCTCTCCGGAACGTCCTCGGACATGCAAAGAGGCTCCGCATCGCGCTTCGCGCTGCGGAGCCTCTTTGCGTCCTGCGGAATATTCCGGAGAGAAACCCCCGTCACGCCCCCGGACTCCCTGCGTTTACGGCCTTGAGGTCGGCTCGCGGAGAAGGACGTGGTTGATGGGAATACGTGTCCCTTTCGCTGTTTCGCGCTTTGCGCGAAAGGCGCGTTACTTTGGGATGGGTGGGGAACGTGGTTGTTGTGGCAACTGATCCCCGCCACAAATTACCCTCGGCATACTTGCGCCAATGCTCGCTCGTGCTACACTTGCAATTGCTGTTTCAGGGCGGGGTGAAATTCCCCACTGGCGGTAAGTCGGGCGGTGTCAAAGGGGCGCCGTGGCGCAGGCGAGATGCCTGCGACCGAGCCGATGAGTCTGCGACCCGTGTGTGCGTTGGTTCGCATGCCGGCTGAACTGGTGAGATCCCAGTACCAACGGTTAGAGTCCGGATGAAAGAGGCAGGTGATCTTATGTCTGAACAGTTGCAGCATATCCATTTTGAGAACACGAATAGGTGGAGTACCAAACAGCTCGTTACCATGGCGCTGATGTGTGCCTTGGGTGCGTTGTTTATGTATGTGCAGCTACCTATCCTTCCTTCGGCGCCGTTTTTAACGTATGACCCGTCGCTAGTGCCGGCGATGGTGTGCGGGTTTGCGTATGGTCCCGGCGCCGGTACCGCTGTTGCCGCTATGGCTATCGTTATCCATGCGCTCACCACGGGTGACTGGGTCGGCGCGCTTATGAACCTGGTTGCCACGCTGGGTTATATTCTGCCCGCGGCTATCGTGTACCAGAAGATGCACACCTATAAGGGTGCCGTGATTGGCTTGGTGCTCGGTGTCATTGCCGCTACGGCGCTGTCTATGGTCGCTAACCTTACCATTGGCGTATGGTTCTGGTATGGCTCGGTCGATGTGATCGCCCCGCTCATGATTCCTGCCGTGCTGCCGTTCAACCTTATCAAGACCGTGCTTAATTCGGTATTGACGCTTGCGGTGTACAAGGCGGTTTCCAACCTCATCACGCCTAAAAAGGACCAGGTCAAAGGCCGCGCATGATTGAGTGTCGGGGCGTTTCCTTTAGCTATGACGGTGCCGTGTCGGCACTCGACGGTGTCGATCTGAACATCGAGGACGGCGAGTTTTTCTGCATCCTCGGTGGCAATGGGTCGGGTAAGTCGACGTTTGCCAAGCATCTGAATGCGCTGCTGCAGCCCGATGCGGGCACGGTACGCATCAACGGCATGGACGCGTCCGATCCCGAGCTGGTCTACGACATCCGCTCGACTGCGGGCATGGTATTCCAAAATCCCGATGACCAGCTGGTGGCAACGCTTGTCGAGGACGATGTTGCTTTTGGTCCCGAAAACCTTGGGGTGGAATCGGCCCAGATTGCGCAGCGCGTACGCGAGGCGCTGAAAGGCGTGGGCCTGGTGGGCTTTGAGCGCCACGAGACCCACGCGCTTTCGGGCGGTCAAAAGCAGCGCGTGGCGCTTGCCGGTGTGCTCGCCATGGAACCGCGCGTGCTCATTTTGGACGAGGCGTCCTCGATGCTCGATCCGCGTGGACGCAAGGGCCTCATGAAGGCTTGCCACGCGTTGCACGATCGCGGCATGACCATCGTGATGATTACGCACTTTATGGAAGAGGCCGCCGAGGCCGATCGTGTCGCGGTGTTTCGGGCTGGGCGCGTTGCCATGCTTGGTACGCCCGAGGAAATCTTGACGCGAGCGGACGAACTCGCGCAGCTCAATCTAGATATGCCGGAGTCGTGCCGTTTGGGCATGGCACTTCGTGCGAAGGGCGTACCCGTTTGCGCGCAGGTGCGCGAGGCGGATATGGTTGCCGAGGTTGCGCAGGCCTATACCGAGCGGAGCGGGGCAGGCACTGCGGGGCAGCCTTCCGCGTCCCAGTTGGAAATCGCTGACGGCACTGTTCCGGTAGACAACGAGGGCAACGCGTCGGAGCCCGTCATCGAGCTATCCCATGTTTCGTACAGCTATTCGCTCAGTCCACGCGAGCGCCGTCGCTGGCATAAGCGCTCGGTCACTGCGGGCAAATCGAGCAAACAGGCTCTCTGGGGAAACGACCCCAGCAGCCCGTGGGCGCTGCGCGATGTATCGTTGATGGTGCGTCGCGGCGAGTTTCTGGGCCTGGCGGGTCATACCGGCTCGGGTAAATCGACGCTGGTCCAGCATCTCAACGGGCTGATCCGTCCGCAGGAGGGAAGCATTTGCGCGTTGGGGCTCGACCTATCAAACAAGAAAGACGCCGCCGCGGTTAAGGCCAAGGTCGGCGTGGTGTTTCAATATCCTGAGCGTCAGCTGTTTGCCGAAACCGTGGCGCAGGACGTGGCGTTTGGTCCGCACAACCTTGGCTTGCCGCAAGATGAAGTCGACCGTCGTGTCGATTCATCTCTCTCACGCGTGGGCCTCGACCTTTCCACGGTCGGCGACAAGAGTCCCTTTGAGCTTTCGGGCGGTCAGCAACGGCGTGTGGCATTCGCCGGCGTGCTCGCCATGGAGCCCGAAGTCCTGGTGCTCGATGAACCCATGGCGGGGCTCGATCCGGCTGCGCGCAGGGATTTCCTTGAGCTTATCGATCGACTTCACCGCGATGGCCTGACTGTTGTCATGGTTTCGCACAGCATGGATGACCTGGCCAATTACTGCGACCGTATTGTCGTGATGAACGAGGGCGCGGTGTTTGCCGAGGGCACGCCCGCTCAGGTTTTTGCGCATGCGGATGAGCTTAAATCAATCGGCTTGGGTGTTCCCGCCGCCCAGCGCATGGCGCTGGCGCTTGCGAAGGCAGGCGTGCCGCTGCGCTTTGACGGCCTCTATACGGTTGAGTCGCTGGCAGACGAGTTGGTGGACCTGCTGATCGGTCGCTCAGACGGTTCTTCTAACGTCTCGGACATTGCTAAATCCAAGACGGTCGCGTGAGAGGAGAGCTGCTGATGGAGGCGTTTTCGTTTGGCAGTTACTATCCCGGCGATAGTGCAATCCACCGCCTAGACCCGCGAACCAAGTTGCTCTTGGGCTTTGCGTTTCTGATCACGACGCTCACGGTCAGTGGCTTCCGCGGACTGGCCCCGGTCGCAATTTTCGTTGTGCTGATCTATGCCGTGTCCCGGGTGCCGGCTCGTCGCGTTCTGTCGTCGATGGCGCCACTGCTGGCAATCGTCGTCGTGGTCGCGGTGCTCAACTTGTTTACCGACCAGAACGGGCGCATTCTGTGGCAGCTCGGCTTTTTGCAGATAAGCGAGGGCTCGCTGCATTCCGCCGCCTTTATGGCGTGCCGCCTGAGCTTGATGATGGCCGGCATGAGCGCCATTACGCTCACCACACCGACACTCGACCTCACCGCGGGCTTTGAGCGCCTGCTCGCGCCGTTTGCGCGTGTGGGACTTCCTGCGCACGAGCTCGGCATGATTATGGGTATCGCGCTGCGCTTTATGCCGCAGTTTGCCACCGAGATGAAGCAGACGGCCGATGCGCAGGCGAGCCGCGGTGCGCGCGTGACGGGAGGCCCGCTCGGTGGCGTGCGTATGCTCGGCAGTGTGGCGATTCCGCTGTTCACGGGCGTGTTCCGCCATGCCGAGACGCTGTCTGCTGCCATGGATGCACGCTGCTATCACGGCGAGCAGGGCCGCACGCGCCTGCATGCGCTTGCATTTCGCCGCGGGGATGCGCTGGCTGCGGTGGTGACGGCGCTGCTGGTGGTATGCGTTGTCGTTATCAATCTTCAATTTGTCTAAGCTCGATTCGAGCGCAAGAAAGGGGTCTCTATGACCGACATCGATCGCACGGCTCAGCTCGAGCGCGTCTGCTCGTATCTCAGGCGCATTCCGGCGTGGTATCTTGCTACGACCGATGCGAGCGACGGGCATCAGCCCCGCGTGAGGCCGTTTTCGTTTGCCATGGTCGATGACGGCAAGCTGTGGTTTTGCACGTCGCGCGACAAGGACGTGTGGGCGGAGTTGAGCGCGAATCCCAAGTTTGAGGTATCGGGCTGGAAGCCGGGGGAGTGCTGGATCGTGTTAACCGGTGAGGCCGCGCTCGAGGACGATGCAGTCGTGAGCGACAAGGTGCGCCAGGCGGGCTTTAGGCACATGGTGGGCATTGGCGAGCAACACGATAGCGCCAACGACGGCCGCCTTGCATTCTTCTCGGTCCGCAACATCGCCGCACGGTTCTGCGATATCGACGGCAGCGAAGAGCGCCTCGAGCTCTGATTTCCCAAATTGACTACCCATTGCAAAAAGACTGGTCAGGCGACAGGAGGAAACGTGGACGGATTGAATACGGTGCTGGAGTATCTGACGTCGGTGCCGGCGTGGTATCTGGCGACGAGCGTGGACGGGCAGCCGCATGTGCGTCCGTTCTCGTTTGCACAGATTCAGGACGGCAGGCTGTGGTTTGTGACAGCGCGCACCAAAGATGTGTGGCAGGAGCTGCTGCAAAACCAGCGCTTTGAGGCCACGAGTTGGTGGCCGGGCCACGGTTGGTTGATCCTGCGCGGGCGTGCGGGACTGGAAGACCGGGCTTCGAGCGAAATGCGCGAGGCCGGATGGAAGCATCTTGAGCGCTTGAGCGAGCACTATGAGGGGCCTAACGACCCTGCGCTCGTCTTCTTTAGCGTCGAGGATCCCGAGGCATTTATCTGCAATCACGACGAATGGGCGCCGGTCGAGCTCTAGCCGGCTGGCTTATCCTAACAACTTGGTTTTCGCATGGGCGGGCCCCGTATTGCCCGGCGCCGTTAGGAGCGCCGGTCAATACGGGGTCCGCTCCATTTGTCAATTCCTTCGAGCGAATGTGTCGGGAATGTTTCAATGCATGAAGATGCAAGCCATTTACGTAATCATGCATCTTTTGGTGCTAAAGTCTCAACCTACTTCATAACTGCCGCTGTGAAATGCGCATCGGTGCATAAATCGCAGACAAGGAGTCTGATATGTCTTTGAAGGTTGGAATCGTCGGCGCGGCTGGATATGCCGGAGCCGAGCTCATTCGCCTCGTGCTCGGTCATCCCGAGTTTGAACTTGTTGCCATTACGTCCAACGCCGATGCCGGCCAGCCGCTGTCTGCGGTGTATCCGAGCTTTGCTGGCGTGAGCGACCTGGTTTTCACCACGCATGACGCGCCTGAGCTTAAATCCTGCGACGCCGTCTTCTTGGCCGTGCCGCACACGGCTGCCATGGCACAGGTACCCGCGCTGCTTGCATCGGGCGTCTCCTGCTTTGATCTTTCGGCCGATTACCGTCTGAGCGACGCGTCTGTCTTTGAGACATGGTATGCCGCCGAGCATACGAGCCCCGAGCTGCTCAAGACCCGTGCCTTTGGCCTGCCCGAGCTGTTCTGCCGGGACTTGGAGACCGCCGCATCCGACCATGTCGACGGCAAACCCGTGCTGGTCGCCTGCGCCGGTTGCTATCCCACCGCAACGAGCCTTGCCGCCGCGCCCGCTGTGCGCGCTGGCTGGGTTGCCCAGAGCGGCCCCGTGATCGTTGATGCCATCAGCGGTGTGACGGGTGCCGGCAAGTCCTGCAACGCTCGTACGCATTTTTGCAGCGCCGACGAGAACTTGGAGGCCTACGGCGTGGGCAAGCATCGCCACACGCCCGAGATTGAGCAAATCCTTGGCCTGACCGATCGCGTCGTCTTCACCCCGCATCTGGCACCGCTCAAGCGCGGCCTGCTCTCCACGGTGACGCTGCCGCTCACGCCGCAGGCCATCGACTCCCTGACCCTTGAGGACGTTGTCGACTATTACAAGCAGTTCTACGCTGGTCGCACTTTCGTGCGCGTACTCGACGCCGGCCAGCAGCCCAAGACGGCTTCGGTCGTCGGCACCAACGCCGCCCAGATCGGCCTCGCGCTCAACAAGCGCGCGGGCGTTCTGGTGGCTACGGGCGCCATCGACAATCTGTGCAAGGGCGCTGCGGGCCAAGCGGTCCAGTGCGCCAATATCGTCTTTGGCTTTGACGAGCGACGAGGCTTGCCCACAGTGGCGTGCCCGGTGTAGCACATTCGATTGTTAATGATTTGGTAGTCGGGCATCGAGTGGGGCGCCACTCTTGAGCTGGTCTCATGATCACGACTGGCATGGCGCACCAACCGATGTCCGTTTTTTGTTTGACATAAGGAGTCATAAAGACGATGAATACCGAGCTGTTTGATATCAAGATTCGCGCCGTCGAGGGCGGCGTTACGGCTGCGGCTGGTTTTAAGGCTGCGGGCATTCATGCGGGATTCCGGAAGAATCCCGAGCGCTTGGACTATGCGCTCGTCGTGCCCGATAAGCCCTGTCCCGGCGCCGGCGTGTTTACGACCAACCGCTTTTGCGCGGCGCCCGTGCAGGTGAGCCGTGCCAACCTGGGCGGTGCGGACAAGGGCTATGGCATCATCGCCGGTGTTTCAATCAACTCCGGCAACGCGAACGCCGCCACGGGCGAGACCGGCCTTGCCTGCGCGCGCGAGACGTGCAACATCGCGTCGCAGGTCATCGGCTGCGAACCCCAGCAGATCCTAGTTGCATCCACAGGCGTGATCGGGCAGATTCTGCCGATCGACACGTTTGAGACGGCTGTTCCGTCCGCCTACGAGGCGCTCTCTGCCCATGGCGGTGCCGATGCGGCCCGTGCCATCATGACGACCGATACGCACTCCAAGGAGTATGCCGTTCGCTATCGCAGTGAGGCTGCGGGGCATGCGGGCAACGCCTATACGGTGGGCGGCATGTGCAAGGGCTCGGGCATGATCATGCCCAATATGGCTACCATGATCGCGGTCATTACTACCGATGCCCCCGTCGAGCCGGCGGCGCTCCACACCCTGCTGCTCTCGACCGTTAAACAGACCTTTAATAAAGTGACGGTCGATTCCGACACCTCGACTAACGACACCTGCATAATGCTTGCCTCCGGCGCTGCTGCCGCAGATGCCGAGGCCATCGTCGAGGGCTCCGACGCGTTTGACGAGTTGACATTTGCCGTGCACGAGGTGTGCGAGAGCCTGGCGCGCAATATCGCCGCCGATGGCGAGGGCGCATCCAAGCTTGTTACGGTCAACGTTACCGGCGCCGCCAACGACGAGGAAGCTGATCTCGCCGCCCGCGCCGTTGCCAACTCGCCGCTCGTTAAGACTTGCATCGCCGGCCACGACTGCAACTGGGGCCGCGTTGCTATGGCGCTTGGCAAGTGCGGCGTGAAGTTTAATCAGGAAGACGTTTCCATCGACATGATGGGCATGCCTGTCTGTCGCGACGGTCTGACTGTTCCCTTTGACGAGGACGAGGCTCTACGGCGTTTCGAGGCGCCCGAGATCGTGATCTCGGTCGACCTGGGCGCAGGCGACGCGGCAACGACCGTGTGGACCTGCGACCTCACGCATGAGTACATCTCCATCAACGACGATTACCGTTCCTAGATTCCAGGCACGCTGCGCATCTTGCCGCGATTGCGGACAGCGGAGCACGGCGCGATAACGATACGAAAGACGAGGCAGATTATGAAATTCGCACGCGATTGTCGTTCGAGCGAATCCAACGAAGCAACCGCGCAGCTGCTGTTTGAGGCGCTGCCGTGGATTAAAAACCTGACCGGCAAGACAGTCGTTATCAAGTACGGCGGTGCCGCCATGGTCGACGAGCAACTGCGCCGCGACGTGATGAGCGACATCGTCCTGCTCAAGATTATCGGCATGCGCCCCGTCATCGTGCATGGCGGCGGCAAGGCCATCAACGAGGCGCTGAGCCACTATGACATCCCTGTCGAGTTTAAGAACGGTCAGCGCGTGACCACACCGGATACCATGGATATCGTGCGCGAGGTGCTGGGCGGAAAGGTCAACCAGGAGTTGGTTGCTGCCATTAACCAGCACGGCAACCTGGCCGTGGGCGTGTCGGGCAGCGATGCCGGCACGCTTATCGCCGAGCCGCTAGACCCCGAGCTCGGTCGCGTGGGCAAAGTGACGCACGTCAACACCGACTATATCGAGCGCTTACTCGATAGTGAGTACATCCCCGTCATCGCTACCGTCGCGGCGGGGGAGGACGGTGGCTTCTTCAACATCAACGCCGATACCGCCGCCGGTGCCGTTGCGGCAGCGCTCCACGCGCATAAGGCGATCTTTTTGACCGATGTCGATGGCCTGTACAAGGACTTTAGTGACAAGGACTCACTTATCTCCAACCTAACGCTCGGCGAGGTTAACGAAATGCTCTACGGCGGCGAGGTCGATAAGGGCATGATCCCCAAGCTTCGTGCGGCTGTCGACGCGCTTACCGCTGGCGTGTTCCGAGCCCACATCATCAACGGCACGACGCCGCATTCGCTGCTCCTGGAGCTGCTGACCGATGCCGGCGTCGGCACCGTGATCCATTCCACCGAGACGGCTTACGAGTTCGATACGCATCCGCATCCGCTTTCGACGTTTGCTGCGCGTCTGACCGAGAACCTCGACGAGGTCGAGAAGCTTCAGACGGTCTAGCTGACCTGCAGCCGCCCCATTCCTCACCCATAGCCCCGCGCCGTCCGGCGCTCAACGAAAGGCATCCCATGTCACTTGCAGCTCAGCAATCGCTTGAATCCCATTACGTTATGCATACCTTTGGCCGCTTTCCGGTCGAGTTTGTCGAGGGTCACGGCATGAAGCTCACCGGCGACGATGGCCGTGAGTACCTCGACTTTCTTGCCGGCATCGGCGTGTGCAGCCTAGGTCATGGCGACCCGGCTGTGCTCTCGGCGCTCGAGGCACAGACCAAAAAGCTCATGCATGTCTCCAATTACTTCTACATCGAGCAGCGCGGACAGGTCGCGGCGCTGCTGTCCAAGCTTGCTAACGACGACGTAGATGGTGCGCGCGTGCTTGCCGATGCCATTGTCGCCGGCGATGAGACCACGGCAGCTGCTCTTGGTGCTCCGGCTGCGGGCGAGCAGGTGTGGGAGACGTTCTTTGCCAATTCCGGTGCCGAGGCCAACGAGGGCTCCATGAAGCTCGCACGTCTGTACGCCAAGCGTGCCGGTAATGGCGGCAACACCATCGTGTGCATGCGCGGCGGCTTCCACGGCCGTACGCTCGAGACCATTGCCGCCACCATGCAGGATTGGCTGCAGGACAGCTTCCGCCCGCTGCCGGGTGGCTTTGTGGCCTGCACGCCCAACGATGTGGACGAGCTGCGTGCGATCTTTAAGCAGCTGGGGAGCGAGATTTGTGCCGTGATGCTCGAGCCGATCCAGGGTGAGAGTGGCGTGCATCCCATGACCGAGGAGTTTATGGCGGCAGCGCGCGACCTGGCACACGAAGTGGGCGCCGTGCTTATCGCCGACGAGGTCCAGTGCGGCATCTTCCGCTCCGGCAAGCCGTTTGCATTCCAAACCTATGGCGTGGAACCCGACATCATGAGCCTTGCCAAGGGCATTGCTGATGGCGTGCCCATGGGTGCCGTCGTGGCAAAGAAGGAGATTGCCGACGTGTTTAAGCCGGGCGACCACGGCTCGACCTTTGGCGGTAGCTGCTTGGCCATCGCGGCGTGCGCCGCGACGCTCTCCGCGCTCGTGCACGGCGATTATGCCGACCATGTTGCCAAGGTAGGCGCCTATATGGAGGCAAAGCTCGCCAAGCTGCCGCACGTGACCGAGGTGCGTGGCCGCGGCTTGATGCTCGGCTGTGATCTGGATGATGCCGCGGGCGACGCGCATGATATTGTTGCCCGCGCGCTGGCCGCCGGTGCCGTGATTAACGCTACAGGTGCTCATACGCTGCGTTTCCTGCCGCCGCTCGTCTGCGAGGAATCCGACGTGGACAGTCTGATCGAGATCCTGTCGGACGTTTTGGCCTAACACAGCGAAATAACTTAACTTTGACCGGGTTCCGGACTGCGGACGTGCCCTATGTGGCATGATTCAGCGGTCTGGAGCCCGTTTTGCCTTAGATTTGCTAAGGCGGGGAGACCTGCTGGTCAAAAAACATCAAATATGAGTACTGTTATCGATTTGGTAGCAGCAATTTTGGACTAATAAGGCCAGATAGCTAGTCGAAATGGCGATGAATGTACGATTTTGATCCAATTGTTAGTCCTTATAATGGACATATGTTGCGTAACTTAAGCAAATACTATCTTTTGATATGTTGTAAGCAAGGTAGCAGTACTCATTTTTGCCATTTTCTGGCCACGGCCTTTGTGACAGACGTGCTGGTGGGTTCGAATCCCATGCGCTGGGCCTGAAAAAAGGAAAGGCCTCCATCGCTGGGGGCCTAACAATTCAGTGGTGGGCGATGAGGGATGTCGCGTGCGGCTGACGCCGCCCGCTTTCGCTTCGGGCCTACGGCCCTCGCGTGCTGCGCTGGAAAACGCTTCGCGTTTCCTCAGCTCCGCACCCTGGCGGGTTCGAATCCCTCTGCGATGGGCCCAAAAAAGAAAGGCTCCCATTGCTGGGAGCCTAACAATTCAGTGGTGGGCGATGAGGGATTCGAACCCCCAGCCTTGTGCGTGTAAAGCACCTGCGCTAACCGTTGCGCCAATCGCCCGTGCGGAGAGAGTATAGCAAAACAATCGCCTCATTCATCTCATATCCATTAAAGGTAACCGGCGCGTGTCACAGCGGAGCTGATTCAGTTGAGATTGCCTGAACATTCCGCCCCTCTTTACGCCCTCGGGTATACTCAAAAGCTACTGATTCGATTTGATGCCCAGCAACAGCAGAGGGGATAGTATATGTGCGGTTTTGTCGGTTTTGTCGGTGGGACGGATAACCAATCCGAGGTGCTCACCAAGATGATGGACCGCATCGTCCATCGTGGTCCCGACATGGGCGGCCAGTTTATCGACGGCCGCGTTGCCCTGGGCTTCCGCCGCCTGTCGATCCTCGACCTGACCGAGGCCGGCGCTCAGCCCATGGCCAATGAGGACGGCAGCGTCGTTATCGTCTTCAACGGCGAGATCTACAACTTTCAGGAGCTTCGCTCCGAGCTCGAGGCCAAGGGCTATAAGTTCCACTGCGGCGCCGACACCGAGAGCCTCCTGCACGGCTATGAGGAGTGGGGCGAGGCAGTACTTGATCGCTTGCGCGGTATGTACGCCTTCGTCATCTGGGACAAGAAGAAGAACAAGCTTTTTGGCGCCCGCGATATCTTTGGCATCAAGCCGCTCTACTACTATCCCATGGCCGATGCGGGCGACGGCGCTCCGGGCGTGCTCTTCGGTTCCGAGATCAAGAGCTTCCTGGACTACCCGCACTTCCACAAGGCGGTCAACAAAAAGGCCCTGCGTCCGTACATGACGCTGCAGTATTCGGCAACCGAGGAGACCTTCTTCGAGGGTGTCTACAAGCTGCCGCCGGCGCATTACTTTACCGTAGACATCCCGACCGGCAAGATGAACATCGAGCGCTATTGGGATTGCGATTACTCTGCCGTCGAGAAGCCGTTCGAGGAGTACGTCGACGAGCTGGATGAGGTCGTGCACGAGAGCGTCGAGGCCCATCGCATCGCCGACGTCAAGGTCGCGTCGTTCCTCTCCGGCGGCGTCGACTCCAGCTACATCGCCGCTTGCCTCATGCCCGACAAGACCTTCTCGGTGGGCTTCGATTACAAGAATTTCAACGAGACTAACTACGCCAAGGAACTTTCTGACAAGCTCGGCGTCGAGAATGTCCGCAAGATGATTACCGCCGACGAGTTCTTCGGTGCGCTCGAGGACATCCAGTATCACATGGACGAGCCGCAGTCCAACCTGTCTTCCGTGCCGCTGTGGTTCTTGGCCGAGATGGCCCGCAAGGACGTCACCGTCGTGCTTTCGGGCGAAGGCGCCGACGAGCTCTTTGGCGGCTACGCCTACTACGAGGACACGGTTCCGGTCCGCAAGTACAAAAAGATGGTGCCGCTGCCCATCCGTCGCGCGCTCGGTAACCTGGCGTTGCATATGCCGTACTTCAAGGGACATAACTTCCTGGTCAAGGGTGCCGAGATCCCTGAGAAGTCGTTCCTGGGACAGGCTCTGGTTTGGCCGGAGCGCGAGGTCGACGGCGTGCTCAAGCCCGAGTACAACACCGGCGATGGCGCCTTCGAGCTTGCCGCTCCCATCTATGCGCGCGTGAAAGGTCAGCCCGAGCTGGTCAAGAAGCAGTACCTGGACATGAACATGTGGCTCCCGGGCGACATTCTGCTCAAGGCCGACAAGATGTGCATGGCGCACTCGCTGGAGCTGCGCGTGCCCTTCCTGGACCGCAAAGTCATGGAGTTCGCCGAGCATATTCCCGATCGCTACCGCATCAACGAGAACGGCAACAAACAAGTACTCCGCCACGCTGCCAACAAGTCGCTGCCCGATGAGTGGGCCACCCGTCCCAAGGTGGGCTTCCCGGTGCCGATTGTCTACTGGCTGCGCGAGCAAAAGTGGTACGACTATGTCAAGGAGTACTTCACCGCGCCGTGGGCAAGCGAGTTCTTCGATACCGACGAGCTCATGCACCTGCTCGATCTGCACTTTGCGGGCAAGGGCGATTTCCAGCGCAAGATCTATACGCCGCTCGTGTTCCTGGTGTGGTACAAGCGCTTCTTTATCGACGAGGACCAGCCCGCTGTTCAGGCTGCCTAGCCTCGGCTTACGAACGCCTGCGCGTAACGGCTCCTCCGGGAGCCGTTTTTGCGTGGGTGCGTTTCAGTTACTATAAAAACCGTCCCTGCCAAATGGCTGAGAAAGGTGAAAGATGCACCATTCGGATTCCGCGACCGTGACCACGGTCGATACGCTTGCCAAGCTTCTCGATGTGTGCGGTGAGCTGCGCGCATCAGAGCAGGTTGACGAGCGTGCCGTGACCGGCTGCTCGTTTGATTCGCGCGCGGTCTCGGCAGGTGACGTGTTCTTTTGCAAAGGCGCTGCCTTTAAGCCCGCGTTTTTGAGCATGGCGCTCGATGCGGGCGCCGTCGCATTTGTGTGCGAAGAGTCGCTGGTCGAGTCTCTGGAGCCGCTGGCGCAGGAGAGCGGTGCTGCGATGCTGGTTGTTGATAGCGTTCGCACGGCCATGGCCCTGTTGCCGCCGGAGGTCTACGACCGTCCCGACCACGACGTCAAGATCGTGGGCATCACCGGTACCAAGGGAAAGACCACGGCCGCTTTTATGCTCCAGTCGATTATCAAAGCGGCGGGCGAGTCCTGCGGCATGATCGGCTCGGTGAGTACCGACGATGGTATCGAGTGCTACGAGAGCACCAATACCACGCCAGAGGCCCCCGAGGTCTGGCGCCATATCGCCAACTGCCGTGAGTCCGGTCGCCAGTCCATGGTCATGGAGGTCTCGAGCCAGGCGCTCAAGTACCAACGCGTCGAGAATCTGCCGTTTGACGTGGCGTGCTTCCTCAACATCGGGCGTGACCACATCTCGCCGATCGAACACCCCACGTTTGAGGATTATTTTGAGAGCAAACTCAGGATCTTTGACCAGGCAAAGACCGCCGTGGTGAACCTGGGCACCGAAGAGGTTGACCGTGTGTTGGAGGCAGCGTCGACGGCCGAGCGCTTGGTGACCGTTGGCGTCGAGCATCCCGAGGCAAGCCTGTGGGCGAGCGATGTGCGCATGGTCGGCTTTAACATCGAGTTTAACCTGCATGGCCTGTGTGCCGACGAGTCCGAGGCGGGGGAGAAGGTCCTGCTGGGCATCGCGGGCGACTTTAACGTGGAAAACGCGCTGGTCGCTATCGCCGCTGCGCGCGAGATCGGCATCGGTATCGAGGCTATCAAGAAGGGCCTCTCCAAACTGCGTGTGCCGGGCCGTATGGAGGTCGTGGAGTCGAAGGACGGCCGCGTGATCTGCGTCGTTGACTACGCTCACAACCAGCTTTCGTTCCGGTCGCTTTTCTCGTCGGTCAAGCGCGCGTTTCCCACTAGTCCAGTCATTGCAGTGTTTGGCGCTGCCGGCGGCAAGGCGCAGGAGCGCCGCGAGCAGCTTCCGCGCGAGGCCGCACCATATTCCGACCTGATGATCTTTACCAACGAGGACCCGGCTCACGAGGATCCCATGAAGGTCTGTCGCGAGCTTGCCAAACATGTTCCCGACGATACGCCGAACAAGATCATCCTCGACCGCGAAGCCGCTGTGCATGCGGCGTTCAAGGCGGCGCGCGAGGAGTACGTTAACCCCGATGTTCCCACCATTGTCTTGCTGCTGGCAAAGGGTGACGAGGAGCTCATGCACGTGGGTGACGAGTTCGTGCCCATCGAGAGCGACCTTTCGTTGGCCAATTGCCTGATCGATGTTACCCAGTTTGACTAATGAACCATGATGGCGGCGGCGCCCTGAGTGCGCTGTCGCCATAAGCGTGTTCCCTCAATCAAAACATGCCGTCCAAGTCCAAACCCTTCTACGTAAACGGAGTAACCATGTCCCACAACACCTTGCCGACCGTTGCCGAGCTTTCGGGCGAGATGCGCGAGCGCTTGGCCAAGGTCAAGTACGTCTTTACCGACCTGGATGCCACGATGCTCGCGCCCGGCTCGTGCGTGCTGCGCGACAACGACGGCAACCCTTCGACCAAACTCGTCGAGGCCGTCGTGGCGCTCGCTCGCGTTGGCATTCAGGTGGTTCCCACCTCGGGCCGCAACCGTACCATGATCCACGAGGACGCGCGCGTGCTCGGCCTCAACTCCTACATTGGTGAGATGGGCGGCCTGGTCATGTACGACCTCAAAGCCAACGATTGGGAGTATCTGACTGGCGACATGCCTTACGACCCCGCCTGCGGCCTTACTCCGCACCAGGTGATCGAGCAGACCGGCGTGTGCGAGAAGATTCTTGCCCGCTGGCCGCACAAGATCGAGTATCACAACGACATGTCGACCGGCTACAAGTACCGCGAGGTCACCGTCGGCATGCGCGGCGATGTGCCCGACAATGAGGTCCAGGCCATCCTGGACGAGGCCGGCTGCGGCCTGGTGTGGGCCTGTAACGGTCACCTGACGCATCTGTCCAAGCCGACGACGCTCGAGCTCGATCGCGTCGAGGACGGTCGCGCGTTTAACATCAATCCCGCCGGCCTCAACAAGGGCATTGCCATCGCGCGCTTCTGCGAGCACCTGGGGATCGAGCGCGAGGAGACGTTGGCGCTCGGCGATTCCGAGTCCGACTTCTACATGGCCGATCACGTGGGCACGTTCTGCCTGGTCGAGAATGGCCTGACGAGCGCCGGCGCGCCCGAGTTCCTGGCTGCTTGCGAGAACGCTTTCGTTACGCGCGGCATAATTGTCGACGGTTGGGCGGCGACGGCAGAGCTGCTGGTCGCGGCGCGTTCGTAGCGCGGCGTCGCCGCACTTGGACATGTCTTTTCGAGAGAGACTGGTGAGGTAATGTCCGATATCGAGAATCCGACAGGCGACACGCGCCCGATTGGTGTGTTCGATTCTGGTTTGGGCGGTCTGACGGTTGCGCGCGCCATCGCGACGGTGCTGCCGCACGAGTCCGTCTACTACTTCGGCGACACCAAACGCTGCCCCTACGGCACGCGCACCGAGGATGAGGTGCGCTCGTTTGCGTTGCAGGCGGGCCGTTGGCTGTCGAAGCACGACGTCAAGATTATGGTCATCGCCTGCAACACGGCGACTGCAGCGGCCTTGCGTTTGGCCCAGCAGGTGCTCGACGTCCCCGTCATCGGTGTGATCGCACCGGGCGCACGCGCGGCAATCAACAGCACCCGCACGCGCCGGGTGGGCGTGCTCGCTACCAACCTCACCATTCGCTCAGGCGCTTACACGCGTGCCATTCAGGACCTGGATGCCGGCGTCGACGTATACGGCTGCCCTGCCTCGAGCTTTGTCGAGGTCGTTGAGCACGAGCTCGCCTCGGGCGCGCATCTGCAAGAGCAGTGGCTCGAGAACGAGGACATCTTCGATACGCCTGCCGTACGCGCGCTGGTCGGCGCTACGGTTGAACCGCTGCGCGACCACGGCATCGATACCGTGGTACTCGGCTGCACGCATTTCCCGCTGCTCGTGGGGCCTATTCGCCATGCGCTGGGTCCCGGAGTGCGCGTGGTGAGCTCCGCCGAGGAGACCACGCGCGAGCTGACCGATATTCTCACGCGCCGCGAGCAGCTGGCGGGCGACGCAGCCGAGCCGCAGCATCGTTTTGCAACGACGGCCGATAACATTGCCGAGTTTGCGGTGGCGGGTAGCTTTATCTTTGGCCAGCCGCTCAAAAGCATCGAGCATGTCGATATCGACGAACTGAAATAGATGTAGGGTTACCGTCCAAAGACTTGCCCTCTTCTTCTGCCGAAAGGATATTTCTATGGAGTACATGCAGGTCAACCGTGCCAACGGCCGTGCCGCCAATGAGCTGCGCCCCATCAAGCTTACTCGCGGCGTCATGAAGCATGCCCACGGTTCGTGCCTGGCCGAGTTTGGCGATACGCGCGTGCTGTGCGCTGCCACCATCGAGGAGGGCGTGCCGGGCTGGCGCAAGGGCGCCAAGGCCGGTTGGGTAACGGCGGAGTACGCCATGCTGCCGGCATCGACCGGCAAGCGCTGCAAGCGTGAGCACGCCAACCGCAAGGGTCGCTCCATGGAGATTGAGCGTCTGATCGGCCGTAGCCTGCGCACCGTCGTCAACATGAAGGCACTCGGCGAGTACACCGTCACCGTCGACTGCGACGTGATTCAGGCAGACGGCGGCACGCGAACGGCGAGCATCACCGGCGCCTGGGTGGCGCTGCACGACGCCCTTGCCATGTGGGTCGAGGCGGGCAAGCTCGAGCGCATTCCGCTTACCGGTCAGGTTGCCGCTATTTCCATGGGCGTCGTCGACGGCAACACCCTGCTCGACTTGGATTATTCCGAGGACAGCCACGCCGAGGTCGACATGAACCTCGTCGCCACCGACTCTGGCGAGATGATCGAGCTCCAGGGTACCGGCGAGCAGGCGCCCTTCGACCGCAAGCGTCTCAACGCCCTGCTCGATCTGGGCGACAAGGGCATCGCCGATCTCATCGAGCTTCAGCGTCAAGCCCTCGCCTAACCTGCCAAAAGGGGATGTTGATTTTGGCAGGTTTAATCTGCGAAAACGCCGAAGTATAAGACTGCCGTTGATTGAGAGGGGAGAGGCCGAGGCCCTCGTTGTCCTCTACACGGCATTGCTATAAGAGACAAGGAGGCCATCTATGGCACTTGAGAAGATTGATATCGACACCCTCGACCCGGCGGCGACCATTGTTGTGGCCACGGGTAACGCCCATAAGCTCACCGAGATCGAGGCCATTTTGGGCAAGGTCATGCCCGAGGTGCGCTTTGTGGCGCTCGGCCAGCTGGGCGATTTTGAGGACCCCGAGGAAAACGGCACGACGTTTTTGGAGAACGCCATCATCAAGGCGCAGGCTGCGGTCGAGGAGACGGGCCTTATGGCCATCGCCGACGATTCCGGCTTGGTCGTCGACGCGCTGGACGGTGAGCCGGGTGTGTATAGCGCGCGTTATGCGGGCGTACACGGCGATGATGCCGCCAACAATGCCAAACTTCTCGTTAATCTGGAAGGCGTGGCAGACGAGGATCGCACCGCACGCTTTATGAGTGTCGTTGCGCTCATCGACCAAGACGGCCTGGTCACCTATGGTGAGGGCGCCTGCGAGGGCGTTATCGCACACGAGGGCCGCGGCGACCACGGCTTTGGCTACGACCCGCTGTTCCTGCCGGTCGATACGCCGGGCAAGACTATGGCCGAGCTCACAGCGGACGAGAAGAACGCCATCAGCCATCGTTTCCATGCACTTGAGCACCTGTCCGCCAAACTGACGGGCGAGGAGTAGGCCGTGCGTGCGGTGGTGCAGCGCGTGCTCAACGCCGGTGTGACGGTCGACGGCGAGTGCGTGGGCCGCATTGGGCGCGGCTATCTGGTATTGCTGGGTGTGGGCCATGGCGATACGCGTGCCGAGGCCGATAAACTATGGGGCAAGCTCCGCGGGCTGCGTATCAACGAGGACGAGAACGGCAAGACTAACTTGGCGCTTGCCGATGTCGACGGCGAGGTGCTCGTGGTGTCGCAGTTTACGCTGTTTGCCGATTGCCGCCACGGCCGTCGTCCGTCGTTTACGGATGCTGGCGCGCCCGATGTCGCCAACGAGCTTTATGAGTACTTTCTGACGCTCGTCGCCCAGGACGTCGACCACGTGGCGCACGGCATCTTTGGCGCCGACATGAAAGTCGACCTGGTCAACGACGGCCCGTTCACCATTGTCCTCGATACCGACAATCTGTAAGTAGCCTAATTAGCTCCTGATTTATTGGTTGATTTCCGATCTCAACCGAACACATTGAGCTGACGGCACGCTCCCGCAGTTAACCGAACGCCCCCGCGGCCCCTCTCGGGCCCCGGGGGCGCCATTTTCCCAGTTGAAGGAATGGTGGAGATGTGTTTCGATGGGTCCGGTGGCCATGCTCCGCCCGCCGCCCGGCACCTCTTCCCAGACTCAGCCGGACGGTCGGTCCGTCTATTCCGTTTTTCTCCTAGGCTAGGCCAGCGGGGCATCGCCCCTCTCTGCGCGCGCCCTCTCGATGAGCCCCGGCGTCAGGTCGAGTTCCCCGATGGGCACGTCCCCCACGCCGTAGGCGTCCAGCAGCGCCGCCGCGTCCTCCCCGAGCGTCGCCCTGAAGGCGCGCGCGGGCGTCGCGAAGCCGAGCGCGCCGCGGGGCTCGGAGTTCACGTGCGACATGG
>CAKZUZ010000012.1:0-133059 GCA_937922225.1 uncultured Collinsella sp.
AGTTGAAAGGCAGATTGCCGCTCTGGCGGGTTTGCAGCGTCAACTGGTTACGCGGGCTGGTAAGCCCGCGTAACCCTAATAATTGGCTTCGTAGCCGTTGCCGTCGCCGGTGGGCTCTTCGTAGTAGTCCGAATCGCTCGAATCGTTTGAGTCATCGGAATCGTCAGAGCTGACCGATGAGGTTGCGGTACCGTTTGCGTAGTCGTCAGACGTGTTGTTGCTGAGGTCACCGATCGTAGAGCTGGAGCCGTCGGAAAGACCCATGGTGTTGGGACCCTTGGGATCCTTGCCGGCATCGACGCGCTCCATCATTTCCTTGAGCTCGTCCTCGTAGACAAAGACATAGCTCACGCCGTCGATCATGGTGCTGTCGTCGGCGTACGAAGGCAGGTTGGCCGAGTAGATACCGTCGACATCCATACCGCGCATGGCATTGACCGTAGCCACGATATCCTGAACGCTCATATCGGTCACGAGCATATCGGACAGCGAATTAACCAGGCCAAAGATCTTCGTGGCATCGAAGTTATTGAGAATCTGGTTGGCAAGGGCGCCAAGCACCTGACGCTGGTGGCGCATGCGCGTGTAATCGCCGTCGGCATAGGTGTAGCGGCAGCGGGCATAGGTAAGGGCGGTGGCACCGTCCATATGCTGCTGGCCAGCGGTAATCTTAATATCCAGGTGCTCGGGGTCGTCAACATCATCGGTTGCGTTAATGTCGATACCGCCAACCGAATCAATCAGCGCCTGCATGCCGTCGAAGCTGACCTCGGCATAGTGGGAAATCTGAACACCGCACAGCTCGTTGACCGCCTCGACCATGGCCTCGGCGCCGCCAACGGTATGGCAGGCGTTGATCTTCATGGTCTCGCCCTTGTACTCGACCTTGGTGTCGCGCGGAACGGAAATGAGCGTCGCCTGCTTTTGCGTGGGGTCGATGCGTGCCAGGATAATCGAGTCGGCACGATACGTATCCTCGCCCGGACGGCCGTCGGTGCCAAGAAGCAGCACGTAGAACGGATCCTTTGCCTCATCGGTGTCAACCAGAACCCGACGCAGATTGTCAGTAATGACATTAGAATCGCCGAGCTTGCCCATAATGGTGGCAAACCACAGGCCGGCAGCGGTAGTGGCACTCAGCAGCACGCCAAGCACGACAATGAGCGCGACGTGACGAATCGTGTGGCTACGGCGGCGTTGACGAGCGCGCTCGGAATAGCGAGCCACGTTATCGCGACTGTAGATCTTGGCCTGCGCACCAGCTGAGGGTCTTCGGGTGGTGGTATCCGCGAGGGGCTTTTTATTAAACATAGGCAACCTGTATTAGTAGATGACGGGATCGGGGACGGTAGCATGCTCGACATGCGCGCCGAGCGCCTGCAGCTTTTCGACAAACTGCTCGTAGCCGCGCTTGATGTGATGGATAGCCGAAACCTCGGTCGTCCCGTCGGCGATCAAGCCCGCTACGACGAGGGCCGCTCCGCCGCGCAAATCGGGCGAGGTAACCTGTGCACCCGAGAAGCCCTTGACGCCATGAATCATGGCATGATGGCTCTCGATACGAATGTCGGCACCCATGCGCACCAGCTCAGAGGCAAACATAAAGCGATTCTCGAAGATGTTCTCGGTAATAACGGAACTGCCGTCGGCAAGGGCGGAGAGCACCATAATCTGCGCCTGCATGTCGGTCGGGAAACCGGGGAACGGAAGCGTCTGGATGTCGACCGGCTTGATACGCTCGGCACGGTTCACATGGACGCCATCCTCGACGCGCTCGCAGTCGATACCCATGAGCTCCATCTTCTTGAGCACCATGCCCAAATGAATGGGGCAAAAGCCCGTGACATCGACACCGCGATCGTCCGCCATCAACGCACCGGCGACGATAAAGGTACCGGCCTCGATGCGGTCGCCCACCACGCGATGGATAACGGGATGGAGCTCTTCCACGCCTTCGATAGTCACGACGGGCGTACCGGCGCCAACAATCTTGGCGCCCATCTCGTTGAGCATGTTGGCGAGATCGACGATCTCGGGCTCGCGGGCGGCATTGTCGATAACCGTGGTGCCCTGTGCGCGCACAGAGGCCATGATGAGATTCTCGGTCGCACCGACGCTGGCGAACTCGAGCGTGACGGTGGTACCGCGCAGACCTTGGGGCGCATTAGCGTTGATGTAACCGTGGGCGGTATCGAACTCAACGCCCAGGGCCTCAAGACCAAGAATGTGCATATCGATCTTACGAGCACCCAGGTTGCAGCCGCCCGGCATGGCAATTTTGGCGCGATGGAAGCGGCCCAGCAGGGGCCCCATGACGGCGGTGGAAGCGCGCATCTTGGCAACGAGCTCGTAGGGGGCCTCCCATGAATCGACCTGAGAGGTATCAATCTCGAGCGTGTGCTCGTCGAGAACATCGATCGTAGCGCCCATGCCCTTGAGCACCTTGCCCATCACGTGGACATCGGAAATATCGGGCACGTTTTGAAGCGTTGTCTTGCCCGGTGCCAGAAGCGTTGCAGCCATGAGTTTGAGCGCGGAGTTCTTAGCACCCGAGACGGGCACGGAGCCTCCGATGGCGTGGCCGCCTTCAACACGGATAATATCCAAGGTCTACCCTTTCAAAAAGCATGCCCGGGGTGGCTAGGCCATCCCGGGCATGATGTGTTCGCAAATGGTCGAACGCTAAATCGTTTGACTATTGGGCAAGCTTGAGCTTACACCATGCGATTTCATTATAGAGGTAGGCGCGGCGTGCATCATCCTCCGACAAATTACCCAGCTTCTCTTCAAAACCTTGAATATCAGCTTTAACCTTGTCGGCATCGACGCCCGCCAGATCGCAAGCGCGCTCGGCGAGGACAATCACGACATCGTCCGCAACCTGGGCATAGCCGCCGTCCACAGCAAACGTATGGTCGACGGTGCCCATTTGCTTATCGCAAACGCGAACGTAGCCGCGATCGATCGTGCAGATCTCGCTAGCGTGACGCGGAAGAATGCCGAACTCGCCGTCCGTGGAAGGCAGGGCGACAAACGCCGCCTCGCCCTCATAGGCGCAGCTCTCCGGACACACGATGCGGATTTGCATAGCCACTACTTCTCCTCCATCTTGGCGGCGCGCTCGCGCACGTCGTCAATCGTGGACGCATAACGGAACGCCTGCTCGGGCAGGTCGTCGCACTCGCCGTCGACAATAGCGGCAAACGAACGGACCGTATCCTCGACGCGGATGTAGACACCGGGGTTGCCGGTGAACTGCTCGGCGACGTGGAAGGACTGAGACAGGAACTGCTGGAGCTTACGGGCGCGGTTGACCGTAAGGCGCTGCTCCTCGGAAAGCTCGTCCATACCCAGAATGGCGATGATGTCCTGCAGGTCGGAGTACTCCTGGAGCAGCTCCTGGACTGCGACGGCCACGCGATAGTGCTCCTCGCCGACAATCGAGGGATCCAGGGCGTCCGAAGAGGAGGCCAAGGGGTCGATGGCGGGATACAGACCGAGCTCGGCGATGGAACGCGAAAGGACGGTCGTGGCGTCGAGGTGCGTAAACGTCGTGGCGGGAGCCGGGTCGGTCAGGTCGTCTGCGGGGACGTAGACAGCCTGAACGGAGGTGATGGAACCCGTCTTGGTCGAGGTAATGCGCTCCTGGAGGTCGCCCATCTCGGTAGCCAGCGTGGGCTGGTAACCAACGGCGGACGGCATACGGCCCAGAAGTGCGGAAACCTCGGAACCAGCCTGAGAGAAGCGGAAAATGTTATCGATGAACAGTAGAACGTCCTGGCCACGATCGCGGAAGTACTCAGCGGTGGTAAGGCCGGCCAGACCGATACGCAGACGCGCTCCGGGCGGCTCGTTCATCTGACCGTAGACCAAGCAGGTCTTGTCGATAACGCCAGACTCGCTCATCTCGAGGAACAGGTCGGTACCCTCGCGGGTACGCTCGCCAACGCCGGTGAACACCGAGGTGCCGCCGTGCTCCTGGGCGAGATTGTTGATGAGCTCCTGAATCAGAACGGTCTTGCCGACGCCGGCGCCGCCGAACAGACCCGTCTTGCCGCCACGGATGTAGGGCTCGAGCAGGTCGACGGCCTTAATGCCGGTCTCGAAGATCTCGGTCTTGGTGGTGAGCTCGTCGAAATGAGGTGCCGGGTGATGGATGGGATAGTACTCATCGATCTGGGGCATGGGCTTGCCGTCGACAGGCTGGCCCATAACATTCCAAATGCGGCCGAGGGTCTCGGGGCCGACGGGCATCTTCATAGGTGCGCCGGTGTCGACCGCGACGACGCCGCGCTGCAGGCCGTCGGTCGACGTCATGGCGACGGTACGAACAACACCGCCGGGAAGCTGAGACTCAACCTCCAGGATGGTGCTGATGTGACCCATCGGCGTATCGGCCTCGACCGTGAGCGCGTTGTAGATCGAGGGGACAGCGCCATCGAACTTAACGTCGACGACGGCGCCGATGATACGGACGATACGTCCCTCACCGGCCGTCTGACGCGCCGTGGCCTCCTCGACCGCCGCTTTAACGGTGGTATCTGCCATTAGTGTTCCTCCAATGCTGCGGCTCCGCCCACGATCTCGTTGATCTCCGTGGTAATGGAAGCCTGACGCACGCGGTTATACGTACGGGTAAGAGTCGAGATGATCGACGTCGCGTTCTCCGTGGCGGAGTGCATGGCCTTACGACGTGCACCCTGCTCGGCGGCGGCCGAATCGATCAGCGCCTGGTGAATGACGGTCAGGATGTAGCTGGGGACCAGCTCACCCAGAACGTGCTGGGCGCTCGGCACGAACTTGAACGAGGACGAGACACGCTCGGGGCCCTCGTCAGCGTTCTTGCGCGGGCCATGTGCCATGGCGACCATCTCGGGGTCGAGCGGAAGCAAATGCTCGGTACGAAGAACCTGATCGACGCGATTGCGAGCGTGATGGTACACGATCTCGACGCGGTCGAGCTGGCCCTTGGAGTACTCGTCGCAGATATAGCTCGCGATCATGCGGGCGTCCTCGAGGTTCGGATCGGCCGAAGAGCCCTCGAAGTGCATGACCGTGTTGGCGCGGCTGCGGAAGTACTCGCTCGCCTTGCGACCGCATGCGATAATCTCGCACTCGGCGCCATCATGCTCCCATTCGCGAGCGATCTTCTCGCAGGAACGCTCAACGTTGACGTTGAAGCCGCCTGCCAGACCGCGATCGGACGTGATCGCGATAATCAGACCGCGCTTGAACTCCTCATGCGTTTTGAGCATGGGGTTGTCGCCTGCAGTCTCTGCATCGCTCGCAACAGTGTGCATGACGTCGGTGAGCGCCTTCTTGTAGGGCTCAGCCTGCGTGGCGCGATCGAGCGCGCGACGGATCTTGGCCGTAGAGACCATCTCCATCGTGCGCGTGATCTGCTTGGTGCTCGTGACCGAGGAGATTCGCTTCTTAATGTCGCGAAGGTTAGCCATAGAGCTTAGTTCTCCTCTGCGCCCTCAGCTGCACTCGCGGTGGAGGCATGCTTGGAGGCGTACTCGTTCTTGAAATCGGTGATGGCCTGAAGCAGCTGCTCTTTGGTCTCGCCGTCGATCTTGTTGGTACGGACCTTCTGCAGCAAGCCACCAAAGCCAGCGTTCATGTACTCGAGCAGCTCGGCGCGGAACGGCAGCACCTCGGAAAGGGGCAGGTCGTCGATGAAGCCCTCGTTGCCGGCGAACAGCGTAACGATCTGCTCGGCGACGTCGAACGGCTTAAAGCGAGGCTGCTTGAGAAGCTCGGTCATGTGCGCACCGTGGGTGAGCTGCTTTTGGGTCGCTGCATCCAGGTCGGAACCGAACTGGGTAAAGCCGGCGAGCTCACGGTAGGCGGCAAGGTCCAGACGGAGATTGCCGGCGACCTGCTTCATGGCCTTGGTTTGAGCGGAGCCACCGACGCGCGACACCGAGATGCCGACGTCGACTGCCGGGCGCTGGCCCTGGAAGAAGAGCTCGGACTGCAGGTAGATCTGACCATCGGTAATGGAAATGACGTTGGTCGGAATGTAGGCCGAGACGTCGCCGTCCTGGGTCTCGATGACCGGCAGGGCCGTCATGGAGCCGTAGCCGTTCTTCTTGGACATCTTGACGGCACGCTCGAGCAGACGAGAGTGCAGGTAGAAGATGTCGCCAGGATAGGCCTCGCGTCCGGGCGGACGATGCAGCGTCAGCGACATCTGACGATAGGCGACAGCCTGCTTGGACAGGTCATCGTAGATGACGAGCACATGGCCGCCGGGGTTGGTCTCGGAAGCGGGCTCGCCGTTCTCGCCGTTGTACATAAAGAACTCGCCGATAGCGGCACCGGCCATAGGGGCGATGTACTGCATAGGGGCAGAGTCGGCAGCGGTGGCCGAGACGATGATGGTGTAGTCGAGCGCGCCGTGCTGAGCGAGGGTCTCACGGATGTTGGCAACCGTGGAGGCCTTCTGGCCGATGGCGACGTAGATGCAGACCATGTCCTTACCGCGCTGGTTGAGGATGGCGTCGATCGCGATAGCGGTCTTGCCGGTCTTACGGTCGCCAATGATGAGCTCACGCTGACCGCGGCCGATAGGCACCATAGAGTCGATGGCGAGCAGACCGGTCTGAACCGGCTCGCACACGGGAGTACGGTCGATGACGCCGGGGGCCTTGAACTCGATGGGACGACGGTGCGTGGCGACGATATCGCCCAGGCCGTCGATGGGCTGGCCCAGCGGGTTGACGACGCGGCCGAGCATGGCGCGGCTCACGGGAATATCCATGACGCGACCGGTGGTGCGGCACTCGTCGCCTTCCTTGATGACGTTGACGGCACCAAACAGAACGGCACCGACCTCATCGCGGTCGAGGTTCTGGGCAAGGCCGTAGACGGTCTCGCCGGTCTCGGAGCTCTTGAACTCCAAGAGCTCGCCGGCCATGGCGTTGCGCAGTCCCGAGACGCGCGCGATGCCGTCGCCGACCTCGTCAACATGGGAAACCTCTTGCGTGTCGACGGTAGCCGCCAGGCCATCGAGCTTCGCCTGCAGGGCGCGGGCGATGCTTTCGGCATTGAGGGTATCGGACATAACTAGGCTTCACCTCCGTTATTCAAAATCGTGGAACCGAGGGCCTCACGCGCTGCACGCAGCTGGGTCTTGACGGTAACGTCGCGACGCTGGCCGCGGGCCTCGAGAATCAGACCGCCGATGACGGACGGATCGACCTTCTCGATCAGGAATACCTTGCGCTTAAGATCGGCCTCGCATTTCTCGGTAATCGTGCGGCGCAGCTCGTCATCGAGCGGGACAGCCGTGGTGACGGTGACGCCTACGACGTCCTCGTCAGTCGCGGTTACCATCCGATAAGTCGATGCAATCTGCGGCAGAAGATCGAGCTGGCCGCGCTCGAACACGGTACCGAGGACGGCAAGCACCTCGGGGCTGGCGTTCGCGATGACCTCAAGCTCGTGAAGATCGCGGAACACATGGCCCTCGGCCTTAGCGGCCTCCAGAAGGGTGCGTGCATAGGTCTCGAGAACCCTGTTCTCCATGCGGCTGTTAGGCATTCAGGCTACCTGCTTCCTTGATGTAGCGCTCGATCAGACGACGCTGCTCGTCGTCGTTCTCGAGGGCCTCGCCGACGATCTTGGTCGCAACGGAGACGGAAAGATCGGCGATGGAGCCGGCAGCGGCGGCATAGATGGAGTTGCGCTCGTCCTCGGCGTTGGCGTGGGCCTTGGCGATGATGTCCTCGGCCTCCTCGTGAGCCTTGGCGATGATACGGGCGCGCTCGGACTCGGCGTCCTGGCGGGCGGCGGTCACGATGTCGGCAGCCTGACGACGGGCGTCGGTGACGAGGGCGTCGGACTCCTTGCGGGCCTCGATGGCCTTGCGCTTGGTGGTCTCGGCCTCATCGAGGCTGTCCTTGATGCGCTTGCCGCGCTCTTCCATCGTCTGCAGAATCTGCGGCCAGGCGAACTTGGCCAAAACGATGAAGATGATGAGGAAGGCAATGAGTGCAGGGACGAATTCCGCCATCTTGGGGACGAGGATCTCGGCCTTGTTCTCAGACTCCTCGGCGAATGCCGACACCGGCATGACGAGCATGGCGCCCGTCAGCGCAACGGCGGCTTTCGCGTGGTTGAAATGCTTCATGGCGACTACCTTCGTGCTCAATTACGAAATCAGCGTAACGACGAAGCCGATCAGGCCCAGAGCCTCGGTGAATGCAGATGCAAGAATGAAGACGGTGAAGGCACGGCCCTGGACCTCAGGCTGACGAGCCATAGCGCTCGTAGCACCGAGTGCTGCAAGACCAATTGCGAGACCGGCACCGATAACGCCGAGACCATATCCGATAACTCCCACGATTCCTCCTTTGTCGTGCGCATGTGCGCAGGATAAATACCTATGTTGTAGAGGCGCACGCGGGTGCCGCGCCTCCGAACACCAAATGAATGCGACCGCTAGTGGGCGTCAGCCTCTGCGATCTGGATGTACACGGCCTCGAGGACCGTAAAGACGTATGCCTGAACAAAGGCAACGATCAGCTCGACGGCGTAGATCACCAAAAGGATCAAAACCCACGCCACGCTGGGCAGGGCGCCCACGGCGTTCATGGCCGTAAAGTGCTCCAGCATCGGCTGGGCAAAGAGCGTGGCCATGATGGCGAACGAGCCCATGACGATGTGGCCGGCGAACATGTTGCAGAACAGACGGACGGCGAGCGTGATCAGACGCAGGCACAGCGAGAAGAGCTCGATGACCCACACGAAGACGTTCATGGGGAAGGCGACGCCCGCAGGGGCGAGGCTCTTGAAGTACCCAAAGAAACCGTGCTTCTTGATGCCGAAGTAGATGAAGTACACAAACGACACGAGTGCAAGGGCGGCGGTACAGCCGATGGCACCGGTGCCGGGCTTCATGCCGGGGATGAGGCCGATAAAGTTGTTGATCAGGATAAAGAAGAACAGCGAGGCCAAAAACGGGAAGTGCTTCTTCCAGTTGTCGCCGACGACGCCCTTGGCGATATCGTCCTGCACGTACTCGATGACCCACTCGACGCCGTTAACGAAGAAGCCCTCGGGGACAACCGTCTGCTTCTTGGTAAACGCGAAGAAGACCACGAACATGACGACAGCGGCGATAAGCAGCCAGAACGAGTACTGCGTCAGGCCCGCGTTAAGGTCACCCACGACCGGAGCCGAGGAGAACTCAGCGACGAGCTCGGCGATCGCGCTGGGTAACTTGGCAAATGCGTCCAAGATTCCACCTTCCCTGTTTGCCCGCACCAAGGTGGGGCAACGCCTTTAATCCTTCATAATCACCATGCAGGCGATCACGATCCAACAAATCAAAAACCCGGCGAGCTCGCCGCACAAAAAGGCGATGAGCGCCGCGGGGACTACCAGGTGCACGATCACGACGCCCATAAAGAGCACCGCAAACGACACCATGATACCCAACATGCCCACGGTCATGTTGGCATCGCGTCGATGCGCCAGCACCGGAGCAAGCGCAAGGTACAACGGCAAAAATGCAACAAGACCGACGACGAACCCCATTGCGATGAACGGCACGTGGCCTGCCAGCTCAACCGGCATCTGCGTTCCCTTCTCGCGACATATAGCCCGCATGGAGCCATACCCCGCTCACATCGTCCTAGTATTTTAGGGCGCATGATTGCAAAATCAATGCACCGTTACCCAACCTTAATCGCGTCTTTAACCCCAGGGGGTGTCAAACGGACAAAAGGCCAAGCACTGAGGACGAATGGGTCGCGATAGCCGACGAGCGTACTTGACGAACATCGCAGCGCGCGCCGACGCAGCCCGACAGCGTTGCTGACTATTGTACGAACCGGACAGGCAATGACAAGTGGGAAAACGCAAGTTAATACACATCTGTACATTTTCTTAAGACACTCTTTATATCGCACATACGGTAAAGCGCGTTTTGGGCCCTCGGCGGCCATACCGTCACTAATAAATATGCGTGCGGGCGTCACTCGAGCGCCCGCACGCACCAATCACGCACGAATGACCACGTGCATCTGCCCTCGCCCAGCGGCTACAGCGTGCCGTAGATGCGATCGCCAGCGTCGCCGAGGCCGGGAACGATGTAGGCAGCCTCGTTGAGATGATCGTCGATGGCGCAGGTATAGATATGCACGTCGGGATCCTTCTCGGTCAGCGACTTGAGGCCCTCGGGGGCCGCGACGATGCACAGCATGCGGATGTCCTTGACACCGCGCTCGCGCAGATAGCTGATAGCCATCTCGGCCGAGCCGCCCGTGGCAAGCATGGGGTCGACGACCAGGCAGATGCGCTGGTCGATGTCCTTGGGCATCTTGCAGTAATACTCATGCGGCTCGTGGGTGACCTCGTCGCGCTCCATACCGATGTGGCCCACGCGGGCAGAGGGCACCAGATCGAGGATGCCGTCGACCATGCCAAGACCTGCACGCAGGATGGGGACGATAGCGAGCTTCTTGCCGGCAAGCTGCTTAAACGTGGCGGTGGTGATGGGGGTCTCGACTTCGACGTCCTCCATGGGCAGGTCGCGCATGGCCTCGTAGCCGTCAAAGAGCGCGAGCTCGCGCACGAGCCGGCGGAACTGGTTGGTGCCGGTCTCCTTGTCGCGCAGAATCGACAGCTTATGCTGGACAAGCGGATGATCGACAAGCGTCACGCGGGACGTATCGTAGGTAACGGTCATGGGTTGAATGCCCCTTTCGTTGCGGCCGCAATATGGCCTTGCTGACATGGCACGCCGCAGTGCTGTTGCCACGCGCCGTGCATAAGTTTAGCGGTTTGTTGTATCGAGTGGCCCGTCGCAGCCCTACTGCGCAGTGCTGAGCGAACGCTTGACCGCATCATGCCAGCCGGCGAGATTGCGCTCGCGACGCTCAGCGGACATATGGGGGTGGAACGTCTTGACGATCTGGGCGTTTTGCTCCAGCTCCTCCAGATCCTCCCAATACCCAACCGAAAGGCCCGCCAGATACGCGGCGCCGATTGCCGTGGTCTCCACCGACTCGCACTGCAGTACGGGAATATTGAGCAGATCGGACTGGAACTGCATGATGAACTCGTTGCGCGAGGCACCGCCATCGACGGACAGGCGCTCGATCGAAAGACCCACGTCCTGCTCCATGGCACGCAGCACGTCATAGCTCTGATAGGCCATGGACTCGCAAGCGGCACGCACGATGGTCGCTCGGCTCGAAGCGCCGGTCAGGCCGCATACGATGCCGCGGGCATGCGCGTCCCACCAAGGTGCGCCCAGGCCCGAGAAAGCGGGAACAAAGTAGCATCCCTCGTTATCGTTGATCGAAGAGGCGAGCTGCGCCGATTCGCTTACGTTGGAGATTACGCCCATGTTGTCGCGCAGCCAGTTCATCGTCGAGCCGGCGGCAAAAATAGAGCCCTCGAGCGCATAGTTGATCTTGCCGTCTGCAGCGATACCGATAGTGGAGACCAGGCCATTCTTGGATTCGACGATCTCGCTGCCGGTGTTCATGAGCATAAAGCAGCCCGTGCCATAGGTGTTTTTGGTCTGGCCGGGATGGAAGCAGCAGTGACCGAACAGCGACGCCTGCTGGTCACCCGCCACGCCCATGATGGGCGGCATGTTGGTCATGATGTCGCTCGCGACGCGGCCGTAGTCACCGGAGCTCCAGCGAACCTCGGGCATCATGGAGCGCGGGATGTCGAAGAGCCCCAGCAGGTCGTCGTCCCAATCCAGCGTATGGATATTGAAGATCGCCGTGCGGCTGGCATTGGTGTAGTCGGTGGCGAAGACCTGGCCGCCAGTGAGGTTATAGATGAGCCAGGTATCGATGGTGCCAAACATAAGGTCGCCCGCCGCCGCGCTCTCACGCGCGCCGTCGACGTTGTCGAGAATCCACTGGACCTTGGAGGCCGAGAAATACGGGTCGAGCGTAAGGCCGGTGCGTGTTCGCACCATCTCCTCGCAACCCTGCTCGACCAGCTTGTCGATAGTCGAGGCGGTGCGGCGACACTGCCACACGATAGCGTTGTAGATGGGCTGGCCACTCACGCGGTCCCACACCACCGTGGTCTCGCGCTGGTTGGAGATGCCGATGGCTGCGATGCGGTCGGAATGGATGCCACTCTTAAACTGGACCTCCATCATCACGCCGATCTGACTGGCAAGCACCTCCATGGGATCCTGCTCCACCCAACCGGGACGTGGAAAACTGGTTTTGACACTGCGACGTGCCTGGGCAACGATGCAGCCGTATTCGTCGACGATAGTCGCGAGCACCGAGGTGGTGCCGCAGTCGAGCGCCATGATGTAGGAACCGCCAAAGCTAAACGAGGCATCTTCCATCCCCAGGCTGCCCAGATTCAACGACATCGCTAACACCTTTCTAATGCAACGGGTCGGACAGGACCCGCTCGATCTCCGATGCGGGAAGTGCGCCTTGGCGCAGGATCTGGAGCTCGCCATGCTTAAACGTCACGATAGTCGAAGCGTCGCGGCACGGCGTCTCGCCCGCGTCGACGGCCACATCGACCCCCTCCAGAATGCGGTCCTCAACGTCGGCAAAGCTTGCCGGCGCGGGCGCGCCGTGCGTATTGGCGCTGGTGCAGGCAAGCGGACTTCCACAAGCGCGGATGAGCGCCTGCACCACGGGCGAGGCCGACGCGCGAAGGGCCACCGTGTCGTCGGCGGCGCGCATAAAGGTCGGCACGCAGGGGGCCGCCTTGACCACGATAGTCAGGGCGCCCGGCCAGCATCGTTGGGCAAGCACGCGGGCCTCTTGTGGGATATCCACGCCGTAGCGGTCGAGGGCCTCGGCATCATCGACCAGCCAGGCGACCGTTTGGGTGAGCTCGCGCTGTTTAAGGGTAAAGATGCGACGGTAGCCAGTACCGAGCGCGGGCACCGCGGCGCCGTTGACGGCAGCCTGTGGGTCGCGCGGCCACGAAGGGGATTCGCTTGTATCTTGGGGTACGGCGTCCGAAAAGGCATTGACTGTCACGGCGACGCCATAGACGGTCTCGGTCGGGATCAGGGCCAGTCCGCCACAGCCGAGCACCTCAGCCACACGCTCGACGGCGAGCCGATGCGGCTCACGCGCTCCCTCGAATACCCGATAGACCGTCTGCATGTGTATGCCAGCCCCTTACGCTCTGGTGCAAGTTTGTTTACTGAGGGGCATTCTCGCACGAAACGTTCAATCCATTTGCCCACAGCGCATGTTGGTTTGGTGAGCGGCTATTGTAGTCGGTGAAAGTGAGGGGTTATTGGACCGCGACGAACTTCTTTGGCCTGCCGGCGTGGCGTTCTTGGGCGGCGTAGCGCTCGATGCTGTCTATCGTTATCATCCGACGGCCGTCGACGAGTTCGACATCGAGCTTTCCTGCTTTGACCAGCGCGGTAATCCGCGGAGCTGAGACTTTGAGGTCCAGCGCTGCGTCTTTAAATGTTCGGCACGCCGCTTCCCGAGCGTCCTCGTGGTCGATTTCGACCGAAAGGGCCACGACCTCGGCCGAGCGTTCGTACCCCGCCGGAGTCAAACCGTTGTTGAGGTCATCGGCCAAAAACGCCATCAGCGCCTCAGTGGCATGGGCAATAGCTTCTTCGCGTGTATCGCCATCGGCAAAGGCGCCGGGAATCTGCGGGAAGCTGGCGCAGTAACCGTCGTCTTCTTTTATGAGAACGCAGTCATAGGTAAATCGCTGCCTCATTTTGCCTCCAACTACCATCCAGCTTGGCGACGAATACTTGCCCACGTGCCCTTCTTTGGTCGATCACCACCAGAGCCGTTCACGGTGACAACACGGTCACCAGAAACATACTTAGCATGACTACCGACTTGCGCGACCTTCACGAATCCATCGTGCTTGAGTAGGGCAATGATTTCCCGAAAGGTAGGAGGTTGCATGGGCCGACCTCTTTCAGCCGTCCTAATTATAAACTACTTTATAATTTTTGCTAACCAGTTAATAAATATTACTGGCGTTGCTTGGGCTCGGTGACGACGGCTCGAACGATACGAGGGCGATCGGTGAGGTCGCGGACGATGCGCACATCCGATAGACCCGCCTGGCGGCAGAGCTCGGCGGCAGCATCGAGGGCACCCTCGTAGAGCTCGCAGGCAAACAGGCCGCCGGCACGCAGCATATAGGGCGCCGCGTTGAGCAGGCGGCGGAAGATATCAAGGCCATCGGCGCCGCCCACGAGCGCCAGGTCGGGCTCGAAGTCCTTGACTTCGTGCGGCAGCGAGCGCATGACGTCGGTCGGGATGTAGGGCGGATTGGAGACGAGCACGTCGAAAGTGCCCCACTCCTCGCGGGGGACAGAACTCACCAGGTTCGTGAGGCTGAAGGCGACCTCGTCGGACGTAAGGCCGAGCGCATCGCGGTTTTTGGTGGCCAGGTCGATGGCGCGCGGTTCGATATCGGTAGCGGTACAGGTAACGTGGCCGCGGCGCTCCCAGGCAAGGGAGAGCGAAATGCAGCCCGTGCCGCAGCCGACCTCGAGAACGCGGGCAGTGCGGGGCTCGGCTGGGGCAGATACGTTGGCCTCGGCGGCATCTTGCGCGGGAGTCGCCTGTTGGTCGTTGTCCTCAATGGCGATGCCGTATTCGTCGAGCTCGGGCTCGGGGGTTTCCATGGCCTCTGCTTCTGCCGCTTCGGCTTCTGCCGCCTGCGCGGCGGCTTCCTCGGCCTCGCGATCGGCCAGTTCCTCGGCATAAGCGCGACTGCCCAGCACATCGCCGCCTAGCGCCGCCTCGTCGGCAGCTGTGAGGTTGGCGGCACGGCGCTCGGCCGTCGCCCGTTCGTCTGCCAGCGCGGCCTCGGCCTTGCGTGCCTCCTCGACCTCATCGTTCCAAGGCAGCTCAACACGCTGACGGGCAGCGGCCTCGGGGCTCAGTACCTCGGCATCCAGATAATTGAGGACTTCCTCGACGAGCATCTCGGTCTCGGGGCGCGGAATGAGCACACCGGGGGCGCACGCGACGTCGATCATGCGAAACTGCGTGCTGCCCGTGATGTATTGCAGCGGCTCGCCCTTAGCGCGGCGGACAACGGCCGCATGCATGGTCTCGAGCTGGGCCGCGTTAAGCGTCTCGTCCATACGCATATATAGGTCAATGCGCGCCAGGCCCGTGGCGGCGCACAGCAGCCACTCGGCAGAAAGACGGGGGTGCTCCTCGCCGCGCTCGGCCAGGTACTCCTTGGTCCACTCGAGACAACGCTTGATGGTCCAAATCTCGTTTGCCATGGGGCCCTCCCCTCTTAAGCGCCGGACGGCGCGCGAATGTCGGAGCAGATTGTAAGCGAGGCCAGCGCTTGGCAAGGGACGATTGAAGGCGATTATCGAGAATCAGCCCAGATTTTTGCTTGGAGCCCACCCGAAGTGTTCATTCGTCGACGTCTAAATCTGCATCCGTCAAGCTTTTGGCAAGGTTGCCCAAAACTGACCAATATCTAACCAAGAACTTGCCAAATCACTTGACGCGCGACGCACCAAAAAGGACCCCGCGACTTCGCGAACGATATTTTGAGCATTATTTTCGATCGCAGACGAATGCCGCTCATTGCTTTAAGCAGGTAAACAGCTCAATGCCTATCAAAGCTGATTGAATAACATCTCAAAGCAATGTACCCAACCTAGTCGCTGGGGACGTTCTTATTCGACTAGTCGTTTAAGAACGTCCCCAACGACTACTCATTTAAGTCTGTCCCCAATGAGTGCCCCGCCGCAGGTTGAGCATAAGTCAGCGAAAACGCCCCTAAGCGAGCAAGGTGACGTGAAATGAAAGGGCGCTGACCTTCTGGTCGCGCCCTTGAAATTGAACGTCAGATTGCCGCTTAGGGGCGTTTGCAGCGTCGAGCCGTTACGGCGTTTGGTAAAACGCCGTAACTTAAACTGCCTGTGCCAGCTTCTCGGCACGCTCGGCGGCGGCGAGTGCCTCGATCACGGTGCCGAGCTGGTCGCCCAGGAGGACGCCATTGTAGGTGGAGTTGAAACCGATGCGGTGATCGGTCACGCGGTCCTGGGGCTGGTTGTAGGTACGGATCTTCTCGGAACGGTTGCCGTGGCCGATCTGGCTCTGGCGCTCAGCACCGAGCTCTGCCTGCTGCTTCTCGAGCTCCATCTCGTACAGACGGGCGCGCAGCATCTGCATGCAGACTTCGCGGTTCTGGATCTGGGAGCGCTGTTCCTGCGACTGCACCACGGTGTTGGTGGGCAGGTGGGTGATGCGCACGGCGGAGTAGGTGGTGTTAACGCACTGACCGCCAGGGCCGGAGGCACAGTAGGTATCGATGCGCAGGTCGGACTGGTTGATCTGGACGTCGATCTCCTCGGCTTCGGGAAGTACGGCGACGGTCGCCGTGGAGGTCTGGATACGGCCCTGGGACTCGGTCTTGGGAACGCGCTGGACGCGGTGCACGCCGGACTCGAACTTCATGACGGAGTAGACGCGGTCGCCCTCGACCTTGAACTCGATGGACTTAAAGCCGCCGGCCTCGCTGGGGCTGGAGTCGAGCACGGTGGTCTTCCAGCCGCGCGACTCGCAGAAGCGCTGATACATCTTGTACAGATCGCCGGCAAAGATGGCCGCCTCGTCGCCACCAGCGGCGGAGCGAATCTCGACGATGGTGTTCTTGTCGTCGTTGGGGTCGCTCGGGATGAGCATGTACTTAATGTCTTCCTCGAGCTGGGGAAGCTTGGCCTCGTTTTCGGAGATGTCCATCTGGAGCATCTCCTTCTCATCGGCATCGGTAGTATCGTGGAGCATTTCCTTGGCAGCCTCGATGTCATCGAGCGCGCCGATGTACTCGCGCGAGGCAGCGATGAGGTCGGACTGGTGCGCGTACTCCTTGTTGAGACGCGTGAACTCCTTGATATCGGAGGCGACGGCCGGGTCGGAAAGCTTTTTCTCGAGCTCCTCGTAGGCCTTGATAATCTTTTCGAGCTTGTCGCGCATGGCGGGACTCCTTTATATGCGTGAAGGTGAAAATCGGCAGAGCTGATGGGGCGCACGGCGCCACTGCGGGGGTAAGCCCGGCTAGAACATGTCGATCTTCAGATACATGCGCATCCCTTCGCGTATGGGGTACTTAGTTGCGGTCTAACCCATACATGATAGCGTGCGCAGGCAAACCTGCATACAACCCGCACGGAATCCGACAAAGGGAGAGTCCCTTTGTCGGATTCTAGAGCGTATGGAGCAGGGCGATGAGGAAGCGAACACCCTGGAGGTAGGCGCGGCGGGTGATGCGCTCGTTGGTGCCGTGGACGCCGCGGTCGCACTCGTCATCGTCGACCACAAACGCCGAAAAACGAATGCATTCGGAGCAAATGTGCTGGTAGTTGGCAGCGTCGGTCGCGCCGATCACGGTCGAGGGGACAATCGCCAACGGCTCGGATGATCCGTTTTCCTCCGTCCCCTTTGGATCGCAGAAATAGCGGGCGGCGATGGAGCGAACCGCCTCGAGGCCGGGACCACCGATGCGCGGGGACGGCGAGGGCTCGGAGCTGCCGGGGCCCAGCTCCACTTCGACACGACCGGCAAGGTCCGCCCCGGCAACCGCCTCACGGCAGCGCGCCACAACGTCGGCCACGCTCGTGCCCTCGAGCATGCGGAAGTTAATGTTGGCCCACATATCCTGCGGCATCACGTTGGCGCCGGCGCTGCCTCCCTCGATCTGCGTGGGCGCGCAGGTGGTCGTCACCAGCGGATAGAGCTTCTTGCTGGCGAGGCAATCGCGGACAATGGCGCCCCCGTTGGCGGCAATCTCATCCGCCGTGTAGAGCCCCAGCTCGACAAGCTGCGCGGCAAGCAGATCGGTCACGCGCGTCGGCCACTCGATATCGCAGATTGCGGCGATGGCACGGCTGAGCACCTCGAGCGACGTGCCGCCGTAGGGGTTAGACGAATGCCCGCCCGCGCTCTTCGTCTTGAGCACGATATCGGCATAGCCCTTTTCGGCCAGGTCGGCATGCATAAGCCAGCCCTCGCCCGCGCCGTACTCGGCAGCCGGAACGATGCGGTAGTCGCCCTCGTCGATCAGGAACTCGAGCTCAACACCGCGCTCCTCGAGCACGCGGCCGATAGCTCCAGCGCCGTACTGCGTGGTTTCCTCGTCCTGGCCAAAGGCGAGCAACAGCGAACGCTTGTGCTCCCAACCGTGCGCCAATGCATACTCAACCGCCTCGAGAATGCCTGCGACCTGATCCTTCATGTCGATAGCGCCGCGGCCCCAAATGTAGGTGTCGTCCACGTGCCCGCTAAAGGGGGCGTGCGTCCAGTCGGCCTCGGTACCCGGCACCACGGGGACCACGTCCATGTGGCCCATGAGCATAACGGGCTTAAGAGCAGGGTCGGAGCCGCCAAGCGTCACCAACAGCGAATGGTCGATAAGCTCGACCTCGCCCGCCGCAAACACGCGCGGCCAGGCCTGCTGCATATAGGCGCGCAGGTCGTCGAAGGGCTGCCAGTCCACCACCTCGGCATCCATGCTCGAGATGGTCGGAAACGACAGCACGCGACCCAAGCGCTCGCTCGCGCCAGCTTCGTCCAAATCGGCAAAATCATCCTCATGCGCAAAGAAGCGCCAAACCTCGGCCATGACATCCTTTCGATTGTGATGACGAGGGCCGCCCCACCGGAGCGGCCCTGCCACATAAGCGTTTGCGATCGGTTATTTGTCCTCGAGATAACGCGAGAGGAACTCGCGGGTGCGCTGGTGTTTGGGGTTGCCGAAGAGTTCGGCCGGCGCGGCATCCTCGAGCACCACGCCCTTGTCCATAAAGACCACGCGGTCGGACACCGTGCGGGCAAAGGCCATCTCGTGCGTGACGACGACCATGGTCATGCCGTCGGCAGCGAGCTTGCGCATGACCTCGAGCACCTCTCCCACGATCTCGGGGTCGAGTGCCGAGGTCGGCTCGTCAAACAGCATGATCTGCGGATTCATGCACAGGGCACGGGCGATGGCCACGCGCTGTTTTTGACCGCCCGAAAGCCTGCCCACGGCGGCGTGCGCAAACTTCTCGAGCCCCACGCTCGCCAGATACCCCATCGCGACCTTTTCGGCCTCGGCCTTACCCATCTTTTTGAGCGTGACGGGCGCGAGCGTGCAGTTGTCGAGCACGTCCATATTGTTGAACAGGTTGAAGCCCTGGAACACCATGCCGATGTCCTCGCGCAGCTTATTGATATTGCAGCGCTCGGCAGTAAGGTCCTGACCGTGGAACCAGATATGACCGGCATCCGGAGTCTCGAGCAGGTTAAGGCAGCGCAGAAACGTCGACTTGCCCGAGCCCGAGGCACCGATAATGGTGACGACCTCGCCGGGATTGACGGACAAGTCGATACCCTTGAGTACCTCGAGTGAGCCAAAGCTCTTGCGCAGGCCCTCGACGCAGATAAGCGGCTCTTGGTTTTGCACGGCTGCCGCAGTGCCGGTAATGGCGGTATCTGCCATGATGATTCTCCTCGTCTTAAGCCTAGTTAGAGCTGGGCAGCGTGGCAGGAGCCTCGGCGCCGAGCTTTTTGCCAAAGGCCTCGAGCAGGCGGCTCGCCACGAGCGTCAGGATCAGGTAGACCACGAGCGCCACGCAGTAGACCTCCATCTGGCGGTAGTACACGCCGGCGACGGTGGTGGTGGCGTACATGAGGTCGAACACGCCGATGACCGAGAGCACCGACGAATCCTTGATGTTGATGATGAGCTCGTTGGTGAGCGCCGGGATCGCGTTTTTAATACCCTGGGGGAACACGACCTTGCGCATAGCCTGCCACTGCGACAGGCCCAGCGAGCGCGCTGCCTCGGCCTGGCCGGGATCGATGGACTCGATGCCGCCGCGCAGGACCTCCATCATGTAGGCGGTGGAGTTGAGCGAGATGGTGACGAGGCCGGCGGTGAAGGTACTCCAGATCTGGTTGGCCTGGGCGGTCTCGAAGCCCATGCCGCGCAGAACGGTAAAGCCCGCGTAATAGATGAGCAGGCCCTGGACCATCATGGGCGTGCCGCGCACGACGGTGGAATAGACGGTCGCAAAGCCTCGGCCAATGCTCTTAAAGAAGCGCACCAGGTCGTTGTCGACGCGATCGAAGGTCTGGGTGCGCAAGAACACAAAGAGCAGCGCCAAGAAGAAGGCGATGACGGTGCCGAAGGTGGCAAGCGCGATGGTGATCTCGATACCACGGATGAAGAAGTCGCCGCTCTTGTAGGTCATGTAGACCAAGCTCGACAAAAAGTCGCTGGGGTTGGAATCCGAGACAATGCTCACCTGCACCAGATCGATAAACGACATGACGCAGCGGTCGACAAAGAAGATCGCCGCGATGACGACCACGACATAGCTGCCCAGGCGCGCGCCGCGACGGAAACGCTCGGATGCAAACGGTGACTTTTCGCGATAGTCGCTCCAGTGCATAACCTTGGTGACGAGCGCTGCCGCCGACACGACGATCCAGGCCCAAAGAATCGCCCAAAGGCAATCCTGGAAGATGCCGGTGGGCGCCAAAAAGCTCAGCGGCGTGGGGTTGCGCTGGCTAAATGCCAAGCCGAGCGCCGCGATAACGCTCGTGCCCAGGTACACATAACGGTGGTCGGCCTTGATAAAGGAGGCCAGACGATTGATGCCTTTCATGCTGCCTCCCTATGCCGGCTGACGGTCGAGGCACGCGTCCCACATTTGGTCGCGCTCCTCTTGGCTAATGCCCTTGAGTGTCTTGTCGATGAGCTTAAGCAGTTTGTCCGAGCCCTTGCGGCAACCGACATTTGCCGTGACCTCCTGCTTAAAGCCCTCGCCCTCGGCAAAGTGGATGGGGACGATACCGGGATTTTGGGCCATATAGCCCTTTTCGTTCTCCGTGTTGTAGGTCACGGCGTCGCACGTGCCCTGCAGCAGATTCGAGAACACCGTGGGGACCGAATCGACCGGGTTCTTGTGCACAACGCCCGGAATCTCGTCGATGACGGTATCGAGCATGGTGTCCTTTTGGCCGAGCACCGTGGCACCGCTGAAGTCGCTGAGCTTGGTGGCGTTTTGGTAGGGCGAGCCCTCTTTTACGAACAGGCCAAAGTAGCCAATGAAGTACGGGTCGGAAAAGCCGACGGACTCCTCGCGCTCGGGCGTGGCGCTCATGCCGGCGATGATGAGGTCAATCTGGCCGTTGTTGAGCGAGTCGATAAGGCCCGAGAAGCTCTGCTTGACGGCAACGGGCTCGCCGCCGAGAGCCTTGCAGACGATCTTGGCGATCTGCACGTCGTAGCCATCGGCATAGGCGCCCTGCACGTTGTCGATGGGGATCGTGAACTCGCTGGCCTCGGAAACCTGCCAGTTGTACGGGGCGTAGGCCGCCTCCATGCCGATGCGGATCTTATCCTTGCCGATCACAGAATCGGACAGGTCATCGCGACCGCCGCCCGTCGTGGGCTGAACTACTTCCAGCGTGGAGGGACGCTGGCAGCCGGCAAGTGCGCCGGCGACGACAGAAGCGCTCGCAGCGAGAGCGCTACCCAAAAAGATGCGACGGCTGCATACCGGCTGTGGATGCGCGTCGCGCTGTTGTCGAGATTGCATCTGATGCCTTCCCAATTTCGTTTTGCTGACAATAAGACAGGATATACGCCCGCGACCAGCAGCGCGGCATGTGCGCGAAAAATTAATAGACACACGAGGACGATTGGCGCAAAGCAGCCTGCCCCATGTACCACTTGGCATGAAAAAGGCAAGGCATAGACCTTCTGGTCATGCCTTGCCTTTTGAATGACAAATTGTCGCTCTGGGTGGCGCGCAGCGTCGACCGGTCCGTCGTTCGTTAGAACGGCGGAACCTCTAGAGCAGGGTGACGCTAAAGGAACGGATGTCGGTAGCGCCCGGTGCCAACGTGATGGTGTTGACCTTGTGCTCAAAGACATCGTCCTCGGTGTCCATGGTGGTGTGGCCGGTCCAGGGCTCGAGCGCCACAAACGGAGCGTCGTTGGCGGCAGACCACACGCCGATGTACTTAAAGCCCTCAAAGTCGATCTTGACGCCGTGGCCCGACTTGCGGCCGCGCAGCGTGAGCGTGGAGCCCGGAGTATCGGTGAACATGATGGCATCGTTATCGAAGCTGCGGTGCGTGATGGGCAGCACGTCCGAGTTATCGGGAGCCTTGTAGCTACCCTCGAACGTCATGAGACCGTCGGGCGTGATGATGGGAGCCTCGTTCGTCCAGGCCTCGGTAAACGCCAGCTCGTAATCCTCGAATACCTCGTCCTCGGCACCGGGGGCGGGCACGTTAAATGCGGGGTGGCCGCCCACCGAGAACGGCAGGTCCACGTCGCCGGTGTTCGTAACGGCAAAGGTCTGGGTAAGCGTGGCGTCGCCGGTCAGGGCATAGGTCATGTTGAGCTTAAAGTGAAACGGAAAGGCCTTGAGCGACTCGGGCGTATCGGTGATCTCGTACGTTACCGAGGAGCCGTCCTCCGAAACCTCGACCAGCTTGTGCTCGACGATGCGCGCGAGTCCGTGGCGCGGCATCTCGCAGGTGCCGGCCGCAGACGTTGCCGTGTTGTTGCGCAGCGAGCCCACAATGGGGAACAGGATGGGCGCATGCTTGCCCCAAAAGGTGGGATCGCCCTGCCACAGATACTCGTTGCCGTTGAGGGCAAGGCTCGTGAGCTGGGCACCCATGGAATCGATGGCCGCGGTGAGGCCGCCGCGCTTGATGGTAGTGACGGTGGACATGCTACTTCCTCCAATAGTAAACAACGGTGTCGAGGGCTATTGTCCCACTCTTGGCGGCGGGGTTGAGCGACAGGTGCAGTTATTGAGCAATAGCGTAAAGGTCAAACCCGCCCTGCGGCGTGCTATCGACCGTATCGGGCGCCTGTGAATTAAAACTCACCGGAACCATGCGCTTTGAGGCACGGTAACGCGTGCCGTCGGTGGCGACGGGCGGCTCATCGACCGTGAGCTCGTAGTCGCCGGGCTTGAGCTCGATGCCGTCACCTTCGGAATTGACGTATTGGTACTCGTCGATCGCTTGCCCCTTGAGCGTGCGACCCACGATATGGACGAGCATCTGGCTGTCGCCGCGCGCGGTGTCCCACGTCGCGCCGTCCTTGACCTCGACCGATACATGCACCGAGCGCGTGCGGCTGAGCGATTGCTCGACGGACATCTCGACCTTGGCGGCGTCTTTTCGTTGTTGTTCAACATGGCTCCAGACGTTTCCAATTACCGAGCATGCGATAACGCCGGCCATGAAGGCGATGAGGATGGGGCCGAGCGGAGAGCGACGGCCCGCGTCCTCCTCGCGAGCCAGGTCGGGGCGATGTGTGGGCGCAGGCGCCTGGGCACCCTGCGAGGGCACGTCGAGAATGCTGAAGGATGCCGTGCTGTCGGGATCGATAGTGTGACGCGGCTGCGGGGTCTTTGCCGGCGAGATGGACATGTCGGCTGGCTCACCCAGTGTGGCCGTGGCATCGGCCTTTGCCTCGTCGGCCTCGGCCTGGGCCCAAGCCTGCTCAAAGGTCAGGGGGTCGGCGGGGTCGGAGGCGGCGTCAGGCTCGACAGCAGCATCGTTGCCGGCCTCGTCCTCGTCGCTCGACACGTCACGCGGCGCGGGCTCGTCCCACTCCTCGTCCGGAGCCTCGCCCTCGCTATACCACCATTCAAAGTTATCGATATCCATACGGGGCGCCCCTTAAGCCTCGCAAATAAACACTTGCCAGCCTTATACCCCCAGATGGCACGGGAGCTCGCCGGCACAGACAGGAAAAGCGTCACAACATTCGACGCTTTTCCTCGTTTTCGAGATTTTCATCAAATGTTGTGACGGTTTGGGCAGCAGCCACACCACGAATGTGACAAAGGGACTGTCCCTTTGTCACATCTGGAGGGTAACAGGGATTTGGATGCAGCAAAAGTCCTCTTGGTGGGACTCGTCGTAGCTCGTGGTATCGAGGTAGCAAAAGTCGAAAGCGTTGCCAACGGGCTGGAGCGCGTGCTCGTCCATGCAGGCAACGATGGCGCGGATGCCCTCGGGCTCGTACGGCATACCCCAGCGGCTCATGCACGGGTATGTGCCCTCGGGCAGCACTTCGATGCCGATCTCTGCCAGCTCGGCGGGATCGCTCGGCAGCAGTTCCTCGGCACCGCGCGGCAGCACGGCAAAGGAGCCCGCGCCGGCGATAGGGTCGTCGGAATGCAGCGCCTCACAACGCAGCATGGCACCCCAGCCGCGCATGGGGCGCGTGCCCGTCAACGCACGCATGCGCAGGATGGCCCGCATGAGCGTGGGGTGAAGCATCGAGCGGCCGCGCTCGATATCGCCTGGAAACTCCTCAAAGACCACGTAGCGACGCTCAAACTGCTTGAGCTCCGGCCTGCCCTCGCGCTCGCGCCAGTAAACCGCCTCGTCGTAAAAGTTCAGGCGCTCTTGCACGCTCGCGCGCTCGGCTTTGAGGCCGGCGATCTGTTCATCGAGCGCTTGCACCCGCGAGCGCAGGTGATCGGTCATCTCGCCAATGTCGAACGTCGAGGTCAGGCGGTCAATCTCGTCGAGTTCGAGCCCCAGGTCGCGCAGCATGCAGATCAGACGCATGAGCGGGATCTGCGTGGGCGAATAGAAACGGTAGCCCTTTTCGTTCACCACGGCGGGCTTAAACAGACCGATCTTGTCGTAGTAGATGAGCGTTTGGCGCGAAACATTGAACAAGCTCGCCATCTCGCTAATCGCATACATGCCCGTCTGCATAGATCCTCCCGACACACCAAAGCCCGCCGCCCACAGGGGCAGCGGGCTCAAACACTACTCGTATCCTACCCTAAAGACGCCTATGACCAGCGCTTATAGTTTGCACATGACACGCCGACGGCCTCGAGCGCCTTGGCGGCGATGTGATGCACCGCGTCATCGAGCGTGGCGGGGCCGTTGTAAAACGTAAGCATGGGCGGCATGAGCATGACGCCCGGCACGCGCGCCAGGCGCGCCATGTTGTCGATGTGAATGGCGCTGAAGGGCGTCTCGCGCACCATGAGTACCAGGCGGCGTTGCTCTTTCATCTGCACGTCGGCCGCACGCAGCAACAGGTTTTCGCTGTAACCACTCGCGATGCCGGCAAGCGTCTTCATGGAGCAGGGCGCCACGATCATGCCATCGACCGGATAGGTGCCGCTTGCAATGGCGGCGCCGATGTTCTTGTTGTCGTAGACTACATCGGCATGCGTGGCAAACTCGTCGAGCGTCATGCCGAGCTCCTGCTCGATGGTGATCTCTCCCCCGCGCGTGACGACAAGCGCCGATTCGGCGCCGGCCTGGCGCAGGCATTTGAGACACTCGAGGCCCAGCGCAGCGCCGCTGGCACCAGATACGCCAACGACAATGCGACGGGGACGGACAGAAGACTCAGGCATGACAACTCCTAACAACAAAATGGCAGCTATAGGTCGGGCAATGTCAGCGAGCGCGCGTCTGGCGAGGCAAGGTGCCCCGAAACAAGAAGGCATAGGGCTTATGCCCATGCCTTCGCAGTTGAGGGGCAGATTGCCCGCCAGGCGCGGGCGCAGCGTCGAGTGGTCCGGCGTTCGGTAGAACGCCGGAACCTTAGAAAGCAATCTCCTTGGCCCACTTGTCCTTGTCGATCTCCATGAACTGCGAGCGAATGAAATTCTTCTTGAGGTCGAACGGAACCGTGCAGTCGAAGATGGCCTTGCAGGCGATGCCGTGCTCGCGAATCGTGGGGTCGAACGCGGGGTCGTTGGACGGGTCGAGCACGTGGCAGTGGCAGCCGGGGATGGTGATGAGGTCGACGTCGGCCTGGAAGCGCGTGGTCATGGCCCACATCACGTCGCTCATATCAAAGATGTCGACATCCTCGTCAACCAAGATCACATGCTTGAGCTCGGAGAATGCCGAGAAGGCGAGCATGGCGGCGTTGCGCTGACGGCCCTCGTCATTTTTGCTCGACTTCTTAAACTGCATGATGGCAACGAACTTGCCGCCGCCGCAGGGTGCAGCGTGGACGTTGAGCAGGCGGCCCGGGATAGCGGTCTCGACCATCTTGTAGATGGAAGCCTCGGTGGGGATACCGGCCATGGACACGTGCTCGTGCGAAGGGCCGATGCAGCTCTCCATAATGGGGTTGACACGCGTGGTGACGGCGGTGATCTTGATCACCGGGCAGACCTTGGCGCCGCCGGTGTAGCCGGGGAACTCGGGCATGGCGTAGCCGTGGCCGTTGACGTCCTCGTTGATGGTCTCGTCGTGCATGAGGTAGCCCTCGAGCACGTACTCGGCATTGGCGATGCACTTCTGCGGAACGGTGACGCAGTCGGCAAGCTCGACAGCGTGGCCGCGCAGGGCGCCGGCAATTTGCAGCTCGTTGAAGCCGAGCGGTGTGGTGGGAGCCTCAAAACCGCAGCACATGTACACGGCGGGGTCCAGGCCGATGGAGATGGAGATGGGCATGTCTTCGCCGCGCTGGCAGTACTCGTCAAAGAACGCGCCCAGGTGACGGCTGCCGGGGGTAATCCACATGGCAAGCTTATCCTTGTCGACGCAGGAGAAGCGGTGGATGGTCACGTCGGACTGGGAGCCGTCGGGGCTCGTGCCGTAGGCGAGGCCCATGGTGATGTAGGGGCCGCCATCGACGGGCGTGTTGGTGGGAGCGGGAACGATCTTGCGCAGGTCAAAGCCCTCGTCGGTCGCCTTGTACACGACCTCCTGACAGTCGACGTGCGCACCCTCGGCGATCTGCTCGGGCGCGATCAGGTTCTCGAAGCGCTTGCCGATCTCGAGGCCCAGGTGCTCCTCGTCCAGGTCGAGCAGGGCGGCAACGCGCTTGCGGCTGGCAAGCATGCCGATGCAGACCTTGGCATCGTCAAAGCCCTTGACGTTGTTGAAGACCATCGCCGGACCCTCTTTGGTCGGACGCATAACGGTGCCGCCGGCACCGACGTGGCGATAGACGCCCGAGACCTCGGCGTCCGGGTCGACCTGGGTGTCGGTCTCGAGCAGCTGGCCCGGCATCTCGCGCAAAAAGTCGAGCGCGGAGCGCAGGTCGTGGATCTGGGAAGCATCGGTAGTGGACATAGCGTGCTCCTTTCGGGAGAGTGCCCGGCGGCGGGAGTGCCGCCGGGCTGGGGAACGTAGTGGGGCCACGGCGCTCATGGATGGGGCGCTCGGGCACTCGCAGTTCAAGCACTCGGCTAATTACAGCCAAGCACTCGACCGCTTACATCAGGCCAAAGAGGTGGAACCAGGCGGCCTCGACCAGCACGACGATAAAGACGACCGCAGTGAGGGGAATGCCCATGCGCATGGCCTCTTTGGAGGTGTAGCCGCCGGCGTCCTTGCCCTCGCCGATAAGGATCGGCAGGTTATGGAACGGTAGGATGTAGTGGATGTTGATGGACGTGAAGACGATGAGCGCCACGGCGAGCGGGCTCACGCTGGAGCCGGCCGCGAAGCTGATGAACGCCGGCACGCACACGCCGAGCACGGCCATGACCGAACCCATGAACATGTGGATGATCATGGAGAGCGCGGCGACAAGCAGGGCGAACAGGAAGATGTTCTCGGGCACGGAGCTGGGAAGCACAACGTCGGCGATCCAGGCGTTCATGCCGGTGGCACCGCCCACGGAGCCCACGGCCATGGCGGCCGTCAGGAACATGAGGGACTTGATGTCGACAGCGTTCCAGCTGGCGGGAGTGAGGACCTCGCCGATGATGGGCATGGCGAGCGCGACGCCAATGGCCAGGGTGACCCAGCCGATGTAATCGCCCGAGACGGTGAGCCACAGCGCGATGGCGATGACAAGCCACACGACGGTGCGGATCTCCTTGACGGAGAGCTTGCCGAGCGCGGCCTGCTTGGCCACGATCTGCTCGCGATCGTAAACGAGCTCCTTGCTGGGCTTAAAGAAGAAGAGGCCCAGGAACAGGGTGCACAGCAGCGCGACCAGCATGGGCACGCTCATGTACAGGAACCAGTCGACGAAGGACGGGCTCATGCCGCCGGCCTCGGCGCTGTACTGCGCGACGAGCGGGTTGAGTGTGGAGTCGCCCGTCAGGAAGAACATGGAGCCCGGGGCAGCAGCGGCAAACACGAGGAAGCCGAGCTTACCCTTGTCGTCGTCACCGTAGCCGGCGGACTCGGCGATGACCGAGACGACGGCGAGGATGAGGAAGGCGCGGGGGAACGGATGCGGGATCAGCAGCGACAGCACAAAGGTGAGCGCGAAGATCGAGATGATGAGCGACTTGGCGTCGCGCACGAACTTGAGCATAAACGCATAGGCGATGCGCTCGCCCAGGCCCGACTCCTTGACCGCGCTGGCGATGAGGTAGGCACCAATGACGAGCCACATGGTGGCTTTGGTCCACGAGCTAAACGTGGAGGCGACCGTCGCCGAGATGCTCGCGGCGCCCGTGTCGTCCACGCACACCTTGAATAGAACGAGCAGCGCGCAATAGAGCAGGCCCACAAAGCCCGGCTGCGCCACACCGCATGCCCAGAACACCACCGTGGCGAGCGTCAGTGCCAGACAGGTCTGAGCGCCGACCGTGAGCTCGACCGTCGAGCTCAGCTCCGCCAAAGGAAGAAACTTCACCAGCAAAAAGACAACGATACCCAGCACAAAGCCAATTTCGCGCTTGGTGATCTTAAACGCCTTCTTTTCCGCTTCCATCTCCCCACCTTTCTTGTTGGGGGCGCTCCGGATTCGCGGCCACGTTGCCACTTAAAAAGGGGCGCCCGTTATCGGACACCCCTTACGTTGCGCTGTGTTGTGGCAATACAGTCAAGCGGGATTTTTGGATGAGAAGCGATCCTCTGGGCAAAAACCGTCACAACATTCGACGCTTTTCCTCGATTTCGAGATTTTCATCGAATGTTGTGACGGTTTGGATGTGGCAAAGGGACTGTCTTTTGTTTCACATAGCGAGATCCGTACGGATGGATGGGTCGCCGAGGGCCTCGCGGAGCCAGGGGGCCAGCTGCTCGGGGTGACCCTGCAGGTAGCCTTTAAGCTCGGACGGGGCCACGCGGCGCACTTCCGAGATCTCCTCTTGGTTGATATGCAGCTCGCCCGGCTCAACATGGGCAAGGTAGACCTCGCACCATTCGCACTCGCAGCGGCCGTCGCCGTGGTCCTCGCGGTACACCACGTGTCCGAGGTGCTTGAGCTGATCGGGCTCGCGCGTGATGCCAAGCTCTTCGTTGATGCGACGTGCCGTGGCGGCCGCGACGTCTTCCCCGGGGAGCGGATGGCCGGCACAGCTATCGGCCAGCACCCCGCCCCACAGGCGTTTGAGCGGACTGCGACGACAGAGCAGCAGGCGCGCGTCTTCGCCCTGGCCCTCGACCAGAAGCGTCAGAAATGCCTGATGCAGGATACCCTCGCCGGTATGGGCCTCGATGCGGTCGACGGGGCCAAGCGCCTCGCCGGTCGCGGCATCGACCGCCACGACCTCGGCGCCTGCGCCGCCCTCATCCCAGCCGGCGCGCAGAATGCGGGCTGCGGCCTCCTCGAGCGCGGCGATGAGTTCCTTGGTGGTATCGAGCATGCGCCGCAAGTCGTCCGCGGTCGCGTTCTCCACATGAAAACCCGTGCTTGCAACTACCGGCACGCCAAAGCGCGTGGCCAGCGCCGCCGCAATATCGTGCGCCGGGATCTCGTCTCGATGGCACGGAACGGCCAGGATGCTCACCGTCGCCGTACGGCCGGGCTCGGGGCGAGGAATGGCCTGCGCCGTGGCGCCCAGGTGCGCGAACTCCGGCGAGCAGGCGTAGACCGCCATGCCTCGCGGCGTCACCGTCAGCTGGGCCTCGAGCGTAAACTTGCCCTCGCCCACTGCAACCTTTGTCGTGTGCATACCCATGGGATCTCCTGTCGCCCGCGATGTACCTGAGACCATCTTCACCTGTATTGCGACTATACAGGCAAGCGCAACCTGCGACAAAGGAGGCAGGCACCTGACACATTCTGTTAGAGTTGCAGGGATTGAATCCCGCTTATTCATGCGACATTGGAGTGACAACCTTGACCGCCGCAACCACGCCTAAAAGTAAGTCAACCGCCGCCGCGCTCTCCCCCGCGCGCACCAAGCTCTGCCTGGCGCTGCTCGTGCTGTTGGGATTCTCGCTCGGCTGCTCCGAGTTCGTGGTCATCGGTATCGAAAGCGACTTGGCAACGGAACTCGGCATATCGCTTGCCACCGCGGGTCAGCTCATCAGCGTGTTCGCGCTGGTCTACGCTATCGCCACACCGGTGCTTGCGCTCAGCACGGGGCGGTTCCGCCGCTACCAGCTGCTCGTGTGCTACAGCATTGTCTTTGTGCTCGGCAACCTGGTCATGGCGTTGGCGCCCAACTTCCAGGTACTGTTTATCTCGCGCATTGTCCTGGGCTCTGTCTCGGGCGCACTGCTCGCCGTGGGCGTGACGTACATCCCCGAGCTGCTGTCCCCGCAGCAAACTTCGCTTGCCATCTCGGTGGTATATGGTGCGTTTTCCGTGGCAATGGTCTTTGTCACTTCGATTGGCAAGTTCGTGGCCGACACGCTCGACTGGCACGTGGCCATGTACGGCACGCTGACCTTTGCCGTTCTGATCTGCGGAGCGCTCGTGGCGTTTATGCCGCGCGCTGGGCAAACCGACGAGCCTGCCACCTTTCGCGAGCAGGCGGGTCTGCTGCGCGAGCCGAGCATCATCACCGGCATGCTCATCTTTTTGTTTGGCGTAGGCTCGGTCTATGTGTTCTACGGCTACGTGACGCCTTATCTTGAGCAGGTGCTGGGTATGGGCACCGTTCAGGCGAGCACCACGCTTATGGCCTACGGCGTGTTCTGCCTGATCTCGAACATCCTGGGCGGATGGATCGATGCACGCTTTGGCATGAAGGCGCTGCTTGTGACGTTTGTGTTGCAGGCTGCGGCGTTACTCGGGCTGTTTGCTGTGAGCGGCACCATGCCGCTCGCGCTGGTCTTTGTCTTTAGCTTGGCGCTGCTCATGTACCTGTTCTCGGTGTCGTGCATCACGCACTTTATGGACGTGGCACGCAGCCGCCACCCCAAGTCGATGGTACTCGCAAGTTCGGTTGAGCCCATGGCGTTTAACGTCGGCATTTCGTTTGGCACCGCGGTAGGCGGAGCCGTGGTGAGCAGCATTGGCATTGCACACGTGGGCGCCGTGGGCGCCGTGTTCTCGCTTGTGGCCTGGGCGCTTACGCTGGTGACGATTAAGTTGGCTCGCTGGGAGCGCAGGCGGGCAAGGGCGTAGAGCGAGGTTCCCTCTAAAACGTCTATCGTTCCAGTCGCGACGCTTACCTGACGACAGGCTAAGCCAGCCCCTTTAGCTGTGGTTCGATCTCATGTACTTCGAATGCACGATTTTCCAGTTTTCGTGTATCCGAAGTACACGAAATGTGCGCGGGGCACCTCAAAGGCGGCGGCAGACGCATTGTCTGCCGCCGCCTTTTATACTGGATTTTATAGATATGCGAGTCGTTTACTCCATACCCAGCAGCTCGCGCATCTGGGTTGCGTAGTTAGATGCCATGTTGCCGTAGACAATCTGCACGCCGCCGTTGACATGCACGATGCCACGCGCTTCGAGCTTTTCGGTAAACTCGGCGTCATCAACCACCTTGTCACAGTCATTGAGCTGGATGCGCAGACGGGTGAAGCAGGCCTCGACAGACTTAATATTGTTGTCGCCGCCCACTGCCTCAACGATGGCGGGAATGAGGTCGCTAATCACGGTCTTGGGAGCCTTTTCGGCCTCATCGTCGGACTCTTCCTCGCGGCCGGGAGTCTTAAGGTCCTTCTTAAGAATGATGAACTTGAAGACGAAGTAGTACACCACGAAGTAGATGGGGCCGAGGAACAGGATAACCTGCCAGTTGGAGCCCTTGGCTGCACCCATAATGCCGTTAAAGATCAACGACAAGAGCGGGCCGCCGAAGGACGCGGAGCCAGCCACGTTGAACTGCAGGATATAGGTCAGCGCATAGGCAAGACCAGCCATGAGAGCGTGGAACACGTAGAGGATGGGCGCGATAAACAGGAAGGAGTACTCGAGCGGCTCGGTAATGCCGGAGAGGATGCAAGGCACCACGATGGCAATCATGAGCGCTGCGGTCTTCTTCTTATTCTTGGGAAGCGCCGTCTTGTAGAAGGCGAGCGCAGCGCCAGGCAGGCCGAACATGGCGAAGATAACCTTGCCGTTCATGACAAAACGGCTGACCTCGATGTTAAACGGCGTGCTGGGAGAGCCCAGGATCGCGTTGTAGATATTGATAGCGCCCTGAACAGTCTGGCCGTCGATGGTCTCGACGCCACCGAGCGACGTGAAGAAGAACGGCAAATAGACAAAGTGATGCAGGCCAAAAGGCAGGAGCATGCGCTCGCCGGCGCCGTAGACAAATGCACCAAAGGCACCCGTAGTCTTGATGAACTCGGACAGCGCACCGAGAGCGTTCTGAATAAACGGGAAAACAAAGGACATGACCAATGCGAGGATGCTGCATGAGAGCAGCGTCACCGCCGGGATAAAGCGCGTGCCGTTGAAAATGGAGAACACGGCAGGCAGCTCAATCTTGTAGTAACGGTTATGCAACCATGCGACGATTGCGCCCACCAGAAGACCACCGATAACGCCAGTGTCGAGCGTGGTGATACCGAGGATCGTGCTCTGGCCCGTCGTAAGATTCGCGGGATCGATGACACCAGTCGCCGTAAGGAACGTGCCCATCACGGAGTTCATGCACATGTAGCCCAAAAAGCCACAAAGCGCCGCGGTAGCCTTCTCGGACTTGGCGAAGCCATAGGCGAGACAAATCGAGAAGATAACCGGGATGTTGTTCATAACGATGCTGGCAGCGGCCTTGAGAATCGAAAAGAAGATCGCAAAGCCCGGAGCAGCAAGCCAGGGAACAGCTGCCGTAAGGGTGGGGCTGGTAAAGGCATTGCCAAAGCCCTGAAGGATGCCGGCGATTGGCAGGATCAGGACAGGCGTCATGAGGACTTTGCCCAGACGCTGGAACTTTGCCAGCAGCTCATCTTTGTTCATGGGATACCCCTCTTAAAGAAACGGGGCGTGCAGTTCTACAACCCACACGCCCCATAACAGTTATCAAGCGCTATGGAACTAGCTACTTAAGCTCCGGCCAGTAATCCTTATTGGCCTCGATGAGCTTGTCGAGCACTTTGCGAGCCTTCTTTGCGTCACCGACCAGACGATTAAGCGTGAGTGCCTGCAGAGCCTTCTCGTAGGAACCCTCCATCCAAGCCTCAACAGTCAGGCGCTCATAGGCGTACTGGTTCTCCATAAGGCCGCGATAGAAGGTACCGATCTTGCCAACAGCATAGGGCTGCGGGCCATTGGCGCCCACGCTTGCCGCGACCTCGACCATGGCGTCATCGGGCATGCCCTCGATAATGCCGTTGTTGGGCACGATGACAATGAAGGTCTTGTTGGTGTTGCGATAAATGGCCGAGGTGATTTCCACGATCATATCGCCATGAGCGTCGTTTTGCACAACCGAGGAGTTCTTTGCGGTGCCGACTTTGGCAACACGCTCGCACTCGGCGAACACGCGCTTTTCACGACCGTTGATAACCTCGTCGGAGCGAGTGTAGTCGGGGTCGAGGTGAGCGACCTTGTACTCGGGATACAGATAGTACTGCAGATAAGTGTTGGGCAGATAGTCGGGGAAGTCCTCGAGCATGTCCTTGACCATGGCGTAGGTATCAAGCCAGGACTGGTCACGCTGCTCGGCATCGGCAGGAAGGAAGCCGTTCTTCTCCGTGTATTCCTTAATCTGCGGGACGAGGTCATGGCCCTCTTCATCGTAGATGTGCTTGAACCAACCGAAGTGATTGAGGCCGAAGTACACGGGCTCCGTCTTGCTCATATCGCGACCGAGCAGGCGACCGTAAGAGCGCATGAGGTTGACAGGCTGGTCGCAGATGTTGAGGACGCGATGCTCATCGGGCAGGACGCGCTCGAGACCATATGCCACAATAGCAGCCGGGTTGGTGTAGTTGATAATCCACGCCTCCGGGCTATGAGCGCGAACGTCGTTGACGATCTCAACCATGTCATGCATGGAGCGCATACCGTAAGCCATGCCGCCAGGGCCCACCGTTTCCTGGCCGATGATTCCCATATGCAGCGGAATCTTCTCGTCCTTGCTGCGCATCTCGTAGCCGCCGGTACGAATCTGGCAGAGCACAAAGTCAACGTCGGTGTATGCCTCGTCCTTATCGGTGGTGTAACCAAACTCCACACCGGGCTCCTCCTCGGCAAAGAGGATCTTGCCAAACTCGCCGATCGGACGCTGACGCTCGGCATCGATGTCATAGAGCATCACGCGGTTCAGCGGCAGAATGTCCATGTGCTTGGTCAGGGCTTTAAGAATGCCAGGGCACCACGTGGAGCCGCCGCCAACGATCACAATATTGAGCTTATCCTTCATGTTCCGTCCCTCCAGGGTTGGCTGATCGGTGTTCTCGAAGACCTTGGGCTCCGCGGTTGTCCTCGGCTTGCTTCGTTTCGATTGATATTTTGCGACATAAGGTCATTTGCGAGTCCCCGTGTGGGCCAATGCGAAACGGGGACACATGATTTCGCTCACGACACAGATATGTGTAGGCAAACACGCGCGTTTGCCCAGTTCATAGGCAATAGGCAATCTTGACCGATTACCGATTTCTCACCTGGCTACACAAAGCGGTACCATATATACGGCGAGGTGCGAGGGGCTGAAACATCTTATGAAAGATCAAGAATCTTTTTATGATCATGTGCGAGCTGGCGAGAGCAAGCTCAACGATCTCGAAAGCGAGATCATGCGCTACATCATCGAGCTGCGTGATGATATTGACGATGTCACGCTTAAGAGCGTTGCTGAACGGTTCTTCGTCGCTCCCAATACAATCGTCAGGCTTGCCCATAAGCTTGGCTTCTCGGGGTTTACGGAGCTCAAACAATCGTATTCCGCCTCGCTCGACCGCAATCGATTCACTATCGAGGCACTTCCTCTTGATACCCAGCTCGTACAGACCAAAGATCTGCTTAACGACCGGGTCATCGATTCGGTTGTGAGTCTTATCCAGGACGCCTCGCATATCGTGTTCTTCTGCTCGGGTTTTTCGAAGTACCCGTGCCTCGAAATGGCTGAAAAGCTCAAAATAATGGGCAAGAATACCGACACGCTCAGTGAACGCCACGTCATGAGGCATTACGCAGAACTGCTTGGCAAAAACGACCTGGTCTTCAGCGTTTCAGTCAGCGGTGAGACGCAGGTGTCTATTGACGCCACATCGATAGCCAAAACGTGCGGATGCAAGGTCGTCACGCTCACCGGCTTTTCTCGAAATTCTCTCTCGAAACTAGCCGACTACCCCATCTACACCGTGCAAAAAGAAATCCGCTTGGGCAGCATGGACCTCGACAGTCGATTGATGTTCTATTACGTTTTCGAATTGATATTTGAGCGTTACTTCAAACTGGCCAAGAAATAAAACTTGGCATGCGTCCGGCTTCGACCCTTTAGCAGCCTTCTATATGAAAGGTATCGTCCTATGCAACGCGTACTGTTTATCTGTCATGGGAACATCTGCAGATTCAGAAAAATGCCTAGCTAGTTAGGATCCCGGCGAACCATATCGCGTACCTTACGACGTTTTTACGACTTTGAGCCCCAATGCGATATTGCCGTGATGGAGAAAAGCAACTCCTTTCGCCTTTCCCCAGTAGCTGAAGAACGGAGAATCGAGCATAAGCATTCCTTTCCGGTCGTCTCAAACCTCTGCAATTTGGAGGGTAAATCGCGAAAGCTAATATCTCAAACACCAGAAAAATCAAGCCGATGACCTCGCTCAACATTCACGACGACCACCATCGCATGCTAGTTACAAGAAGCGGATGCACTAGTATTCTTTCAATCGACTTGCAAACCCCTTCAAGCGTCCAACGCAATGGCGTGCTTTCAGACGCAACGCCTCCTTGCGTCCGCATTATTGCTTTGTTAGACTCTACGGAAGAATTCAGCGCAGGCCCATATGCCAAGCCAGCGCCCCGGAAAGGAAAAGGATTCGTGAAGCTGTAGACGATACATATCGACGCCAATTTGCAAATTGCCATCTATCCAAGAATAAATCTGGCTGCACATTTGTCGTATCGTCTTTTCACTGATCCTCGTATATCCTAAACACTACCTTTGCGAGCATTGCCGTCGACTCATTTTCTTTCAGCTTGACTCGAGTCGACGGGCGTTCACGTTGGTCGGAACGAGCCAATCAGAGCATATGCGGCAAAACGCGGCCTCCCATGCCGAGGAGGCACAATGTCAAGAACCAATTTGAACAGCTCCACCACCCTCGTTCTTTCCCATATTACTTATGCATATCCTGGCAGCGCAATGCCCGCACTCGACAACGTGTCGGCGACATTTGCCCCCGGCTGGCACGGCATCGTCGGAGACAACGGGTGCGGGAAATCAACTTTCGTCCGCATTGCGTGCGGACTTCTGATTCCAGATCGCGGCGTCGTTTCACCGCGTCTCGTCTCCGCATATTGCGCGCAAGAAGCCGGAGTCGAACCGCCCATGCTCTTCGATTTTGCGTGCGACTTCGCCCCGGCGACCACGCACCTCAGAAGGATGCTCCGCATCACCGATGATATGCTCTGGCGTTTTTCCGAGCTCTCCGGTGGCGAGCAGAAGAAAATTCAAATAGCCGTCGCGCTTTGGCAGAATCCCGATCTTCTGGCAATGGATGAACCGACTAACCATGTGGACGCAGAATGCAGAAGGCAGATTTGCAAAGCACTCGCCGAGTACAAGGGTATTGGCCTCCTCGTCTCGCACGACCGTGCGTTGCTCGACTCCTTGGCAAAGGACTGCCTGTGCTTTGAGTCGGGGCACGTCACCATGCGCCCCGGCAACTACTCCCAAGCTCGCTCGCAGGCGAATCTGGAGCGCGAAAGCGCGGCGCGGGCCAAATCGATTGCGCGATCCGAAGAAAAGCGCATGAAGGCTGAGTATATCAGGCGCGTTGAAAACGCCTCACGGTCCGCATCCAAGAGAAGCGCCCGTCATGTCGATCCGAAGGATCACGACGCGAAAGCACGAATCAAACTCGCCATTCTCACTGGCAGAGACGGCGTTGCGGGCAAGCTCGCTTCGCGCATGGACTCCCGAATCCAGCGCGCGCAAGCCGCCGTCGACGCCCACCATGTCGAAAAGCGCTACGAAAGCACCTTGTGGATGGAAGCGCAACCCAGCCCGCGCAAAACACTGATTCACGTCAGCTCAGATCGCATACCGTGCGGCCCGAGGCAATCTTTGCGGGTTCCCGAGATTTATCTGGGAAATACCGATCATCTGGGCATAAGCGGCCCCAACGGAGCGGGGAAAACAACACTGGTCAAGCATATCCTGGAGATATTGGAAGGCCGCAAGGCCACGGGATTGGACATTCGCACGCTGTATATCCCTCAGGAAGTCGACGATTCATCCTCAATTGAATTCCTCTCGGAAATCAAGGACCTGCCCCAAGCCGAACGTGGAGCCCTGCTTTCGATCGTTGCGCAACTCAATTCGGATCCCGAACGAATATTGTCCGGCGAGAACATCAGCCCGGGGGAGCTGCGGAAGCTCATGCTCGCCCGCGGTATACTAGATGCCCCCGAAATCATCGTCATGGACGAACCCACGAATCACCTGGACCTGCACTCGGTGGAGGCACTCGAGCGAGCGCTTTCCGCCTTTCCCGGCGCGCTTGTTTTGGTGAGCCATGACGAGCAGTTCCTCTCGGCCTCATGCCCCCTCCGCTTGGATTTGGCCCCAGAAGAGGAGCACACTATTGGTCAGCCCCTCCTCTAGCGCTCAGGCATGTCTTCTGCAAGCCGCCTTCTTCTGATATCCCCTCCCCCGTTTTGCAAGCAACTCAGCGCAAATGGCCCATCCCCCTCAGCCTGAAGGCTCAGCGACACCAACGATACCGACGATTCAATATCTGGATGTCCATATTTGCCCCATCTGGGTGATTATTAAATTGTGTTTGTTCCGTGATTGAATACTTTGTCATCATTACGCCCCACTTCTTCTCATCAGAGGACGTCGAGAACGACAGGTCCTTGCGAAATAATCCCAGCTCAGAAGCTTATGGCATGATGTGCTCACCGAGTGCTCGATGACGATTGACGAATCGTCGGTAATATCCAATTTTAGGAAAGAGGTGTGTATGACCCGACCGAAGATCATGCGCGGACCGTTTGAATGCGGCTCCATCTCAACAACCAGTACGGCAATGTCGTCTATAAAGGAGTCTTCGGCGAGCATGCCGACTTGTTCTGAACGAGCTGTTCGACATGCCCTGAAGGCCGAAGAGATGTTCTCTCGCGTCATGTATCGCCAGATTCTTTGTGCCCACACGAAGCTCCATGGGGCAATGTTTGGGGACGATGATCTTCATGCCGCAACAAGAAATGTCGAGGAGATCTTGCGCAACGTCCTGCGCCTCTATCTCGATGTCCACGGCGAGCCGCAACGCGGAGTCAGCAAATAATTGGATTGAGAGGAGTTCGAGTATGAGGAAATTGAATCAGTTTATGAAGTTCGATTGGGAAGCTTTTGCGAAAGGCAAGCGTTTCCTTTGTGTCGGAGGTGGTAAATGGGTTGATTAAAACACCAAAGAGCATCGCGGCACCAAGATCGACGTGGTGATCACAACCGATAACACGCAGTATCACCAAAACGAAGGCGAGGTGGTCAGCAATCGTTTCGAGAAGCTTTCCATCAAGGTTTCGAATGATATCGAGATTCCCGTCAATCAGCACGTCATTCCCACCGGCGTGGTCGCAAAGGTTTACGGTGATTATCGCAACCAGTTGTCCATCACGGCGGACGGCATTACCGTCATCCCCGCGAAGGGCTAGGTGATTGTGGTGCGTTACTCCAGTGGCGCACCGGCGATCGTGTATTCGACCCCCAGCGCAAAGCTTTGTGTGCTGGGGGTCGCTTTATTTGCGGTCGCCGCGTGCGTTTATTGCATCGGGCTATTCGTGAACACCATTCTTGCGCCCATCGCCATAGAGCCCAGTACGGTGATGGCGTTTGGCGGCAACCTTACCTCCGCAGCGGCCACTCTTAGCCTCGCTGGGACCATGTTGTTTGCGGGAGGGATCACACATTACGTCATGCTATCTGAATCAACACGGTTGCATGCACGCATTAGGAAGGGGCTCTTTGATCCACGTTACGGGAATCCTCTACACCTGCGAGAAGGCGAGCTTCTTCCCGACATCTCTTGCAAAGAGACGGCTCCTGGACAGTTCGAGCTCGCCATCTCAACCTCATCCTCAACGGCAGAAGAAATATCGAAGATGGGACCTAGCATTAGCTCCCGACTTCGCGGAAGGTTCTCCCGCTACGCCGTCGTACTTGCCGAAGCAGACGTCGCATGCAATCAAGTGACCTTCTTCCTTGAAGATGTGACGTTGCATCGAGAGATCAAGGCATCGCGTGTCGAGGATTTGTGCCCGGCGAACGCCTACGAATTCCGCGTTCAAAACGGCACGAGCATCGACCTCCGCACCTCCGGTTCCATGCTCATCGCTGGAAAGACCACGGGCGTGATCGCCCTCTTGCTCCAAGCCCTGTTGGCTGGTCCTGACGGACACGGATCGCAAGTCCTCATCATAGACCCCAAGCAGGCCGAGCCCTCCCGACTTCCTCGCGTGGTTTCACTGAATGCTGACGGGGACGCTCGCGCAATCCTGTCTGCGTTATCACGGTTCGCCGACAGCATCAAAGAGCGACAGAGCTTCCTCAACGACAGGTCGACAGAGACGGGAGACGCCGTGCACTGGTGGGATGCGGGGCTTCACGTTTCGCTTCTCTTCATGGATGAGTACGTGGCACTCCGCACGCTGTTTCCCAAGCGCGCGAGCAAGGAGGACCCCGATTACTGCCTCGCGACGTTTGATGGGCTGGTGAAGTGCATCGTAACGATGGGGGCGAGCGCGGGCTGCTACGCCATCATCTCGATCGCCGAGGCGTCTGTTGAGGAGGGGGGCTTGCCGTCGATGCTGCGCTCGGCGTGCAGCACCCGCGTCCTCTTCAAGCCGACGCTTCCCGAGGCGCGGCTCATATGGGGCGCGGAACGCCTGCTCGACCTCGGTGCACCTCGCACCTTCTCCCCGGGCGACGCTTGGTTCAGCAGTACGGACGGGGCGCACGACCGCATCGGCTTTGTGCATTTTCCGATCATGGACTTCCCCGTGTACCGCGAGCTTGGGCGGCTCCTTGACCTGTACTTCAGAGAATAACCACCGCGGGGTCCGCTTCGCGCAGCAAAAGCGGACCCCGTCGATTGTTCCATTACTTGAAATTCTGCTCATTTATGCGCCTTGGGGAGCTTGTTATCCCAAGGCGCACCCTCGGGCGCGTTCCAAAATCGTCCCGAAATAGCTCATTTACGAGAAAGGACTCGGAACCATGACCAATTCTCTGCCCATGAAGACCCGCGCGATGATGTACGAGCAGCAGCTCGATCACCTGCCCCGTCTTGTGGACGAAATGTACCGAAGAATCGAAACACTCGCCCCGAAGCGCTATGCGGGCATCGTGCACGACAGCGACACGACGGACGCGGGACGTCCGGCAGCCGCGCATCTTCACGTGATGATGGAGTTCCAGAATCCGCGCTCGCTCAATAGCATCGCGAAGCTCCTTGGAGATAAACCTGAGCGCATCGAGGCTTGGAAGGCAGGTGTGGAAAACGGTTTTTCCTACCTGTGCCACAGAACGGATGGCGCACGATCCAAGCATCAGTACGACCCCAAAATCGTGCGCTCCAATTTCGATTACCCAGCGCTACTTGCTTCTATTGAGTCGCGCGTTGCTCGAACGAGGTCCCATAGCAGCATCAAAGTCCTTCTCGATGACCTTCTCGAAGGTCGTATCGACAAGGAGTCCTTGATCTCTCAGCTCTCCGGATCCGAATATGCCCGGACATAGCGTCAGATCGAAGACGTTTATGCACGCCGCCTTCAGGTTCAGGCCCGGGAATGGCGGGGGTTGATGCTCAAGGGCGAAAGAAGGGTGGAATCAGTTTGGATCTTCGGGCCTGCTGGAACGGGGAAGTCCACCCTCGCAAAGCTCTATGCGAAGCGGAAGGGCGAACCGTTCTTCGTCTCTGGATCTACGAGAGACATCTTTCAGGGGTATGAGGGCAAGCACACGGTGATTCTTGACGAACTTCGTCCCTCATCCATCCCCTACGCCGACCTGCTTCGCATCACGGATCCCTATGCGATGGAGCATGAGGTGATGGCACCGTCCCGATATTCCGACAAAGCGATAGCCGCCGATCTCGTAATCGTCACGACGCCCTACAGCCCCTTGGAATTCTATGGAGAACAGATGCGCCGATCCGCGACTTATCGTCCGCAAAACGATGTCGACGGATTTGGTCAACTTGAGAGGCGCCTCTCCGTCGTTGCGGAGATGCAGACGAGGGAGATCTGTCTCTCTGAGTTTAGGCACGATCTCGACGGATACTGGCCGGTCGAAGGTTCCTCTCGTACAAACCCATATTCGAGTTATGCGCGAGGACTCGCCCCCTCGTCCTGCGCCAACGCTCTTTATAAAGAGCTTCTCGACACCGTTTCGCACTTGACAGCTTAACCAATCGGGCCCCGTGCGATAATCTTGAAATATCGCATCAGGGCTCTTTTCTGAACAGGAAGGAGCCTGCTAGTGACTGTGAGAAAAGACAGCAAAGGGCGAATCCTCAGACGCGGGGAAAGCCAGAGAAAAAACGGCCGTTACTGCTTCAAGTATGTGGATGCAAGAGGTAAAACGCGGAGCGTCTACTCGTGGACCTTGACAACTCATGATCTAACTCCGAAGGGGAAGAAAGCCAGTCCGTGCTTGCGCGCGTTGGAGCATGAGATCCAGCGCGATCTGCTTGATAAGGTCGCGCCGAACAATATGACAGTCTACGAACTCGCATCTCGTTACACTGAAACAAAGACTGCCGTGAAACAATCCACTCGAGCCGCCTACAAGACAATCCTCAATTTTCTTGCTACAGATGAATTCGGCTCGCGACGAATATGCGGTGTCACCTCCCTTGATGCCAAGGAATGGCTCATCAACCTGCAAAAAATCCACGGCAAGCGCTATAGCACAATCCATAGCATCCGTGGTGTTCTGAGACCGGCGTTTCAACTGGCAGAGGAGAACAGCCTGATTCGCCGAAATCCCTTCTATTTCGAGCTCGCAACGATACTGACAAACGACATGGTTACACGCAAGGCCTTGGCCACTAACCAAGAACGCAGATTTCTTGCTTTCGTGGAGGGCGATGAACACTTTCACCGCTATCGTGACGCCATCTACATCCTTCTAAATACGGGCCTGCGCATTTCTGAATTCTGCGGTCTTACCGTCGAAGACCTTGATTTCAAAAACGGAAGCATTCGGGTAAACAAGCAACTTCAGCGGACCAGCAACATGCGATACTACATCGAACGTCCCAAGACGGAGAGCGGGATCCGCTATGTTCCCATGACTCAAGCCGTGACAGAGTGTTTCAGGAGTATCCTTGCGCAACGTCTAAAGCCTTCGAGTGAGCCGGTCGTTGACGGTGTTAGCGGTTTTCTGTTTCTTGATAAAAACGAGATGCCGCGTGTTGCCCTGCACTGGGAGAAGTACTTCCACCACGCGATAGAGAAACATAATCGCATCTACAAGGATGAGCTTCCCAAAATCACACCACATGTCTGCCGACATACCTTCTGCTCGAAGATGGCACGCAGGGGAATGAACCCTGCGAAGCTAAAATGCATCATGGGCCACTCCGACATCAACGTGACTTTTAACACATACACCCATCTTGATTTCGACGACGTCAGAGAGGATATGCTGAAAATTGGATGCAAAGGACGGTCAACATTGTGACAACAAGTCGTAAACCCTCGTTCTTTACGACAATTCTTACGACGCTGGAAAGAAGAATAATCCGCTCATTTATGAATCAATTTGATATTCTGTCCTTGACGAGGGATCAAAAAGCAGTGCGATTATCTGCGAAAACTCTGATATTCGAGAGGTTTTAGCCAATGCGCAAAATCCTATTTGTCTGTCATGGGAACATCTGTCGCTCGACGATGGCTGAGTCGGTGTTTGCCGAGCTGGTGCGCCGTGCTGGGCGCGAGGCGGAGTTCGTCATTGATTCTGCCGCGACCTCGACCGAGGAGATTGGCAACCCTCCGCATCATGGCACCGTCGCCAAGCTGCGCGAGGTCGGGATTCCCGTCGTTGCGCACCGCGCGCGCCAGGTTCGTCGCGCGGAGTATGGTGACTGGGACCACATCGTCTATATGGATGCCGAGAACGCGCGCGGCCTGCGTCGCATCTTCGGCGACGATGCCGACGGCAAGATTTCGCGGCTGCTGGATTGGACCGATCGCCCCGGCGACGTCGCCGATCCCTGGTACACCGGCAACTTCGATGCCACCTACCGCGATGTGCTCGCCGGCTGCACGGCCATGCTCGAGCAACTGTAGGCGCCCGGGCGGCGCGGATGCGTGAGCCACGCCATCGGCATAAAATGAGCGTGGATAATCTCCCGCATACAAATTGAGCGTGGATAATCTCCCACTTTGAACGCAAAACGGCGCTCTAAACGGGAGATTATCCACGCTCATTATCTTGGTGGGAGAAAATCCACGCTCGATTACTCGTCGACGATCTCGGCGAGCCAGACGTTCAACGTATCGACCTCGGGGCAGCAGAACTTTGCCGTACCGGGCTCGTTGCCGGGCACGGTTCCGCCGTAGCGCAGGATGTCGATATAGGGAAAGCCCACATGGCAGGCCATGGAGCACATCTTGCCGCGATCGCGGTCGAAGTCGAAGACGTCGCCGGGCTTGTGGCCATGGTGGCAGCGGCACGTGCCCAGCTGGTCCACGCAGCTAATGCGGATACGTGGGCGCTTGCCGCGTGGCGCGCCGAGCAACTTGCCCTCGCTCGCGGGCTCGGGGCCGCTTTCGCTGGCGCTACTCATGGTCGATCACATCCAGGCAGGCCTCGATGGGCAGGCCGGCAGACTTGTCCTCCTGGTCAGCGTTGCGCTCGATAAGCTCGGCCACCACACGCATGGCATCGGCCGTTGCGTGCTGCAGGCTCCAGCCAGCCATAACGCGACCGACGAGCACCGCCGAGAACGTGTCACCGGTGCCCGGGAAATAGACCGGGATCAGGTCGAAGGGAATCGTGAAGTACTCCCCCGCCACGTGGTCGTAACCGATGACGGCGTTCGTGCCGTCGACCACAGCGCTCGTAATGACCACCGACTTGGCGCCCAGCGCGCGCATGGCGTCCACAAGGGCGTGGGCCTCGTCAGGCGTGATTTGCTCGGCAATGGGCGTGTCGGTGAGCAGGCACGCCTCGGTATAGTTGGGCACCGCATAGTCGGCGCACTCGAGCAGATGCCTCATGAGACCGATCGTGGACTCGGGCACACCGGCGTAAAGTTTGCCGTTGTCGCCCATGATGGGGTCGACGAATACCTTGGTGCCCTTTTGCGCGCGGCGGTGGCAAAAGTCTGAGATGATGCGCGTCTCTTCTTCGGTCACGATAAAGCCAGTGGAGATGGCGTCGAACTCAAAGCCGAGCTCTTCCCAGATGGCGAGACTCTGACGCACGTACTCCGTGGTGTCGTGGATGTAGAACTTGGGGTAGTTGAGCGTATCGGACACAAGCGCCGTCGGCAGGTTATGGATACGGTAACCCATGTGCGACAGCACCGGCAGCATGGCGGAAAGCGCGACCTTGCCGTATCCGCACATATCGTTGATCAGCAGCAGCTGAGTGTTCTTCATGAGTGTCCCCCTTGGGTCGGGCGCGGCGCGGCGGCGCCACAGTGCGACTAAGTGTAGCGCAGGGAACGCTACGGACGAAAGCTTGCGCCGTGGAGGACAGTTTGTTGCGGAAAGGTTTCGGAAACGAGGGGCTAGCCTGCTTCATTGCGGCCCATTCGCCGCCACTCATTCAGTGCCATTTCAAAACTACACCGGATTACGGGGCTGAACCTGAATGAGTCAACCACACCCTCTATTTTCAAATCATAGCAAGCCTTCTACCTGCGGTTTTCTTTTTACCAATTTCGGTATGGTCGACAATCCGCAGTTCAGCCCCGTAATCCGGCATAGTTTTGAAGTTAGTCATTGGGGACGTTCTTAAATGACTAGTCAAACAAGAACGTCCCCAACGACTAGTCGTTTAAGAACGTCCCCAACGACTACCCCGATGTTTTGCGGCGCCGTAACTAAATAAGTTTGGTACCTTGACATTCTTGTGTGGCACTCCTAGATTAGTTAGGCACAAAACAATTCCACTACCTAACTAAAGAAAGGAGCGATACGAATTCATGTGCGATGAACCCCTTAACCTTCGCCCGCATGAGCCCGGCGGCGATCCTTCGGAGCCGGCAGACGTGCCCGAAGCAGTTAACGGCGAAGACAAACTCGCCAAGCGCATCCTGAGCGGCCTGGGCTTTTGCGGCCATTACATGCATTTTCATGGCGGAGGCGTGTCCGGCAAGGCGCCCATCATCTGCCTGCTGGCCAAGCAACCCGGCGGCGAGATGTCGCAGCAGGAACTCGGCATGCACTTTGACCTCAAGCCGGGGTCGCTTTCCGAGATCCTGTCCAAGCTCGAGCTCAACGGCCTCATCGAGCGCAGCCGTAACCCCAAGGATCGACGGCAGCTCACCATTCGCCTGACCGAAACCGGCCGGGAAAACGCCCGCATCGACCAGGCGGCCCGCATTCGCTTTAGAGAGCAAGCCTTTAGTGCCCTCACCCACGACGAGCGCGAGCAGCTCGCCGAAATGCTCGAGAAAATCCGTGTAACCTGGGAGGAACTGGATGATTAAAACCCTCATGGGAAGCATCCGCGGCTATATGAAAGTCACCGTTGCCACGCCGCTGCTCGTGCTTGGCGAGGTGCTCTGCGAGATGCTGATTCCATTTATCACCGCCAACCTGATCGACGCCATCAAAGACGGCGCCACCGTAGCCGAGATGCTTCCCACCGCGGGCCTTTTGGTGCTCATCGCGCTGACATCGCTTGCTTTTGGCGCCGCGGCAGGCGTCACCTGCAGCCATGCGAGCTGCGGCTTCGCCAAGAACCTGCGTCACGACCTGTTCTACAAGATCCAGACGTTCAGCTTTGCCAACATCGATGAGTTCTCGAGCTCATCGCTCGTCACGCGCCTGACCACCGACATCAACAACGTTCAGCAGGCCTTTATGATGATCATCCGTATCGCCGTGCGCGCGCCGCTGGTATTGGTCTTCGCCTTTACCATGGCGTTTATCATGGGCGGCAGCGTCGCCATGGTCTACCTGGTCATCATTCCGCTGCTGGGCTTTGGACTGTTCTTTATCATCTTTAAGGTGCGCCCCATCTTCTCGCGCGTGTTCCACAAGTACGATGCCCTTAACGAGTCCGTCGAGGAAAACGTCACCGGCATGCGCGTGGTTAAGAGCTACGTACGCGAAGACTTTGAGAAGGAGAAGTTCGCGGCCGCCGCGCGCGATGTCCAGATGGACTTCACCCGCGCCGAGAAGCTGCTCGCCTTTAACAACCCCATGATGAACATCTGCGTCAACGGCGCGTTTGTCGTCATCATCTACCTGGGCTCCAAGCTCATCATCACGAGCCAGGGCACGCTGTTCGACGTGGGCCAGCTCTCCTCGACCTTTACCTATGGTTTCCAGATTCTCATGAGCCTGATGCAGCTGTCGATGATCTTTGTCATGGTGACCATGGCCGACGAATCGGCACACCGCATTGCCGAGGTGCTGGCCGCCGAGCCCACGATCGCCAATCCCGCCGAGCCCGTGCTCGAGGTTGCCGACGGTTCCATCGACTTTGACCACGTGAGCTTTAAGTATTCCGCGCATGCGAAACGCCAGGCGCTCGACGATATCGACCTGCACATTACGAGCGGCGAGACCATCGGCATCATCGGCGGCACCGGCTCGGCCAAGTCCACGCTCGTCAACCTCATCGCCCGCCTGTACGACGCCACCGAAGGCACCGTGCGCGTGGGCGGCATGGACGTGCGCGACTACGACCTGGACGCACTGCGCCACCAGGTCGCCATGGTGCTGCAGAAAAACGTGCTGTTTAGCGGCACCATCGCCGAGAATCTGCGTTGGGGCGACCCGAACGCCACCGACGAGGAAGTCCGCGAGGCGGCACATCTGGCCTGCGCCGATGAGTTTGTCGACGGCTTCCCCAAGGGCTACGACACCTGGATCGAACAGGGCGGCTCTAATGTTTCGGGCGGTCAGAAGCAGCGCCTGTGCATTGCACGCGCCCTGCTGCGTCGCCCCAAGATCTTGATCCTGGACGACTCCACCAGCGCCGTCGACACCAAGACCGACGCCAAGATCCGCGCAGGGTTGGCAAGCTATCTGCCCAACACGACCAAGCTCATCATCGCCCAGCGCATCAGCTCCGTACAGGACGCAGACCGCATCATCGTCATGGAGGGCGGCCGAATCGCGCAGATCGGCAACCATGACGAGCTGCTTAAGACGAGCGAAATCTACCGCGAGACCTTTACCTCGCAAAACAAGATGTCTGCCGAAGGTACGCAAGACGCCGACGACGTCTCTGGCGACGCGAACACGGCGGCAGACAACACCGACATGACCGCAACGCAAGCTCAGACCCAGGAAGGAGGCGAGGCACATGAGTAAGGCAACGACCGCCGAGCGCGCGCTCAACCGTAAGGGCGGCACCATGTCGCGCCTCATCAAGACGCTCTTTGGCTTCTATCCCGTGCTTTTGCCCCTTGTCGTCGCCGGCGTGGTGCTCTGCGCCATCATCAACTCCATCGGCGCGACCTTCCTGCAGAGCGCCCTGCAGATTATTAGCGAATCGTGGCAGTCGGGCGATTGGGAAGCCGCACAGCCCAAGATTCTGCAGCTCGTGACCACCCTCGCCTGCATCTACGGCGTCGGTGTCCTGTCCTCACTCTTCTGGAACCGCGCCATGGCTATCGTCACGCAGGGCTCGCTCGAGAAGCTGCGCGAGATGATGTTCAACCGCATGCAGGACCTGCCGATCCGCTACTTCGACACGCACCAGCGCGGCGATATCATGAGCCACTACACCAACGACATCGATACGCTGCGCCAGATGATCAGTCAGTCGCTGCCCAACCTGCTCATGACGATCATCATCATCGTCACGGTGTTCTTTATCATGCTGTACTACAGCGTGTGGATGTGCCTGGTCATCATCGCCGGCGTCGCCTTTATGACCTTTATGACCAAGCTGCTCGGCTCCAACTCCGCGCGCTTCTTCATTGCGCAGCAGACCGAGCTCGGCGTGGTCGAGGGCCATATCGAGGAGGTCATGAACGGCCAGAAGGTCGTCAAGGCGTTCTGCCACGAGTCTGCCGCCGAGGCCGATTTTGACGAGCGCAACGAAAAGCTCTTCGAGGTCTCGCAGAAGGCCAACATGTACGCCAACATCCTCATGCCCATCCTTATGAACCTGGGCAACCTGCTCTACGTGCTGGTCGCACTGGCGGGCGGCATTTTCCTGGCGCTGGGCGTGCCCAACCTGAGCATCTCGGGCATGGCGCTGTCCATCGCCGTCGTGGTGCCGTTCCTCAACATGACCAAGCAGTTCTGCGGACAGATCGGCCAGATCTCACAGCAGATCAACGCCGTGGTCATGGGCCTCGCCGGCGCCGACCGCATCTTTGAGCTCATCGACGAGAAGCCCGAGGCCGACGAAGGCTACGTGACACTCGTCAACGCGCAGGTGAACCCCGAGACTTGGGAGTTCGAGGAGGCGGACCACCACACCGGCATGTGGGCGTGGAAACATCCGCACCGCGCAACCGGCGAGATCGAGTACGTACCGCTGCGCGGCGACCTGGTCATGGACAACGTCGACTTTGGCTACACGCCCGACCACGAGGTGCTGCACGGCGTGTCCGTGTTTGCCAAGCCGGGCCAGAAGGTCGCGTTTGTCGGCGCCACCGGTGCCGGCAAGACGACCATCACCAACCTCATCAACCGCTTCTACGACATCGCCGACGGCAAGATCCGCTACGACGGCATCAACGTCAACAAGATCCGCAAGGCCGACCTGCGCCGAAGCCTGGGCGTCGTGCTGCAGGACGTGAACCTGTTCACCGGCACCGTGATGGATAACATCCGCTACGGCAACCTGGATGCGACCGACGAGGAGTGCATCGCGGCGGCCAAGCTCGCGGGCGCGGACGACTTTATCACCCGCCTGCCCGACGGCTATGACACCATGCTCACCGGCAACGGCGCCCAGCTGTCGCAGGGCCAGCGCCAGCTGATCTCGATAGCCCGCGCTGCCGTCGCCGATCCGCCGGCGATGATTCTGGACGAGGCTACGTCGAGTATCGACACCCGCACCGAGGCCATCGTGCAGGAGGGCATGGATAAGCTCATGGAGGGCCGCACGACGTTTGTCATCGCACACCGCCTGTCCACCGTGCGCAACTCCGACGCGATCATCTGTCTGGACCACGGCCGTATCATCGAGCGCGGCAACCACGACGAGCTGATCGCCAAGCGCGGGTACTACTACCAGCTGTACACGGGTGCGTTTGAGCTGGAGTAGGAACGGTTACTGACGGAGGGTGCCCCGGGGCGTCGGGGTAATTCCTCCGTGCTCAAACATTCTCGCTTCGCTGCGAAACTGCGCGCGGAGGAAATACCCCGCCGCCCCGGGGCACCCTCCTGCGCGCAATCAGCCCGTTGTTTAAAACGGAATAAAGGTTAGTGAGGCCCTGGCCGTTTGGCCAGGGCCTCGTTTTGTTAGTCTTTTTGGGACGGGGCTTTTTGACTACTTTGAGGGTGCGCAGGCAGGGCGGCGAAAGTAGCTAAAAAAGCCCCGTCCCAAAAAGACTACCCGCGCCAAATGAGCTAGTTGAGGAGTTGGGCCATGGCGTTGACGAATTTTTGGACTTGGAGGGTGGGCTCGAGCGGGTAGTGCAAATAGACCGGCACCTCGCGACCGCATAGAAACGGTACGCCCACAAAGGCCGGGTGCACGCCCGACCACGCTCCGCAGGTGAGCACCGCATCGCCCTTTTCCTCCGCCTCGTTAAAGAGCGCAAAGTCGAAGCTATCCACGTCGATCACGTCCACGCCGCCGTCGGCCAACAGGTCGATGCGCAGGCTGTCCATAGCGTCGTTGCCGTGACGGAGCACGCGCAGGCGCATGCCCTCCAGGTCGGCAACCGTGATGCGCGTCTTGCGCGCAAGCGGGCTCGTGCGCGGCACATCAATATAAAACGGTACGTTGACGATAAGGAGCTTTTGGCAGGCGTCGCCCCAGCGCGGGGTCGAAAAACTCGACTGCACTACATCCACTTCGCGACCAAGACTGCGCATGACGGTCTCGCGCTCATCGTAGAGGTCACTCACCGGCACAATCTCAAAGCGCAGCGACGGCTCCAGCTCGTGCACACTCGGCCACATCGACAGCGTTTGGCGCCCCGGGCACATCATCGACACGCCCAGACGCACGGCGCCGCCATCGCCCGCTGCGCGTCGGGCACGACGCAGGGCATCCTCGGACTGGCGCATAATCGAGCGCGCGTCGTCCACCAGAAGCGCCCCCGCCGGCGTCACCTTGACGCCCGAATGCGAGCGCTCGAACAGCGTGATGCCAAACTCGGCCTCGAATCTTGACACCTGTTTGACGAGTGCCGGGGTCGACACGCGCAGTTTTGCCGCGGCGCGCGAGAAGCTTCCCAGCTCAGCGGCGGCCGCTATGGCCTCGAGTCGTCGATCGTACACGTCAATCTCCCGTTTTCGCAAGCGCGGGCCCACAGCACCGCAGGGGGTCGTTTTCGCAGGTCACGAGCTCAATTGAGAACAAACCTCAATGCACAGTGTAAACCTACGGTTAACGCCATTCTAACAAATATGCAATTCACCTGCGCAAATGCAAAGCATACGATAACCAGCGAAAACCACGTGGGTCGGTTAATAGGAGCGACCCACCGGGAGGCACAAGAAGGGAAGTTCCTGTGAGCAATTGGCTTAAGCTCGAGGGCGATGTCTGCGCCGTGACCGGCGCGCTCGGCGGCATGGGCGTCGAGATCTGCCGCGAGTTCGCCCGCAACGGCGCCAACGTCGTCCTGCTCGACCTGGACGAGGAGAAGGTCAAGGCCGCTGCCGCCGACCTCGCCGCCGAGTTTGGCATCCACGCCGAGGGCTACAAGATGAACGCCACCGACGAGGCCGAGGTCCAGGCCGCTGTCGATGCCACCATCGCCGACTTCGGCCGCGTCGACGTCCTCGTCAACACCGCCGGCATCCTGCGCTTCGCAGCCATGGAGGACCTGCCGCTCTCCGACTGGAACGAGGTCATCAACGTCAACCTCACCGGCTACTTCATCACTTCGCAGCGCTTTGGTCGCGAGATGATCAAGGCCGGCCAGGGTCGTCTGGTGCACATCTCGACCGTCGCCAGCCACTCCCCCGAGACGTTCTCGGGCGTGTACAGCTCCACCAAGGCGGGCGTCAACATGATGTCCAAGATGCTGGCCGCCGAGTGGGGCCCCTACGGCGTGCGCTCCAACTGCGTCGAGCCCTGCTTTGTCAAGACCCCCATGTCGGCGAGCTTTTACGCTGACCTCGAGGTCGAGAAGAGCCGCAGCCGTCTCATCGCCACGCGCCGCATCGGCGAGGTCAGCGATATCGCCAACGCCGTCATGTTCCTGGCGTCCAAGCGCTCGGACTTTACCACCGGCGACGCCATCAAGGTCGATGGCGGCTTCTCCAATATGATGGGCGACCTCACCGCCAAGCCCGGCGGCCGCCGAGCCTTTGCCGACAACTACCTCAAGAACAAGGGTGTCGAGCTTTGGTCTGACGAGTCCGGCGTCGCCAAGCCGACCGACCAGTAAACCAACCCGACAGGGAGGCTCCGCGGACACGACCGTTCCTCCCCCGTATCGATTAGAAAGAGTCCAATGGCTTCCACCAACTCCAACAAGGGTCGCGCCGTCGTGCTTTCCGCCGCGTGCGTCACCATGTTCTTCATCAGCTCCATCGCGCTGTATTCCGTTGTGAGCAAGAACCTGCTCGCCGTCTACCCCGAGTGGTCCAGCGCCCTTACCTGGGCTTTCCCGGTCTTTCAGACCATCATGGCCGTGACAGGCATCTTCGCCGGCCGCATCTCCGATAAGATCGGCCCCCGCAACGTCGTGATCGCCGCCGCCGTGTGCTACGGCCTGGGCTGGTTCATGTCTGGCACCGTCACCGAGCCGTGGCAGTTCTACCTGTGGTTCTCGCTCGTCGCCGCCATCGGCAACGGCCTGGGTTACAACCCGGCGCTCACCACCGGCCAAAAGTGGTTCATCGACAAGAAGGGCCTGGCCTCCGGCATCACCCTGGCCGCTTCGACCGCCGGCCCCGCCGTGCTGTCCCCGGTGCTCGCCTCGCTGCTCATCCCGAGCCTGGGCATCTTTGGCGCCCTCAAGGCACTCGGCGTCATCTTCTTTGCGATGATCGCCGCCTCCGCCCTGTTCCTGAAGGCCCCCGAGGCCGGTTGGCTGCCCGAGGGCTTCGAGGCCCCCAAGGGCGGCGCACACGCCGGCACCTTCGGCGACCTCACCCCGGGCGAGATGGTCAAAACCCCGCGCTTTTGGATCCTCATCGTCACCTTCGCCTTTGCTGCCACTGCAGGCACCCTGCTCGTGGGCAAGGTTGCCTCCATCGCCGCCGTCCAGCTCTTCGCCGACCCCACGTGCGCCGCAGCTGTCGCCCTCGGCGGTGTAGTGGTCTCCGTCAACACCTGCGCCAACCTGGTCGGTCGTCTGTCCTTTGGCCAGATCATTGACAAGCTCGGCGCCTACAAGTCGCTGCTCATCAGCCTTGTCGTCACCATCGTCGCGCTCGTCATCATGTCGATGAGCTTTACGCAGAGCATGTTCTTTGTGGCGCTCGCCCTGCTCGGCTTTAGCTTTGGCGCCCTGCTCGTCATCTACCCGCCGCTTACCGGTGGCGCCTTTGGTACCAGCAACATCGGCGTCAACTACGGCATCATGTTCCTGGGCTACGCCGCTTCCACCTGGATCAGCCAGCCCATCACCGCCGTGCTGTATCACGCCGAGGCCGGCAGCGCCGCCTACCAGCAGTCCTTCTACGGCGCCATCGTGATCGCCGCCATCGCCGTCGTACTCACCGTCTACATGATGGTCTCCGACAGCAAGAAGAAGTCCGCTTAGTTTTACCGATGTGACATGAGGGACCGTCCCTTTGTCACATTCCACCAGCCACCAGCATTAAGGAGTCGAAATGTCTGAGCTCAACCCCGTCCGCATTGCCGTCATCGGCGCCGGCGCCATGGGCCGCAACCACATCCGCTTTGTCACCGAGGAGCCCGAGGCCGAGCTCGTCGCCATCGCCGACGCCTTTGAGGGCGCCCGCGCCACGGCCGAGGCTGCCGGCGTGCCGTTCTTTACCGATCCCGCCCAGATGATGGACGAGGTCAAGCCCGAGGCCGTCATCATCGCCACCCCCAACGACCTGCATCTGGGCGTTGCCCGCGAGGCCGTGAAGCGCAACATCGTGCCGCTGGTCGAAAAGCCGATCTCCAATGACCTCGAGGATGCCCAGACCTTTGCCGCCGAGGCCGAGACCGCCGGCGTGCCCGTGCTCGTGGGCCAGCACCGTCGTCACAACCCCTTCGTCAACAAAGCCAAAGAGATCATCGAGTCCGGCGAGCTGGGCAAGCTCACCGTGTCGAGCTTCCACTACATGATCTATAAGAATGACGAGTACTTCGATGTCGAGTGGCGCCGCAAGAAGGGTGCCGGCCCGATCCTGGTTAACCTGGTTCACGACGTCGACCTGCTCCGCTATCTGCTGGGCGAGCCCGTCGCCGTCCAGGGTATGCAGTCCAGCGCCGCCCGCGGTTTTGAGACTGAGGACTCCGCCGTGGTCAACGTCCGTTTTGCCGATGGCGCGCTCGCAAGCATGACCATCTCCGATGCCACCGCCAGCCCCTGGAACTGGGAGGCCACCGCTCGCGAGGACCCGCAGTACCGTCCCTTCGACGCCGACGCCTACTTTATCGGCGGAACCTTGGGCGCCCTTTCGCTGCCCCGCCTGCACCAGTTCTCCTACAACGGTGCCTCCAACTGGCACAAGCCGCTGCAGATGGAGATCCCGGCCGTGGACCCGGCGCTGCCGCACAAGATGCAGCTCAAGCACTTTGTGAAGGTCGTCCGCCGCGAGGTCGAGCCCGTCGTGACCCCCGCCGACAACGTTAAGACGCTCACGCTGCTTAACGCCATCAAGGAGGCCGCCGAGACCGGCCAGCTCGTCGAGCTGTAATGCCTTAAGAGCGGCCGCGGCAGAAACCCCATGCCGAGTCCCTCGGTCCGCCACAAATAAGCCCCTCTTCTTTGCCCCACGAGCAGCCTCCTGCCCGCGGGGCTTTTCTTTGCAGCCGCGGCGCGCGGGCGGGTGGTAGACTGGGTGGCTCATGCACCTGTAACGTACTCACAGACAGGAATTCCCATGGATCTTATCGCCCAGCTCGCCCGCGAGCTCAACCTTAAGGCCGCCAATGTCGAGGCGACCGTCAAGCTCATCGACGAGGGCAACACCATCCCCTTTATCTCGCGCTACCGCAAGGAAACCACCGGCGGCATGGACGACGTCGCCCTGCGCGCACTCGACGAGCGCCTGTCCTACCTGCGCAATCTTGAGCAGCGCAAAGAGGACGTCATCCTGCTCATCGACGCACAGGGCAAGCTCACGCCCGAGCTCGAGCAGCAGATCCGCGAGGCCACACAGCTCCAGCGTGTCGAGGACCTCTATAAGCCCTACCGCAAAAAGCGCATGACCCGCGCGCAGAAGGCCCGCGAGGCAGGTCTGGAGCCGCTTGCCAACATGATCATCATGCAGGCCTCGGCCAAGGGCAGCGCGCTCGACGCCGCCGCGGAATACGTCAACGAGGAGGCCGGCTTCGACACACCTGAGAAGGCGCTTGCCGGCGCCGCCGACATCGTGGCCGAGACGGTGGCCGAGGACCCTGAGAACGTCGCCGACCTGCGCGCCTTTACGCAAAACACCGCCGATATCGTCGTCGAGGCCACCGACCCCGCGGAGAAGACTCCCTACGAGCCTTACTACAACTTTGACGAGCCGCTGCGCCGCATCCCTAACCACCGCGTGCTGGCTATCGACCGCGGTGAGCGCGAGGGTAAGCTCCGCGTGCGCGTGAACGTCGACGGCGCTGCCGCCACGGCGCGCCTCGGCAGCCGTTGGCCCCGACGCCAGGGCGTGTTTGCTCCCATCTTCGATGCCGCCATCGCCGATGGTTACAAGCGCCTCATGGCCCCCTCGCTGGAGCGCGAGGCCCGCGCCAAGCTCACCGTCCGCGCGCAGACCGAGGCCATCAACGTCTTTGCCAAGAATCTTGAGGGCCTGCTCTCGGCACGCCCCGTGCGCGGCGCCCGCGTGCTCGCGCTCGATCCGGGCTACCGCACTGGCTGCAAGGTCGCCGTCATGGACGAGACCGGCAAGCTGCTCGACCACGGCGTGGTCTACCCCACCAAGCCGCGCCACGACGTCGCCGGCACCAAGCGCGAGCTCGCCCGCCTCGTCAAGAAGGACGGCGTCAACACCATCGTCATCGGCAACGGCACCGCCAGCCGCGAGACCGAGGAAGTCGTCTCGGAGTTCATTGCCGAGCAGGCGCCCAGCCTTCGCTACACCATCGTCAACGAGGCCGGCGCATCGGTGTACTCCGCCTCCGAGCTCGCCAGCCAGGAATATCCCGACCTGGACGTCACCGTACGTGGCGCCATGAGCCTGGGCCGCCGCCTGCAAGACCCGCTGGCAGAGCTCGTCAAGATTCCGCCCCAGTCCATCGGCGTGGGTCAATACCAGCACGACCTTGACCAGGCCGAACTCTCGCGCACCCTGGGCCACGTGGTGGAGGACGTCGTTAACCGCGTGGGCGTCGACGTGAACACCGCGAGCGCGAGCCTGCTGGGATACGTATCGGGCATCACGCCGAGCGTGGCCAAAAACATCGTGGCTTTCCGCGAGGAAAACGGCGCCTTTACCGATCGCCGCCAGCTCAAGAAGGTCCCCAAGCTGGGACCCAAGGCGTACCTCAACGCCGCAGGTTTCCTGCGCATCAGCGGCGGCAAGAACCCGCTCGACGCGACAAGCGTCCACCCCGAAAGCTACGAGGTGGCCACGGCCGTCCTGGAGCGCGCCGGCGTTGCGGCAAGCGAGCTCAGCCGCGGCGGCGTGCCCGACATCGAGCGCCGCCTGGGCAGCATCTCGACGCTGGCAAGCGACCTGGACTGCGGTACCCTCACGCTCATCGACATTGTCAACGAGCTCAAGAAGCCCGGCCGCGACCCGCGAGACGACGCGCCCGAGGTGGTCTTTAGCCGCTCGGCACTTTCCATCGACGACCTGGAACCCGGCATGGAGCTCAAGGGCACGGTGCGCAACGTCGTCGACTTTGGCGCCTTCGTCGACGTGGGCGTGCACCAGGACGGCCTCGTGCACATCTCCAAACTGGCCAACCGCTTCGTCAAGCACCCAAGCGACGTGGTGCGCGTCGGCGACACGGTCAAGGTGTGGGTCGAAAAGGTCGATCGCGACCGCAAGAAGATCTCGCTCACCATGGTGCAGGGGAAATAAACCGCCAAAGCAAGGGTACCCCCTGTAGCAGCGTGCAAAATCGCGAGTATTCTGCAATTTCCGCCGCTCCGAACGCTCCTCAGAGGCAATAAAGTCACAAACAGCCCCCGTTTTAGCGTCGTCAGAGCCAAAACGGGGGCTGTTCCGTGCTTCAACCAGCTGGTAAAAGCCTTTACCTTGCTGAATACTCTCAATTTTGCACGTCGCAGGCGGGGGTACCTTTGCCTACGGCAGGATATGGAAGCCGAGTGCTAACTTGCCGGCAAGCTCGTGTCGGCAGCCCCGGCCTTTCCTTTACCTAGCGCGACCCTCGCGAAGCGCGTGAGCGATAGGGAAAGGAAAGGCCGGGGCGAACAACCCGCGGCGCAGCCAGTGTTCGCGTTACGGCAGGATATGGAAGCCCAAAGCGGCGATATCCTTGGCAAAGCCGCGCACGGTATCGAGCGAAACCTCATACGGGTCGCGCCCGATGTTCTTGCGCTTGGCCAGGATACTGTTGGGCACCGTGATGATCTGACAACCGCAGGCCTCGGCCTGGTAGATGTTGATGAGCTCGCGCGTGGATGCCCACAGGACCTCGCAGTTGGGCTTGGCGGTGGCCTTCTTGACCGACTCCGTCATAAACGGAATGGGGTCGACGCCGGTGTCGGCGATGCGGCCGGCAAAGAGCGAGATGATGGACGGCGTCTCGGCGTCAACGGACTCGACCATCTCGTCGACCTGCGCAGGCGTAAAGATGGTGGTGACGTTGACCTTGATGCCGTCGGCGGAAAGCTTGCGCACTAGCTTGGCGGTGGACTCGCCCTTGGTGGTCACGCACGGAATCTTGACGTAGACGTTCTCGGCCCAGGTAGCGATCTCGCGGGCCTCGACCTCCATGGTCTCGACGTCGTCGGCAAAGACCTCAAACGACACGGACACATCGGTGATGTGGGCCAGGACCTCCTTGGCAAACGCGCGGTAATCCGTCACGCCGCCCTTCTTCATAAGGGACGGGTTGGTCGTGAAACCCTGAACGTTGCCGTTCTCGTACATGTCGAGCATGCCCTCGAGGTTTGCACCGTCAGCGAACACCTTGATTGCCATCTGCCTGATTCCTTTCGCTTGCACACGGGCGTTAAACTGCTAAACACTTTACCTACGTTTATCAAGGCGTGAACTGCGGTTTTTTATCTTCTCGGCGAACGGCATAAACACCTCAGTGTTTGGATTGATAAATCGATTGAGCATGCAAAAGCAAAGAGTCGCAGTTTGAGCAAACGTCAGAAGGCGAGATTCATTAGATGAGGCCGAAATGTTGCATCGCGGTGACGGTGCCGTCGTTCGCGACGTCGTCGGTCACGTAGTCGGCGACCGCCTTGACCTCGGGCATGGCATTGCCCATGGCCACAGCCGTCTCGACGGCGGCAAGCATGCCCAGATCGTTGCCCGAATCGCCAAAGCCAAAGGTGCGCTCGTTGCCCACGCGACCCAGATACTCCAGCGCCCGCGCCACGCCCACGCCCTTGTCAATACCCTTGGGACTCAGCTCGCGGTTCGAACCGCCGGTATTGCACAGCTCAAAGTTGCGATCGATAAAGCCGTCGTCGTTGGCCACGCGAGCCAAGTCGGCTGCGTTAAGGCACACCTTGCCCACGCGCAGATGACCGTCGATGCGCATTTCCTCGGCACTGTGCACCACAGCGGTGCCGATCAAAGACGACTGCTCAACGCCCGCAGGCTCCAGCGCAAAGGTCGCCTCGTTGGCCTCGAAAAAGGCCTCGAACCCTGCCGCGGCAATGCGGCGCGCAAGCTCCTCGACAATGCCCTCGTCAAAGCACTCCTCATGCACCACGCGGCCCTCGACCTCGAGTGTGGCGCCCGCCATGGCAACGATACCCGCCGGGTCGAGCGCGCGCAGGCTATCGGCGATAAGCCACAGGGGGCGGCCCGTGCAGATAAATGCCTTGTGCCCCGCATCGCGCAGTGCACGGAACGCCTCAACCACCGTCTGCGAGGGACGAACCGCCGAAAAGTCCTTATCGGTCATATCGTCGGGATCGAAATACGTCAGCGTGCCGTCCACGTCAAAAAAGAGCACAGCGGAATCGGGGCACGCATCAATCATATGGGTTCCTTTCGAGGGCGATGGCAAACGAAGCATCCATCATATAATGGAGCGACGCAACCAGAGAGGTCACCCATGGAATTTTATGCAAGCTGCCCCGAGGGCTTTGAGCCCGCACTCGCCGATGAGCTTAAACGCCTCGGGCTTTCGCATGTTCGCCGGCTGAAGGGCCGCGCCACGTTTGAGGGCGAGCTTGAGCAAGGCCTTCGCGCGTGCCTGTGGTCGCGCCTGGCCAGCCGCGTGTTTGTGGTGCTCGGGCGCTTTGAGGCGCAGGATGCCGACGAGCTGTACGACGGCGTTTATGACATTGCCTGGGAAAACATCGTTCGCCCCGGTGCCACCATTGCCATCACCGCCCGCGGCGTGACCGAGCGGCTGCGCAACACGCGCTTCTCGGCCCTGCGCGCCAAGGACGCGCTGTGCGACCGCCTGGCCGAGGCCACGGGCCGTCGCGCCGATGTCGATGCCGCCGACCCCGATGTCCACCTGCTGCTCTCGCTGCGCCAGCGCCGCGCGAGCATAAGCCTGGACCTTTCGGGCGATCCGCTGTTCAAGCGCCTGCCGCCCGCAGCGACTCGCGCCGGCGAGGGCACTCATGTGCTGCGCCCCGACTACGCCGCTCTGGTGCTGGCTCAAGTTGGCTGGACCGCATTGTGCGAGCGCGAGTTGACGGCCGACGACTACGAAAACGAGGCCCTGCCCACGCTGATCGACGCCTCGTGCGCCGGCGGCGGCCTGCTGCTGGAGGCCGTGAACATTCTGACCGACCGCGCCCCGGGCGCCGCACGCGAGCGCTGGGGCTTTGAGGGCTGGCAGCTGCACGATGCCGCCCTATGGGAGCAGCTGCTTGCCGAGGCGCGCGAGCGCGAGGCGGCGGCGCGCGAGCGCCAGGCGCGCATCGTGGCCGTGGACATCGACCCCGCCGCCCGCAAGACCGCCGAGCGCATGGTCAAGTGCGCCGGCTACAAGCGCTTTGTCGATTTTTGCGCCGCTAAGCCCGCCACCGTGCTGGACCATGCGGGTGCTGTCGCCGGCGTTGCCGTGGTCGCAGACACCACCGAGACGCCGCTTTCGCTCATGCACGACGCCATGACGCTGGTCGGCGAGCTGCGCCGCGCGCCCGAGCTCGCTACCGCACCGGTCGCCGCGCTCACTCGCGACGGCCTTATGGCCCGCGCGCTCCATGCCGAGCCCGCGCGCTCCATCGCCGTCATGCCCAACAACGAAGAGGCGACTATTGAGGTTTGGCCCTCGCTTGACCACGCTGCCGCGGCATTTGAAGCTGCGACCAGCACGGATGCCGAGGACAAGACCGCAGATGCCGAAGACGAAGCCGCCAACACCCCCATGTCCGAACCCGCCGCCACGCTCGACCTGGGTGACGGCAAGCCGCTGCCCGTGCTCATCCCCGAGTCCGAGCAGTTCGCCAACCGCCTGCGCAAGAACGCTCGCCTGCGTCGCAAGTGGGCCAAGCGCGAGGGCGTGAGCTGCTACCGCGTCTACGATGCCGACCTGCCCGACTACTCCGCCGCCATCGACCTGTACGAGGGTTGCCCGCAGACGCCGGGCCGATGGCTCGTCATCGCCGAATACGCCGCGCCTAAGACCATCGACCCCGCACTGGCCCAGGCCCGTATGCTCGACATTCTGGCCATCGCACCGCGTATCCTAGATGTTCCCGCCGAGCATGTGCACGCCAAGGCCCGCATGCGTTCGCGTGGCGGCTCGCAGTACGGCAAGCAGGGCGCCGGCAAGGGCGGATCGGGCGAGCGCGCCAATATCGCACGCCGTCGCCTCCCGCTCATCGAAGAGGGCGGCCTTACCTTTGCCGTCAACTTTGACGACTACCTGGACGTGGGCATTTTCTTGGACCACCGCGTCACCCGCAACCTGGTGCGCGAGCACGCCAAGCAGGCGCGTCGCTTCCTCAACCTGTTTGCCTACACCGGCACCGCCACCTGCTACGCGGCCGATGGCGGCGTCGAGGAGACCGTGACGGTCGACCTCTCCAACACCTATCTGGACTGGGCCGAGCGCAACATGCGCCAGAACGGCTTTGTGGGTCCGCAGCATCATTTTGTGCGCGACGACGTGCTCGCCTGGATTCGCGACCAGCGCCAGACGCGCAACCGCTGGGACCTGATCTTTGTCGATCCGCCCACGTTTTCGAACTCGTCCAAGATGGGTCGCCGCACCTGGGATGTCCAGCGCGACCATGTTGAGCTTTTGGCCGGCGTGTCGCGCCTGCTCGCGCAGGGCGGCCATGCCATCTTTAGCTGCAACCTGCGCGGCTTCCGCCTCGAAACGCGCAAGCTCGCGCGCGTGGGCGTGGTGCTGGAGGACATTACGGCGCAGACCATCCCCGAGGACTTCGCGCGCAACCAGAAGGTGCACCACTGCTACATCGTGCGCCGCCTGCCCATCGAGGACGCCATGGCCGAGGTCGGCTTTAGCGCCGAGGAAATTGCCGAGCGCGTCGAGGAACTACGCAACCCCGAGGCCCGCAAGCCTCGCGCAGCAGCACCCGCGCACGCGCAGGCCGGCGACCGAGGGCCGCGCGGCGACGGCAAGCCCTCCCCCGCCGGCAAGCCCAAAAAGAAGAAGTTCTACGCCAGCAAGCCCAAGGGCAAATAACAAAGTTGCGGTGGAATACGGACTGTTTTGCCTGGAATTAGGCAAATTTAGACCGTATTTCACCGCAACTTATATTGGGATGGTGGTTGGCGATCTAGCCTTGGATGACCAATCGGTAGCCGATACCCACATGCGTCTGGATATAGCGCGGATGCGCGGGGTCGGACTCGATTTTCTTGCGCAGCGTGCCCATAAAGACGCGCAGGCTCGCCAGGTCGCTCTTGGTCGCCGTGCCCCAAATCTCGTGCAGGATAAACTGGTGCGTCAACACCTTGTCGGCGTTGTGCGCCAGCAGACACAGGAGCTTGTACTCGATCGGCGTCAGGTGCAGTTCCTCGCCATCCATCATGGCAATGCCGGCATCAAAATCGATATGCAGCTCACCGGTATCGAACGAGCCCTCGGAGGCAACGCCGCCCGTTTGCGCATACGAAAGGCGCCTGAGCGTCGTGCGAATGCGCGCGAGCAGTTCCTCGACCGAAAACGGCTTGGTCAGGTAGTCGTCGGCACCAGCATCGAGCGCGCGGATCTTGTCCGCGTCCTCGCTGCGCGCCGAGACCACGATGATCGGCATGCCCGACCACGTGCGCACCGACTCCACCACCTTGACGCCGTCCATATCGGGCAGGCCCAGATCGAGCAGCACAATGCTCGGCGCCTGCGACGAGGCGGCGGCGATGGCAGCATGTGCGGTCTCCACGGCCATATGGCGCAAGCCGTGCGCCTCGAGCGCGGCGACGATAAGGTTGCGGACGGCGGGATCGTCCTCAACGACCAAGATGAGCGGTTTCACGGCAGAGTTCGGCACGGCGCTACTCCTTATCAAACGAAACGTCGGCGGCGGGAAGCTCAATCGTAAAGACCGAGCCGTGCGGGTCCGCCGCGGCAACCTCTATGCTACCGCCATGCGCCAGCGCAATGGAGCGGCAGAGCGAAAGCCCCAGGCCCACACTGCGTCGGCTATCGGCCAAACCATGGTTGGCGGTGTAGAACGACTCAAAGATACGCTCGCGGTCCTCGGGAGCAATGCCCGGGCCGTCATCGGCCACCGAGCACGCCACGCATCCATCATGGACGCCAATCGAGATCACGATATGCGAGCCTGCGGGCGTATAGGTAATGGCGTTGTTCACCAGATTGACCACCAGCTGCACCATCAGGCGCGCGTCGACGTTGACGAGCGCCGGCTCATCGCACGCCACTACCTTAAGGTCGTGCTCACGTACGGCCGGGTTTACGTGGCGCAGCGCCTCCTCGACGATATCGTCCATGAGCTCGAGCGTGGTCGACAGATGCATGCCGCCGCCCTCGAGCTTGGTAATGGCGAGCATGTTCTCGACGGTGGCGTTGAGCCATTGCGCGTCCGAGCGAATGGATAGGAGCAGGCCGCGGCGCGTCTGGTCGTCGAGCACGGCCGTGCCAGTCGAGCCCTGGTCGAGCAACACGTCGGCATTGCCCGAGATACTGGTAAGCGGCGTGCGCAGATCGTGCGAGATGGAGCGCAGCAAGTTGGCACGCAGCTGCTCGTTTTTAGCGAGCACCGCCGCCTCCTCGCGGGCCTCCATGGCGCGGGCGCGATCGAGAGCCAGCTCGCCTTCGCTCACGATGGCATCGGCAAGCGTCCGCTCCTCGGGCGTCAGCGCATCGGGCTCGGCGACAATGGCGAACACCCCCACCACCGAGGCGGGATCGCCCGCGCGCACCATGGTGTCGCCCGAGCGCACGGTCAGGTATATGCCGTAGAACGCCGAGGCACCATAGGTGGCATCGAGCGGCGTTCCCACATAGGCGGACGCCGAGAGCCGCGGCGGCATCTGCGGCGCCAGCTGGTGTACCGGCGCGGCATCGCCCACGGCCGTGTACGTCGTGCGCGGCAGCAGGTCATCGTTATCGGCATCGGCGCTATACCACACGACCGGACAGTCCGAAAGACGCGCCAGCTGCGTTGCCATAGCGTGCACAATCTGTTGCTGATCGCCACACCGCTGCAGCATGCGGTTGGTCTCGAGCACCATCTGCGTGCGACGGTCGCTGGCGGCAGCCTGTGCCAAGGCGCGGCGCAGGGCCAACGCAATCGAGCTCGATACGAGCGAGACCGCAAACATGATAAAGAACATGCCGGGATAGACGCGGTCGATAAACGACAGCGCGTAGCGCGGGTCGACAAACAAGAAGTTGTAGAGCGCCACGGCGGCAGCCGAGCTCAGCAGGCAGTACAGGCGGCTCCAGGTAAAGAAAGCGCACAGCTGCACGGCGAACACATAGACGATCATGATGCTCGGCGCGAGCCCCGGATGGTCGAGCAGCGCGCCCACAATCGTTGCCGCGGCTAGCAGCCCCGCCGATACGCAGGCGTCATACAGAGGGCTGCGACGCGTCAGCGTTGTACGCCGCCACCAAAAGTTCTCGGCAATATCGCCGTCCGCACGGACATCCATCAGCGCCCCGCCCCTCTCTCAAAAACAAAAACCACCACAAAGGGGACTGGCACCTTTGCGGTGGTTGCCTCCTTGTGGTGGTTCCAAGTGTATAGCCTTTGCAGCCTGCGGTCGTTAGACAAACAGCAGACGTCGACTACGGCCGCTCGTTGGGGGCCAGGCGCTGCATCTTGTTCACGGCCTTGAACTTGGTGAACAGCGGCACGTACTCAAAGCTCACGTTGGAGTTCTCCAGGCCGTACCAACGCGCAGGCGTGCCGGCGGCGCGGCGGATGATGTACTTGAGCGTGATGGCCGTACGCTCGCTCGGCTCCACATCGCTTTCGGGCGCCAGAAGCTTACGGATCAGGACGAACTTGAACGTGCCGATGTTACCCGGATCCTTGTAGACCGAGTAGTCATGCGTCTGCGGCGGCAGCTCGCCGGTGGCAGCCAGGTCCTGAACGACCTGACGCAGGTAGGCATTGACGCGCTGGTTGATCTTGTAGCCCAGGTACAGATGCACGCGGAACACGTAATCGGTGCCGAACGTCTCGACCGAATAGGCAAAGGTGTGCGGTTCGTCCATGGTCTCGACATTCACAAACCACCAGGCGCGGGCGCGCTTGGGATGCTTGTCCAAGATCGAATAGACGATATCGCGGTCGATGTAGTCGGTATGGGTGTCCTTGGTCAGGTACACGACGTTGTCGCTCATGCGCTCATAGCGATCGTCGTCGCGCAGGCGCTTGAGCTGCGGCAGGTAGCTGCGCAGCGGCAGCAGCGTAAACTGGCGCTGCTCGACCGCCGTGCCGTTGTACCAGCACACCATAATGCCCATGATGAGTGCAGCCATGAGGATGGTGAAGTAGCCGCCGTGGAAGAACTTGGTGAGCGAGCTCACGAAGAAGAAGCCTTCGAGCAAAAGGAAGAAGGCCGCGAAGATCCACGGAGCAACCTTGAGCTTGCGCTCCTCGTGCAGGTAGAAGAAGAGCAGCAGCGTGGTGCACATCATAGTCAGCGTAATGGCAAGGCCGTAGGCGGCTTCCATATGCGCCGAGTTCTGGAACAGCAGCACCACGATGACGCAGCCGACAAGCATGACGTTGTTGACCATGGGGATGTAGAGCTGGCCCTTGGTCTCGGCAGGGTAGAAGACCTGCATGTGCGGCATAAGGTCCAGGCGGCTGGCCTCGGACACCAGCGAAAACGCGCCGGTGATGAGCGCCTGCGAGGCAATGATGGCCGCGACGGTGGAAAGGCCTACGGCAAACGGGCGCAGGCCCGGGGCGAGCATCTGGTAGAACGGGTTGAGGTCGGCAATGCCCATGAGCTCGGGGTTGGCAGCGTTGTTCATAAGCCAAGCGCCCTGACCCATATAGGACAGCAGCAGGCAGCACTTAACGAATGGCCAGGTAGCGTAGATGTTGCCGCGGCCGACGTGGCCCATGTCGGAGTAGAGCGCCTCGGCACCGGTGGTGGCGAGGAAGCAGCTGCCCAGAATCATGATGCCCGCGTGGTTGTTGGGGCTCAGCAAAAAGGCGATGCCGCGCAGCGGGTTGAGGCACAGCAGCACGGCGGGGTGCTGGAATACAAAAAACAGACCCGTGCCGCCCAGGAACAGGAACCACAGCGTCATGATGGGGCCAAAGGCGTGACCGATCTTGGCCGTACCGATGCGCTGCACCAAAAAGAGCGCGATGATGATGGCGAGCGTAATGGCGACGACGCGACCCTGGTCATCGCCCAGCACGGCATGGACCGCCGGGATGGTGCGCAGGCCCTCGATGGCCGTGGTAACGGTAACGGCCGGCGTCAGGATGCCGTCGGCGAGAAGCGCGGCGCCACCCAGCATGGCGGGGATGATAAGCCACTTGCCGCAGCGCTTGACCAGGCTGTACAGGGCAAAGATGCCGCCCTCACCATGGTTATCGGCGCGCAGCGAGATGAGCACATACTTGATGGTGGTCAGCAACGTGACCGTCCACACGACAAGGGAGAGCGCGCCGAGCACGAACTCCTCCGTGACGCTTCCGATGCCGCCGTTGCCGGCAACGAGCGCCTTGGTTACATACATAGGGCTGGTGCCGATATCGCCGTACACCACGCCCAGCGTGACGAGCATCGCCGAGATGCTCACAGGAATCGCAGCGTGCGAGGCTGCCTCCTTGACCTTTTGTTCCATAAGCCGGTTTCCTCCCAACTTTAATGTTCGAGGGGATTATAGGTAATCGGCCCATGTTTTAACGCACTGTTTTCCCAGCTAGATAAACATTTATACAGTCTTTAGGCTACTGCGGCGATATGGAATGTGGTAAAGGGACTGTCCCTTTACCACATCTGTCATTTTCCGAGCCAGTTTTTGAACCACCACTCCATGGAGCGGCTCATCTCGGCCATAAAGGGGCTCGTGTGCTTGCGGGTGTAGATATCCACGATGCGCTCGCCCACCTCGCGGGCATGCGGGCGAAACATCGCGTCCATCTCGGCCACCTGCGCGTCCATGGTCGCGGCGTCCGCACGGCAGTAGCGCTCCTCGTGCACCAGGTTCACCACGGGGTGCGCGATTGCCGGGCGCTCTTTGCGAGGCGTGCCGATGATGAGCATCGACAGCGGCATGGTATACGGAGGCAGATCCAGCAGCTCGGCCACTTCCTCGGCATTCTCGATAACATCGCCGATATAGCAGCTCCCCAGCCCCAGAGCCTCGGCGGCGACCACGGCATTTTGCGCGGCGATCACGGCGTCCTGCGCCGCGATGGCAAAGTCGCCCAGACCCGGCGCACGACGGGGCGCCTTGCCCGTACGCTCGACAAACTCGGGCTCAAAGCAGCCCACGTGCTCAAACAGATCGATCCACTTGGCATAGTCGACCACAAATATAAGTGCCCAGGGCGCCTTGGCGATCATGGGCTGATGGTCGCACAGGTCGGCCAGGCGGTCGAGCGTGGCCTGCTCGCGAATGCTCACGATGGAATACATCATCATGGCGCCCGCCGACGGCGCACGGCTCGCCGCATGCAAAATCGCTGCCCGCTGCTCGTCGGTCACCGCCACAGGACGGTCGTCGTCATCACGTGCGAAGGCACGCGTAGACGAGCGATGCTCCAAGATGTCCAGCACTGCATTGCCCGTAGTCTCGACCGGATAGCCGTACACATCTACGCCCGCAGCTCCGCCGCAGTACTCGGCGCCCGTCATACAAACCTGCTCACCCATAGCTCTATCCTCGCCATTTCTTTAAGAAGCCTTTACGTTTCCGTGTAATTCCCGTCCATTATCGCGCAGGTCGCCACTACATTGCGCCACACTGCCATACGCGCGCGTTATTATGGCTGGTTGTTGTACGCGGCCGTCAAATGCTGCGCATATCTTGGTAACAATCGGGTAAATCCCCGCTTTCGTAGGTTTTAGTTTGTGAGGAGTCTCAGCATGTTCGCTGCCGCCATCTCGCTCGTCGGTCTTGCGGCGACCGTCTACCTTGTCTTGCGCGAGGCCAAGGCCATTCGCGCACAGTCGGGCACCGTTGCCAAAAGCGCTCTTGGGTGGAGCGTCGTCTTCGGCCTGTTCCAGCTCTTTTTGACCGTCTGGGGCGCTATTGGCCTCGTCGCCCAAAACGAGCCGCTCGCCTTTGTGATGCTCATCCTGACCAACGCCATCCTCACCGGCTGCGCTTGGGCCAGCATCGCCCGCGACCGCATCGCCCCGCGCGTCTTTGCGTTCGCCTCGGCCGACGCCCCCGCCCCCACCGGCAAGCTCGCCCGCCTGCGCGGTGCCTTTGTGGGCCGCCCGCTCGTCGCCGCCGTCTTGTGCCTGCTGCTTGCCGGTGTCTTTGCGCTGCTGGGCATGGAGGTCTCGTCCAACCACGACTTTACCTGGGTCTACCCCCTGTGCATCCTGCTCGAGTGGGCCATCATCACCGTGCTCATGACCGGCTTGTTCTTCCTATTCCAGCGCCACGGCGCAGCTCCCGCGGTCCTGGCCTTTGCCCTCTTTGTCCTGGGCATTGCCGAGTTCTTCGTCATCACGTTTAAATCCATGCCGATCCAGCCGGGCGACCTTTCGGCCATCTCCACCGCCGCCGCGGTCGCCGGCAACGGCTACACCTTCTCGATCTCGCTGTTCTGCGTGCTGTCCATGAGCTTTACCGCCATCGCCATGCTGCTGTGCGAGTACGCCGGCCTGGTCGCGCCGCACCGTCAGAAGGGCACCGCCAACGCCAAGCGCATGCTGCTCACCAACCTGCTCGTGGCGGTGCTGTGCCTGGGCGGCGTGACCGCGCATGTCACGCTCATCGACTACTACAACACCCTCGGCATCACCGTCTACACCTGGCGCCCGCTCGAGAGCTACTGGCGCGAGGGCTACCTGCCCGCTTTCATTAGCGCAGCGCAGTCCATTAAGCCGCCCAAACCCGCCGACTACTCCGTCGACGATGCCAAGGCCACGCTCAAAAAGTACGCCAAGGCCTACGACAAGTCCGACGCCGCCAAGAGCGACGAGCGCACCGCCGCAAAGGAGCAATTCGACAGCGAGAAGCCCACGGTCATCGCCATCATGAACGAGACCTTCTCGGACCTGTCCATCTACCAGAACATGCGCGCCGGCTACGAGGGCCCGCAGTACTTTAAGAGCCTGTCCAACTGCCTCAGCCGCGGCAAGCTTTATGTGAGCGCCTACGGCGGCGGCACGGCCAATACCGAGTTTGAGTTTATGACCGGCAACTCCATGGCCAACCTGGGTTCGGGCGTGTACCCCTACACCATCTACAACATGGAGACGACCGGGAACCTGGCAGAGCAGTTCAAATCGCTCGGATATTCCACCACGGCCATGCACCCCAACCACGCCACCAACTGGAACCGCGAGAACGTCTATAAGGACTTTGGCTTTGACCAGTTCCTGTCCATCAACGATTTCCAAGGCGCCGATACCCTGCGCGGCATGGTGACCGACCAGGCGACCTACGACAAGATTCTTGAGCTGCTCGACCAGAACGCCGATCCGCAGTTTATCTTCGACGTGACCATGCAGAACCACTCGGGCTACGACACGGGCCTGCTGCCGGTCGACAAGCAGATGCACCTGAACATCGACACGACCGACCTGGACGCCAAGACCGTCGAGGACGGCACGCTCTCCGATGTCGACGAGTATGTCTCGTGCATCGAGCAGTCCGACCAGGCGCTGCGCTACTTCCTTAACGCCTTGAGCAGGCTTGACCGCAAGGTGGTCGTGGTGTTCTGGGGCGACCATCAGCCGTTCTTCCCGTCCAAGTTCAATGACAAGTGGTTTACCAACGAGGACGACGCCACGCACCAGGAGCGTCTGTGGCAGACCGACTACATCATCTGGGCCAACTACGACGTTGCCGGCTGCGACCAGACAAGCGAGGTCGACGACTTGTCCACCAACTACCTGTCCACGCAGCTTATGCAGTTGATCGGCGCACCGCTGTCCGACTACCAGAAGGCGCACATGACGCTGCGCAAGTCGCTGCCCGCCATCAACTCGGTCGGCTACGAGGACGCCAGCCTGCGCTGGGCGCTCTCCTCCAACGTCACCGGTGACGACGCCGCTGCCGCAGCCGCCACCAAGGCGCGCGAGGATTACGCCAAGATGCAGTATTACGAGATGTTCCGCGACGGCAAGAACGTGTATACCGAGCACTTCCAGACCGAGGCCAACGAGACCGACCCCAACCTGGCACCGGGTACGACCAAGATCAAGTAGCGGGTCGCTCATAACTGAAGCGTCTGTCCGGGCGGAGGCATATAAGGTTCCCTGCTCGGACAGTCCTGCGCAAGACGAAGGCCACATTAAGTGGCCTCCTTTGCGTGCGGAACTCGCGATGAACCTTATATGCCTCCGCCCGGACAGACGCCTTGTTGTTGGAGCACGGCTTGTCATGGGGGCATCCGCTGAACATATATAAGTTGAAGGCCACGTCATGTGGCCTTTTTTGCATCCGGAAGCCGTATCCCAGAATTCACGTCCGGAATGGGATGCAGTTTCCGCTTACGGCCCCGTTGGGAAACTGTATCCCATTCCGATTGCAAATTCCGGGTCGCATTTTCCACCAGAGCCCTCAACCGGAAACCGCATCCCATTCCAAAGCCAAATTCCGGGACGCACTTTCCGAAACGCCGCGCATTCGGAAAGTGCGTCCCGCTCTGAATACATCCGGACATGGAATATCCGCTTATTAGGCCTTCCATCAATAAAGGGGCGCCCTCCCGAGCGGCGGGCTCGAAGTTCATCGCGAGTTCCGCACGCAAAGAAGGCCACTTAATGTGGCCTTCTTCTTGTGCAGGACTGTAGAGCAGGGAACTTCGTGCCCGCCGCCCGGGAGGGCGTTGCGTTTAGAAGATGGACCTAGCGCTTATCCCTCCGGGACAAAAGTAGCGCGGCTATAAAAGCGATGCTGGCAAGAGTTAGCAAAACTAAAAGCAACGTGAGCGTGTTGTCGCCCGTTGCCGCCAGACCAAGCAAGCCGGGCTTCTTGCTGTCAGCAGACTGCACGGGAATCTTCTCGCCATCGTCCTCGGCGGTAATCTCCCAGCGAATGGTCTTGTTTGCGTCGGCAAGCTCGTTGCCCACCGACGTCGGGACACTTAGTTGCAAATTGAGTACCGTGCTGCCATCGCTCGTAAACGTTGCGACCTGCGTGGGATAGGCAAACACGCTGCCCGGCGTTCCCGTCTGGAGCCAACCGGCAGACGCATCGGCCGCCGACGCCGTTAGGGTAATGGGCGACAGCAGATGTGCCGTCTCGTGATCGACAACAGCCCGCACAAACACACGTACCTGGGACTTTACACCCGTGGCACGAACCCCAATCTGTTGCTCGCGTACATCGCCGGGCATTAGATCTTTAAAGGCTGGAAACAGATCGGGCTCCCCCGAGGAGTCCGTCGCTCCCGATACCGTTAGCTGGCGTGCATTTCCGTCATAGGCAATCGTGGGAACGTCAGCAAACGCACGTGCAGGAACGGCAAGCGCGATAAGGCAGACGATTGCCGCCATCACGCAGCGCAAGGAACACACAACGTCTTTACGAATCGGAGAAGCCATACCTACGCACCTCCATGCGGCGGCACCAGCACGCCATCCTTGACTGTACAGCCCCATGCCTCTGCAACTGCATCGTCGGGCGTGGATTGAATTGCTTGGGTCGAAATGTCAACGACCAGGTTCTTCCCATCTGCCTTCTGCTCAGTCACGCTCTTGATGAGCACATCGGTTTTGCCCATCGGAGCAACGGGAGACGTCCAGTAGTAGTACCCGTCGGACGCGACAACCCAAGACGAGGCGGTGTTGGAAGCAGATGCCTTGGACACACTGCCCCAGTCAATGACGTAGTCGGTGCCGGCAACTGGCTCATCCCACAGGCGTGCGCCATCCTGGTCCTGCCAGTAGATATCCACTGCAGCACGAATATAGGCGGGCGCAGTACCCGTGTTCTTCGCCTTGACATCGCTTTTCACTTTGCCGTTGAGCGTTTCCTGAACCGATGGCGTCACCGATCCGATGCCGAACTGGTTGACCAGCACGCCCGTAACCGAAAGCCAGGCCAACGTGCCTGCCGTACCGGCCAGGAGGATAACCCCCACCAGCAAGGCGATGATGCGCTTGCGCTTGGACATGCTAATCCTCCTTCTTTGCTACGTTGCCGTTGCTCCAAACGTTATGGGCACGATCGCTGCCGTCGATCCATTTGTCGTTCACACGCGTGTTCGTGCAGGTGAACGTGGCATCGTTCGCGCTCGATGCAGACGAAATCGTCAGCTCGGCAGTTTTACCGGGCGCCTTGCCCGGCGTGCTCAGCTCACCCTGGTAGCGCCATGCCCAAGCCGTATCTTCCTCGACGGTATAGATGCCAGCCGGAGCGGCGAACTGCACGCTGCCGACATAGCAAGTTTCACCGTTTTCGTCGCGCTGCTCGCTAACTTTCACCTCGACCATGCGCGTCTCGGCAGGAGAATCCTGCGACATCTTTCGCGTTACCTTAAAGCGGAACGTTTGCCCCATAGCGCTGACATCGGTCGTCTTTTTAACGATCGTCAGCGCATGAGTCTGGGCAAAGTTGAACACGGCTTTGCCGGGGCCCTGATCGCCCTCGCCCGTCTTCTTGGACTCCAGACGGTTGGCCAGGTCGAACGAGCCGTCACCCGAACCAAGGCTGTAGAGCGAGACAAACTTGCCGTTTACGGGCTCTTCCGCCACAGAAACACCCTCTGTACCAGGCCCGTAGCTTGCCCGCATTACCGTAACGGTCAGCCGCGTTCCCATAAACGGCTTGGCAAAGCAGACCTTAAACGGCGCCTTGTCGGCACTGTCATCGACGGTGTTGGCGGCGGCGGGATCGAGCAGCCACTTAAGCTGGGCGGTCATGGTTTCGGACTTCGCGGGATCAGACGTATCTTTGGCAACCACGCGATATGTAACGGGATACAGGTCCATGTCGCCCTTAATTGGCTCGTCCTTAAACACATCCCAAGGCTTCGTATCACCATCGGCGCCCACATATCGCCACTCCAAGAAGAGCTCACGCATATCGCCATTGGCGGCCGCACGCTCATCGAGCAGCGCGACGATCTTGGAATGGGCGTCCGGGTCGTATGCCACGGACTTTTGCTCCATCATGGGATTCCCGCTGTTGTCATAGACGGGGCGGCCGTTCTCATCCATTTTGGGAACATCAACCGTATAGACGAAGCCGGACTTGCCGTCCTGCGCACGCTCGTCACCCGAGTCGACCGTCGCCGTAAAGAGAACCGACCCGTCGACACCGTGATAGCGCACCTTATGCGGCGCAATCTTGTACACCGCAGTGTACATCGCGCTCTTAAAGGGCTCATTGCCCTCGAGGGGATACTTGTCGTCACCGGTCATCAGGGTGTACTTGTTATCGGATTCATAGTCACGCGACCAGCCGACAAAGTCGTACTTGGTGCCATCCTTGCCGACAACCTCAGTTGCAGCTTTTACCTCCAGCGAAATTTGATCACCAGAGTCGGTCCGCGAAAGATAACGCACAGAACCGGGGTCATCCAGATTGGCATCGATATTCGATTGAACACGCACCGCGCTGGCGCGGTAGACCGGATACAACTCCATGGGGGCCTTGACCACGGTGCTTTTATTCACCATGGAAACGTCGTCCGACCAAACGACATAACCGTTGCCAGCTACCGGCTTAGTTTCCGTCCAGCCCACGAAGGCATTGTATGCGTTTGTTGCAGCATCGATATCGCCGACGTTATACGTTGGCAGCGGGATGCCGTCCTTAAGGCTGCCGAGAGAATCGCCCTGCTGGGCTACCTTACCGTCCACATCCCTGGCATTGAGATGGTACACAACCGCCAACGGCGAATAGTACGCCACAAATGTATAGGCCCCGCCGGGTTCCACCTGATGGGAATACGAGTTATCGCCGTTAGGTTCGATGTCTTCAACTTCGCCATTCGGAAGCTCGATCTCAACCTTCTGCAACTTATACAGCTCACCGCCTGCTTTATAAACCGGAGTCGTGACGTCAGGGGTCACCGTTGCCGTAGCAGGGTCGGTGCCCGCGTTGATAACGGGATCGATGTCGTACCTAGGCACATTAACCTTGTCCGTGCCCTTAAAACCGGCGCGATACAGGTTGGTGGTGTACCTAACATCGTACTTCGCGTACACCGGATAGGCATCCTGCCACTGGGTGACCTTAAAATCTGGTTTCACCAGATACGGTTCGGCCTTATCCGGGTCAGAAGTGGTGAAGGAATCGCCCTCGACATCGTAGATATACTTCCAGACGTCAGAATCCCTCTGGACCTCGGCGGTCGAAATCCAGCCCAGGAACTTATAGCCCGGCACGGCCATGTCGGCATCGGTCGGGGAAGCTTCGAGGGTCAGGGGGCTCTCATACGATCCCTTCTCACCATCTTCTGGCTTTTCGGCCACTTTAACCGACTTATTAACATGCGGGTAGTAATACGTGAACGTCGGATCCGCCCCGTTCACCTTGGTCTGCAGCAAGTTACTCTCATAGCGCCGCGTGGCAGTCCTCACGACATTATCGCCCTTGTTGTAGAAATTAACGTCCGTGGTAATCATCGCGCGAACGTAGTACTTCTTATCTGTACGCACCATGCTCTCGATGGGATTTTTCACATATGTCCAATATTCACCATCGCGCTCAAGCGTCCAGAAATTCAGGCGATAGCGATCATTCACCGGTTTGACCGTTACGTTCAGCGAAGCCGAAGTCCAAGTATCGCTTAGCGTTGCAGCGCCTGGAAAATCGGTATCGGCATAGAGGTTTTTTAGAGTATCGGCTCCCGTATCGTTTTTAACGTTGTGCGAGTACGCGTTAAGGGGACTCACGACAAGGGTTTCCTTCGTGAAGCGCGTGCCACACGTTTCATAACTATCCTTTATACCGTGGTCAACATGCTCCGGACCCCAGTGGACGACGTTTTCACGCACGAAGGTACTACCGACGTTTTCCTCAAAGGGCGTTTGATAGCGATTCCAAACGGAACAAAGTAGCTTGCTGTCCGTAAACTCATGGTTGGTATAAGCCCGAACGTAATAATCCACTCGGTACTCAAAGCGGGCGATGTAGGTATGCGGCGCGGTTAAATCGACATCGGCGGGGAGCGTATAGCTGGGGTCGCGGCTTACGCGCACCTCGAGCGGGGCATCCTCGGTTCCCTTGTTTTCATACCAACCCAGGAAACGATAGCCGTCGGGCAGCTGGCCCTCCTCGGATATAGCTTTACCGGATACGTCGAGCACCTGTACGGTATACGCGCTTGTGCCATCTTCTGCAGTCTCAACCTTAACGTCAGTTTTGCCCACACCGTCGCGCCGAGTCTGATCGTCGGTTGCATCCTGCTCATTGCCCTCAAACACCGTCATGATGTTCGACACATAGTCGGTGTACACCGGATAAAAATCGGTAGGGCCAAGCACAGTGATCTCGGTGCCGGCAGGATAGAACGCACCGGCGTTTTTTAACTCGGCAAGCTCAGGCGAGGTGATGGCCGCGTAACCGCCATGCATCCCGGCCTCGCCACTCGGCTGCGTCGTCCAACCGATAAAGGTGGCGCTGGCAGAAAGAGTGCCGCGGTCCGCAGGGGCAGCCGGCGTTAAACCGACGCCATAGCGGTACCAGTCCGTCGACTTGTCGTGCTCCTCGCCGCTCTGCCACGCGAGCGTCTCGCCCTTGACGTTATAGAACAGTACCTGCGCCTCGTACGAAGCAATAAACAGGTCGTTGCCCTTAAAGGCCTCGGCCCCCTTCGCGTTATCGGCGGTATAGCTCGACGTTATCTCGTGCGCTTCGTTCTTCTGGACCTGCTTGCCAGCCTTAACGGCATCGGCATCGGTCTTGCCGTTAAACCAGGCGTTATCGGCATCGATACGGTTCACATTGACTCCGGGCTCACGGAACCAGCCCATAAAGCGGTAGCCGCCGTTGGCCTCGGTCAAACCCTCTGGCTTTGCGGAGGTATCCTGCCTAAACGTCACCGATGTATCGCCCTGGGCCAGGCCTTGGGCCGTTCCCGCCAGCACGGCGCTCACGGCAAAGGCGTACGGATCCGAGGTCGCCTGGTCTTTGCCAAGTTTGGTCTTCTCGATTGTCGCGGTGCCCGCACCGGGAAAATCGATCGTCGCCTTAACGCTTTGGCCATGCACGGGGATATTCAGCTTGTAATCCATCGCCCACTCATTGGTGTGCTGGCCACCCAGGGCATCGTCGTTGGCGGTCGAGCGCATGGTGCGGGCACAGAAGTCGTAGTCGTGCTCTTCCCATAGCTCACGCGTGATGTAGCGCTCGTCGTCCCACGGGCCATAGCCGTCGCCCTTAGTGGTACCGTCGCCGCCAAACGCGGGGATTTTCTTTTTAGCGGGATTACCCTGGCTATTGCCATTCAAGCTCACGCTCGGTTTAAAGTAGCACTCGGTGACCGTGGCATCATCCCTGTTGGCACGCGCGGCAATGCCGCCCAGGTTCACATCGTTTTGAATGATGGGGATCACGGCGATGGGATTGTACTGGCGCGAACTCAAATCGCCCGCAAAATGGCTGCGGACGAGCTCGTTGCCCTCGGCGGTCAAAATTCGGCCCGCCAGGCCGCCTGTCCACGCACGCGTCACGGCGACGACGCCCACATATGACGCGGCATAGCTGTAGCACTGCGCCGTCGAGAAGCAGTCGATAATCTTGGCCTCGCCCGCCATGCAGCCCACAAAACCCGAGGCGTACACGTTGTTGCCGCCCAGGGCGCCAATTGCCACGTCGTACTTATTGGTGACGTCGGTCATGCCCTTCTCGGCAATCGAGCCGTCGTCCTTACGCGTCGGCGTCACGCGGCAGTACTCGATAGTCGAGTTCTTAACGTAGCCGGCAAACGCCGCCATATACAGACCCTCACCGCCGAGCGCCTGCACGCCCGAGGTCGCGTTGTTGACGGCACGGCCGCCACGGACCTCGCAGTTGTAGAGGGTGCAGCCGTCGAGCTCGCCGGCGATGAGACCGCCCTCAAAACCTGCGTTGGTAATGAGGTTGAGAGCATTGTTGGCGCAGGTCACGTGCAGCGTGCTCTCCATGACCATAACGTTTTCGAAGCGCGTTTTGACGGCCTTGCCCACGATAATGCCACCGCGGAAGTCCGCCCACACGTTGGCGTCCTTGACCAGGAAGTTTTTGATGGTGGCACCGTTGGTCTCGGCAAAAAATCCCGTATCGCGCTCGGGGTCAAAAGCGTCTTTATCGTAGCTCAGGCCCTCAACGGTGTGGTTTTGACCATCGAACACGCCCTTAAACGGATGCTCCTTGTTGCCAAACGACAGATGCTTAACGGTGTGCGAGACAATGGTCTTCATGTCGTCATCATTAAGCACGATATCGTTATCGAGATAAACGCGCCAGCCGGACGTATCGCGCTCACGCGAAAGCGCCACGTACACCAAAAAGTCGTTCGCGTTTTTGATGTGGTATTCGTTTGTGTTCTCGGGCACGTCCTCGGCATGCACCACCGTTGGCAGCGCCATAACGCAGCAAAGGGCAATCGCTGCGACGGCAACCAGCCTGCTAAGCATGCCCCGGTTTATGTTCCTGATCTTCATAGGCTAGTTCGCCTCCGGCCAACCCACAACGTCAAGTACGTCGAGGGCGGTATCGCTTGTCTGCTGGTTTTTGGCCTGCACGGCCTGAACATCGATATCGAGCCTGAATGAGCCACCGCGCGCGGCATCATGGTAGTCGCCCACAAAACGCAGCGAGTCCATGAGGCTCTCCGTCATAGCATCGGGGTCGAGCACGCCGCCACGCCCGGTCAATCCACGGTAGTAGTACCACCCATCGCCGCCATCGATCCACGGAGACCCCTCGCCCGCGTTCACATGAAACGCGACGTTGTCCGAGGCATCCGCGCTCGAACCGTCGGGCGCCACCGACGTCATGCGCAGGCGCGCGCGAACGTACTCAGGCTGCGCGCCGACGTTCTCCACGCGCACAATGCGGCTGATGTCAGAACCCCCGGCCTTGGTGTCGGGATAGTCACCGTGCTCGTTGGGATCAAACGGAATCTCCTCGCCCTGCACGTTGAGGGTGTATTCGCAGACTCGTACCTTCACGCTGCCAAACGATAGGACGTTGTTCGCCGGAACCATATCAACGGTAAAAGCCAGCGTGCCGCACAGGCACGCCAGGGCCAACAGCGCCATCGCAGCAAGCGCCAAGGTGCGTTTCTGATTGTCGGAAAGATTATTGAGCATTACGTTCGCCAGTCGTCGATAAAAAGGGGGACCGAGATCCCAGCCCGAAAATGGGGATGGGGAGCGGGCCGGGATCTCGGTGGAGGGGGATTAAGCCTGAGTCTTAGCCCATTCCTTGGCCTGCTTAAGGGCATTCTGCGCGTCAGCATTTTCACCCTGCTCGGTGCCATTCTGGCCCGCGCCAAAGATGTAGGCAGAGACCGTCATCGTGGGAGCCTGTTTCGGGTCAGTAGTAGTCTCGACAACATCGGTGTTGTTCATGGCAGAGGGAATCGTCACGGCAGTGAAAAGCTCATCGGTATAAACGTCCTGCGCTGCTTTGTTGGCTTCGAGCTTTGCAGGCAGGTTCTCTGCGGCAGGGTTCTTGGAGTACATAAACAGACCGCTCACGTACTGGTTGCCAGAGTTGTCAGATTGGTTGGTCTTGACTTGACCCTCAACGGGCTTCCAATTCGTATTTTTGAGCGTAAAGTACGGGGTCTTTTCAAGGCTGGTGCCAGGCTTGACGATGGCATTCTTTACGTAAATGAATACGTATGCATCATCAGAGCCAGCCTTGATGCCGACATTGGGGTTCTTGGCCACAGTGGCGCCAGGAACCATCTTGGAGTTGGCAACCCACTGGGTCTCGAACAGGTAGGCCTTTTCAGTGTTCGGATTATCGGGGGCCGGTTTCTCGGGATCGGTCGGATCAGGCTTGTTTTCCGGGTGGCCAAAGCTACCCACCGTGAACACGTTGTCAATGTGCTCCTGCGCCGTCAGCCATGCATAGGTACCCACGCCGGCAGCCAGCACCAACAGCAACAGGGCGGCAATGATGCCGTAGCGCTTTTTCTTCTTGTTTTCCATCGTTCTCTTCCTTTCGAGAATCGTTTTCCCCGGCAACGGCCCCTACCGCCGCCGACGCTTTTCCCTGCCGCTATGAACGCCGCTCCCTCGCATGCACGCGGGTATGCTTGCCCGCAGGCTCGTCGGGAACCATCCGATCGAGCACAATCGACGCCGCGGCCAGCAGCGCCAGAACGGCCACCACAACAAGCAAACCGGGCATCGTCGTGCAATATGCGTTAACGAAGCCCAGGTAAGGGACACAAAAAGAAACAGTGCCGATAACACTCGAAAAAGGCGTCTGCTCGGCATCGTGCATGATGCTTCCGTCTGCATTTTTGTTCGCAATTCCCTGCGTGCCGATCATCTGCGCGGCAGGGTCGATCTCGTACACCTGGTGCGTCACCACGGCGCCGTCCGATCGGTAAAAGGTTGCATTGTCGCCCACGGTAATATCCGTTGGCTCAACCTGGCGGACAAACACCATGGAGCCAACGGGAAGATCGGGTTCCATAGAGCCCGAGAGCACAGCAAAGGGCATGTATCCAAATGCACGAGGAACAAAAGAAACAACGGCAAGGGCTATGACAAGCGCGAACGCCAAGCTACTCAAAAGTGCAATAAATCGTTTGAGTCTACGCGCCGTCAAAGTGATAATTCATCCCCCTTGAGGACCTATTCGACCCATCCAAAGGTCAGCAAGTTTCAACAGGAACCGCAAGGCGCTTGAAAAGTGAGTCCGAAATAAGCCAATTTGGAATCTTTTCGTAATAAAAACATAGCGATGTGCTACACATTTTTCAATGTTTTGTCGCTAAATGCTACTAATTTTGGCGTAAGTGGTCATTTATCCCCAAATTGGTCTGCTTTATCCAATATCTGTGACTAACCCCCTACGCAACTTCCCCATAGAGGGATTATTTTTTGCGAAACTAAAATAATGGTACCCCCCCCCACATTAAAACAAATTGCTGGAAGTGTCCTTTATTTCCGACCCCTTTTACTGGAGTTTTATGACAGCCCCATGTAGTTCGCAGCCCATAACCCTCTGAAAACCGTGTCCCAGAATTCCCGTCCGGAGTGGGATGCGGCTTCCGCTTGTGCCCCCGTTGGGAAGCCGTATCCCGCTTCGATCACAAATTCCGGGTCGCACTTTCCGCCAAGACCCTCAACCGGAAACTTCATCCCATTTCTCGACCGAATGCTGGGATGTAGTTTCCACAGAGCCCTTCACCGGGAAACCGCATCCCATTCCAAAGGCAAATTCCGGGACGCAGCTTCCGCAACTCCACCCATCCGGAAATCCCATCCCACTCCGCACACATCCGGGCATAGAGCAATCAGCTTATTAGGCCTTCCATCAATAAAGGGGCGCCCTCGTGTCACGAAAAAAGCCTCGAGAACTTCGAGGCTTTCACATTTGTATTGTTTTGCACGAAGGACCACGAACGGCGAAGCTACTCTCCCAGCACGGCCTTCTTGGCGGCTGCAGCCATGTTGTCCAGGTCTTCCTTGGTGGGATGGTCCTTCGCGGCAACCCAGTTGTCGAGCAGCATCTTAAATCGGGCGTTTTCGGGATCTTGCTCGAGCATTGCCTCGTAGCGCTGCTTAACCGCGGGACCCATCTTGCCCTGGCACATCGCCCAGCCTACAAGCTCGGCATCATTGGCCAAATTGGAGGTCACGCGATCGATAATCTGCTGATAATAGCTCTGGTCGGCACCAAAGCCGCAGGTGCCAAACAGGAAGACGCGCTTACCGTGCAAGGCGGAGAGCAACGCCGCGACCGAAGGCGTGCACGCGCCCTTGTCGCACCAAAAACCGACGAGCACCGTGTCGGCCGCGCAGGCGCCCTGCGCCTCGAGCGCAACCTGATCTGCGTCCGCATCGTCGCTCAACGCCGCGGCGTGGACAAACTCAACGCCCGCAGCCTGCAGAGCGCGCTTGATCGCCCCCGTAACCATCCTGGTATTACCGCTCTTGCTGTTGACCACCATAGAGCATGTCATAGTCACGTTGCCTCGTTTCCCCCGAAACTCGAGCCATTAATGCAATTTGTTAGAAGCATATCTTAGTACTAACGGCGCAGATGTAAACCATCTGCCGCTAATCGGTATTCCCTACTGGGCGAATTGGCTGCGGTAGAGCTCGGCATAGAAGCCGCCTGCCGCTAGCAGCTCGTCGTGCGTGCCGCGCTCGATAATCTCGCCGTCGCGCATCACCAGAATGCAGTCGGCGTTGCGGATGGTGCTCAGGCGGTGCGCCACGACAAAGCTTGTGCGACCTGCCATGAGCTCGTCGAATGCCGCCTGAACCTGCAGCTCGGTGCGGGTATCGATGCTCGAGGTCGCCTCGTCCAGCAGCAAGATCGCCGGGTCGGTGAGCATGACGCGCGCGATGCACAGCAGTTGTTTTTGACCCTGGCTAAACGTGCCGCCGTCCTCGCCGATTACCGTATCGTAGCCGCCTGGCAGCTGCACGATAAACTTGTGCGCATGCGCGCGCTTGGCAGCCTCGATAACCTGCTCGCGCGTGGCATCCGGGCAACCGTAGGCAATGTTTTCGGCCACCGTGCCCTCGAACAGCCAGGTGTCCTGCAGCACCATGCCAAAGGCGCGGCGCAGGCTTGCGCGCGTGTAGTCACGCGAAGACCGGCCATCGACCGCAATGCGACCGGCATCGATATCGTAAAAGCGCAGCAGCAAATTGATGAGCGTCGTCTTGCCGCAGCCCGTGGGACCAACGAGGGCAAAGCGCATGCCGGGCTTGGCCTCGATGCAAATGTCCTGCAGCAGCTTGCGGTCGTGAACGTAGCTAAAGTCCACATGTTCAAAGGCGACCTCGCCCTTCGGGGCGGCAAGCTCCGCGGCATCCGTCGCATCGGGCTCCTGCTCGCGCGCATCGAGCAGCGCAAACATGCGGCGCGCCGAGGCGTACGCGGTCTGGATCTGCGTAATGACGTTGGTGACCTCGTTGAACGGCTTGGTGTACTGGTTGGCATAGGACAGGAAAATCTGCACGCCGCCCACCGTAAGCGCCGCGGGCACGCCCGTGATCACGCCCACGCAGCCGATCACAGCGACCACGGCATAGATGATGTTATTGATAAAGCGCGTGCCGGGGTTGGAGAGCGAACCCATAAACTGCGCACGCTCGCCCGCGGTGTAGAGCTCAGCGTTGAGGGCATCGAAGCGCTGCTGGGCGTTGGGACCATAGGCAAAGGCGTCGACAAGCTTTTGCTCGCCTACGTACTCCTCGATATGACCACCGAGCTGCCCTTGAATACGCTGCTGTGCCGTAAAGCTTTTGTTGGAGAGCTTGGCAATAGCACCGGCTGCAAAAATGGAAAGCGGCGTGACGAGCACCACCACGAGCGTCATGGTCAGGTTGATGGAGAGCATAAACGCGAGCGTGCCCACGATGGTAATAACACCGGTGAAGAGCTGCGTGAAGCCCTGCAGCAGACCGTCGCCCACCTGATCGACGTCGTTGACCACGCGGCTCATAAGGTCGCCGTGGGCGTGGCTGTCGATAAAGCTGAGCGGCATACGGCTGAGCTTGTCGCTTGCCTCCACCCGCATGTCGCGCACCGTCTCGTAGGACAGGCGGTTGACGCAATAGCCCTGCAACCACTGGAAGGCCGCGGCTCCCACCACAACGAGCGCGAGTTTGGTGACGAGCGGCAGCAGTGCATCGAAATCCACCTGGCTCGCGGCAACAATCAGGTCGATGCCCTCGCCAATGAGAATAGGTGTGTAGAGCTGCAAGATAACGGAGATGGCGGCACTCACAAACGACGCCGCAAACGAGACGCGGTGCGGGCGAACATAACCCATCAGGCGGCGGGTCACCGCGCCCACGGGATAGCGCTCGGGATCGCCGGGCTGGCGTGGGCCGTCACCCAGGTCGTTGAGGTTATCGTTACCGGACACGTTTGCCGCCATCGTGGCGACCGAACCGGAGGAAGTGTACGGATTCATTTAGCAGCCCTCCTTTGCGCAGACAGATGCGGGGACGGTCGGAGCGGACGCGGGTCTTGGGGTGGGCGTGGGCGTCGTGCTCCCCTGCTGGCCCTCGAGCTCCTCGCGGCGCAGCTGCGACTGGCAAATCTCACGATAGAGTTGGCAGCTTGCATACAACTCGTCATGCGTGCCCAGGCCCGCGACCGAGCCGTGGTCGAGTACGCAGATCATGTCGGCGTCGTGCACGGTCGATACGCGCTGGCTCACGATGACGGTTGTCAGCGGCAGCCCGCCCTCGGCGGCACCGCGCACGCTGCGCTCGCGGATGGCATGGCGAAGCGCCGTGTCGGTCTTAAAGTCGAGCGCCGAGGCGGAGTCGTCCATGATCAGAATCTGGGGCGAGCCCACCAGGGCACGCGCGATGGTCAGGCGCTGGCGCTGACCACCGCTAAAGTTCTTGCCGCCCGCCTCGACCGGGGCGTCGAGCCCCTGCGGCTTGTTGCGCACAAACTCGCTGGCCTGCGCCATATCGAGCGCCGCCCAGAGCTCATCGTCGGTCGCCGCCTCGTCGCGCCAGGTCAGGTTACTGCGGATGGTGCCACTCACCAGCGACGCACGCTGCGGAACGGTTGCGACCACATGGCGCAGCTGGTCGAGCGGCCAGGCGCGCACGTCGGCGCCCATCACGCTCACGCTGCCGGTGCCCGCATCGTACAGGCGCGGGATAAGCGAGACGAGCGTGGACTTGCCGCTACCCGTACCGCCGATAATGCCGAGCGTCTTGCCCAGCGGGAGTTCCAGCGTCACACCGTTGATGGCATTTGCCGCGCCCGCGCCAAAAGAGAAGCTCGCATGGCTCAAGCTCAGCGCAGGAACTGGAGCGACATTGCCCGGCTTGGGCAGCGCGACCGGCTGGTTGTCCCCGTCGGTGATGCTCGGCTCGCAATTGAGCACCTCGTTGATGCGCGACGCGCTGGCGCTCGCCTTGGTAAAGACCACGACCAGGTTGGCGACATACACGATGGAGGTGAGGGTCTGCGTCATGTAGTTCACAAACGCCATGACCTGACCCTGCGTGAGCTCGCCCACGTTGACCTGGATGCCGCCCACCCACAGGATGGCGCACACGCCCAGGTTCATCACCAAAAAGGTGACGGGGTTGAGAATCGACGAAAGCTTGCCCACCACGATGGCGGTATTGGCCTGGTCGTCGGCGGCCTGGGCAAAGCGCTCGCGCTCGTGGTCTTCGCGCACAAACGCACGAACCACGCGGGCGCCCGAAAGCCCCTCGCGGCAAATAAGCGCGATGCGGTCGAGCTTTGCCTGCAGCTGCCTGTAGTACGGAATGCAGCGCGCCATGACAAACCAAAACACCAGGCCAATGGCGGGCGTGCAAATCAAGAAAATCACGCCAAGCTTAAGGTCGATGGCAAGGGCCGCGACCATGGAGCCCACCGCCAGGAAAGGCCAGCGGATGAGCATGCGCACGCCCAGCGCCACGGCAAGCTGCACCTGGTTGACGTCGTTGGTAATGCGCGTGATGAGCGACGGCGTGCCAAAGCGATCGAGCTCAGCATAGCTCAGCTTGTTGATGTGCTGGTAGAGCGCACCACGGATATCGGTACCCATGCCCTGCGAGGTGAGCGCCGCCATCTTTTGGCAGACGAGCGTAAACGAGATGCCGATCACAGCCATGGCGCCAAGTACCATGCCGTAGTGGATAACGGCATTAACGTCGTGCGAGCCAATGCCCTTATCGATCATCTGGGCAATCACCAGCGGCGTCAGCAGGTCAAAGATCACTTCGATCAACTTGCACGCAGGGCCAATCACCATATACCGGCGAAACTTACCACCAAAACGCCTGAGCAGCTCAATCATGTATAGGCGCTCCCTATCATCATTCACACTCAATTCGAACCATGATAGTACCGCCACCCCAAAAGAAGCGTAAACAACTCGTCATTTCTAACGGGATTCAGTTTTCAGAGGGGTATACGCGCACACCCAGCCAGTGGCGGGCAAACCGCCTGATATACTTAGATTAGTGCTACCAAGTTAGTCGCCGACCCTTGAAATGAGGTGCCGAGATGAACGACATTCTCGCAAGAAGAGCAAGACGAGCAACCTTGGGCATCGCCCTTTCCGCGGCACTCGCCGCGGGAATCGCCCCCGTAACGGCGATCGCGGCAGAAACCAGCGCCCCCACCGGTGCGGCCGTTTCGCAGACGAGCACCGCCAACGGCAATTCGGGCGCCCTGCAGACGGAAGATGCGGCCGCCGCAAAGGAAAAAGCGTATGCAGCCATGCAGGAAGCGCTCAAAACCCTCGAGGCCGCAAAAGACGCCGCAAGTCCCGAGAAACTTGCGGAAATCGATGATGACATTGCCGCTTTTCAAGAGATCTACGACATGGTGGTGACGGAAGCCGCCAAACGGAGGGAACCCCTTCCCGCCATGCAAGCGAACGTCGATGCAGCCCAAGCCAAATACGATGAGGCCCACAACCGGACAAGCGGCCTTCAGGCAGAATTAAATAAGGCAATCGACGACGGAGCTTCTAACGAAACTATTAAGCAGTTGCGAAGTGAGATCATGTCGGCAGAAAGGCGAGAAAAATCTTGTGAAGATGATCTTCACCACTGCCAACGCCGGCTCGAAAGCCAGGAAAGACAGGTTCAGTATTTCGAAAGTGAGGCAGAGGAAGCCAAAGCCCACATCGACGAGGACATAGCCAAGCGAAATGCGCTCCTTGGCGATTTGGAAAAGGCGCAAGCGGCCTATGACGACGCCTGCAAGGCATACGAAGAGGCGAAAATCGCGGCAGACAAGGCCACCTCACCCGAAATAACGAAACCCGCCGAGACGACAAAACCCTCCAGCTCAGCGCAGCCGGCCGAAACGGCACAGCCCGCCAGCTCGCCCGCGACCGGCAAATACGCTCCATCGAGCTCCACCAAGCAAGCAGATACGACCGACGGCAAGCTCGCGAACACGAGCGACGCAGCGCCGAGCGCAATCACACTCGCAGGAATCGCCGCCGCAGGGTTCGGAATAACCGCCACAGCCACACGCCGCATCAAGAACTCAAAATAGCCGACAGAGCATTCTGCCTTCACCAATCCACAAGCCCAGAGACAAAAAGAGGCCCGTTTCCCCAACCAAGGGAAACGGGCCTCTTTAACTACAAAAAATCAAGCAACAGCACCGCCGCCTCTTGAACCACGTAGCCATTGATGTCTTGGCGCAGTCAGCGAGCGCCATCCAGGGCGAACAAGTTGGCATGAAAAAGGCAAGGCATAGACCTTCTGGTCATGCCTTGCCTTTTGAATGACAAATTGTCGCCCTGGGTGGCGCGCAGCGTCGAGCATTGCGCGGTTTGGTAAAACCGCGCAAAAAAGCGCGCTCGATGGATTCGGATGCCCGACAGAGGCTCCTTATGGCTGCTTCCTTCCGGACCTGACCAGATTCGGAACATGTCGTCATCCGAACCCATCGAACGCGCTAGGCGCTCGGTATATCTTACCTGCTCCCGCCCGCCACGGCAAGTGGGGCGAACCCATCGGATGGATTCGCCCCACTCGTCCATATCGCTAGCGGCGCCTGCGGTACAGGACCGCGCCGCCCGCGACGGCCAGCGCGCCGATGCCGGCCATGGCGCCGAGCGCCTCAACCGGCAGGCTGCGGTCGCCGGTGTCGGGCATACCGCCCTTGGAGCCGTCGCCGCCGGAGCCTCCGCCGGAGCCGTTATCGGAACCGCCGCCCGAGCCGCCGCCCGGCGTGCCGGGGTTCTCGGGGTTCTCGGGGGTGCCGGGCTCCTCGACGTAGCTGTTGGTGAAGACCGGCGGCACGTTGGCGTCGCCCTCGTAGGAGACCTTCGCCGACAGGTAGCCCGTCTTGGTGCCGTCTGCTGCCTCGTCGCTCACCGTGACGACGATCTTGTGCACCGCCTTGTCGTAGGTCACGTGCGCCTGGCCGTCGTCGACCTCGCTCACCGTGAAGGTGTAGGTGCCGGCCTGCTTGAAGGTCAGCGCATCGAACGTGACGCTGCCATCGGCGGCATTCTTGGCGGTCGACATGACCTTGCCGTCCCGGCTCTTGAGCTCAAAGCTAAACTGGCCCGCCTTGAGCTCGGCGCCCTTGAGCACCTTGGCGGCGCCCAGTTTGAGGGTGACGGGTGCGGCCTCGTAGCCGTTGGTAAAGGTCACCGAGGTGTCGCCCACGGCATTGCCCTCGGCATCCGCCAGCTCGTGCTTGACGGCGAGCGTGCCGTTACCGGCATCGGTAACCGTCGTGCGCACGCAGTACGTCGTCTTGTCGTACGTCACGCCGCCCGCCGTGCCGGCGACCTCGCGCAGCTCGTAGCTGTGCGTGCCGGGCGCGGTGTAGGTGACGGGGCTGAGTTCGACCGTTCCGTCGGCGACGTTCTTGCCCGTCGCCGCGACGCTCTCGCTGCCGTCGGCGGCAATCTCGACCAGCTGGAACTCGAACTCGCCCTCGGCCAGGTCACGGCCCTTGAGCTTCTTGCCCACCTTGATCTGGTCGGTGACGGAGCTCGGCGTCGGGCTCACGACGTAGGTGTTGGTGAACTCGAACGCGCCCTTGCCCTCGGGCGTGCCCTCTGCGGGCAGGACCTCCGCGGCGAGCGTGCCCGCGGCGGTGTCCTCGACCACCCTGACCGTGAAGGTCCTGGTCGCCGTCGCGTCGTTGGCCACGCCGTCGACCGAGCCGGACTCGCTCACCCGGTAGGCGAACGTCTTGGCGCGCAGGCCGTCGCGGTCGATCTCGACGTCATCGAGGTCGCTCGGCTGCCTGAACGTGACGTGGCCCAGCTCGACGTTGCCGGCGGCATCGTTGGTCGCCTCGGTCACCGTCTTGCCGGAGGCGTCGACCGGTGCGGGCGCGCCGTCCAGCGGCTCAATCTTAAAGGTGTACCTGCCCGCGATGTCAGCCTGCGTGAGGCCGAGTCCGGCCTGGCCGAGCGCCAGCGTCTTGGTACCCGCGATGTCGACCGTCGCCTCGACGGCGCTATAGCCGTTCACAAACGACAGCGTGCCGTCGGAGCCCTCGGGGTAGACCACGGTCACATCCAGCCCGCCCTTGCCGTTATCGGTCACCTTGACCGTGATGCCGAAGCTCGACGCGGCCGCCGTCACGCCCGCGGGCAGCCGGTCCGTGCCGTCCTCGGATACGGTATAGGGGATGGTCCAGGAGCCGTCGCCGGCCCTGGTGGCGGTGCCGTCCGCCACCATCTGCTTAAGCGAGTCGGTGGTGTAGGCGATGGGCGAGAACGCGAGCCCCGCGGCCACGCCGTCGCCGGAGGCCTGGTTGGTCGCGGTCGCGACCACGTTACCCCGGGCATCGCGGACGGAGAACGAGAACTCGCCTGCCGCCGCGGCGCGGCCCGCCAGCGTCTTGGTGGCGTTGATAACCGCGCCGCCCTCGCCGCCGAGCGTTCCGGTGGCCTCGTAGGAGTTCTGGAACGCGACCGTCACGGGCGCGGGCGCCGCCATGGCGTCATCTGCCGTGGAGACCTCGCTGCGGGCGAGCTCGACACCGTCCCTGGCAACCGTGGTCGTGACCGTGAGCTTGCCCGTCGCGGCATCGTAGGCGGGCGCGATGGTCACCGTGCGTGGCGCGGTGTCGTTGGCGTAGCCCTCGCCGCCGAGCTTGGTCTCGGTGACGGTGAAGCTGTAGGTCTTGTCCGCGTCGGCGTCGGTGGACTTCACGTCGCCCCCCGCGGTCCCGCCGATGAGGTCGACCAGGTCGGCCGCACCGTCATCGGCCGCGGAAACGGTATAGGCGTCCTTGCCGGTCTTGAGGCCGAGCTTGGCGGCCGTCTCGGAGTCCGCGGTCACGGTGAAGGCGAACTGCCCCGCCTCCATGGCGCGGCCGGAGAGCGCCTTGGACAGGCGCACGCCCGCGCGGGCCGAGTAGTCGAGCTCGGTCGTGTAGGTGTTGACGAAGTCGCCGCCGCTCGCCTGCGCGATCGCGGGCGTCGAGGCCGTGAGGTTGCCGGAGCCGTCGTCGGTCACGGTCACCGTCATCGTGGCGACGCGGCCGTCGTAGGTCACGCCGGCGATAGTCGAACCGTCATCGGGCCTGACCTCGCGCACCGTGTAGGTAAAGGTCCTGGCGCGTACGCGCTTGCCGCCGACCTCGGCGAACCCGGCGTCCTTGATGTCGTCGAGCGTGTAACGGATGGGGCCGAAGTCGAAGGCGACCCTATCGCCCGCCTTGGTGCCAGCGGCGGCCGTCATGCTGACGGTCTTGGAGCCGTCGGCAGCGCCCTCGGGCATGGGAGCGCCGTCCTCGCCCGTGAGCGTGAACTGGAAGCTATCGCCCTCCGCCCAGTCGCGACCCTTGAGCGTCTTGGTGAAGAGCCCCGCGGTGGAGACGTCCCTGCCCTCGGTGGCCGTTCCGTACGTGTTGGTGAACGCGACGGTCGCGCCGTCCTCGGTCACGGCGCCTTCGGCCTTGGAGCCGTCAGCCCCGTTAACAGCAGTCGTGTAGCCCTCGGCGGCATCCTCGGTCACGGCGTAGCGCGCGCCCACGGGCAGGCCGGCGATGGTCTTCTCCCCGCCGTCCTTAAGCGTGAAGGTCGCCTTGCCGTCCGTAAACGTCACGGCGTCCTCGCCCTTGCCGAAGGTGCCGGAGACGGGCTCGCCGTCCCTGTCGGCCAGCGCGACCGTGAAGCCGAACTCGCGCTGGCTGTCGCCGCCGACGACCGTCTTCTTGACGGTGATGCTGCCCTCGCGGGACACGCTGTTGTGGGTCGTGTTGGTCTGGGATTCGTTCTCCCCCACCTTGACCGTGGCGGTGTTGGAGATGTCGTCGACCACGGCGGCTTCGGCGGAGACCTTCACGTCAAAGCTGAGCGTGCCCGTGGCGCCCGCAGCCTGCTCGCCGAGCGACCAGGTAAGAGTGCGCGTCGCGGCGTCGTAGGCGGCGCCGTCGGCAGAGCCCTCGACGTAGTCAACGCCCTTGGGCAGGACATCGGTCACCGTCACGTCGGCCGCCTGCGCGGCGCCCCTGTCATCGACGCTGTTATTGGCCCAGCCGATGGTATAGGTGAGGGTATCGCCCACGCCCACCAGCCTGCCATCCACATTGACCTTGGCACCCGAGGCGTCCGCCTTGGTGACGGTCTTGGTGTTGTCGTGCGGCGTGAAGGTGTTGGTGAAGGTCTTCTTGCCCCGCTCGTTGGAGATCTCGGCCTTAAGGCCGGCACCGGTCTGAGTCACCGTGATGTCGAAGGTGTAGGCATGCGCATCGCCCTCAATCAGGACATCGCCGCTTGCCTTCTCGGTCACGGTCGCGTGGTAGGCACCCGGATTGGTGAAGCTGAGCTCGCCAAAGGAAACCTTGCCGTCCTTGTCATTCTTCGCCTCGATTGGGTAGCCCTCGAGAACATTGCCCGCGCCGTCGGCGAGGGAGAGCTCAAAGGCGAACTCCCCCTCCTGGAGGCCGGGCTTGCGGCCGCCCGCGAGCACCTTGGTGAGCTCGGGGACGGACGCCGTGGCGGGGGCGGGGTCGAAGGTGTTGGTGAAGGCGGCGGAGGAGACCTGGTCAGCCGAGATGGAGCCATCGGCCCTAGATCCCTCGGCTCCGTTCACCGCGGCCTTGTAGCCATCGGCGGCACGTTCGGTCACCGTGTAGGCGGTTCCCGCGGGCAGCCCCGTGATCCTCGCCGTCTGGCCATCTTTGAGCTTGAGGGTCGCCTTGCCGTCCTCGAACGTCGCGTCACCGTAGGCGCCGGACACGCCGTGGCCCGCGGCATCGGTGGCCTCGACCGCAAACTCAAATGTCTTGTCCGCGTCGACCGCCAGGCCCTCGCGCGCCGCGACGGCCTTGGAGACGTCGAGCTCGCCCGTCTTCACGGTGTTGGTCACGGTGAAGCCGTGCTCGGCGTCGCCGGTGACCTTAGAGCTGTAGCCCTCGACGGGCACCTCGGCCACGGCGTAGTCGATCACGGAGCCGGACTTGGAGTACTTGGGCAGGCCCTCGAAGGAGTGCTTCCAGCTATTGGACTTCGACAGCTCGGCCGACTCGCCGGTGTCCTTCCCGTCGGCGAGCAGGCGCACGGTGGCCTTCTCGGCCGCCGGGCCGACCCACTTCTTCTCGACGGGCACCGAGACCTTGGCCGTGGAGGTGTTGGTCACGGTGAAGCCGCGCTCGGCGTCGCCGGTGACCTTAGAGCTGTAGCCCTCGACGGGCACCTCGGCCACGGCGTAGTCGATCACGGAGCCGGACTTGGAGTACTTGGGCAGGCCCTCGAAGGAGTGCTTCCAGCTATTGGACTTCGACAGCTCGGCCGACTCGCCGGTGTCCTTCCCGTCGGCGAGCAGGCGCACGGTGGCCTTCTCGGCCGCCGGGCCGACCCACTTCTTCTCGACGGGCACCGAGACCTTGGCCGTGGAGGTGTTGGTCACGGTGAAGCCGCGCTCGGCGTCGCCGGTGACCGCGGAGTCATAGCCCTCGACGGGGTCCTCGGACACGGTGTAGTGCGCGCCCGCGGGCAGGTTGGAGAAGACGCCCTTCCAGTCGTTGGACTCGCTCAGGGTGATCGAATCGATGACGGTATCGCCGTTCTTGAGATTTACTTTGACCTTATTAGGATGGGGAATCCTGGGGTTCTCCCAGACCTTTTTGATGGGAATGTCGATGTTCTCGGACTTGCCGATGATGACACCGCCGTTGGCGCCGATGCCGCCTCCCCGCTCGGCCGTATTGCCAGAGATCGTCAGCGACGTCTGACCGCGGCCGAGGTTATACACATCCTCGCTCATCACAGATTTAAGCGCGACGTTCGGCGTGGCGTCGGTAAAGGACAGGGGCTCGCCGTTGCCACCGTCGGGAGAGAATCGCGGGATTTCGGTGTTTGTTTCCGCATAAGTGCCTTCGGGGTTAAACAGCCCACCGTCTCTGTACCAGCTGACCTTTCCGCCGCCCGGAGCGCGGTTGGCCAAGGTCAGTTTGTATTTGGCGTCTTTGAAGCCGGTGAAGACGAGGTCGTCTCCCGCCTCATCGGCCGAGTTCCTGGCGATCAGGCCACCGTTCTGGACGTAGACCTTGGCATCTCCGGTCGGGCAGAACCACATGCCGCCGCCCTGCTTTTTCGCATGGTTATCAACAACGAGAGCGTTTTCGATATGGAGCGTGCTATAGACGAGATACTCGTTGCCTTCGCTATATACGCCGCCACCCATATTCCGAGCAGTATTGTCCTTGATCTCGCCCGCACTGAGCTTGACGTCATCTGAATAGGTATAGATGCCTCCGCCGGCGGAAGCGGAGTTACCCGATACGGAGCCACCTTTCATAGTGAAAGCGGTATGGTCCCTACCACCCTGCTGCAGGCCGCGATCGACCACGCACACTCCGCCGCCTTTGCCATCAGAATACGCAATATTGTCCTCGATCTTGCCGCCCTTGAGGGTAAACTCGGCATTCCCTTCGACGTGCACTGCGCCGGAGGGAGTTCGATTCCCAAGCTTATAGCCTCTGTTGCGCACAAGCTGACCACCGGTCATCTCAAAGGAGGCTCTCTGGTTACGAGCCTCGCTGTACATGACCACCGCGCCGCCCTGATAGCCGGCGTTATCCTCGATACTGCCGTTACTCATCTCAAGGTGGGCATCGCCCATCAGCATGATGCCGGTAGACGAAAGGTAATTACCATCGCCGTCTGCGGAGAAAGACACGTGATTCTTACGGATAACGCCGCCCTTCATGACAACATGAGCGCCGTCTTTCGCGTGGACAGCGCCGCAATACGCGTCCTTAAGTTCGCACTGCTCGATAACGCCGCCCGTCATGGTAAGCGAAGCCTTGTCTCCCGACACGTCGATGACACCCGTATTGACGGTGTTCGCAGCGCCGTCGCACACAACGGCCTCGTCAGAGAGCACAACCGCTCCCCTGCTAGAAATAATGGCGCCCTTGTTGTAGCGACCACTCAGGGACACTTTCCCCGACAGCTCGAGGGATGCCCCCTCGGCAACATTGACCAGTACGGAGAAGCCGCTTTTCTTTGCCAAGATGGTATAGGGCTCATCCGACGTGATCTTAATCATCTTCCCGGCAGGAATCGTGAGCGTGGAGCCAAGCTTCACGTGCTTTTTCAGGGTGATGACGGTTTCCTTGTCATAGGGGGCCTCGTCGACCAGATCCTGAAGGGTCTTGGTGCTGTCATCGCTCACGGTACCGCCGACGCCGTCATCGATGGACTCGCGCGTGTAGACGATATCGACGCCAAAGAACGGGAGGTTCTCCGAGCCTTTGATGTCGTCCATGCTGTTTTCGATTGTGATCTTTTTAACCGTGCTGCCTTCAAACATACCCGAGGGTATTTCGGTGAGGCCGCGCCCGATCGTCACATCCTTCACGCCACCTACGCCCGAGAAGGCCGCCGTGCCAACGGAAGTCACGGAATCCGGAATGGAAAGCTGCTCCGGCAACGTGCCGTAATAGAAGGCGTAGTTGCCAATTGTCTCAAGTGTCCTGGGAAGCTGGACGGCGACGTTGCTCTGGATAAAGGCCCACTCACCGATACTCTTCAGGCTGTCGCAAAGCCCCACGATCTTAACCGGTGTGTAGCAGAACGCATTGTCCGGAATGTTCTGAAGCGAGGACAGATCCACGGACGCCTGCAGATTTTTGCACTCGTAAAAAGCCCCCCAGCCCATCTTTGTCACCTTGCTTAGATTGGGCACGCTCACCAGGCTGGCGCACCCCTGGAAAGCAGAGGATCCGATGCTCTTCAATGTGCCTGGGAAATCGATCCCAGTCAAACTCGAGCAAGTCCGAAACGCCCCATCCCCGATGGACTCGATTTCGCTCAGCGCGGTGACGGACGTGAGAGAGGTGCATCCGTCAAACATGTGCGAGGGGATCTTGGTAACCGAAGCGGGCAACGACACGCTTGTCAGAGACGTGCAGTCTTCGAACACGCCCGTTATGGTGTCGGAGAAGGCGACATCTTTTGGAAACTCGATGCCTGTGAGGGCCGTAGCCCCCTCGAAGGCGCCCGAGCCCGAAATCATTTTGAGGGTTGAGGGGAGATCGATCTCCGAAAGGTTGCTGCAGCCATAGACCATCATGTTGGCGCTAATCTCCTCGACGCCCTCATCGAAATAGAGCTTTTCGAGCGAGCCAGCGTTTTGCAGCGAGCAAGCGAAGTTCTTGATGGAGCCAGGGATATGGAGCTCCTTGACCTTTGCGAACCTCCGGAAATTCCCTCCGTACATTTTTTCGAGCGTGTCGGGAAGCGTCAGCTGCTCAACGTTCTTGGCCACGATACCAGACGAGAAATAAAGTTTGGTGACTTTGTAGGTCTGGCCACCATGCTCGATGGAGCTGGGCACACTCACCGCGGTCACACTGTCGTCGGCAACAATACCTGTGATTTCCGCCATGCCCTTATCCGTGGTCTCGCACGAATAGGTCACGCCGTCCTGGGTGATCTCAAACTCCTCCGCAGTATACGCAGTCCGCGATTCCGTGGCCGCATATGCGACACCGGCCGTCGCGCCAACGGATAAACATCCGAAGCCGAGAACCAGCGCAAGGCAGAGAGCAGCGACTCTCTGCCCCCCCCCCGCCGAAAACTTTCCTCTCCAATTCCCTTCTCCCCCTCTGGTGTCGCCTTCTCTTCCCACGAGCGATCTATTGATTAAGGACAGTTAAAGACAACATTATGACCAAAGAGGCCCATCATGGAGATAATCCACGTCTTCGCCCGAAATGGTAATTAATTGGCATGATTAATTGGCGAACAACTGAACGAAGAGCAATCTACTAATGGCACATAAATGGCGGCGTCAACACCTGAAGTGCAAAAAGACTACTTTTCTAGATGCGGCCGAGGTCGTAGGCTCGCGCAACAGACTCGCCGGCACAGATGAGGTTGGTTGTGGCTTCTTGCGAATCGAGTGCCCGCTCCAGGTCCATGGGCTTGCGGCAGATCGGCAAAACCAAGTCAATACCCTGCCCATATACCGCATCCAGGTTGACAGCGCGACCGCCCACGACGGCGACCAACGGCTTGCCATATCGCTTGGCGCGGCGAGCCACACCCACCGGCGCTTTGCCGGCGGCGGATTGCTCGTCCATATTGCCCTCGCCCGTTATGACCAGGTCGACATCGCGCACGCGCTCGTCAAACCCAATCAGATCGAGCACCGTCTCCACGCCCGAACGCAGCTCCGCGCCGAGCGCCAGCAGCGCGGCACCCAGGCCGCCGGCGGCACCGGCACCGGGCACGCCGAGCACCGAGCCAAATGTCCGTGCGCCCTCAGGTGTGCGCAACAACCCCTGGGCTCGAGCTCCGGCAATCGCCGTATCGAGCAGGCGGCCGTAGCCGACCATCCAACTGTCGTACCTGTGAAGTGCCTCGGCATCATCAGCCGGCAGACCCTTCTGTCCGCCGAACACCGCAAGCGCGCCGCGACGCCCCACGAGTGGGTTCTCGACATCCGAAAGCACAACGATACGAGCGCCATTCAGTGCCCGTAGCGCCGGTGCCAAATCGATACTCGCCACGTGTTCAAGGCCCGCGAGCCCCGGCGCGATATCGCAGCCACGGTCATCGACAAGACGCGCGCCCAGCGCCTGCAGCATGCCGGCGCCACCGTCGTTGGTGGCACTGCCGCCCAGACCAATATAGATAGTCTTTGCCCCAGCACGGACTGCGCGAAGCATGAGCTCGCCCACGCCATAGGTTGTAGCAACCAGCGCCGCCGATTCCGTGCAGGGTGAATACCCAATACCCGCCGCCTCGGCCATCTCAATTACAGCCGGCTCGTGCTCGCCGTCCACCAGCATCCGGGCAGACACGCGCTTGCCCAAGGGACCTGCCACCTCACAGGTCACAAGCTCGCCACCGCATGCGGCAACGGCATCGAGCGTTCCCTCGCCACCATCTGCCAGCGGCAACGCGGCCACCTGGGCATCGGGCCAAACGCGGCGCACGCCTTCGGCAACCGCCGCCTCCGCCTGCGCACTCGACACGCTGCCCTTAAAGGAGTCGATCGCCAGCAGCACACGGCGGGGCCGGCGGCACGCAGGACCAAAGTCAACCGCCGCGCCAGCATCCTCACCGGCACCCGCAAACGCTGCGGCGTGAGCGGCGTGTGCGTCAAGATTGGCCCCACAACCGCAATCAGCGCCGCCCGCCCCGCGCAGACCGCCAAAATAGCTACTCAGCAGCTCGCGGCATTCATCCGCCAAGACCCCAGCCGTCACATTAAACCGATGATTCAGGCGCGAATCGGCATTGAGGTCGTATAGCGACCCCAGAGCGCCCGCCTTAGCATCGGCCGCGCCGTACACGCAGCGCCCCACGCGCGCATTAACCATAAGCCCCGCGCACATGCAGCAGGGCTCGAGCGTCACGTAGACCGTACAATCGGAAAGGCGCCAACGACCGAGCGACTGAGCGGCGGCGCATAGGGCCGCAAACTCGGCATGCGCCGAAGGGTCCTGGTCGAGCTCGCGGCGATTATGCGCCCGCGCGACAATCTCACCCGCGCGCACCACTACGGCACCGATCGGCACCTCGCCCACCGCCGCGGCGGCACGCGCCTCCGCCAGCGCCTCACACATGAACTTCTCATCGATTCCGGTGCTCGTCATCGTTCGCCTCCCCTGTTGCAAATCCAAAACGATGCTATCATTACGACTCACGGAGAGATGGCAGAGCGGTTGAATGCGGCGGTCTTGAAAACCGTTGAGCGCGAGAGCGTTCCGGGGGTTCGAATCCCCCTCTCTCCGCCACTTTTAGTGATGCACCGGCGTCATGGTCCGCTCAAACAGCGCATCGACCACGTCGGCCATCTCGGGTCGACGCTCAAGATCGTGGCCCGATTCCCACCATATCGTGAAAAGTCGAATAATACCGCCGGCGACAAACTCAGACGTCGTCTCGAGTGACACGGGGGCCAGGGCATCCTCGGCAAGCACGTTCATCACACGCTCGCGGATGGAGCGGGCAATGCGGTCGCAAATAACGTTGGTCAGCATTCCCGACATGCTGCTCGCCAAAATGTTGTCCATGAGCTGCTCATGGGCCAGAATCAGGCCCATGGCATCGTCCAAAATCGCGTGCCGGAGCGCGCGCACGTCCTCGGCAGACACTGTGCCGGCCTCATCGGGCTGTTTTTGCGGCAAGCCGGACATGAGCTCATCGATATAAAAGGCAAAGTAATCGTTCTTGTCGCGAAAGTGCTTGTAGAACGTCGTGCGGCGAATCATGGCGCGGTCGCACAGCATGGCAACCGTCAGGTCCTCAAAACGATGCTCCTCGAGAAGCTCGGTGAAAGCATCGAACAGGGCACGGTAGGTTTTCTTAATGCGAAGGTCCACTGGTATCGCCATCCTCAGGGCAAAGACAACACTCGTCAATCTGTCGCATATCTTACACCTGTACCTCGCGCGTTTTACCCCGGTGCCGACCCCGCCGAAAACATAACGCTTACCGGAAAGTTCGGCACGGCAAAACGTTGCGGGTATACTAGTAGCGTTATACCAACGGCAGCTGGCGCATGCCGCCGCGGCCATTCGAAACGGAGACATCATGATTACCGTCATCATCGGCATCGTTGTTGTCATTGTGATTGTCTGCGCCATCGCCGGCATCTACAACAACATGGTCACCAAGCGTAACCGCATCGATAACGCCTGGCAGAACATCGATACGCAGCTGCAGCGCCGCAACGACCTGATCCCCAACCTGGTCGAGACCGTTAAGGGCTACGCCAAGCACGAGCAAGAGACGCTCTCCGCCGTGATCAGCGCGCGTAACACCGCCGTCAAGGCCACCACGCCCGAGGCCAAGATGGAGGCCGACAACGTGCTGACCGGTGCGCTACGCCAGCTCTTCGCCGTGGCCGAGGCCTACCCCGATCTGAAGGCAAACACCAACTTTACGCAGCTGCAGGCATCACTCGAGGATACCGAGAACAAGATTAGCTATGCACGCCAGAGCTACAACGACTGCGTGCTCAGCTACAACAACGCCATCCAGACGTTCCCGGCTGTCATCTTTGCCGGCATCTTCCAGTTTAAGGAGCGCCAGGGCTTCGAGGCCGCCGAAGCAGCCCGCCAGGCCCCGACCGTCAAGTTCTAGTAGTTTGACAGCGCATCTTTAATCGGCCAAATGCATAAACCGCCCCGTCGAATGCATACTTCGACGGGGCGGTTTCCTTTTTCGCGAAGGTCCCCCTCTAAGCGCCGTGCATTTTTAGGAGTATTCAACATAACCAAGGGCTTCGGGCGCCGCGATAAATGCCAAAGAGCGCAAATATCCCTGCAAATCAAACGCTGTCAGCCCATAACCCCGCCCATCATTCGTAGAAAACATCGAGAAATCCCGATTTTTTGCCCGAGGTCGGTATGCAGGGGCCTTCGATTGCAGAATACTCGCAAAAATGCACGTCGCCACCACCCCCACATGGCGCGAACCAAAACAAATGCGCGGCCTAAAAGGCCATGCGCCATCTTTAATTCAGATCTATATTGCCCGTAACGGCAGCGCCGAGGTAACGCAGGCCCGAGGGCAACCTTCCTTTCCGGCGCACTCCGCAGGACGAAAGAACCTCCGCCGCACGAAGTGCGCAGCGGAGGTTCTTTCATGTCCGAGGACGCGCCGGAAAGGAAGGTTGCCCTCGGGCCGAACAGCTATGGCAGCTTACGCGACGGTATAGACCCAGTTGTGCTTATCTTCAACAGCACCAGACTGGATACCAGTCAGGGTCTCGCGGAGCTTCTTCATCACAGGGCCGATCTCGGTGTAGCCAGCCGGGAAGGTCACGGTCTCATCGGCACCATAAACCTTATTGTCGATCTCGCCCACCGGGGAGATGACGGCGGCGGTGCCGCACAGGCCGCACTCCACAAAGGTGCCGGCCTTGACCTCGGCCCACTCGACGGGGCGCTGGTCGACGGTTATGCCCAGGTCCTGAGCAACCTGAACGAGCGAGCGACGGGTGATGGAGGGCAGGATGGAGTCAGTGTGCGACTGCGGAACGACAAGCGTGCCATCCTCCTTCACGAACAGGACGTTGGCGCCACCGGTCTCCTCGACATAGGTGCGGGACTCGGAGTCGAGATACAGGTTCTCGGCATAGCCCTCGCGATGGGCCTCCATCGTGGGCTTGAGGGACATGGCGTAGTTGAGGCCGGCCTTGATGTTGCCGGTGCCGTGCGGTGCCGCACGGTCATACTCAGAAACGCGCAGCTTGACGGGCTTGAGGCCACCCTTAAAGTACGGACCGACCGGGGTCACGAGAATGCGGAACGTGTACTCAGGAGCGGGAGCCACGCCGATCACGTCACCGGAGCCGATCATAAACGGACGCACGTACAGGGTCGCGCCGGAGCCGAAGGGCGGAACCCAGGCGGCGTTGGCAGAAACGACCTGCTTGACGGCCTCAACAAACTTGTCCTTGGGGAACGGGGGCATCTCGAGGCGCTGGGCAGAGTTGTACATACGCTCGGCGTTCATGTCGGGACGGAAGCAGACGATGCTGCCGTCCTCGGCGGTGTAGGCCTTCAGGCCCTCAAAGACCTCCTGGCAGTAATGGAAGATGCCACCGCACTCGGAGACGTGCAGGGTGTGGTCGGTGGTCAGGCCACCCTCGTCCCACTCGCCATCCTTCCAATGAGCCTCGTAGCTGTAATCGGTCTTCATGTAGCCAAAGCCGAGGCTACCCCAATCGATATCCTTCTTCTCGACAGTCATATGTCGCTCCTTACATACACAGTTGCATACTCGCGAACCCGCACGCAAGGACCGGGGCCGACCGCGTCGCAACGTCGCACGCCCGGAGCGTAGAGCCGGACGGGACACGCGAACAGCATCAAAGCCGATGGCACGTCGATTCGCATGCACGAGATTGTACTCCCCGCACGCGTCGGATAAAACGTTTTTCTTTAACTAACTAAAGTATTCTCATTTGAACGGCACTAAAGAGGCCCGCCACCGCAAGCGATGACGGGCCTCAACTACACGGTTTGCGCGCCGATTCAGGCTAAGCGCTCTATTTGCCCAGCTTGGCCTTGACGATGCCGACCACGGTCGGAATGATCGACACGGCGACGATGCCGATAATCAGCAGCTCAAAGTGCTCCTGCACAAAGGGAATACCGCCAAAGAAGTAGCCCAGCAGCGTGAAGACCGTCGACCAGGTAATGCCGCCCAGCACGTTAAAGATGACAAAGTTGCGCCAGTGCATGCCGCCCATGCCGGCGATAAAGGGCACAAAGGTGCGGATAAATGGGAAGAAGCGACCCAAGAAGATGGCCAGGTGGCCCCATTTGTCCAGGAATTCCTCAGACTTTTTAATGCGCTCGGGCGTCATGGCCTTGACCTTGCCCGAAGCGATGATCTTTTTGCCAAAGAAGTGGCCGATCATAAAGTTGCACTGATCACCCAAAATGGCAGCCGCCCATGCGACGGCCAGAAGCGCCACGATGTTAAAGCCACCGTTGTGGGCAAAGAAACCCGAAGCAAACAGCAGCGAATCGCCAGGAAGGAACGGGAAGAACACCACGCCCGTCTCGATAAAGATGATCAGGAACACGCAGCCGTAGGCCATAAGCGGGCCGGCGGCGATCCAGCTGGCAATCGCGGTGCGCGGGTCTTTGAGCAGCTCGGCGATAAAATTGATGAAACCCATGAAGTAAAACCTCTCAGTTGTGGGCGCGGATACGTCCAAGTTGACCAGTATACGGTTGCGGCGCCCCCTCGTGCGCAACCCCACAAAAGCATGACCCCATTACCAGCAAGTTTGCATAACTGACACCTGTCACGCAAAGCCGTGAAAGATTGCTCTTCCTAATCCCTAGCGAATCGCTATACTTTATTGAATCGCATTGCCATGGCGCTGAGGGAGGGCGGCCGGTGAGCTTTATCAATACCATTCGCGAGGACATCAAGACCGTCCAGGCGCAGGACCCCGCTGCGCAAAATGGCCTGGTCATTTTCCTTTCGTACCCCGGTCTTCACGCCAAGTGGAATCACGTGCCCGAGCACTGGCTCTGGGAGCACGGCCATCGCTCGCTCGCCCGCGTGCTCTCGCAGCTCACCCGTCATATCACCGGCGTCGAGATTCATCCCGCCGCGCAGATCGGCAAGCACTTCTTTATCGACCATGCCATGGGCGTCGTCATCGGCGAGACCACCATTGTGGGCGACAACTGCGTGCTCTACCAGGGCGTCACGCTCGGCGGTACCGGCAACGAGACCGGTAAGCGCCACCCCACCCTGGGCAACAACGTCACTGTGGGCACAGGCGCCAAGGTGCTCGGCAACATCCGCATCGGCAACAACGTCAAGATCGGCGGCAACTCGGTCGTCGTCAAAGACGTACCCGATAACTGTACCGTCGTGGGCGTGCCCGGTCGCATCATCAAGCGCAACGGCTGCCGCGTGTTCGAAGAAAGCTTCGATGCCAAGCAGCATCGCGAGTACATGCCCGATGACGCCGCCGAGCAGAGCGCCCTCAACCGCCAGGGCATCACCGAGAATGCCCGCCGCGTCAAGGAACTCGAGCGAGAGGTGGCCGAGCTCAAGGCCCTCGTCGCCAAGCTCGTGGACGAGCACTAGGAACGCGAGCGGCACAAAACAACATCGGCACCGACGCAAAAGGCGCGCCAGGGAATCCGCCCCCGGCGCGCCTTCTTTTCGATGCGACATGCGGGACTGCCCCTTTGTCACCTTATGCGAACTGGCTTAGGTAGAGGTCGGCGTAAGCGCCCTCGGCAGCCAGCAGCTCCTTGTGCGTACCCTGCTCGATGATATTGCCGTGATCCATGACCAGGATGAGGTCGGCATCGACGATCGTCGACAGACGGTGCGCGATCACAAAGCTCGTGCGCCCGCGCATGAGCGCGTCCATGGCGTGGCCGATGGCAAGCTCGGTGCGCGTGTCCACGCTCGACGTCGCCTCGTCCAGGATGAGGATCGCCGGGTTGTTGAGCAGCACGCGCGCGATGGTCAGCAGCTGACGTTGGCCCTGGCTGATGCTCTCGGCATCGTTAGCCACCCGTGTGTCGTAACCCTGCGGCATAGTGCGCACAAAGAAGTCGACCTGAGCGGCACGTGCGGCCGCGACAATCTCCTCGCGCGTCGCCTCGGGACAGCCATAGGCGATGTTCTCGGCAATGGTGCCATCGAACAGCCAGGCGTCCTGCAACACCATGCCAAACTGCTGGCGCAGCTCGCCGCGGTCCATGCGGCTCGTGTCCACACCGTCGAGGGTAATGCGGCCGCCGTCGATCTCGTAGAAGCGCATGAGCAGATTGATGAGCGTGGTCTTACCCGCACCCGTGGTTCCCACCACGGCGATCTTCTGACCCGGCTCGGCGGCAAACGACACGTCGCGCATGAGCGGCTTGTCGGGCGCATAGCCAAAGCGCACGTGCTCAAAAGCGACGCGGCCCTCCACCTTGCCCGGCAGCTTGGCAGCCTCGCCCGGCTGCGGATCGGCCTCCATCTCGGGCTCATCGAGCAGGTCGAACACGCGCTCTGCGCTCGCCAGCGCGCTCTGCAGCGAGTTAAAGGTAAACGACAACTGCGTCATGGGTTCGGACGCCTCGTAGATAAACTGGAAGAACGCCTGGAACACGCCGACGGTCATATGCCCGGCAACCAGCATGCTGCAGCCCACCAGCGCAATCACGATCTGCGCCAAACGGCCGATAAAGCGCACCGCAGGGCCGACGGCGTTAATCATAAAGTCGGCCTTGGTGCTCACGCGCGCCAGCTCCTTCGAAGCCTCGTGTACCTCGGCAGAGCTCTGGCGCTCGCGGTTAAACGCACGGATCACCAGACGGCCCGAGTAGCCTTCCTCGACCGCGCTCGTAATCTTGGACACCCACTCCTGGCGCTCGCCCGTCACATCGTGCGTGCGGCGCGACACGACCTTCGTCACCAGCAGCGAAAGCGCCGTAAAGAACAAAAAGACGAGCGTGAGCGGCACGCTAAACACGAACATCACGCTCACGGCGCCCACTACGGTACCGATCGACACCAGCAGCTGCAGCAATCCGCGCTGCATACTCTCGGACATCTTGTCCAAGTCGTTGGTCGCGCGGCTGACGACCTCGCCGGGACGATGCGCGTCAAAGTAGGCAAGCGGCAGGCGGTTGAGCTTTTGTGCGATGCGGTTGCGTAGGCGCAGGTTGAGGCGCTCGGCAACGCTCGACATCAAAAAGCTCTGGAGTGCGTAGAACGAGGCGGCGGCGGTCCAGATCATAAAGTAGATGAAGATGGTCCTGCCGCAGTTCTCCCAGGTAATACCGAAGGTAGTGTTGTTGGCAAACGCCACCTTCATGTGCCCCCACAGCTCATCGATCACGCGGGCACTATATGCCGGCGCAGCGGTGTTAAAGATGGCATAGAACACAATGCTCGCGAACACGATATAGAAGCGCCAATGGTCGCCGGCGGCCTCGCTCCACAGGCGGCGCACCGTCGCCCAGGTGTCGCGGGGCGTCTCGTCCTCGTCCTCGTCATCAACGTCGCGCATGCGCTCCGCCTCGGCGCGGGCGCGCTCGTCCTCGGCGCGCTCGTTTTCCTCGTAGAGTGCCTGGCGGCGAGCCTCGCGCTCCGCCGCCTTGGCGGCTTCGTCCAGGCCGGGCGTGGCGCCCGCCTCCTCGACTGTCTCTGCAACCGCGGCGTCATCGGCGATGCCCTGCTTCTTGAGCTCCTCGGTCATGCTACTCACCTCCCTTCATCTGCGATTCCGCGATAGCGCGGTACACCTCGCAGGTTTCCATGAGCTCGTCGTGCGTGCCCAGGCCCACGATCTCGCCGTCCTTGAGCACCACGATCTGATCGGCATGCAAAATAGTCGAGATGCGCTGGGCGATGATGAGCACCGCGGCATCGCACGTCTCGTCCTGCAGCGCATGGCGCAGTGCCGCATCGGTCTTAAAGTCCAGGGCCGAAAAGCTATCGTCGAAGATATACAGATCAGCGTGCTTCATGAGCGCACGGGCGATGGCCAGGCGCTGGCGCTGGCCGCCCGAAAAGTTCGTACCGCCCTGCGCCACCGGCGTATCGAGCCCCTGGGGCTGGTCGAGCACAAAGGTGCTCTGGGCAACCTGGAGCGCATGGAGCATGTCAGCCTCGGTCGCACCCTCGTTACCAAAGCGCAGATTGCTTGCCACGGTACCCGAGAACAGCCATGCCTTCTGCGGCACATAGGCGATACGCCCGCGGATGTCGTCTTGCGAAAGGTCGCGCAGATCGACGCCGTTCAGGCGAATGGCGCCCTTCGTGGCATCGTGGAAGCGAAGCAAGAGTTTGGCCACCGTTGACTTGCCCGAGCCCGTTGAGCCCACGATCGCGGTCGTCTGTCCGCGGCGGCAGGCAAAACTCAGGTTGCACAGGGTGTCCTCGTCGGCATCGTCAAAACGGAACGACATGTGGTCGAACACGGCCACCACGTCGGCGCCGTCTGCGGACTCAGGCGCCCCGTCGCCCAGCGTAGCCTTGCCGTCCACAATGCTCGGCTCGATTTCGAGCACCTGCTGCGCGCGGTTGAGACACGCCGCGGCGCGCGGGAGCGTCAGCACCACCATCTGCGCCATCATCACAAAGAACAGGATCAGGATCGCGTACTCCAGCACGGCCGAGATGCTGCCGATTTGCATGGCATGGACGCCCACGCGGTTGCCGCCCACCCACAGCACCGCCACCTCGGCGATGTTCATCAAAAAGAAGCTGGAGCTGTCGAGCCCCACAAACAGGTGGTTGACCTTGATGGCATTGGCCGCGTAATCGCTAAACACCTCGTCCAGGCGCTGCTCCTCGTGGCGCTCCTTGTTAAATGCGCGGATGACGCGCACGCCCACGATGTTCTCGCGCAGCACCACGTTCATGCGGTCGATAAAGCTCTGAAGGCGCATAAAAATCGGCGCGGCGTTAGCCACCGTAAAGACCGCCGCCACCAGCACGATCGCAACGACCACGCCCAGCAGCGTGCCCATGGCAGGATCGATAAACCAGGCAAAGATGATGCCCGCGACGGCCAAGAACGGCACCGGCAGCACCAACTGAATCGTCTGCAGGATCGCTTGCTGGATCACGTTGATGTCGTTGAGCGAGCGCGTGATCATCGAACCCGTGCCAAAGCGCTCAAAGTCGCTGGCGGACAGCTCGAGCGACTTATCGTAGACGGCGTTGCGGATGTCGCAGGCCACATTGGCCGCCAGACGGGCCGAAAGATAACAGCCCAGCACCGCACCACCGCTGGCCATGCCGGTCGCGATGAGCATGTACAGACCGTTGCGCAAGATGTAATCGACGTCGCCCGTCGTGATGCCCGTGTTGACCATGTTCGCCAACATCGTGGGCACGAGCAGCGTACCGACGTTGTCGATTAGCAGCACCAGCAGCGTCACCGCGATCAGACCGCGGTACGGCCTCATAAACCTCATTAAGAGTCGCATGTCTCCCCCTCGCCCTTATCGGCAGCCTCGTTCTCGGCGGCAACTTGCCGTTTAAATGCCTCGCACTCTTCGTTAAGAACATGGGAGAACTTACCGACCAAGCGCATGATCTCGCGCTGTTCCCACGGCTCGAGCGCCTCGAATGCCTGCTGCTCGGCCTTTTGCGCCGGCAACGCGTAGCGCTTGGCAAACTGCATACCTTCTGCGGTCAGTCGCACAACCTTGTTCTTACGACTGCCCTCGGCAAACTCCAACGTCGCGAGCCCTCGCGCCCTAAGCGTCTTGATCGCCGAATTGATGGTCTGTTTGCTGTAGAACCATTCACTCGTCAGCCGACTCACGGCGATGCTGCCGTCCGCCGTGCTGGTGTCGACGAGCATCCAATAGGCGCAATCCGAAAGACCGCAGGTGCGCGAGAACTCCGAATAGATATGGTCGAGTCCATTGAGCATCAGGTCGAAATCGACCAGCGTAACCGCACTATTCATCTATCCCACCATTCGATTGTCCGAGTTTTGACCAATTTACATCTCTACATTAGTCCAAGTTTTGACTATCGTCAATAAGCTCGTTATATATGGTCAGGTCAACATAGGCATCTCGACAAAAAAGACCGCCGGCGCGGGGGCGGCGCCGGCGGTTGCGAGAGAATATCGATTGTTGGCTGTTACGCAGCGACGGCCTCGTAGACCGTGGCGCCCGAGAAGCTGTCGTGCAGGCTCTTGCCACAGATCCACGGCAGTTCGACGACCTCGCACACCGTGTTGACCAGCTCGGAGCAGTCAGTAAAGTGGCCCTTATCGTTGAGGGCCTCGCAATCCTGAACACGCCAATAGCCATCGGTGTGCGTGATGTAGTACTCGTGATCGTTGATCGACACGAAAGCGCGCGTCTTGGAACGCAGCAGCTTCAGAAATCCTTCGAAGTCGGTCTCGACGACATCTCCAGCCTGGAACATGATGTTACCTCCTGGCCCGGCGCCACCACGGCGCATTGATAAACGTTGGTACTCCTTTAGTAAAACCTTTATCAGAGGTTATGCGTTCGTCATTTAGGCAAGTGGTAAAAAACCGCAGGGTAGACGGGATAAAACGTTTAACCGTCCCATTTGTTTGTCACATTCTGAAGGTACTTTTATGCAAACCTACTTTTCCAATTGGAATCTATCCTTTTGGCCGGGCAATTGACCGTCTACCGTTTGAGCCCGACGGGTATGAACGGGGCATCTGCAACGCCACCGCAAGGAGACACCATGGAGACTATCGAAGCACTCATCCATCGCCGCAGCTGCCGCAAATACAGCGATCGTCCCGTCGAGGTCGAAAAGCTTGCACGTATTATCGAAGCCGGCCAATATGCACCGAGCGGCATGGGCCGCCAGCCGGTGACGTTTGTCGCCGTCACCGACCCCGCGACCGTCGAGCGTCTCTCACAGCTCAACGCCCAGGTCATGGGCAGCAACAGTGACCCCTTCTATGGCGCCAAGACCGTTGTGGTGGTGCTGGTCGACCGCAGCGTGCCCACGCATCTGGAAGACGGCTCGCTCGCCATGGGCAACTTGCTCAACGCCGCCTATGCACTGGGTGTCGATTCGTGCTGGATTCACCGCGCGCACGAGGTCTTTGACTCGCCCGAGGGCCTGGAGCTGCTGGCCAGCTGGGACCTGCCCGCCGACGGCAGCCTGCGCGGTGTCGGTCACTGCATTCTGGGCTATGCCGAAGACACGCTACCCGAGCCCAAACCCCGCCGCGACAACGTGGTGTATGTAAAGTAATTAGTCCCGCCGTTCTAACGAACGGCGGACCCGCTCGCAACTTATCTTGCCGGTGGAGTTGTCGTCGTTTCGTTCGTGTGGGTCGTTTCGGCGCCGTCGCCCTGTTCGCCGTCGTCCTTTTGAGCGTCGGCGATGGTGGAGGCTGCCGCAACGATACCGCGCTGGGGCGCGACGCCCGTCTGGGTCTGAGCGCCCTCGACAATTTCTGTGCCTGCATGCGCGAGCTCGGGCGATTTAAACACTGCGTCCAAGTTGGCGCCGCCGCCGGCGTAGCCAAGCGCAGCGAGTGCGATGATGATCACCGCAATGACGACCGCGATCGGAACATAACGATGCCAACCAGCCGGATTGAGTCCGCTGCGACGAGCCGCCCCGCGGCTGATGTAACCGAGCGTGCCGTCGTGCTTGAGCTTTGAGCCCACCACGCACTTGCGGCCCCACAACGAGGACTCTGCCTGCATGGCCAAGCGGGCGCTTGCCGAAGGATAACCGTATTTAGTGCGCTTGAACGAACCATCGAACCCCGAGGCGTGTTTGCCCCACGTCACCGATGTCGTGCGTCGGTTGACCGGTGCGGCGCTCCGCCTTCTGCGGCTCGGTTTTGTAGTCTCAGCCATACGCCCCCGCACGCCGTAACCAAATCGAAACAATAACGCTTTGGACTGTAGCACACGCGTCGCGCGCGGTCACGGGCGCCTCGCTCAACGGTCATCGTCCTTCAGCAAGCGCCACAGCGTTGTTCGGCTTATGCCCAGCACCTCCGCCGCACGGGTTCGGTTGCCGTGGAGATGATCTACAACCAGATGCGCGATATCTCGCTCGATATCGGCCAGCGGTCGCAGGATATACAGGTCGCTTTCGAGTGTCGGGGCGCCAAAGGTTGCGGTCTTAATCACGTCCTCTTGGGCTAGCACCTCCTCCGCCACAGCGCGGTCCACCGTGCCCGCCCCCACCAATATATACAGTCGTTCCGAGACCTCGCGGAGCTGCAGATAGTTGCGCGGCCAGCGGTAAGCATCGAGCGTCTTCGTCGCCGCGGCGGACAGCGTGGGCGCTGCCGTCCCAAATGCATCAGCGAGATATTCCAAATAGCGCGCAACCTTTGTCGACGCGGCTCCCTGCTCGGCAATCGCCGGCGCCACGCTCACCGCACAGGCGAAGCGCTCGGTCACAAAGGCGGCTTGATCGCTTTCGCTGCCGCCCGGCATGTCATTCGCCGTCAGCACCACATGGCAGCGCGTCGCCAACGCGGTGTCGGCCATCGTGGAAACGAGCTCGCGGAGGCGCTGGGGACCAACCGCATTCCAGCCCTCAATGCACAGGGTCAACCCTGTTTGAAACAGCGGCGATTCGGAGCTTTTGAGCACGTGGCGCCAACCGCGATCGGTGAGCTCATCGAGCGCGACGGAAACAAAGGGCTGATCGGCAAAAGGACCGTCCAGATAGAGGCGCTTGGCTATCTCGACCTGACCCGCCCCCAGCTCGCCCTCGAGCATAAGGGGCACGCCGCGCGCGTAGCTCTCGGCGACCGGCGCAGCCACCGAGGCCGCCCCCTCAACGATGCCGTACGCGCTCGATTCGTAGCGGGCCTCAACTTCGTCGGCGTTGAGCCACTCGATGCCCGCATGCGCCGCGGCACCGCGCACCTCGCGGACCACAACGACCCAAAGCCTCCCGCCCTCTTTGTCGGTGGGGCGAACGGTCAGGCTCAGGCGCGCACCCGCACGTCCCATAACCAGACGCGCGCCGTCTCCTATACGGTCGAGGCGCTCAGCGACAAAAGCCGCCACATCCCGCTCAAGCGCCGCGTCATTCATGGTCGAAATCGCGACGTCCCCACGCGCATCGATTGCCAATGCCGAGGCCCCGGCAGCAGCCAGGGCCTCGGTCAAGATGTTCAGCTTGGCATCGCTATCCATGATTTGCCCCTGTCCGTAGCGACGTGCAGCCGCCGACGGTCGCACGACCGAGTGTTTCAAAATTGAACGATATTGCTCACCAAACACTATAGGGCAGAGAGCGCCGTCCTGCGAGTATAGGTGTTGCCCCGCATCGCCATCCTGGCGGGGCGATAAGAGCTCTTCGGGACTTATAAACCTGCGGACAAGCCATACCCGCAAGAGCTCCTATCGCTCCACCGCAAGCTTGCGCGCGCCAGCATGCAGCACACAGACCGGCTGCTCCTCTACCAGATCCCCAGCACGTGCTGCATTCCCAAACTCATGCATGCAATGCCAATCCAGCAGCAAAAGCCCAGCGCGATGGGCTTGCCGCCCTTTTTGACCAGCTCGACGATATCGGTATTAAAGCCAATAGCCGCCATGGCCATCACGATAAAGAACTTCGACAGCTCCTTGATGGGCGCCGTGATGGACACGGGAAGCTGAAGCACCGTGGTGATTACGCTCGCCAGCACAAAGAACAGCACAAACATGGGAAACGCGCGTTTAAGCGAGAACGTGCTTTTGGCGTCGCCGCCGGCCTTGCGCGCCAGATGCATCTGCCAGCATGCGAGGACCAACGTGATGGGAATGATAGCCAGTGTCCTGGTGAGCTTGACCACCGTGGCGCTCTCGAGCACATTGGCGCCGGGATGCATGCTGTCCCAAGCGCTCGCCGCAGCCGTTACGGACGAGGTGTCGTTGATGGCGGTACCGGCAAACAGGCCAAAGCCCTCGTTGGTCAGCCCGAGCATACCGCCGAGCGTTGGAAACACGAGCGCCGCGATAACGTTAAACAGGAAGATGACCGAAATAGCCTGGGCAATCTCGCGATCGTCGGCATCGATGACGGGCGCGGTAGCGGCGATGGCAGAACCGCCGCAAATCGACGAACCCACACCCACAAGCGTCGCGATCTTACCCGGCACGTTCATAACGCGGCAGAGCACAAAGGCGATGACAAGCGAGGTCGAGATCGTCGCCACGATAATCGGCAACGACTGGGCGCCCTTGGACAGAATCTGGGAGAGGTTCATGCCAAAGCCAAGCAGGATAACCGCGTACTGCAAGACTTTTTTAGACGTATAGGTGACACCGGCGGCGAGCTGTTCGCGATGATTCTTGGGAAAGACGAGCGCCAGAACCATGCCGAAGAGGATGGCGAATACCGGCCCGCCGACCACCTCAATCTGTTTGCCGAGCAGCGTTGCGGGGATAGCGATGATCAGGCAGAACAAGACGCCCTTCCAGCGCTCGCGTACGATATTCGCCAGTTGCATATGGGATTCCTTCTTTCTCTTTCACGTTTGCGACGGCTTATGATACGGCAACATTGGGCATAGCCTTGCGCAAATACAGACTAAGATGCCGCAATAGTTCTTGGGCAACAGCCGAATTACCCTCCGCGGAGAGCTGATTCGCGGCATAATTAACAACTGACATATGAGTTTGATAGAGCAGTTGCGAGGCGCTATGGAAGAATCGATGCACGTCGGCGAGCAGGAAACGAGCCTACAGGACCAGTCCTACCACACCATTCGACGCAAAATCGTCTACCTGGACTACAAGCCGGGCGAAAAGCTGGGCGTCAAGCAACTTTGCGACGACCTGGATATGGGGCGCACGCCCGTGCGCGAGGCTTTGGTTCGCTTGGCGCAGGAAGGCCTGGTGCGCACCGTGCCCCAGAGCGGCACCTACGTCTCACCCATCAACCTCACCCTTGCCGAGAGTGCCTGCTACATCCGCGAACATCTGGAAAAGCAGGTGATTGTGGAGTGCTGTGCGCGAGCCACGTCGGCCGGCATCGAGCAGCTCGACCGCGCCATCGTGCTGCAGGAAAAAGCCATGGCCGAAGAGGATCGCATCGGCTTCTTTTTGAGCGACAACCTCATGCATCACATGATTTTTAGCATCGCATGTCGCAGCACCGTTTGGTCGTGGCTCGAAGAGACCAATGCCGACCTGGAGCGCTTCCGCTGGCTGCGCGCCGCCACGCAGGTTCTCGACAATCGGGACATCGTGAACGAGCACAAGCAGATTCGCCGCGCTATCGCCGGTCGCGACCCCATCGAAGCGAGCTTTTTGGTCAGCAAGCACCTACACATGATGTTCCGCAACCAAACCGAGGTTCTGGACCAGTTCCCCGAGTACTTCGAGACCAGCAAGCTCCGCTAACCTGCCAAAAAGGGACAGGTTTATTTTGGCAGGTTTTATCTGGGCAAATGCAGAAAAGGCCCGGCTCCGTCTTGATGCGGAGCCGGGCCTTAGTCGCTAGAACGGCGGAACCAACTACTCTACCGTGACGCTCTTGGCTAGGTTACGGGGCTGATCGACGTCGCAGCCGCGCAGGATGGCGACCTCGCGGGCGAGCAGCTGCAGGGGAACGCTCGCCGTGATGGGGCTGAACACGTCGCGGACGGCCGGCACACGAATGATGCAGTCGGCAATCTTGTTGATTTCCTCGTCACCCTCGGTGGCAACGACGATAACCTTGGCGCCGCGCGCCTTGCACTCCATGAGGTTCGACACGGTCTTGTCGTAGGTGGCACTCTTGGTGGCCACAGCGATGACAGGGAAGCCCGGGTCGATCAGGGCAATGGGGCCGTGCTTCATCTCGCCGGCGGCGTAGGCCTCGGCATGCAGGTAGCTGACCTCCTTGAGCTTGAGCGCGCCCTCGTAGGAAATAGCGGCACCCATGCCGCGGCCCACGAACAGCGCCGACTGCGCGTCCTTGCACAGCAGGGCGGCCTCATGAACGGCCTCGGTCTGGGTATCCAAAATCCACTGGATCTGCTCGGCCGTATCGGAAAGCTCGCGGAACAGCATGCGCGCCTGTTTGGTGGTCAGACGGTACTTAACCTGCGCCAGCAGCAGAGCCAGCAGCGTAAGGCTCACGACCTGACCGATAAAGCTCTTGGTCGAGGCGACCGCGATCTCCTTGTTGGCCTTGGTGTAGATGACGCCGTCGCTCTCACGCGCCACCGGGCTGCCCACCACGTTGGTGATGCCGAAGACCTTGGCGCCCTTGATGCGCGCGTCGCGAATGGCGGCAAGGGTGTCGGCCGTCTCGCCCGACTGGGACACAGCCACGACAAGCGTCGTCGGCGTAATGATGGGATTGCGGTAACGGAACTCGCTGGCCGCCTCAACCTCGGTGGGGATGCGAGCCCAACCCTCGATAAGGTTCTTGGCGATGAGTCCGGCGTGGTAGCTGGTGCCGCAGGCGATCACGTAGACGCGGTCGATGTCGTTGAGCTCCTCGAGCGAAAGGCCCAGCTCGTCGATGTCGAGCTCGCCGGCCGGCGTCATACGACCGACCAGCGTGTCGCGCACAACGCGAGGCTGCTCGTGGATCTCCTTGAGCATAAAGTCGGGGTAGCCACCCTTTTCGGCCATGTCTAGGTCCCAGTCGATGTGGGTGACCTTGGGCTCGATAACGTTGCCGGCCTCGTCGGTGTACTCGACGCCCGCGGGCGTGAGCTTGGCAAACTGACCGTCTTCGAGCACCACGACATCGCGGGTGGCGTCGATGAGCGCGATGACATCGGAAGCAACATAGGAGCCGGTTTCGCCCACGCCGACTACGATCGGGGAATCCTTGCGGGCCACGGCGATCACGCCGGGCTCGTCAGCGCACACGGCGGCCAGACCATAGGCACCGACCACGTGGGTGCAAGCCTCGCGCACGGAGGCCATCAGGTCGTGCGTCTCAGCATAAGCCTCTTCGATCAGATGCGCGAAGACCTCGGTATCGGTCTCGCTCTTAAAGTGGTGGCCGCGGCCCTCCAGCTCTTCGCGCAGCTCGGCGAAGTTCTCGATGATGCCGTTGTGGACGATGGCGATACGACCGTCGCAGCTGGTGTGGGGGTGAGCGTTAACGACGGAGGGCTTGCCGTGGGTGGCCCAACGGGTGTGACCGATACCGCAGGTAGCGTCGCTGTCGATGTTGGAAAGCTCGCTCTCCAGGCCCGCAACCTTGCCCACGCGGCGGATGACGTCGAGGTGTGCCGCGGCGCCCTCGCCCACCTCGAGCGCGACGCCCGAAGAGTCATAGCCGCGATACTCCATACGCTTAAGGCCCGTGACCAGGATGTTCTTTGCAATATCAAAGCCGGTGTAGCCGACAATTCCGCACATAGGACAAATCCCTTCGTTCGCGTGACTGCAAGACGTCCACGCACAAGGGGCGCTGAGACGTACAACGTTCGAGTATTGTACTCACGCAAACGCAAGCTGATATACCAGAAGTGGTATCTCAACTTAGATACCACCCGATGCACACACGTCCAGCCGGTCCAAACCACCACAATGGGAACAGGCACCTTTGTGGTGGCTTGGTCTGGCAGCATCGTTTCCCCAGATAAAACCTGCCAAAATAAACCTGTCCCTAATTGGCAGGTTTTGCCACCCCGGGGGCGGGCGATGCTACAATCTGGCTTGTACTTGAAACGCATCAAAGGGGCCGCTATGGCAAAGGTTAAAATCAGCGACGTCGCGCGCGAAGCCGGGGTTTCGTTGGGCACGGTTTCCAACGCGCTCAACCATCCCGAAAAGTTGCGTCCCGAGACCCTCAAGCTCATTAACGAAACCATCAATCGACTGGGCTACCTGCCCAACCAAAGCGCTCGTCAGCTCGCGGGCGGTGCCACCAAGTCCTTTGGCCTGGTGCTCCCCCGTCTCGATCATGGCTTTTCGCTCCAAATCGCCAGCGGCGCCCACAACGAGGCCCGCAAGCACGGCTACGACCTGCTCATCGCCAACGCCGATAACGACGATATTCTAGAGGACCATTACCTGCGCTACTTTATGGGCACCCAGATGTCCGGCGTCATGGTTCAGCCCATGGCATCCCCCGACTGGCACCCCGCCATGACCAAGATGCCCGTGCCGATCGTCCATCTGGACATCCATTGCTCCGAGCCCGGCTACTACGTAGCGGCCGACAACGAGGCCCAGGGTCGCATCATTGCCGAACTTGCTATCGCCCGCGGCGCGCACCATATTGTCGTCGTCGGCCGAGCAGCATTTATGCAACTCACCCTGCGCGTCCTTGGCATTCATAAGGCGCTCGCCCTGCACCGCGATATCAAGATCGAAGTCATCGACGCCGGTGAATGGAATACCGCTGCCGACGGCTACGGCATCGGTGCCCAAATCGCCGAGCGCCCCGCGGACGAACGTCCCGATTTTGTCGTCGGCCTGACTGATGTGTTGGCCTCGGGCGTCGTTTCGGCACTGGTCGACAAGGGCATCTCTGTCCCCGGGCAAGTACGCGTGGCCGGATGCGACGGCAACCCGCTCGCTTGGAGCGGATCGGTCCCGCTCACTACGGTAGCGCCCCCGGGCTACGAGATTGGCCGCAAGGGCGTTCAATTGCTCATGGAGCAAATCGAGAACAAGGCCCCGGCAAAGACCAAGCACGTCCACATCGGCTCTGCCGCGCGCACCGTCGCCGCGGTCACGGCCATCGAGGACATCAACCGCCAAGAACTCGTGCGGCCGTTCCTGCTGGAACGCGCCAGCACCCAGGCAAGCGGCCAGACCGACGCCACGGCCATCAACCTCGGTGCGTATCTATAGCACGCACGCAAGTATGCTAAGTCGCCGCTCAAGCAAAAGGGGCCCGACCATTGCCGGGCCCCTTTTGCTTGAGCGCAAACGTGAGCAATCGCTCGTTTCAACACCGCAATTGTCTAGCGCACGGCCTTGACTGCCGCCGCCAGGTCGAACAACGTATCGAGCACGGCCTCGCAGCCATCCACCACGTCCTGCGGCAGCGGCACGATATCGGGGACGGCAAAGACATGGCAACCGGCCGTAATGCCTGAGACGCAACCGTTGCGCGAATCCTCGACCACGGCACATTCCTCGGGAGCAAAGCCCGCGCGCTCGCAGGCGAGCAGATACATCTCGGGGTCGGGCTTGCCGTGCACGACGTCCTCGCCACACGTTACCGTTTCAAACTTGTCAAAGAGGCCAACCATCTTAAGGTTGCGCTCGGCCGTAACGAGGCGCGACGACGTCGCTAGACCCACGTGATAGCCCGCAGCCAGCAGCTCGTCTAGGCACTCGGCGGCACCGGCCTTAAGTTCCAGTTCGGTCTTGACCATCTCGTCGCGAATCTCCTTGTGGCGGACATAGACCGCCTCGGTGGTTTCGTGGCTGCCATAATGCTTATCGAGGATGTCCATAACATCGGGCAGCGTGCGGCCGATAAACTGATGGATCAGCGCTTCATCAATCGCGAGCCCCAGCTCAGCGGCGCCTGCCTTCCAGGCCTTAATCCCCAAACGCTCGGTATCGACCAGCGTTCCATCCATGTCAAAAATAACAGCCTTGATCATATCGGTCCCCCATCGACTCTCGCTGTCGCGTTGCTGCAACTCTACCGCATTTGGCAACTTGTATATAACGTATATACCATATTGCACTTTCGTTACACAGATAGAAGTCTTATGGCAAGTAACGCATTAGGATTATAGTTTTCGATCGAGTACTCAGCGATAAGGAACGTTTCATGATTTTAGACACCACAGCACCCGCAGAGGAGCTTCAAGACAAGCTATCGGCGCTCGAGCAGCTGCTTTTGGCATACGGGCGCGTGGCTATCGGGTTTTCCGGCGGCGTTGACAGCAGCTTTTTGGCCGCCGTATGCGCCCGCGTCATGCCTACCAATACTCTTCTCGTCCATCTCACCACGCCGCTCATCGGCACGCCCGAGCAGGCTTCGTTTGAGCAGTCCGTTGATGGGCAGGCCAATGAGGGGCCGCATTTTAAGCTCCCCGTGCTCAATCTTTCGGTGGATCAGCTGCAGCTCCCCCAAGTAGCCTGCAACGATGCCAATCGCTGCTACCACTGCAAGCACGCCGGCTTTACCGCCATCGTCAACCACGCCAAGTCGCTCGGCTTTCCCACCGTCATCGATGGCAGCAATGCAAGCGATCGCGGTGACTACCGCCCCGGCATGCGTGCGGCAGAAGAGCTCGGCGTACGCTCACCCCTTATGGAGGTCGGCTTTACCAAGGACGAAGAGCGCGAGCTGCTGCGCACATGGGGCTATCCCGTTTGGAGCCTGCCGGCGGGAGCCTGTCTTGCCACGCGCGTCCCCACGGGCGAGGAGCTTACGCGCGAGAAGGTCTCCTTGATTCGCGCCTGCGAGGATTACCTGCACGATCTTGATCTGGCACAGGTACGCGCGCGCTTGGTCGGCGGCTGCATGCATATCGAGGCCGCACCCGCAGATGTTGCCAAGATTGCCACCCTCGGCGGTGCCGCCGTCGACGACAAGGGCAAGACCCCGCTGCCCGCCGTTATCGAGTCCGCGCTGCGCGAGCTGGGCTGCGACCATATCTCCCCCGAGGTCGCCCCCTACATCCACGGCAACATGAATCTTTAAGTTACGCCGTTTTACAAACGGCGTAACCGCTCGGCGCTGCGCAGGCCCCGGGCACGGCAATCTGCTCGCTCGCGCATGCTCAACCTGAACCACATAAATTGTTGCCGACCTTCTAAAAGGGGACAGATTTATTTTGGCAGGTTTTATCTGGGGAAACGTCGAGCCCCACACGTCCCAACCATCGCAACCCCTTCTAGGGCAAATGAATCGGTAGCGCCCCCCAATCTTTAAGAATCTGTTCGGCAAAACTGCCTGCGGCGGCACCTGCTAGACTGGTAGATTCCCAACCGTCTAGCCAGGAGCCTCAATGTCGCGCAAGTCCGCCTACAAGCAAGTACTTTCCATCGGCACCGCCGTGGTGCTGGGGTTTGCGCTGTTCACAGGGTCGCTCGACGGAGCGCCCAAGCTGCTCTCGCCGCAAAGCGATGAGCAGGCGGCTGCTCTGGCCGAGAAGCAAAGCGAGAGCCCCAACCGCACCGACGACGAAGCAGACCTGGTTGCCCGGCTCGAATCGGGAACAGCGAGCTCCACGGACTCCGAAGATGATCAGGACTCCGGCGATGGCTCTGAATCCGCCACGACCGACACCGCTGACGATGCCTCTTCAAACGTCACCCCCATCGACGAGGTCGAAAACCCCGATCTCGACCGCGCCCGCGGCGTATATCTCAGCAGCATTCCCGACTACGCCGGCAACCCCTACGTTGCCCTTCGCGCCGACAGCACGCACCCGTTGGGCACGCCATCATTCACGCTCGACGAATACGAGCGAGCTACCGAAGAGGGCTGCTTTAAGAAGTTCTCCAAGCTCGATAGCCTGGGCCGCACCCGCAAGGCACTCGCCTGCGTGGGTCCCGAATCGCTCGGTCAGGGCAAGCGCGGCGATATCTCGCGTATCCATCCCGCCGGGTGGCACCAGCAGCGCTACGGCTTTATTCCGGGTCAGAGCCTCTACAACCGCTGCCACCTTATCGCCTGGTCGCTCTGCGGCGAAAACGCCAACCGCAAGAATCTGCTCACCGGCACGCGCTATCTCAACGAAACGGGCATGCTGCCGTTTGAAGAGCAGATCCTCGACTACATCCACGACACAGGCAACCATGTGCTCTACCGCGTCACGCCCATGTATAACGAAGAGGAGCTCGTCTGCCGCGGCGTGCGCCTTGAGGCGCAATCGGTCGAGGACCACGGCAAGACCCTCTGCTTCCACGTATATTGCTACAATCTGCAGCCGCACGTGCAGATCGACTACGCCACCGGCCGCAACCAGGCCTCGGGGGACTAGGGCCGACCAAGCTGCCCCAAAACCTAAAATGATCCGTTTTCCTCCGCCCCCCAGGGATCAAAAAGGGCCGCCCCGGATTACCCGGAGCGGCCCTTGCATCGGCATGTATGTTGCAGGCAAAGTCCCACGCTACTTGGCGCGGCTCTCCTCATAGCGCTCGACCAGCTTGGCCTGAACGTCATAGGGAACCTGCTCATAGCCAGCGGGCTTCATGGTAAAGTCACCCGTGCCGCGCGTAATGGAGCGCAGGCGCGTCGAGTAATCCGTCAGCTCGGCCAGCGGCGCCTGGGCGATGACCACGGTGTCACCGCGCTCATCGGTCTCCATGCCCGTCACGCGACCGCGCGAGGCCGAGATGTCGCCCATCACGGCGCCGGCGTAGCTCTCGGGGATCGTCACCGTGATTTCCTCGATGGGCTCCAGCACCACCGGGTCGGCATCGGCGCATGCCTTGCGCAGGCCGATGCGTGCCGCCGCGCGGAACGCCATCTCGTTGGAGTCGACGCTGTGATACGAGCCGTCGTACACCGCGACGCGAATGCCCGTGAGCGGGTAGCCGGCAATGATGCCGTCCTTCATGGTCTCCTGGACGCCCTTGTCCACGGCGGGAATCAGCGAGCGCGGAATGCGGCCGCCTACGACCTCATCCACAAACTCGTAGCCGTCGCTCGTGCCGTCGGGCCCAATGAGCGGCTCCACGCGCAGCCAGCAGTCGCCGTACTGACCGGCACCACCGGTCTGCTTCTTGTGGCGGCCCTGGGCGCTCGCCGTGCGGCGGATGGTCTCGCGATACGGAATGCGGATCGGCACGCTCTTGGCAGCAACCTTGGTGCGGTCCTCCAGACGATTGAGCAGCACCGAAACCTGCGCCTCGCCCACTGCCGAGATGATGGTCTGGCCGGTCTCCTCGTCGCGGTCGATGCTCATGGTCGGGTCTGCCTTGCAGGCCTTCTCGATAAACGTGTAGAGCTTCTCTTCGTCGCCGCGGTTCTCGGCTTCGATGGCGATGCGGTACTGCGAGTTGGGGAACTTAAACGCCGCAGCCTCGACCTTGCCGGTAATCGAGAGCGTATCGCCCGTCTCGGCAGCCAGCTTGGGCGCCACGATGATGTCGCCGGCATAGGCATGGCCAACCTCGGTCATGTCGCGGCCGCACATCACATACAGGTGAGCCAAACGATCGCTCTTGCGGGTACGCGCGTTGACCAACTCAAGACCCGGCTCAAGCGTGCCCGTCAGCACCTTGATAAAGCTGATGCGGCCCTGCTGCGGATCGGCCAGCGTCTTAAACACAAACGCCACCGGACGGTCATCGTCACTCGAAATCTTAAGCGAATCACCGTCGATGAGCGGCATCTCGCCGTAGTCGGTCGGCGCCGGGAAGTACGTGGCGATGTCGTCCATCAGCGAGTTGACGCCCTGCTCCTTAATGCAATCGCCCGCAAAGACCGGCACAAAGATGCGCTCGGCGATCGCCTTAGACAGCAGGCCTTCAAGCTCCTCCTGCGTCAGCGTCTCCTCGCCTTCCAGGTATTTCATCATCAGCTCGTCGTCAGCCTCGGCCACCAGCTCGCACAGATGGTCATGGGCCTCCTCGGCCTGGGCACGATACTCCTCGGGAATCTCCGACTCAACGGCCTCGGCGCCGTTGCAGTGGCGCGCCTTCATGCGCACCAGGTCGATGATGCCGTCAAAGTCCTCGCCCTCGCCCCAGGGAAGGGTCACGGCGCCCAGGCGCGTGCCAAAGCGCTCCTGCAGCAGGTCCATCGTGGTCGCAAAGCTGGCCTCGGAGCGCGACAGGCGGTTTACGAACACCGCGCGTGCCAGGCGTAGGTCCTCGGCGGCATACCAGAGCTTAACCGTCGTAGGCCGCGGGCCGGCCTCGGCGTCGACCACAAACAGAGCCGTCTCGCAGACGCTCATCGCGGCAAAGGCGTCGCCGATAAAATCGGGGTAGCACGGGGCATCGAGCACATTGATGCGCGCGCCCTTCCAGTCGATCGGCGCGATGGTCGTCGAGATGGAAAATGCACGCTTGACCTCTTCGGGGTCATAGTCGAGCGTGGGCTTGGTGCCGTCGTGGCCGCCCAGGCGGGCGGTCTTGCCGGAAAGGTGGAGCATGGCCTCGGCGAGTGAAGTCTTGCCCACCCCGCCTTGGCCTACGAGCACCACGTTCCTTACGTTACCGGTCTTGGGAGCACCCATGATGACCTCCTTGCAGGGCCGCGCGCAATGCGCGACGCCAACGGGGAGAGTTCGCGGTCGGTGCCGTCCCGGGAGCAGCATGGTCGGCAGCCGAGCCGACTCACCCTCCAAATGTCCTATGCCACCACCCTACCCTCACGGACGGCTGTCCATGCATACCTTTCGGCACACGTATGAATACAGGCGGCGAGAGGAAGAGACAAGCTTGTGGGGCAATTATTGAACCCCGTCGATGTAAACAAAAAGCCGCCACAGACCGTAAGACCTGTGGCGGCTTCGCCTCAATTAATGGTTGAGTAAATACCTGAGCCTATCCCTCGATACGGCTCAAGAACTCACGCGTGCGCTGCTCGCGCGGATGGTCGATAACCTGCTCGGCAGATCCCTCCTCGACAATGCAACCGCCATCCATAAAGACCACGTGGTCGGCAACATCGCGCGCAAATTGCATCGCGTGGGTCACGATTACCATCGTCATGTTCTGCGCCGCCAGGTCCTTAATGACACGCAGCACCTCGGCCGTCAGCTCGGGATCGAGTGCCGAGGTCGGCTCGTCAAAGAATAAGATTTCCGGATCGAGCGCCAGGGCGCGGGCAATACTCACGCGCTGCTGCTGACCGCCCGAAAGCTCACACGGCACCTTGTTCTCGTTGCCCGTAAGCCCCATCTGCGCGATCAACTCACGCGCACGCGCCTCCGCCTGCTCGCGCGGGCGCTTAAGCACGCGGATCGGCGCGTCGATGATGTTTTTCATCACCGTATAGTGCGGGAACAGATTGTAGTTCTGGAACACCAGACCAAACCGCGAGCGCGCCTGTTTGGGCACGTCGCCTTTCGCATAGACCGCACCCGGCCCCGCGTCCGTCGCAACGGCAAGGTCGCCAAACGTGAGAGAGCCTCCGTCGAGTGTCTCGAGCAGCGTGGCACACCGCAGCAGCGTAGACTTACCGCCGCCCGAAGGTCCGATAATCGCCACGACCTCACCGCGCTTGACTTCGAGTGAGATATCCTTGAGCACCTCATTGCCGCCAAACGCCTTACGCGCGCTTTCGATTTTCATCACTGAGTTAGTCATGATAATAGTCCAGCTTCTTTTCGGCGGCGCCCAGCAGCATCTCGACCACAAAGTTAAAGACCCAGTAAATCAGCGCCGCGATCGCAAACGGCACCATGCTCACCTGCGAGGCGACCAGCGCCTTGGCGGTCGAGAACATCTCACCCACGCCGATGGCAAACGCCAGCGACGTGTCCTTGACCAGTGTGATGATCTCGTTGCCCATCGCCGGCAGAATACGCTTGGCGACCTGCGGCATCACGATATACAGAAACGTCTGCAGACGCGAGTAGCCCAGCACCTCGGCGGCCTCATATTGACCGCGCGGAATCGACTGCAGGCCCGAGCGATAGATCTCGGCAAAGTAGCCGGCGTAGTTGATGATGAATGCCACGACGCACGCCGTCCATTTGGAATCGGGCGTGAGCGAGATGCCAAACACGTAGTACGGGGCAAAGTAGATCGCAAACATCTGCAGCATAAGCGGCGTGCCGCGCATGACCGAAATATAGATGCGCGCGATCCAGCGAAGCGGCGCAATTTTGCTCATGCGCATAAACGCCACGGGAATTCCCAGCGGAATCGACCCCAACAGCGTCAGCACAAACAGCTGCAAGCTGACCAAGAATCCCTGGCCAAGCATCTGCATCATGACCTGAATAGACAACCCAAGCTCTCTTTCACAGTAACGGAACAGCGAACCCAATGCTAAAGCGGGTTTTCCAGGTGCCCGAGTTTGCCGTGAAAGAGGAGCGCCGCGTACTAAATGTACGCAAGCGACGGTTTGAACGGCAAAATCGGGTGCCTGGGAAAGCCGCTATTTGAGCACCCAGTTGTCGAAGGAAAGACCATAGCTTGAATACTTATCGCACAGGTCCTTGACCGTACCGTCCTCATAGAGCGCCTTGAGCGACTCGGTCACGGCGTCGGCCGACTTGCTGTCGCCCTTCTTAAAGCCGACGGCGTAGTGTTCGCTGGACAGCGGCTCATCAAGCTGCGTATAGGCATCGGGCTTGGCGGCCAGCTGATACTGAGCGATCGAGAGGTCACAGGCAACGGCATCGACCGCACCACTCTCGAGCTGCATAAACGCCGTGTTGTACTCACCGATGGTATCGAGCGTGGCAAACGTCGCGGCCAGATCCTTCTGGTCGCCCTCGAGCACATCCTGCGCAGCGGAATCAGTCTGGGTAATCACGGTCTTGCCGGCAAGATCGTCCCAGCTCTTGATACCCGCGTCCTTCTTGACCACCAACACCTGCTCGTTGAGCATATACGGCTCGGAGAACGTGTAGTCGTCCTCGCGGCCCTCCATGGTAAAGCCGTTCCAGATGCAGTTGATGGCGCCGGAGTTGAGCAGCGTGTCCTTGGCATCCCAATCGATGGCCTCGTAATCGACATCCCAGCCCTGCTTATCGGCAACGGCCTTGGCAAGGTCAAGGTCAAAGCCCGTGTACTCGCCGTCATCGCCCACAAAGCCGTACGGAGGGTAGGACTTGTCAAAGCCCACCACGAGCTTCTTGGACTCCGCGGCGCCCTTCAAATCCTTGGCCGCGGCAGAACCAGCAGCGGAGCCCTTGCCAGCACCACCGCCGCAGCCGACAAGACCAAGGCCAAGCACCGTGGCGAGCGAGCCGGCTAGACCAACAAACTGACGACGAGACATATCGGTATTCATGGTATTCCCCCTCGATAGCACTTTAGTTAGGTAAAGTGAGTCATGTAACGTTCAGAATCATACACTTTACCTTGATAGAGTACAAGGGAGGATTTGCCCGCCGGGTGCCGGGGCAGGGGTTAAGCTTGCTGCTCTACAGTCCTGCTCACGACGGAGAGCACATTAAGTGCTCTCCTGTTCGTGCGGAACTCGCGACAAACTTAACCCCAGCCCCGGCACCCGGCGGGCAAACGTCGTTGGGCTTATCACTAACATGAAATGGGTGCTTGCATATCGTCCGCTAGCTTGGCACGGTACAATGCTTTCAGATTTCAATTTGTAAATTAGTGGGGTTAATTCATGGCAGAATCTCGTGCGGAGCGTAGGGCTCGTCGGGCTTTGATCGAGGCGGCTGAGGGGTTGGAAGAGAAAAAATCTTCTAAGAAATCCAAGTCGTCTCAGGACGCGAAGGGTAAGTCAGCCAAGGGAAAGGCTAAGGCCAAGCACCCCAGCTCTCGTCGGAGCGGGGATAAGGCATCTCAGGCTCGCCCCAAGCGTTCGCACAAGGATCCGGTTTCGCCTGCGCGAAAGGCCGTGGATCCCAAGTCGCCTTGTTCCATCATGCGGGCTTGTGGTGGATGCACGGCGATCAATCGTCCTTATAAGAAGCAGCTGGCGGCCAAGCAGGCTGCTATGGAAGAGCTGTTTGCTGAGCTCTGCGAGCGCGAGGGTATTGCCGTTGATCCCATTCGCGGTATGGGTGTTACCCTGGGCGACCCGGGTAAGTATCCTGCGCCGCGTGGCTTTCGTCATAAGGCTGCCACTCCCTTTGCTCCCGGTAAGGAGGGCGCTGTCCGTTGCGGTTTCTTTGAGCGCGGCACGCACAAGATCGTTGCCGTACCCGAGTGTCCTGTCGAGGCGCCAGGTGCCCGTCAGATTCTCAACGGCATCGCGCGTGAAGCTGAGCGCCTGCACATTCCCGCCTTTAACGAGGACAAGCATCTGGGCTTGCTCCGCTATGCCGTCGTCCGCTGCGGTTGGCGTACCGACCAGATTATGGTCACCCTCGTGACCGCTCAGCGCGACTTGCCGCATGCGCAGGAGTTCTTTGAGGCTGTCGCCGCACTCGATCCGCATATCGTCACCGTTGCCCAAAACATCAACGGACGCCCCGGTAACGCCATCTTGGGTGAGGAGACTCGTATCGTCTATGGCGCCGAGTGCATGCGCGACCAGCTGCTCGGTTGCGAATTCGATATCTCCCCTACCGCGTTCTACCAGACCAACCCGCAGCAGACCGAGCTGCTCTACCAGCTCGCTATCGATGGCATGGATCTGCGCCAGGACGATGTGCTTATGGATGCCTACTGCGGCAGCGGCACCATCGGTCTTTGCGCAGCTAAAGAAGCCCAGAACAAGGGTATCGGCATCATGCTGCTCGGAGTGGAGCGCAACCCGGCGGGCATTGCCGACGCACGCCGCAATGCCGAGCTCAACGACCTCACCCGCAGCGCTTGGTTTATGGCCGACGACGCCACCGATTACATCCTGGACGCTGCCGATAACAACGAGCGCGTTGACGTTCTCTCCATCGACCCGCCGCGCGCCGGCTCTACACCCGAGTTCCTCGAAGCCGCCTGCGCACTTAAGCCGCGCCGCATCACCTATATCAGCTGCAACCCCGTCACCCAAGAGCGCGACCTACACCAGCTCCTCGACGGAGGTTATCGCCTGCTCAAGATCACGCCGGTCGACATGTTCCCTCATACCGACCACACCGAGACCGTCGCGGTCCTCGAGCGCCGCTAATCCACCGGCACAAGAAAGGGGACGGCCCGTCTGGACTGCCCCCTTCGCTTGGTTTATGAACTCCGCTACATCCCCTTGCGCAGGTCGCACACGCCGGCTGCCGCCATCTCGCGCAGCAGCGTCTCGCGATCGCGCGTCACGATCAAATCCAGCGGGAAGTGAATCTCGTCGAGCATCTTGCGCGCGTGATCGAGCTTGCCAATGGCCATGCCAATGTGGGCATCGGTCGACACGCCAATGCCAACGCCCAGCTCGGCGCAGCGCTCGGCGATCTTGCGGCATACGGCCCAATGCTCAGTGTCGGCACCGTGCTCAAGACTATGGTTGTTGATCTCGATAATCTTGTGCTTGGCCTTGGCCGCCAACAGCACCTCGTCGATATCGAACGGCACGCCCGAGCGCCCCGCATGCCCCAGCATGAACACCTTGGGGTGCTCCAGGGCATTGATGTACATCTCGGTCGTCTCGGCGAGCGTCGCGCCTTCGGCAAACTGCGGGTTATGCACGCTTGCCACCAAATAATCCAAATTACGCGTCACCAAATCGAACAGCGAATGCTCACGACTATACGAATCGCCGGCGATATTGAGCGAAACGGGAATGTCCTCGCCAAACAAGCTTCCGTCCAGCGAAACGATATCGGCCTCGGCGCCGCGGAGCACCAGCACGCCGCTCCAAATGCGCGGCCAGATATCCTGGTTAATAAAGAACTGGAAACTGCGCAGGTCATTGGGGCAAGGCGTAACCATCGAGCTTAAATGATCGGCGGAACCGAGCACCTGAAGGCCACGCTCCGCCGCCCAATAGATGTTCTCCTCAATGGTTGAGTACGCATGCGCGGAGAACATCGTATGAGTATGGATATCACAGGAAAGCAGGTAGGGCATCAGGTCTCCTTGTCCAGCATGGCCGTCGCGTATATTCATTGTACGCATAGCTTTCGGCAGTCGTAAAACTGCTTCATCCCAATCACACAACGGCATAGACAACGGGGTCTGGCTTAACACCAAACCCCGTTTCACGTAAAACATTGTAAGCAGAGCGCTTTACTTTTAACGATACTCGTCCGCCAACTGTTTCCAAGCGGGTAGCGAATTGATAATCGTTTCGTAACTCACGCAATAGCCCAGGCGGAACCAACCAGGCATGCCAAAGCTGTCCGAGGGCACCGCAAGCAGCTCATACTTCTTCGCGCGCTCACAGAACGCATTCGCATCGGGCTCCAGTGCCTTCACCCACAGGTAGAATGCACCATCCGGCTCAACATAGGTGTAGCCGTACTCCGCTAGTGCGTCGGTAAGCGCGGTGCGGTTGCGAGCATAGGCCTCGACATCACTCGGCTCATCGATGCAATCGATGATCACGCGCTGGAAGAGCGCCGGTGCACACACGAAGCCCAGCGTACGGGCGGCACCGGCAACGGCGGGCATTAGACGAGCTGCCTGAGGATTCGTATTGGGAACCAGGATCCACCCGACGCGCTCGCCCGGTAGCGAAAGCGACTTGGAATACGAGTAGCACACGATGGTGTGCTCGTAGATCGAAGGCACCCAAGGCACCTCGGCGCCATAGACAATCTCGCGATACGGCTCATCAGAGATGAGCATAATCGGATTCTCGGGATCGCGCTGAGCGTTGGCCTCGCGCAGAACATTGGCCAGTCGCGTCAGCGTGTCGCGTGTATATACGGCACCGGTCGGATTGTTGGGCGAGTCGATAATGACGGCAGCCGTCTTATCGGTAATCGCCTTGAGCACGTTACTCACGCTCAGCTGGAACGTATCTTCATCGGCGAGCGCCTCAACACACGTGCAGCCGGCCTTCTCAATCCACACGCGATACTCCGGAAAGTACGGGGCGATAACAACAACCTCATCGCCCGGGTTCGTAACGGCATTGAGCGTGCAGGTGAGCGAAGCCGCGGCACCCACCGTCATAAAGACGTCCTTGCCCTCATAGCTCGTGCCAAAGCGACGGTTGAGCGAGTCGGCGACGGCTGCTCGACATTGCGGCAGACCCGGCGCAGGCGTGTATCCATGCAGCTGGTCGCTCGGCAGCTCCAAGGCCTTCTTAATGGACTCAGCCACGGCGGCAGGTGCCGGAACGCTCGGGTTACCCAGCGAAAAATCGAATACGTTCTCCGCACCGATCTGCGCCTTGCGCTCAAGGCCATAGCTAAAGATCTCACGGATGATGGAGCTTTCCGCACCGCGAGCATACATAGTTTCGTTGATCATCTGTTCCCCTTTCGCATAGGCGCTATTGTACGCTTTAGCCAACTAGAGCGCCACAATGTTGATTGGGGACAGACTTAAATGCGTGAAAACGCTCATTTAAGTCTGTCCCCAATCAACATATCGCTCAAAAGAAAAAGCCTCCACAGGTTTCCCCGCAGAGGCTTTCGCTACAAGAACTATTTGTCGGCGTCGGTGTTGCCGTCAGCGTTGGCGGCATTGCCATCTCCGGCATCATCGGATGCGGCTTCGGCATCCTCCTGCATGGCCGCCTGCGCAAAGGCCGCGGCATCAGCCGCCAACTCCTCCTCGCTCATGCGAGGCGAGCGCTTCTTGGTCGGCATGCCGGCCGCCTTGGCGTTGCGCTCCTCCTTGGCCGCCAGGATATCGCCCTCGCGCTCAAGGTAAGCATCCCACTCGTTGTCGAGCAGGGCGTTCACGGCGTCGCCTTCGACGGTCTCGCGCTCAAGCAGCACCTTCGCCATCAGATCGAGCTGATCGCGACGGGCATCCAAAATCTCGACCGCACGGCGATGGGCTTCGCGCATGATGCGCTGAACCTCGATATCGATGCGGCGCGCCGTCTCCTCGGAGTAATCCTGGTGATCGGCGTAGTCGCGACCCAGGAACACCTGATGTTGCGCCTCGCCAAAGACCTGCGTGCCCAGCTCCTCGCTCATGCCCAAGCGCGTGACCATCTCGCGCGCCATCTTAGTCGCGCGCTCCAGATCGTTGCTCGCGCCCGACGTGATGTCGTCGCACATGAGCTCCTCGGCAACGCGACGCCCAAGAACACGGCGAGCTCGTCGAGCATCTCGTTCTTGGTCTTGAGGAAGTGATCCTCCTGCGGAAGCTGCAGTGTGTAGCCCAGAGCCTGGCCACGGCTGACAATCGAAATCTTGTGAACCGGATCGGAGTGCTCCAGGATATGACCCACCAGGGCATGACCGCTCTCGTGGTAGGCAATCGTGGTGCGCTCGGCTTCGGTCATCACGCGACCCTTGCGCTGCGGTCCGGCAATCACGCGCTCCATCGACTCCTCGACCTCGTCCATCGAGATCACGGAACGATGGCGGCGAGCAGCCAAAAGCGCAGACTCATTGAGCAGGTTCGCCAGATCGGCGCCGGTAAAGCCAACGGTCATCTGGGCGAGCTTCTCAAACTTAACGTCCTCGTCCATCGGCTTGTTCTCGGCATGCACGCGCAAGATCTGCTCGCGGCCCTTCACGTCCGGACGGTCGACCGTAACCTGACGGTCAAAACGGCCGGGACGCAGCAGCGCCGGGTCCAAAATATCGGGGCGGTTGGTCGCGGCGATCAGGATGACCGACTCGCTTTCCTCAAAACCGTCCATCTCGACCAGCAGCTGGTTGAGCGTCTGCTCGCGCTCGTCGTGGCCGCCGCCCAAACCGGCTCCACGCTGACGTCCCACGGCATCGATCTCGTCAATAAAGATGATCGACGGAGCCTGAGACTTGGCCTCCTTAAAAAGGTCGCGCACGCGGCTGGCGCCGACACCCACGAACATCTCGACAAAGTCAGAGCCCGAGATACTAAAGAACGGCACGCCCGCCTCGCCGGCAACGGCCTTGGCCAGCAGGGTTTTACCGGTACCCGGAGGGCCCACCAGCAAAACGCCGCGCGGAATCTTGGCACCCAGCTTGCGATAGCGGTCCGGATCGCTCAAAAAGTCGCGGATCTCCTCGAGCTCTTCGACTGCCTCGTCCACGCCGGCAACGTCCTCGAACTTGACCTTGGGGCGCGTGGCCTCGTTGGTCTTGGCGTTGGTCTTGCCAAACTGCATGTTCCTATTATTGGCGCCCATCATCTGGCGCATAAAGTAGAACATGATGACGATCAGGGCAATCGTCGGAAGCACACTCATCGCCAAGTCGCCCCAAAAATCGGGATCGTTGGTGTTGACGATGTACTTGGTATCGGGGTGCTCCGCCATGAGCTCGGCAAGCGAATCGGAACCGACATAGGTCGAGGAAAAGCTCTTGAGCTCGCTCGTGTCGCCCTTGTCCTTTTTCGTCTTCCAGTAATGACCCGTCACGCTTCCGTCCTGAACCGTATAGGTCAGATCTTCGACGCGATCCTGCTTGATGGCGCTGACCATCTCACTCGTCGCGAGCTTTACGGTATTGCTGGAGTTGGCAAAGCCGGAGCCCATGTTAAAGAAGGCGTAACCCAGGAGCGCGCAAGCCAAAAGAAAATACAGCCAGCCCGTACGCGTGGGCTTCTTGCCTCCGGGCATCCCCGGGATCTTTGGGTCCCGGGGAGTCTGGGAATTGTTGTCGTTACGGTCGTCGGGCATCTTACGAATAAACCTCCGGTTTCAAAATGCCCAGATACGGAAGGTTGCGATAGCGCTCGGCATAGTCGAGGCCGTAGCCCACCACAAAGGCATCGGGGCAATGGGTTCCAACATACTTGGGCGTGACGGCCGAGACGCGGTCCTCAACGTCCTTCCACAGGAAGGCAGCGACCTCCAGCGAGGCGGGCTTACGGCTCTCGAGATTCTTCATCAGATACTTGAGCGTCAGGCCCGAGTCCAGAATGTCCTCGACGATCAGCACGTCGCGACCGCGGATGTCGATATCCAGGTCCTTAATGATACGCACGATACCCGAGGACTTCACACCGTCGCCGTAGCTCGAAACAGCCATGAAATCGATGTTGGTCGGCAGCTCGATCTTACGCATCAGGTCGCCCATAAAGACCACGGCGCCGCGCAGGACCGCAATCAGCACCAGATCCTTACCCGCGTAGTCGCGAGTAATCTGCTCGCCTAGGCGAGAGACGATACCGTCGATATCCTCCTGCGTGAACAGAACCTTCTCGATATCCGGATGTTGAGAAGCCATGACAACCCTTTCTTGTGCTTATCGCCCACACACCGCCGTATGGACGCGAACTTCACATTCTAGCAGCGCACGGGGTAAATTTACCAGCCCGTGCGCCATCAGCGCGGGAATACCGTCAACGTCGCACAGAATAGCAGGCGTGGGACGCTATTTCGCATCGACCACGCGGAGCAGATATGCCACGCGCGTTGCGGCCGTGCACTTAAAACGCTCGTCCGCGCGAACTCCGGCGACCCACACCACGGCACCCCCCGGCGCCGTCCTCACCATGGGCACGCCGGCGCGCTCGGAAACGGGAATGCGAGCCTCACCTAGCAAGTCGGATACTTTCTTGCTTCGACCACTCATCCCTAACGGGCACATCACGTCTCCCGGTGCGGGACCGTCCACCCACAGGCGCGCCAATCGCGCCTCGGCAGGGATCTCGCCACGCGAGCCCGCCAGGATCCGCTCACTATCGCTGTCGGCAAAACCCAGGGCAGCCGCGTCTACCAAAGCTGTCACTTCCCCGGCAGCCGCGAGCTCACGGGCACGCCGCACGATATCGCATCCCGGCTCAACGGCCATCGGTTCTGTGACCAGCATACGTCCCCCGCCCAACGGCAAACGACCAGGTACGGTAACCCAGTCCGCGACCAGGCCCTCGCGAGCCGCCGGCGCCTTAAGCGCCAGCATGCCAAACTCAATGCGTGCGTCAATCCCCGCCGGAAGCGTGACCGAGCCGGCGCCCTCGGCAACGCAGGAAAGGACTCGCTCCACATGTCGCATCTCTGGACGAGCGTCCGGATCGATGCGCTTAATCGCCAGTCGCACGATGCGCCGCGCGATTACCACCTCGGCCGCAGCAAGGCGCCTGGCATCGAGCACCAGCGCGCCCGCCGCCTCCTTACGCAGGCAGCTTCGAAACGCCTGTGCCGAAAGCTGAGACAAAAACGCATCCTCATCGCCTAAGATCTCGCAGGCGGCGCCAATCGTCTTGCAGACGCTCGCGTTGCGCTGCGCCACCACCGGCATCACTCGATGACGCACGTAGTTTCGCAGATACGAGATATCCTCATTGCTCTCGTCTTCACGCCACGGCTGACCATGTACCTGTAGATAGCCCACGAGCTCGCCATGAGTTAGGTCGAGCAAGGGACGCACCACGATATTCCTCCGGCGAGGAATGCTCGATAGGCCAGCGGGCCCCGAACCCTTAATCGCGTTCATCAAAAAGGTTTCCGCGCGATCCGAAGACGTGTGCGCGGTGCAGATACGAGCCGCCGTTCGCGGTGCCCCCGTCTGGGCGCAGAGCTCGCGAACATACCTCCGCGCCGCGGCATAGCGCACCTCGCGGGCCGCGGCCTCAATATTGCCCGACTCCCCATCAAAATAAGCGTGCTCCACGCACAGCGGTAAACCATATTTCACGCAGAGCTCACGCACAAAGGCCTCGTCGCCATCGGACGCCTTGCCGCGCAGATGATGGTTTACATGCAGCACATGCAGGCGCTCGCGAGCAATGGGGGCAACACCGCGTCCGTCTTGGATATCCAGCTTTGATGTGCACGCCATAAGAAGCAGTGCCGTCGAGTCCGCGCCGCCTGATACCATGAGCACGACAGGAGCAGCCTGCTGCCTCGTCCGGGTCTCATCGACTGCCCCAGACGCGGCATGGTGTCCATAATGCTGAGATACCGTAGGCATTTGCTTCCTCCTCTATTCGTCCGCACCCATTGTATCCTTTGGAATCTTATGTCTCGTCTGCACCTTCATATCCTCGGCAGTGGCTCTAAAGGCAACTGCGCACTCATCGAGGGCCCGCAGGGGCTCATTATGGTCGATGACGGACTGTCTCGCCGCGAGACATTAAAGCGCATGGCAGAACTGGGGCTCTCGACAGACAACGTCTCGGCTCTTCTCATTACTCATGAGCATAGCGATCACATCAAGGGCCTCGATGTCTGGTGCAAGCACTGGCACGGCCCCCTCTTTGCCAGCAGGGGCACTCTTTCGAGCAAAGAAAATCTTTCGCATCTGCCTGTCGAGGAATTCGATCCCGGTGACACCCTATCCATTGCCGGCATCCACGTGCAAACCTACTCAACATCACACGATGTCATCAATCCAGTCGGCTATCGATTCAATGCTCTCGATGATTCCATTGGGTTTGCCACCGACACCGGAGAGCTATCGAGCCAAGCCATGAACACCCTCAAAGATTGTCGAGTCCTCGCGCTCGAAAGCAACCACGATGTGACCATGCTGCGCGAGGGAGAATATCCCCGCTTTCTTCAGGAGCGCATCCTGTCTGCAAGGGGACACCTCTCCAATGGCCAAGCCGCCGAAGCCGCGCGCGAACTTGTTACCGATCGCACCGAACAGCTCATTGCCATGCATATCAGCCAAGACAATAATCGTCCGAGCCTTACCGTCAAAAGCTATGCCAACGCGCTTGATGCAAGTCTCGATGATGAACTCGGCAGTTCTGCCACCCGTCTTCAAGGGCCACGGAAGCTCTCGATACGCCCTGCAAGCCAGTATCAACCGACAACCATTCAATAGCCCCTCAAGACAACAAAAGGGGGCTGGGAATCACTTCCCAGCCCCCTTAACTCATACTCTCGATTGAAGCAGAGCCATCGTTAGTCGATAGAGATCTTCGTGACGTTCTTCTTCTCGACAATCTTAGGAACCGTAACGGTCAGGATGCCGTCAGCATACTTAGCCGAAAGGCCCTCGCTCGAAGCGTCCTTCAGATACACGCCGCGCGTCGCACTGTACGAGCCGAACTCCTTCTGGAGGAAGTTCTTACCCTCGTTTTCGGCGCTCTCCTCGACGTTCACGCTGATGGACAGGCGACCCTCATTGAGCTCAACGTCGATGTCATCCTTGGCGACACCGGTCAGATACGCCTTGACCTCGTAGCCATCGCCCTTGTCCTCAACGTCAACGGGGAACGCCTTGGAGGCAATCGAGTTGTTTGCAAGGTCGGTCATATCATCAAACAGATCGAACAGCGAGCTAGCAGAAGGACGAACGCCAAAAACCGAACGATAAGGAACCATGCTTGCCATGTTTACCACTCCTTTTAAGGACTGCCGAGCCATCTTCTAGGTGACTGGGACTTCTTTTGACGCTCTTATATATGCCCACCCAGTGCTCATATATACATCGACTATAAAGTTTTTTGAGTCCAGTACTATAAGCATATCTAAGTGTGTATGACTCAGGTCTTAGTAAGGTTAAGGTTCTTTGAACCAGAGCTTAAATAAGAAGTATGTTCGCAGCTACAAATAACAAGGGGCTTACAATGAGCGCGTACACGTTGTTGGTAACGAGCTAAAGGGCATCATGGACGACCAAAACCAGAGCAATATGTTTATGCCGACGCAGGGCGAAGATACTTCTACGCAGCCTCCACGGTTCCATCGCCCCCACATCTCGCAAGAGCCCATTAATGATCCTGAGCCCGATTATGTGACGAGAAATCGATATCAAACGCTCGAGGATGCCCAAACGGGACGTAAACATATGGGCGTTGCCTCGGGAGACCCTGTATATCTGAAAGACGCACCATTATCTAAAAACAGCGCAGCTAGCGATGAGCCGATGAAAGCATCCGCCGCTCATCAACAAAGAGGGCCTCGACCCAAGCAAACCTTGACGCATTCGGCTCGCTATCTCGAAACGCCAAAACAGGGAAAATCAATCTTCGTTTCGTCAAGTAAACGACGCAAGCAGCATCAGCTGACAATTCTGCTTTTGATCATTGCGGCCATAGCAGTTGCCCTTGTTATACGATTTATTTTCTTTAAATAAAGGCTCAATACCAAAAACAACAAGATCGTCTGGTGTAATTGAGTCATTTACACCCCGTAAACGCAAAAAAGGGGGAGGCCGCGAGGCCTCCCCCTTCTTCAAGTCAAGCGTACG
>CAKZUZ010000013.1:0-475297 GCA_937922225.1 uncultured Collinsella sp.
ACTGCGGGAATGGCCTATTTGCTCAATGTGTTCGGCTGAGATCGGAAATCAACCTCCAAACAGACTTTTTTTGACCGTTTGCCCTACAGAATCGACCCGTTGGGGAAAATATCTTGACGTTTGGACGCTTCTCGTGCTTCAGAAACTGACTACAAAGCTACATCTGCATGAAAGGGTTCTGCATAAGCTCGCGTGCCACGGTGGTCGAATCGCCATGGCCGGTTAGGCAAACGGTATCGGGCGGGAGAAGCCGGGCGAGCTTGGAGAGCGAGCGCAGAATCGCCGCCTCGTCTCCGCCGGAAAGGTCGGTACGGCCGTGACCGCCGGGAAAGAGCGTGTCCCCCACGAAAGCGATATTTCCCTGCTCTGTTGCGGCAAATAGAACGATGCCGCCCGGCGTATGCCCGGGCGCCTCGATAACCTGCAGGCAAATGGCGCCCAGTTCAATGGTATCGCCCTCGGCAAGCAGCCGCGTCGGCTCGCCCGGATCGGGAGTCTCGATGCCCCACATCGCTCGCTGCTCCTCGATATTCATATGCGGCACAGCTACGTCCTTGCCGCACAGCTCGTACAGGGCTTCAGCGCCAACGGCGGCGCGAACTCCAGCGACACCACCAACATGATCGGCATGGCCGTGTGTACAAACGGAACCGAGCACATGCACGCCAGGGTGTTCGACTCGGATATGCGCAACGAGGCTCTCGCCTTCCCAAGCGGGATCGATAATCAAGCATTCGCCACTCGAAATAATGGCGTAACTGTTGGTCTGGATGGGGCCGTTTACAAGCGCCTCAATCGAAGCCGTACCCCGAGGGGTTAAATCCAAAGCCGTAGCGTCCATGCGTACGCCCTCCTTCTATAAACGTCGAGGCATCAAACGATGCCTCGAACGTAGCAAATATCATTTCTGTCGCGCGTTCGTCGCGCCTATACGCGACGCTTGAGCTGAGCCCCACCCTCGCCAGGCATCAAACGGCGTGCATCGTAGACCGAGTCGACGCTGCTAATCGATGCCAGTAGCGGATCCAGGCCACTCGCATCCGAGATCTCGACCATAAAGCGCAGGGTTGCAATACCCTCGCGGTTGGTCGACGTGGCGGCAGAAAGGATATTGCCCCCCGCATCGCCAATGGCAATGGTGACATCCTTGAGCAGGCCCATGCGGTCCAGGCACTCGACCACGATCTCGACCTGGAAGAGGGTGTCGGCAGCGCCGTCCCACTCCACTTCGATCATGCGCTCGGGATGTTCCATAAGACCCTTGACGTTGGGGCAGTTGGCGCGATGCACCGAGACGCCGCGACCGCGCGTGATGAAGCCGACGATATCGTCGCCCGTCACCGGATTGCAGCAATGCGCCAAACGGACCAGCAGACCGCTGTTGCTCTCGCCCTTGACGATAATGCCGTTGCTGGCGCTCTTGCCGCGCTTTTGCGGCTTGCGGTTGGAGCCGCGGGCAGGCTGCTTCACGACCTCGGCGATAGCCTCGGCCTTGGTGAGCTGTTCCTCGGGCTTGGGGTCCAAGATTTGCTCGACTTTGTTACCCACGGCGCGCGGGGCAACCTTACCGGCGCCAACGGCGGCAAACAGGTCCTCGAGCTGCTTGTAATTAAACTGCTCCGCCACGGCGTTGAGCGCACGCGTGGATCGCGGCGTAGAGATGCCATACCCGCGCTTGCGCAGGTCCTTGGCCAGTATATCGCGGCCGGCAGCAGCGTCATCGTCTTTGGTCGCGGCGGCGAAGTAACGGCGGATCTTTGACTTGGCCGAAGGTGTCTTGACGATCTTGAGCCAATCGCGCGACGGCTTGGAACTCTTGTTGGTCAGGATCTCGACACGATCGCCCGTCTTGATCTCGTGCGTGAGCGGGGCCACCGCACCGTTGATCTTAGCGCCGACGCAGTGGTTGCCCACCTCGGTGTGAACGGCGTAGGCAAAGTCGAGCGGTGTAGAGCCGGCACGAAGCGCCATGACCTCGCCCTTGGGCGTAAAGACAAAAATTTCCTGGTCGAACAAGTCGACCTTCAGTGAGTGCAGGTATTCCTTGGCATCGGTGATCTCGTCAGACGCCGCCCAGTCGAGTGAGTGCTTAAGCCAGTTAATCTGGTCGTCCAGACGCTGGGCATCATTGGTCTTAGACGCAGACGATCCGCCCGACTTCTTGTACAGCCAGTGGGCGGCAATGCCGTACTCGGCCTGCTCGTGCATCTCATAGGTTCGAATCTGAATCTCGAGCGGGCGGGCCGTGGGGCCGATAACCGTCGTATGGAGCGACTGGTAGTTATTGACCTTGGGCATGGCGATATAGTCTTTAAAGCGACCGGGCATGGGATGCCACAAGGTATGCACGGCACCAAGCGTGGAATAGCAATCGCGCACCGAATGAGTGATGACGCGCAGCGCCACCAGGTCGTAAATCTCGGAGAACTCCTTGCCCTTGCGCTTCATCTTTTGATAGATGGACCAATAGTGCTTGGAACGACCGTTGATCTGAAAGCCCTCAAGACCAATGCGATTGAGCTCATCGGTGAGCGTCTTGATGGTCTCGGCCAGATAACGCTCGCGAACCTCGCGCGACTCAGCCACCATACGCGCGATGCGCTGGTAGGCATCGGGCTCCAAGTAGAAGAAGGACAGGTCCTCGAGCTCCCACTTGATAGAGCTCATGCCCAGGCGGTCGGCCAGAGGCGCGTATACGTCCATAGTCTCGCGCGCCTTAAACAGACGGCGGTCCTCGCGCAGGGCGGCAAGCGTGCGCATGTTATGCAGGCGGTCGGCGAGCTTGACGATGATGACGCGAATGTCCTTGGACATGGCAAGGAACATCTTGCGCAGCGTGAGGGCCTGCTTCTCGTCCATGCTGTCGACTTCGATGTTGGTAAGCTTGGTCACGCCGTCGACGAGTTCTGCCACGGTTTCGCCAAACAGGCCGGAAACATCGGTAAGCGAGGTCTCGGTATCCTCGACGGTATCGTGCAGCAGCGCGGCGCACACCACATCGCAGTCCATCTTGAGGTCGGCCAGAATGATGGCTACCTCGACGGGATGGTTAATGTACATCTCGCCCGAGCGGCGCTTTTGGTTGCAGTGCTTCTCGGCGGCAAAGCAGTAGGCCTGCTCCACCTTGGAGAAGTCATCCTCATTCATATATTTGAGGCACAGGCGCTCCAGCTTGTCGTAGCTGTCCGCCATAATCTCGGGCGGCAGTTCATCGGCATGCTTATAGTGCTCCATCTCCGAAAACGGCTGGAGGGTGGAATCATGGGCGATACGGGCTGCGGCATCCATCGAGGTCCCCTTCCCCTAGGCCCGCGGTACGATCGGGCGGTTAACTTTGGCTAGCATATCAGAAGCGCACGAATCGAGTGCCCAGCTCCGAAAAGCCGTGAACTCCATGCGCGAGCGCAAGCCCTCCAAATAGCGAATTGACCTGCTCAATTGCACACGGCCGGGGTTTTCGGCCATCGCGATGCGACGGGTGTCGTCAAACCCCGAAACGCGGCAGAAGCCAAGCTCTTCGAAGATTCCCAGGCCACTTTCCACCGAGCGCTCGTCGACCGGCGTGCGAGCATCGATGGCAAGGCACATCTGCGCGATGTCGATATCGCTCGCGCTAAAGGAATCGTCCCCGGTCTTGCCGCGGTTGGAGCGCCACATGGTTTGCAGCGCGCGATAGAGCGTGACGAGCTCGTCGCGCTCAGGCGCATAGCAGTCGAGTAGGCGCTCGTTAATGCGGGCGTCGCGCGACGAATAGAGCAGGTGAATCACGGCGGGCTGTCCATCGCGACCGGCGCGGCCACTCATCTGGTTAAACTCAATCGCGCCAAACGGCATGTGATAGAGCACGACATGGCGAATATCGGGAAGGTTGACGCCCTCGCCAAAGGCAGAGGTCGAGACGATGCAGCTGAGGCATCCGTCACGAAACGCCTCCTCTACGCGATGGCGGTCGGTGCGCGTAAGGCCCGCGTTGTAAAAGGCGATATGCGACGCGTAGTCGGGAACGCGTTTGCGTAGCGTCTTGGCAAGCGCCACGGACTGATCACGCGAGTTGACGTAGATGACGGTCTTCTCCCCCGTCGCGACGATGGACACCAGGCGGTTTTCGCGGCTCGCAAGATCGCGGTCGTCCTCGAGCCGCAAGTTCTCGCGCACGGTCTCGTCGACCACCGTACGGGTAATCGGCAGCACGCGGGCGAGATCGGCCACAACCGGAGCCGTTGCGGTGGCCGTCGCCGCCATAACGACCGGGTCGCCCAGGGCCTTGAGGATATCGGGCATGTCGAGGTATGCGCTTCGGTCGCCGCCCTTGGCAAGACCGGCATGGTGCGCCTCGTCAATAACGACAAATCCGATACGCCCCGAGCGCGCAAAGCGGTCGCGGTGAATAGACAGGAACTCAGGCGTCGTGAGCACGATACCGGTGCGGCCCGAAGCTAGGCCGGCGAACACATCATCGCGTGCGGCCTCCACGGTCTCGCCGGTCAGCACGCCAACGCCAATGCCAAGCGCTGCCATCGTCGACGAGAGGTGATAGGCCTGGTCGGCAACAAGCGCACGCAGCGGATAGACAAAGATGCTCGCACGTCCGCGAAGGACAGCCTCGCGCGCAGCATGTACATGGAAGATAAGAGACTTGCCGCGGCCCGTTCCCATAACGGCCAAGACGCTCTGGTGGTCGGCCAAGGCATCGAGCGCCTCAACCTGCGCGCGGTGCGGCTGGTTCGATCCGATAAAGCTATGGATAAGCGAGCGCGTGAGCTCGGTATAGGAAAGCTGGGCGAGCGTCTCGCGCTTACGCGACTCCAGGCGCAGGCCGGAATCCGCCGGCTGCACGCCACGACGAAGCTCGCATGCCGGATCGTCGACGCTGGGCAGCGCGGTATCGCGGACCAGAACATCCTTGATCATGAGCTTGGGCTTCACACGCCCCTGCCAATGCTCGGCAACGGCCTCGAACACCAAGTCGACAGCGCTATCGCAGTTGATGAGCTTATCGATTTGCGGCACGCGGAACATAATGGCCGGCACACTCGCGGCGCCATCGGTCGCCACAAAGCGCATGTGCTCGCCGGTTTTGCCCACCACGGCGCGGTCGCACATCGTCACGCCCTCGGCAGCCAGCAGCGGCACCTTGTTGCCCTGGCCAAACGGCTCAAGACGGGAGATCTGCTCGATGGTCTCGATATTCAGCTCGGAAAGGTCGACGGTGGCGGCGACCTCGTCGGTGTCTTCAAAGTCCTCGGCGGGAAGCTCCGATAGCACGGCGGAAAGGCGGCGGCGGAACTCATCGAGCTTGGATGCCTCGATGGTCACACCCACCGCACCGGCATGTCCGCCGCGACGAATCAGCAGGTCGGAACAACGCTCGACGGCGTCGAACAGGTTGACCTTGCCCACCGAGCGACCCGATCCGCGCGCAACGCCGTCCTCAATCGAGAAGAGCAGCGCCGGCACGTGATAACGGTTGGTCAGGCGGCTCGCTACGATACCCTTGACGCCCTCGTGCCAGCCCTCGCCACCCACGACGATTGCGCGACCGCCGTCATAGGTCTCCTCGACCTTTGCCATGGCGTCGCGTGTGAGCTCCGCCTCGATCTCGCGGCGCTGACGGTTGATTTCCTCGAGCTCGGCTGCCAGTGCACTTGCCTCGATAGGATCGCGGGCAAGCAGCAGGTCGAGCGCCAGCTTGGGATCAGCCATGCGGCCGGCAGCATTCAGACGAGGGATGAGCGAAAACGACAGGCCGTCGGCCGTAATGGTAGAAAGGTCGGCCTTGGCAAGTGCGGCAAGCGCGATATAGCCGGGACGGGCCGTCACGCGCATCTGTTGGATGCCCTCGGCGACCAGTGCGCGATTCTCGGGCGTGAGCGGCATCATGTCGGACACGGTGCCCAGCGCCGCGACCTCGATCAGCGAACGCCAATACGACGGCTTGCCCAAACGCTCGCCCAGGACCTGCACCAGCTTGAGCGCCACACCGGCACCGGCAAGCTCGCGCGAGGGACCCTCGTCCTCGAGCTTGGGGTCGGTCAGGGGCACGCCCTGCGGCACCTGGTCGGACGGCTCGTGATGGTCCGTGACCACCAAATCGATCCCCAGGCTCTCCAGATAGGAGACCTCCTCCTTGGCGGCAATGCCGTTATCGACGGTCACGATCAGGTTGGGTTGGGCGAGCTCGTTGACGCGGTCGAGCGCCGCACGCGACAGGCCGTAGCCCTCGTCAAAGCGATGCGGAATAAACGGCGTGACGTTGGCGCCAAACGAACGTAGCGCCTCGGTCAACAGACAAGTCGACGTAATGCCGTCGACGTCAAAATCGCCAAAGACGGCGATGCGCTCGTGGCTGTGAATAGCACGCTCAACGCGGTCGGCGACGACCGCCATGCCCGGAATAACGAGCGGGTCCGCCCAGTCGCGATCGAGCGAAGGCGTCAAAAACAGCTGGCCTTCTTCGATGGATGTAATGCCGTGCGCGACCATAATGCGCGCCACCAGCCCGGGTATGCCCAAGCCAGCCGAAAGCTCCTTTTCGAGCTCGGGGTTTTGCCGAGCGACCGCCCAGCGATGCGTCGTCTTAAGCGATGACATAGGCGCCCACCCCCGATAGGGGCAGGTCGCCGCGATACCTCTCACGGTTCATAGCGATGAGTCCTCTGTGTATGCCCGCTTCGGCAGGCAGATCTGTTGAACGGATTTATTATACCGTGCAGAGCAGACGCAAATCGCCGCAGCACGCCGCGGTTTCGGTAAACGATGCCGGTAATAGCCTCGAAATATTCGAGCGTTTCTGACGCACGGACGCATGCGAGCGTCTAGCATATCCATTCAAAACGGATTCACGGGCAAAGGGAGTCACAAGCGCATATGAAGCAATGGGTTGGACTGGGCAAGTTTCTCGCGGGGCACATGCAGGTCATCGTTCCGATTTGCGTGGCGCTCGGCGTGCTCTTTCCCCAACAGATTGGCGTACTCAAGCCCATCGTTCCCACCCTGTTTGCCTTTATGACGTTTCAGGGTGCGCTCAGCAACACCTTTCACCAGGTAACCGAGGTGTTCCGCCGTCCGCTGCACCTGGTCTTGGCGTTACTCGTCTCGGCGGTGCTTATCCCTATCGCAGCCTATGCCATGGGATCGTTATTCTTTGGCTCCAACCCCAACCTTGTCTGCGGCATCGTGCTCGAGTACAGCGTACCCGTGGCAGTCACCGCCTTTATGTGGATCAGTATGTTCGGCGGCAACGGCCCGCTCGCGCTCACCATCATCCTGACGTCCTCGGTCATCTCGCCCGTCACGATTCCGCTCACGCTTAAGCTCCTGCTGGGTGCCACCGTTGCAATCGATGTTACGGGCATGATGCAGAACATGGCCTTTATGATCGCCATCCCCGCCGTGCTCGGCATCGTGATCAACGAGTTCACGCGCGGATGGGGACACGAGAAACTCTCCCCCGCGCTTTCGCCCGCCTGCAAGTTTATGATGATGGGTGTCATCGCCTCCAACTCCACCGCCATGAGCGAGTACGTGCTACACATGAATGCGGTGCGCCTGGAAGTTGCCCTCTTTATTTTGACCTTCGCCATCAGCGGCTTTGTCGTCGGCATTCTGGTCGCCCGCGCGTTGCACCTGCCGTATAGCGAGACGACCACCATGTGCTTTACCTGCGGCATGCGCAATATCTCTTCGGGCGCCGTCATCGCCACGCAGTATTTTCCCGGCGAGGTCGTGTTTCCCGTCATGTGCGGAACGCTGTTTCAGCAGGTGCTCGCCTCGGTTATCGGACATCTCTTTGAGCGACTGACCGGCGAGGAGCGCGCCAAACAGCGCAAGCGGGTCAAGGCCGGCCGCGACGCGATGGCACGCTAGGAGCCACAGGCGCGAGGCCGAGCCCTTGGCTATGCAAGCGCTTCCAGGCGTGCACGAAGGCGTTCTGCATCGATATCGAGCGTGGTCTCGGCATTGACCTGGGCTAAACGATAGCCAACAAAGTAGGGCGAAACCACCCAACGCGGCAGTGCCTTGGCAATGGTCCGGCCGCCCAAGTGATAGAAGAACAAGTTGTACGACTCCGCGCGGCCGCCGTGGTGCTCGTGCAGGATATAGCGCAGGGCCACCTGAATCGCATCGGCAAACAGGTCCGCTTCGGCTTGGTCGCGGGCGTCGTCGCTGGCGGCGATTCCCTGTGGAGCCGAGACGTTGACCTCAAAGAATCCCATGATGGGCTCGGTTGAGATGTTGACCGAGATTCTCCCCTGCTGCCAGACATCGATGCCTTCAAAGTTGGCTGAGGTCAGCGCTGCATAGCCGTCCTCCTGCTCCAAGCCCACAATCTGCATGTGCGGATGAACGAGACTACCGCCCGAGAGCGGGCCTTTGTTCTTGTACATGAGCACACTGCGGTACTGTTGGGAATCGATCATCTGCTGCCAACAGCCCAGGGCAAACCTCATCACATGATGCAGCTCATCCGGTCATAGGTCACCAGGTCGGCGTCGTGATTGGCCGACTCGATCAATACGGTCTGACGGGTGGCCCGCAAGGTCTTGAACTTATTCTCGAGCCAGATGCAGTCACCATCGCGCTCGATGATGTTGGCGAGCCCCTCCGTGTCGCAAAAGGGGCACGCGGTGCCAGGGCGACGATTATCGTCGGGCTTACCGTTCGCCTGCTGAACGTCAAATACCAGCGCCACGGGTTATACCTCCAACGGCACGATCTTGGTGCCATGGAGCTCGGAGACGCCTAGCGCCGCTGCGACCGCGTCGCGATTTGCCGTAGTGATGCCGCCGCCGGGAAGGATGGTCAAACGATCGCCCGCATACTCGATTAAACGAGCCAGGTGATCGAAATTATCCTCGATCGACGTACCGGCCGCGCCGCCATGCGTGAGGATGCGCGTAACGCCGCAGTCGGCAAGTGTATCAATCGCATCGAGCTGAGCCTCGGGCGAAAGCTGGTCAAATGCCATGTGGAAGGTGATGTCAAGGGACTCGCGCTTGCACTCCTCGGTCGCGCAACCCGTAGCCATAACGAGGGCGCCAAGGGTGAGCTCGTCGAGCGCCCAGCCGCCGGCACAGGGCTTGCAGCAGCCAAAGACCAAGCCGTCAACGCCGGCGCTTACGGCAAGGCCCAGGTCCATCTCCATCATGCGCAGCTCGTCTTGGTTGTAATGAAAGTCACCGCCCCGCGGGCGAATCATGCACATCACTCGCGCGTCATGCTCGTGAGCATAGCTGACTGTAGCGCTGATAACACCGGCCGAGGGTGTAGTGCCACCGACGGCAAGGTTGTCGCACAGTTCAATACGCCTTGCACCGGCATCGATAGCCGCCGGCACCCGCTCAAAGTTCTCGGCACAAAACTCGTACAGCATAGATAGACCCCCAAAGACAGCAGATGTTTTCCGACGGGCATTGTCACACATCCCCATGAAGTTGCGGTGGAATAGGGACTGTTTTGGCGTCCAGAATCCCTATTTAGTCCCTATTTCACCGCAACTTAAAAAGGGGCGCTGACCGGGTTGGTCAGCGCCCCCTTTGCTGAATGGATTAACCACCAAGGTAAGCCTTGCGGACGTTGTCGTCGTGCAGGAGCTCTTGGCCGGTGCCGGTCATGGTGATCTTGCCGGTCTCGAGCACGTAGCCGCGTGTGGCGATCGAGAGCGCCATCTGCGCGTTCTGCTCGACCAGAAGCACCGTGGTGCCGGCCTTGTGCAGGTCCTCGACAATCTGGAAGATCTGCTCAATCAGAATCGGCGCCAGACCCATGGAAGGTTCGTCGAGCATGAGCAGTTTGGGGTTACTCATAAGGGCGCGCCCCATAACGAGCATCTGCTGTTCGCCGCCCGAAAGGGTGCCGGCGACCTGGCGACGGCGCTCCTTAAGGCGCGGGAACTGCTCGTAGACGCGCTCAAGGCCCGGAGCCACCGTGGACTTGGGCTGCGTGTAGGCGCCCATCTCCAGGTTCTCCTCGACCGTCATCTGCAAAAAGGCGCGACGGCCCTCGGGAACCTGGGCCAGGCCCTTGCCCACCAGTTTATCGGCAGGCGTATGGGTAATGTCCTCGCCCATAAACTTGATGGAGCCGGTCTTGGAACGCAGCAGGCCCGAGACGGTTTTAAGCGTCGTGGACTTACCGGCGCCGTTCGCGCCGATCAGGGCCACGATCTCGCCCTCGTTGACGTTAAAGGAGATGTCCTTGATGGCGTGGATAGCGCCGTACCAGACGTTGATGTTGTAGACGGAAAGCATCGGCTCTGCCATTTAGTTCTCCCCCTTATCCTGCTTGCCCAGATATGCCTCAATTACGGCATCGTTGTTCTGGATCTCCTCGGCCGTGCCCTTGGCGATGACCTTACCAAAGTTGAGCACGCAGATGCCCTCGCAGATGTTCATGACGAGCGACATATCATGCTCGATAAGCATAATGGCGATGCCAAAGGTGTCGCGGATCTTGACGATGTTCTCCATGAGCTCGGCGGTCTCGGACGGGTTCATGCCGGCGGCAGGCTCGTCGAGCAGCAGCAGCTTGGGGTTGGTGGCAAGCGCACGGACGATCTCCAGACGACGCTGAGCGCCGTAAGGCAGCGAGCCGGCCTGCTCATTTGCCAGATGCTCCATATCAAAGATGGACAGCAGCTCCATGGCGCGCTCGTGGGCGGCCTTCTCGTGCTTCCAATACGTCGGCAGGCGCAGCACGCCCTCAAAGCCGGAGTAACGCTCCTGGTTATGCAGGCCGACCTTAACGTTATCCTCCACCGTCATGGTGTTAAACAGGCGGATGTTTTGGAAGGTGCGGGCAATACCCATGCGGTTGACCTGGTAGACCGACTTGCCCGAGGTGTCCTCACCGTCGAGCAGGATGGTGCCGTGCGTGGGCTGGTACACCTTGGTGAGCAGGTTGAAGACCGTGGTCTTACCGGCACCATTGGGGCCGATCAGGCCGGCGATCTCGGTCTTGCCGATAGTCAGGCTAAAGTCGTCGACTGCCTTAAGGCCACCGAACTCAATGCCCAGGTGGATGCACTCGAGCGCCGGGCGCTGGCCCAGGTCGCGATCGGGAACGATGGCGCCAGAAGGATACGGGACCATCTTGCCCTTGTTGAACTCAAATTTACTGGGCATCGGCTGCCACCTCCTTCTTGGAAGCAAAACGGTCCTTGACGCGACCGAAGAACGCCTTGAGCTGCGGGTTGTTGGTAAAGATCATGACCAGAATCAGCACGATGGCGTAGATGAGCATGCGGTAGTCCGAGAACTGACGGAGCAGCTCGGGAAGCACCGTGAGCAACGCCGCCGCGATGACGGAGCCGCGCATATTGCCCAGACCGCCCAGGACCACGAACACCAGGATGAGGATGGACGTGTTGAAGTCGAACTTGGTGGCGGAAAGCTGCGAGAAGTTACCGCCGAAGAGGGCTCCGGCAGCGCCGGCGAGAGCGGCGGAAACCACGAAGGCGATCATGCGGTACTCGGTGACGGAGATGCCCACGGACTCGGCAGCGATCTTGTTGTCGCGCACGGCCATAATGGCACGGCCGGTACGGCTGCGAACCAGGTTGAGCACGATCACGAGTGCGACCATGACCAGGATGGCACCGGCGAGGAAGGTCGAGTACGTCGACACGCCCGAGGCACCCTGGGCGCCCTTGATGATGGCGGTGCCGTCCTCGAGCAGGTGCAGGTCGTCGATCGTGGAGTTGCCCGTGATGTTAAAGATCACATGCAGGCCGCGGGAGTCGACACCCACAATGAGGCAGGTGACGATCTCTTTGATGATCTCGCCAAAAGCCAGGGTCACGATGGCCAGATAGTCGCCGCTCAGGCGCAGGACCGGGATACCGATCAAGAAGCCCAAGATGGCAGCGGCGATAGCGCCGACCACAATGCTGATGACAAGACGTATTGGATCGGAGGGGACGGCGCTCTCGAGGGCAACCGCGGTAACGATGCCCGTATAGGCGCCGACGCTCATAAAGCCCGCGTGGCCCAGCGACAAGTCGCCCGCGATGCCGACAACGAGGTTGAGCGAGATGGCCATAACGATGTAGGCCGTGATGGGAACCAACTGGCCGGCGATCATGCGCGGGATCATATGGTTGGACTGCATAAAGAACACGATGGCGAATGCCACGATGCACATGGCGTACGTGACAAAGTCGTGACGCGTCTGCTTGTCTTTAAGGAACTTCATAACGCTCACCTACACCTTCTCGGGGACGTACTTGCCCAAGAGGCCGGCAGGCTTGACGAGCAGGACGATGATCAAAACACCAAAGACGATGGAGTTGGCAAGGCTCGTGGAAATGTAAGCCTGCGCCATCGCTTCGATGATGCCGATGAGAATGCCACCGACAAAGGCACCGGGGATGGAGCCGATGCCGCCGAAGACGGCGGCGTCGAAGGCCTTAATGCCAGGCATGGCGCCCGTGGTGGGCTGCAGGACCGGCGAGTAGGAGCACAGGAGCACGCCGGCGATGGCGGCAAGGGCGGAGCCGATGGCAAAGGTCATCGAAATAGTGCGGTTGACGTTGATGCCCATGAGCTGAGCGGCGGACTTGTCCTCGGACACGGCGCGCATGGCCTTGCCCATCTTGGTCTTACCTGTAAAGAACATCAGACCGGCCATGATAACCAGGCAGGCGACGATGGTGACGAGCGAAACGGCGCTTACGTTGAACTTGGCCAAGAACTCCGGCACCGGGAAGGTGACGAGCGAAGTGAAGTTCTTGGGCGTGGCGCCCCACAGGAGCTGCGCGGCGTTCTGCAGGAAGTAGGACACGCCGATGGCCGTGATCAGAACGGCCAGCGGGCCCGCCTGACGCAGCGGCTTGTATGCCAGACCCTCGATGAGAACACCGAGAACCGTGCAGACCACACAAGAGAGAACTACAGATGCCCAGCCCGGGAGGCCGAGATACGACGTGGCGCAGAACGAGACATAGGCACCGACCATGATGACGTCGCCGTGAGCGAAGTTGAGCATCTTGGCGATACCGTAGACCATGGTGTAGCCCAACGCGATGATGGCGTAGACGCTGCCCATGGACAGGCCGTTGACCAGGTATTGGATAAAGACCGTCATGTTCCACATCCCCCTTTCGAATAGGTTTCCAGTTGATGTATGAAACAGGGACGTTACATCGTCCCTAGATACCAAGCAAGCAGGGAAGGCCAAAACCTCCCCTGCTTGGGATCAAAACCGCTCTATGTAAGGCGGCCTATTAGGCCTGTACGTACTTGCCGTCGGTAATGACGTACGCCGTCGGGTCCTTCTGGACCTGACCCTTGTCGTTCCAGGAGAGCTTGCCAGTCAGGCCGTCAACAGTAATCTTGAGCATAGCCTTAGGCAGCTTCTCGGCAACCTCGGTGGGGTCGGCGTCGACGCCCAGGCCGGCCTCCTTGAGAGCCTCGACCACAGCATGCACGCCGTCGTAGGCGTCGGCGGCAAACTGGTCGGGGGTATCACCGTACTTATCCTTGTAAGCGTTGACGAAGTCGGCGTTCTTCTCGTCGTCGGCGGAGAACGGGGTCATAAGCAGCAGGCCCTCGGCAAGAGAGGTGTCGAAGCCCTCAACGCCCAGGATGCCGTCCATGCCGTCGCAGCCCATCATCTTGACGTCGTAGCCCATGTCCTTGGCGTTCTTGAGCAGGACGGACGCCGGCGTGTAGTAGATCGGCGCAAAGATCATGGTGGCGCCTGCCTGCTTGGCCTTGGTCAGCTGGTTGGTAAAGCTCGTGGCGGAGTCGTCCTTAAAGGTCTCCTCGTCGACAATCTCAAGCTTAGACTTAGCGGCCTGGGCCTTAAAGGAATCTGCGATGCCCGAAGAATAGGCATCGCCGGAGTTATAGAACAGCACGAACTTCTCGTTCGCATACTTCTCTGCCAGGAACTTGGCAGCGTTGACACCTTGGTTGGGGTCGGTAAAGCAAACCTGGAAGACGCAATCCTTGCCCTTGGTAACGTCCTCGGAGGACGCGGACGGGGTGATCATGAACGTCTCGGGGTCGTTGCCGCACTCGGCGGCAACGGCGACCGACGCACCCGTGGTGGTCGGACCGACGAGGGCCTGCATGCCCCAGTCGAGCAGGGTGTTGAAGGCGTTGACGGCCTTCTCGCCGTCAGCCTGGTCGTCCTCGGCCTTGCTGACAAGCGGCAGCTCCTTGGTCGAGAAATCCTTGCAGCCAAGCTCGACAGCCTGTGTAACGGACTTGCCGTAGGACGCGTTGGCGCCGGTCAGCGGGCCGATGGTGCCGATCTTAAACGAAGCGTCGCCCGACGCGGAACCGCTGTCGCCGCCGTTGGAGGAGCAGCCAGCTAGAATGGACATCGCCCCCAGACCTGCTGCGCTCGCGATAACGCTCCTGCGATTCATAACAGGGTTCAATGACTTACCGGTGAGGCTCGACATGCGGCTCTCCTCTCAAATCTCGTCGGGTTTTGGTTGCCCGACAGGCCATCCTTCGCCGTGTTCGGCGTTCGCAAAATAGTAGACGCTTTAGTTAGGAAAAGTGGCGATTATTTCAACTTTTCTTTGGATTTGTTCATTTATCCATATTTCTGCGTATTTCTATTATTTTATGCAGTAATGCCACTTTATTGTGTAAAAGTAATGTTTCCATTCTGTTACAGGCGTCCCCGCCCTGAATAAAACAGCCTCACCGGTAGCGTTTTATGCGCACTTAGGCGGCGATGTACTTGCCGTCCTGGATCACATAGGCCGTAGCGGGCTTTTCGACCTGGCCCTCGTCATTCCACGTCAGCTCGCCCGTCAGGCCCTCGATCTTGATCTTGCGCATGGCGCGGGCAAGGTCGTCGGCAATGTCGGCACCGTCAGCCGTAATGTCGATGCCCGCTTTATCGATAGCCTCGGCAATCGCATGGACGCAGTCATAGGCATCGGCGGCAAACTGATTGGGCGTCTCGTCGTAGGCGTCCTTATAGGCCTTGACGAAGTCGGCGTTCTTCTCATCGTCAGCAGAGAACGGGGTCATGAGCAGCACGCCCTCGGCAAGAGAGGTATCGAAGCCCTCAACGGAGAGCAGGCCGTCCATGCCGTCGGTGCCCATAAGCGTCATGTCGTACCCCATGTCCTTGGCGTTCTTGAGCAGGACGGACGCCGGCGTGTAATAGATCGGAGCAAAAATAAGCGTGGCGCCGGCCTCCTTGGCCTTGGTGAGCTGGTTGGTAAAGCTCGTGGAAGAGTCGTCCTTAAAGGTCTCGGTATCGACGACATCGAGCTTGGATGCCTTGGCCTGCTCGGCAAAGGCGTCGGCAACGCCCGAGCTGTACGTATCGCCGGAGTTGTAGAACAGGGCGATCTTGGCGTCCGCGTACTTCTCGGCCAAGAACTTCGCGGCGCTGGCGCCCATGGTGGGGTCGGTGAAGCAAACCTGAAAGACCGTGGTCTTTCCCTTGGTGACATCGAGCGACGAGGCCGAAGGCGTGACCATGAGCATATCGTCGGCGATCTCGCCCGAGACGGCGACGGCGGCGCCGGTGGTAACGGGGCCGACAAGCGCCTGCATGCCCCAGTCGCACAAGGTATTGAAGGCGTTGATGGCCTTCTCGCCGTCGGCGACGTCGTCCTCGGACTTAAGCGAGAGTTTGAGGTCCTTGGTCGAGAAATCCTCGGCGGCGAGCTTGGCACCCTTCTCGGCCGAAACGCCATAGGTTGCCGCGGCGCCGGTCAGAGGGCCGATAACACCGATCTTGAAGGTCTTGCCGTCATCGGCGGAGCCGCCGTCAGAGCCACTCGAAGAGCAGCCAGCGAGCGCGGCGGTGCTGCCGAGCGCCGCGGCTCCTGCCAAGAAACTCCTACGGCTCAGTGCGTTGTTGATACTAAACATGGTGTCCCCCTTTTCGCTGGCCGCGGTGCGGCTGTTTTGCGGTACGGGGCAAACCTTATGGCGCAAACGTTGACAGTTTGTTACGGAAGTTCATTTGTAGCGAGCATGTTTCCAATGTTTCCGCAGCGTTTCGGGGGTGCCGTTTTGTGCGACTCCTGTTGCCTGGCGAGCATGCGCCCTCGGTTCACGCTAGAATGCACTCAACCTTTAAGCGGTTAATCCATCCATAAGATGCACGAAGGAGCTATCTATGAGCGAATCCCTGCGCACCGTGAACGTCGGTCTGATCGGTCTGGGGACCGTCGGCGGCGGCGTGGCCCGTCTGATCAAGAGCCACCACGATGAGTACCTGGCCGCCTACGGCATCGACCTTAAGCTGACCCGCGCCTGCGCGCTTGCCTGGGAGCAGGCCGAGGCAGCCGGTATTGAGCGCGAGGCCTTTACGAGTGACTGGCACGATGTCGTCACCGACCCCGCCGTCGACATCGTCGTCGAGCTGATCGGCGGCGAGCATCCCGCAACCGAGATCTTCACCACCGCCTTTGAGCACGGCAAGCATGTCGTCTCTGCCAACAAGGCTCTGCTGGGCCGTCACGTCGAGACGCTTGCCGAGAAGGCGCGCGCGTGTGGCGTGCAGATTAAGTGCGAGGCCAGCTGCGGCGGCGGCATCCCCATCGTGAGCACGCTTGAGCACGACCTGGTGGGCAACAAGATCCTGACCATCGCTGGCATTCTCAACGGCACCACCAACTACATCCTGTCGCGCATGGACGCCGAGGGCGCCGATTACGCTGACGTGCTCGCCGACGCCCAGGCAAAGGGCTATGCCGAGGCCGACCCGTCCGCCGACGTCGACGGCTTCGACGCCGCCAGCAAGACGGCCATCCTCGCTTCCATCGGCTTTGGCACCCGCGTGACCACCGACGATGTCTACCAGCAGGGTATCCGTACCATCGGCGCCGAGGACATTGCCCAGGCCCGCGAGCTCGGCTACACCATCAAGCTGCTGGGCATCGCACGCAACACCGACGCCGGCGTCGACGTCCGGGTGCATCCCACGCTGATCCCCGCCGACCACATGCTTGCCAAGGTCAACGGCGCCATGAACGCTGTCTACGTGGTGGGCGACGCCGTGGGCGAGACCATGTTCTACGGTGCCGGCGCAGGCTCCTTCCCCACCGCGAGCGCCGTCGTGGGCGATATCCTGTCGCTCTCCGAGCAGATCAGCCGCGGCGTGGCTCCGCTGCCCGAGATTGAGCCCTATGGCCACAACCTCGCCTTTAAGCCCATGGACGAGCTCCAGACCAAGTACTATGTGCGCCTGAAGGTCGCCGACCGCGTGGGCGCCCTGTCCGAGACGGTCGACATCTTTGCCAAGCACAACATCTCGATCTCGCTCATCAACCAGGTCGAGGACGGCAAGTCGGGCGTCAGCGATGCCTGCTCGGTCATCTTCCTGACGCACCGCGCACTCGAGAAGGACGTCCAGGCTGCCGCCGCCGAGCTTGCCAGCGTCGACTGCGTGGCCGAGGTCGCCAACGTCCTGCGCATCGAGGACGTCGAGGCCTGGACCGAAGGCGTCATGGCGAACTAGTCCAGTCCTTGGCACACAACATAGCACCTGAGGGGCTCCCGTCCGTTTGGATGGGAGCCCCTTTGTTTGAAACCGCCCATTGCGTTCATCAAGCAAAAGTTTGAACAACTTGGCCATTCGCTGACAACCGAGGGTGCCGTTTACCGATATGCGAACGAAGTTGATTTTGCGCGCCGTTATGCTGTGCTGCGTATGTCCACCCCCGAAGAATGGAGGCACCATGTTGCTCGAGGGTAAGAAAGCAATCATCACCGGAGGCACGCGCGGTATCGGCTATGCCATCGCCTGCCGTTTTATCGAGGAAGGCGCCGCCGTCACCGTCTTTGGTTCGCGTCAGGAAACCGCCGACGCGGCCGTTGAGAAGCTCGCCGCCGCCTATCCCGAGGCAAAGATCTGGGGGCGTTCGTGCAACCTCACCTCACTCGAGGCCGTAACCGAGGCCTTTACGCAGGCCGCAGCCGACATGGGCGGTCTCGACACGGTCGTCAACAATGCCGGTATCTCCCAGCGCTCGCCCCTTTTGGACTACACGGCCGAGGAGTTCGCCAAGGTCATGGACCTCAACGTCGTCGCCGTCTTTAATGGTCACCAGGTCGCTGCCAAGATCATGACCGAAGCCGGCCACGGTGGCACCATCACCACCACGAGCTCGATGGTCGCTAAGTACGGTCAGCCCTCCGGCGTTGGCTATCCCACGTCCAAGTTCGCCGTCAACGGCATGGTCCAGTCGCTCTCACGCGAGCTCGCCCCCGTGGGCATTCGCGTCAATGCCGTCGCCCCCGGCGTAACCAGGACCGACATGGTCGCCAACCTGCCCGAAGAAGTCATCAAGCCCATCATCGCTACCATCCCGCTCGGCCGCATGGGCGAGCCCGAGGATGTCGCCAACGCCTTTGTCTTCCTAGCGAGCGACATGGCCGCCTACGTTACGGGCGCTGTGCTCCCCGTCGACGGAGCTGCCCGCTCTTAAGGGACCACAAGCCTCAGCTCCCAGCCTCAACATTGCTCAACTAAAAGGCGCGCTTCCTGCATCAACTGCAGGCGGCGCGCCTTTGTTCTGTTTGTATGGGAAACTGCGTCCCGGTATTTCAGCTCAGAACGGGGCGCAGCTTCCCCCAGAGCCTTCTTTCGGAAACTATGTCCCATTCTGGGTCCGGATTCCGGGATGCGCTTTCCGCAACGGACTTCTCGTGGAAAGCGCATCCCACTCTAGACGCCAATTCCGGGATGCATTTTCCGCGGCGACGTTGGCTACCTGCCGTCGTCGTCCTGGGCCTCTTCGTGTGCGTAAAGCTCCAGCATGCGGCGGCGGTATTCGCGCACGGCGAGCTTGGCGCGCTCCAGGCGGCGGCGCTCACGCGGGGTGAGCTTGCCGGGGTCGATCTCGTCGCCGTAAGTCTTTTCGGCCAGCAAATGGGCGGCGTCCACGATACGGGCATCGATGTGCCCGCTTGCCGCCTCGGCCGAGAGGCGGTCGGCAATGGAATCAAGGGTAGGTATGCCGTCGAGCGTGCGACCGTGACCATGCGAGGTCAGCAGCTCGTGCTCGCGTGCGAGCAGGCTCGCCAAATCGTGATGGGCACGCAGGATGTCGAGCGCATCGGATGGATGCTCGGCAACCTCTGCCACGGCGGCAACCGGCGCGGCATCGACCACGCGGTAGAAGAGCTGCGCGAGCAGTGGCATCAGGAACACCGTGATGGCGCCGGCCGCCACCATAACCGAAGCGACGCCCTGTGATAATGCGCCGGCGTTGACAGCGACGCTCGTCACGGCGACGATAATCGGCAGCGCCGTGGTGCAGTACAGGGCCACGGTAATGCGGCCATACGCCGACACATCGCGCGTCGCAGGACAAATGCTCATAGAAATAAGAATGGGCACGGCGCGGATAACCAGCAACGCCACGATAAAGCCCACGAGCAGGCCAGGGCGCGATGCTACAGCCGTCAGGTCGATCTTGGCACCCGACACGGTAAAGAACACCGGGATTAAAAAGCCATAGGCAAGGCCATCGAGTTTAAGCTCGAGCGTATGGTTGCCCTCGGGGATGATATAGCGCAGGACAAAGCCCGCCGCAAAAGCGCCCAGCACGATATCGAGGCTAAATATGGCGGAAAACGCCACGAGCGTGACCAAGATGAGCACCGTAAGGCGCACGAACGTTTGGGAAGTCGTATCGGCGCGCTCCTGAATAAAGGCAAAGAAGCGGCTGCCGATACGCTTGGAGCGGCTGGGGACCACGGCAAGCAGCACACACACCACGGCGAACAGGCCCAAGATCAGCAACGTCTCGATACCCGCACGGGCAGACAGCAGCACCGACATGGCGAGCACGGGGCCAAGCTCACCCCACGTACCGTAGGCAAGAATCGAATCGCCGACGCGCGTCCCGGCAAGCGACCGCTCGCGCAAGATGGGCATGAGCGCCCCAAGCGCCGTCGAGGTCAACGCCAGCGTCACGGCGATGCCATCAAAATGACTGACCGAAAACCACGGGGTAAAGCGCACGGCAAGCCAGGCGATGCCAAACGTGACGACCCACGTCGCCATGCCGTAACGCCCCTCGATGCCCGTGATGTTCTTGGGATCGATCTCAAAGCCGGCAAGCAGGAACAAAAAGGCCAGGCCGAGCTCGGACACGAGCGAGACCTCGGCATCCACATGGATAATGCCGAGCATATGAGGTCCCAGCACCGCGCCAAACACGAGCAAAAAGACCGTCTCGGGAACGGGTTTTCCGGGAATCGCCGAGGCGATGAAGGGGCTTGCAAAGGCCACGAGTGCGATGATGGCGAGCGAAACAAATGCCATGTGATGCCTTTCTCTTGTTTGCGCTCCACTGTAGCACCCTCGCCGTCCTCAACGCGCCACGAGCTGTCGTATCATAGTGAGGTTTAAAAGTATGCGGCTCAAGGCGACCGCGAGGCTTGCCCCGCAAACCGACCGCTGCCGCATACCGCACCGTACGCCCAACCGATCAGGAAGGCAGGAACCAATGGTCTCTCGTATCTACGTGGAGAAGAAACCCGGGTTCGACGTCGAGGCGCAGCAGCTCAAGGGCGAGCTGACCGAGATTCTCGGCATCAAGGGCATCGAGGCCCTGAGGATTATCAACCGCTACGACGTCGAGGGCATCGATGAGGAGCTGTTCCGCTCCTGCGTGCCGACCGTCTTTAGCGAGCCCCAGGTCGATGTGACCTACAACGAGCTCCCCGCAAGCGACGGCGCCGTCTTTGCCGTCGAATTCCTGCCTGGCCAGTTTGACCAGCGCGCCGACTCCGCCAGCGAGTGTGTGCAGCTCATCAGCCAGGGCGAGCGCCCCGCCGTACGCTCCGCCAAGGTCTATATGATCTCGGGCGCCCTGGACGAGGCCGCCATCGAGGCCATCAAGCACTACGTGGTGAACCCCGTCGAGGCGCGCATCGCCTCGCTCGACCTGCCCGAGACGCTGCACATGGAGACCCCCGAGCCTGCGCCCGTCGAGGTGCTTGACGGCTTCCGCGAGCTCGACGAGGCCGGTCTTGCCGCCTTTATCTCCGATCGCGGTCTTGCCATGGACGAGGCGGACATCGCCTTCTGCCAGCAGTACTTCCGCGATGAAGATCGCGACCCCACCATCACCGAGATCCGCGTGATCGACACCTATTGGTCCGACCACTGCCGCCACACCACCTTCGGCACCGTCCTGGACGACGTGACGATCGACGACGCCGTGGTGCAGCAGGCCTTCGACCGCTACATGGAGATGCGCCACGAACTCGGTCGCGACACCAAGCCCGTCTGCCTCATGGACATGGGCACCATCGGCGCCAAGTACCTCAAGAAGACCGGCGTCATGACCGATGTCGACGAGTCCGAGGAGATTAACGCCTGCACCGTCAAGGTGAAGGTCGATGTCGACGGCGAGGACCAGGACTGGCTGTTCCTCTTTAAGAACGAGACCCACAACCACCCGACCGAGATCGAGCCCTTCGGCGGTGCCGCCACCTGCGTGGGCGGTGCCATCCGCGACCCGCTGTCGGGCCGCAGCTACGTGTACCAGGCCATGCGTGTCACCGGCGCCGGCGACCCCACCGTCCCCGTGTCCGAGACGCTCGAGGGCAAGCTGCCGCAGCGTAAGCTCGTGACCACTGCTGCCGCCGGCTACTCCAGCTACGGCAACCAGATCGGCCTTGCCACCGGTCAGGTCAACGAACTCTATCACCCCGGCTACGTCGCCAAGCGCATGGAGGTCGGCGCCGTCGTGGGCGCTACCCCGGCAAACCACGTGCGTCGCGAGTGCCCCGCCCCCACCGACAAGATCATCCTTTTGGGTGGCCGCACCGGCCGTGACGGCATCGGCGGTGCCACCGGCTCCTCCAAGACCCAGAACACCGAGTCCATCGAGACATCGGGCGCCGAGGTCCAGAAGGGCAACGCCCCGGTCGAGCGCAAGCTGCAGCGCCTGTTCCGCCGCGGCGATGCCTGCCGTCTGATCAAGCGCTGCAACGACTTTGGCGCTGGCGGTGTCTCGGTCGCCGTAGGCGAGCTTGCCGACGGCCTGTATGTCGACCTTGATACCGTGACCAAAAAGTACGACGGTCTTGACGGCACCGAGCTCGCCATCTCTGAATCCCAGGAGCGCATGGCCTGCGCCGTCGCCGACGGTGACGTCGAGGAGTTCATGGGCTACGCCGCCGAGGAGAACCTGGAGGCGACCGTTATCGCCGAGGTTACCGCCGAGCCGCGCATGCGCATGGCCTGGAACGGCGTCGCCATCGTCGATCTGTCCCGCGAGTTCCTCAACTCCAACGGTGCGCCCAAGCACCAGGTCGTCCACGTCTGCGCCCGCAGTGTGTGGCAGCCCAGCTGGGCCGGTACCACGCTCGCCGAGCGCATGACCTCGCTCGTCACCGACCTCAACGTCGCTTCTAACAAGGGCCTTTCCGAGCGCTTCGACTCCACCATCGGCGCCGCGACCGTGCTCATGCCCTTTGGCGGCAAGACGCAGCTCACCCCCAGCTCGGCCATGGTCGCCAAGTTCCCCGTGGACGGCGAGACCACCACGGCGAGTGCCATGGCATGGGGCTTCAACCCTTATCTGATGGAGGCCGACCAGTTTGCGGGCGCCTACCTGTCCGTGGTCGAGTCCATCGCCAAGCTCGTGGCTGCCGGCTTTGAGCACAAGCGCGCCTATCTCTCCTTCCAGGAGTACTTCGAGCGTCTGCGCACCGAGGCCGAGCGCTGGGGCAAGCCCACGGCAGCCGTCCTGGGCGCCCTCATGGCCCAAGTCGACCTGGGTGCCGGCGCCATCGGCGGCAAGGACTCCATGAGCGGCTCGTTTGAGGACGAGGCCGGCGAGCTCAACGTTCCGCCGACCCTGATCAGCTTCGCTGTCGCCGTGGGCAAGGCGGCCCGCGCTGTCTCCCCCGAGTTCAAGGGCCTGACGCACCGCGTCGTCCGCATCGCCCCCGCCACCTATGGCCAGGACTACCGTCCCGATGCCCAGCAGCTGCTCGCCGCATTTGACGCCGTCGAGGCGCTCACCGCCGCCGGCGACGCCCTGGCCGTCTCCACGCCCGGCTACGGCTGCGGCGCCGAGAGCCTCTTTAAGATGTGTGTCGGCAACCAGATCGGTATCGAGCTTGCCGAGGACGTGGACGTGGAGAGCCTCTTCGCCCCGCTCTACGGCAGCTTTATCGTCGAGCTCGCCGAGGATGCCGAGCTGCCCGAGGTCGCCAACGGCGTTGTCGTCGAGCCCCTGGGCACCACCGTCGAGGGCTATGTCATCGACACCGGCTCCGAAGTCATCGAGCTCTCCGAGCTCCAGGAAGCCTGGGAGAGCGGCATCGAGGGCGTCTTTGCCTACCGCAGCGCCGGCGAGTCCGCCGAGGTCGAGACCATCGACTTCCGTGCCAAGGATATCCACGTGTACGGCGGCGCCAAGATCGCCCGCCCGCGCGTGGTAATCCCCGTGTTCCCCGGCAACAACTGCGAGTACGATAGCGCCCGCGCTTTCCGCGCCGCCGGCGCCGAGGCCGACACCTTCGTGATCAACAACCTCACGCCCGAGGCCGTCGCCGAGAGCACCCACGAGCTTGCCCGCCGCATCCGTGCAAGCCAGATCGTCATGATCCCCGGCGGCTTCTCGGGCGGCGACGAGCCCGATGGCTCCGCCAAGTTCATCACGGCGTTCTTCCGCGCTCCCGAGGTCACCGAGGCAGTCCGCGACCTGCTCAAGGCCCGCGACGGCCTGATGCTGGGCATCTGCAACGGCTTCCAAGCCCTGATCAAGCTCGGTCTGGTGCCCTACGGCGACATCGTCGACGCCACGCCTGATGCGCCCACGCTTACGTTCAACACCATCGGTCGCCATCAGAGCCGTCTGGTGCGCACCCGTATCTCGTCCAACCTGTCCCCGTGGCTGTCGCAGTGCAGCCTGGACGACCCCTACACCGTCGCCATCAGCCACGGCGAGGGCCGCTTTGTCGCCAATGACGAAGTGCTCACCCAGCTGATCGCCAACGGCCAGGTCGCCACGCAGTACGTGGGCGAGAACGGCAAGCCCAGCATGGATCTCTCCGTCAACCCCAACGGCTCCGCACTCGCCATCGAGGGCATCACGAGCCCCGACGGCCGCGTCCTGGGCAAGATGGGCCATGCCGAGCGTCGCGGCGACAACCTGTACCGTAACGTGCCCGAGCATGTCCCCGGCGATAAGTTCATGCCGATCTTTGAGAGCGGCGTGGCCTACTTCGCTTAAACCTTTCCCATCAGGTACAATCCCTTCGGGTACCAACACCCGCCACCGACACATCCGGTGGCGGGTTCTTTTTTACTTCGCGCATGTAGGAAGGACATCATGGAAAGCCGCAAGCCGTATCTCGCCACCCTGCCCGGACTCATCCTGGGCTGTCTTGTTTGCTGTGCACTCTGGGGATCGGCCTTTCCCTGCATCAAGATCGGCTACGCACTCTTTGGTATCCCGGCGCACGATAGCGCCTCGCAACTGCTCTTTGCAGGTTTGCGCTTCACGCTTGCCGGTATCCTGGTTATCGCCGGTATGAGTGCGGCCCAGCGCCGCCCGCTCGTCCCACAGGTACGCGATATCAAGCCCATCTTTATCTTGTCGCTCTTTCAGACCATCGGTCAATACTTCTTTTTCTATCTGGGCCTCTCGCGCGCCAGCGCCATGTCGAGCTCCATCATCGAGGCCAGCGCCAACTTCCTAGCCATCCTCTTTGCCGCCCTGGCGTTTCGCACCGAAAAGCTCGATGCGGCCAAAGTGCTCGGCTGCGTACTGGGCTTTGCCGGTGTCGCGCTCGTCAACCTTTCGGGCGCGGATGGCACCTTTGGCTTTACGCTCGACGGCGAGGGATTTATCTTGGCCTCCACTGTTGCGGGCGCCCTGTCGACCTGCCTCATTGGCATCTTCTCGCGCGAGCATGACGGCGTCTTGCTCGCCGGCTGGCAGTTTTTAGTCGGTGGCGTGGTCCTTACCGCCATCGGGTTTTTGATGGGCGGCACGTTGTCCCCCACCGAAATCGCCCCCGCCATCGCGCTCATCATCTACATGGCGCTTATCTCCGCGGTCGCCTACTCGCTGTGGTCCCGCCTGCTCGCCGTCAACCCCGTCAGCCGCGTGTCGGTCTTTGGCTTTATGAACCCGGTCTTTGGCGTGCTGTTGAGCGCACTGCTGCTCGGCGAGGGCGCTGGCACGAGCCCCGTTACCGTCATCGTTGCCCTGTTGTTGGTCTGCGGCGGCATCATCATCGTCAACAAACCCTAAAAAGCCTAGCAAGCTCGCCTTTTTAGGGAGGGCGTTCGCACACTTTAGCTTAATGGAATACATCGATGAGCTGAGGGCCGCCACGCACGCAAGCGTGCGACCCTTTTCCTAGCGTATCTGGACGCCGGCCTTCTTTTTCTCGGCCTTGACGCGGTAGAGCTCCGCGTCGGCAGCGCGAAGCAAGTCTTGCCAGGTATCGACGCCGTCACCGACCCGTGCGTAGCCGATGGACATCCGCAACAGATACGGCACCTCGGCGCGCGCGAGCTCGTCGTTGATTGCCGCGCACAGACGTATGATGTCCTGTTCCGCCGCTGCCTTTTGGAGCACCACGAACTCATCGCCACCATAACGCGCGATAAAGCCACCAGACGCCGAGCAGACCTCTTTGAGCGCAGCGGATATTACCTGAAGAGCATGGTCACCCTCCACATGTCCATAGCGATCGTTAATCTGCTTAAAGCCGTCAGCGTCCATCATAAGCAGATATACATCTTCGGCCTGATCCACATTTGAGAAGAGCGACAGCATATAGGTCTCAAAACGGTTGCGATTGTTGAGGCCAGTCAACGGGTCGGTCGAGATGAGCTGCTCCTGGCAGATGATATAGAGCAGCAACATGCTAATCATTATGCCGACACAAAGGCCAGGCACCGAGTATACGATCTGAAAGGTACCGCCCACCAGAGCGGGAACCGCAAAAAAGGCGAGGGTGCGATAAATGGCCTTCTTTTGCAGGCTTTCGACTTTTCGAGCCTGAATAAAGGCATGCAAGGACGTATATATGACGTAGCAGTAGCTAACGATAGGCTGAATCATATAAAGCGCTCCGCGACGATATACGCCCCGCGCATCGATATAGAACATAGCGTGCGTCCAGTAGCTGGTAAATGCCAGAACGACCACCAATGCGGTTGGCAACGTTAAAAGTACCACCCTATAGGGCGTGGTCAGGAGCCGTGAGCCCTGCATCGTCTCGGAATAGAAAAACCAAATGAGGCACGCGATGGCGAACAGCGAAAACGAAACCGCGTTGGAAATCCAGTTGGCCGTGATGCCTACAGGAGTGCTCACGCCGTCCGAGAGCGTCCAGATCATATCGAAGAAAATGTAGGCAGCAGACGTGTAGCCCAGCATGCTAAACAAAAGCTGCTGGGTGCTCGAGAACAGGGAGCGACGGCTTCGTACGGCAAGTCCGATAAGAATAATCATGCACAGCAGGAATATCTCGATCTTGAGTGCCTTTACCACTAGACGCCCTCCCTTCAATATCCAAGTGGCCAGAATCGCCCAATTCGAATCTGGGCAACAAACACCCCCTACTCCGCAGGGGTAAGGGGAATAATAGCAGAGCGCCCGAACGTCACTGCAAGACAGCTCTCGTTCGGGCGCTCAAACGGCGCGAGTTGCACGCCGGAATCATTGATGGATATCGATTGCTACTCGCCATCGATGTCGGTCGCGACAGCCTCTTCGATGGCCTCGACACCGGCAGGCGACAGGTCTTCCTTGCTCTGGCAGAACTTCTTATCGACCCAGCCGGTCAGAATCGGGGCCATGATTGCCGTGATGATGACGGCAGTGGCGATCTGCGCATACGCGGTGGGCGCAAGCTCGGCGTAGCGCGGTGCGACCTCGGCGAGGGCAACCGGTGTGGTCATAGCCGTGCCGGCAATGGTGGAGCAAGCCACAGCGGCCTTGCCATTGCCGCCGCACAGACGCTCGAACGCAAAGGTGATGGGACCGACGACAAACAGCGTGACAAGGCCCAGCAAGATGCCGGAAATACCGCCGGTGATAAAGCTCGACAGGCTCATGGACGCACCGAGCTGAAATCCGATGACGGCAATCGCGGGATTGGCACCGGGAACCAGCAGGTTCTTGATAAACGGGAACAGGTTGCCCAGAACCATGCCAATAACGAGTGGCAAGATGGAGCCGATAATGGTGCCAATGGGAATGTTGGCGAGGCCGGAAACACCGAGGATGATCATCGTGACGGCGGGGCCGGCCGTAAAGAACAGGATACCGACGGCGCCCTGCTCAGACTCATCACCGAACTCGCCCATGATGCCCGTATAGAGCGCCATGTTGCAAAACGTGATGCCGCCGATGATAGACACGGAGCTCAGACCCAGGAAGTTGTCGTTAAAGAAATATGCCACGCCCAGGCCGAGAGCCGCTGCGACGACCAGCTTGGGAATCAGCACGACGATGCCGGTCTTGATAGCGCCCGGCGTGGACTTAAAGCTGATGCCGGCGCCCACAAACAGCAGGATCGCGGCGACGATGGTATTGGAGCCACCGCGGCAGGCAGCCGTAAAGAATCCGCCGATCTCAAAAACCTGCGGGCAGAAGGTGTTGAGCAAAAGACCGACGATCATCGGATAAATCATGATGTCGCCCGGGATGCGCGGGACCTTGAATTTCTTTTGCTCGTTGGCGGTTGCTTCCTGTGCCATGAAACCCCCATTTCCGCTGACGGGGTACAAAAGCCCACGTCACGCTTTGCTACAGTAAAGTTTGACCATGGTACCAGAAGAAATAGACCAGCTCGGTGAAAAACTCGACAAGTTGGGATGGAACGAGATTCGGCGCCCGCGACGCCACCCCTATATAAGGCTCAAGACGATATAGAGTGCGATGCCCGAGACGCAGCACCACAGCATCGATTTTGTCTTGACCGCCACGACCACGACGCCGGCGGCCGCAATCCAGGGAACCAAGGCAGGCCAGAGCCCCGCGTCGAACGCGCCGGGACTCACCAAGTCGTTGGCGACCAGCGCGGCAAAGGCAGCGGGCGGGATATAGCCCAGGGCCTCGGTAATACGGGGCGACAGGGTCCGCCCGCGCAAGGCGAACGCCGGCGCGATGCGAAAGAACGCGATAGCAGCCCACGACGACAGCCACAGAACCAAGAACTCGTTAACGGGCATCGCGGGCACCTCTTCCGTCAAATACAGCATCGCACGCCAGCGCAATGGTAATGCCGACCACGACGCTTGCCGGCACGGCAATATTCACGAGGCCCAAGAACTTGCATACGGCGACGGACACCGCGCCCGAAACCGCCGCGACAACGTTGCCGCGCGACAGCCGCTGCGAAAAGAGCAGGCAGATAAAGAGCGAGGTGCAGACAAAGGCTGCAATGGCGGTGGGAACATCGACAACGGCGCCGACGATGGCGCCCGTCGTACACGATACGCCCCATGTTGCGATAAGGATCACGTTGAGCACAAAGGACTCGCGCGGGCCCCAATCCTCCCCTTCAACCAACTTGGCAAGCGAGATGCCATATGCCTCCTCGGTAAGTGTCGCGGCAACAGCCAGCGTCTGACTCTTCGAGGCACCCGTCAGATGCGACGTGATCGATGCCGAGTAAAGCGCAAAGCGCGAGGAGATGGCAGCAACGCTCGCGACGATCGACGCCGCAGGCACACCTGCCAGCCACAGGTTGCAGATCATAAACTGGCCGCTGCCCGTCACAAACGTGCTGCTCAGGGCAAAGACCATCCAGGGTTCCATTCCCGTCTGCCCCATGATCATTCCGCACGGCGCGCCTATTGCAACATAGGTAAGCATCACCGGCCAGACGGTTTTAAAGATCCTAAGGACCATGCCACTCCCATTCTGGTAAGTCGTCTGCAGCGCACCTCGCAACGCAGCAGAAATATCAACCGGTGGCAATAAAGTTCGCCTACAATTGCCACCGGATCGAAAGACACAACTTTTTAGGAAGTCATTATGACAGCTATCGATCGAGACCGGGCGCGCGCAGCCTTCAAAAGCTACACCGATGCCTACGACGCCACCAACCCACGCATCGCGCTCAAAATCGAGCATACGTACCACGTGGCCGAGGCATGCGATGCCGTAGCGCGCGAGCAGGGCTGGTCGTCAGATGATATTGACTTGGCATGGCTTTGCGGCCTGCTGCACGATATAGGCCGCTTTGAGCAGCTGCGACGCTGGGACACCTTTAAGGACGCCGAGAGCATGGGCCATGCAGCGCTGGGCATCGAGGTCCTCTTTGGCGAGAATCCCGCCGATGCACCCGCCGTGACGAGCGTCCGCGACTTTATCGATGACCCGGCAGAAGATGAGCTCATCCGAGCGAGCATTGCCTATCACAGCGATTTCCGTCTACCCGCGCAGCTCGACGAGCGCACGCGGCGCTTCTGCGATATCGTGCGCGACGGCGACAAGATCGACATTATGCGCACCATCGCCGACAGCACCGTCGACACCATCCTCAAGGTGGATGAGGACACGTTTCTCGCCAGCCACTTCTCGACACCGGCGCTTACCGCCTTTGACGAGCATCGCTGCGTCGCGCGTGACGAGCGCAACGAGCCGGCGGACTACCTGGTGGGGCTCATCTGCTTTATGTTTGAGCTCGTCCATCCGGCAAGCCGTGCACTGGCGCGCGAGCAAGGCGATATCTATCGCCTGCTCGACGCGCCCTTTGGCATTACGCGACCCTTTACCGACCCCGCCGCGCAGGCAACCTGGAGCCGCCTTAAGGACGAGCTGCGCCGCTGGCTGGCAAGCGCTTAGCACTCGAGCTGAGCCAGCAGTTCCTCAACGATCTCAACGGCATCGCCGACGACCTTGTACCGGGCGGCACCGAAGATGGGGGCATCCGGGTCCTCATTGATGGCGACAATGCACTCCGCCCCACCGATGCCGGCGAGATGCTGGATAGCGCCCGAGACACCGATGCTCACGAGGAGCTTGGGCGAGACCGATACACCCGTCTGGCCAATTTGGTGGCGATACTCCAGCCAGCCGGCCTCCACCACGGGGCGCGTGCAGCCAAGCTCGGCACCCAGAGCCTCGGCAAGCTTTCGCATCAGCGGTAGGTTTTTCTTGGAGCCGATGCCGCGGCCCACCACGACTAGACGCTCGGCATCGGCAATTGAGGCCTGCTGTCCCCACTCCTCGGCGGGAATCGAGATCTCGACACGGGCCTTAACGTCATCCGCTAGCACTACCTGGGCAATCGTGCCGGAGCGGCTATAGTCAAACTCGGGCGCCTTAAAGATGCCGGGGCGCACCGTTGCCATCTGAGGACGGTGGTTGGGGCAGATAATGGTGGCCATCAGGTTGCCGCCAAACGCCGGGCGCGTCTGCTGCAGCAGACCCGTCTCCGTATCCATCGAAAGCACCGTGCAATCGGCCGTAAGGCCCGTCTGCAAGCGCACGGCCACACTGGGCGCCAGCTCGCGACCAAAGGCGGTCGCGCCGTACAGAATGGCCTCGGGCTTGCGCTCGGCTACCAAATCGCAGATCAAGCGGGCGTAGACCTCCGCGTCGTTCTGACGCAGGCGCTCGTCACGACAGACCAGAACTTCGTCCGCACCGGCGCAAATCAGATGCTCCAGGTCCCCGAGTGAGCCCTCGGGGCTCATGCCGACCAGTGCCACCAGACGGCAGCCGCGGGCATCGGCAAGCTCGCGCCCCTTGCCCATGAGCTCGAAGGCCACGGATGCAACGGCATCGTGCTCGTCAGTCTGCACGAAGATCCAGATGTCTCGATATGCGTCAAGGTCTGCCGCGCCGGCGGCCCCGTCGCGCTCAATCGAGATGGCGTTGACGGGGCAGGCGTCGACGCACCCACCGCACAGGATACAGCCGTCGGTTACGCGGGCACAGCGATTGGGGCGCTCACCCTCCACCACAATGCCGCCCGAGGCGCAGGCGCGAACGCAGCGACCGCAGCCGATACAGGCTTCGCTATCGATAATCAGCCCGCTCATCTATGCCATCCCCTCGATAATCTTGGCAAGTTTTACCGCCTGCTCGGACGCCGTTCCCTCGACGGCCTCGCACGTTTGGTCACGGTCGGGCACAAACGAGCGCACGACTTGCGTCGGTGATCCGGCAAGGCCGCAACGCGAGGGGTCGGCGTTTACGTCGGCAGCGCTGGCCACGCGCACGTCTGCATCCTCGGCCGCGCGAATACCGGCAATACTCGGCATGCGCAGCTGGCCAATCTCCTTGGCAGTCGTCATCGCACACGGCATCTCCAGGTACACCGTCTCCTCGCCGGCATCGCAGCCGTGAACGAGCGCCAGCGAGCCACACGTCGTAAATCCCGCGCTCTGCACACAGCTCACGTCGGTCACGCAGGGGACCCCAAAGGCGCCGGCCAGCTCGGGGCCGATCTGGGCCGTATCGCCGTCCACCGCCATCTTGCCGCAGATGAGCAGGTCAAAGTCCTCATCGAGTGCCTCGATGCCGCATTTGAGGGCATAGGTGGTGGCTAGGGTATCGGCGCCCGCAAAGGCGCGATCGGTCAGCAGCAGCGCGTCGTCGGCACCGCGGGCGATGCAGTCGCGCAGCAGCGATTCGGTCGCGGGGATGCCCATCGACACCACCGTCACACGCACGTCCATGCCAAAGCCGATAAAGTCGTCCTTCAGCGCTAGCGCACATTCGAGGGCACTTGCATCGAAGGGATTAATGACCGCCTGCTTGCCATCACGCACGATAGTATTGGTCTTGGGGTCCATCTTGACCTCGGTGCTTCCGGGCACCGCCTTGACGCACACCACCATATGGAAATCACTCATCTTCACGCGCCCCCTTTCTGGACGAGTTCATCCAAGAGCTTCTCCGTAAACAGGTTGCCGCGACCCAACTGGCCGGCAGGATCGAGCTGGAGTTTGAGGCGCGCCGACTCGACCATGGCCTCGTGGCCGTACATCGTCTCCAAGAAGCCCGCCTTGATCTTGCCGACGCCGTGTTCGGCAGAAACGGCACCGCCCATGGCCGTGACCTCGGAAGCCCACTGGGCAAAGAGCTCTCCACCACGACGGTAGTCTTGCGCATCGCGCGGCAGGATGTTCACATGCAGATGGTTGTTCCCGATGTGTCCCCAGGCAGCAGACTCAAGCCCGCTTTCGGCCAGCGTGCGGCGATAGAGGGCCATGACATCGGCAAGGCGTGCATTGGGCACCGACATATCCGATCCCAGCTTGGTAATGGTGGGGTCGGTGCGGCGACGCTCGTCAATGAGCATGTTGACGCTCTCGGGCACCGCGTGGCGGAAGAACCGCTGGCACTCGCGATCGACTTCGGTGCGGGCGACCCATGTCGCATCGTCGCGGCCGCCCGCAAACTCCAGCACCCATCCAAGGTGGTACAGCTCCTCGGTCGCCTGCGCCTCGTCATCGCAGTCGAGCTCCACGTAGACACAGACCTTTGCCTCGTCGTCGAGCGCCGGCAGCGAGGCAAACGCTGTCGACTGCTCGCGCTGGCGACGCAGGATATCCAGGGCGCCAGCATCGAAATACTCAATAGCGGCGGCATGGGACAGCACGGGACGCACGGAATCGGTAAAGGACACGGCCTTGTCTTCGCTATCGAAAAAGCAACTCACACCCCATACGACCGAAGGTGCCGCCTGCAGGGCGATCTCGAGCTCGGTAATGACGCCGAGCGTGCCGCACGCACCGATAAAAAGATCGATGGCGTCCATATCGTCCGCAACAAAATACCCCGAGGCATTTTTGGTCTTGGGCATGGTGTAGTCAGGAAGATCAAGCTCGAATGTATGACCCTCTGCCGTCACGAGCGACAGGTGGCGGCCCTGGGCAAAAGCCTCGCCGCGCTGAAGCTCAAGCAAATCGCCATCAGCCAGCGCGACGTGGAGTCCCGTGATATGCGGGCGCATGGGGCCGTAAGCGTAGCTGCGGGCGCCGGAGGCGTTGCATGCCGCCATGCCACCCAGACAGGCAGATGCCTCGGTGGGATCGGTGGGAAAGAACTGCTCGGGGGACTCTTGGAACTCCTCGTAGGCCTCAAGCGATGCCTGGTCCCAACCAGCGGTCGGCAGTACCTTCTTGCTCAGCTGCTTACGCAGCTCCGAGAGCACAACGCCCGGCTCCACGCGCAGCAGAAATTGGCCTTGTTCATCGCGGCGAAGGCCCAAGTAGCGATTCATACGGGAAGTATTGAGGATATGCCCACCGTGGGGCACGGCACCGGCGGCAAGGCCGGTTCGGGCGCCCTGAACCGTTACCGGGACACGCTCGGCATGGAGCGTTTCCAAAATGGCACGGACCTCGTCTTCCGTTGTCGGAAACGAGATGCTCGATGCTTCGCCCGATGCACGAGATTCATCGCGGCCATACTCTTCGAACTCATCGGTGAAGGGTTTAATGGTTGCAGACACGCGAACTCCCCCTTTAGCTAACTACAGTGTTTGCAGGGAGATGCTACCGCATCGTTTCGTCGACGTGTTCGAGACCGTCTCCATAATTGGCGATTTTTACGTTTGTGCAATTCGGCGAACGGCAAGGCTTCCTCGGCAGACGATGCTTTTGACACATATCGCCCCGCCGTCGCCGACCGCTCGATTGTCGCTCGAAAAAAGTTGAGGTAATTTTTCCACCTTTTACCTGCGGAGATGTCAATCCGTCAAGCATTTGGTCAGAAATTGGTCAAGTAGCGGCTGATACGGTCGGCGTCGACAGCCAAAACCGATAGAAGTTTTGGCCCCAGAAGCAGGGAGGTTCCCATGGCATATTACTGGCCCCAGTACGGCGTCGCCATCGAGGTCGACGACGATCCCTATCTCCTGCCTTTCGACGAAGAGGCGTTCCCCGATACGGCGGTCTACCACGTCACCACCGATGTTATCTGCGACCCCGAGTCGTTCTCGGCGCTCGCCCACCACATCGCGCGTATCCACGACATCGAGCTCCCTCACGACTTTGACGAGCTCATCTACTCGCGCCGCCTGATGCTTCACATGCTCTTTGGAGCGGACCCGTCCACGTTCGCACGTGTCTACACCACCAAGGACGCCGCATGAGTGCGAAGAAGCCGCCCCGCCTCGCAGGACTGGGGCGTCGCAAGAAACTCGTCGTTGTCTGCCTGGCTATCGCCTGCGCCCTCATCGCCGTAGGGCTATACGCCTGGCAGTCGCAGCCCGTGCCCGAAGCGGGCGCCTCAGTCACGACGGCAGAGGGTAAATCGCGACAAGAAATCCAAGATGAGCTCGATGCCATCGTCCGCGACAACATGATGACGATTTCGGTCGCGCCGGTCGCTCAGCTACAGGAGGACGGCAAGCTGCGCGTCAACGTGCAAAACGTCCAAGACAATAAATTTCCCCAGCGATTCCGCGTCATCCAAAACGACGAGACCATGTACGAATCCGGTGTGGTCGAGACCGGCAAGACAATCGAGACGTGCCCCGCCGGCGACATCAAAGAAGGAGAGGCATACATCGAGATCCAGGCACTCGATGCCAAGACCCTCGACAGCCACGGCAATCCGACACGTGTCAAGGTACGGGTTGAGCAAGCCGAGAACTAGCTTTTTCGGCCGACGCGACACCGCACGCAATTCACCAGCATTCGTCCAATCATCGCGGGGACGGCCCGCGGCGAATAGAAAGGAACGACCATGGACATCACCAGGAACATGAACGGAGCCAGAGCGCTCGTCGTGGGCGCAGGGCTCGCGCTCGCGCTCGCAATGGGCGCCGCCCCGACGCCAGCTCTGGCAGCCGGGCGCGTTGGAACCACGAAAGTAATGGTCAGGACCGAGATCGACAACGTAGAGTTCAAAGTTCCGACGGTTATTCCCTTCGTCGCCAAGGCCGACGGCACGCTTCAGGGCCCCTCAGAAGACGCGACCACCATCGACAATCATTCGGCCTACGGCATCCATGTCACCAACATGAAGATCGACGCCATGAACACCTGGACCATTGCCGCCGACGCCAAGGCCGGAACCGCGCAGAATTCCATCGACTTTAAGGTCGGCCCCGACGGCGCACTCCAGAACGCCAGCGCCGCAATGCAGGAGACGGGCCTCGATCTTTCCAAGAATGCAGCCTTCGACATGGGCTACCAGGGCATTGCCGGCGGCACGGACAAAATTAAGCTCAAGACAAGCGGAAACGTCGCCCGCGTCACGCGCGACATCTTCCGCGTAACCGGCGAAGGCGATCAGGTTGCAACGATCACCTGGACGGTCGAGCCCGGTGCGCACACGGCATAAGGCCGTCGCCCTGGCCGCCGTCAGTATCCTAGCGTTTGGGCCAGCCATGGCCTTTGCCCAGCAAGAACAGGCGCAGGCCGCCACGCAAGTGACGGTCGACCTCTCGGAGCTCGACCGCGGCAACTGCAAGGAACCGTTGGCACAGACAGACGACAGACGATGGCTCTTGGCAGCAGGCGCCACGGCAGCAGGTGCGGGAACCGCCGGCCTCGGTCTGCACATCAAACGCAGCCAGAAACGAAACACGGACAGGCCGCACTAAATTAGCTAAGGAGACCCCATGGCATCGAAGAACCTTTTGCCCGTCGTCGCACTCTGCGGCGCGCTCGCAACCGGAACGCCTGTCGCCGCTTGGGCGACTCCCGTCATGGCAGACTCCTTACCAGCAGCCCTAAGCTCCGCACCAAATCCGTCGAGCGCCATTGCGTGCAAGCGTTTTTCGTTCGCACAGGCCGCAATCTCAACCTCGGGATGCCTTCGTCGTAATACGGACGGCTCGATAGTCGTGGATATCAATCGTTCGAACAAGGCAAACGGCTCCCAGGCGGGGTGCGCCGTCTGCACATGGCGCTCGATTGTGCTCGATGCAGATGGCGATCCGTGCGATTTGGGGTTGCGCATCGATATCGCTTCGGTCGATGACTCGGCGAACGGAGCGAAGGTCGCCTTCGACGGTGCGTTTTTCGAGAAAGGAGGCGGTATATGTCTGGGCTGCGCCGCCGCGAATGCAGACGATGTGCAGCCCACCCTCTCATTCACGGCATCGCTGCGGCTGACCAAGGCGGGCACCGATGCCATCGCGGCGGGAGAAGCATCCCTGCTGTTCTACGCCGCCAGTACCGAAGACACAGACATTCATTTCGAGAAGCCGGCCGGATCGCTCAGCCTTACGCGCGGGACGGAGGCAGGCCCTATTGCGATCGATACCCACACGCTAGGCAGGCAACGCATTCTTGCCGACCCGGCGCTTCTCGAGATGGAGTGGAACGGATCCGGAGCCATCGGGATTGTCCCCTCCGCGCTTGACGCCAAGACGCTCCCCTCAAACGACGAACCCATCAACGCAACCATACAAGAAGAGAGCACGGACAAAGAAGCAGGTGCGGGCGACACGCCGTCGCCGACAAACAGCGTCCCAGCTTCTTTCGAAGCACCGAATGAGCCCGCTACCGGTCCAAACGATCCCGAGCTCGCGGACAGTCTGGGACTTGCTGATCCTCAGGAGATCGATGAAGGTAACTGCTGCGTGCTTGCCGCCCTCGACCACACAGAGGTCATCGATGCTGCAAACATCGAAGTTGCCGCCGCCAATCAGCCCGTCCGCAAGTCGGCCATCATCGCATTTCCCGAATCCATCGAAGTCGTCTTTTTGCCATCGGGCGAGGTCGTGGCCCCAACACTGCTCACCTTGTTGGGCGCCAAGAATACTCGAAACGAAATTAAAAAGGTCACGGTTGTCGACCCTGCAACCACCGCTAAACTGCGTCTATACGCCGTTGCCCCAGACGGAGGCAAGACCTTGGAATTCGATGGCGACACACTTCTAGCCTGGCGACGTCTGGACATTATGCAAGACGTCTCGTATCAGATCGAACTCGAAGGGTTTGATCGTGCCCGCGATGCCAATATCATCGCCGCGGCTATTGAATCCCCGCAGCGGCTTATGACACTGCGCTTTGACTACTACCCCTATGTCCCGACAACCACCTGAGGCTTAAATGCTGCGCATCATTCCTAATACCACTTATATAACGTATTAGATGAGTCGCGATGTGCCTCGCATTTCGTTCTGCTACGATTGCCACGTTGGCATCAATACAGGAGGGCTCATGCCGGGCTTGGGAACAATCATCAACGTTGCGCTTTTAGTTGCGGGCGGTCTTTTGGGATTAGCGGGCGGCCGCTTCATTACACCGCGCATCCAAGACACGCTCATGAAAGCATCGGGGCTGTGCGTCCTGTTTATCGGCCTGGGCGGCACCATGCAAAAGATGCTCATCATCGATGGAAAGGCGCTAGCGACCACCGGTACCACCATGCTCATCGTCTCATTTGCGCTCGGTTCGCTCATCGGCGAGGCCATCAACTTGGAGGCCGCCATCGAGAACCTTGGCGAATGGCTCAAGCGCAAGACTGGCAGTGAGGGCGATAACGAGTTCACCAACGCTTTTGTCTCGACTTCACTCACCGTGTGCATCGGCGCCATGGCCATTGTGGGATCGATCCAGGACGGCCTGCTCGGCGACTGGTCAACGCTTGCCCTCAAGGGCGCACTGGACTGCATCATCGTCTGCACCATGACGGCCTCGCTTGGCCGCGGCTGCATCTTCTCCGCCCTGCCCGTCGCCGTGTTCCAGGGGACGATCACGTTGTTTGCCGGCGCGCTCTCCCCCATCATGACCACAGCAGCCCTCAACAGCCTTTCGCTCGTAGGCTCCATGCTCATCTTCTGCGTCGGCGTCAACCTCATCCGTCCTCAGACCTTCCGCACGGCCAATATGCTTCCCTCCGTCGTCATCGCCGTCATATACGCCCTCCTGTTCTAAATCTAGCAACGCAGCGGTATCTCGAACATCTGTTTGATGCTGTGCTATGATATGAGGTCACCGTAGCTGCGTTCGAGAGGAGGAGCGGTGGCCGACCAGGACATCAAGATGCTCATCGAGCGCATTATGGCCGAGGCCCGGACCCATCAGTCCGCCCGCTTCTCAAACGAAACCTACGCAGACGAGCCGATTCTCAAAACCGGCCGACAGATGCAGAATTTCCTCCCCGACCAGTACCGTAAAATGCGCGAGATATCGCGCTGGCAGGATGACCCCAAGGGCGGTGCGGGCCGCTGGCTTTCGGAAGCCGAGCTTTTTTACCGCCAGGGCCTGCTGATGGCCGACTTTGAGGACGACTGTCCCTACAACGGCACCTTTAAGTCGTACTTTCCCACCTACAACGCCATGAGCGACCGGCAACTGCGCGGCTACTTTACCTGGCGTGCCCAAGTGCGCCGCGGAACCGTCGAGGAAACGTCTACGTCCTTTGCCTTTCTGTATCTCTATGAGCTGATCTGCGGCATTGGCGTAGATAATCCACTCGATGGTTTTAACAAGATCAAGGCTTTTTGGGATGTCTATCGCGCCTTCGAGCCCGGCATCGACCGGTTTGCGCGCGTGTGGCTGCAAGATTACGCCGTGTTCCACGGGCTCGACCCCAAGCTGCTTCGCGACTCTAAAACCGTCATGTTCGATAACGCCCTTATCGAACTGCGGCGCGCGGCACGAGACCTTGTACCGGCACCGTCCGGCCAGACCCCTAAGCGTCGCAAAACCTCCGAGCCCACGCTCCCCCTTCCGCCCGATGAGGTGCGCGAGGAGCGACTCATGGCCGCCATCAACGCCCTCTCCACGTACAACCTAAGTAGCTCGCGGCTCGACCGCAGCCACCACCGTGATCTGCGCCACGTGGCGTGCGCCGTGTATGTCCGCATGGCGCGCTACTATGACACGCACCGAAAGACCGGCATCGTGGCAAGTTTATTTGGGGAGGAGACGGCCATGCCCTACACCATGTTTGCCTCGGCCGTATTCTTTGCGCCCGAGCGCCACGAGGACTGCGAATACCGTCTGGACCCCATCCATATCTACCGTTGCCAAAACGGTTTTTGGGAATGCATGCGGATTCACGGCAGCAGACAAAAGAGCAGCAAACTTGGCGAGATGATGCGCGCCTGCGACCAACGCCTGCGCCTGGCCCTGGACCCTGCCCATCCCCTTAAGGAAGAAAAGGTCCCCAAATATCTGGCCAAGATTATCGATGACGAGATTGTGGCATGGCTTTCGTGGGACGCCGCACACCAGCCCGTCAAGATCGATATCGATCTGAGCCAGCTGGGGCACATTCGGAGCGCTGCCGCACAAACGCGCGAAGCGCTTTTGATCGACGAGGAACGCGAGGACGGCACGCTTGCGGATGCCGAGGTGACAGTTGCCGAACGACGGGAAGCCAAGCCCGTGGCCGGCACGATCGCCGAACCAGTCGCGACGACCATGCAGCAGGACGAGGCTAGCGAGCCGACCATCTCCACCGAGCAGTTTGGCGTCGTGGCCCCGCTCCTCGCACCAGCACCCACGTCCGCTGACACCGCGTCCGCACTCGATCCCGCCGCAGACGCCTATCTTCGAGCACTACTCGAGCAAAACGCAGCGCAGACGGCATCGGCGGTGGCGCAGTCGGGCAAGAGTGAGGACATGCTTGTCGATACCATCAACGAGGCGCTCTTTGACCTGGTGGGAGACACCGTTATCGAATTCGGCGCGGCAGGGCCGCAGATTATCGAGGACTACGAAGCAGACGTGAGAGGATACCTAGACCATGAGTGATACCGCATCCGCAGCACCCCGCGTGCCCAAGCGCGTCGCTGCCGTCATTCTCAACTCGCTCAAGGGCGGCGTGGTCCCGCGCATCGGCCTTCCTTACATCACCGTAGGGCGCGAGGTCGAGATCCGCGCCCTGCTCACCGATTTAAGTCTCATCGCCGATGGCGGCGCGAGCTTCCGCTTTTTAGTCGGTCGCTACGGCGCCGGTAAGAGCTTTTTGCTCCAGACCATCCGCACGCACGCCATGGGCGAGGGATTCGTCGTCGCCGATGCCGACTTGTCGCCCGAGCGACGCCTGCAGGGCGGTCAGGGGCAGGGCCTTGCCACATACCGCGAGCTCATCCGCAATATATCGACCAAGACGCGCCCCGAGGGCGGTGCGCTCAACCTTATTCTGGATCGCTGGGTCGCCTCGTGTGCCAACGTCGACGAGTCGGTCGTCAATGCCCAACTGACCCCGCTCGAGGAGATGGTCCACGGCTTCGACTTCACCCGCATGCTTCGCCGCTATCGCACGGCCGTATCCGAGGGCGACGAAGAGGCCATGAGCCGCGTGACCAAATGGATCCGCGGCGAATACCGCACCAAGAGCGAGGCTCGCGCCGAACTGGGGGCCTCAACCATCATCAGCGACGATGACTGGTACGACTACGTCAAACTCATCGCGCGTTTTTTGGTTTGCAGCGGCTACAAGGGCATGCTGGTGCTCATCGACGAGCTCGTGAATCTGTATAAGATTCCCAACGCCATCACGCGCCAGTACAACTACGAGAAGATCCTGACCATGTACAACGACACACTTCAGGGCAAGGCGCAGTACCTGGGCATGATCATGGGTGGCACGCCGACCTCCATCGAGGACCGCCGCCGCGGTGTGTTTTCCTACGAGGCCCTACGCAGCCGACTCGCCCAGGGCCGCTTTGCGCGCGAGGACCTTAAGGACATGCTTGCGCCCATCATCCGCCTGCAACCACTCACCTACGAGGAGTTGCTGGTGCTGATCGAAAAACTCATGCAAATTCACGCCGGCTACTTTGGCTGGACGCCCACGCTGACCGAAAACGACTTGGTTGACTTCCTCAAGATTGAGTTCGGTCGTGTGGGAGCCGACACGCACCTGACGCCGCGCGAGGTCATTCGTGACTTTATCGAGTTGCTCGACATCCTATGCCAAAACCCCGACGCCAACGTGGCCGAGCTGCTGCAAAGCGTCGGCGGCGACACGCTAGCGCCGGCGACCGCAACAGGCGACACCGATACCGCAGGCGGCGACCGCAATTTCGCCGAGTTCACCATCTAACCTGCCAAAAATGGACAGGTTTATTTTGGTAGGTTTTATCTGGGCGAACGTTGAAGCAGTAATGCAGCAAGCCGTTGCCAGCCGCGTTGAGAGATTCGTTGTTGAAAGGAGGCCCCGTGAACGCCTTTGACCGCTACGCCCCGTTTATCCAAGACTTCATCTACTCCCACGATTGGGAGAGCTTGCGCTCTATCCAGGTTGCGGCGGCAGATTCCATCTTCAACACACAGGACAATGTGCTCCTGACGGCATCCACGGCTTCCGGCAAAACCGAGGCAGCCTTCTTTCCCATCCTGACCGAGTTTTGGGAGAACCCGCCCGCAAGCGTGGGCGCCCTCTACATTGGCCCCCTCAAGGCGCTCATCAACGACCAATTCGTCCGCCTCAACGACCTGTGCGAAGAAGCCGATATCCCCGTCTGGCACTGGCATGGCGATGTCTCGCAATCACACAAGGCCAAACTCATCAAAAAACCGAGCGGCATCCTACAGATTACGCCCGAGTCGCTCGAGGCGCTCCTGATCCATAAGCACATGGCGATCCCTCGTATGTTTTGCGACCTGCGCTATGTGGTTATCGACGAAGTCCATTCGCTCATGCGCGGCGACCGCGGCGGGCAGACGCTCTGTCTTATCGAGCGCCTCTCACGCATGGCAGGCGTGCAGCCCCGCCGCATTGGCCTTTCGGCCACCATCGGCGACCCCGAGCGCACGGGCGCCTTTCTCTCGCAGGGAACGGGGCGCGACTGCGTTATCCCCCGCTTTGAGGAACCGCGCCGCGTGTGGCGCATCTCCATGGAGCACTTCTACAACTCGGGCCCCCAGGCTCAGCAACGAGGATTCGTAGGCACAGGTCCACAAGAAGCCGAGGTGCTTGCTTGCGAGCGTATTGAGACGGCGGCGCCCGCGGCGCTGCCCGCATCCGGACAAGACATGTGCCACAGCGGACAGCTTACACAGGAAGAACACCGTCAACGTCGTGAGCAGGCGCGGGGCAAGGCCGCTCCCAAAGACCGTCGCACTTCCTCGGCCCCCGAGGGCGAAGTCGACATCCCACGAGCGACCGAGCAGGCGCTTCTCAACCCCACCGACACGGCGCCCGACAACGCCGACCCCGGCATGGGCTATATCTTTGAGCATACGCGCGGCCGCAAATGCCTGGTCTTTGCCAACTCGCGCGAGGAGGCAGAGGCCGTGTGCTCCATGCTGCGCAGCTACTGCGAGAGCCGGCACGAGCCCGACCGTTTTCTCATCCATCACGGCAATCTTTCGGCATCGCTACGCGAGACGGCCGAGGAGCTCATGCGCGACGAGGAGCAGACGCAGACAACCGTCACCACCTCTACGTTGGAGCTCGGTATCGATATCGGCCGCCTGGAGCGCGCCTTCCAGATTGACGCGCCGTTTACCGTCAGCTCCTTTTTGCAGCGCATGGGGCGCACAGGCCGTCGCGATCTTCCGCCCGAGATGTGGTTTGTCATGCGCGAGGAAGAGCCCGAGCCGCGCACGATGATGCCCGAAACCATTCCCTGGAAGCTCCTGCAGGGTATCGCGCTCGTACAACTCTATCGCGAGGAAAAGTGGGTCGAGCCACCCGAGCTCGATCGTCTCCCCTACAGTCTGCTCTATCACCAGACCATGTCGACCCTCGCCAGCACCGGAGAGCTCACGCCGGCCGAACTTGCCCAGCGCGTGCTCACGCTCAGCTATTTCCACCGTGTCTCGGCAGACGATTACCGTGTGCTGCTACGTCACCTCATTAAGATCGACCATATCCAGGTCACCGAGGGCGGTGGGCTCATCGTGGGTCTCGCGGGTGAGCGCATCATTAACAACTTTAAGTTCTACGCCGTATTCCAGGAAAACGAGGAGTTCACCGTTCGCAGCGAGTCGGCCGAGTTGGGCACGATCGTCAATCCGCCACCGCCCGGTGAGCGCATCGCCATCGCCGGACACTGCTGGATTGTCGAGGAAGTGGACTGGAGGCGCCACACCGTCTTTGCCACGCAGGTCAAGGGCCGGGTGCCGGCCTACTTTGGCGACTGCCCCGGCGACATCAATACACACGTACTCGAGCGCATGCGCAAGGCGCTCAACGAGCACGCGGCATATCCGTACCTTATGGGTAACGCACGGGCCCGCTTAGCACAGGCTCGTCATACGGCCGAGATTTCGGGTGCGGGAACCAAGCCGCTCATCAACCTGGGCGGCGATACCTGGGTGCTCTTCCCCTGGCTGGGCAGCTACGCCTTTTTGGCGCTCGAGCGCATGCTCAAGATTAAATGTGCCGCGGAGCTGGGCCTTCGCGGACTCGACTCGTCACGCCCGTACTTTATGCAGTTTAAGATGAAGGCCGACGAGGAGACGTTCTTTGAGGTGCTCGCCGCCGAGGCCGAGAAGGACTTCGATCCCATCGAGCTCGTCTATCCTGGCGAGGTGCCTTACTTTGACCGCTACGACGAGTTTGTTCCCGAAGAGCTCGTGCGCAAGGGCTTTGCCGAAGGCGTGCTCGACATAGAGGGCATGAAGCAGCGTGTCCGCAGCTGGTGCGACCACGCCTAGGACCAGTCTTTTTTTGGGACGGGGAGACTTACTTGTCGTGGAGGGCCGCGCCGAGGAAGTCAGCATCGAAGGGCACGGCTTCGGCAAAGGTGTAGTCGCCGTCGCTGGCGATGAGCAGGTAGTTCTCCTCGCCACCGAACTCCGCATCGCCACACGGGACCACCCAGGCATGGGCGAACACCTCGAGCGCCGTGGCTGCGCAATCGCGCAGGAACGTCACGTCGCTCCCCTCGTTCGCGCTCACGATATTGGCCGCATAGATACCGCCGGGGTTCAGGCTGCCCCGCACCAAACGCATCGCCTCAACCGTCGCCAGCTCGCGTACGGGCTCGGCACCGCCAAAGCAATCGCTCACGACCACGTCGTAGCGACGATGCCCCACGCTCGTCACGCCCAGGTACGAACGCGCCTCGGCGGTAATCACCCGCAGGCGATCGCCCGCCGTACGCTCCAGCTCGTCTAGGTAGAACCAACGACGCGCTAGACGTGTAATCTCGGCATCGTACTCAATGACGTCCATGCGCAAACTCTCATGCAACATCAGCGCGAACTTGGGATAGGCAAACCCGCCGCCGCCCAGCATAAGCATGCGGTCGATGCCATGACCATAAGCGTCACGCATTGCGCCCTCGGCCTCAAACACGTCGTCAAACGCACGATAGTACGCAAAGACGGGCTCCGCCCAACGTTCGCCAACGTAGCTTGCGCTTTGGTAGACGCCGCCTTGCACCAACACGCGAATCTCATCGCCGCCCTCATCGTGCACGCGTTTCACACGCGCCAACCCATTGCGGGTTCGCGCAACCTGCAGACAGGCAGCACGAACAGCGACGGCGGCCGCACCAAGCGCCGCGGCTCCCAGAGCAACGCCGGCAACGACGCCAGCAGAAACACTCGGCTTGTTCATTTAGAGCTCCTTTTGCAGATAAAGGCCATGATCGTAAAAACCCAAATGGCGATAGTACTCGCGCGTACCAATCGCGCTGATCACGTTGATGCGCGCATAGCCCGCGTCCCGAGCAATATGGCACGCACACTCCACCAGCGACCGTCCCAACCCATGGTGCTGGGCTGCCTGGCCTTGATCCCCCACGCGCGCCGCCATGCCATACACGTGCACCTCGCGAATCATCGCCTCGTCCGGCGTCGTCGGCAACTCGTCCGCATGCGCGGCAACAAATGCGCGATCGGGCAGCGACAGCCGCAAAAAGCCCGCAATCTTGCCCTGCGGCGTCACCCACTGCAAAAAGCGCTCGTGCGTCACCGGCGTCTCGTACGTCACTTCTTCGTCAAGGGTCAACTCGCCCAGGTCGGCACCCGCCGTGCTGATCTCGCGATAGCGAATCTCACGCACCGTCGCACCGTCACCCCGAGCAGCCAGGCGGTTCTCAACGAGCTGACGCAGGTTGGGCTTCTTGTTGCCCACCATAATGTCGTCGGAACTAAAGTCGCGGATCATGCGACTGATGCGGCAGAACGCCGGCGTCACCACGATGTCGTCGGCAAGCACATCGAGCAGCTCTTCCTCGGTATAGGGACGCCACTCGCCGCGCTCATAGCAGCCCACCAGACGCGAGCCCTCGATGAGCGCACACGGGTAGACCTTGACCTCGTCGGGCATAAAGGCCCCCTCGGTCATAAAGCGCTCGTAGTCGCGCTTGTCCCCCTCGGGTGTGGCGCCCAGCAAGTTGAGCATAAAATGCGCATGGATCTTAAAGCCAAACAGGCGCGCAAGCAAAAACGCCCGCTCGATCTGCGCCACCGAAATGCGACGCTCGTTGATATCGAGCAGATGCTGGTCGAGGCTCTGGATGCCCATCTGGATCTTGGTACAGCCCAGACGACGGATGAGCGTGAGCGCCTGCGGCGTTACAGCATCGGGGCGCGTCTCGATAACGAGTCCCACCACGCGATGCTTCGCCGTCTCGTTGATGCGTTGCTGCTGCTCAAGCTCCTCCATCGTTGCCGCCTGCCACTCGGCGACCTCGCCCCACGGCGTGCCGGGGCCGTACAGACAACGCACCGCGCGGTTATAGCCGCCCACGGCAGCATCCACACGCCCCTGCTCGTCGGCAACGCCGGCAGCGAGCTTGGCCTCGTCTGTCGCAATGCCGGCAGCCCGATAGCGCTCGCGGCGCTCTGTTACCACCGGCGGCAGGGCATCGGCGGGAGCATCATCGAGCAGGCGCCCTGCCTCGGCACGGCTGATGCCCGGACGCGCCAACATGGGGTTTGCCGCCACGCCGGCGACGGCATCGTCATTGAGCGCACGGAAGAGCTCCGACATAAACCATGCCTGATACCCTTGCGGATAGTCGCTCCAGGTACCACCGAGCACGATGAGCTCTATCTTGTCGGTCGCATGCCCCATCTGCGAAAGCGCGGTCAGACGAGCGCTCACCTGCAGATACGGATCGAAGCAGTTTTGCTCCGCACGGGCACACGCCGGCTCAGCGTGCAGATAGCTCTTGGGCATGCGCAGATCGTTGGGACAAAATAGGCAATCGCCCGAGCATGGCCAGGGCTTGGTGATGACGGTAATGGTCGCCACGCCCGAAGCCGTGCGGCGCGGCTTCATGCGCAGCACCTGCAGCAGTTGGCGTTCCAGATCGGAATCGACATTCCACGCAGCCCACCGAGCCGGCTCCTCACGTTTAACCCGCTGGTAGAACGGCAGCAGACGGCGCTTGGCCAAATCACGTTTGTCGGCACCCTCACGGCGCGCCTCGGCATGTATCAGTTTGACGAGCGCTTTGTCATCCACGGTCTCGCCGCGACGCAGAGCCTCGAGTATGTTCAAGATAATCTGTTCCATGCCCCCATTGTAAAGGCAAAGGCGCCGGAGCCGATCTCGGCTTCGGCGCCTTCATCAAAGAGCATGCCTATATGCACCAATCTCCGAAAACCGCATGTCACTCCGGATCAAACGACATGTCACCCGAACCAACCTCAAAACGATACGTGGCAGACTTATCACCGTTGTCGAATTCAAGATTCAATATGGTCTCGCCATCGTAGCCAAGCGGAAGGAAACCGCTCTCGAAGTCGCCGCTGCCCACGGTGAGGCTCGCCGTAAAGCCCGTAGAGTTCGGAACCGTTATCTCCACATCGCCCGAGTCCACGCTTACGTCCATCGACTTCGCGGGGGCCTGGTAGAGCTCGAACGTCACATCGCCCGAACCGACCTCAGCACTGAGCGCATCAGTCACGCTGCCCGTAAACTCTACATCTCCCGCACCCAGGAAAAGGTCAAGACCATCACAGATGACACCGGCAATCTGCAGATCACCCGAGCCCACGTGTGCGTTGATCCCCTTCAGATGTTCGGCAACACGGCGTGGCAGCTCAACCGTAACCGAGCGGTCAATTGCCTTACCGTCATCACTTCCAGATCGGGAAACCTTGAGCGTCGAGTCCTCAACGGATGCGATGTTTTGCGTCGCGGCCTTGGAGGCATCCACGCCCTTGGCAACGCGTCCCCGCTCGATAACACGGACCTTGTTGTCATCAACAACCTTGACGTCCACCGTAGCCGCGGCGATATCGAAATCGAGGTAGCGAAATTGATCGGCATCAAAGGTCGCACTCGAAAGCTGCTGAGGCTGAGCGGAATATTTACCGCCATCGTTCATAAAATCGTCGTCGTCAACCACATCGTCCATACTGGACAAGCCGGATACAACATCGTCGAGATCCCACGGACCATCAAAATGAATCAATGTCCGCGAAATGCCAAAGACAAGCCCGATGATGAGCACAAACGCTCCGACGCCAACGCCCAAGCGCACCTTGGATTCATGCGAAAGCTTCATCATTCATCACCCTCTTTGGAAATCGGCTCAGCGGTGGCCGCGGTGGCCACGTCAGCGTCAACCGCAGCGGAAACATTCTGAGCCCTAGCTGCCACCGACGCCGAACCAACCTGGATATCCCCACGCGCCCAATCGCCATCAAGCGCACGCGCCACCCAGTGATAGATGGGGATTGTAAAGAAGATCAGTGCGGCAAAGGGGCCGGCACCAAACAGGAACATCAGCAAAAAGAACAGTAGCCAGCACACGGCCCAATACGGGAACGACTGGAACGGGCCCTTCACCGGAGTCGAGCCAACTGCGCCGCCACTCGTCACCTGCGCCGTAGCGGCATTGGCGGCCTGTGCACTCCAGCTTGCCGCTTGCGCCGCCTTGGCGGCGGCGTCACTCGCCTGTGTTGCCGCCTCGGTTGCGCGTGCCGCCGCCTCATGGGTACGGGCGCGCTCTGCCGCCTCGGCCTCGCGCTGACGGGCACGGTCCTCGTTCTCAAACTCGATATCGTCCTCGATCTCATCGCTCGGATTGAGCAGCTCGTCCAGGCTCACGCCATAGAGTTTGGCGAGCGAGATCAGGTTCTCGGTATCGGGCGAGCTCTCCGCGCGCTCCCATTTACTGACCGCCTGGCGCGACAGCCCCAGCTTTCGCGCCAGCCCTTCTTGGCTAAAACCCTTGCTGCGGCGAAGGTCGGCGAGCCGCTGCGCAGTTTCTACATTCATGGTTCCTCCTATGTGATGCCAGCCGTGCCGCCGGACCGTTTTTGTTCTTAAGGCGCCTTGCACAGTTAAAAATGTATCCGCCACCGCCAAAAACATGCCACCTATTTTAGTGAGATTTTTGACTACCGGCGGTTGCGGGCATATATGAGCTGCGGAAATGTGTCCAAACAAAGCAATGACCCGCAGCTCGGTTGTCCCCGTTGCGGCGTTAACGGTAGTATGGTCGTACCGTTTATTCCGCACCGCCAACGGAGGGAGTTCCGCGCCGTGAACCGCGATTTCGCCTCATCGCTCATCCAGCTCAACAACACGTTCTATCGCGAACACTCCGCCTCCTTTTCCGATACGCGGCAGGCCCCGTGGCCCGGCTGGGTGCGCACCATGGACATCGCGCTCGGGCAGCTCGATGTGGCCACCATCGAGCATCCCGTCCGTGTCTTCGACCTTGCCTGCGGCAACATGCGATTCGAGAACTTTGCCGCCGGCGGCACGCTGGCTGCCAAAGGCGTAGACGGCGCAAGCCCCTCGGCAGACGCCAGCTGCCCCTTCGAGTTCTATGGCGTCGACTCATGCCAGGACCTGGCCATCGATGCGCGCGGCCACGCCCTGCGCATCCCCAACCTGCACTTCCAGGAGCTCGATGTGCTCGATGCCCTCATGAAGCTCAACCCCGCCGAGACGCCCGATACGCTCTTTGACGCCCCGCTCGCCGACATCTCGGTCTGCTTTGGCTTTATGCACCACGTGCCGTCGTGCGAGTACCGCGTACGCGTGCTCGACGCCCTGGTACGCCAGACGCGCCCGGGCGGCATTATCGCCATCAGCTTTTGGGAGTTTATGAACGACGAGCGCATGGCGCGCAAGGCCGTTCGCGCCGAGGCCCGCGCCGAGCTCGCCCCACCGTTTGAGGGATACGATTCCGCACAGTTCGAGGCCGGCGACCACCTCATTGGCTGGCAAAACGACCGCCACGCCTACCGCTATTGTCATCACTTTGACGATCAGCAGATCACCGACCTGGTGCGCGGCGTCCGTACGTTCTACAAGAGCGGCGAGGTCCCCGTGCGCGAGCTCGAGCGTTTCCATGCCGACGGTCGCAGCGGTGAGCTCAACCGCTATGTGATTCTCAAGCGCCTGTAGGTATCGGCGACTCGCCGCCGAGCCGCACCGCATCTTTCGGGCAAACCATGCCCACCTTCTTCCAACGCATTGCCGAAACGCGCAGCCATGCGTTTCGCATTTATGACCAAGGAGCCTCATGGGAGCCGTCCACGTTCGCACGCCTAAGAACTTTGTACTCGAGGAGCGCCTGGAGCGCTACGCCGATGCGATTGAGACGAACCCCGAGGCCTATGTCGGAGATTGGCGCGCGGCTTGCGCGCCAGTTGGCAGCAAGCCTTTCGAACACCTGCACCTGGATCTTGGCTGCGGCAAGGGAACCTACCTTGTAGAGCGCGCGGTCAACGAGCCAAACACGCTCTTTATCGGTATGGACCAGGAGCCCATCTGCATCGCCTATGCCGCGCAGAAAATCTGCGAGCAGGAACTGACCAACGCACTCGTCCTGCCCCGAGGCGCTGCATCGCTGCCGCAGCTGTTTGCCGCAGGCGAGCTCGATGCCATCACCATCAACTTTCCCACGCCGCAGCCCAAGGCCAAATACGCCAAAAAACGACTCGTCCATGTCGACCATCTGATACTCTATCGCCCGCTCTTTGCAGCTGGCGCCACCGTAACGCTGCGAACCGACAGCAAGCCATTGCGCGACTACGCCTTGGGGCAGTTTGCCGCGGCCGGCTACGATACACTTTGGGTAAGTAACGACGTTCGCCGCGACCATCCCGAGCATCCCGAGACCGAATACGAATGCCGCACGCGCGAGATGGGTGCCGTCGTCTATGGCATTTGCGCCACGCCCGGTGCGCTGCCAACCGACGAACAGCTCGCGGCGGGCCGCGTGCAGGAACAAAGTCTTGCCTGCTACCTACCCAATAACCTCGATGAGCTCACCTATGTACCTCTGGGCATGGAAGAGGCCGTCGAGAACTTTAGGAACCGCGCCCGCAAAGGCAAAAAGCGCCTTCCGCAGGAGCCATAGGGGCTTTTGGCGGTCGCTACGCCAGCGAGCAAGCACAAATAGGCACCGATGAACGACCCTCAAACCTAAGTGAGTAGACTTTTTTGCAATAGCCAAGCACAACCCGCATAGGAAGAAATAAAACCACAGGTAGAGCCCTTGCGCAAAAGTCATGTGCTCGCGATATTGCAAAAAGTCTACTCACTTAGCTGACAACTGCACCAAACGGCTGAGCAGAACGCCCATTTCCTGCATTTTCTTTCGCGCTGGCGCCCCGCACCGCCGCTACGCCATAATGGATGGCGGACAAACGGCGAGAGAAAGTACCCCCACATGGCACAGACCACGATAGATACCGCCGCCAGCACCGTCTCTGGCGCCGGCGCCGCCAGCTCATTCTCGGGCGGCACGGGAACCGAAGCCGAATTCGGCTCACTCGGTGCGCTCTCCCCCACCTGGTGGGAGCCCGAGGACGGCAGCGAGCCCGAACCGTGGCTCACGCCCGACCAGGCCTTCGAGCGCTTCTTTGAATGGACGAGCAATCGCGGTATTGAGCTGTGGGACCACCAAGAAGAGGCCCTCATGGATCTAGCCGCCGGCGATCACGTCATTCTGGGCACGCCGACCGGCTCGGGCAAGTCGCTTGTCGCGCTAGGTATGCTCTTTATAGGCATGGCGCAGGGCAAGCGCTGCTACTACACGGCTCCTATCAAGGCTCTGGTCAGCGAGAAGTTTTTCGACTTGGTGCAGGTGCTCGGCCGCGATAACGTCGGTATGATCACCGGCGACACGCATATCAACACCAAGGCGCCCGTCATCTGCTGCACGGCAGAGATCCTTGCCAACGACGCACTGCGCGAGGGCGAAGATGCCGATGTTGGCTGCGTCGCCATGGACGAGTTCCACTACTTTGCCGACCCTGATCGCGGTTGGGCCTGGCAGGTGCCGCTGCTCACCCTGCCTCACACGCAATTCATGCTCATGAGCGCCACGCTCGGCGATGTCACCGCGATTGCCGCCTCACTCGAGGAACACACCGGCGCTACCTGCGACTTGGTCGTCGATGCCCCACGCCCTGTGCCGCTGAGCTACGACTATGTGACGACCTCCCTCGAGGGCACCGTCGAGCTCGCGATGCGCCGCGGCGAGGCCCCGCTCTACATCGTGCACTTTAGCCAGGATGCCGCCCTTGCGACGGCACAGTCGCTCGCCAATTTTGGCATCGCCAGCAAGGAGCAGCGCGAGGCTATTAAAGAAGCCGCCAAAGGCACCAGCTTCTCCACAGCCTTTGGCAAGATTCTCAAGCGCCTGCTCGGATGCGGCGTCGGCGTGCACCATGCCGGCATGCTGCCGCGCTATCGTCTGCTGGTCGAGCGCTTAGCGCAGCAGGGCCTGCTGCCTGTCATCTGCGGCACCGATACGCTCGGCGTCGGCATCAACGTGCCCATCCACACCGTGGTGCTCACCGCGCTCACAAAGTTCGACGGCTACAAGATGCGTCGCCTACGCGCCCGCGAGTTCCACCAGATTGCCGGCCGCGCCGGCCGCTCGGGCTTCGATACCGAGGGCATGGTGATTGCCGAAGCACCCGAGCACGAGATCGAGAATGCCAAGCTTATGGCCAAGGCGGGCGACGACCCCAAAAAGCTCCGTAAGATTAAAAAGAAAAAGGCCCCCGAGGGCTTTGTCTCCTGGAACAAGCAAACCTTTGAACGCCTGATCGAGACGCAGCCCGAGACGCTCAAGCCGCGCCTGCGCATCACGCACTCTATGGTAATTAGCGTGGTCGAGCAGGGCGGTAACGCCCGCGCCCGCGTGCACGACCTTATCGAGACAAGCCTGCAGACCCCCGAGGAAAAGGCCAAGCTTGAGGTTCGCGCCGACGAAATCTTCGCCACGCTTATCGATTCCGGCGTCGTCGTGCGCACCGAAGTGCCGCCCGCGCCGGATGCCCCGGCCGACGCCGCGCCGGACATCGACTATGCGCTGACGGTCGATCTGCCCGAGGACTTCGCACTCGACCAGCCGCTCTCGCCGTTTTTGCTTGCCGCGCTGGAGTTGCTCGATCCCGAGAGCGAGACCTATACCATGGATCTAATCTCAATGGTCGAGGCAACGCTCGAGGATCCCAAGCAGGTGCTGCGCGCACAGGAGCGCGCCGCACGCGATCGCGCTATGGCCGAGATGAAGGCCGACGACATCGAGTATGAGGAGCGCTTGGAGCGCATTCAAGACGTCACGTACGAAAAGCCGCTCGAGGATTTGCTCGACGCCGCCTTTGACAAGTACTGCCAGGAAGTACCCTGGGCAAACGACTACCAGCTCTCTCCCAAGAGCGTCCTGCGCGATATGCTGGAAAGCGCAAGCGATTTTAAGGGCTACATTCAAAAGCTGGGCATTGCCCGCTCCGAAGGCATTTTGCTGCGCTACCTGGCAGAGGCTTACCGTTCGCTCGATCGCACCGTGCCCATCGAGAAGCGCGACGAGCGTCTGCGCGACATTATCTCGTGGCTGGGCTTTGTGGTGCGCTCGGTGGACTCGAGCCTAGTGGACGAGTGGGAGAACGCCGGCAACCCGGCCGCACTCGACGCCGCGCCGCCGCAGGGCATCGACGAGGTCGTGGCGGACCGCCGTGGCTGCACGCTGCTGGTGCGCAACGCACTCTTCCGCCGCGTGACCCTTGCCGCCCGCGGGCACGTGCGCGACCTAGGTGACCTCGACGACGACTGGGGCATGAGCGAAATCCGTTGGCAAAAAGCGCTCGATGCCTATCATGAGCAGCACGAGGAGATTCTTACCAACGGCGACGCGCGCTCCTCTGCTATGTTCTCGATCGACGAGAGCGACGAGAAGGCCGACCACCTATGGCATGTGCACCAGGTCTTTGCCGACGAGGACGGCGACCACGACTTTGGCATCATGGGCGATGTCGATCTGGACGCCACGCAAGACGGCGGCGAGGTCGTCTTCAAAAACTACCGCGTCGGCTTTATCGAGGACTTGCTCGAGGACTAGCCGAACATATTGAAGCGAAACGAAGCGGGGCCGCTGGCAACATCGCCGGCGGCCCCGCTTTTACACGATCTGCTATGCCCTACTCGGCATCCTCGACCTCATACGAATCTGCCTCGGCCGGATCATCGTTTGTCTCTGGCGCGGCCTCGCGCGCCTCGTCAAACGCGGCCTTCATGGTTTTGTTGCCCCATGTGAGCTTGCGAATGGTAAGATCGTCGGCTTTCTTGTTGGCCAGGCGCAGATTGTTCTCGGAGGACAGCAACGCCTCCTTGGTTTTTTGCAGATGGCTAATCGTCTTGTCAATCTCATCGATCGCCGTCTGGAACTTGCGGCTCGCGATCTCGTAGTTACGACCGAAATCATTCTTGAACTTTTCCATCTTGGCTTCGAAGTTCGTGACATCGATATTCTGCTGTTTGTACTCCGCTAGCTCCTGCTTATAGCGCAGCGAACCCATGGCGGCGTTGCGCAGCAGCGTAATCATGGGAATGAAGAACTGCGGGCGGATCACGTACATCTTCTCATAGCGGTAACTCACGTCGACGATGCCCGCGTTATAGAGCTCACTCTCAGGCTCCAGCAGGGTGCAGAGCACCGCATACTCGCAGCCTTTCTGGCAACGATCGTGATCGAGTTTCTTAAAGAAGTCCTCGTTTTTATGCTTGGTCGCGGTCTCATCGTTCTCGTTTTTCATCTCGAACATAATCGAGATGATCTCGTTGCCGCTCGCATCGCACTCACGGAAAATGAAGTCTCCCTTGGTGCCCTCGGACGCATCGTTATCCTTCTCGAAATACGCATTGGGAAACGCCGTCATGCGCAGACGGTTAAACTCGGTCTCGCAATGCTGCTCGAGCGACTCGCCCACCATCTTGGTAGACAGGCGAACCTTCATGTCCTTAAGGCGCTCGATCTCTTCATCCTTGTAACGAATCAGGTCATCGCTCGCGCGCTTGGCCTGCGCAAGCTCGAGCTCGTGTGCTGCTCTGGCCTGTTCCTCGCGCGAATCGCGCACCGCCAGCTCGCTCGTGAGCTTTGCGCGGGCCTCATCGCGCTCTCGCTCCGCCGCGGCGACCGCCTCCGATAGGTTCATTTTTGCCATCAGTTCCTGCTCGCGCAGCTGGGCGCGCAGGCCCTCGGCCTCCTGCTCAGACTGAGCCTTTGCGGCGGAAAACTTCTCCTGCACCTTCGCGCGGTAGTCTGTGAGTGTGCGTTCGGCCTCGCTGCGAGCGACATCGAGCTCACGCTGAGACTCGGCCGCGGCAGCGGCAAGCGCCATCTCCTGGGCCTTGTCCGCCGCGGCAAGCTTGGCCTGCAACTCGGCAATCTGGGCATCTCGTGCAGCTACATCGTTTTGAGCAGCATTGCGCGCCGCCGACTCGGCAAGCTTGGCTTCGTCATCCTTGCGCCCCAGCTGCGCACGCAAGTTGTCGATTTCGCGCTGGAGCTCGGCGTTCTCCTTTTGAGCGTCGGCACGGGCCTCAACCGCCGCGCGCTGGCTTGCGCTCTCGCGCTCCGCGGCAGCGTCCTCGAGTTTGGCGTGCAGCTCGGCAAGCTCCGCATCGCGCTTGGCGAGTTCTTGCGCCAGCTGCTGGGCTGCAGCGTTCTTCTGCTCGACAAGCTGAGCGTCGCGCTGAGACTCCGCCTTTTGCAAAGCAGCCGTCGAGCGCGAGCGCTCAAGCTCCAGCGCCTGCTCGCCCTCGCGCTGAACAGCCTTCACGCGCTCGTCCAGGTCGCGCGAGAACTCGGCATCGCGCACCTGCTTGACGATATCCGCATAACCGGACGCATCGACCTTAAAAACTTCACCGCAATGCGGGCACTTGATCTCGTTCATGGCAGCTCCTCGATGGACGCAAATTTCAACCGCCTACACTCTACCGCGCCGCACGGACAAAAAAGGCGCCGCTGCCATAATGGCAGCGGCGCCAGAACCACCATAAAGGTGCCTGTCCCCTTTGCGGTGGTTTGTGTGGTGGTTCGAGAATTACAGCCCAAAGAAGTCAAGGATTTGATCACGGCTTACGGGCTTGTAATCGTTGGCATCGAGACCGACATCATAGCGAAAGATAGGGCGCTCGCGATCGCGGTTGCGCGCGTTGGTGCGGTCTCCCCTGCTGTGGATATGCCCGTGCAGCATGATGGCGCCGCGCGCCTTGCCATTCCAGCTGAGCATGGGGTAATGGCTCATAACTAGACGATGGCCCTTGGCATAGCCGGGAGCAATCTCCAGGTAATCGCGTACCTCATCCCAAATCTGCGGTACGTCGGGATCTTCCCAATCACCGTCATGGTTGCCACGGATGAGCGTTATGTTCTGGCATTCGATTCGTTTACGCAGGCGCACCGCTTCCGCCATGGGCAATCGATACGTAAAGTCCCCCAGGATATAGAGGAGGTCGTTCGCAGCCACGCACTCGTTGATGACATCGATGACCTTGCGGTTCATCTCCTCGACCGAATCAAACGGCCGATCCATATCGTGCAAGATATTCGTATCGCCCAGGTGCAGGTCGGCGGTAAACCACATCATCGTCTCTGTCCTCATTTCGCAACGCGTCCAACACGTGCCTAGTATACAGACGCAGCGATGCGACAGTTACCCAAAGAGCCCGCCGAACAGACCTCGGCGGCGCTTGTCCTTTTTATTCGAACCTTTATCCTGGGTGTTCTTATCCTTTTGCTTTTTGCGATCCTGCTCCAGCTCATCGTCATCGAGCAGCATATCCCACTCAAACGGATCGTCCGTCAAATCGAACAGGTCGTCATCAAACATGGCAGTCCCCATTGCCGACTAGCGAGCATCCACCACGTAGAGTCCAACGCGAACCTGATGCCACGGGCTGCGCTCGGGAGCAACCTGTTGCACGTGGGCCTCAAATACGTCCTCATGGCCGTAATACATCATCAAGGACAGCGGGCCGACCTCGTTTCCCGGAACATAGCCAAGTTTGGTCTTGCCATAGTAGATCGCAACCGCCTCGGGGTCATGGGGATTATCGCGCTCGGCACACAGCGTCAGTTTATCGCCCGCTTTAAGATCGCCTAGGACCAAAGCGCCGTCGGCATATTGAAATCCTGCGATATGAAACGACAGAAGAACACGTGAAGGCTCGTACATAGCAACTCCCCTAACGGCCGGATAAACCGGCACTTAACCTTACTGAGAAGCTTACGGGCCCGTGCGGACAAAATTTCACCCGCTCGCACCTTTCGCCCATTTGCCGCAACGCTTGCGAGACAGAGCGCTTGCAGATAAGATAGAGGCACGGATGGCACCCGTTGCAGCGGGTCTTGCCAACTCCAGTGCACGTTTACATCGTGAGAAGTGGCCGTCTTCGCTTACGCGGGGGCGGCTATTTCATTCGGCCGATAAACAGGCCGAGTTCGATAGCCGCGATTAACAACGCCAGTAACGAAATAACATCGCTTACGTTCATACCAATTCCCTTCTAAAGGGAGTTGGCCCATCCGTACCCCATAGCAGTAGTCTAACGTAAATGGCAGGTAATAGGAACACTTGTTCGTATTACCTGCCATTTTCTAATGCACAAACATGCGCACGAACTTGTGCTTCCAGCTTGCATAAGGGGCATAGCGGAATGGCACGTCCAGCCATGTTGCCTTGTTCACGATGCTCTTCTTGTGGCTAAACGTATCGAAGCTCTCGCGGCCATGGTACTGCCCCATACCGCTCGCGCCCATGCCGCCAAAGCCCATATGGCTCGTAGCCAGATGCATGATCGTGTCGTTGACGCAGCCGCCGCCAAAGGGCACGTAACGCACAAAGCGTTGCTGAGCCGCATGGTCCTGGCTAAAGATATACAGAGCTAGCGGCGTCGGACGATCCGCAATAAACGTCTCTGCCTCGTCTAGGCTCTCAAACGTCAGCACCGGCAAGATGGGGCCGAAAATCTCCTCCTGCATTACGGCGTCATCGGGGGTCACGCCGTCTAGAATCGTCGGCTCAATCTTGAGCGACGACTCGCGCGCGGTACCTCCAAGCACAACCTTATAGGGATCGATCAGCCCGCGCACGCGCGCAAAATGCTTGGCGTTGACGATATGACCGTAATCCTCGCTGTCGAGCGGATGCTCGCCAAACATGCGACGGGTCTCCTCCCTGATGAGGCCCAACAGCTCATCGTGTACGCGCGTATCGACCAGCAGGTAGTCGGGCGCCACGCAGGTCTGCCCCACGTTGAGCCATTTACCAAAGGCGATACGCCGCGCCGCGACCTTCAAGTTTGCCGTCGCATCCACGATGCAGGGACTCTTTCCGCCCAGCTCAAGCGTCACGGGCGTCAGGTTTTTACTTGCGCGCTCCATGACGAGCTTGCCGACCGGAACGCTACCGGTAAAGAAAATCTTGTCCCAGCACTCATCGAGCAGTGCTTCGTTCTCGGCACGGCCGCCTTCTACAACCGTCACCAGGCGCGGATCAAATGCCTCTTCGCAGATTTGCTTGAGCACCGCGCTCGATCCCGGGGCATAGGCGCTCGGCTTGATGACCACGGTATTGCCCGCGGCAAGGGCTCCAGCGAGCGGCTCGAGCGTCAACAAAAACGGATAGTTCCATGGAGCCATGATGAGCGTGACGCCATAGGGCACGGCCTGCGTCTTACACACGCTCACGGCGTTGGCGAGGTCGCACGGGCGCAGGCGCGGGCGACTCCATCGAGCAACATGCGCAATCTGATGTCGAATCTCGGAAAGCGACGTGCCGATCTCGCACATATAGGCCTCGTCATGCGACTTCCCCAAATCGGTCTTGAGCGCATGGGCGATATCGGCCTCGTGGGCCCGCACCGCATCGCGTAAACTCACGAGCGCGCGACGTCGAGCATCGACATCAAACGTGGCGTGCGTCTTAAAGTAGGCGCGCTGATCGCCGACGATGCGCGCAATTTCCTCGGTGTTCATGGACCCTCCTAGTTCTCGTCTTCAAACATACCACCCGCAACCACCTCGTACATATGCTCGAGCTCCAAGCGGTCCATTAAAAGCGGAACGGGGTACAGCGGATTGGCCTCGGCATCGGCATGGGCCGCCATTTGCGGAATATCGGAGCGGCGAATGCCCGTCACATATTTGGGAATGCCCAAGGCGGCATTCATGCGGTCGACCCAATCGATAAAGGCCTCGGCCGCCAGGCTGTCCTGCGCGTTAGCCGGCGCAATGCCTGCCATGCGAGCAAGATCGGCAAGCTTGGGGGCGGCGGCGTCACCATAAGCGCGAAGCATATGCGGCAGGATGATAGCGTTGGCCAAGCCGTGCAGAATCCCGTAACGCCCACCCAAGCTGTGTGCGATGGCGTGAACGTATCCAACATAGGAGCGCGTAAAGGCAACACCCGCCTTATACGCCGCCGAAAGCATATTGCGACGCGCACGCATGTTATCGCCATGCTCATAGGCCTCGAGCAAATTGTCATGGATGAGCTGGACCGCCTGTCGCGCCATCTTACGCGTATAGGGCGTGGTGCTTCGCCCGATAAAGGCCTCAACGGCATGCGTCAGGGCGTCCATGCCCGTCTGCCCCGTAATGGAAGCGGGCAGGCCGCACGTAAACTCGGGGTCGTGCACCGCGAAGCGCGGGATAAGCACAAAGTCGTTAATGGGGTACTTGTAGTGCGTCTCGTCATCGGTAATTACCGCCGCAAGTGTGACCTCGCTTCCCGTGCCTGCCGTGGTGGGGACGGCGATGAGCAGCGGCAGGCGACGATGAATCCGCAGCAGGCCGCGCATCTTGTTGATGGGCTTGTTTGGCTGCGCAATGCGTGCGCCCACGCCCTTGGCGCAGTCCATGGCTGATCCTCCGCCAAAGCCGATAATGGCCCGGCAGGCGCTCTCTCGGTACAGGAACGCCGCTTCCTCCACGTTTGAGACCGTGGGGTTCGCACGCGTTTCGGCATAGATCGTAACGCCAATCCCCCTGGATGCGAGCGCCGTCTCGAGCGGTGCCGTGAGCCCCAGACGGACAATGCCGGGATCCGTCACGATAAGGACCTTCTGGATCGAGCGCTTTTGAAGCACCGCGGGCACATCCTCGGCATGCTCTAAAATGCGCGGCTCGGTATAGGGCAGGATTGGCAATGCAATGCGAAAAACCGTCTGATATGTTCGGCACCAGGCACGACGGGCTAGATGCATAAAGGAAACTCCTTCATTTGTTGATAGGTCAACATTTGCTCGCCCGATTGTACTCAGCGGCGTCCGTATATGACTTGCAAACCGTTAATCAATCAACATCTCTACATCTCAAAATTATTTTATTAAAAATCATTCCTAATAGGCTTCACATTTGGTTGCATTTATGGATAATAGAACTCGTCAAGACGCACGTCCGGAGAGGGCCCTTACGGGACCGGACGAGCGCACAATCGCCATCGATCGAAAGGATCGAATCATGAAGTTTGTTTGCCCCGTTTGCGGTTATGTGGAAGAGTTCGACGGCGACCAGCTGCCCGAGGACTTCAAGTGCCCCCAGTGCGGCGTTCCCGGTTCTCGTTTCCTGAAGCAGGAAGAGGGTCAGCTCGAGTGGGCTGCCGAGCACGTCGTGGGCGTCGCCAAGATGGAGGGTGTCTCCGAGGACATCGTTGCCGATCTGCGCGCCAACTTTGAGGGCGAGTGCTCCGAGGTCGGTATGTACCTGGCCATGGCTCGCGTCGCTCATCGCGAGGGCTATCCCGAGATCGGCCTGTACTGGGAGAAGGCTGCCCACGAGGAGGCCGAGCACGCCGCCAAGTTTGCTGAGCTCCTGGGCGAGGTCGTAACCGACTCCACCAAGAAGAACCTCGAGATGCGCGTTGAGGCCGAGAATGGCGCCACCGCCGGCAAGACCGATCTTGCCAAGCGCGCCAAGGCCGCTGGCCTCGATGCCATCCACGACACCGTGCACGAGATGGCTCGCGACGAGGCTCGCCACGGCAAGGCTTTCGCCGGTCTGCTCAAGCGCTACTTTGGCTAAGCCAGCCGCCTGAGAGATAATCTCTAGCTCGATGAGGCCCGGACCGCAAGATCCGGGCCTTTTTCGTGTCTAGCGAACCAGTTAACGTCCCAAAAAAGGACCACCTTCGGCATCGGCTTCGCGTCAAAAACTAAGTGAGTAGTCTTTTGGGAACTTGTCGAGCAGACCATCCGTATTGCTTTATAAAACCGCAGGTAGATAGCTTGCCGCAAAACAATCTGGTCGCCATCACGCTAAAAGTCTACTCACTTAGATTTGCAACCGTCCATGATCGGGCCTTTTTGTGTCTAACGGGTATCTTTTTGTCGATTTCTCCCAGGTTTGACCAGTCAACGAATAGCTCAGACCGAAGTAATGCCTCGGCCCCTTGCTCCTCCAAGCTTTTATCGCGATATTCAACATCGAGCAACCTGCACACGGCCTTAACAATCGCGTGGAATCTATCCTCATCGGATATCTGTCCGTGTGTCAGGAGAAATACATCGTAGCCCATGGCCTGAAGCGCCGTCATGCGGTCGGCGTCGCGCAAGCCATCCCCGGCTCGCCCGTGTGAGCCCTTTCCTTGGCATTCAATGGCCACCTGTCGCTCTCCGTCCGGCGAAGACAGAAGTAGGTCAATGTATACGCGGGACTTGCCTACAATCGCCCGAGCACTTGCGCTTAGCGCCACTTCGACATTGAGCTCTATGCCGCAAAAACCTTCGCCTCCCAATGATCGTGGCAACCCAAGCAACAAATACGTCTCAACCTCAAAAGGCGATGCGGCACCCAGTGGAACGAGATGCGATACCGCGACAAATCGCTTGCCGTAACGCATCCCACAAACATCTGAACAAAAACGGTCAAGATCTCCGTCCAAAACCAAAGCGTCGCGCCGCCACAAATTTGAGGCGGCACCGTCCTCGGACGGGCAACGTGCCCAACCAAAGGTTGCCGGAATCGCGCCCGACTCAATTGCACGCGAAAGCTCTGCCTCGAGTGCTGCTGGCAAGGCACAAACCGTAAACAAGCCGCACATCTCCGCCAATACCAAAAGCAGCTGGAGATCCGTCAGATGCCGCGACATGATGAATGCCGTCAGCAAAGGAGATGTGACCAAAAACCCATGTTCCGTTTCCAGCACGGATTCCCTGGGAAGCTCACCAAGGAACAGCCGTTGCCTAACGCTGGCAGGACAAGTCCGCTTATTTCTCGTCCCAACCAATGTATGCAACGGCAAGCCGAGCGCAACCGCAGCCGTCGGGTTACGGGCGAGGCCATATCGCTGCCGGTCTTCTTCCGGTCGTGGAAGTGGCGGACACAAAGCGAGGGCTTGAGGAGGCAAACGCCAGTACCTAAAAGCCGATATGTCACAAAGTAGATCCTTCATAGGCACAGGAAAACACGGATTTCAACCCAGTCAGTCACGCATTGGCGCGAACGCACCAAAAATGGCGCCGAACGGACTACTTAGTTTTCAACAGCCCTCCCCAACTGGCCAAAAGCTTGCCAAAAGCTGGACGGAGCGCTGTTGAAAACTCATTTTTCGCTCATGCGGAAGCCTTGCACAGCAAGTGAGTAGACTATTTAGGACCCGCCGAGCAGACCGCCCATACTGCTTTACAAAATCGCAGGTAGATGGATTGCTTCAAAACGGCCTGCTCGCCAAAGCGCCAAAAGTCTACTCACTTAGGTTAGAGGGCGCATCCATTAGCTGCGATTCCAGGGTATTTAGCGCATTTGGACTCAAATCGTCGTACTGGACAAGGATTCGAGTCGGGCTTGCAGGGACATATGCGCCATCGGCGCACCATAGACAGTCATTGATATCGATGTAAGGGGTGCTCGAGCGCGTGAGGGCGCGTGTAAAAGAGGTTCCGCCCGTAACACGCTGCGCAACCACGACGCAGTAAAGACCCGCATCCGCATGTTCGATCGAAACCTCCCCCGCCGGAAATGCCTTCCGTACAAGCGTCGCCAGGCCATCACGCGCCTCGCGAGCACGAACGCGCACGCGGTTCACATGCCGCTCGTAATCGCCCGATTCCAGCAAACGCGCCAAGGCGACCTGGTCAACAGAACTCACCGACGAGGCATAAAAGCCAAGGCTGCGTCTAAACCGTTCCATCAGCTCATCGGGCAGGACCATATACGCCAAACGCAGGGCCGACGACAGACTTTTTGAAAACGTGTTGGTGTAGATGACCGATTGGGCGGCATCAATCGACGCGAGCGCGGGAATCGGCTTACCGGCAAGGCGAAACTCGCAATCAAAGTCATCTTCGATGAGATACCGGTCCGGCTGCTCGGCGGCCCAGCCCAGCAGGGCATAGCGACGCGCAATGCTCGTCACAAGGCCGGTCGGATACTGATGGGACGGCATCAGGTGAAGGACATCCGCCCCGGTTTTCTGCAGAGCGCTCAAGTCCACGCCCTCACCGTCCAACGGGATATACCGCACTTCGCAACCCATGGCCTGATAGATGCGCGTCAAACGCAAATACCCCGGATCCTCAACGGCATACACCTTGTCCGCGCCAAGCAGCTGAACCAACATGGTATCGAGCAACTGGGCGCCCGCACCGATAACGATGTTGTTGGGGTCGACATTCATACCCCTTGTCCCGCGCAGATGGTGAGCAATTGCGCGTCGTAGCCGAACGGTGCCCTGCGCCGGCGCGGGCGAAAAGATTTCACGTTCGTCTTCGGACGTCAGTGTCGCCCGTAGCGCGCTTTGCCAAAGCCGCGCCGCCTCCAAAGCGGAAGGAGAAAGAGCCTCGAACTGCTCGGTCTGTCCGTCGGAATCATGCGCGCTGGGGCCAACAGAGACAGCATCTCGGTCGATATCCCCCGCGGCCAAAGACAAAACCGGTGCATCGGGAAGCTCGCACGCGTAGTAACCACGCCGCGGCTTTGAGCAAATATAACCCTCGGCAAGCAACTGGCTATATGCATTCTCGATGGTAATGACACTGATTCCCAGATGACTCGCAAAGGCGCGCTTGGACGGCAGATGCTCCCCCGCCGCAATACGTCCAGCTACGATATCATCTCGAATTTGCTTGTAAATATACTCATAGAGCGATGCTTCGCCGCGGTTTTCCAAATTATAGTCAAGCATGAGTTTGTCACCTGACCTTATCGAGTCATTCAATCTGGTATTAGTCTGACCTTGTTATTATCTCGAAAACTGAGTATTTCGCCATGCCCAGCTCCCCGATAGGATATTCCGTCAAGCAATGCACATGCCAACCAAGGGAGCAACCATGGCAGAACAGACCAGCAAGGCCGATCGCGTTAAACTCAACCGCGAGCTCGCGCAGATGCTCAAGGGCGGCGTCATCATGGACGTCACCACGCCCGAGCAGGCACGCATCGCCGAAGAGGCGGGCGCCTGTGCCGTCATGGCACTCGAGCGCATCCCGGCCGACATCCGCGCCGCCGGCGGCGTGTCGCGCATGAGTGACCCCAAGATGATCAAGGGCATTCAAGAGGCCGTCTCGATCCCCGTCATGGCAAAGTGCCGCATCGGTCACATCGTCGAGGCGCAGGTCCTTCAGGCCATCGAGATCGACTACATCGACGAATCCGAGGTCCTCTCCCCCGCCGACGATGTCTACCACATCGACAAGACCCAGTTTGACGTGCCGTTTGTCTGTGGCGCCCGCGATCTGGGCGAGGCGCTGCGCCGTGTTGCCGAGGGCGCCACGATGATCCGCACCAAAGGCGAGCCGGGCACGGGCGACGTCGTTCAGGCCGTGCGTCACATGCGCAAGATCCAAAAGCAGATCCGCGACGTTGTCGCCCTGCGCGATGATGAGTTGTTCGAGGCGGCCAAGCAGTTGCAGGTTCCGATCGAGCTGGTGCGCGAGGTCCATACTACGGGCAAGCTTCCCGTCGTAAACTTTGCCGCCGGCGGCATAGCGACCCCCGCCGACGCCGCATTGATGATGCAACTGGGCGCCGAGGGCGTCTTTGTCGGCTCGGGCATCTTTAAGAGCGGCGACCCTGCCAAGCGCGCCGCCGCCATCGTCAAGGCCGTGGCAAACTTCACCGACGCCAAACTCATCGCCGAGCTTTCGGAGGACCTGGGCGAGGCCATGGTCGGCATCAACGCCGACGAAATCGAAATCATCATGGAGGAGCGCGGGCGCTAGTCCAGCAGAAAGGATCGCACATGAGCGATTACGCAGACCAGACGGTCGCCGTGCTGGCGGTCCAAGGTGCTTTTGCCGAGCACGAGGCGAGACTGTCCGAGCTGGGCGCACGTTGTATTGAGCTGAGGCAGGCGGCCGATTTACAACAGAACTTTGACCGCCTGGTTCTCCCCGGCGGCGAGTCCACCGTTCAGGGCAAGCTGCTTGCCGAGCTTGGCATGCTCGACGGGCTTCGCGCCCGCATTGTTGAGGGCATGCCCGTCCTGGGCACCTGCGCCGGCTTGATTCTATTGGCGCGCGATCTTGCCGCCCACGACGATAAGGGGACGCCGCGTTTGGCGACCATGGATGTACTTGTCGAGCGCAATGCCTACGGCAGACAGCTCGGCAGCTTTCGAACCAAGGGACAGGTAGACGGCATCGACGGTGAAGTGCCACTGACGTTTATCCGCGCACCCCGCATCGTCGAGGTCCACGGCGACGCCAAGGCCCTGGCAGAGGTCGATGGTCGCATCGTCGCCGCGCGCCAAGGCAAACAACTCGGCGTGACCTTCCACCCCGAACTCGACGACGACACCCGCCTCCACGAACTGTTCCTACAAATGTAGGCATCGAAATCAACAAACGAAACGAGAGCGGATAATCTCCCACTTCAAGCTTGGATGCAGGCTCAAACCGGGAGATTATCCACTCTCATGCTATGTAGTCATTGGGGTCGCTCTTAAACGACTACTCAAACAAGAACGTTCCCAACGACTACATTGCGATAGACAACCACGTTTGCTCAGATAAAACCGACCAAAATAAACCTGTCCCTTTTTGGCAGGTTTTGATCAAGGCAACGCCGATGTTTTGGCAACGCCAGCGAGCGCCGCCCAGGGCGAACAAGTTGGCATGAAAAAGGCAAGGCATAGACCTTCTGGTCATGCCTTGCCTTTTGAATGACAAATTGTCGCCCTGGGTGGCGCGCAGCGTCAACTAGTTACGCGGTTTGGTAAAACCGCGTAACCCCTAAAAGCGGTTGCCGCGGAAGCCGCCACCGTTGCGGCCGCCACGATCGCCACCGCGACCGCCGCGGTCGTTACCACGGTTGCCGCCGAAGCCGCCACGGTTGCCACCACGGTCGCCATAGCCACCACGGTTGCCGCCAAAGCCGCCGCGACCGCCACGGTCGCCGCCACGGTCACCAAAGCCGCCACGGCCGCCACGATCGCCACCGCGACCGCCGCGGTCACCACCACGGCCACCGCGATCGCCAAAGCCGCCGCGACCGCCACGGTCGCCGCCACGGCCACCGCGATCGTCACGGCCGCCGCGAGGACCGCGGTCCTCGTCCAGGCCCATGGCGACGAGCGGAGCGATAACCTTATCGAGAGCGGCCATCAGCTCGGTAGCCTCCTCGTAAGAAAGCTCGGGCAGGAGCTTCTCCTTCTTGTTGGCAAGCTCGACCAGGCCCTCAGCGGCATCCTCGGCAGCGAAGACAACGATCTTGCGCATATCGCCCTCGGCGTCGTCGATGCGGCCGACCAGATCGGCAGCCTCGGCCTCGGCCATCAGGCCATCGAGCTCACGAAGGCGCATGCCCAGCAGGTCGGACATTTCCTTCTGCTCCATCTTGGGCTTGAGGTCAAGAAGCTTGATGGCGCGCTCGATGTTCGCCATGCGCTCGGCCTTGGCCTCCTCCTCCTTGGAAATAGCAAAGCGACGGCTACGCAGCAGGCGGGCGGCCTTCTGCATCTTGTCCATCAGCTCTTCGTCATCGTAATCAACGGCGGCCTCGACAACCTCGGCCTCCTCCTCGGCGGAAACCTCGTCAGCAGCCTCAACCTCAGCAGCTTCGGTCTCCACGGTCTCGACTGCCTCAACCTCGGCAGCCATGGTCTCGTTCTCGGTCTCGTTCATAATCTCTTCGTTCTCAGACATGAGACTCCTTCTTGGCCCTCTCGGGCATCATCGCCCCATTCGCGGGGCCCGTCGCGCACTCTTTGCGCTTTAAACATTCATGCCTCTCGGCAAAACGTCCATTAGTTTATGGTGTCGCCATCCAATCTAGCTGCAGAATCTATGTGCACACATTAATGCGACATGTGCGACTCGCGGCGAGCGTACACCAGCGACACCACGAACCCGACCACGGCAATTACAGCCGCCACACGCACGGCAGCTGCAAATCCAATCGCCTGGGCAACGTCCGTCGCAACGCCAGCGGCACCGGCAGTCGACGCAGAACTCGAGAGCAGGCCGATAAACAGCGACGGGCCAAACGATGCGGCAATCATGTTCCACGTGTTGAGCAATGCCGTTCCGTGAGGATGCTCAGCGGCAGGAAGCGTCTCCAAGCCGGCCGTCTGCGAGGGGCTCAGCACCAGGCCGACTCCGGCATACACCACAACGGTCAGCGCCACGACGACGCCGATGTTCATGCTTGCCGCCGTCATCGAGATTGCAGTCTGCCCCACGGCAATCAGGGCAAAGCCGACCGGCAGCAGCGGCCATGCGCCACGGGCGTCCATCACGCGTCCGCCCACAATCGAGGTCACGGCGTTGCAGGCAATCGCCGGCAAAATGAGCAGGCCCGCAACAAGTGCGGTCATGCCGTAGGCACCTTCAAAATAGAGCGGCAACAAAACACTCATCGAGAACGTCGTCATCATCGACACCACCACAAGCAGGCACGCAGGCCAAAAGCGAACGCTCGCCATGGGACGCACGTTAAGCACCGGATGCTCGAGCTTGAGCTGACGGGCCGCAAACAGGCCGAGCAGCACAACGGCAGCGAAAAGCGCCACGACACCGGCAATCAGATTGGTCGAGAACTCGCCCACGGAATACACAAACGCCGTAATGCCGGCAGCGAGCAAAACAACCGACAGAATGTCAAGCGTGGTGTTCGAGCGCTCTCCGACATTCTGGACATGTTTTACGCCCGCCGCAGCGACCGCAATGCCGCCCACCAGCGGCACTACGAACACCGCCCTCCAGCCAAATAACGTGCACATAAGACCGCTAATCACGGGTCCAAACGCCGGTCCTAGCGTAATGCAGGCGCCGCCCAGGCTCAGATACAGACCGAGCTTCTCGCGCGGGGCGCAAGACAGCACCACGTTCATCATGAGCGGGAACAAGATGCCCGATCCCGCAGCCTGCAAAATACGACTTGGCAGCAAAACGCTAAACGACGGAGCGACCAGGCACAGGACTTCGCCGGCGACCATGCATCCGCATGCGAAAAACAGCAGCTTGCGCGTCGAGAAACGGCCGGACAGGAAGGCCATGATGGCCGTAAAAATCGACGTCACGATCATGTAGCCTGAGACGAGCCACTGTGCCGTGGTGGCACTCACCGAAAAGGCTGCCATAATGTCGTGCAACGCCACGTTAATGATGTTCTCGTTAAACGCGGCAACAAAGGCTGCAATATACATTACGACGAGAATCGCCACAGAGGCCGATGGCGTTACTTGAACTTGTTGCTGAGATTTGCTCCCCATGCATTTCCTTCCTCTTGGAACGACAGTCGCATCGCCCCAGAGGAACGGTCCAGGGCGAAAAATGAGCCCTAGACTTACGCCAGACGCCGTACACGACGAATCTGGCAACATGGTCCAACATCGAAAGATTGTAACGCGGACGCACAGCTTTCCTTCCGCGCTATTATTAAAAGTCCACGAAAGCATAAGACATGAGGAGCCCGCCATGATTAAGCCCATCATGAAATCCGAGTTCTTTTTGCGTCTGCCTTCCGAAGACGCGGGACCCGGCGATGCCGCAACCGGGCAGGATCTCCTGGATACACTCCACGAGCATGAGCGCGAGTGCGTGGGCCTCGCCGCCAACATGATCGGCGTGCGCAAACGCATCATCTGCGTAAAGGACGGCAACAGGACACTCCTGATGTACAACCCTCAAATTCTTGAGCAGGTCAATGCCTATCAGACGAGCGAAGGATGCCTCTCGCTGATCGGCGAGCGTCCCTGTACCCGCTATCGCCGCATTAAGGTTGAGTATTTGGACGAGAACTTCGTTCACCGCATCAAAAACTTCTCGGGCTACACCGCCGAGATCATCCAGCACGAAATCGACCACTGTTGCGGAATCGTTATTTAGTTCCGCCGATTCAAGAAAGCTCCCTGCAGCAAAACAACTGCAGGGAGCTTTTCATAGTGCGGAACTTCTATCCCACTAGCTCTGGCGGTAATGATCGAAGAAGTCAGCCAAGTCTTCGAGGGACTCCTTGAGCACTTCCATGCGCGGCAGGTACACGATGCGGAAGTGGTCGGGCTCGGCCCAGTTAAAGCCGCCGCCGCGGGTGATCAGGATCTTCTTCTCGTGTAGCAGGTCAAGGGCGAACTGCTCGTCATCGGTAATGTTGAACTTCTTCACATCCATCTTGGGGAAGATGTAGAACGCCGCACGCGGCTTAACCACCGAGATGCCGTCAATCTTGTTGAGCGCCTCATACACAAAGTTGCGCTGCTCGTAGACACGGCCGCCGGGGCGGATGTAGTCGTTGACGGACTGATGGCCACCGAGCGCCGTCTGAACGATCGACTGAGCCGGCACGTTGGAGCACAGGCGCATGTTGGAGAGCATGTTGATGCCCATGATGAAGTCGCTCATGCAGCGCTGGTTGCCCGAAAGCACCATCCAGCCAATACGATAGCCCGCGATCATGTGCGACTTGGACAGACCGCTAAAGGTGACGCAGGGCAGATCGGGAGCGAGCGAGGCAATCGAGACGTGCTCGTAGCCGTCCATGCACAGGCGGTCGTAGATCTCATCAGCAAAGATCATCAGCTGATGCCTGCGTGCAACCTCGACGATGCCCTCGAGCACCTCGCGCGGGTAGACCGAGCCCGTGGGGTTGTTGGGGTTGATGATAACGAGGGCTTTGGTCGCGCTCGTGATCTTGGACTCCATATCCTCCAGGTCGGGATACCAATCCGCCTGCTCATCGCACAGATAGTGCACAGGATGACCGCCGGCAAGGGTTGCGCACGCCGTCCAGAGCGGATAGTCGGGGCTGGGGATCAGAATCTCGTCGCCATTGTCGAGCAGCGCGTTCATCGAAAGCTGAATGAGCTCGGACACGCCGTTGCCCGTGTAGATATGCTCCATCTGAACGTTGGGCAAGCCCTTGATCTGCGAATACTGCATGATCGCCTTGCGCGCGGAGAACAGGCCACGCGAGTTGGAATAGCCTTCGCAGTCGGGCAGCTGCTGGCGCATGTCCTTGATGACCTCGTCGGGCGTGCGGAAACCGAAGGGCGCCGGGTTGCCGATATTGAGCTTGAGGATGCGCTCGCCCTCGTCCTCCATACGGGCGGCCTCGTCGACGACGGGACCGCGCACGTCATACAGGACGTTATCGAGCTTGGTGGATTTAGAAAAAGTACGCATGGTGGTGCTCCTTGCAATTTGAGCTGAGGGATGGGGTTCGGGCTTGGAATCGTTGCGGGGTGATGATGCCTCGCCTTGATCGGCGTCGCCGGCAAGCAGCCAGGTAACATCGACCTCCAAAATACGGGCGAGCAGCTCAGCCACATCGCGCCGCGGAATCGTCTTGCCGCTCACATATTGGCTCATCTGACTCTTGCCGAGTTTTTTGCCGAGCATCTCCGATGCGCGGATCACGTCCGACTGGCGAACGTCGCAATCGGACATAGCCTGTCGCAGACGATCGCTAAACGTCTCTTGGGCCACTAGAACCTCCTTGCTGGCAAAGTTCAATTTATACAACACGAATTGAACCTGAGTTCAATTTAGGCAGCAGTATAGCGCCGTGCTATTTCGAAAAGTTCAATTTCAAAAATAAAATGAGCAAGACCTCGAGATTTATCCCAAGGCGATAACGACGTGCACGCATTTAGAGGTATTCGAGGAAACGAGCGGCGGCAAGCGAAACATCGGCCGTTCGATATATGGCGTTGATCTGCCGATGGGGATGCCCTTCGAGCGGACGCACAGCAACATCAAACTGGCAGCGACGCAAGATGAGCGCGGGAAGAATGCTCACGCCCAAGCCATCCTCGACCATAGCCATAATCGCATAGTCATCCCAAGTCGACAGTTTTGAGCGCACTGACAGCCCCGCCCGACGGAATAGCGGCGTAATCTCATCATCGGTACCCCGTTCCAGCAGAATAAACTGCTCGTTGGCTAAATCGGCAAGAGAAACGACCTCCGCCGTGGCAAGCGAGGAGTCCGCTGGCACCACGGCCATCAACTCGTCTTGCACCAACGGTCGCGACGCCATGCCGGCGCCACGTGGCTCGCGCGGAATAAAGCCCAGGTCGCAGCGGCCTTCCGCCACCCATTGCTCAATCTCGGAGTAATCACCCATCAGCAGCTCGTGATCGACATCCGGATGATCGGCGCGAAAGCGCGCAATCACCGGCGGCAGTACATGGGTCGCCACACTCGAAAACGTACCAATGCAGATCTTGCCGCGCATGAGTCCACGCATCTCATCCACCCGTCGCTGCAAGCGAGTGAATTCCTCGCAGAGCGCCTCGACAGCCGGCATGACCTGCCTCCCGTCGGCAGAAAGAGCCACGCCCTCGCGACTGCGGTCGAGCACCTTAAAGCCCCAATCGGCCTCAAGATCGGCCACCATGCGGCTCACGCCCGATTGCGAATAGCTCAGGCGCTCGGCGGCGCGCGTAAAGCTTCCGGCGCGCACTGTCTCGAGCAGCACCTGCATCTTTTGAATATTCGTTTCCACAGCAGGCCTCCACCTTTACATGAGTTTTTGTCATGTTATCCATGCATTATATTCGCTTTTCTTCTAAAGCCACCTCACCCATAGTGAACATGCTCGGATATAGAGGAGATGTCAGCACATGAACAACGGACTGTTTACGTACTTAGCAGCATTGCTATTGTTTGGCTCCAACGGCATCATCGCCGCTGCCATCGCGCTGCCGAGCTCCGATATCGTACTGTTGCGCACGTTTTTGGGCGCTCTCACCCTTGCCGCCATCCTCTTCATAACCAAGCGCCATAACCTGCAGGCTCCGTCTCGCCCCCGCGAGGCCGCAGCGCTCATCGTCTCGGGCGCCGCGCTGGGCGCCAGCTGGATTTTCCTGTTCCGCGCCTATCAGACGATCGGCGTTGGCATCTCCTCGCTGTTGTATTACTGCGGCCCCATCATCGTTATGGCCCTCTCCCCGCTCATTTTTGGCGAAAAGCTGACCGGCGGCAAAATCGCCGGGTTTATCGCCGTTGCCTGTGGCGCCTTTCTCATTGCGGCGCAAGGTCTAGGCGGCAATATGCCCATTGCGGGTATCGCTTGCGGCATCGCCTCGGCCTTCTGCTACGCCTTGATGGTCATCGCTAGCAAGGGTGCGCCACACATCGAAGGCCTCGAGAACTCCACGCTCCAGGTGAGCGCCGCCTTTGTAACCGCGTTGATCCTTACGCTCTTCACGCAAGGTGCCCCCTCGTTCCTCTCCCCCAGCATTGCCGCCGGCATCGATTGGGGCGCCGTCGCCATGCTCGGCGTCGTCAACACCGGCATCGGTTGCCTGCTCTACTTTAGTGCCGTCGCCAAGCTGCCCGTCCAGACCGTCGCGGTCGTCGGCTACCTCGAGCCGCTTTCGGCCGTCGTGTTCTCCGTTGCCCTTTTGGGAGAGACCATGACGCCCATCCGCCTCATGGGCGCCGCGTTGATCATCGGCGGCGCGATCTTTTGCGAAGTCGCCGGCAAACGCGCAGACACCAAAGCAAGCATCGCCCAAGCAGCACGCGCCTAAAAGCCCCTCTTCAGTTTCAAAGCAGGGGCGCGTCCGTGGTTATCACATTGCAGCAAGACCATACAGCCGGTGCGCCCCTGTTTTGAAATGCTACCTGCGTACATGAATAATCCCCAGATGGGGATTATTGTCTAAAACACCCCGATGTGCCAAACTGCTCTTATATGTATAAAGATGGCATAAAGGTTATCTGCCCTAGACAGATAACCGGATGTCTAAGGGAGTCCACGTGGCACACAACAAACTGGAGGCAAACCTCCAAGACCAGCACGGACAGAGCGGGCATGGAGCCATTCCCCTTTCTGCTGGTATGTTGCTCGTAACGCTCGGCGTCGTCTATGGCGACATCGGCACGAGCCCTATGTACACCATGAAATCAATCGTCGCCAACAACGGCGGCATCGGTACCGTCAGCGAGGACATGATCCTGGGCGCGCTTTCGCTCGTCATCTGGACCATGACGCTCGTAACCACGGTCAAGTACGTGCTAATCGCCATGAGGGCCGACAACCACAACGAGGGCGGTATCTTCGCCCTGTTCAGTCTCGTGCGCAAAGTGGCGCCGTGGCTGATCCTTCCCGCCATGATCGGCGGTGCGGCGCTGCTTGCCGACGGCATCCTCACCCCCGCCGTCACGGTCACCACAGCCATCGAGGGTCTGCGCACCATCGAGTGGGGCCACGCGCTATTGGGCGACGGCCAGACCAACGTCATCATTATTACCATCATCATTATCTGCGGCCTATTTGCCATGCAGCGCGCCGGCACCTCGTCAATCGGCAAGCTCTTCGGCCCGCTCATGACGCTATGGTTCCTGTTCCTGGCGGGCGCCGGCCTGTTCAACATGCTCGGCAACCTGTCCATCTTGCGCGCACTCAACCCCATCCGCGGCATCATGTTCCTGTTCTCGCCCATCAACCACTCGGGCATCATGGTGCTCGGCTTCGTCTTCCTGTCGACGACCGGCGCCGAGGCGCTCTATTCGGACATGGGTCACGTGGGCAAGGCTAACATTTACGCATCCTGGCCGTTCGTAAAGGCGGCCCTCATCCTTAACTATCTGGGTCAGGGCGCTTGGCTGCTCGCCAACAACTCCAATCCCCAGATGCTCGCGATGGACATCGTCAACCCGTTCTACATGATGCTTCCCGAGCCCCTGCGCCCCTTTGCCATCGTGCTATCGGCCGTAGCGGCCATCATCGCCTCGCAGGCGCTTATCACCGGCTCGTTCTCGCTGGTATCCGAGGCCACGCGTCTCAACCTTATGCCGCATCTGCGCATCCACTACCCCAGCGACACCAAGGGTCAACTCTATATTCCGCTCGTCAACAACATCATGTGGGTCGGCTGTATCTTCATCGTGCTGCTGTTCCAAAACTCCGAGCGCATGGAGAGCGCCTACGGCCTCGCCATCACCGTGACTATGCTCATGACCACGACGCTTTTGACGAGCTATATCGCCGGCATCCTCAAGCACAAGCTGGGCGCCTGCGTCTTTGCCCTGCTTTTTGGCGCCATCGAGCTCTGCTTCTTTGCCTCGTGCCTCACCATGTTCTTTGACGGCGGCTATGTGATGATCTTCCTGGCCTCGCTGCTATTTGGCCTTATGTACGTGTGGCGCCGCGGCACCGCCATCGAGCGCACGCAGACGATCCTGCTGCCCGTCTCCAAGTACATCGATCAGCTCAACCGCCTGCGCAACGACGAGACCTACCCCGTGCTCGCCGACAATCTGGTGTTCCTCACCAACAGCCCCGACCCGCTCACGCTCGACCGCGACGTGCTCTATTCCATCCTGGACAAGCACCCCAAGCGCGCCAAGGCATATTGGTTCATCAACGTGCACGTTACCGACGAGCCCTATACGCACGAGTATTCCGTCGAGACCTTTGGCACGGACTTTTTGTTCCGCGTGCGCCTGGACCTGGGCTTTAAGGTCAACCAGCGCATCAACGCCTATCTGCGTCAGATCGTTGGCGACTTGATGACATCGGGTGAGCTGCCACCGCAGCATCACACCTACTCCATCTACGAGACACGCGGCAACGTGGGCGACTTCCGTTTTTGCATGCTGCGCAAGATGCTTGCCCCCGAAACGGACATCAACCGCAACGACCACCGCGTGATGGCCATCAAGTACGCCGTCCGCCGCGCCTGCGGAAGCCCGGCACGCTGGTACGGTCTTGAGAACTCGGCGATCATCATCGAGTACGTGCCTCTCTTTGCCCGCATGCGTCCGGCGGTCAAACTCGTACGCACCCATGTGCCGCTCGAGGTCCAGATCGAAGAAGCCGAGGAAATGGAAGTCGATATCTTCTCGGACGACCTGGTCAACGGCAACGAGGCCGGTAGGGACATGAACGTCGATCCCACCGAATTGCTCGAGAGCGTCGCCGATACGCCCGAACAGCAACTGCTCGACGGCCTCGAGAGCGCCCAGCTCAACGACGCCAACTTCTAGCGACGTCGCGCATCAACGACAGCGCCCCTGCACCTCACAGGAGATGCAGGGGCGCTTTGCATTTCAGTAAAGCCCTCGGCTACGAACGACGCGGCTCGGGAACCACAAGCCTATCGGGGCTCGCGCCCTCGGCATCCATCAGGCTCACGTAGCGAATCGACGGATCCTCATACATCGCGTAGTAATAATTGCCTGTGCGCGCGCTAAAGCATCCGGTATAGATAGTCTTCTCGAACTTGCCATCGCCCATCCTGGACGCCCCCTCAATCATCACCACGCCCTCGAGTGAACGGAACATGCGGACGACGTTTTCGGTCTCGCTGTCTTTTTGCGGGTAATTGGCGTTGAGGTACGCTGCCTTTACAAAACGGCTCGGCGAATAGCAGTCGCCGGGAATGCCGCGCATGCCGGCACCGGCTCCATAGGGCTTAAGCTCGGCGCCACGCCACGTCGCCGTCTGCGGAAAATCGCTTGTGGCGGTGATATAAGTGCGTAGGTTTTCCATATGCCACGGGAAGGTGGGCTGATTGGCAAGGGTGTCGACCGGATCGTCGTATACATGCAGGCCGTCAGCCATCATCTCGACCACGATGCTACGCTGGCTGTCGCCGATAATCCAATGGAGCAGCGACACGCCCAGCCCCTCTCCGGCAGATTTGGCGACAATCACCGTGTCGCGCAGCGCGGCCTCGACCTCATCGACCGTCGAGAACGTCGCTGCCACCCACAGGGGAAACTCATAGGCCGCGATATTGGTCTTGCCGTCGACAGGGTCCTCGGCATACTCGGCATAACCCGGGAAATTGAGACCTGCCACGGCGAGGCCCGCATCGTTGCCGCAGTCGAAGAACATAGGGTAGTTCTTGTAATCGATGCACATACCGATCACCGCGTGTGCCGCTGTCGTGTCGTCGATAAACGAATACGGAATGTGAAACCCGCGCGGCATCACGCGAACCTGTTGGCCGTAGTCAAAGCTCCAGTCGAGGTTGCGGCCCAGATACATGTTGCCGGAATTATCGGTAAATCGAATGCTCGTACACATAGCGCCTCCTAGCTTTACGTTCTTGCTAAGTTCATTGTCACCAAACAAAAAGGCGCTAAACACAAAAGCCCGGACATGACAACAATGTCACGCCCGGACCAAAAACGACGAAGTGCGGTGCTGTGGTCGCCCTAGACAAGCTTGCCAAGACAGTGATCGATCATATGCTGGATCATCTGCGCCTCGAAGCCCACAAAGTCCTGCTTGCGCTCGCGCATCTTGCCATCGACGATCTGGTCAAAGGCAACCTTGCACTTGATATAGCGCGTGGACTTGGTGACCCCCTCGTGCGTCAGGCAGCTCTCCTCCATCTTGCTGGCGCCCAGGCCAAACACCAGACGGGGGTTGTAGAGCACGTGGGGCTCGCCGGCGTCGTCCAGGTAGACGCAGACCTTCTTGGTAACGCCGATCTGGTTGGCGGCAAGGCAGCCGGCATCGTCGAGCGACTTGATGGTATCGATCAGGTCCTGAGCAACCGACTCGTCCTCGACGGTCGCAACCTCGCAACGCTGGGACAGGATAGCCTCGTCGTGGCAGAGCTCTTTAATCATACGTTCCTCCATAGGGGTCGTTGTAACCGCTTAAGTATACGGTACCTACACATTTTCATGCGAATAATACCGTCCGTCTGCTACAAAGCGCCGAACTTCAACACGCGAGGAACATCAACCTTTCAAAGGCGATATAGTAGGTGAGTTCGTGTCAATCGGCCTAAACTCGGGGCCGAACAAGGAAAGGGTATGCATGGACGAACTATTTCACGTCAGTGAGCGCAAGTCCACAATCGGGACCGAACTTCGCGCTGGACTGACAACATTCCTGGCGATGGCCTACATCATCGCCGTCAACCCCGCAGTGCTCTCGGGCGCTGGCATCGATGCGGGAGCGCTCGCCTGCGCCACCTGCCTGGGCGCCGGCATCATGACCATCTGCATGGGCATCTTCGCCAACCGCCCGCTCGCCTGCGCGTCGGGCCTGGGCATCAACGCCATGATCGCGGGCATCACCACCACCATGTGCGGCGGTGACTGGCACGTTGCCATGAGCGTTATCTTCCTCGAAGGTATCGTCATCTTGCTGCTCGTCCTTTGCGGCCTGCGCGAGGCCATCATGGATGCCATCCCCGTGGTCCTGCGCCACGCCATCTCGGTGGGTCTGGGCCTGTTTATCGCCATGATCGGCCTGTGCGACGCCGGCATCATCACCGCTGGCGCCGGTACGCTCGTCGGCTTGGGCGACATCACCTCCCCCACCTTTATCGTCGGCATCATCTCCATCGTCGTGACGGTTGCCCTGGCTTCCCGCAACGTGCCGGGCTCGCTGCTCATCGGCATCATCGTTGCCGTTATCGCCGGTATCCCGCTGGGCGTCACCCATGCGCCCGAGGGCCTCATCGCACCGCTCGACTTCTCGACCTTTGGCGCCCCGTTTGCCAGCACCGCCGATGGCAACATGGCCATCGTGAAGGTTCTGACCGACCCGATGCTGCTCGTCGTTGCCTTCTCGCTGCTCATGAGTGACTTCTTCGACACCATGGGCACCGCGATGGCCGTCGCCAAGCAGGGCGAGTTCTTGACCGAGGACGGCAATGTCGAGGACATCCGTCCCATCCTGGTCGTCGACTCCGTGGCCGCTGCTGCCGGTGGCTTTATGGGCGTCTCCTCCATCACTACCTTCGTCGAGTCCACCTCTGGCGCTGCCGACGGTGGCCGCACGGGCCTCACCTCTGTCACCACCGGCGTGCTGTTCATTCTCGCCGCGTTCTTCTCCCCCATCGTCACCATCGTTTCCAGCGCCGCCACCTGCGGTGCTCTGGTCTACGTCGGTTACCTCATGATGAGCGAGGCCTCCGAGATCGACTGGTCCGACGTGTCGCAGGGTTTCCCGGCGTTCATGATTGTCGCCGGCGTGCCCTTCACTTACTCCATCTCTGCCGGCATTGGCCTGGGCTTTATCGCCTACGTGATCGTCGCGCTCTTTAAGGGCGAGGCCTCCAAGATCAAGCCGCTCATGTGGATCGCAGCCCTCGCCTTCCTCGTCTACTTCTTTGTAGCGTAGGCGCAAGATTCGCAATACCAAACAGCAAAGCGCGGAGTCGCATCGAGCGGCTCCGCGCTTTGCTTTTAAAGCCAGGCACCACACGGACGCGCGATGTATTGCTTCGCAAGTTTTGGACGTTTTGCTCTCCAAACGGCACTACCGACGGCTACATCCTGCAGATATGCTGGATATAACCGCATAGGCCCTATGAGGATGGGAGTAACCATGGCCGTCTTGTTCACGACCCCCAAGCGCAATGACAAAACCTCTGGAGCCCATTTTGTCGAGCCCGACCTGCGCCGTTGCACGCTGCTCGCACACGGCAGCTGGCGCCGCGTGACGCGCCGCATCGTTGTAGGCGCCGTATGCGCGCTTACGGTAAGCTCGCTGCTCATGCCGAGCATCTCGCTCGCAGCCGAGTGGGTGGACGTTGGCGGCGTCCGCCACGAAGCGGCCGCGGGCCCCACGGGAGACGCCGCCGGTACCTGGTCATGGGATGGCGCCGATGACATGAAGCTCAACGGCTATAACGGCGGCGCGATCGAGGCAGCGGGCAAGCTCAACGTGAGCTACGAGGGCAACAACACCGTCACTAACGACGACGGCCGCGGCATCAAGGTTAAGGATGGCGCGAACGAGAACGCCGAGCTTAATATTCAGGGCGACGCGTCTAGCACGCTCAACGTGACATCTTCTCGTGACGCCATCACTTCCGTCGGCAACATCAACATCGACGGCGCTGGCACTGTCAACGCCACGAGCACCGAGCACGATGCCATCGATGCCGGGGGCGATGTCACCATCAAGAGCTCGGGAAACGTTAACGCCACGGGCGATTCGGATGGCATCAGGGCCGACGGCAACATCACGATCGACAACAGCGGAACCGTCACCGCCAAGGCCACCGAGGATCAGGGTATCGATGCTAACGAGAACCTCATCATAAAGGGCGGCGGCAAGGTAGAGGCAAGCTCTATCGAGGACAATGCGATTTGGGCCGACGGCAGTATCGAGATCTCGGGTGGCAGCCAGGTCAAGGCAAGCTCCGAGGAAGACGCCGCCATCGACGGTAAAAACAGCCTCACGGTCACGAACGCTTCCCTCAACGCAGGTGGCGTTGGGTATGGCATCTATGTCTACAAGGGCATCACGCTCGATGGCGCGACCGTGACGGTCCGCGCAAGCTCAGATGGCGGGGAAGTCAGCGCACTCTTCACCGATGAGGACGACATCGTCATCAAGAACGGCTCGACTGTGGATGCGCTCGCAGAAGGCAGGTTCTCGGTTGCAATCTCCACCAGTAATTTCTACTCCGGCGAAGCGGGTGGCCATATCTACATCAGCGACTCCGTTGTCAAGGCCATAGCCCGCTATGCCGAGACCGGCGGCGACGGCCCCGACCACTACAGTGGAGACCAAAACGACGAAATCATCCCTGAGTCCGAGGGCCTGAACATCGGCATCTTCGCGCAGACCGAGAAGGGCATCACGCCCGCGACCATCTCGATCGTCCGCAGCAAGGTCACGGCCGAGGGAGACACGGCGGCTATCTTCGCCCTTGCCATGAGCGCGGACGGCAAGGCGATCGGCACCATCGAAATCAAGGACGCCATCATCCAGACGCCTGCAGGCGGCAAAGTCATTGACTATCGCAACAAGGAAGAGCTCAGCGACGGCATCGTCTACGAGGCGGGGCAGACCATTGGCACGGGCGATGCCACGATTGACTCCCCCTATGACGCCGCTGTCGCCAAGAGCACGGTCATCGTGCCTCCCGAGGAGACCAAGCCCGAGGAAAAGCACGGCAAGACCAAGCCCGAGGGTTCCAAGTCCGAGGGCACGAAGACAACCAAGACCGTTGCAGTTGCAGCCAAGGGAGCCAAGACCGTCGGCAAGCTCGCGGCAACCGGCGACACCTCGAACGCAGCCATCGTGGCAGCCGCCCTTGCGGGAACAGCCGCCATCGCCGCAGGCGCCCTGGCGAGTCGCAAACGTTCGTAAACACTTTTTCGCACAGGACGGGTGGATCGCAGCCCTTGCCTTCCCCGTCTACTTCTTCGTAGCGTAAGGGCAAGGCTGCAAAAGCTGAACAATAAAGCGCGGAGTCGCCATGCGGCCCCGCGCTTTTCTTTTAGCGTCGGTCCCTGCGCCGGCGTGCGGCCTATTTCTCCCCCATTTTGGCCATTTTGCCCTCCAAACGGCACTACCGCCGGCAACATCCAGCAGATACGCTGAACCTAGCCGTATAGGCCCTATGAGAACGGGAGCAACCATGGCAGCCTTGTTCACGACCCCCAAACGCAATGACACTACCGCCGGAACCCATGTTGCCGAACCCGACGTTCGCCGTCGCATAGGACTCGCGCACGGCAGCTGGCGCCGCGTGACGCGCCGCATCGTCGTAGGCGCCGTGTGCGCGCTCACGGTGAGCTCGCTGCTCATGCCGAGCGTCTCGCTCGCGGCGGAATGGGTCAAGGTCGGCGAAACCAAATACAACGCCGGCACTGCGGCGGGCGACGAGACCGGCACCTGGTCGTGGGACGGCGCCGACGACTTGAAGCTCAACAACTATAACGGCGGCGAGATCCAGGCCGCAGGCAAGCTCAACGTGAATTACTCGGGAAACAACATCGTCACTGCCGACTGGATCGAAGGCATCAAGGCTTCTCATGGCAAGAATGAGAACGCCGAGCTCAATATCCAAGGCGACGCGGGCAGCACGCTCAGCGTGACATCTACTGAGGACGCTATCCTCTCCACGGGTAATATCAACATCGACGGAGCCGGATCCGTCAACGCCACGAGCGCTGGGTTTGATGCCATCGACGCCGAGGGCGATCTCGCTATCAAAGGTTCGGGCAACGTCAACGCCACGGGCGTATCGGATGGCATCAGGGCAAACGGCAATATCACGATTGACGACAGCGGGGCCGTCACCGCCAGGGCTACCAAGGACAAGGGTATCGGAACCGACAAGAACCTCACCATCAAGGGTGGCGGCACAGTCGAGGCAAGCTCAGCCGATGGTGAGGCCATTTGGAGCGGCGGCAACATCAATATCTCGGACGGCAGCCAGGTCAAGGCGAGCTCCGAGAAAGACGCCGCCGTCGAGGCCAAGGGCAGCCTCGCAGCCACAAACGCCTCCCTCAACGCAAACGGTGTTGAATATGGCGTCTATGCCCACAAGGGCATCACACTCGATCATGCAAACGTGACAGTCCGCGCAAGTAAAGGCAGATACGGTGACGCCATTGCCCTCTTCACCTACCAAGACGATATCGTCGTCAAGAACGGCTCCACCGTGGACGCGTTTGCGGAAGGCGAGGTTTCGGCTGCATTCTCCACCAGAAACGATCGACCCAACGAGGAGGGTGGCCACATCTACATCAGCGACTCCGTTGTCAAGGCCATAGCCCGCTATGTCGAGAACGGCGACGGCCCCATCCCCTACAGCGAAAACCAAGATGGTGAGACGAGCCCCGAGCCCCAAGGCGAGAACATCGGCATCATCGCCCAGACCAGCGAGGGCGTCACACCCGCAGTCATCTCGATCATCCGCAGCAAGGTAACGGCCGAAGGAGATACAGCGGCAATCTTTGCCCGTGCCATGAGCGCTGACGGCAAGACAATCGGCACCATCAAGATTGAGAACGCCGCCATCCAGACGCCCGAAGGCGGCAAGGTCATTGACTATCGCAAGCTCCGTGACGGCATCTACGAGGCAGGCCAAGCCATCGGCACGGGCGACGCTGTGATCGACTCCCCCTATAACGAAGCTGTCGCCAAGAGCATGGTCATCGCACCTCCCGAGGTAGCCAAGCCGGAAGACCCCAAGCCCGACGAGACCAAGCCCGCAGAAAGCAAGCCCGCGGAGTCCAAGCAGAACCCCAAGCCTGAGTGCTCAAAGCCGACCAAGGCCGTTGCGGCTTCAATCACGAAAGCCAAGACTACCGGCGTGCTCGCGGCAACCGGCGACACCTCGGGTGCGGCCATCGTGGCAACCGTCCTTGCGGGAACAGCCGCTATCGCCGCAGGCACCATGGCGAGCCGCAAGCGCTCTTAGACGCCTCTGCGCACATGGCAGCTCCCGCGAAGGCCCCGAGTCCCAGCACCGTTTAACAACGCCACCGCCGAGCTCCCCTCCGGCGGTGGCGTTTTCCATATGCGTCCGCAGGGTATGCACGAGATTGTCTTTGGTCTAGCCCAACCTGCATGAGCCGGCGTGCGACAATGGGGGCCGTCGATATCACAACGCCGAGAGAAGCCCGTCATGGAAGCGCATCAAAAGCAGATAACCGTTCATGCACAGCATGCCGAAAGCGCACCAGTCATCTATCTTCCCGTGGTCATGGGCGACGGCACGGAGGTTTATGAACGCTGCCGAGAGCTCAACTGCCCGCCCTTCACGCTTGTCGGCATTGGCAGCCTCAACTGGAATCGCGAGCTGAGCCCCTGGGTATGCGACGGTACCGTGCGCGATGCCGAGCCCTTTGGTGGACAGGCCGCTGGTTTTCTTGACGAGTTGTTGAAGCAGATAATCCCAGAGGCCGAATCATCGCTCCCGCAACCGCCCACCTGGCGCGGCGTTGCCGGCTACTCGTTGGCGGGTCTTTTTGCACTGTGGGCACTTTGGCAAACAGATGTCTTTGAGCGCGCGGCGAGTGCATCGGGGTCGCTGTGGTTCCCCGGCTTTATCGACTACGCGCGCGAGCGCACGATGACAGCTACGCCCGACGCCGTCTATCTGTCACTCGGCAAAAAGGAAACCAAGACGCCCAACCGCATGATGCGGCGCGTACTCGACGATACGCGCGCGATGGAAGAGCTGTTTACCGAGCGTGACATTCCAACAACGCTGGAGCTCAACCCCGGCAATCACTTTACCCAAACTGACCTGCGCATGGCACGCGGCATCCACTGGATACTGACGCATTAAAAATGGCATCCACGCGTACATACGCATGGACGCCATTTTTAATTTGGCTGAACGCAGCTGCTATTCAGCAGTCTCCTCAAGCTCGGAAGTATCGAACTCAAAGTCGTTACCGGGCAGGATGGCGTTGAGCACAATGCCCACCAGCGAGCCCACGGCAAGGCCCGAAAGCGAAATCGTCACGCCGCCCAGCTCCAACACGATGGCACCGGCGGTGCTGTACGCAATGCCGAGCGAGAGCACGAGCACCAGAGCTGCCACCAGCACGTTGCGGTTGTTCTGGAAATCGACCTGGTTTTCGATGAGGTTGCGGACGCCCACAGCGCTGATCATGCCGTAGAGCACGAGCGACACGCCGCCGATAACGCATGCCGGCATGGCGGCGATGACCGCGGCGAACTTGGGGCAGAACGAAAGCACGATGGCGCAGCACGCGGCAATGCGGATCACGCGCGGGTCGAACACGCGCGTCAGGGCGAGCACGCCGGTGTTCTCGCCATAGGTGGTGTTGGCCGGAGCGCCAAAGAGCGAAGCCAGGATCGTGGCAAGGCCGTCGCCGAGCAGCGTGCGATGCAGACCGGGATCGGCGATGTAGTTACGCTCGCAAGTGGAGCCGATAGCCGAGATATCACCGATATGCTCGATCATGGTCGCAAAGGCCAGCGGCATGATGGTAATGATGGCCGTCGTGGCAAGGCCGCTATCGAACTGCGGGCCAAAGAGCGCAAACACGGTGTTGTCCCACACGATGGGCAAGCCAACCCAGGGAGCGGCTGCGACGCCAGAGAAGTCGACCTCGCCCAGCGCAGCCGCAACGGCATAGCTCACCACAACGCCCAGCAGAATCGGCACGATCTTGACCATGCCGCGGCCCCAGATGTTGCAGATGACGATAACGGCAACGGCAATGACAGCCACAAGCCAGTTGGTCTGGCAGTTAGTAATAGCGGAACTTGCCAGGATCAAGCCGATGGAAATGACGATGGGACCAGTCACCACCGGCGGAAAGAAGCGCATGATGCGCTTGGCGCCAAACGCGCGGAACAGGGCCGCCAGCACCGGATAGAGCAGGCCGGCGCAGGCTACACCCAGGCAGGCGTAGGGCAAAAGCTCGGCCTCGCCGTTGGGCGCGATTGCGGCATAACCGGCAATAAAGGCAAACGACGAGCCCAAGAAGGCCGGCACCTTACCGCGCGACAGGAAGTGGAACAGCAGCGTGCCCAAGCCGGCAAACAAAAGCGTTGCCGAAACCGAGAGACCGGTGAGCACGGGCACCAGCACCGTGGCACCAAACATGGCAAACAGGTGCTGTAGGCCGAGCAAAAACATGCGCGGGCGGCCGAGCGACGATGCGTCGTAGATGGCATCGGTGACGGCGGGCGTCGAAGACTGGGACATGGATGTCCTTTCGAATGGAAGGGCGATCGGGCATATCGGATAACCTGCCCGAACGATACGATCCGAACCATTGTACGCGATGCACCATGTCTCGCACGCGCCGTCACCTGCAAACGTTACCGCTATTTCCAAACGCGCTCGGCAACGCGCTTGACCAGCGCGATCTTTGCCCATTGCTCATCCTCGGTCAGCTTGTTGCCAATCTCGCAGCTGGCAAAGCCGCACTGGGGCGACAGATACAGGTTCTCGAGCGGAACATACTTTGCAGCCTCGTGAATGCGTTCGACGATGGCATCCTCGTCCTCAAGCTCAGCGGCCTTGGTGGTCACCAGGCCCAACACGACCTTCTTGCCGGGGGCAACGTACTTGAGCGGCTCAAAGCCACCGGCACGCGGCGTATCGAACTCAAGGTAGAACGCATCGACGTTCTCGTGTGCGAACAGGTACGGCGCGATGGGGTCATAGCCGCCCTCGAAGGCATAGGTGGAGTGGTAATTGCCGCGGCATACGTGCGTGTTGATAACCAAATCGTCGGGCTTGCCCGCGATGGCGGCATTGTTGAGCGCCACGCCCAGCTCGGACACCTTTTGCAGGTCGACCGGGCTCATACCAGTCTTTGCCACAAAGTCGGTATCGCAATAGATGCCCCAGGTGCAGTCATCAAATTGAATGTTGCGGCAGCCTGCGGCATACAGGTCGGCAATCACGGTGCGGTATGCCGCGGCGATAGCGTCGGCGAGCTCTTCGTCGATCTTATAGACAGCGCGCAGGCTCTCCTGCTGGCCATCGCAGCGGTCGAGCGTAACTTCGGAGAACGTCTGAATCGGCGCCGGGATGGTCTGGCGTGCAACGTGGCCCTCGCCCTCAAGTGCCTTGACAAACTTAAAGTGCTCGACAAACGGATGATTCTCGCCGCAAATGGGACCGGTTACCACGGCGGTATCGGCGGTGGTCTCCTCATCGTGGAACATATAGCCCGTACGCGAGGTGCGACGCTCGACGCCGTTCAGCCCCCACATAAAATCGAGGTGCCAGTAGCTGCGGCGGAACTCGCCATCGGTGATGACCTGCAGGCCGGCGGCCTTTTGCTTTGCCACCAAATCGCGAATGGCATCGTCCTCGACGGCCTTAAGCTCCTCGGCATCAAGCGTGCCTGCCGCATAGGCAGCGCGGGCATCCTTTACGGTCTGCGGACGAAGAAAGCTGCCGACGATATCAGCGCGAAACGGCGCGTTCGGTTGAATTGAAGTGCTCATAGATATCTCCCTTTGCATTGGTTGCTTTACTGGGACAGAGTATGAGCGCTCATATGGCCATCGTAAAATATACGTTTACAACAGTTTGATATAGATAGTTCCTATATCAGTCTGGACTGCCGTAAAGAAATTTGACCCGCGCGGAGCACAGCAGCCTAGATATGCTGACGGATCGCGTCGATATAGGCTTGGCCGTAGCGCGTGAGCGTCGTATTTTTGCGCGTGATGATGCCGATCTCCATGTACTCGTCTACATCGAGCGGAATCGAAATGATGCCGGGACCGTTAAGTTCGTGGCTGATCACGCCCGAACACACCGTGTAGCCGTTGAGTCCCATGGCCAGGTTGAACAGCGTCGCACGGTCGCGCACGCGGATATTCTTGCGGCGCTCAAAGGTCGAGGTCAGCTCCTCGGAATAGTAAAACGAGTTATAGCTGCCCTGCTCATAGGACAAGAATGGGTAGTCCTCGAGGTCTTCGAGCGTCACACTGGAGCGGTCAGCCAACGGGTGGTCGGCACACACAAAAACGTGCGGCGTGGCGCAGAAGAGCCCTTCGAACACGAGCTCGTTGGCCGCCAGCATGCGCTCGATGACCTCGCGATTGTGCTCCGACAGATACAGGATGCCGAGCTCGCTTTTCATGTGCGCGACGTCCTCGATAATCTCGTGGGTTTGCTCCTCGCGCAGGGTAAAGTCGTAGCGCGCGGCATCGAACTCGCGGATCACGTCAACAAACGCGTTAACGGCAAAGGAATAATGCTGACAGCTCACACTAAAGTGCGGCACCTGCTCGGATGCGCCCTTGTACTTGCCCTCGAGCAGGTCGGCCTGGTCGAGTACCTGGCGCGCGTAGCCCAAGAAGGTCTCGCCTTCCTCGGACACAATGACGCCCTTGTTGGTGCGCTCAAAGATGCGCACGCCCATCTCGTTTTCGAGGTCGCGAATCGACGCGGTAATCGAAGGCTGCGACACAAAGAGTCGGCGCGAGGCCTCGGTGATGCTACCGCATTCGGCAACCTTGACAACATACCTGAGCTGCTGAAGCTTCATGACTTTCTCCCTAGACGTTCACGGCGCCAAGACCCGCCGCGTCCATCTGGCGCATAAACGACGGCATCTCCCCCGTCGCGGCGCAGGCGGCAATCTGATGCAGAGCCCCGGCGACCGCATCATCTGCCGCAGCGCCAATATGCCAGCGCGCCGCCGCCGTAACGGCCTCGTTGGCATTGGCGACTGCAACGGAGTTGGGAACGGCATCGATCATGGGCAGGTCGTTATCGGAATCGCCAAATACGGCCACCTCGTCGGGCGTCAGGCCCAAAGCGCGCGCCAGCTCCAGCGCAGCACAGCCCTTGTCCCAACCGGCCGGAAGGATGTCGAACAGGCGCACTCGGTTGTTGGGAAACACAAGCGAGAGTTCCGGCACCTCGGCGGCAACGCGCTCGCGTAGCTCCGCGAGCTCCTCACGCGAACGGGCACTCCAGATATTCGCCTTAAACACCGGCGCGTCATCGACAACGGGACGACACGGGGCCTCTTCGCCTTTGAGCCACGCATTGCCGCCTGATTCCATGGCGCGGCGCACGCGCTCGGCATCACGTGTCACGCAATAGGCATCGTTATCCCAAAAGTCATCACCTAAGCTGTAGACCTTCAGATAGGTATCGTCGGTTTCTTCTTCCAGATAGGCGGCTAAACGCATTAGTGCGTCGCTATCGGTCGCACGCGAGGCGACCGCCTCGCCGTCGACAAACATGACCTGGCCGTTACAGAATGCGCCGGTCGAATAGCACTCGGAACGATTTTTAAACATCCAGCCCATCGCAGACGGCTGACGACCCGAAACCGGCCCAAAGTGCAGGCCCGCCGCCTGCATGGCATGAATGCCCTCGATGGCATAATCGCTGGCGCCGTTGCGCCCGGCCGGAATCAGCGTATCGTCCATATCGGTCAGCACAAGTTTAATCATAAGGTCCCCTCGGTCATTCTTAATCCCGTCTATTGTACCGACCTGCCAAAAAGAGACAGGTTTATATTGGCAGGTTTTATCTGGGAAAACGCAAAGCCCCAGTTGTTACCTGCCAAAATAAACCTGTCCCTTTTTGGCAGGTGCGCTAGTATAGGGAACAACAGATTCGATGCGGGAGTGCCGGCGGTGCAAACCACAAGGCTGAGAGGGCATGGGGCCCAATCCTTTGAACCTGTCAGTTAATGCTGGCGTAGGGAGCATGCCGCCTTTGCAGGGGCGCTGTCTATGCACAGCGCCCCTTTTCTATGCCAAGGAGGCATGTGCAGTGATTGATTCGGAACAGCTTAAGCAAAATGTGGTCAAGGCCGTGGAAGAGATTCGCGCCACCAATCCGATGGCCGGCTCCATCACCAACACGGTGACGATCGACTTTGTCGCCAACGCGCAGCTCGCCGTGGGCGGTTCGGCCGCCATGGTCTATCTGCCCGACGAGGGCGAGGCGCTCGTTGCCGGCGGCGGCGCCATCTATCTCAACATGGGCACGCTCTTCCCCATCTACGAGCAAACGATTCCCCGCGCGGCCAAGGCGGCACACGACGCCGGCAAGCCCTGGGTGCTCGATCCGGTGGGCCTGGGTATCGGTAGCCTGCGCACCCAGCTGGTAAACGAGCTCAAGCAGTACAAGCCCGCCATCGTGCGCGGCAACGCCTCCGAGATCATCGCACTCGCCGGCCTGTGGGGTCTTGAGGGCGAGGCGGCTGATCTGAGCCGCGTACGCGGTGTCGATACCACCGACACGGTCGACGCCGCCCGTGATGCCGCCGTGGCGCTCGCCCGCTACACTGGCGGCGCTGTGGTGGTCTCGGGCGAAGTCGACCTGATTACCGACGGCACGACCGTAGCCAAATCCCACGGCGGCAGCCCGCTCATGTCAAAGATTACCGGCTGCGGTTGCTCGCAGGGCGGCGTGCTAGCCGTGTACGCCTGCGCTGCCGATCCGTTTACGGCAGCCGTCTGCGGCACCGCCGTCTACAACGTAGCCGGCACGCGTGCCGCCGCTGTCGCCGATGCCCCGGCAAGCTTTAAGGTCGCCTTTATCGACGAGCTCTACCGCGCAACCGCCCAAGACATCGCCGACAACCGACTCGAGCTCGAGGAGGCATAAGCCATGTCCGAACCCGCAACCAACGCCGGCATGAACACGCTCGTCGCCGTGGCCATCGCCCCGTGCGGCACCGGCGATGAACTGTCCGCCGAAGTTGCCGAGGTCGTGCGCGTCATTCGCGAGAGCGGCCTTCCCAACCGCACCACCTCGATGTTCACCGAGATCGAGGGCGACTGGGACGAGGTCATGCAGGTCGTGCGCGACGCAACCTTTGTGTTGGCGAGCAAAGGTATCCGTACCGAAGTCGTGCTCAAAGCCGATATTCGCCCCGGTTTTACCGATACCATGACCGGCAAACTCGAGCGCATGGAAGCTCAGATCAAAAAGCAGGAGGAAGCACGATGAGCATCCGCGACAACCTTGATATCTCTGCCTATCTGGTACTCGGCCCCGAAAACACCCTCGGACGCCCCGTGGGCGATGTGGTGGCCCAGGCACTCGACGCCGGCTTTACCTGCATCCAAGTGCGCTCCAAGGTGGCAAGCGCCCGCGAGATCATCGCACTGACGGGCGATGCCGCGCAGGCCATCGCCCAGGCCGGCAAAACCGGGCAGGTCGCGCTGCTGATCGACGACCGCCTTGACTGCGTACTTGCCGCACGCGAGCAGGGCATCGCCGTCGACGGCGTGCACGTGGGCCAGAGCGATATCCCCGTCGAGGTCTGCCGCAAGCTGCTGGGTCCCGATGCCATCGTGGGCCTTTCCGCCCGCTGCGAGGAGATGCTCGAGTACGTCAAGACCGCCGATATGAGCCTGGTCGATTACCTGGGCGTGGGCCCGCTTCACGAGACCGAGACCAAGCGCGACTGCGGACGCGCGGCAGATGGCTCCATCATCACCAAGAGCTTTGAGGACCTGGCTGCCCTCCATGCAGCAAGCCCCGTGCCCATCGTGGTGGGCGGCGGCGTCAAAACGGCCGATCTGCCGCAGCTCAAGACTACCGGCGTCGACGGCTTCTTTGTGGTGAGCGCCGTCTGCAGTGCCGACGACCCCTACGCCGCAGCCAAGGAGCTCGTCGATACCTGGCAGCAGACATAAGCCTAGACCGAGCAGTTGCTCCGCAGTCCCATATCTTCAATAGCGGAAAGCGCATCCCAGTTTGGACATCCATTCTGGTATGCGCTTTCCGCATAGAGGACCAGCGGGAAACCGCATCCCAGTCTGAACGCTGATTACGGGATGCAGTTTCCGGCGTAGTCCCTACCCCGCCAGATACGCTTCCAGCGCGGGCAACGTCGCCTCCGCATCGTGACGGCCGATTCTGTAGATGCGCTCGAGCTCATCGGGCTCGCGACACAGCGACGGCACCTTCACCGATTCGCTCGGCCGCACCACAAAGATCTCGCCGGCAGCCTCGCGACGTGCCAGGTCATCGAGCGTGGCATTGTAGACCTCATGCCGATGCTCAAGCGCTGCGACAAACTCCGGATAGTGACGGAACACGCGACGCAGCATGGGCATCACGCTGTTGGGCTGCTTCACAAAGCCCGCCGGCTGCGTGAGCACCACGATATTGCGGTCATACCCCTGCGCAAACAGCCATGCACTGGGAATAGAATCGGCCACGCCACCATCCAGATACTTATGCCCGTCAATAGCAACGGGACGCGTCGCCACGGGAATCGCCGACGATGCCCGGATCCACTCGATATCCCGCTCGTCGCCATAGGGCAGGTCGTGGTAGACGGCCTTGCCCGTCTCGATATCGGTACACACGCACGTAAACCGCATGGGGCAGGCGCGATACGCCTCCAGATCGATGGGATCGCGCTCGATGGGTACCTCATGATAGGCAAACTCGGCATTGAACATATCGCCGGTTCGCAACCAGCTCGTCACGCTCGCATAGCGCTTGTCGGCGCAATAGGCCTTGTTGTAGCGAATGGCGCGGCCGATCTGGCGCGATTTAAAGTTGTAGCCAAACGCCGCGCCCGCCGAGACACCCACCATATGGCCGCAGGTTAAGCCGTGCTCCATCCATACGTCGAGCACGCCCGCCGTATACATACCGCGGTAGCCGCCTCCCTCGAGCGCGAGCCCCACCGTGCGCGTCGTATCTGGCTGCGTCATGCGATCATCCCCGTTTCTGCGTTTTTAAACGGGACAAGTATACCCGTCAACATATATCGTCTCAGTCGCATTTTCATCGAACATCGCATCGTCGTGTTACCGCTTGGCAAATAATTGTCACCCATAGTATGGGCACCCCTATATAATTTTGTACTGTTGTTTATACTACTCAGCAGTTATCAACAGCGAACATTAGCCGGCAAAGTAACCCAACAACGCAGCAAGGCGGAGGCCTGGATACACGCAATACGCTGAGCAACGACGCGTGTACACAACGAGCTCGCCCGACGCAATCCGCCCCGACCTCAGAAAGCCGCTTAGAACATGGATACTGTCAGCAATTACACCGAAACGCTCGAAAAGACCATCCGTGACCTTCTCGAGCGTCAGGATGATCTGATTAGGACCGCCTTTACCGACCAGCTTACCGGACTTGGCAACCGCGGCGGCTTTGCCCGTTCCCTCGAGGAGCTCTGGGAGCAGGACATCCCCGTTACCATGGCGTTCATCGATATCGACAATCTCAAGCACTGCAACGACGTCTTTGGGCATGACGAGGGCAACCGCTACATCTTGCAGGTAAGCCTTTATCTCAAACTGTATATGAAAGTGGACGAGGCGGCGTTTCGCATAGGCGGCGACGAGTTTGCCATCCTATCTACAATTGCGACCGAGGACGACCTCGCCGAACGTCTGGAACACTGCCGAACGGTCCTGCTCAAGAACAACGATTCCGAGATGCCTCATTCGTTTAGCTACGGAGTGGCACACGCCGACCCCGCCCTGGGCGAAGCCTCCAATCGCATGACACTCGATGCCGACCATCGCATGTACGACTACAAGCTGCGCCATGCCATGCACCTTGATCGACGCAATATCGTGCAAGTCCACGCCGACGACTTCGAAATAAGCGACCGCGTTTTCGATGCCTTTTCGATGCTCAACGAAGGCCGTTATTGCTTTATCGAGAACTTGGACAAGCATCGCACCCTTTGGTCACAAGGCGCCTTGCGCGATCTCGGTCTTCCTTCCGAGCATATCGACAACTGCCACGATTACTGGAAAACGCGTGTCCATCCCGATGACCTTGAGGCCTATACCAGCGATATCGACCAAATCTACAACGGCTCCAAACACCGCCGCGTCATGCAGTACCGCATGCGCAATGCCGCGGGCGACTACGTCCTTTGCCGCGCTCGCGGGTTTCGTATCGACGGCGACGGAAATACCCCCTCGCTCTATGTCGGCGAGCTCGTCAACCATTCGCTTGCCGAAACCGTCGACGCCGCTACGGGCCTCGGAACGCAGCGTATGCTGATCAACGCTATCGATGCTTGCCGTCGCGACCGTTGCGAGACGGGGCTTATAGCGGTCCGCGTTCGCGGCACGGCAAAGCTCAACGAGCTCTATGGGGCCGAGGCTGTCGACAACATGCTCGCCGAATACGCAGGCCGCATGTTGTCGATCACCCGCGGCAGGAGTCGCGTCTTCCGCTCACGAAACGCCCAGTTCGTCGTGCTTAGCAACGAGTTGGGCCACGAGGCATTCGAGCAACTGACCCATCATCTTAAAGAAGCCGTTTTCGCTCCTGTTCAAATCGCGGACGACACCATTACCCCCGTCTGTCTTGTCGTTCCGGCCTTTTACGAGCACCTGACCAATCAAACGGCCGCCGTTTTAGGCGAACTCGACCGTCGCATTCGCACGGCCGGCGGGCTTGTTCCCAACGACAGCCTCCCCATACCCGAGGTGGAGCGCAAAAGCGCCATCGCCGAACGCATCGATCCGCTCACGGGTCTCTATCGACCCAGCGAGTTTATGCGCCGCGCCAACGAATTTCTCGAGACAAGGCGCAACGGCGCCTGGTGTATCGCCACCGTCGATATGGGACACATGCGACTGTTCAACGAATGGCACGGACAGGCCGAGGGCGACCGCATGCTCGCCGATGTGGGCACGGTCCTCAAAGACATCGAGAATGCCGACATGGGCGTCGCAGGGTACTGGGGCCAAGACGACTTTTGCATACTCATCCCCTTTGAACACGACACCGTCCATCAGATCTATAGCCGCGTTCGCCAGGCCGTGGCCAAGTATGATGACGGCGTGGGATTCTGGCCGTCCATGGGCGTCTACCCCATCGACTCCAACGAGAAAATCACCATCGATGCGCAGGCCAAGGCCATGTTTACCAATCGGCGCGCAAAAAACGACTTTAAGGAGCGTATTGCCATTTTCCGCCCCGAGGAGTACGAGCGCGAAATCGCGTTCCACCGCATGCTGACCGAATTCCAATATGCGCTCTCCAACGGCCGTATTACCTACTACCTGCAGCCCCAGGTCGACATGGAAACCGGCGAGATCATTGGCGCCGAAGCGCTCACGCGCTGGATCGACAAGGATGGCTCCCTCATTTCGCCCGCCACCTTTATCCCCACTCTCGAGGAAAGCGGTTTTGTGGTGACGCTCGACAAATACGTTTGGCAGGGCGTTGCCTTGTGGCTGCGCGAGCGCATCAATCGGGGGCTTCGCGTGGTTCCGATCTCGCTTAATGTGTCGCGCGTGGATATCCTTGCCTGCGACGTTGCCGAGCATATGGGGGCGCTCGCCGCCCAATACAACCTGCCGCCCGAGCTCATGCGCATCGAGATTACCGAGACAGCTTATACGGGAGAGTCCGAGGCCGTGAATAAACTAACGGCCGACCTGCACACCCGCGGCTTCTCGACCTATATGGACGATTTTGGCACCGGCCAGTCCACGCTCGCGATGCTCAAGAACGTCAACGTCGACGTCATCAAGCTCGATCGCACGTTTGTACCCGCCGACGGCGATCAAGGCCGTAGCGCGCAAATCGTTTCATCAATGCTCGAGATGGCGCAGTCGCTCCATCTGCCCGTTGTGATCGAAGGCGTCGAGACCGATGAGCAGGCGAACGTGCTGCGCCAAATGGGCGCCCGCTACGCTCAGGGCTTTCTCTACTACCGCCCCATGCCGGCAAAGGATTTTGAGGCGTTACTCGATGGTGGCGACAACAACTAATACGCTCGTGCGCAAACGCCACCGTCGAGGGAGCGTTTGTTCCCATGAGCTAACTAATACCCCAATCTAAACCGAATTGGGAGTAAGATACAAACCATTGTTCCATTCAAGGAGGTCATCCATCATGAACGAGTCGTATCGCCTGGGCGAGCAATCAATCATCGCTCATCTTCAGCGGCTTGCGAACGGGGCCTCAACCACCGAGCTCGATGTTGCCGCGCTGCCCCCGGAGCTGTGCGCCATCGGCGAGCAGCTACAGAAGACATTTGCCATCCTGCAGCAAGAACGCGAGCTGCTTGAGCGCGGCGCCTATATCGACTCGCTCACCAATCTTGGCAACCGTGGCGGACTCGACCGCCACGTCGATCAGCTCTGGCGCAAAGGCACCCCCTTCACCTGCGCCTATATCGATATCGACCGCCTTAAGCATTGCAACGATAAGTTTGGCCACACCGAGGGTAATCGCTACATCCTGAACATCTGCCGTGCACTCACCGAGACAATGGAGCCCGATGAGTTGCTGTTCCGTATCGGTGGAGACGAATTTGTACTTATATCCCCCACGACAGACGAAGCCGAGCTCGAGCAGCGCCTGGAGCGGACGCGCGCCAACCTTATCGAGGCAATATCGGGCGGCAAAGCGCCCATGATCGCTAGCTTTAGCTTTGGCTGCTCGCGCGTCGACCCGCTGGCAGGCGATACGCGTCGCCAGATGACAAAGGACGCCGACCGCAAAATGTATCGCTACAAGCTCATGCACCGTGTGCAGCAGCCGAAGGAAAACGACGCATCCATGCGCCCGATCGCCAATCAGCCTCCCTGCAACGACCGGGTGTTCCAAGCGATCTCCATGAGCTCCGAGACGCGCTATCCGTTTATCCTTAACCTCGATACCGGCGAATCGCAATGGTCGATTAATGCCGTGCGCGATTTCGACCTACCCTCCCAGCATCCCTACAACTCACTCGATATGTGGCTTGCCCGCGTTCACCCCGAAGACCGCGACAACGTGCGCAGCGAGCTCGATATGGTGGTAAACGGCGCGTGGCACTTCCATTACATGCAGTATCGAGTCCTGAATACCGCCGGAAAATATGCGCTGTGCGATTGTACGGGTTACCGCCTGGATAGCACCGAAACCGAGCCCAACATGTATGTGGGCATTATCATCAACCGAAGCTTGGCAGATACGACCGATTCCGTGACCGGTCTGGGCGATATCCACGCCCTGGTCAACGCCATTGGCGAAATGCGTCGCGTGGCGCGCAAGGCGAGCTTAATCGCCATTAAAATCGACGATATCGCAAAGGTAAATGCCCGATTTGGCTTTGATGCGGGCGACCGCGTTTTGGCAGAATGTGCCGCCTGCCTCATGGATTGTTCGCGCGGTAAGGGTCGTCTGTTCCGCTCGACCGGACCGATGTTCGTGGCGCTTTTCGACGAATTCGATCCCGAAGAGACCGACGCGATCGCAGAGGAAATCGAGCGGTTCCTGGGCTCTCCCGTGCTCTTTGGCTCATTTGAATATCAGCCGCCCCTTCGTGTGGCCACGCTTCATCTGGACGCCGTCGACCGACAGCCCGTTTCCGTTCTGAATGAGCTCAAAGTGCTACTTGAAGAAGCGTCGCAGGTACCGGGCACCAAACTGAACTAGCGTCGTGGGGCGCGATGTGAAACACGAGCCGTTTCGTATCGCGCCCCGCGCCATCTGCCTTATCGTGCGATAATCCTCCGCAGAAGTCACCGACAGCAGAGGGAGTTTGTGATGAAGGTTCTTTTGGTCAATGGCAGTCCCAAGGCAAACGGCAATACCGCCCGCGCACTCGCCAAGGTCGCCGAGCAACTCAACGCCGAGGGCATCGATACCGAGGTGTTCCAGCTGGGCGCCAAGCCCATTCGCGACTGCATTGGCTGTGGCCAGTGCGGCAAGCTCGATTGCCGCTGCACCTTTGACGACGACGTGGTGAACGAGCTGATCGCTGCCGCCGAGCAGGCAAATGGCTTTGTCTTTGGCTCCCCCGTCTACTATGCGCATCCCAGCGGACGCATCCTCTCGGCTCTCGACCGCGCATTCTATGCTGGCAGCAAGGCCTTTGCGCACAAGCCGGGTGCCGCGGTCGCCGTTGCCCGCCGCGGCGGCACGTCGACCACGTTCGACGTGCTCAACAAGTACTTCACCATCAACCAGATGCCCGTGGTGGCCTCCACGTACTGGAACAACGTCTTTGGTGCCATGCCGGGCGAGGCCGCCCAGGACGCCGAGGGCCTTGCCACTATGCGAAACATCGGCAAAAACATGGCATGGCTCCTGCGTTGCATCGAGGCAGGACAGGCCGCCGGCATCGAAGCCCCCGAGGCCGATCGCGAGCGCACCAACTTCATTCGTTAGAACGGCGGGGCCATGAATATTCAAATCTTCGGGACTAAGAAGTCCTTCGACACCAAGAAAGCACAGCGCTTCTTTAAGGAGCGCCGCATTAAGGTGCAGTTTATCGACCTTAAGGAAAAGGAGATGAGCAAAGGCGAGCTCACAAGCGTGATGCAGGCGGTCGGCGGCATCGACAAGCTGCTCAACCCCAGGGCCAAGGACGAGGAGACGCTCGCGCTCATCCAGCACCTCACCCCCAGTCAGCGCTTCGATAAACTGCTCGAGAATCAGCAGGTTCTAGCCGAGCCCATCGTGCGCAACGGCAAAAAGGCCACCGTCGGTTATTGCCCCGATGTATGGGGAGCCTGGGAGTAGCCTGTGTTATTTGCCAGCGCGTGGGTATAAGAGCAGGCGTTTGGCATAAGATTCAACTGTAAGCCATGTCTAACAAAGGAGGGCACATGCCCAACAAACCCGTGAAGATCATCATGCTTACCGGATACCTCGGTGCCGGCAAGACCACGTTGCTCAACCACATCCTCGCTAACGACGGCGGCATCCGCGCCGCCGTAATCGTCAACGATATCGGCGAGATCAACGTCGACGCCAGCCTCATCGCCGACGGCGGCCTTTCCGAGACCGACGACCTCATCCCGCTCACCAACGGCTGCATCTGCTGCACGCTTTCGGACGACCTGGCCAACCAGCTGCAGGGCATCGCCGATTCGGGCAACTTCGACTACATCATCATCGAGGCCTCGGGTATTTGCGAGCCCATCCCCATCGCCTACACCATCTCGAGCTTCTGCGACGAGGCCAAGGTGGGCGGCGAGCCCAAGCTCGCGCTCGACAACATCGTGGCCGTGGTCGACTGCGCCCGCATGTACGACGAGTTCAACGGCGGTCGCGACCTGCTCGCCGAGGATATCGATGAGGACGACATCGAGAGCCTGCTTATTCAGCAGATCGAGTTTTGCTCCACGCTGATCCTCAACAAGACCGATACCGTCACGCCTGAGCAGATTGCCGAGCTCAAGGCCATCGTGCGCAGCCTGCAGAAGGACGCCGTGATTGTCGAGGCCCAAAACGGCGAGGTCCCCATGGAGGAGCTGCTCGACACCGACCGCTTCGACTTTATGCGCGCCTACAACTCCGCCGCCTGGATCGAGGCCATGGAGCATCCCGAGGAGCACGACGACCCCGAGGTGCTCGAGTACGACATCGAGACCTTTGTGTACTCCCGCCGCAAGCCGTTTGACCTGCAGAAGTTCACCGATTTTGTTGAGCAGGAGTGGCCCGACGAGGTCATTCGCGTCAAGGGCCCGCTGTGGCAGACCGGCGATCCGGACATGTGCTACATGTTTGAGCAGGCCGGCCACCAGATGCGTCTGATGGAGAACGGTCTGTTTGTCGACTCTGCGCCCGAGGGCGAGAAGCAGAAGATTATCGACGAGAACCCCGAGATCATGCAGATTTGGGACGACGAGACGGGCGACCGCATGACGAGCCTGTGCATCATCGGCCGTCACATGGACAAGGATGCGCTCATCGCCGCCCTCGATGCCTGCCTGACCGACTGGCACCGCGCCTAGGTTTATCCAAGCGGGCATTTTTCCGCCGCGTAATCGCCAAACCACCACGAAGGTGCCTGTCCCCTTCGTGGTGGTTTTTCATTCTGAACCAAGGAGATTCATGTTCAACATTGTGCTGTATGCACCCGAGATTCCAGCCAATACGGGCAATATCGGCCGCACCTGCGTGGTTACCGGCGCCCGCCTGCATCTGGTGGAGCCACTGGGCTTTTCGCTCGACGACAAGACGGTACGTCGCGCCGGCCTGGGCTACTGGCAAAACTTGGATGTGACGACCTATGCCGGCTGGGAGGATTTTCTTGCGCGCAACGACCTCTCCCCCGCCGACGAACGCCTACATCTGCTGACCAAAAAGGCACGCCGCACCTATGCGCAGAGTACCTACCGCGATGGCGACTACTTGGTCTTTGGCAGCGAGAGCTCGGGTATTCCCGAGCCGCTGCTTGCCGCGGCGCCCGAGCGGTGCGAGCGCATCCCCATGCTGCGCGATTGTGACTCACTCGACAACGCCGAGGCCTGGGAAGCCCACGAGGAATCGCTCGGGCATACTGAGGACGGCCACGAGGCCATCCTTCGGCAGGATATCTGCGGCAACTTTGTAGACCCGGACGACTACCGCATCAGCGCCCTCAACCTCTCCAACAGCGCCGCCATCGTCCTCTACGAGGCCCTCCGCCAGACAGGCTTCCCCGGCATGTGACAAAGGGACTGTCCCTTTGTCACATTGATGCACCAAATAACGAGCCGTCGCTTTTAATCAGAATTAACTAGAATAAAATGGAGTTAAACGGCGATGTGAAAGGAGAGCCTTGTGGAATATCTCGAGAACCCGTTTACCCCCAGTTTTGGTGAGGTTCCTGCCCATCTCGCCGGCAGACAACAGATTATTCGGGATTTGGACCGTGCCTTCTTGAGCCAGCGTAGACGCCCGGAATTGACCTCGATCTTCTCAGGCGCGCGTGGAACCGGTAAAACCGCTCTCATGTCGTCGCTCGCAACAAGGGCGGAATCCCACGGCTGGATAGCGGTAAAGACGACCGCGCTCTCGGGAATGCTTGAGGAAATCGAGCTCGGGGCGAAACGTGCTGCAGGCCATCTCATCAACCCGTCTAACAACTTCGAAGTCACCGGTCTCGGAATCGCGCCGCTCGGCAGTATCGAGGTCAATCGCGTTCACGATGCCTCGACTTGGCGTTATCGCATGAGCGACATCATCGACCAGCTCAACGAAACGGGCACCGGTCTACTCGTCACGGTTGATGAGGTCGACCCGACGCTCGACGAGATGATCCAGCTCGCAGCCACGTATCAGCACTTTGTGACCGATGGGAAACGCGTCGCCCTACTCATGGCGGGACTTCCCAACAACGTCTCGACGTTGCTGAACCACAAGACGGTCTCGTTCCTTCGTCGCGCCCAGCAATATCATCTGGGGCGTATCGCCGACTACGATGTACGCGAGGCCTTGATCCGAACGATCCAGGAAAACGACCGTCTGGCGGATGCCGAGGGAATCGATAAGGCCGTTCGCTCGATTTCGGGCTTTCCTTTCCTTTTGCAGCTTGTGGGTTACCGCGCCTGGGATCTCACGAGCAACTCGAGGGAAATATCATCTCGCGACTTTGACCAGGGAATCAAAATCGCACGCGATGAAATGGACGACCGGATCCTCGCAGCGACCTATCGGGAACTCACTGCGGAGGACAAGCGATTTCTCATCGCCATGCTCGATGACGAAGAAGAGTCCACCACCGCTGACCTTGTCGAGCGCCTTAAGCGTTCGCCGCAACAGGTCTCCCGCTACCGACGCCGCATGATAGACGCCGGCATCATTGGAGAACGTGGGCGCGGAATCGTCGCTTTTGAATTACCGTTCTTCCGCGACTATCTCGCCGCTCAATGCGTGAAATAGGCATCGGATGTGACAAAGGGACTGTCCCTTTGTCACATCCTGCTAGAGGTAGCGGCCGGTGATGCTTGCGGAGCAGGCAGCGATGTCGCCCGGCGTGCCGACACAGACGATTTGTCCGCCTGCGTCGCCGCCGCCCGGGCCCATGTCGATCACGTAATCGGCATTACGGATAAGGTCGAGGTCGTGTTCGATCACGATAACCGTGGCGCCCTTGGCAACGAGGCCGTCAAACACACTCAGCAGCACCTGAACATCGAGCGGATGCAGGCCGATCGTGGGCTCGTCGAATACGAATACGGCATCGTCCTGCACGCGGCCCATCTCGCTCGCAAGCTTAAGTCGCTGCGCCTCGCCGCCCGAGAGCGCCGGCGTGGGCTCGCCCAGTGTCAAGTAGCCCAAACCCAGGTCGTGCAAGGTCTGCAAGCGCGCCTGGACTTTCTTGAGTCCCAACGTGGCGTCAATGGCCTCGTCCACACTCATATCCATGAGCTGCGGCAATGTAAGTAGGCTGCCGTCCTTGCCCTCGCGATGGATATACGAGGCTGCGTCGGCATAACGCGAGCCGCGGCATGCAGGGCAGACGATCTCGACATCGGGCAAAAACTGCACGTCAAGCGATATCGAACCCGTGCCATCGCACGTAGGACAGCGCAAGGTGCCAGTGTTGTAGCTAAAGGCGCCCGCCTTATACCCTGCCTCCTTGGCCTCGGGCGTACGGGCAAAGGCGCGGCGCAGCTCGTCATGGATGTCGGCATAGGTCGCCACCGTCGAGCGCACGTTGGCACCGATGGGCGTGGCGTCAATCAGGTTGGCGCGCGCGATACCCTCGGCATCGATCCAACGCACGTGCCTGGGCAGGCGCTCGCCGGCTGCCTGCGCCTTGAGTGCCGGGATGAGCGTCTCGAGCACCAGTGTCGTCTTGCCCGAACCCGAAACACCCGTCACCGCGACAAGGCGGCCGCGCGGGATATCGACTTCGAGTGGTTTGACGGTATGGATGGCATCGGTCGCCATGCGGATATGGCCTAGGTCGAACAGTTCGTCGTCAGCCACCTGCGGGCGCAGACGCTTGGGGTCCGAGCGCAAGAACGGGGCGATGCGGCTGCCCTGCGATTGTTCGACCTCGTCCACCGTACCTGCAGCAATCACATTACCACCGCCTGCTCCGGCAACGGGGCCCATCTCGACCAGATAGTCAGCTTCCGCTAGAACGCGCGTATCGTGGTCAACAACAACCACAGTGTTGCCGTCATCCACCAGATCGCGCATCACGCCTACCAGACCGTCGACATTGGCAGGATGCAAACCGATCGAGGGCTCGTCCAGCACATAGAGCACACCCGTCGATCGGTTGCGCACCACGCGGGCAAGTTGCACGCGCTGGCGCTCACCTGTGGATAGCGTGGCACCGGCGCGGTCGAGCGAAAGGTAATCGAGCCCCAGGTCGACCAGGCGACGCGCCGTGCTCAAAAACGAATCGCAGATGTCCCCGGCCATGGGCCGCATCTCGGTCGGCAAGGATGAAGGCACCTCGCGCACCCACTCAATCGCCTCGCCCAGCGTCATGGCCGCCGCCTGTGCCAGATTGATACCACGCACCTGGGGCTGGCGCGCAGCCTCGGAGAGACGCGTGCCGCCGCAATCGCGGCACGGGCCCTCGCGCAAAAAGCGAGCTACGCGCTTAAGTCCCTTATCGTCCTTAACCTTGGCGAGCGCATTCTCAACGGTATAGACGGCGTTGTAATAGGTAAAGTCGAGCGGCGTGGCGCCTTCGCCGTTTTTGGGAACGTAGAGAATGTGTTTCTTAACCGCCGGACCATGAAACACGATATCGCGCTCGACAGGCGTGAGCTGGTTAAACGGCACGTCGGTGCGCACACCCATCTCGCCAGCCACCTGCTTCATCAGATCCCACATGAGCGTGCCCCAGGGAAGCACCGCGCCCTCGTTGATGGTCTTTGACTCGTCGGGCACCAGGCTCGCCTCGTCCACCTCGCGCATGACGCCGGTGCCTCCGCAGGTAGGACACGCGCCGCCACTGTTAAAGGCAAGGTCCTCGGCCCCCGGCGCATAGAACTCGCGGCCGCATGCGGGGCACGCGAGCGACAGGCCCGCGGCCACGTTAAGGCTCGGCTCCACACGCGCCCCGCAATGCGGGCACACGTGATGGGCGCAGCGGCTAAAGAGCAGACGCAGACTGTTGTTGAGCTCGGTCATGGTGCCAAAAGTCGAGCGCACGCCCGGTACACTGGGGCGCTGATGCAATGCGAGTGCCGCCGGCACGTGCAGCACCTCGTCCACCTGAGCGTGCTCTGCCTGCGTCAGCCGACGGCGGGTATAGGTGCTGAGCGCCTCCAGGTAACGGCGCGAGCCCTCGGCATACAAAACACCCAGCGCCAGCGAGCTCTTGCCCGAGCCCGACACGCCGGCAATACCCACCAGCTTTCCCAGCGGAATATCGATATCGATGTCCTTAAGGTTATGGACACGCGCGCCACGCACCTCGATAGCGCTTGGTTGTTGCGACACCGCCATCGCTCCCCTTCCTGTTGATCGAATGTGACAAAGGGACAGTCCCTTTGTCACATTAAAACGCAATCGCGAATGTACTTGCTCAGCATGGGCACGGTAAACCGGACGAGACCGTATCCGGCAGCCTCGATGACGCGCTCGCGAATCAGGCTTGCGCGATATTTACTCGCCCAGCTCTGGGTACGGTCGCAGCGCTCAATGATATCCGCCATGCGCGTCGGCTTGTCCTCGTCAACCGCCATGGCCTCGATAAAGAGACGCTGTGGGGTGCGCAGTCCGTAATACAGAGGCGCGTCAACCGCTTCGTAGAACTCGGAGACGGCATCCGCATGGCCATCCTCGATATCGCGCCTTTCAATGACTTGCGAGCCACGCCGGACAGCAGACCGCCACATGTAATATCCCACCAGCTGAACCATATAGGGATGCCCCATGCTCTTGTGCGCTGCAAGGTCCGCCGTTCCCGCATCAACGCAAAGACCGGCACACTCGACCGTCTGGATATACGAATCGCGCACCTTGGGCAAAGAAATCGTCCCCAACGTACGCTGCTGGGCACGTCGCAAAAACGTCACGCTCGGCTCTTCGAGCAGATCGTCAACCATGCTGGGCAAGCCGGCAAAGACCAGCGCAAGACCGCGCTGGTCGCTATCGGGCAAGCCCGTGGCATCCTGATCTCCCAGCACCTGCTGATAAAGAACGGCAAGGGCCGCCAGCTCCTCAATAGACGCCGATTGAGCCTCGTCAATCGCAAACAGGATGCCCTTACCTGGACCGAGTTTCTTGAGACGTTCGTTGACCAGCCCTCGCAACGTCTCGCCTTTTGCCCGCGCCGCCTCAACCGACATCCGTCCAAACGATGGGCCAAACTCCATTGACGTCACAACGGGCTTATTCGAGCGGAGTGCGTCGGCCAAGCGGTCGCATAAACCAAGCGAAGCGGAATCGGAGACAACCGCCCATCCGCGCTCACTGGCCAGACGTTGCAGCTCCCGCAGGAGAACTGTTTTGCCACAGCCGCGGTTTCCTGTAATGAGCATGAGCCTGCCCGGCGCCCCGGCGCCGTTATCGAGCCCTTCCTCAAAATCTTCGATGACCGACTCGCGACCGATGAGTAGCGGAGGCCGCTTACCAGCCGTTGGCTTAAAGGGATTTGGATTCATGTCGGCCTCCTCGAATTGGCAAAGGCTGGTAATAGTTATACCAACTTATACCGAGTTACACCAACTGAATGTGACAAAGGGACTGTCCCTTTGTCACATGTGGCCGAAAAACTCGGCGTCGGCGGGGCGATAGGGGCGGAAGGTGGCGGGATCGATCTTTACGTGTGCCGCGGCGGGCACGTCGTACCATTTGACCGTATAGCCGGCGCCGTGGGCGCAAAAGACCGAATCGGGCGTGTTGGGCAGATCGGCCTCGGGCTCATAGGCGGCCGCCTCGATGACGCGCTCGGCATCATGGCAAGCCGCATAACCGGCGAACTCAAGGTACAAATGCCCGCGGCCGCTCGTGTAGGCAGCCACCTCCAGCGCGTAATCCTGCACCTCGGATACCGGCACGCGACCCACAAGCTTCGCCCGGTCGGCCGCCATCGCCGGCGGCTCGTACTCGGCGCCCATGCGCGTGACATCCGAAAGCGCCCTGCCCACGCACTCCCCCGGCACCTCGAGCTCAAAGTGGTACCACGGCTCCAACAGCACCGCCGCACCCGCCTCGCGTGCCCGCATCAAACCCTGACGAATCGCGCGGTACGTGGCCTGACGAAAATCACCGCCCTCGGTGTGTTTGGCATGTGCACGGCCACCCGTAAGCGTGATGCGCACATCGGTGATGGGCGAGCCGGTCAACACGCCCAGGTGATCGCGCTCCATGGCGTTGGTGAGCGCCAGGCGCTGCCAGTTCAGATCGAGCTCGTCAGTCGAGGTAGCGGTACCAAATTGCACGCCTGAGCCCGCCGGCAGCGGCTCAAGGCGCAGGTGCACCTCGGCGTAATGGCGCAGTGGCTCAAAGTGGCCCACACCCTCGACCGGCTGCGAGATCGTCTCCTTATAGAGAATGCCGCCGGACTCAAACTCAATCGTAAGGCCAAAGCGATCGGCCAACACCCGCTGCACGACCTCGAGCTGCACGGCTCCCATCAACTGCAAGTGAATCTGCTCAAGATGCGTATTCCAGCTTACGCCGAGCATGGGGTCTTCGTCCGCCAACTCGGTCAGCGCTTTAAACACCGCATGGACATCGTGTTCGCCCGGTAGCACCGTATAGGTGAGGACCGGCGCAATGACAGGTGCATCGCCCGCGGGCTCCGCGCCCAGGGCGTCCCCTGGGCGAACGTGTGCGAGGCCCGTCACGGCGCAGATGCCGCCAGCGGCAACTTCCTGGGCAAGCTCATACTTCTCGCCGTTATAGATGCGTACCTGATCGACCTTCTGCTCCCATGCCTCGGCACCGGAACGTCCGTCAATCATCTGTTTGGCATGCAGCGTGCCGCCGGTCACTTTAACCCAAGCCAAGCGCTCGCCACGATCCCCGCGGCTGACACGATAGACGCGCGCAGCAAACTCCGGGAGCCACGCCTGTTCACGCATCAGCGCGCATATGCCATCCAGCAGCTCGTCAACGCCTTGGTCCTTGAGCGCCGAGCCGGCAAAGCAGGGAAAGAGCTTGCGCTCGGCAACCATGCGCGACAGCGTTGCAACAGAAAGCTCGCCCGTCTCAAGAAACTCATCGAGCGCCGCCTCGTCCAACGCAGCAGCGTCCTCCTGAACGGCACCACCCGCCAGTAGTTCGCTGGCATCTAGGCAGCCCTCGGAAAGGCGCTGCCCAAGTTGTGCCAGTAAAACATCGCGGCCGGGATGCTCCAAATCAATTTTGTTGATAAAGACGAACGTCGGGATGTCATAGCGCGCAAGCAGGCGCCACAGGGTTTCGGTGTGTCCCTGCACGCCATCGTTGGCGCCCACAACCAAAATCGCGTAGTCCAGGGCACGCAGCGTGCGCTCCGCCTCGGCAGAAAAGTCGACATGGCCGGGAGCGTCCACGAGCATAACGTGGGTTTCGCCGTGGTCGAGCACAGCCTGCGACGAGAAAATCGTGATGCCGCGTTCGCGCTCGATCGCGTCAGTGTCTAGATGCGAATCGCCATCGTCCACGCGGCCGCGCTTGCGAATGCGACCCGCGTTGAACAGCATGGCCTCGGCCAGCGTGGTCTTGCCGGCATCGACATGCGCCAAGATTCCAACGACCGCTTGCTTCGACATGGCTCTCCTCTTATTGCAAGCCCATCGCACGCGGCAACGGGCGTTCACGCTCCACACTGGATGATACAATTTACGGGCCGGTGGGCGAAGCGGGCCCTATCCCCCGACCGAGCTCATCGCCCCGCGTTGCCGCGCGGCGATTTTCGTAGGTTCGCGCCTTGCGAAAGCCGGCACCTCCCCTAACAGCGCAGCGACCAAAAATGGCCCCACCCGGGGCCATTTTCATGTACATGGATTGTTGATACGCGTCCTCGCTCTTATGCCTCGCGCAGCCAGTCGAACGCAACACGCGGCGTGCCGTCCGACACATACACGACGCCGGCGCGCTCGAACCCCGCCTTCATGCTCGCGCCCTGCATGGGCAGGTTGTCCGCGTGCGTATCGATACGCAGATGGTCGGCGCGCTCCTTGGCAAAGGCAAACATCGCGGCCGCGATACCGTGCACGGTGCCGTCGGATGCCACTCGGTGCAGTACGGCATACGGAGTGTCGCTGCGCCACCGACCGTCCTCAATTACGTCATAGCACTCGTCCGGGCCCGGCAAAAAGGCAAACGTCGCCACCACGCGACCGTCGACTTCGCACACATAGCTGCCACCGGCGGCGATATCGGCAGCCAACTGCTCGGCCGAAGGCGTGCCCTCGGGCCACTGCGTGGCGTTGCCATGCGCGCGCATAAAGGCGCGGGCGGCGTCATAGATAGCCATGACGGCGGGAATGTCGGTATCGAGGGTTTTTCTGATCATCACGCGGCGACCTCACGTTTATTGGTATCACTTTGATTGGGCAATGATACCAGCGTTTGGAAAGGGCACGAAGCAGATGGGAAGCAAAAAGCGAGCCGCCTGGTCAAAGGCCAAAAGCGAGTTTTTGGGCGCTGCCACCGGCGGCGATATGAGCGACCTGTTTGCGCGCGAGGACGAGCGCCGCGATGCCCTGGACGCCGAGCGCGATGAGGCCTGGCGCTACAAGTCGTGCGAGCGCAAAAACCGTTACGACACACGCGCCGAGGCCGAGGCCGCTATGGCCGACTGCGAAAACCGTGGGCGGCGTGGTTTAGCCTGCTACAAATGCGAATACTGCGACGGGTGGCATCTGACGTCGCACCCCTGGAAATAGACTCCGCATCGACGCGGCGCTAACGGAGTGCCGGCCATCGCACGCAGGCTACGGGCGCGGCGGCACCAAAACATCGTAGCGGACGGCCTTGCCCGCAAGCTGATAGCTCGGCTTAACGCCGGCAAGCAGCGGCCCCTTCACCGGCCGCTTGATAACGACCTTGCGCGGCCGCACTGCAAGCGCAGCTTTAACCAGCGTCTCCTCATCGGCGCACGGCTGCTCCAAATGGTGCAGGAGTTGGAACTTCTTTTTGACCGCCGCACTCTTGGTGCGCTCGGGAAACATGGGATCCAGATACACCACATCGGGAGCCGCGAGCTCACCACGCTCGACCAGCTCAGCCGCATGGCGAAGGCCGGCAACACTGTCCTCGCCCGCATGTAAGCGCATGCGCGCCACGGCAGCCGCAAGCGCCGGATCATCTGCCGCGCGATCCAGGGCATCCTGGAGCAGCGCCGCGATCACGCAATCCTGTTCATACAAATCGACGGTAAAGCCCACAGCGGCCAACAGCAGCGAATCCTCGCCAAAGCCTGCCGTGGCGTCAATCGCCCAGGGGTTCTCGATACCTTTTGTGCGTGCAGCCTTCACCAACAGCTCTTGCTGCAGACGACCCTGCTTGAGCCGTGGGAGCATACGGGCAAAATCGGCACGCAGCTCCATCGCACCGTCGGTGAGCGTGAGGCCCTCGGGCTTCCCGATCAGCTCAAGCCCCGCGGCCCGAGCAACAGAAAAGGGATCGACGACGCCCATGGGTACTCCTTAGCAAGCAAAGCGGATACGTGAGCGCCGCATGTGTCGGCACCCAATCGTCCGCTATTGTCCCACATGCGACATGGCCCACAGCATCCCAATGCAAAGCACCGCCATCAATCCCGTGCACACGGCAGCGATCACAGAATCGCTCATGCGCCTTCCCAACGATTGCGGCTCGCGCGCCTGCCCTGTTCCGTACATCATGGCTCCTCCTTAGACCAACTCCTTGTTACATCCTCATCATCGCAGCGCCGCACATGAGCTGCCATCGATTTGGCTTACGTCCAGCTTTCCTTTTTGAAAGGTTGGACCGTACAGGCAAGAGACGCTTTCAAACGCATGCATCGCCCCGTTGAACTACAATGTGCTTCATCATATGTGCAGCACATGGGGTGCGCCAGGTTGACGTACTCGTATCGAAAGGACCAGCCATGAGTTTCACTCGCAAGACTCTCAAAATCCTTGCCCTGATTTATTTTGTTCTGGGCATCGCCAGTCTCGTCATTGGAATCGCCGGCATCGCGACCGGCAAGTTCGAGTCCACCTACGGGCCGTACGCCATGCTCGCCACGGTCGTGCTTGTCGCCAAGGGCCTCATCGATCTCGCCGCGGGCGTTGCGGGCATCAAGGGCGCCAACAAGCCTTCGCAGGTAGGCGGCGCGTTTAAGCTCGGCATCGTCGCCGCAATCGCCACGATTGCGCAGGCTGTGCTCACGCTCCCCGCGTTTGGCGGCGACGCCATCAACTATGGCGCCTTTGTCATCGTGGTGTACGACCTGTTCTTTATTCAGCAGGCACACGACATTAAGGCCGAAAACAAGGACCGCCTGTAGGCACCTGCCTCCCATAACCCCTGCTATCAAGCAGCTAAAAAGGGCCGATCGCGCAGCAACGCGGTCGGCCCTTTACGTTTGCCCAGATAAACCCTGCCAAAATAAACCTGTCCCTTTTTGGTAGGTTAGTGGCGGTACTCGGCGATGATGAAGTCGATATCGGTCTGAAGGGTGTCCAGGTTTGCCAAGCGCTCTTTGTCGGCAGGGCGCGTGCGGTAGTAGTACGGCGTCATCTGAAACACCGCCTCGATATCGGTCTGCGTCTGGAGCGTAATGTTCGCAGACACCCGTTGCGTTCCCACCAACTCCAGCTCGGTCGTCTTCGGCAGCTTCTCATCGTTGAGATATGGCGTGTCGTAGAGCACCTCCTTGAGCCCAAACAGATGCCGAGCACCCGGCACCACGGTGTAGAGCGAGCCCTCGGGTGCCAGCACGCGGGCAAACTCACGCTCGTTAAAGGGGGCAAAGAGCTCGGTCACCATATCAAAGGCACCATCAGCCACAGGAATATCCTTCATGTTGGCCACGAAGTAGGTCGCATCGCCGCGCTTGGCGGCCAGGCGCACCATCTCTTTGCCCAAGTCGAACCCGTAAGCATCCACGCCCGGCACCGCACCCATGGCGCTCGTGTAGTAGCCCTCGCCACAGCAAATATCGAGCAAGGTCATGGGGGTGCCGGTAGATGCCGCACACCCAGGCGCCTGCTCGCGCACCAGCTCGACCATCGCATCGCGCAACGGCGCGTAGTAGCCGCGGTTAAGAAAGTCACGACGGCTGCGCGCCTGCGACTTGGGATCGCCCATGGAGTCGCCGCTCTTGGACGAGCGCAGCAGATACAGGTAGCCCTCGCGCGCACGGTCAAACCGATGTCCGCCCGCGCATGCAGCACCGCGCTCATCGTCCACCAACGGCTCATGGCAAACGGGACACAACAACATGGCAACTCCTTAGCGCGGACAACACAACGCCCACCATTGTCGCACGCCTTCCCCACCTAGTCATTGGGGACGTTCTTAAACGACTAGTCATTCAAGAACGTCCCCAATGACTAGTCGATTAGGAGTATCATCGTCTGCGCAAATAAGCACGGAAAAGCATATTAAAGATTGAGAGCGTATGGCTGATACCGCATCTAAGCACATTGACATGACCACCGGCTCGCTATGGCGCAATATTCCTCTGTTCGCCTTTCCCGTCGCCGCCACGAGTATCCTAGAGCAGCTGTCGAACCTCATTGCCACGGTCATCATCGGTAACTTCTCGGGCGACCAGGGAACGCTCGCCATGGCGGCGGTCGGCTCCAATGTTCCGCTTACCAGCCTTATGATCAACCTGTTTATTGGGCTGTCGCTTGGCTCCAACGTAGTCATCGCCAACGCTATCGGCCGCAACGATCAGAACATGGTCAAACGCGCCGTCCACACCTCGATTCTCATGGCGCTTGTGGGCTTTGTCGTCATCGCGCTGGGCGAGATCTTTGCCGAGCCCATGCTCGCGGCGCTCAACGTTCCCGCCGAAACCATGCCGCTCGCTTCGCTCTACCTGCGCGTCTTTTTGCTCAGCATGCCCTCGATCTTGCTCTACAACTTTGAGGCCGCGATCTTCCGCTCCGTCGGCATCACCCGCATGCCGCTGCAGGCGCTTGCCGTGTCCACCGTCCTCAACATTGGCCTGGACCTCATCTTTGTCCCCGTACTCCACTGGGGCGTCGCGGGCGTCGCCATCGCCACCGCCATCGCCTACACCGTCAGCGCCGCCACACTCTTTATCCGCCTGCTCAAAACCGACTCCGTCGTCCGCGTCACCCCACGCGACTTAGGCTTAGACCCCGTCGCTCTCAAGCGCATCGTCAAGATTGGCCTGCCCGCCGGCATCCAAAGCGCCGTCTTTGCCATCGCCAACATCATCATCCAGTCTGCCATCAACAGTCTGGGCACCGAGGTCATGGCCGCATCGAGCGCCGCCATGAGCCTGGAGTACGTGTGCTACAACCTGCTCAACAGCTTTAGCCAGGCGTGCACCACCTTTGTGGGACAAAACCACGGTGCCCGCCAGATTGACCGCTGCACCAAGACGCTCAAGGTCTGCCTGGTCGAAGGCGGCATCGTCGCGCTCACCACGATTGTCGTCATTGTCGGCCTGGGGCGCGAGATCCTGTCGCTGTTCAACAGCGATCCCAACATCGTCTCGATCGGCTATATCCGCGTGTGCTCGATCTTCCCGGCATACGCCTTTAGCATGTTCTACGAAAACATGTCCGGTTATCTGCGCGGCTTTGGCATCTCGCTCACGCCCGCCCTCATCACCATGATCTGCGTCTGCGGCATCCGCTTCTATTGGGTGTTCCGCGTGTTCCCGCACTTCCGCACTTTTGCGAACATCATGATGGTCTACCCCATCAGCCTGGGCACTACGGCGTTCTTTATGGTCGTGGCGGTACTACTTTGCCACCCGGCACGCACCTATCGCGCCACCCAAGCCAAAGCGACAGCCCGCTAAACACCGCGCTCAACGCCACGCCAGTCATTAATTGACGATATGCGAGCTCATATAGTCGATAAAGCGCCTCGTGGCGATCGGCATGGTATCCCAGCTGCGCCAGGCTGCCACGACGTCGCGTGAGGGAGCGTGCACGATGGGACGCACGCAAATATCAGCCTGCATGCCCTCGACCGTACGCCGGTAGAGCATGCTCACGCCGAGGCCCTCCTCCACCATCGCCATAATGGTGTAGTCGTCGGTAACCTCACTTGTCACGTGCGGGGACAGCCCGTGCGCCGCGAATGCATCGAGCACCAGGCTCTGCTCGCCCTCATCCAGCAGCACAAACGGTTCGGACGCGAGGTCGGCGAGCGTCACCTTTTCCTTTGCCGCCAGCGGATGGGCGGCTGGCAACAGCGCCACCAGCTCGTCATGATAGGCCACGCGCTTCTCGAGCCCTGTGGTAAATCCACGCGCCGTAAAGCAAAAGTCAACCACGCCATCGTGCACCCATTGGGCGTTGCGCGTGTAATCGCCCTGCTTGAGGGTAAAGCGCACGCCCGGATGCAGGGCCCCAAAGTCGCGGATCACGCGCGGCAGCACGGTACGGCTCACGTTGGTAAACGTCGCAATGCGAATGTCGGTCGATGAAAGCCCCAGCAACTCCTGACGCTTGCCCTCGAGCTCGGCCTCGGCCGTTACGATCTGGCGCAGATACGGCAGATACTGTTTGCCGTCGCGCGTAAGCGAGACGCCCTGCTTGCCGCGCTCGATAATCGTGGTGCCCAGCTCGCGCTCGAGCGCCTTGACGGCCTGGCTCACCGCGCTTTGCGTATAGCCCAGCGCGTCGGCGGCACGTTTCAGGCTGCCGCAATCGACCACCATACATACAATCTGATACCGCGATGCCATCGTGCCTCCACTTCGATGTAGCCGTAAAACGTTTTGCCAGGGTTTTTTCTTCCAACATTAGTATTTCTTAATCATACTGAAGATACATTCGCTTTACTACATCCATATCTGGGAGCAGAATCCTTTTTGCGAAACCGTTCTGCAACAAAAGGAGTCCCATGGATCGCAAAAAAGCAATCGCGCTCTCATTTTCCGTTCCCGTCGCATGGGGCTTTTCGTACCCCCTCATGAAGATCGGCATGGACAGCATGAACGCCACGAGCATCGTCGCGCTGCGCTGCATCATCGCCTTTGTGGCCTGCCTGTTGCTCTTCCACAAGCACGCGGTGCGCATCAACCGTGACCTGATGGTCCGCGCCGCCATCATCGGCGCCATCATGGCAATCGAGATCACCTGCATGTGCCTGGGCTCCAGCCTCACCTCCGCCTCCACCGCCGGCTTTTTGCAGAGCCTGACGGTCGTAATCGTGCCGTTTGCCAACGCGGCCCTGCTGCGTCGCGCCCCCGAGCGCAAGGTGCTCATCGGCACCGCCATCGTCACCTGCGGTATGCTGCTGCTCTCGGGCGCCGACTTTACCAGCCTGAATCCCGGCGCGATCATCATGCTGCTCTCGGCCTTTATCTATGCCGGCCACATTATCATCGCCAAGCGCTTTGTCGAAGAAGTCGATCCGCTGGCTCTGGGCGTTTGGCAGCTGGGCTTCGGCGGCTTGTTCTCGGGTATCGCCGCATTTACCTTTGGCGGCTTCACGCTTCCCAGCACGCCGAGCGAGATCGTCGTTATCGTTGCGCTCGCACTCATCTGCTCTGCCTACGGCTTTATCACCCAGACGCTCGTGCAGCCCCACGTACCTGCCGAAACCACTGGCTTCGCCTTCTCGCTCGAGCCGGTCTGCTCCGCCGTCTTCTCGTTTTTCCTGGTCGGCGAGGTCCTGAGCCCCATCGCCTTCCTTGGCGCTGCCCTCATCCTCACCGGCGTCATGGTGGCAACTGTCGAGCTTCCGCGCCTTCGCGCACATGGGCATGCTCATATGGCGGCAGCGCCCGAGCACGTCTCGTAGACCCCACTCTTCATACAGCCGCGGCATAAAGGCAACCGGTGCGCCTTTACAATAGATACCAACAGAGTATCTGCCATAAAGGAGTTCCATGGACACCGCAACGCGCGACCGCAACATAGCAACTTGGTTGGGCGATGCGCCGCAGCCGGTACGTGACACGACGAACCAGCTGCTCGAGCGCATCGCCCTTTTGCGTGCCGAGCAGACCATCTACCCGGCACAAGACGACATCCTCAATGCCCTCGCCTACACGCCGGCAGACCACGTCAAGGTTGTCATCTTGGGTCAAGACCCCTATCACGGGCCCAACCAGGCCATGGGGCTGTCGTTTTCGGTCCCCGCGACACAAACCAAACTGCCGCCGAGCCTGCGCAACATCTATAAGGAACTCAAAGCCGATCTGGGCTACCCCATTCCCGCCACGGGAGACCTAACCCCTTGGGCACAACAGGGCGTCCTGCTCCTTAACACCACGCTCACCGTACGCGAGCATGCCGCGAACTCGCACGCTAAGCTCGGCTGGAGTACCCTGACCGACTACGTTATCGAACGCTGCTGCCAGCTACCCCAACCGGTAGTCTTTTTGGCATGGGGCCGCTTTGCCCAGCAGATGGTTGAGGGCAAGCTCGCCGCGACTGGCACGGGCAAGACAACCGGCAAGTTCTGCCTTGCCTCCACGCACCCCTCGCCGCTTTCGGCCAACCGTGCCACGGCAGAACTCCCCGCTTTTATGGGGTCGCGCCCCTTCTCGGCAGCCAATCGGCTACTCGAACAGCGCGGCTCGACCCCCGTCAACTGGACTTGCCTCGGCTAAAAATCAATACATCAAAAACGCGCCCGACGGATTTCCATCGGGCGCGTTTTCTACTCGGGCCAGATAAACTGGGTGCGGCCGGCCTCGCCGCCATCGATCAGCAGGCTCTGCCCGGTCATAAACCGGTTGGTCACGCCCACAAAGTAGATCCACTCGGCGATCTCTTGGGCGGTGGCCCAGCGCTTAAGCGGCGTGAGCTCCATAATCTGGTTCCACAGGTGTTCGTCTTCCATCACGCAACGGTTGAGCGGCGTGATAACGCCGCCCGGGTCCACACTGTTGGCAATGGCCTGCGGCGCCAGACGGTTTGCAAGGTTTTTGGTGTAGGCGATAATGCCGCCCTTGCTGGCAGCATAGGCGGGAAACTCCGATCCCGTATGTCCGCTCGCCGATCCCACATTGACCACGGATGTGATAGCCGGTGTCGGCTTGGCGGCAAGACCCTCCCCCACAAAGGCATAGCACTCGGTCACGTTGATGGTGCCACGCAGGTTGGCAGCGATGTCGTCGGCCGAATCCTGCGTGCCGGCAACGTTTACGATTACCTGTGGTTCAAGGTCGTCTGGAAACGAGTCCGGTTCGCGGACATCAACAATCAGATGCCGGTAGCGCTCGTGTTCGATCGCCGCCGGCAGCAGGTCAAAGCCCACGACCTCGTGGCCCTCGTCCAAAAAGCGCTGCACGCACGCGGCTCCGATACCGCCCGAAGCGCCCGTGATCAAAACCCGCATACTTGCTCCTTAGGCGGTTGCGTGGCGCTCGAGGTACTCGGAGCCCACATTCTCGCGCTCCCAGCCGCGCACGACCTTATAGCCCACGGGGCTCAGGAAGACCTCGCACAGCAGCTCGGCGACAGCGCCGGTCAGCGAGCACATAAGGACCTGCACCCAGGTCCAACCAAAGAACGTGTGGCTCACCACGATGGCAAAGACCAGGTTGTCGATAAACTGGCCAACACCCGTGGACACATAGGAGCGGAAGGCGAAGCTCGCAAAGTTATTCTTTTTGAGCATACGGCCGAGCGACTGGTTGAGCGTGGAGTTAACCACGGCAGAGACGAGCATTGCCAGCGAAGAGCCCAGCACCACGTACCAGGTGCCGCCGATGGTGGCGTTAAGGGCAGTGTTAACCTCGATCATGCCCGTGTCGTAGTAGGCGCCCCACATGCCGGGCGTGAGCGAGCATGCCCAAAAGCACAGGCTCACGGCCAGGTTGACCAGCAGCGCGAGGATAGAGATTTTGATGGATGCCTTGGCGCCAAAGCGCTTGCAGATCATGTCCTGGCACAAAAACGAAACCCAGCTCACCACAAAGCCGCAATCGAGTGCCAGATACGGCAGGCTGATAAGCTCTTTGTTGGCCAGCAGGTTCATCATGATGACGCTCACGAAAAACAGCGAAACCGTTGCCGCGGGAATGCTCCGCAACAGGACCTTGTAGTCCTCCATGACCTTCTTGATCATTATGTACTCCTTTGGTTTTAGGTTTAACGAGCAGGATATCGGACCCGAACTGCTCGGACGCCCCGGTCTTGAGACGACGGTGGGTATGATAGCCGCTCACACGACATCAGGCAAGCAAACGGCGCGGCAACCCCACAGGGCCACCGCGCCGATGTGTTAAAAGGCTACGTTGCCAAACTCCGACAGGATAAGATCGGGATTGTGATCGGTAGCCCAGTCCACGTTCCACGGGCTCGTGAACAGCAGCAGCTTGCCGCCGCGCATGTCCTCGACGCGCAGGGTGTCGCGCGTGAGCGAAAGGGCCGGGATATCGATGGTGTCGGGGTCGTTCTGGATCCAGCGGATGTCCGTATAGGGCAGCGGCTGGCGACGAACCTCAACACGATACTCGGCCTTGAGGCGGCGCTCGAGTACCTCAAACTGCAGCACACCGACCACGCCCACGATGACGCTCTCCATGCCGGCACCCAGCTCGCGGAAGATCTGGATGGCACCCTCCTGGGCAAGCTCCTCCATGCCCTTCACAAACTGCTTGCGCTTGAGCGTGTCGACCTGCGTAATGCGGGCGAACATCTCGGGGGCAAACGTCGGGATCTGCGGATACTGCACGTGGCGCTTGCCGGAGCACACGGTGTCGCCGATGCTAAAGATACCCGGGTCGAACAGGCCCACGATATCGCCCGCGTACGCCTCGTCCACGATGGCGCGGTCATCGGCCATCATCGACGTGCCCGTGGCAAGCTTGAGCTTGCGGTTGCCCTGCACGTGGAAGGCGTCCATGCCACGCTCGAACTTGCCCGAGCAAATGCGCACAAAGGCGATGCGGTCGCGGTGGTTCTTGTCCATATTGGCCTGGATCTTAAACACAAAGCCGCTAAAGTCATCGCGGCAGGGATCGACCGGTTCGCTGGTGAGCGTATCGGTATAGGCGCGCGGCGTCGGGGCCAGACGCAGGAACTCCTTGAGGAAGGGCTCCACGCCAAAGTTGGTGAGCGCCGAGCCAAAGAACGCCGGGCTCAGCTTGCCGCAGGCCACGGCATCCAAGTCGAGCTCGTCGCCGGCGCCATCGAGCAGCTCGATGTCGTCCATCAGGTTCTTATGGTTCTCTTCGCCAATAAGCTCGTCCATGGAAGGATCGCCCAGCTCGGCCTCGACCTCGGCGACCTTCTTGGTGGCGTTGGCGTGGCCGTCGCCCTCAAAGGCAATGACGCGACGGGTCTGACGGTCGAACACGCCGCGGAAGTTGCGGCCGCTGCCGATCGGCCAGTTCATGGGATACGTATTGATACCCAGGACGTTCTCGATCTCTTCCATGAGCTCAAACGGATCGCGAGCCTCGTGGTCGAGCTTATTCACAAAGGTGAAGATGGGAATGTGACGCAGCGTACAGACCTTAAAGAGCTTTTTGGTCTGGGCCTCGACGCCCTTGGCGCCGTCGATGACCATGACTGCGGCGTCGGCGGCCATAAGGGTACGGTAGGTATCCTCCGAGAAGTCCTGGTGGCCGGGGGTATCGAGGATGTTGACGCAGGCGCCATTATAGGTGAACTGCAGCACCGAGGAGGTAACGGAAATGCCGCGCTCCTTCTCGATGTCCATCCAGTCCGAGACGGCATGCTTAGCCGAGCTCTTGCCCTTGACCGAGCCGGCGGTCTGGATGCTGCCGGTATAGAGCAGCAGCTTCTCGGTAAGCGTGGTCTTACCGGCGTCCGGGTGGCTGATAATCGCGAACGTGCGGCGCGACGAGATTTCATCCGACAGGCTTGCCATGCGGATCCTTTCTTGCATTGAGTGCATTACGTCGTTGTAACCGCACTATTGTAGCCGCGAAATCCCGCTCTAGGGCGCCTATCAGGACAAATTCATCAGCTGAGCTCGCTCTGTAGCGGGCAGCCGCCTCAAGGATTGTCTCGATCTGTAACAGTAAGACGGGTTTTGAGCCCCTACCTGTTACAGATCGAGACAAACTGGCAGGCGGGCAGCCAATGTCTCAATCTGTAACATCTAGCCATCAAAATCAGGCCTAAGTGTTACAGATTGAGATAAACCAGCAGGAAGATCGAGGCTGTCTCGATCTGTAACATCTAGCCGCCAAAATTGACTTCAGATGTTACAGATCGAGATAAACGAACGGAGGGACAGACGAGCCCATATTTCCCTCTTGCGCAACTGTGCATAGTGTATATATACTGTGCTTACCGGTTATATACACGTGTAGCCCAACAGCTAAGGAGCCGCTGTGGACATCATCCTATCCAATTCGAGCGACAAGCCCATCTACGAGCAGATAACCTCGCAGGTCAAAGCCCAGATCCTTTCGGGCTCACTCGCTGCGGGAGCCAAGCTCCCCAGTATCCGCGCGCTGGCGAGCGACCTGGGCGTGAGCGTCATCACCACCAAGCGCGCCTATGCCGACCTGGAGCAACTCGGTTTTATCTGCACCGTGCAGGGCAAGGGCTGCTTTGTCGCCGAGGGCAACCAGGAGCTCTTGCGCGAAAACCAGCTCTGCCATATCGAAGAACTGCTTGCGGAAGCGGCGAGCCAAGCCGAAGCCCTGGGCGTTACGCGCGACAAGCTGCACGAGATGCTCGACCTGATAGCCCCCGAAACCATGCAGTAGCCATCTGCAAGAAAGGCTATACCATGCAAAACCTTCTAGAACTCAAAGGCATCTCACGCCGTGTGAGCGACCGTTTTTCACTGCGAGACGTCACACTTGCCGTGGAGCCCGGCCAGATCGTTGGCTTTGTGGGCGCAAATGGCGCCGGCAAGACGACGACCATTCGCGCCGCGCTCGGGCTTATAAAGCTCGATGCCGGCGAGGCGCATCTGCTTGGACAGCGCTGCGACGCCAACGCGCCCGACGAGGCACAGCGCCACCTGCGCTCCCGCGTCGGCCTTGTCCTGGACACATGCCCCTTCCCCTCCACGCTCAAGGTGGGCCAGATCGAGAGGCTCGTAGGCCCGGCGTACCCCACGTGGAGCTGCGAAACGTTCGCCGGATTCATCGACCGATTTGGCCTCGATCCCAAGACGAAGGTCAAGGACCTCTCCCGCGGCATGGGCATGAAGTTGCAGCTTGCCTGCGCACTCAGTCACAATGCCAAGCTGCTCGTTTTGGACGAAGCCACCGCAGGCCTTGATCCCATGGCGCGCGAGGAACTGCTCGACGAGCTGCTTGCCTTTGTCGCCGACGGCCAGCGCAGCGTGCTGCTCTCGAGCCACATTACGTCCGACCTCGATCACACCGCCGACCGCGTCATCTGCATCGATAACGGCTCGATTGTGTTTGACCTGCCGCGCGAGGACATTACTGACCGTGCTGGCATCGCTCACTGCACTCAGGCACAGGCCGCCGAGCTTATGGCTTGCGTCGAAGACGCCCGCGCCGCCCACCACGCCTACAGCGTGGACGTGCTCGTGCCCGACCGTCGCGAAACGCTCGAGGCCTTTCCAGAGATTCCCTGCGATCGGGCAACCATTGATGACTATCTTCGCCTCATGCTGAAAGGGGCTTCGAAATGAAACGCGCCTTTATGTCCGAGCTCGCCATCGTTCGCACGCTCGCCCCGAGCATCGCGGGCGTCGGCCTGTTCATCTTCGTCGTACTGACCCTCGCCAACGCATCGGATGGCGATTCCGGTATGAGCGCCGGCGCCTGCGCGGTCAGTGCCATGTCACCCATCATGGTCATGAGCTCGCTGGCCGGCTTCGACAATCAAAACGGATGGGAGCGTTATCGGGCAACGCTGCCCTTCTCGCGCAAAGACATTATTTGTGCCCGCTACCTGAGCGTTATTGTCTTCTCCGCCGCCATGGCATGTGCAGCTACGCTTTTGAGTATCGTCGCCATCCCGCTCTTCAACAGCGCGGGCATTCCTTCGACGGGACAGACGGTCTTTGAGATCGCAATAGCCTCGGCAGCATCGATGCTCATCTCCCTCATGATGGTGTTTTTGGCGCAGCCGCTGTTCTTTCGCCTTGGACACATGGAGGCGCTGCGCCTATCCGTTGGCCTGTTTGCCCTGCTCGGGTGCTTTGCCATGGCCACGCTGAGCTCCTCCAACCCCATTAGCAACTGGCTTATGTCGATTGCCGGAGCAAATCCCGATCCCGCCGTCCTCGGCTGCCTGTGCGCAGGAATTGCCGTACTGGCCCTCGTGCTCTTTGCACTGAGTTGCGCCATCAGTACCAAGGTCTATCGAGCACGCGACCTGTAGGCAGGCGCGGTATCATCGGACATGCGCCACAGATCGGCGTGGCCCATTATTGGGAAGGCGCTCAACCCGTGTCGTGGATTACAGCAGCATTTTGAAAATAACGACCCGTCAAAGGGCACAAGCTCAAGTTGAACACCCTCACACCGGGCTTGAGATGTTTGTATTGACCGTGCGCCGCCGTGCTACTTGCGCAGCGGCTTGGGCAGCGGAATGCCAGCGGCGATAACGGCGGCGATGATCATGCAGACGATACCCTTGAGCGGGAAACACATGAGCAGCAAGCCCACAACCATGACCGGCTGACGCATAACGGCGCCCATCGTCGAGGCCGTGCAGACGGCGACGCAAAAGACCGGATCGGCGCCGGTAAGGATAGCGAAGCCGTAGCCCAAGCTCACGCCCGAAAAGATAACCGGGAAGAAGTGGCCGCCACGCCAGCCCATATTGATGAGGGCGGGGGTCAGCATGGCCTTGACAAGACCGGTCGCGATGAGCACACCGGCGGGGATGGTGAGGTAGGTCTCCATAAGTACGTCGGCCTGGGTCTCACCGGCAAACATGGTATAAGGCAGAACTGTGCCGCAGATGGCGAGCGCCAGACCAGCCAGCATGGCCTTGACGACGGGGCGCTCCCCTATTGCATGGGACAGCGCCTCACTTGCATGCTCGGAGACAAAGTACAGCCAACCGCATACGGTGCCGACCAACGCCAGCGGAATGAGCCAGACAAGTTCCAGGTTGCCCACCTCGGCAGCCTCGAACCTCGGCATGCCCATGCCGCCACCCATAAGCTGGCCGAGCAGCAGATAGGTGCCCAGGCCGCCGGCAATCGCGATGCCGTAGACCACGGTCTTTTGCGCCTTGGGCAGCTTGATGGTGATCTCGTCGGACGCGGAGTCCTCGCCAGCGCCCCGACCATCGGCGCTACCGGCGAGCGGCGCCACAAAGCCAAAGATGGGAGCGGTGAAGAGCGCCGTTAGGGCAGCTTGGGTACCCAGCAGCGTGAGCTGCCTAAACTCGGCGTCAAAGCGACGCATGCGGTCGCCGACCCAGCTGCACAGACCCGCGATAACGCCGGTCAGGCCGGCCTCCGGTCCAATGCTTCCGCCAAACAGCAGCGGCAGCAATGCCGCAAGCGAAAGCTTGCCGAGGTTGTCGTACGGGTAGCGACCGTCTTGCTTAACCTTGGCCATCACCTGGTTGAGGTCATCAGTCTTGGTGCCCGTCATCTTTTCGTACAGACCGATCAGCAGGCCGCCCAGCAGGCAGACGAAAAACGGGTACGGCAAAAAACCGAACGGACCGCTCGCGAGCTCGGGCGAAGCGACGCCCAGCATATGAGGGATCTCGGTCCATAGATAGTCGATACCGTGCTCCATCGCAAAGAAAAACAGCCAGACCGCGGCGCCCGCAAACGCACCGGTCACGGCCACGCTCACTAAAAACAGCGCACGGTTTTTGGGTTTTGCAAGGTTGTCCATCGGGACCTCCCGTGGTCAAAATCGACAAAGATACGTTTTATTGTAGAGCGAGCGTTGCCCGAACGAGCCAACCGTCTGCGCCGCAAACGACACCATTGGGAGTCATAGTGGGGCAGGCTCAAGACTTATCCGTTAATAATCGAGGCAATCTCGCGCAAATCGTCGGCAAAGTAAATGCCTTGCTGGCGCCTCGGACTCGAAAGCCCTTTATCAATCATGTGTCCGAGCAGCGCCTTGAGATCGTTGTAGTAGCCCCCGAGGTTGTACAGGATGCACGGCGCGCTCAGATGTCCCAACGACACGGCCGACATGACCTCGGCAATCTCCTCGAGCGTGCCCGTACCGCCCGGAAAGGCGACGAACGCATCGCCGAGTTCGATCATCTTGGCCTTACGCTCGGCCATGTCGCTCGTCACGATCAGGTCATCGATACCATCGTGCTGAAACTCGGCCTCGATAAAAAAGCTCGGCTCAACACCGGTCACGCGCCCGCCGGCATCGAGCACGCTATCGGCGAGCGCGCCCATCAGGCCCGATTTGAACCCGCCGTATACCAGCGCGTGCCCGTTGGAGCCAATCCAGTTGCCCAGCTCTTGCACCGCAGGCAGAAACGCCGGGTCATTGCCGACGCTGGCGCCCAGGTATACCGTGATATTCATATTCAGCCCCCTTGTTGTGACGCGCGGCGCCCGCCCTAGCGTTGGCGTCGGCGATATTCGCGCACGCGGCGCGACAGGTCGGCGAGCTCATCGCGATCGAGCTCTTCCAGATGCTCAAGATCGTCCATAAAGCGCGCCATGGTGTCCTTTTGGCGCATCTTGATGAGCGTATTGCAGTAGTTCACCGCCACGCCCGTGAGCATGGCGATGTAGAAGATGCTGATGACGCTCAAAACGACGGTGATAGCGCGGGCAACCGGCGTTTCGGCCGGGATATCGCCAAAGCCGATCGTCGATACGGTCTCAAAGCTAAACCAGAGGCCATCGCCAAACGTAAGGGTCGCAGGGTCGGACAGCCAGACGGCCGTCGAGCACAGCAGGTAGAAGATAAGGAACAGGCCGGTGATGCGCGCAAAGCCAGCCTGGCGCAACACGTCGGCAAGCGTCCTCAACTTGTTCATCGCGACCCCTTTTCCAGACGCCCAATCACATTCGCTCGTTATTGTCCCACACCCGGCAGAAAGGGACTGTCCCCAACTGCCGGGAGTGACCGTTTAGCGGTGCGGCGGCTGAATGGGCAGGCTGAGCTGGTATCCTTATGCGAAACTGTCTCAACTCGATAGGATTTCATGTGAAACCTTCCGTTGTCTTTCGCTTGGCTCTATATCGCACCCTGGCCGTCGCGCTTGCCGCGCTCGCCATACTGAGCGCCGTCATGCTCGCTCCCGCCTTTGCCGCCGACTCCGACCAGCAGGTCAAGACGGTCCGCGTTGGCTGGCTCGTCAACAACAAAGGCTTCCAGGAAGGCATGCCGGGCGAGCGACTCTCGGGGTGGGGCTACGAGTACCTCCAGACCCTCTCGTATTACACAAAGGACTGGCAATACGAATACGTTAGCGGCACCTTCTCCGAGCTTATGGACATGCTCGAAGCAGGCGAAATCGACCTCATGCCCAACATCTCGTATTCGGCAGAGCGCGAGCAGAAGCTGCTCTTTTCCTCGAACCCCGAGGGCACCGAGCGCTACTACATCTACGCCAGGCCCGACCGCGACGATCTGGCCAAGGGTGACCCCCAGGCGCTCCAAGGCCTCACCATCGGCTGCAACTCTGGCGTTATGCAAACTATCGTCGGCCAGCAGTGGCTCGCCGACGAAGGCGTCACCTGCACCTATAAAGAAATCGACACCGGCAGTGCCCTCTTTGAGGCGCTTGCAGACGGCGAGGTCGACGCCGTCATCATGAACGATACCATTTCGTCGCCCGATGCGTCACCCATGTTCTACGTAGGCTCGAGCGACTACTATTTTGCCGTTCCCAAAAGCCGCCCCGATCTGATGAACGACATCAACGCCGCCATGACGACCATCGCCCGCGATAACCCGCGCTATAACGAGGAAGTCAAATCGAGTTACTCGACCCAAAACAGTGGCTCGTCATCGCTCACCGGCCCCGAGACCACCTGGCTCAAAGCAAACGGCAATACCATCACGCTCGGCTATCTTAAAAACCAACTTCCCTACTGCACGCAAAATGACGACGGCGAGATGGAAGGATCGCTCGCCTCGCTTGCAACGACGTTGCACGACAAGTTTGGTATTACGGTCAAAACAATCGCACTCTCGAACAACAGGCAAATGATCAAAGCCCTTTCCAACGGAACCATCGATGTCGCCCTGCCATTGTTTCGCGACTACTGGCTCGCCGAGCAGACAGGAGTCATCCAGTCAAACTCGATGGGAACGGTTTCGCTGACCGCCATTCACAGTGGCAAAAACCTGAACAGCGACCTTAAGAACATCGCTTGTACAAAGAGCACAATCGTTAACCGTTTTGAGCTCGAAAGTCTCTTCCCGAACGCAACAGTAACCGAGTACTCGAATGACGGCGAGGTGCTCAAAGCCCTCAATGAGGGGAAGGCACGTTGCATCATTGTCCCCAGCACGCGCCTGGAAACTCTCCGCGACACCTACGACATCGAGGATTTCGAAACACAGGAACTCACCAACACGGCGCAGCTATCGTGTTTAATTTCGCGCGGCAAGCCTGAGCTGCTGGGAATCATCAATAAGGGCATCGTCAATGCAGGTGAATCGCTCTCTGCAAACAGCTATTTCCCCACATCGTACTCGGCGCAAGAATCGGACACGTTCCAGTTTTTCTATCGTAACCGCACCGCCATTGCGACTGTTATCATCTGCATCTTGCTCACCAGCATCGCCATCCTTGTCTGGTCGCTTTACCGCGCACAGGAGGAACGGCAGAAAGCCGATGCCGCCAACGCCGCCAAAACCGCTTTCCTCACGCGCATGAGCCACGACATCCGCACGCCGCTCAACGGCATCCTGGGCCTTATCGAAATTGAGGAATTGAGAGAAGGCGACATGCAGGTCGCCCGCGAAAGCCGCGCCAAGGCGCGCGTTGCCGCCAATCACCTGCTGTCACTGATTAACGACATCCTCGAGATGGGCAGGATCGAGGAGTGCAAAGTGACGCTCGAGCACGAATCATTCAACCTTAAAGAGCTGTGCGACAATGCGCTCGTACTGTGCAAGCTCCGCGCATCGGACCGCGGCATAACCATGCTCGACACCAGCGAGCCCTACGCTGTCGACCAATATATGATCGGCAGCCCCACCCATATTCGGCAGATCCTTGTCAACCTGCTCGACAACAGCATCAAGTACAACAAGCACGGAGGCACCGTCACGTTCTCATCGACCATCAAACCGGTCGACGACGAGCACGCCGTGTTTTGCTTTAGCGTCTCGGATACCGGCATTGGTATGACGCCCGAGTTTTTGACGCACATTTACGAGCCGTTTGCCCAGGAAGGCGACGATGCGCGCAGCAAGTTCCAAGGAACCGGCATTGGCATGTCTATCGTCAAATCGCTCATCGATATGATGGGCGGCACGATTGAGATTTCGGGTGAGGTTGGCGCGGGAAGCACGTTCAACGTCCAGATACCGCTCGATATCGACAAGAACCCTCAGGCAAGAGAAGGTGCGGACGAGCAGGCGATCAGCTGCTCGCTTGCCGGCATGAACGTTCTTTTGGCAGAAGATAACGAACTCAATGCCGAGATTGCCCAAGCTCTGCTCGAAAGCGAAGGCATCGTCGTGACTCGCGCCGCCGACGGCAACGAGACAGTCGACCTATACGTTAGCCGTCCCGCCGGCAGCTTCGATGCAATCCTGATGGACATCATGATGCCGGGCATGGACGGCTACGAGGCAACCCGGGCGATCCGCCTGAGCGAAAAGGCCGATGCGGCCGACATCCCCATCATCGCGCTCACCGCCAACGCCTTTGCCGAAGACGCCAAGGCGGCACACGACGCCGGCATGAACGCCCATCTGCCCAAACCGCTCGACTTTAGCAAGCTCAAAAACATACTCGCCTGTATCAAGAAAAACGGGGCTGTTTCGCTATAGTTTGTGCTCAACCACCATGCGCAGTAGAAAGGAAGCCAACGATGTTTAGGCCCTTACGTCGAAAGAAACGCGCCATCACCGACGAGAAAGCGCGCGAACTGCTCGCTGCCTGCAAGCGCGGCGTCTTTGCCGTCAACGGCGATGATGGCTATCCCTATGCCATTCCCGTCAATTACTTCTTTGACACCGAGCACGACAAAATTTATTTTCATGGTGCCAAGGCAGGACACAAGGTCGACGCACTCAAACGAAACGACAAAGTCTGCTTTACCGTCTATGGCAACGATTGGTATAAGGATGACGACTGGGCACCCTATGTTCAGAGCACCGTGGTTTTTGGCCGCTGTCGCCTCGTGAACGATGACCCGGCATTTGTCGAAGATACAATCCGCCAGCTCGCCCTCAAATACTACCCTTCCGCCGAGGAGGCCGAAGAGGAGATCAAACAAAGCATAGGGGGCGTCCAGCTGTATGAAATTACGGTTGAGCACCTTTGCGGCAAGCAGATTCAGGAAAAATAGCAAACGCGGAAAACGTGCTCGCAGCCCTCTGTGCCCTCTGTGCCCTATGCGCCCACGCACGCTAACGGCGTGGGCGCAGACCGCGGCGGCCGAATCGCTTGCCCCCTATACCCCAAAAACGTAGCGGTCCAAGCGGTCGCACGCCTCCCTTACACGCGAAAGCGGCAGTGCTAGATTCACGCGAATGTGGCAAGATCCGTGGAACGGACGGCCGTCCTGATAGCCCACGCCCACACGCGCGCCCTCATCGAGCAGCCACTGAATATCGCGGCCATGCTCGCGGCACCACTCCGTGCAGTCTAGGAACACCATATAGGTGCCCTGCGGGCGCGAATAGGACACGCCCTCAAAATGCTCGTCCGCGTAATCGCAGAAGTAGTCAATGTTGCCCTCGATGACCTCGTTGAGCTCATCGACCCACTCGTAGCCCTGCGGCTGGTAGGCGCCGATAAGCGCATGCATTGAAAGGACATTCATCTCGTTGTAGTGAGTCTTATTGGACACGGCGCACACGCGATCGCGCAGCGTCTCGTTATAGATGATGTGGTAGCTGCCGACCAGGCCCGCCAGGTTAAACGTCTTGCTCGGCGCATAGAGGGCGACCGTGCGCATGCGAGCATCCTCGCTCACCGACTGCGTCGGGATATGCTTGTGGCCGGGCATGATGATGTCGGACCAGATCTCGTCCGAGATCACCACGCAATCGTGCCGGCGATAGATGTCCATGACGCGCTCAATCTCATCGCGCTCCCATACGCGGCCGCAGGGGTTATGCGGCGAGCAGAACACCGCGGCATGGATATGGTTTTGGACGAGCTTGCGCTCCATGTCCTCAAAGTCCATGCGCCACACACCCTGGTCGTCGAGCTTAAGCGGGCTGTGGACAATGCGATAGCCCGCGGCTTCGATAGACTTGGTAAAGCCGATGTAGGTAGGGCTGTGGACCAGCACCGCATCGCCCGGCTGGACATACGCGCGCAGGGTCGACACGACGCCGCCCAGCACGCCGTTTTCGTAGCCGATATGCTCCGGGAGCAGGCCCTCGACGCCATTACGGCGGCTCTGCCATTCGATGATGCGGTCGAAGTACTCGTCGCGCGGATCGAAATAGCCAAACATGGGATGCTGGGCGCGCTGAATGATGTGCTCCTGGACCGTGGGCACCGTGGCAAAGTTCATGTCCGCCACCCACATGGGGATGCGGTCGAAGCCCTCGTCGGGCGCGTTCGGAGCCATGCTGGGGATCTCGCCCCAGGAGTCAACGGCGATGGCGTCCATGCCGTGACGGTCGATAAGCGAAGTAAAGTCGTATTTCATGCTGAGCTCCCGTGCAAAGCGGATTGTTTTGGTAGGAGTTATTGTCCACCAGCGTGGGCGATTTTGGCATGGGGTTTGGCGTTGAATTTGGCGGGCGCCGGCGAATGGCCGGCTAGTCCCGCGCGTCGTTGACGGCGATTACCGTCAACCTGGTTCCATCAACCGTAAAGGATATGTCGAGCCCGGCGTAGGCCAGATGGTAAACGCGGCTTGGCTCGTGTTTGCTACCCGCGCGGCGCGGATCTTGGCGAAGGACCTCGACCAAGCCGGGGAGCTTTGTGGACGGGACCATCTCCTGCAGCGCTTGTGGAAAGTCAACATCGAGCTCTTGCCACGGCGCATCCTCAATCCAGCCGCCGGTCGCATCCGGGTGGCAGTCCGCAAACGGAATGTAGGGCTTGATATCGTAGATGGGCGTGCCGTCGCGCAGGTCCGCTCCCAGCACATGGACGATGGGACCGTCGTCGGTAAGCTCGACACGATCGAGCTTGACGCAGGTAAGACCGATGGGATTGGGGCGAAACGGGCTGCGCGTGGCAAATACGCCCACGCGCTCGGCTCCACCCAAGCGCGGCGGACGCACGGTCTTCGACCACTTGGCGTTGGTGCCGGACCTGTCCTGCGTCTTGGCATCGACGGCGATGTCTTCGGCCGTGCCGCCGGGCGTTCCGTATTCAAAGCGCCAGAGCAGCCACAGGTGAGAGAAGGAGTCCAGACCCTCAACTGACGCGCTGGAAGCATATTCCGGCTCAAAGACAATGCGCCCCTCAAGATGGGGCGCCAAAAAGCTGTTACGCGGGATGCCGAACTTTTGCGGCAGGTCGGTATATATGTGTGCAATAGGTTCCATGCCGGTCATTGTACGGCACAGGCGCGCGGGGCGCAGGCTGCGATTCTCTCTCATCGTCATCTGCATGCAACCAACGGTTGCTTGGAAGGACATCGGCTGCCGCGTATGCTTAAGCCAACAAGCAGCAGAAAGGAGCCGTTATGGCCTTTGCAGAAAAACTCATCGCCGTCCGCCGCGCCAACAATCTCACTCAAGAGCAGCTCGCCGCCAAGCTCTACGTCACGCGCCAAGCCGTGAGCCGTTGGGAGCGCGGCGAAGTCACCCCGGGCATCGACATGATGAAGCTCATTGCCGCCGTAACCGGAGAGCCGCTGTCCCACCTGCTCGAAATGCCCGAGCACTATTGCCAGAGCTGCGGCATGGTGCTCACACCCGACGACTGCGGCACCGATGCCGCGGGCGCCACGACCGACCATTACTGCAAGTGGTGCTACGACCGCGGCGAGTACACTTACGAAACCACAATGGAGGCAATGATCGAGGACTGTGCCCCGCGGCTGGCACAAAACACCGGCATGTCGCTCGATGAAGCCGTCTCACTCATGGGCGCCGTGCTACCGCAACTGGAGCGCTGGCGCTCCGTGCACGAAAACGAGGAGCGCTACGGTGCCGAGGCGCGAGCGCGCTATGGCGACGAGGCGATCGACACCGCAAACGAAGCGCTGTTGGATATGGACCCCGAAACCTGGAACGACATGAAAGAACTCGAGCGCGCGATTCTGGGCCAGCTCTCGATTGCCATGGACGACGGCGACCCAAAGAGCGTCGAGGCCCAAAAACTTGTTGCGATGCACCGCCGATGGATTGGCCTTAACTGGGGACACGAGCCCCAAGACAACGCATACCTAGGCCTCGCCCACGGCTACCTTGCCGATCAGCGCTTTGTTGACTACTACGACAAGCCCTGCGGCGCAGGCGCCACGGCGTTTTTGGTTCAGGCCATCGAGTCGTCCCTGGCTCGCGCATAGACCACGGCGGCTTTGGGTATCTCAATCGAAACCTCAACCGATTGGAGACCCATGGCTACTGATCACGAGCTCGAGCTGTACGTTATGACCGGCTGCCCGTATTGCATAAAGGTCAAGCGCTTCCTGGCCGATAACGGCTTGACCATCCCCGAGTGCAATATCTCGACCGATTCCGATGCCGAGCAGACGCTCATCGCCGTCGGCGGCAAACGCCAGGTTCCCTGCCTGTTCATTGACGGCACACCGCTCTACGAGTCGGGCGACATTATCGCGTGGGTACAGAAGAATCTGCTCTAGCGTTCTATTGCGGTCGGCCGGCCCCAACGCACAAACCCATACGGCACAAACATGTACGTCAGCATCCAAAGTCGACATTTTTCGACATCTTTGGATGCTGACGTACAGCTTTTTGCATGGGCCCACCACAGGTAGTCATTGGGGACGTTCTTAAATGACTAGTTACTTGTATTTTTGTCTACAAAATTGTATACAAAAAGAGAAGCCGCCTCATGGAGCTCATCGCTCGATGTTGCCCCGATCGGGATGGCTACATCATTTACCACGCCCTTGTCCCTCACACGCGCAAGGTGCTCAGGGAAATCGGAATCGATCGATAGGAGGCACTATGGACGCCAAGCAGCTCGAAAAGATGATGGGGTTTGCTCCCGGTGAGCTAGAAAAAGCCGCAGCGGCATACGAAAAAGATGAGTGGCCAAAGGGCCACACCGTCAAGTTGGGAAGGCCGCCGATTTCCGATGAACCAAGCGTTGTTTTATCGGCACGTGTGGGTGAATCGGTTCTTGAAGCATTTGACGCAAAGGCAAAGCGTCATGGGCAGACACGCGCAGAGCGGCTCAGGGAGCTCATTACCCTTGACGCAAGGATTGCCTAGTCCCCCGCCGAACCCAAACGTGTATGTCAGCATCCAAAGTCGACTTTTTTCGACATCTTTGGGTGCTGACGTACAGCTTTTGCAACATAGTCGTTGGGGACGCACTTAAATGAGTAGTCGTTAAAGAACGTCCCCGATGACTAACTAGCCGCAAAAGCGCGCGGTAGGCGCAAGCGGCTGTTCACGAAAGACGCGCTCGACGGCGGCGCGGTATTCGTCGACCTTTTTGGTCTTGCGCACGATCTTGTGAACGTAAGCGGGATCGGCGAAGGCGCATTTGGCGTAGAACCACCACTCCTTCATGCGAAAGACCGCGTTGCCCCCAATCTCGTCCGCATAGGCCGCAAACAGCGTGTCGTGGAAGCGCTGCAACTCGGCAGCCGTGGCGGCAGAGCCGCCCTTAACCATGCGAGCCAGCGCGGGGTTCGCGAGCAAGCCGCGCCCCAACATTACGTGGCGTGTTCCGGGATAGGCCCCCACCAGCGCATCCATGTCCTCAAGATCAAAGATGTCGCCGTTATAGGCCACGGGAAACGGCGCCCGCTCCAACGTCTCGCCGTAAAACTCTTTACGCGGCGAGCCCGTATAACGGTCCTTTTGCACGCGCGGGTGCACGATCAGCTCTGCCAGCGGCATGCGGCAATAGAGGTCGAGCACGCGCTCGTACTCGTCATCGCATTCGAGCCCCAGTCTGGTCTTGACCGACACCGGCAAGGGCGAGCGTTCGCACACGTCGCTCAAGAACACCTCGAGCTCATCCAAATTGCGCAGAGAGCCCGAACCCTTGCCCTTCGCGACCACCGTACCCGAAGGGCAGCCAAGGTTGAGGTTGACCTCGCGGTAACCCATATCGGCAAGCACCTGCGCCGCCCACACAAACTCGTCCGCATTCTTGGACATCAGCTGGGGCACCACGTTAAGTCCCTGGTTGTTGGCAGGATCGACCTCTTTAAACGCCTTGCCGCCAAAGCGATTGCCCACCCGCGGCGGCGGCAAAAACGGCGTGTAATAACAATCGAGCGCGCCGAAGCACTCCGCATGCACGCGACGGAACACATGCCCGGTAATCCCCTCCATAGGGGCCAGCGATAAATTCATCAACATCCACTCTCAAATCAATGTGACAAAGGGACAGTCCCTTTGTCACATCCCATTCAAGCGGTTCAGGAACTCTTCGCAGGCGCGAGAACGCAGGCGATATTTTTTCCACACCAGATACGATGCAATGGTGAAGGGGCAAAAGGGCAGTCCCTTTGCCCCAAGTGCCGGCTACCGGACGCAAGCTAGTTGCCGTTCGCGAACGCCGCCCATATTTCGAGGTCTAATACTTTTCCCGAGAAGTGAACGGCTGTATTTGGACCCCCGAAGCATTGACATTTTTAGGCGTCAAAACCGCAGGATTTGACTGGCAAAACCGCAGGAAATTGCACGCCAAAAGTGTCGATGCTTCGGGAGTCCGTTTTCACTCGTTCACTTCTCGGGAAAAGTATTAGACCTCGATTCCGCAGTCCCCGATGTGACAAAGGAACAGTCCATTTGTCACATTCAGAATTGACCCCCCCCCCCCCGCAATAGCTCATCGATGGCGGGATTCTCTATACTGGGTCACATATGACGGTATCGCGCCAAAGGAGAACGCCGTGACCACGTCGCAGATATCCCTGCTCGCGCTCATCTTGGTTGGGGGCATCGGCATCCTGCTTATCGGAGTGAGCGCGCTCATGAAAGCCGTCGCTCGCAAGAAAGCCAAGGCCTGTACCGCCGTGACCATGGGAACGGTCATCAACCATCGCTTTATGGGCGAAGGCAGGATGTATCCCGTTTTGGAATACATCGTCGACGGCACGCAATACCGCGCGAAAAAACAATTCCGTGGCATAAAGACCAAAAGCTTGTCGGGACTCCCCATCCGCACGCAAGCCACCGCCCACGAAGACGCCAAGGGCTGGCTGCACGTGCAGACAGGCCCCATCGCCCGCCTAGGCACCCTCGCGGAGCAGCTTTGGCCCCTCGGTAGCCAAATGACCGTGTACTACAACCCCAGCAACCCAGACAAAAGCTATGTCGAACGCCCCATCGTGGGCAACTTTGCCACACTGATGTTTAACATCGCAGGCTTCTTGCTCATCGCGATGAGCATCTTGCTCTATGTTCTTATCCAGCGCTAGCTCAAACTGATGCGCCCCGCGCCCCATGCGCCGCAACGACCGTTACGACACCAAGGATCAGCCATGGCAACACTTTCCGAACAAGAACGCAAGCGTATCCAGCGATACTGCATCTATCCCAAGATTGCCGGCACAGCGCTTGCCATGGCATTCGTGCTGCCATTTTTGATCATTCCCTTCGAAATGATTGACGACATCGTCTTCCATCATGAAAGCTTCCAGGAGACAGGCATGATGACCGCCTTGGTGCTCGCCGGCATTGAGCTCGTCATCTTCTGCTACTGCACTCTCGCGCCGCGCTTTGGCATGCGCGGCAAGCAGTGGAGGGAAATGCAGCACCGGCTCGCCGTCGAGCAGAGCGAAAAAGACCGCTCGGCACAAATTGCAGGCGTTGTTGGCACGCAGGCCGCCGCGCGTCTGCTCAAGAACAGCGACAATGAGACCGCACGCAACCTGGGCGGTGCGGCAGAAGTCGCCGCTGCCGTAGGCGCCGTCGCCACCGCGGCAGACGTGCTTGCCGAAAGCTTTGCCAACGCAAAGGCCATGGCAGAGGCCTGTGGCGTGCCTATCCCCCGTGCAAAAAAGTGGATCGTCGCGCTTGTGGCACTGCCCCTCGCAATCGTGTGCGGTGCCTATATCCCGCAGCTGGCGCAGGGAAACATCGGGATGCAGGAGAACGCCGCGGCTGCAGCCGAGCAGATCGCCATCGCCCGCAAGGCGCTGGAACCCTCATGCGAGTACGTATCCGCCGATGACCCCTACGAGCGATACCAAGATTACGGCTATCACGTCCGAGGCTATCTGCACGACGGCGACTCCGATGCCCAAAAGACCTATACGTACCTGGATTTTGACAACAAGGGAACGCTCGCGGAAGTGAGCTACGCGGCAGAGGTCGACCCCGATGCGAACCTCGAGGACAATCTCGCCCGTATCGAGCTCGACCTTGACGAGCTTTCCTCTGTCGTCCAAACCATAGACGTCAAGACCGCAAGTCCCGAGCTCCTAGCACCGCAGAAGCTCCCTGAAGAGTTTAGGCAGGCTTTTTTGAACGGCTCGCTCTACGAGAGAATCTCTATCAGGACGAGCGACGGCCCCGTCAAAGCGTATTACTCGTTTGATACGGAACCCGAGGACGAGTTTGACGAGTATACCCATCCAGCCATCCGCATCACGCTGATGGGCAAAACAAGCTAGGCGCAGGAGAGAAATGTGACAAAGGGGCTGTCCCTTTGTCACATTATTCGGAGCGTAGGGCTTCTACGGGGTCTTTCTTAGATGCGCTGCGGGCCGGCAGTAGGCCGGCGACGACCGTCAGCAGCACCGATATCGCAATGAGTATCAACGCATCCTGCACGGGCAGGCTCATCAGGTTGGGGACCTGCTTGGCAGCAAGCGCCCAAGCATTAACAGGAAAGCTTACGAGCACCACGACGGTAACGGCAAAGACGCCGGCAATGAGACCCTCGATAAAGGTTTCGGCATTGAACACGTTGGCCACGTTGCGCTTCGACGCGCCGATCGCGCGCAGGATACCGATCTCCTTTTTGCGCTCCAGCACGCTGATGTAGGTGATGATGCCGATCATGATGGAGCTCACCACCAGACTGATGCTCACGAATGCGATGAGCACCAAGCTGATGGTGTTCACGATGTCGGTCACCGAGCCCATGATGATGCCCATGTAGTCGGTGTACGAGATGGCCTGTTCGTCGTGGCCGGCGGCTTTGACCTGCTTGTTGTACGCATCGATGTGTTCAAGCACGCGCTCCTTGGCCTCAAAGTCGCGCGGGAAAATCTTGACCGAGATGGGGTCGGCCTCGTCCGCATAGCCCAGTGTGGTCAGGTTGTTGTCGTAGGTGAGCTTCGACGCCTTGGCATAGCTCATCATGAGCGAACTCAGGTCCTCAGCGTCCATGTTAAAGTGGATAGCGCGAGCAAAGGCGTTCGCATCCACGCGCATGGCGCTCGCCAAGTTGGCAAAACTCGAAGACATCTGCGTCGCCATTTGGTCCATGAGCCCTGCCGCACCCGCCTTGAGCTGGGTTGATACCGTCGTCGCAATCTGCTCGCTGACCGCCTTCATCACCTGATCCATAGACTGCTGCAAATACGGAGCCAGCTGCTTTTGCACATAGTCGCCCATCACCTGCTGCAGACGCTCGGCCAGGGCATCGCCGCCGAGCGCCCTGAGCTGAGCCAGGTATTGCTGGGCTGCGACATCATTCTCAAGGTACGCTGAGAATGCGGCAGCGAGCTTTGACGCGTCCTTAAGATCTTCGGGCGACAGCGCCTTAAACTGATCAGAGCGCATAAAGCCCTCAAACAGCTGGTTGGCTAGCGCTCCCACCTGCTGCATTTGCTCGGGTGTGAGTTCCAGACCGTCAAAGATGCCCGAGAAATCCGGGACCGGCGCCTTGGCCATGATGTCGCTGAAATCGATGTCTCGCCCAACACCCGAAAGGTCAATGTCCAACCCGGACAAATCGAGACCAGAAAGGTCCATGCCACCTGCCGCGCCCGAGAGCGCAGACGTATCGAGTGAGAACGCGCTCTTCAGTGCCGCCTCGTCTACGCTGAACATACTGCCCAAATCCACGCCCTGCTTGGCTTCGCCCTGCAGCTCGTCGAAGCTTTTGCCCGTAAAGACATCCGTCTCGGGGTGGGCAAGCTGCTCCTGCACAATCTGCGAATCGGCAGCACGCTCCATAAGCTGGCGAGTCAGCGCATGCGTATAGACAATGCCCGGGGACAATGCGCTCGCGTTTGCCGTCTCGTTGGGTCGCACCACGCCCACAATGCGCACGTCAATACCGTCGGCAACCTTGGCTTTCATAAAGTCGGCGTCGCCAGACATGTCAGTCCACATGCCGGTCTCTTCGTTTTTGCGATAGGCATCGGCCGGCGACAACACCTTAAACGTCGTGGACAGTGCATCGTCGTAGGTAAAGTCGCTGCCGGTCTTGGGCGTCTTGACCTTGCCGTCGGCCGTCATGGCACTGTTAACCAGGTCGTTGAGCTCATCGATATCCAGCGCGCCGATACTGTAGAGCGTGTAGTCGCCCACTGTTCCGCGGCTCGAAAGCACCATCACGGCCTCGTTGGCAGACGTAGGCCAATGGCCGGCAACGACATCGTACTGGCTGTCGAGCAGACTCTGGTCGTTGATCATCTCGTTAAAGACCGAGGTTCCCATGGATTCCATGCTCACCGTTGCCGCCGAGCTCGCGCCTCCGCTCATGGCCTCGGTCATGGCGTTGGGCACCAGCCGGACAGGCTTCTCATCGCCCTTGCCGGCACGATAGACAACCGGCGTCACGCCGTAGCCGTACTGAATGGCGTTGACCTCTTTATCGATGCCGTCGCCACCGGCATCGAGCCATGCCTTAAAGCTCGTCATATCGTTAGATTTAACGCTCGCAAACATGTCCTTTACGGCCGTGACCACCGGGATCTTATCGGTCCCCTGAGCCTTGCCACCGGCGGCGCCATCGGACGAGCCCTCGCCCTTGGATACCTCCTCATCGGCAGCCCCATGCCCGCCCATCATGGACGACAGGTCGTAATCCTGCTTGGAAATGGTGAGTGGGTAGCTCGAGAGCGTGTCCTCCTCAACCTTTTTGATGTAGCCGTTTACGCCATTGGAGAGTGCCAGGATCGCCGCAATGCCGATAATGCCAATCGAGCCCGCAAAGGCAGTCATGGCCGTACGGCCCTTTTTGGTCATAAGGTTTCGGGCAGAAAGCCCCAGCGCCGTCACAAAGCTCATCGAGGTTTTGCGCGTAGGCTTGGCCTCGCGGCGCGCGGCCTTGGCAACATCAAAGGGGTCGGAATCGTCGGTGATCTTGCCGTCCGCCAGGTTGACGATGCGCGTGGCGTACTGGTACGCCAGCTCGGGATTGTGCGTGACCATAATGACCAGACGGTCGCGCGCAACGTCCTTGAGCAAATCCATGACCTGCACGGATGTCGTTGAGTCTAGGGCGCCGGTCGGCTCGTCTGCCAGCACGATCTCGGGGTCGTTAATCAGGGCGCGGGCGATGGCCACGCGCTGCATCTGCCCGCCCGAAAGCTGGCTCGGGCGCTTGTCAACGTGCTCGCCCAGACCGACTGCCTCGAGCGCCTTGCGCGCACGTTGGCGGCGCTCGGCATGCCCCACGCCCGTGAGCGTAAGCGCCAACTCCACGTTTTCCAAAATGCTCTGATGCGGAATGAGGTTATAGCTCTGGAACACAAAGCCGATGCGGTTGTTGCGGTAGGCATCCCAATCGCGATCGTTGAAGTCCTTGGTCGAGATGCCGTCGATCAGCAGATCGCCCGAATCGAAATGATCGAGTCCACCGATGACGTTGAGCATCGTAGTTTTACCCGAACCCGAGGGACCCAGAATGGCTACGAACTCGTTATCGCGAAAAGACAGGCTTACGCTGTCGAGCGCTACCTGCGTAAACGACTGCGTAACGTACCTTTTGCAAATATCTCTGAGATCCAGCATGGACGGCAACCTCTCTCGCGCGGGCGCGCTCGCCCGCTCCCCCGCCGTTCACGTTCGGCGCGTTTGTCCTACTCTATCCTCATTTTTGGCCGATACCAGTGAGGAATGTAACGAACCGCGCCAAAAAACGAACGGGACAGCACGCCGCATGGCGCACCATCCCGCATATAACATCCCCGATGCGACAAAGAGGCTGTCACTTTGTCACATTCCAATGCGCGCTACTTTTCGAGCCCGCACGGCATAACGTTAGCGCTGCCGCGGCGAGCCTCAGTCACGGCTGCAAAGAAGCGATAGCCGCCCGAGAAGTTAAAGCACTCAAAGCCATGCTGCGCCAAAATACGGCAAGCAATGTAGCTGCGAATGCCGCTCTGGCAAATCACGTAGACCGGCTTGGCCCGGTCGAGCTCGCCCAGGCGATTGCGCAGATCATCGACGGGAATGTTTACGAAACCATCGATATGCCCGCGCTCATACTCCCCTTCCGTACGAACATCGAGCAGCTGCACGCTGCCATCGCGTGGCAAGTTGGGCTCATCCTCCCAATGCCACTGCGCCAGTATGCCGCGATTGAGGTTCTCGATCATAAAGCCCGCCATATTGACGGGATCCTTCGCCGATGAATACGGCGGCGCGTATGCTAGGTCCAAATCCTTAAGCCTATCGCCGCGCATGCCTGCCTGGATGGCAGTCGCCAGAACGTCGATACGCTTGTCCACACCATCGATGCCCACGATTTGCGCACCCAGCAGGCGCAATCCCTGCTTCTCGAAGACAACCTTCATGGTCATGGGCGTTGCACCCGGATAATAACCCGCATGCGAACCGGGCGACAGGACCACGCTGTCGCAGTCAATTCCCGCCGCGTGTGCCGCCTTTTCGGATAGTCCCGTGCTTGCCGCCGTCAAGTCGAATACCTTGATAACCGATGAGCCCAACGATCCGAGGTAGCAGCTGTCCATGCCGGCTATGACATCGGCGACGACACGCCCCTGCTTGTTGGCGGGGCCGGCGAGCGAAATGACCGCGTCCTCGCCGGTCACCTGATGCGTGACCTGCACGGCATCGCCCACGGCATACACGTCGGCAGCAGAGGTCTCCATGCGGTCGTTGACCACAATAGCCCCCTTGATGCCCAGTTCGAGCCCCGCCTCTTGCGCCAGATGGCTCTCAGGTGCCACGCCAATGGCAAGCAGCACCATATCGGCTCCGATAGGGTCATCGCCCGCAACATGGGTGACAACGCGGCCATCAACTTCCTCAAAACCTGTCACATCGGCCTTGAGGCGCAGATCGATACCGTGCTCACGCACCTCGGTATGCAAAAGGGACGCCATGTCGTAATCCAGGTTGTTCATAAGCTGGACGGGACGCTGCAGAAGGGTCACCTGGAGCCCCAGCTCGCACAGATTCTCCGCCGTCTCGACGCCAATGAAGCCGCCGCCGATCACGACGGCACTGCTCGGTCGCCGCTCTCGAACATAGCTGTGAATACGCAGCGTGTCCTCAACGGTGCGTAGGCTAAAGATTTTATCCGAGTCGATGCCCGGCAACGCAGGGCGGATCGGCTTTGCACCCGGCGACAGGATGAGCTTGTCATACGTCTCGACAAATTCCTCGCCCGTCAGCATATTGCGAACCTCGACCGTATGCGAATCGGGATGGATGGCAAACACCTCGTGACTCGTCTTGACCGCAATGCGAAAGCGATCCCAAAAGCCCTTGGGAGACTGCAGCGTCAATGCGCTCTCTTCTTCTATCACGCCGCCAATGTAGTACGGAAGCCCACAGTTGGCATACGATACAAAACCCGTGCGCTCAAAGATGACAATTTGGGCCTGCTCGTCGAGTCTGCGCAAACGTGCCGCCGCCGATGCGCCGCCCGCGACGCCTCCAACGATAACCACCTTCATAGCCAACGCACCACCTTTCCCGTGTAGCCGCTTATGCCGCCGATATTCTTGACACTGCCATACCCAGAACGCTTAAGAAAACTCACAGCTTGGTTGCTTCGCGCACCGCTCAGGCAATGCACGAAAAGCTGCGTGCCCTTTCGACGTATACCCATGATGCTACCCCGAAGCAGAAAAAAGAGTCGCTGTTTCCAGCGACTCCCCTTCAGTTGTCTGTCCCACGGACTTACTGTTCGCTCTTCGCGAGTGCCTGATCGATCAGTTTGTTGAGCGCCTCGCGCTGCTCGGCGGAGTTGATACCGCCCATGATCGGCTCTCCCACGATGTTGCCGTTCTGGTCGATCACGTAGGTGGTCGGGAACGAGTACAGGTTGGAGGTGAACTTTCCGGCCTCGCTGTCCGACTTAAACCAGATGTTCTTATACGTCACGCCCTTCTTGGAAAGCACGTCCTTAGCATCGGCCACCTCGTCTTTGTTGCCATCGAGCGTAAAGGAATTAACGCCCACGACCTGGCCGCCCTTCTCGGCAAGCTCCTTGTTGAGCTTCTCCAGATCGCCCAGCTCTCCCACGCACGGCTTGCAGGTGGTAAACCAGAAGTTCATGACGGTGACCTTGTTCTTGGAGAACAGCTCGTCGCTGTTTACATCGTTGCCGTCCAAGTCCTTGCCCTTAAAGCTGGGGAACTTCGTCTCCCCGCTCTCGCCGTTGGCCATGCCTGCGGTCGAGGCATCAACACTCTCCCCCTCGCCGGGCGTGCTGCCGCATCCGGGGAACTCCTTCTCCAGCGCCATGAGCTTGTCCTCGATCTCCTTGACCTGCTGTGCGCCGGCCTTAAGCGTCTTGAGCTCGTCAGCCGCAAACTGATCCTTGGCGCCCTCGATGGTATCGAGCAAGAAGTCACCGTAGTTCTTGCCGTCCTCAATCATGGGAGTGTCTTTGTTGGCCGCAAGGAACACCTTTTCCCATAGGGCGTTATCGCTCGCAAAGATCTCGTTTTCCTTTTGCAGCAGCTGCTGGTACAGCTCGGCCGCCTCCTCGGCACTCGACGGCTTTTGCGCTATGAGCTCGGCAATCTGCGCATCGCCGCTCGTGGCATCCTTCGCGTCGCCCTTGGGGGCAGAGCACGCCGCGAGAGTCAGCGCCAGCACGGGCAGCATCAACAGAGCCGCAATTTTTGACAGTTTCATGGTTCCTCCGTTTATATCGAAACTTATATAGGTACCTATTTGTTTTCGCAGGCTTGCGTGGACTGCGCGGGTTTGTCGCCCGTCACACCCAGCCCGTAGCGAAAGCTAATAGCATCGACGGGGCACGCGCCCACGCATTTGCCGCAACGAATGCACTCGGCATGGTCGGGCGTACGCGTAACGTCCACGTCCATCTGGCACACCTTGGCGCACTTGCCGCACGAGACGCATTTACAATGATCGACCTGAATCCCCAGCAACGACACCTTGTTCATGAGTGCATAAAATGCGCCGAGGGGGCAAATCCATTTACAGAAGGGGCGGTAGAACAGCACGCTCAGCACCGCAACCACAATGAGAATCGCGAGCTTCCAGGTAAAGAGCTTTCCCAGCGCGGAGCGGATTCCCATGTTCATGATGGACAGCGGAATCGCGCCCTCGAGCACGCCCTGCGGGCAGATGTACTTGCAAAAGAACGGGTCGCCCATACCCACATCGTTGACCACCAAGACGGGCAGCAGCACCACGGCAAACAACAGCACGGCATACTTGATGTACGTGAGCGGCTTGAGCTTTTTCGTGGAGAGCTTCTTGCTGGGAATCTTATGCAAAAGCTCTTGCAGCCATCCAAACGGGCACAAAAAGCCGCATACAAAACGTCCCAGCAGCACGCCGATTAGAATGAGCGTTCCGGTGACGTAATACGAAAAGCTAAACTTAGACGAGCCCACCACCGACTGAAACGACCCGATGGGACACGCACCCGAGGCCGCCGGACACGAGTAGCAGTTGAGCCCCGGCACGCAGACGGCTTTGCCGGCTCCCTGGTAGATGCCGCCCTTGGCAAAGTTAGGCAGGTGAATATTGGTCGCAAGCGTCGCCGCCGCCTGAATCAATCCACGAAATTGCGCTAAAAGATGCGATGCAGTGTTTTTTCTTTTATCCAATTCCGATACACTCCAAGCACAGCCTGATTGCCTTGGCCAGCACGGCATCCGCCTCGCCGCGCATAATTCCAAAGCCAACCATGGCTACCCCAACGATCAGCAAAGCCACCTGCGCCACAGGCTTAATCGCTTTGAACAATCTGACCACTCCTTTCGTTTCGCGACCCATTGGACCATACCGACTATAAAATCCGTGTTAAGCGTGAATGACTATGCAAGGAGAACGTTATGCGCATCTTGGTCGTCGAGGACGAGCGGGCGCTGTGCGATGCGATCGCACGCAGCCTGCGCAACTTAGCCTATAGCGTCGACTGCTGCTACGACGGGCAGCAGGCCCTCGATCTGCTCGATGTCGAGACCTTTGATCTTGTCGTGCTCGACCTCAATCTCCCCCATGTCGACGGCATGACCGTGCTCAGGCAACTCAGGACAACTGATTGTGAGACCAAGGTGCTTGTGCTCTCGGCACGTGGCGAGGTCTCCGACAAGGTAGCGGGGCTCGATGCGGGCGCCAACGACTACCTCACCAAGCCGTTCCATCTTGACGAGCTGGCGGCACGCATACGCAGTCTCACGCTCAGGCGCTTTACGCAAAACGACGTTGTTCTAGCCTGTGGATTGTTGAGCTTTGACACCAAGGCGCGCCTCGCCTCCGTGGGCGGCGAGACCCTATCCCTCACGCGCAAGGAGACCGGCATCTTGGAATACCTGATGCTTAACCAGGGGCGGCCGGTGAGCCAGGAAGAGCTTATCGAGCATGTATGGGACAGCAGCGTCAACAGCTTTAGCAACGCAACCCGCGTTCATATCTCGTCGCTCCGCAAAAAGCTACGCAGCGCTTTGGGATACGACCCGATTCGCAATCGGATTGGAGAGGGCTACGTTATGGAGGATGGAGAATGAAAGGGCTTTCGCTGCAATGGCGCATAACGATTATGACGGCACTGCTGACGTGTGCGGCATGCGTACTGACGAACTGCTTGGTCGGCTATACGGGCATGCGCTACATGGATGCCATCGGCAGCGACATCTCGGCCTTTAACGCAACCGGCGAAGATTCGCTCCAGGCGTTCGACCCAACGAAAGCGGCCCTCGATGACAAGGTCACAATCGTCGTAAATGACGCACAGGAGTCTTTTGGCACGACAGCCTGGTACATCACGGCTGGAGTCACACTCCTTGGCGGCGCGCTGGCATACTTTGTGAGCGGCCGTGCACTCAAACCGCTACGGGCTTTTGCAGCTCAGGTTGAGCGTGTGCAGCCTGACAACCTAAGCGAAATCAGACTCAATGAAGATGTGCCCACCGAGCTACAACGATGCAGCGCCTCTTTCAACGACATGATCGCTCGTCTTGGCGAAGGGTTCTCTGCACAGCGTCAGTTTACCGGCAACGCCGCACACGAGCTTCGCACCCCGCTCGCCCTTATGCAAGCACAGATTGAACTATTCATCTCCGAGCACTCCGGTTTGCAACCCGAAACAGCCGAGCTGCTCGGCCTGCTACAAGAACAAACTGAGCGGATGTCGCGGATGACCAAGGTGTTGCTCGAGATGAGTGAGCTCCGCAGCGTTCCTTGCGAGGACGATGTTGAACTTGGTCCCTTGTCCGAAGAGGTCCTCACCGACCTTGCGCCACTTGCCGAAAATAAGGGCATAGCCCTCAATTGTGCTGGAGACGCTTTAGTAATCGGGAGCGACACGCTCCTCTATCGGCTGGTGTTTAACCTGGTCGAAAATGCCATCCGTTACAGCCGCCCCGGCTCGACTGTCAACGTCTCCATCTGCGACAACAACAGCCGCGTGTTCCTGCGAGTCGAGGACCAGGGCCCGGGAATACCCAAGCAGTACCACGAGAGCATCTTCCAACCGTTCTTTCGCCTGGATAAATCCCGCAGCAGGGCATACGGCGGCGCAGGACTCGGACTCGCGCTCGTTTGGGAGATTGCAGCGCTTCACGGTGGCGCTGTAGAGGTCGAAGCAAGTTCCGAGAACGGGACCACTATGCTCGCAAGCCTTCCAAAACGATCCGCAGCATTAACCGAACAGTAAAACGAAAGGGGTCCCGCACACGTTTGCGCGGGACCCCCTCCCTGTCAATGCAATTCGCCCAAAAGAGTAGAAGCCTACTCCCACTCCACCGTGCCGACGGGCTTCGGCGTGAGGTCGTAGCACACGCGGCAGATGCCGGGAACCTCGGCGGTGACGCGGGCGGTAATGCGCTTGAGCAACGCCCAGTCGAGCTCAGGCACCTCGGCGGTCATGACATCGACGGTGTTGATGCAGCGGATGATACAGGGCCAATCGTAGGCGCGCTTGCCCTCGCGCACGCCGGTGGCGCGGAAGTCGGGCACGACGGCAAAATACTGCCAGATGGTCAGACCCGCCTTGTCGATCTCCTCGCGCACGATCGCGTCGGCTTCGCGCAGCGCCTCAAGACGGTCGCGGGTGATGGCACCAAGGCAGCGGACGCCCAGGCCGGGACCGGGGAACGGCTGGCGCTCGACCATGTTCTCGGGCAGGCCGAGCTCGCGACCCACGACGCGGACCTCGTCCTTGTACAGCAGTTTGACGGGCTCGCAGAGCTCAAACTGCAGATCCTCGGGCAGACCGCCCACGTTGTGGTGAGCCTTCACGCCGTCTTGGGACTCAAGAATGTCGGGATAGATGGTGCCCTGGGCGAGGAAACTGACCTCGTCGCCAACCTTGCGGGCCTCCTCCTCGAACACGCGGATAAACTCGGCACCGATGATCTTGCGCTTGGCCTCGGGCTCCTCGACGTCCACGAGCTTATCCAGGAAGCGATCGGTCGCGTCCACATAGACCAGGTTAGCGTCCATCTGGTTCTTGAAGACGTCGATGACCTGTTCGCTCTCACCCTTGCGCATCAGGCCGTGGTTCACATGCACGCAAATGAGCTGCTTGCCGATGGCCTTGATGAGCAGGGCCGCGACAACCGAGCTGTCAACGCCGCCCGAAAGGGCCAGCAGGACCTTCTTGTCGCCGATCTGCTCGCGGATTGCAGCGACCTGCTCATCGATGAACACCTGGGCAAGTTCGGGAGTGGTGATACGCACCATGTCGTCGGGACGCTTGTTGGGATCCATGCAGAGCTCCTTCTCGGTTCGATGGAAATGCGCCGCGCGTATGCAGACGCACCGTCATATGACCTCATTATATGCAGAACGAGATACGTTTCCCATCGCTGCGACAGAGCTTTTTGCAGGGGCGGCAGTTTTTCTATATCCCAAGGTCAGCTAGACTTCGGTAGCCACCTTGGGAGCATCGCCAATAGACTCTTCCTTTATACGTTCGGCACAATCGTAGGCGATACCCACAAATTCCAGTCCCGAGCAACAAGAGTACAATTGCTGCTAGTGTTGCCAGCTGTTGGGAGATGGAAGATGGACTGCGATGGCTACCCATGCGTTCCCATGCCGTTGATGTGCACCGCCTTTGTGCCGGGGCAGATTGACGCTGCGGTTGCAGGCATTTCCGACCCCGATTCACGCGCCATCGCCACGGCAGAAGCGCTGTACTTTCGCGGACAGGCCGCACTCGCCGCCAAGACGGCACGCCCCTATCTTGACGTCACCGATCCCGCACTGCGCTATTCCGCATGCTTTATCTGCGGATACGCCAGTCTGTCGCTCAACCGTATCGCCGACGCCCGCCGGTGCCTTGCGGGCATCCTCGATACGCCGGCCGACGAGGAATCGCCCGCCGTCCACGCCACGCATATCCTGTTCGCCTCGGCCGCGAGCGTCCTGCTGCACTTGCCTTCCCCGTATTCTGCCGAAGAGTTTTATCCACTTGCGGCGCACCTACCCGAAGGTCTGCGACTGTTCGCCAGCTACGTGATGGCGCACGCCTTGTATCTGCGCGGCGAATACGGCCGCAGCCTGGGCATGGCGGAAAACGCCCTAATTATGAAACAGGGAAGCTATCCCATCTCGGAACTGTTCCTGCACCCGGCAGCTTCCATGGCATGCATGAGCCTCAAGGACATCGACGCCGCAAAAGCGCATTTTGGAGCCGCTTGGGACATTGCGCGCCCCGACGGCCTTATCGAGCTCATTGGCGAGCACCACGGCCTTTTGCAGGGGCTCATCGAGGCATGCCTAAAAACGCAATACCCTGACGACTTCGCACGCATCATCGAGATCACGTACCGCTTCAGCTACGGCTGGCGGCGCATCCACAACCCCGATTCGGGCGAGGACGTTGCCGACGATTTAACGACCACAGAGTTCACCATGGCCATGCTCGCCTGCCGCGGATGGACCAACGCTGAAATCGCAGGCCATATGGGAGTATCGCCGGGCACCGTCAAAAACCGCCTATCCGGCGTATACGCAAAGCTTGGCATCGGCACACGCGCCGAGCTGGTCGCGCACATGTTGCGTTAGCGACCGGGCTGCCAAGCGCATCGAACGCGTTCCGGAACCCGGCGCTTCGCTCGATCAATTTGGACATTTTGACCCTTGAACGGCACTACCGCCACGAAGCGTCTTCTCGCAAAATTGGATTATTTCCACCGATATTTGCGGGATGGGAGCCCAAGATGCTTGATCGCCGTTCGTTACTTGTTGCTGGAGCGTCCTCGCTGGCGAGCATTATGTTGCCTCGCGTGCCGGGAAGCGAAAATGCCTTCCTGCTGCCGTTCGCGCCCACCGCGGCCTATGCCGACGAAGAAGACCCCTTCAAGGTGCTCGTTCTCTCGCGCACCATGTTTGGTGTGGTCGTGGTCGACGTCGCCAACAAGAATACGCCCATCGCAGGTGCCCAGGTCACGCTCACATCGCGCTATGCCGTAGGCAAGCAGCTCACCGCCACGACCGATGACGAAGGCACGGCCATCTTTGAGGTCGCCCCTCTTTCGGAAGGCTACGTGGACGAGGCAACGCTCCTTGACGCGTACGACTTTAACGGCGGCATCTCCATTAGCATGGCGGGCTACCGTGATGTCGAGATTCCCCTTGCGCGTATCCAGGGCGGCACCGCCATAACCACGCCCACGCGTCCGCTTTCCGACGGCGAGCCGTACTTCCGCCAGCTCACATTCGACGAATGGGACATCCAGTACGCCGACGCCACGTTTATGGCAATGCCAGCGGACGAAGCAGCAAACGACCAGCCCGACACGCACGCTTTTACCGTGCAGGCTCATCTGCCGCAGGGCGGGCAGGCAACATTGCATATCAATAAAGTGATGCCCGCTGCGGGCAGCTCAACCGAAACCGTCACGCAGATTGGCCAAGTCAAGGCCAGCGCATCGGGCGCGGATAATCTGGCGACGTTCACACTCGAAGACAAGTTCCTCGATGCAGCGTCGAGCCTTCTGGAGGAAGGATGCAAGTTGCGCTTTGTCCTCGACTACCAGGGCAAGACCTATACGCTCTCCTCCCCCATGGCCGTTGTCACCGCGCCGGCCGCAAAGGCAGAATCGGGCTCGACCACTATCGTCCCCACTACCATGGACCAAGAGATCACCCCGTTTGATTTCCCAGCGGCGTTTCCCGGCATCGGTGGTAATAAGTTCACGTGTTGGATGCCCACATTTCCGATCCTCTTCGATTTCTCGTTTGCTGGATACGTGCTGTTTGGTGGAGGATACAAACCAGCCAGCTATATGAACGATTCGGGCAATCCGGATCCGGAGTACTGGAAGAAATCGCCGCGCGAGTCGGGCGCCAAGCAGGCAAACCGCTACCTCGACGAAATGGAGGGGAAGTGGAATCAGTACAAAAGTATGAGTGCCGGTTCGGGCACCGATCCAAGAAACACCAAGCTCCTTCGCCACCATTGCACGCCGCTGTTCACGATGGATATCGCCACACAGCTGTACGGCTCGCTCGCCTACGATTGGGTGGGCAAAACCTGGGGTGACAACAACGACCCCGCATACGGCAATATTAAGGCCCTCTTCCAGGTAAGAACCGACCTCAATTGGACCGAGCAGTTTACCCTAGGACCGGTGCCGTTTTTCCTAAACGTCAACCCCTGGGTGCTGGCAAAACTGGCGCTCGCCGTGGGCGCCCACACGCACGGCAGCGGCGCGGCGTTTTTCAAGAACATTTCGCTCGACTATTCCAACACGTCGGGCTCGTTCACCATCCAGATCGGACTTGCCGTCACCTTTGGAGCCGGCATTGCAGGCGTCGCTTCGTCCGCTGTGCGTGGCGCCGCATCCCTCACACTGTTCATTGGGTACGAGAAGGCAGATGGACACCAGCTTCCGCGGCTGCGCGTAGGTGCAGACGTCGATGTCGATGTGATACTCCAGTTCGTAATGTTCAAGTGGACCACCAAGGCTTGGTCGGGGTCGTGGCCCACACTCATCGATTCGTGGAATATGTCGGTGAACAATGGCGACCAGTATGTACTCCAGCGCTCTGAGCTGGCATTGGGTGGAAATACGCCTTATACGTTGGATGCCTGCTTCGGCTCGGCCGGCAACGCCGAAGCAGGTGGTGTGCCGCAGTTTATCGCATCGGCCACCATCGTCACCAACGCCGAGCTGCTCGCACGCGCCGAGGTTAAGGCCACTGCCGTAAATGCCGCGCCTGTCGTGCGCGATTGGGATCAAGCGGCCACGCGCATTGAGCTCGAGGCGGATTCAGAAAGCGAAGACACGGGACAGATCGAGCATTTCGTCCATGCACTGGTAGAGAACGACGAAAACGCCGCGCCGATGTATGAGTACACCTACATCGGTCAGTCAACGAACGCCGTTGCGGACCCGAACGCCAATTCTGCCGGCGTGTCGGAGGACGAGCGTGGCGGCATAAAACCCTCGAGCGACAACGTGCTGTTTTCCGGCGTGCTCAGCGAAGCCCACATGAAGCTAACGATGATTGCCGGCGTAGAATGCCTGTTCCGTATCGCCTCGGTGCGCTACGGCGACAATGGCCGCTCGCGCCTGGTGGTGCACACAAAGGCAAACGGCACGTGGTCCGCTCCCACGCCCGTGGACTTTCCCCTTGGGTTTGGCGAGGGCGACGTGGAGCGCGACGGCATATTCGATTACGACTTCGACGTGGTGGAATATACGGACGGAAGAGGAAACCAGGACGCCTACGTGCTGCTGGTCTCGGGCGAGCGCCCCGCCGGCGACAACACCCTTTTCGATACGGCAAGCACAGCCGGCATACTGTCCGTTGTGCGCCTGCGCATAAGTAATGACGAGATCCGCGTTGTGTCGCATACGTCATGGCGCAGCATCTCGCGCGGCCGCCTGCAAGAGGATGGCTACCATTGCCTGCAGTGCCCGCGCATCACGGTGGGCAAGACGCTGATCGACGGACGCCTGTCGGGTGCCTACCTCCACCGCCGCGGAACCACCGCAGAAAAGGCGCTCGGCAGCGAGGCCGAGGTTGCGCTGGAATGCTTTACCCTGTGGTCGGATGATTTGGGCGACAGCCTGACGTTCCGCCAAGTTCTTCGCTTTCCGCAAGCACCGTCGAGTATCGAGCTGAGCGAGCCCGAGAATATCAACGGCAAAATGGTGGTGCCCGTTGCGTACGAGACCGCAGACGGTTGCGGCTGCGCATCGTACGCCGTGATCGGCCAGTCCATTGCGGGCTGGGGCGTTATGCCACCAGACGCCACGGTGCCCCATGCGGTGCCGTGGCCACAACATTCGGGCTTTTTGGCCACCGTCAACGAGCAGCTGCAGCATATTACTTGGACGCGAGGCGCATCGGCATTTGCAACGCAGCCCGTGGGTGCCGCAGGCTGTGGCCCGGCATCGTTTAGCGTAAGCAACAACGGCAGGTGCGCGCTCTATGTAGAGAACACCGATGGCAAGGTGGGGCAAACCTACGACGAAGAAGGCAACCCGGTAGCAGTAATGGGCAAGCACTTCCGCATCTTCGCCAGCACCTTGGCAGGCGATCTGTTCACGGAGCCGTTCGTGATGTGCGAGCTGGACCATCCCGTCGATCAGATAACGACATTTTTGACGTCGGGAGGCATGCTCTCCGCGCTCGCCACGCACATTGTGAGCGCGGAGAAGAGCGAGGCAGAGCTGCACGGCATCGAAGTGCCTCTGGTGGCGTGTGCCACTCCGACGGGCGCGGTCGCTACCTCGGGCGCGGTGGTGCCCGGAGCAGCAGGCGAATCCTTCATGGTCACGGTGCGAAACGACGGCAACACTTTGCTGACTGCCGGCACAATCGATCTGTACCGAGAGGGCTCCAGCCAGCCGTTCTCCAGCGCATCCATCGGATTCGGAGCGAACGCACGCATGGCTTCGATCTACGATCCAGAGCTTGCCGAAGACGCTTCGGCCAACGACATGGCACACGTAAAGTACGCGCTCGAGACGCTGGGCGCACGTTTTGCAACGCACCCGCTGGTAGCCGACAACGGCAACGCCGTGCTGGCACCGGGTTGCACGGCACAGTTCCGCATGAGCTTCGCCATCCCCGAGAGTTGGAGCGACGAAGTGGGCAAACGCGTCACGCTGTATGCGAAGGCGCGTAATCTGGTGGCGCTCGATCCCGTAACGCTCGAGGAGATCCGACCGGGCGCAAACTCGGCGCTGAGTGCCGTTCTGCACGAGCTTCATGTGCCCGACGCGGCATGCGAACGCTCAGAAGTTCAGGTCGGCGTATGCGACAGCGCGGATACGACAGGACTTCACGACGCCCCGATGACAGCAGACGGCGATGGTAGCTCGAGTGGCGGCGGTACTGACGAGGGCGGCGGCTCCGGCGGAAGCAGCTCCGGCAGTGGCAAGGACCACGGCAATAACAAGCGCTCCGGAAAAGCGGGCGCGCTTGCGGGCACGGGCGACAGCAACGTCCCCTTAACCGCAGCCGCAGCAGCGCTCGCCGCAGTTGGTGCCGGCCTTGTCGCCTACAGCGCCCGCCGCACGGCGCTCGAAAAAGACACCGCCAATGAGGACAATTCGGATAGGCCTCGCTAGCTCCTAGTTACTTTTGTGAGAGGCGCCGACTCGGCTCATCGAACATCAAAATGGGCTGGTTCTGAATACCCAGAGCCAGCCCATTGCGCATTAAATGTCGTCTGAGGAGTCGAGTTCTGCCTCGAGCTTGGCACGGCGTCTTTTCGCCGTGAAAAACGTTGCGCACAGGACAGCAAACGTGGCCGCGAAAATCGTCGCACCGCAGAACACGCCCGTGACCAGGTTCGCCAACCAAAAGACGCTTTCGAGCGGTACGATCTGCGCCTCAGCGATACAGCGCATTGCGGCAATAACAAGCGCGAACGCGGCGCCGCTAAGACCGCTGACAAGCAGGAAATATCCAACAGGAAGATGCTCGGTTTGCCCAAAACGATTGGTATCGACATAGCCCTTCCGCGTTTGCAGTCCTGCGCAAATCAACATCACGAGAACGAGCCACAAATACATGGCTGCCTCGAACGGCGTTGCAAAGCCATGCGGCATTTCACTAGCGTCGCTGTGAACCCACGTAACCTGTCGAGCTATAAACTGGTAGAAAAAGATCATCAACATGCCAAACGAAAGCAGCACGAAGCCAATCTTGTAGATCTTCGCGTTCTCAGCCTCCAGGCGTTCATCCTTTGGGCCGGCATATTCACGCCACTTTTGCACGATTTTCAGATCTTCATATTTCATAGTGAACTCCTAAAGAGCATTAGGGTCGGCGTCGGTTTCGTCTTCCCAAAACAAGTCGTTCAACGTAACGCGCAGCGCCTTACAGATTGCCACGCACAAATTGAGCGTGGGGTTGTAGCCGCCCGCCTCGATAAGGCCGATGGTTTGGCGCGTAACGCCCACGGCTTGGGCTAAGTCAGCTTGCGAAAGGCCAGCCGCCGCGCGTGCCGCCTTCATGCGTAGGTTCTTTTTGCCCGGCATGGAGTTCCTTTCGTAGTAATGGACAGATATCCGTTGCAACATGACAGAAATATATTGCATCCTTCACAAGATGTCAACTATATCTGTCATTATGGAAACCATGTCCGCCATCGCCATGTGGACATAACAATTTCGATTCGCTATTCAATCTTACTCGGACAAAACCGAGTCGGAAGGACCCGAGTAAGTGGAACTTATCAGCATGGCCAACGCGCACGCCAATAACCGGATTTGCCGGAACCATGCGTGCCCCATCGTTTAATAGCTCCGTTATTGTTCGATGATCTTCTTGACGACTGCGGGGACGCCTGCCGCCACCACGTTGTCTGGAAGGTCTTCCGTCACGACGCTGCCCGCGGCAATTACGCAACCGCTGCCGATGGTAACTCCCTGCAGCACTGACACGTTCGCGCCAAACCAGCAGTTATCGCCGACAACGATGGGCAGAGCCTTCTCGAGACCCAAGTTGCGGTCCTTTGCCTTTAGGGGGTGCGAAGCGGTGTAGAAGCCGCAAAACGGCCCGATAAACACGTTGCCACCAAAGGTGATAGAGCCGCCGTCCATAAAGTAGCAGCCATGGTTTACAAAACAGCCCTCACCAAAGGTCGTCTTGCTCCCGTAGTCAAAGTAGGCAGGCGAAAGGACCGTCAGCCCCCCGGGAAGATCGGTATCGAGCAAGGACTTCAAAGCATCGAGCTGTGCGTCGCTTCCAGGTTTTGCCATATTAAAGTCATAGCAGAGCGCCTCCGCCTTCGCGCGTTGCGCCAGGAGCTCCTCGTCAAAGTTGGCATCATGCCACTCACCGCGCTCCATCTTCTCTTTCTCGGTCATTGCGCCCCCTCAAACAACATGCAGTCTTGATGCGGCAATTCTACCAGCCGATAAGCCACGGTTTTAACACGAGCACCACACCGCGCAGGGAATGACCGCAGAAGCCAAAGGTGCCCGACTCCGAACGATTGTTCGATGGATTTCGTGTTGGGTGGAATCGCCCAAGGGCTGGGCTATGCTACCTTGACTATCTATATGACTTAAACGCAGCAAAGGAGTATCGAGAGAGCGAGCATGGCAAAAAACACCGCAAACTATGGTAACGACAGTATTCGTCAGCTCAAGGACGAGGAGCGCGTACGCCTGCGCCCCGCCGTCATCTTTGGCTCGGACGGACTCGACGGTTGCGCGCATGCCGCCTTCGAGATCCTGTCCAACGCCGTTGACGAGGCGCGCCAGGGCTACGGCAAGCTCATCACCCTTACCGCCTTTCGCGATGGCTCCATCCAGGTAGAGGACAACGGCCGCGGCTGCCCGCTCGACTGGAACCCCTCCGAGAAGCGCTTTAACTGGGAGCTCGTCTTTTGCGAGCTCTACGCCGGCGGCAAGTATAACAACAACCAGGGCGGCGACTACGACTTCTCGCTCGGCACCAACGGCCTGGGCTCCTGCGCGACCCAGTACGCCTCCGAGTACATGGACGTCACCGTCTGGCGTGACGGTAACAAGTACTCCTTACACTTTAAGAAGGGCAAGGTCGTCGGCGCCAAAAAGAAGGCGCTCGAGATTGAGCCCAGCGACGAGGACCGCACCGGCACCACCATCAAGTGGCGCCCCGATCTTGAGGTCTTCACCTCCATCAGCATCCCCCACGATTGGTATCGCGAGACCATGCGCCGCCAGGCCGTGGTCAACGCCAACGTTACCTTCCGCCTGCGCATCGAGGGCGACGATGGCGAGTTTTCCGAAGAGGACTTTTGCTACCCCAAGGGCATCGAGGACTATGTGCTCGAGAAGGTCGGTGCCGACTACCTCACCGAGCCCTTCTTTATCGAGGCCGACCGCCGCGGTCGCGACCGCGAGGACCTGCCCGACTACAACGTCAAGATTACCGCGTGCATGTGCTTCTCGCGCACCTTCATGATGCAGGAGTACTACCACAACTCGTCATGGCTCGAGAACGGCGGTTCGCCCGAAAAGGCCGCCCGTAGTGCTCTGACCAGCGCCATCGATGCCTACATCAAGCAACAGGGCAAGTACAACAAAAACGAGAGCGGCATTAAGTGGCAGGACGTCCAGGACTGTCTGGTGCTGGTGACCAACTGTTTCTCCACCCAGACGTCCTACGAAAACCAGACTAAGAAGGCCATCAATAACCGCTTTATCCAGCAGGCGATGACGGCATTCTTTAAGGAGCGCCTCTCGACCTATCTGATCGAGAACAAAGACGCCGCCAACAAGATCATGGAGCAGGTGCTCATCAACAAGCGCTCGCGCGAGAACGCCGAGAAGACGCGCCAGAGCATCAAGACCAATCTGCAGCAGAAGACCGACATGGCCAACCGCGTGCAGAAGTTCATCGACTGCCGCTCCAAAGACAAGGACCGCCGCGAGATCTACATCGTAGAGGGCGACTCGGCAGCAGGCGCCATTCGCACCTCGCGCGATGCCGAGTTCCAAGGCGTTATGCCCGTCCGCGGCAAGATCCTCAACTGCCTAAAGGAAGATTATCCGCGCATCTTTAAGTCCGACATCATCATGGACCTCATGCGCGTGCTGGGCTGCGGCGTGGAGATCAAGGACAAGCGTATCAAGAACCTTGGTGCCTTCGACCTGGACAACCTCAACTGGAACAAAGTCATCATCTGTACGGACGCCGACGTCGACGGTTATCACATCCGCACGCTCGTGCTCACCATGCTCTACCGCCTGGTGCCCACGCTTATCGACGAAGGCTACGTATATATCGCCGAGTCGCCGCTCTACGAGATCAACTGCAAAGAGAAGACCTACTTTGCCTATACCGAGCTCGAGAAAAACGGCATCCTCAAAGAGATCGGCGATCAGAAGTGTTCCATCAACCGCTCCAAGGGTCTTGGTGAGAACGACCCGGACATGATGTGGCTCACCACCATGAACCCCGAGACGCGCCGCCTGATCAAGGTGGAGCCCGAGGACGTCACCAAGATGGAGACCATGTTCAACCTGTTGCTGGGCAACGACGAGGCGGGTCGCAAGCGCCACATCTCCGAGCACGGCAAGGAATACCTGGACCAGCTGGACCTGCAATAGCAGCAAATCGATAACGACGGCCCATAAGAAGTTCAAGAGGAAATCGTGGCAAAGAAGAAGACGAAGAACCAGCCAAAGAAAAAGCAGGTTAACGCCGAGAACGTCATCGGCCTGCACTCCGAGGTCACCGACCAGCCGATTACGCAGACGCTCGAGGTCAACTACATGCCCTACGCCATGAGCGTCAACGTCTCGCGTGCATTCCCCGAGATCGACGGCTTTAAGCCCTCGCACCGCAAGCTGCTCTACACCATGTACAAGATGGGCCTGCTCAAGGGCGAGCGCCAGAAGAGCGCCAACATCGTGGGCCAGACCATGAAGCTCAACCCGCACGGCGATGCCGCGATCTACGAGACGATGGTGCGCCTAGCGACGGGCAACGAGGCGCTGCTTGCCCCCTTCGTGGAGTCGAAGGGCAACTTTGGCAAATACTATTCGGGCGACCTGAGCTACGCCGCCTCGCGTTACACCGAGGCAAAGCTCTCCCCCATCAGCGCCGAAATCTTCAAGGACATCGACAAGGACCCGGTCGACTTCGTTGACAGCTACGACGGCGCCATGAAGGAGCCGCGTCTGCTGCCCACCACGTTCCCCAACATCCTCGTCTCGGCCAACAAGGGCATCGGCGTCGCCATGGCGTCCGATATCTGCGGTTTCAACCTCAACGAGGTCTGCACCGCCACGATGCACTACCTGCAGGATCCCAACTGCGACCTGCTCGAGTACATGCCCATGCCCGATTTCTCCACCGGCGGCGAGATTATCTACCGCCGCGAGGAGATGGAGAAGATCGTCGAGACCGGCCTTGGCAGCTTCCAAATCCGCTCCCGCTGGCGTTGGATTCCCGAAGAGCGCATCATCGAGGTCTACGAGATCCCCTACACCACCAAGACCGATGTCATCATCGAGCGCATCGTCAAGCTCTCCAAGGAGGGCAAGGTCAAGGAGATCGCAGACATTCGCGATGAGACCGACCTTTCGGGTCTGCGCATCGCTATCGACCTTAAGCGCGGCGTCGACCCCGACAAACTCATGGCGAAGCTCTATCGCTCGACCACGCTGCAGGATTCGTTCTCGTGCAACTTCAACGTACTGGTCGATGGTTACCCTCGCGTTATGGGCGTGCGCCAGATCCTGCACGAGTGGGTCAAGTGGCGTATTGAGTCCACGCGTCGCCGCATCAACTTTGACCTGGGCAAAAAGTCCGAGCGCCTGCACCTGCTGCACGGCCTTGAAGCGATCCTGCTCGACATCGACAAGGCCATCGTCATCATCCGCGGCACCAAGCTCGAGGCCGAGGTCGTGCCCAACCTCATGCGCGGCTTCGACATCGACGAGACTCAGGCCGAGTTTGTCGCCGAGCTCAAGCTCCGCAACATCAACGAGGAGTACATCCTCAACCGCACCAAGGACATCGCCAAGCTCGAGGGCGAGATTGCCGAGCTCGAGGAGATCCTCTCCAGCGAGGAGAACATCAAGAAGGTCATCAGCGACGAGCTGGCCGCGGTCAATAAGAAGTACGTGATGCCGCGCCGCACGGGCAGGATCGAGCCCCATGAGGTTATCGAGGTAAGCTTGGAGCCCGAGGTCGAGGAGTACCCGGTCACCATCATGCTCTCGCGCGATGGCTATCTTAAGAAGATGACGGACCGCGTGCTCAAGAAGGCGACCACGCTCAAGTACAAGGACGGCGACAAACCCTTTATCGAGTTCCCGTCCTCCAACACCCACGAGCTGCTGGTCTTTACCAATAAGAGCCAGGTATACAAGTGCAAGGTTTCGGCGTTTGAGGACACCAAGTCGGCCCAACTGGGCTCGTACCTGCCGACCGATCTTGAGATGGAACCCGACGAGAGTGTCATCTGGGTCATCGACCCCGAGGATTACAAGGCCGATGTGCTGTTCGTCTTTGAGAACGGCCGCGTGGTGCGCGTCGCGCTTTCTGGATACGTCACCAAGACCAACCGCAAGCGCCTCAAGAACGCCATCTACGGCGGCAGCAAGCTGCTGTATGCGCAGGTGCTCAAGGAAGACCGCGACCTCGCGCTGGTCTCGAGCGACTACCGCCTGATGAACTTCAACACGTCGCTGCTCAAGACCAAGACGACCACCAACACGCAGGGCGTCCAGGCCTTTACGACCAAGAAGGGCCGCTCGGTCACCACCGTCGGCACGACCGAGGAGATTCTTGGCGCCGGCGTCTCGGCCGAAAAGTTCACCGCACAGAGCCTCCCCTCAGCCGGTGCCCTCATGAAGGAAAACGACATGCCGAGTCTGTTTGACTAGGACGACGGCAGCCAAACCGTCATGGTTTAACTAAGCAGCGGGGCCCGGAGTGCAGCAACATCGCGCTCCGGGCCCCATGCATTACAGCAGCATCATCCCTATAGACAAAATGCCGCATAAAGTGGAACAGACATCAGCCCATCATTCATTCCGAAGGGCTTAGTCGATAGCCTGATTCGGCGCACGCCCGGATGGGTCTTTTTAAGTGAGGACAGGCTTCGAGATCTTGTGTTCTCTCCCGCCTTGACTTCAATCGCAGACAAGCATCCCTGCTTCTCTACTACAAAGTCGATTTCCGCACGATTATCTCGCGCCCAATAATGCAGCGGATAGCCCATGGCTGAAAGCTGTTGGGCAACGTAGTTTTCGGTAAGTGCACCCATGAATGTGCCGCCGATACCGGAAAGAATATCGGCGCGTTGAGCACCGGCCTTGGAGACGAGCAGCCCTGTATCCGCCTGATAGATTTTAAAAGCAGAAGGGTTAACGAAGGCCTCTAAAGGGCTTTCGATCTGCCCGACTAGGCTGCAGCGCGCCACCGTACCCGACAATACAAGCCAGTCGAGAGCATCTCCAAAGAGAGACGCATTGCCCCCCGCTCGCACTACCTTGTATTGAAATTTACGATTCTCTTTGGCAAGCTGCTGTGGAATGGAATCGAAGCACGCACGCGTCTTTGCGCTCAAGCGCTCATCAGCATATTTATTAGTGTCGGCGGAGTATCCGTCGAGAATAATCCGATGCTTTTCGGCCACATCAATGATTGACTGATCATCGATGTACGTTTGGACCGCCTCGGGCATTCCGCCAACAACAAGATACTGCCGATAGAGCCCAAGCGCCTTTTCATGAAGGCTTGGCGCAAGAGGACCCATAAACTCGAATGATGAGCGTATCTCGTCGACCAGCTGATCGTGCCCCATCGCCCAGAGAAACTCCTCGAAATCGAGTGGAGTCATCTCAATCAAGTCGGTCTTTCCGACGGGGAACGAATACGACTGATGGTTAATGGCAACCCCAAGAAGCGACCCGGCAGCCGCAACGTAATACTCGGGAGCATCTTCGCAAAAGTATTTAAGGGAAGTGAGCGCTTCCTCGCATGCCTGGATCTCGTCAATGAACAGTAAGGTTTTGCCAGGCACGATACGCTGTCCCGTACGAGCCTCAATCGCGCGTACGATCGTATGAGGGTCAAGACCGCCCGAAAAATCCGCTCGCGCCGACCGGTCGTTCTCAAGATTAACGTAGACAACCGATTCGAAAAGATCCTGAGCGTACGTTCTGAGCAGATAGGTCTTGCCACACTGGCGCACGCCTTTGACCAGCAAAGGTTTTCTATCAGCCCTGTCTCGCCATTCCCTAAGGAGCTCGTCTGCCTTGCGACGCATACGCAACCTTCCCTCATGAACTTCTGTTTGACAATATTTTAACGCGGATTAATTTGTTTTCAGTTATTTTTCTGCGTTTAAAAATTGTTCTATACGGCACTTGAGGGAGTACACCCCTATCTCTTGGTAAGGATAGCAAGCATTTCCACCAACGCTGATTGCCATGCGTTCTTCTTGTCCTTAGGCAAGCTTGCGAGCGAGCTCTCGCACCTCTTTCAACTTGGGCGAGGATGCCATGCTGTCGCGCTCGGTCATACCGCTGATGGTGACAATGCCCTGGTCCTCCCACTTGCAGTACGCGCAGGTTGACTTGTACATAGCGATCGCCGCATCATAGACGCCCTCGCTGTGGCTATCGAGTAAAAGGGCCGTCTTGGTGAACGGGAAGCCCGTAGCACCGAAGGCGTACAGGCGGTCGATGACAGCCTTCTCCTGTGCGGTGATATCAAACCAGTAGATAGGCGAAGCGAAGACGACCATGTCGGCGTCTTTCAGCGACTCAATCACGTTGGCCATGTCATCCTTCTGCACGCAGACGCCCTCATGGGCGAAGCAGTACTGGCATCCCAAGCAGCCGGCGATCTTCTTGCTGGCAACGCGGACGACCTCGACCGTATTGCCGCCCTCACGCGCGGTCTCGGCAAACGCCTCGACCATGGTATCGGTATTGGCGCCCTTACGCGGGCTGCCGCTCAATACAACGATATTCATAGGATTCCCTCTCCTTCATGCTGCAGGCGCGCAGCATTTTTTCTTGTAACCAAAACGAATGGTGTTAATCAATCGCCTGCAGGCCATATCTCTTGTTCAAGTTCCCTAAAGAAGCTCAAGACGATTGCGATTGCCTTATACAACGTCGAAAATCAAAGAGGGCCCATAGCAACGCCACCTACCTGAAATGACATGCGGTCAAGACGAGCTACGAGGATCGTGACGAGCCGATACCGCTCGCATGCCTCCTTCGGAATAGGCACTGAGCAACTCCTGGGCATGGGCAAACTCGGGCCCTCGCCTCCAACCGAGCAGGCGGTTGACCGCGAGATTTCCCTGGACGTTGTGGACGAAGAGCAGATAGGCGTCCTCGCGCGAAAGCCCAGTCTCCTCCATGATCGAGGGAACCATCTGCTCGGCGCCGCGCTCGACGACGCGCTGTGCCACCCGGGCGTACGCGTCGTCATCCGAGTAGAGCAGATAATAGTCATCGTTTGCCGGCGGACGCTGGCAGAGGGCACCCGCCTCCGTTCCCTCGAGCGGCGGCACCGCCGCCAAGGCCTCGTCGATAAGCGCGTCGAGCAGGGCGAACTTGTCCTCGTAGTGCAGATAGAACGTGCCACGGTTGATATCGGCGCGGCGGCAGATATCCGCTACCGTCATCTTCGCGAAGCCGACCTCGGCCAGCAGCGCGAAGAACGCCTCCCGTATGACCGAGAGTGTATAGCGTCGGCGACGATCGATCTTCCCCGCTTCCATTACCCCTCCAATTGCAACGCTCGACAATGCCCGGCAAACGCTCGTTTATCGACAGCAGGCCGAAGCTGTTCATTGCTCTTAAGCAAATCGACATGGATACTTTTTATAGACACGTGTTTATAATAGCTGAAAGAAGGTATCCAGTGACCCTGTACGAGCAGCTCGTTATCGAGCTCACCAACCAATCGTTTTCCCTCCAGGCCGCCTACCGCAGCGGCGGCACGCCCTATGAGCTGAGTGACCGCGAGCCCGAGCCCTACGACCAGCAAATCGAGGACTTCGCCCGCATGATCGAGGAAGCCGATTGCGTGCTGGTGGGCGGGGCCTCTGGGCTCTCCGCAGCGGGCGGCGGCGACTTCTATTACGAGGACAACGCAACCTATCGCAGGCATTTCGGCAAATTCGCCGAGCACTACGGTTTCAAGGGCGCTTTCGAGGGGTCGTTCTACCGCTGGCCCACCGCCGAGGCGCGCTGGGGATACCTCGCCACCTTCCTCGACACCACGCTCAACGCCCCGCTGCGCAAGCCCTACAAGGACCTCGACGCCATTCTCGCCGAGAAGGATTTCTTCGTGCTCACCACCAACCAGGACACGCAGTTTGTGAAGCTCTATCCCTGGGAGAAAGTGGCAGAGATCCAAGGCGACCACCGCTTCTTTCAGTGCTCCCGCTGTTGCACCGACGCGGTGTGGGATGCGGTCGAGCCGGTCTCCAACATGGTAGAGGCCATGGGAGACGGCCTTGAGGTTCCGACAGAGCTCGTGCCGCGCTGCCCGCACTGCGGGGCAGAGGCGTTCCCCTGGGTTCGCGGCTACGGCAACTTCCTGCAGGGCGAACTCTACGAGGAGCAGTACCGCAAGGTGTCCGAATGGCTCGACGCGCACGCACGGCAGAGGATCCTCTTCCTCGAGCTGGGTGTGGGCCGCATGACGCCCGCGTTTATCCAGGAGCCGTTCTGGGCCCTCACGGCGCAGTTACCGCAGGCCAGCTACATCGCCGTAAACAACAAGACGCAGTTTCTCCCCCGCGCGATCGAGGATCGGGGGCTCGCCGTTCGCGCCGACATCGCCGACGTGCTCGCCGACGTACGCAAGACGCTGGGGAGGTAGCGCATGGAGACGGCGAAAGCAGTTCGCATAGGCAGGGCGTTAGCCGAAGCGGATCTTGTCATCATCGGCGCTAGCAACGGACTCGACATGGCGGAGGGGCTCAACCTTTTCTGCGCCGATGCTCATTTCCAAGAGGCGTACGGGGACCTCGCCCAGGCAGACGGCATCGGCTGCATACTGCAGGGGCTTGCCTCCCCGGATGCCAGCGTGCGACGCCGATGGGCCGAGTGGTTTCATCAAAAGGAATATCTCGAATATGAGCCCAGCCCGCTCATGAACGGGCTGCGGCGTCTTACGGAGCACGCCGACACCTTCGTGATCACGTGCAACATCGACGGGCACTTCGCGCGCGCTGGATTCAACGAGAACCGCGTGCTCGAGACGGAGGGGAGCACGCGCACGTCGGTCGACGAGCGGCGCCTCGCCCATCCAGACGACCTCGCCATGGCCCAGCTCGAGGAACTCGAGCGCCTTGTGCAAGCCCATCGCAACGGCAGGGTCGCCATCCTCGAACTTGGCGTGGGACTGCGCAACGGCGTCATAAAGCGCATGCTCGCCCAGATTGCGAACGCCTGCGAGCACGTCACCTACATCGTGTTCAATTACAGCCAGGCCATGGCGCCCGACGCCTCGTGCGAGACGATTCTCGTTGACGGCGATATGACCCCGGCTTTCGAGGAGATTGCCCAATGCCGTCTCTAGAGAGGGAAGCGTATAGGCTTCGAAGCCTTATCGACGATGCCGACGTCATCATCGTTGGCATCGGCTCGGGCATGTCGAGCGCCGCCGGATTCAACCATTACAACCGCGCGGGCATGGCGCGCGCCGGAATGACGGACTGGCAGCAAGCCTTTGGCTTCAAGAGTCTTTTTGACGGCTTTTACCACCTCTACCCCAGCCTCGAGCAGCAATGGGCCTACTACGCGCGATATATCGATTTCATGCTGCGCGAGCCGACCTCGCAGCCCTATCTCGACCTACGGTCCCTCATCGGCCATAAGGACTACTTCATCCTGAGCACCAATGTGGACACCCAGGTCGAGAAGACGTTTCCCGACGAGAGAACCTGCAACTATCAGGGAAGCTTCGCGCACCTTCAATGCAAGCAGCCATGTTGCGACGAGCTCTTCGACGCGAGCCCCTACGTCGAACGCATGCTCGCGGGCATGGCGGGGTTCGAGGTCCTCAGCGAGGATATCCCCCGATGCCCGCATTGCGGCTGGCAGCTTGTGCCGTGGGTGCGCGATGACACGTTTCTGCAGGGTGCGGCCTGGCGCGAGAGCCTCGGACGATACGAGCGCTTCGTGCGCGAGCGCAGCGATCGCCGCGTGCTGTTGCTGGAGCTCGGCGTGGGCGAGATGACCCCCGGCATCATCACGCTCCCGTTCTGGAGCATGGCCGCGAAGCTGCCGGATGCGCACCTGTTGAGCGTAAACATCTCGGGCGACTCGGCTCCGCTGCAGCTTGGAAGCAAGGCAGAGGCGATTCAGGCCGATTTGGGCGCACTGCTCTCGGCGGCGCGGGCAGGTGACGAATAGCGCGGAGCGGTAGACGCGCAATGAGGTTTTAGCCGCAGCCTCCGAACGAGAGGGCTCGGAGGCTGGTATTCCTGAATCGCAGGTCACGATGGGTTATCGGAATCGCGAAGAGCGGATACCGCCAGTAAGCCCCCTTCGGAATAGGCGTTGAGCAGCTCCTGGGCATGGGCGAACTCGGGGCCTCGTCGATAAGCGCATCGAGCAGCGCGTACTTATCCTCGTAATGCAGATAGAACGTTCCCCGGTTGATCTCGGCGCGGCGGCAGATGTCCGCCACCGTCATCTTTGCGAAGCCGACCTCGGCCAGCAGCGCGAAGAACGCCTCCTGTATGACCGAGAGGGTGTAGCGCCGCCGGCGGTCGATCTTGGTTTCTCCCATCGCCTCTCCAATCTGAGTCGTTTGACAATGTCCAGTAGCTGTTCGTTTATCGACAGGTGCACGCGTTTGTTCATTGCCCCTGCGAAAATCAACAAGGATACTGTTTATAGACACCTGTTTTTTATAGCTGAAAGGGAGCACGGATGACCCTGTGCGAGAAGCTCGGCATCGGGCTTGTCAGCCGATCGTTTTCCCATCGGGCCGTCTATCGAAACGGCGGCACGTCATACGATTTGAGCGATTGCGAGCCTGCTGCTTGCAAGCAAGATATCGAGGCTTTTGCCCGCAAGGTGGGGGAGGCTGATTGCGTGTTTACGGGAGAGGCAGGTAGGCAGGCGTTATGAGCATCTGCATCAAAAATCAGATTCAGAATATGAATATCGTCATCGGCTGCACGGTGGGGTGTCCATATTGCTATGCCCGTAACAATGTGAAACGTTGGCATATGATTGACGACTTCGCTGATCCTGCGTTCTTCCCGAGCAAGCTCAAGATGATGGAAAAGAAACGCCCGCAGAACTTTCTCCTTACCGGCATGAGCGATCTCTCCGGGTGGAAGCTGGAATGGCGAGACGAGGTATTTGCAAAGATCCATGAGAATCCACAGCATCAGTTCCTGTTCCTGACCAAGAGACCCGATTTGCTGGATTTAGATACCGACCTGGAAAACGCATGGTTCGGCGTTACGGTGACGAGGAAAGCGGAGCTGTGGCGTATCGACGCCCTTCGGGAAAACGTCAAAGCAAATCACTTCTTCGTTACTTTTGAGCCGCTATTCGACGATCCCGGTACGGTCGACCTTTCCGGAATCAACTGGATCGTCGTCGGTACCATGACCGGGGCGCAGAGCAGGAAGGTTCATACGGAACCGGAGTGGGCATGGTCTTTGACGGACCAGGCGCACGCGCTTGGCATTCCAATGTTTATGAAGGAAGACCTCGTCTCTGTCATAGGGGACGAAAACATGATTCAGGAATTGCCGGAAGAATTCGAAAGAGTGCTGGAGGTGCAGAGAACATGGCGGAAGTGATCGATGGAATCCTCATCAATGAGGTGGAAGCAAAGAACATCATGACCAAGTCCAGCCTGCCGGTGGGCGGCTACTCGGTCAATCCCTATGTAGGCTGCACGCATGCCTGCAAGTATTGCTATGCCTCCTTTATGAAGCGCTTTACCGGACACAAGGAGGAATGGGGCACCTTTCTTGATGTGAAGCATTGGCCGGAAATCAAGAATCCGAAGAAATACGCTGGACAGCGGGTGGTTATCGGTTCTGTGACGGATGGCTACAATCCACAGGAGGAGCGATTCGGGAATACCAGGAAACTCCTGGAGCAGCTGATTGGCAGCGATGCAGATATTCTGATCTGCACAAAGTCCGATCTTGTGGTACGGGATATCGATCTGCTGAAGAAGCTTGGACGAGTGACCGTTTCATGGTCGATCAACACGCTGGATGAGAACTTCAAGAACGATATGGACTCCGCGTCGAGCATCGAGCGTCGTATCGCTGCTATGAAGCAGGTGTATGACGAAGGTATCCGTACGGTCTGCTTCGTGTCCCCGGTATTTCCCGGCATCACGGATTTTGAGATGATTTTTGAGCGAGTAAAGGATCGGTGCGATTTGTTTTGGCTCGAAAATCTCAATCTTCGGGGTGGTTTCAAAAAAGCGATCCTGGATTATATCGCCAAGAAACATCCCGATCTCGTACCGCTTTACGATGAGATCTATAACAAGCGCAACCGTAGCTATTTTGAAGCGCTTGAAGTAAAAGCCGAGGAAATGGCCAAGAAGTACGATTGCCCCTTTGTGGACAACGAAATGCCTTATGGCAGAGTCCCCCAGGGGCATCCGGTGATCGTGGACTACTTCTATCACGAGGAAGTCCGAGGGTCGGATAATAGCGGAAAAAGAAATCTTAAACGGAAACCGACGACGATTCGCTCGAGCGATTAGCGTCCACGCGTGGCTTCTGCCGATTGGCGCAACGGGCGACGGATTAAGGGATCGCTCGGGCGGATGATCCCGCTGCAGTACAGGCGGTCGCTCAATTTAGCGGCATGAGCGTTTTCGCACGGAAAACCAGTATCCCCTGTGCCGAGTTTAATCGTAGCGAATACAATGGGCACTGAGCATCAATCGAAAGTAGTCGATGGAGATGGATATACAACTGGCAACCGGGCGGCTGATACTGCGCCCATGGGCCGAAACGGACGCAGAGGACCTGTACAGATACGCGAAGGACGACAGGGTGGGGCCGATTGCCGGCTGGCCGCCTCACTCGAGCGTTGACGACAGCGCCGAAATCATCCGCACCGTGTTTTCCGCGCCGGAGACGTACGCCGTTTGCCTGAAGGAAGACAACAGGGCCATCGGAAGCATAGGGTTGATGATTGGCGCGCGGTCCGACAAGGAGATTCCGGACACTGAGGGAGAAATAGGCTACTGGATCGGCGTCCCGTTCTGGGGCAAGGGGCTGATACCGGAGGCGGTTCGAGAGCTCGTCCGCCATGGTTTCGAGGACTTGAAACTAGACAAAATCTGGTGCGGATACTTCGACGGGAACGAGAAATCGAAACGCGTTCAGGAAAAATGCGGCTTTATTTGGCACCACACCCGTAAGGACGTCTGCTGTGAGCTGATGGACGACATCCGTACAGAACAGATCACTTGCCTGACGAGAAGTGATTGGCTGAGTCAGTCTAAAGCTTGATATGCGACCTGGGTTCTGCGAGCAGCTCGCAAACCCCAGGTCGCAAGTCTTCGTCAGCGGTGAGCAAAGTGAGTGGTCTCAGGTGGCTTGCCTATGGGCTGGCGCGCAGGCTGGGACTTCGCCATTGGAGCGATCGTTTCATGTACTTGCCTTTTCGCACAGCCCATGATTTAAAAATAATTGGTTTTCCGCAAGCAAGGCTTCCAAGTGCCAGGGACGTTTTCCCCGGCTTTTTCTTATCCAGTTGAGCGCACTTGCCGTCCAGGTCGTCAGATAACGAAGGCAAGCAGCATAGTCATTGGGATCGTTCTTAAATGACTAGTCGTTAAAGAACGTCCCCGACCACTAACTATCGCAAGTGACGAAATCGGGCAGGCGGATGCACGAGATAAAGTTGAAGTCGTCTTTCCTCGTGTAATCGATCTCGCCATCGGCGCGGTCTTGCCACCAGAAGCCCTCGAGCGGCGGCACGACGAAGTCGAAATAGCCTTCGATTTCCCGCAGGTCCTTCTTCGACATCTTTATGGTATAGGCAACGCCGTAGAGCATGGGCAACGCGTTCTGCTACGTGCCGCCTTCGGCATTGGGATCGCCCTTGCCCCGCACGGCAACGTAGCTCATAGACGGAACGATCAGGATGCTCGGCTTGTCAGGCGGTTTGCCCGTGATGTCGTAGCGCACCGTAGACGCTGATGGTGACGGCTATGCACGGGCACGGGCGCGCCACTGCATTTCACAGCTTATTTCTCAAGTATTTGGGACGCACACGCGGCGTTCAAAAATGCGGAGCGGCTCCGCATGACTCGAGACTGAGCCGAGGTGCCCTACTTCTCGCCCTCCAGCAGCCCCACGATGCGGTCGATGTCGACGGCAAAGCGAGGCCTTCCCTCGCGCTCGTAGCGGTCGAGGTATGCCTGGCACTCGGAGACAATGCGCTTGGTGTTGCCGTCGATAATGCGCTGGAGCGTCTCGTAGTAGGTCGAGCCCTCGGTCCTGAAGCGGCGCTGCCCCTACAGGTGAGCGATACTCTACGCCTTGCGGCACCCCGTCGCCCACGGAGGTTAAACGTGCACGTAAGCCGTACTCTGAAAGCCGCGGCTTCCGGCAAGTAGTTTTTACCACGAAAACTCGCCTTAGATGCGTGTAGCTCTCAAAATAACACTCGCCGAGCCGTTACTTAACCGCCGACCTCGCTTGATGCAGAAGACATTGGGGCAACGATAATGCGGATGAGTGCCGTGGATTCAAGTGGGCCTCGTGCCGTCCTTTCTGCGTTCATGCGCCCGTCTTCATTGCCTGAACTAAATTCCCCAAATAGAGCGTTATGGAGCGCATCGCGGCGTTACATGAAGAAGCCCCAGATAGCCAATTCTACCTGGGGCTTCATTGCTATTCACTACCTTTTGTGACGTGCCGTTTTAGACCCTCGGCTACTCCCACTCGATGGCGTCGGTTCTGCCGTCCCGTCATTCCAGTTACACCCAGTTTTCGGCATCGACACGGAACGCGTGCCGCCGAATGACGCGATGTCGCGTTTCGTCGGCTTCGGGGACAAAAGTTGGGACAACCTCAAAAAACTTTTTTCAAACTCAGGGCTTTGAGTTTTTATTTTTGTCCCAAGGGGCACGGAGAGCCGCCTTTGGAGGCTCGATATCGCCGAAAACGCCCGTTTTGAAACTCAACCGCCTTTGAGCCTGCAAGCCACCAGCTTCAACAGTAAGTGAGTCGACGCGGGTGGCTTACGAGCCGTTCACAAAACCGCAGGCCACAGGTCTTTGTCAACGATAAGCAAAGTGAATAGTCTCAGGTGGCTTGCCCATGAGTTGGCGTAAGCCTGTTTAGCAAAAGGCTAATCGGACACGACAGGCCGCCCGCATGGCGACGGCGTTTCCCGTGCGGGCACAAACAGCCCTGCGTGCCCTGTCGCGCGATATCCCAATGCGACGTTCAGAACCCTACCCGCCAAGCAGCCACCTCGCGAAATTCAGCACGAGCACGCCCTCCCGGGTATGGGGCTCATGCCTCGTGCGAGTGATGAGAATCTTCGGGAATGCATCCCCGATGGATAGAATCGGCGCAATCTCCCTCTCGAGCGTCGAATCGGCGCCGATATCGTCCCTCACATACACTCTCCTTCCCGGTTTCGAAACCTGGAAGGCAGTATGCGCAAGGATGCGTCGAGGTGCGATCCCAGTCGTACCATGCCAGCAGAGATGTCGAGGCACATTCGTTCATGCTGCAATGCGGGCATCGGAGATGAAAAAAAGCCCGTCGGGTAGTCATGGGCGTGCGGGAGCCCGCATCAGTAACCTGCCTCCTCGGTTGTCCCTTCTTTGCATGGTCGTCTACATAAAGGAGGAACCAGCCATGCAGATCAGCATGCTTGCCCTTCTTGGGTCACGGACCGGGGAGGCGAGGGCCTCCGTCGGGACCGCCCCGAGCAACCGGCATATCCAAGGAATGACAAGGCTCGATCGCTGTGCTGGTCAGGATGCCGAAGCGGGCCGTCCGCCAATCGGAATGCGGGTCAGGATGCTGCAACGTGATTCCAGCTGCAGGATACGGCTCCTTTGCGGTTGCCGCAAAACCTGCTGGCAACATTCTTACTATCCGAATGATGTACGCATCCCTTGGGATCGTTTCGCCTGACCAGGGCCATCTTCAGCGCCTCATCGGCCAGCTCGGCAGGCGCCTCTTCCACGCGTAATAGCCCTGGCGGGTCACCTACGCAACCAAAGATACAAAAGGGATCGAATGGCCAGAAAGGATTGTCCTTGCCGACAGGCAATCCTTGACAAACGAGCTTCAGCCTCCTTAAAATTGCGTGGTTTGCCGAACTGAGTCAGCGAAGGAGGGGTGTCGTGGTTGGTCTTTTCCGCACGTGGATGAGCGCCTAAAAAGCGGCGCTGTTATGGCGTCGCGCTGTTTTGCACGCCATTCCACGATTGGACATAACCATGATGTTTGAAACCTCTCGGCGCAGGTCTGTTTCGCTGTGCCATTCATGGCAATTTAAGATTTGTTTCGTATGGGGCGGGGAGCTCGTGTCGACATTGACGAGCTCGATTCTCCAAATGGGTCTCATTTGGCATATCGCCCTCACGACAGGATCATCTTCCCTCCTCTCCCTGGCATCGTTAGCAGGCTTTCTGCCGATTGCTTTGTTCGGAGTCCTTGCGGGCGCCGTTGTCGACAGACTGCCTTTGAAACGTGTTCTCATCGGCGCCGACCTCTTCGTTGCCGCGGTGGGCGCCGCCTTGGCGATTGCCTCGTTGGCCGGCAGCTTACCTGCGTGGTCAATACTCATCGCCCTGTTTCTCCGCGCAGCTGGCACTTCGTTCTACACGCCGGCCTCCCAATCCCTCACGCCCCATCTCGCCCCGCCAGAGCATCTCGTTCGCCTATCGGGAGTGATGCAAGCGATTCAGTCCGCCGGATACATTCTTGGCGCCGCGCTCGCGGCAGTGATTTATCCTGTGGCGGGCATTACCGCCATGATTGCCCTCGACGTGCTGGGGGCGCTTTTCGCTTCTCTAGCTGTCCTCGCCGCTCAGATAGACGCAGGAGGACTCGACGAAGCCGACCGCAGCTCGTCCTTTTCCAATAAAGTTCGAGAACTTTTCTCTGAGATTTCGGACGGCTACAAGCTGATCAGGGGATACAGGGGGCTGTTCGCCATTCTTTGGTGCGGGTTCGTCTTCGCTTTCGCGTTCTCCCCACTCGCGGCATTGTTCCCAATAATGACCTTGGGACATTTTGGCGGTAGCACGGGGGATGCTGCTTTGGTGGAGGTCCTTTTCTCCGCAGGCATGCTGGCTGGGTCCGGCATTTTGGCGGCCACGGGAGGGTTCCGCAATAGGTCGCTCACCATGGTCGCCGCAATCGCCGGCTTCGGCGTCGTCGCAATCGCATCCGGATTGCTCGGCCCGTCGCTGTTCGCCGCTTTCCTACCGGCGAGCTTTCTTATGGGCGCATGCTCCCCGCTGTACGCGGGAACCCAGACTGCCCTTATGCAGGAGCAGATACCTCCTGAGTACCTAGGCCGCGTTTTTGGTCTCTATGGAACCATTATGGCGTGGGCCATGCCCATGGGCCTCGCAGCCTCCTCCGTTTTTGCGCACCTGCTCGGAGCTCCGTTGTGGTCCGTCGGTTCTGGAGCGACCATGACACTGCTTGCGTTGGCGATGCTTCTCGCTCCAAGCGTCCGAAACGTGGGGAAAAAAGATTCCGGGCAGATTCAATAGCCCAAGCATTCGAAAAAAGAGGCGGCAGCCATCGGTTCGCGCGTCAGCCTTCAAGCCCTTGCGACGACGAGGTATTGCGCCGACATCCCACATCGCGCTCCTTATTCGCCGCCAACTATCATTTTCGGATTTGCCGGCTTGCGCAAGGCCAAAACGCTCACGCCGGCAATCGGGCAAAGGCGAAAAATCGACGTGAACGATTCTTTATTGGCATGGCTGCGCTTCCAGAAAACGACAATACACAAAAGGTGGTTCAACTTATGGAACTCATAGTCAAAGCTAAAGACATCTTTTTGGAATATGCCGGCCGCGATATTCTGGACATCGAAGAATTGGAAATCTACCCCTACGATCGCATCGGCTTGGTAGGAGACAACGGTGCAGGCAAAACCAGCCTGCTAAAAATCCTGAGCGGCAATCTAACCATTGCGGACGCCGACGTCAGGCGCTTCGGCAGCATTGCCCTCATCGGCCAGCTCGACGAACTCGACCTTGATGCGGCTCAGGACAACGGCGAGATGCTCTCCCGTCTCAACGTCGCCGAAGTGGCGCAGGAGACGATGAGCGGCGGGGAGGAAACACGCGCCAAGATTGCCTCTGCGCTCTCCCAGCATGCAAGCGCGATCTTCGCCGACGAGCCTACGAGCCACCTCGACCAAGACGGCATCCGCCTTCTCGTCGGACAGCTCAAGGCATTTGATGGGGCCCTGCTCATCGTGAGCCATGACCGTCATTTTCTCGACCAGGTGGTAGACAAGATCTGGGAGCTCAAAGACGGCGGTATTTCCGAATTCTGGGGTGACTACTCCGACTATCTGCGACAGAAAGAAGAAGAGCGCAAAGCTCAGGCGACTCGATACGAAGAGGCGATGCGCGAGCGCGATCGCCTCGAAGCCGCCATCGAAAAACAGCGGAAAAAAGCACGGCAGGTCGACGCCAAGCGGAAGGGTGCGAAAAAAAGCAACGAGTATGCAGGTCGCTTGGGGCATCAGAAAACAACCGGCACCAAGCAGAAGAAAATGCATCAGGCAGCTAAGAACATGGAGAAGCGCCTCGAAGCGCTCGAAGGGATCGAGGCCCCAGATAGCATTCGCGCCGTGCGCTTCCGCCAGAGCAAGGCCCTGGAACTGCACAGCAAATTTCCCATCTCGGCAGATGATTTCAGCTTGAGCTTCGGCAACTGCGTGCTCTATGACCACGCGAAATTCGAGATACCGCTCGGTGCCAAAGTGGCCATCACCGGTGGCAACGGCACAGGAAAGACCAGCCTGCTGAAGGCAATCGTTCGACGCGCCGACGGTATCAACATCTCTCCCAAAGCAGAGATCGGCTACTTCGAACAGACAGGTTACAAGTTCGACGCCCGCCAGTCTGTGATCTCGTTCATGCAGAATGGTTGCGAGTACAGCATGACCGAAATTCGAGGCATCCTCGCCTCTATGGGAATCGGACCGCGCGACCTGACAAAGGACGTTGGCGTTCTCTCGGGAGGCGAAGTCATCAAGCTGCTACTCGCGAAGATGCTGCTGGGCAGATACAACATCTTGCTCATGGACGAGCCTGGAAATTACCTGGACATCAAGAGCGCCGAAGCCCTCGAGCAGATGATGAGCGCCTATGCCGGAACGATAGTGTTCGTCTCCCACGATAAGAGGCTGGTCGAGAACGTCGCAGACATTGTCTACGAAATAAAGGACACCAAGCTAGTCAAAATCTTTCAGCGCGAATAGCCCTAAATGAGCAGGAAATAATCCCCGAACGGAGACAAGGGAGTAAAACGGCAAAGAAAGAGCCTCCGTCCCAACGCAGGGAACGGAGGCTCTTTAATCGCTTTTACTCATCTCCGTCGCTGGTGGCTTTGTCATGACTCTCGTACGAAACGAAACTCAGCGGCATAGTGCGGCACTCAAAATCGCAGGTCAGAACCCTGTCGTCCTACTCCCACTCGATGGCTTTGGTTCTGTCGTCCCGTCATTCCAGTTGCATCCAGTTTTCGGCATCGACATGGAACGCGTGCCGCCGAATGCCGCGATGTCGCGTTTCGTCGGCTTCGGGGACAAAAGTTGGGACAACCTCAAAAACTTTTTCCAAACTCAGGGCATTGAGTTTTTGTTTTTGTCCCAAAGGAGCTTCCGGCCGTGATTCGGGTGCCCGATTGGGCGGAATCGCCCGTTTCTGAAACTCAACCGCAGCATCACGCGCAAGCCACTCGCAACAACTGCAAATGATTGGTCGCGGGCGGCTTCCAACGCGATTCCAAAGCCGCAGGTCAGGCGACTGCGCTGCTGACAGGGAAAGGGAGTCGTATCAGGCGGCTTGCCCATGAGTCGACGATGAGGCCTCCATCGAATGTCGAGAACATGCTGGTAAAATAGGCAATACTTTTTATGACAGGAGACCGAGCATGGCCGAACCCCACGATAGGAAGCCGATCCTCACGATCGAGCAGCAGATAGAGCACCTCAAGCAGAAGGGCGTAGCCTTCGAGCTGTGTTCCGAGGAAGAGGCCGCGGACTACCTGCGCGACAAGTGCAACTTCTTCAAGCTCGCATCCTACCGCAAACTCTTCTCGAAATACGAGGGAGGCCCGCGCGACGGCCGCTACGTAGACCTCGACTTCGGCCAGCTGCGCCTGCTCGCGGCGCTCGACCAGGAGCTGCGCCACGCCCTGCTCGGCATGACGCTCGACATCGAGCATTTCCAGAAGGTGACACTGCTTCGCGAGATGGAGGACCGCGGAGAGGACGGCTACGCCATCGTGGCCGACTACATGGCATCGCTTACCACTGCAAACAGGGAGTACCGCCTGCGCGAGCTCAAGATGAGCGGCCGCAGCCCCTACAGCTCGAGCCTCTACGCGAAGTACTCCGGCGACATGCCCGCCTGGGCCTTCCTTGAGCTCACCTCGTTCGGCACCCTCATCGACTTCGTGCGCTTCTGCGCCAGGCGATGGGGCGACAGGCGCTTCGAGGCCTCCCACTACGACCTCAAGCGCGTGAAGTCCGTCCGCAACTGCGCCGCGCACGGCTCGTGCCTGATCAACTGCTTCGCCGAGAGGGGCGCCGCCCGGGGCTCGGCGTCCAGTGGCGTCTCCCGAAGGGTCGCCGCCGTGGGAATCCCCAAGGCGACCAGGAGGAAGTGGATGGGGAATACGGCCATGCAGGAGGTCGCGACCGTGCTCGTGGCGCACTCCGGCTTGGTACCCGAGGGCTCCTCGCGCTCGCGCGCCGCATCCGAGCTCGCCGAGATGTTCGCCAGGGCCGACGGAGAAACCGAGGCGCTGCCCGACAAGGGGCCCGACGCCGCAGCTCGCTCCGCGCTCGAGTTCCTTCGCAGGTTGACAGAATCGCTCGGGTTGGTAGAATAGCCTGCAGATAGCAAAACCTTCACGGTTTTAGGGGCGGACTTGCGCAAGCGACTCTGCCCTATTTTTATATTCACTCGCTATAGGAGACGGGTGATACCTGGGTCAATGACAGAACTGAGAAGCCCGGAATAATGGAGCCAGTTAGAAACCCTCGGGTTTGCGGGGCGGGATCGTGAGAGCGATTCTGCCCTATTTTTTCCTCCGTCTGCCCCAAACCAAGTAGTTCGAAGATAGCCTGTAGGTGTCCTCCTGGGCGCCTTTTATTTTCAGGGAATCGGCCGCTTCATGAACGAGCGACCGGCTTGACCTAGATCGAACCGCCTTCATCTCCGCCTAGGCGCCGGCGATCAACATCGTAAATCCGCGCGTGCTACAATGCGGGCACCAGAGATGAAAACACAGTCCCCGTCGGGTAGTCGTGGGCGTGCGGGAGTCCGCATCAGTAACCTGCCTCCTTGGTTGTCCCTTCTCTGCATGGTCATCTACATAAAGGAGGAACCAACCATGCAGATCAGCGTGTCATCCACCCTGACCGTATATCATGACGGCCAATTCTGGGTCGGGCTGGCGGAGCATGTCGAGGACGGCAGATACGGCGTCGTCCGCATCGTCTTCGGTGCAGAACCGTCCAATGAGGAAATCCTGCAATTCGTTACAAGCAAATGGGCGAAGCTCTCGTTCTTCGGTGACGAGGCCACGGAAACAAGCAAGCCCGCGAAGAATCCCAAGCGACGCGCTCGCGAGGCAGCGAAAGCCCTTAAGCGGCCCGCGGTGAGCACCAAGGCACAACAGGCGCTCGCAGCACAGCGGGAAGCGATGAAGCGGGAGTCGGCTCAAGCAAGAAGCCAGCGTCGCGCGGATGAGGCGGAGGCGCGCTTCGAGCCACTGCACTTCACAGCTTGTTTCTCAAGTATTTGGGACGCACACGCGGCGTTCAAAAATGCGGAGCGACTCCACATGGCTCGAGACTGAGCCGAGGTGCCCTACTTCTCGCCCTCCAGCAGCCCCACGATACGGTCGATGTCGACGGCGAAGCGGGGCCTTCCCTCGCGCTCGCAGCGGTCGAGGTACGCCTGGCACTCGGAGACAATGCGCTTGGTGTTGCCGTCGATGATGCGCTGGAGCGTCTCGTAGTAGGCCGAGCCCTCGGTCCTGAAGCGGCGCTGGTAGGACTTGGTTATGGGGAACATCTTGATGTAGTGGATGCCGTGGCGACAGCCGGGGCTCGTCGTGGGGCGGGGTGGCAACGCAAAGTACTGGTCTTTGGGCACGTTGGGGGCGATGTTGGAATGCAGCGGCACGGCGAAGTCCCTGCGCTTCCCGCGGAAACGCAGCCTCACCACCACGATGCAGGGGAGATTGTGCTTAAGCATGAGCTCGCGGTCGCCCTCGACGAGGTCGAAGAAGTCCTGGGAGATGGATACGGTCTTCATCGGTTGCGCCCCCTCATACGAAGCGGGGCCCGCATCGCTGCAGGCCCCTACAGGTGGGCGATATTCTACGCCTTGCGGCACCCCGTCGCCCACGGAGGTTAAACGTACACGTAAGCCGTACTCTGAAAGCCGCGGCTTCCGGCAAGTAGTTTATGCCACGAAAGGTCGCTTTCAACGCGCATAGCTCGCAAAATAACACTCGCTGGGCCGTCACCCCTGGCCGTTACCCTCCAATCTTCATTGGAGTCAGCAGGTCAATTCATATAGTTATGGGGGGGGTATCCTAAAGGAAATCTAATTTATACCTCCATAGCTAAGGAATTTTCTATTCCCACTCAATGACTAGGGCCCTGGTGTAATTGGCTGGATCACCGTTCCGGGAACCGGTATCGACCTACCTGTCCGCCAAGCTCCTTCTTCAGCTCCAGCCTAGCATCTGACTCGCGCCGCTATAAGCGAAAACCGAAGAGATGCGTCTTAGCCAAGAGAATAAGGTTAGCCTTATCTTACTGTATGATTCGTGTGTTATAGTTAGATAGCTCTAACTGTTTGGGGGCGACAGCCATGCACGAACGCAAGGGTTTCTGGGACAAGAATGCCGGTCGGTATGACCGTTTCATGCGAAACGACCGGGCGGCGTATGAGAAGATGTATGGGCTGATCCGGCCGGTAGTGAAAGCAAAAACCGTGCTGGAGGTTGCCACCGGCACGGGGCTTATCGCAAAGAGCATCGTGAATGCGGCGGCGCACATCGAGGCTACGGACGCTTCTGCAAAGATGATCCTTGAAGCAAAACGGGACAATCAATCCGCAAAGCTGCACTTTTCCGTACAAGATATGTTCCGCCTGCCCTATGCACAGAAGTCCTTCGAAGTGGTGATCGCGTCCAACGCGCTTCACATAGTGCCGCATCCGGAAAAGGCCCTGCAAGAAATCAGGCGGGTGCTGAAGGACGACGGCGTGCTCATCGCGCCAACCTTCACCCACGCGGGGAGCTCGGTTTCCGGCAATGCAAAAGCCTTTTTCATGAGTATGGCGGGATTCCCCCTCCACAGCAGGTGGACAAGCGAGGAATACCTACGTTTCCTGCGTCAAAACGGCTGGGCGGTGCAGAAAAGCGTGGTGCTGAAGGCCTCGTTCCCGTTGACCTATGCGGAATGCACGAAATCGGAGGGGCCAGATGTCGTTCTTTGAAAACACCCGCAAGCCCGTGGGCCTCGGCGGAAAACTTATGGTTGCCATGATGAACCTGGGCCACAGCCCTGTGGCGCGGTGGGGACTTCGATTTCTACGACTTGCGCCAAATGCCAAGGTGCTGGATTGCGGCTGCGGCGGCGGGGCGAACATAAAACGGCTGCTGAAAAAATGCCCACATGGCGTCGTCAAGGGCGTCGACTATTCGCCCGTCAGCGTGGAGAAGACTAGAAAGCTCAACCGAATTGCAATTCAGGAGGGGCGTTGCGCCGTTCTGCAAGGCAGTGTGGCGGATATGGCGTTTGAGGATAGCTACTTCGATGCCGCCACGGCCTTTGAGACCGTCTATTTTTGGCCTGATTTGCCCCGATGCTTCCACGAGGTCTGGCGGACGCTGAAGCCAGGCGGGACAATTCTTATCTGCAACGAGAGCAATGGCGATACGGACAAGGACGAGAGGTGGACGCAGATCATCGGCGGCATGACCATCTACAAGGACATTGAATTAAAGGCATGTCTGGAGCGGGCGGGTTTTCACGAGGTGCAGATACACAAAAAGAAAAAGTGGCTCTGCGTCACGGCGCGGAAGTAAGGGCATCAAGCACGGGCATTTTTGCATCCATCCTGCACATGAGTTAGGCATGCCGGTCATAGCGGCTGTGCTGGCGGCAATTATGACAGTTTTTATTCACTGAGGAAGAAACCTATGAAATGTAAAATTGAGAAAAACACCGTGCAGGAGACGCTGATCCTCCCGCTGTATTCCCGGAAGCTGTGTACGGAGTTGTACCCGAACCTTTACAAGGATGAAACAGCGGTTCGTCTGCTCGGCCAGATCGACTACGACTTTTCAGAGGCAGAGAAAAACTCCCGCAACCTGATGCAGCGCTTTGGTGCGCTGGAGGTGGCCATGCGGCAGGGTGATCTTGCTTTCGAGGTGCGGGATTACCTGAAAGACCACCCCAATGCGGCGGTGGTCAATCTGGGCTGCGGGCTGGACAACACCGGCAGAACCTGCGACAACGGTAGATGCAAGATCTACAATCTGGACTTCCCGGATGTGATTGCCTTGCGGCAGCAGCTGCTGCCCGCCGGGGATCGAGAACAAAATATCCCCTGCGACCTGAAAGACACCGCATGGTTTGGCAAAATCGATGCCTCCGGCGGGGCGGTGTTCTTTGCCTCCGGAGTGTTCTATTACTTTCTGACCCAGCAGGTCCGGGAACTGGTGCGGGGGATGGCGGACGCTTTCCCCGGCGGTGTGCTGGTCTTTGATGCTGCCAATCGGACGGCAGTAAAGATGATCGCAAAAACATGGCTTAAGACTGCAAAAATCAAGGATGTGGGGGCATATTTTGCGGTTTCGGATGCCGCCAAGGAAATCGGCACGTGGAACAGCCGTCTGCAGGTCACAAGTCGCGGCTATATGCTGGGTTACAACGATTTGAGAGACCCTTCTGTCAGCGGCTTTTTCCGGCTTCTCGCAAGGGTCGGTGACAACGGGATGAAAATGCAAATCGTGAAAATTGGATTTTAAAAGGCAAAAATGAAGCCCATTCACTTTGACGTTGAAGAAGGCGGCTTTTACGGCACATATTGGGCGTGCAAGGACACACATACAGCAGCGGACACGGATTCGATTGAAACCGTGCCCGCTATCTAATACTATATTATTTTATAGAACGTATGTTCTATTCCCACTCGATCGTCGCGGGCGGCTTGGACGTGATGTCGTAGCATACGCGGTTGGCGCCGGGAACCTCGGCAACGATGCGGCCGGAGATGCGGGCCAGCACGTCGTAGGGCAGCTTGGCCCAGTCGGCGGTCATGGCGTCGCTGGACTCGACGGCGCGCAGGATGATCGGGCGCTGGTAGGTGCGCTCGTCGCCCATAACGCCGACGGACTTAATGTCGGGCAGGACCGCGAAATACTGCCAGCAGCTGTGCTCGGAGTTGCGCTCGCCGGTCTGCTCAAACAGACGCTGGTTGTAGGCGTCGAGCTCCTCGCGCACGATGGCGTCGGCGTTCTTGAGGATCTCGAGCTTCTCCTTGTCGACCGCGCCGATGATGCGGATGGCAAGGCCCGGGCCCGGGAAGGGCTGGCGGAACACGATGTGGCCCGGCAGGCCGAGCGCCAGACCAAGCGCGCGGACCTCGTCCTTAAAGAAGTGGTCGAGCGGCTCGATAAGGTCGAAGTGCACGCCCTCGGGGAACGGGATCAGGTTGTGATGGCTCTTGATGGTAGCCGTCTTGCCGCCTGTCTTGCGAGCGCCGGACTCGATGATGTCGGGGTAGATGGTGCCCTGAGCCAGGTACTTGACCGGCTTGCCGTCGCACTCGAGCTGCTGCGCCACGGCGAAGAACTCTTTCCAGAACTGCGTACCGATGATGCGGCGCTTCTCCTCGGGCTCGGTCACGCCGGCCAGAAGCTCGGCATAACGGTCCTCGGCGTGGACGTGGATAAAGTCGACGTCAAACTGCTTGGTGAAGACCTCCTCCACCTGCTCGGGCTCGCCCTTACGCAGCAGGCCGTGGTTGATGAACACGCAGGTCATCTGCTTGCCCACGGCGCGAGCGCCCAGCGCAGCCACGACGGAGGAGTCGACGCCACCGGACAGGGCCAGGATCACGCGGTCGTCGCCGACCTTCTCGCGGAAGTCTGCCGTCATGGTCTCGACCAGGTTGTCCATGCTCCAGTTGGGCTCCAGGCCGCAGATCTCAAACAGGAAGTTGCTCAGCAGCTGCTGACCGTACTCGGAGTGCTTGACCTCGGGGTGGAACTGCGTGGTGAAGATCTTGCGCTCGACGCACTCCATGGCGGCAACCGGGCACACGTCGGTGCTGGCGGTAACGGTAAAGCCCTCGGGTACCTCGGACACGGCATCGCGATGGCTCATCCACACGGTCTGCTCCATAGGCGTGGAGTTAAAGAGCTTGGCGCCGGCCGTACGCGTGATGGTGGCGCGGCCGTATTCGCCCACCTCGGAGTGGCCGACCTTGCCGCCGAGCGTCACGGCCGTGATCTGATGGCCGTAGCAGAAGCCCAGGACGGGAAGGCCCAGGTCAAAGATGGCAGGATCGATGGACGGAGCGTCCTCGGCGTACACGGAGGCCGGGCCGCCAGAAAGGATGAGCGCAGAGGCGTTCATCTCGCGAATCTCATCGGCCGAGATGTCGCAGGGAACGATCTCGGAATACACGTTGAGGTCGCGGACGCGACGGGCAATGAGCTGACCGTACTGCGCACCAAAGTCGAGTACGAGGACCTTTGCGGAAGCCTTTTGATCCATGGTTTCCCCCTCTTGTTGGCGGGGAGCCGGTGCCCACCCGCGTGAATGAACGAAAATAACTTTCATAGTGTACACGTTATATGGGGTTTCTCGTCCCTCGCAGCCATCAGCGCACGGCAAACGCACGACCGGAGCCCTATTTGACGGCGATTGAAGTGTTACCAAACGCTACAGATGATGTAATACGTTTGAACATTGGACGCCCTGTGCCACAATACTGCCGAACGACTCCGCCTCTGCGGCGGCAAATACGATAGGAATACCAGCATGAAGCGCATCCTTCTCATCGCCACGGGCGGCACCATCGCATCGACCGAGGACGGCAACGGCCTCTCCCCCGCCCTGACCGGTGAGGAGCTCGCCCAGAGCGTCCCCGAAATCTCGGGCCTCTGCGAGCTCGACGTCGTGCAGCCCATGAACATCGACAGCACCAATATGCGCCCCAGTGACTGGATGCGTATCCGCGACGTCATCGTCGAGGGTTATGCCGACCACGACGGCTTCGTGATTCTGCACGGCACCGACACCATGAGCTACACCGCGGCAGCGCTTTCCTACCTGATTCAGGACAGTCCCAAGCCCATCGTGCTCACCGGCTCGCAAAAGCCCATGGGCAATCCCTTTACCGACGCCAAGCTCAACCTGTACCAGAGCCTGCTCTATGCGCTCGACGAGCACTCGCACGATGTCTCGATTGTGTTTGGCGGCGTCGCCATTGCCGGCACGCGCGCCCGCAAGCAGCGTACCATGAGCTTTAACGCGTTCATTAGCGTCAACTATCCGCCCATTGCCTATATCCGCAACGACCGCATCGTTCGCAACGGACTCCATGGCACTCACCAGAACGAGAACCCGGTTCGTTTCTACGACAGCATCGACCCGCGCGTATTTGTACTCAAGCTTACGCCCGGCGTAAACCCTGGCGTTCTGGACGCTCTGGCCGATAGCTACGACGCCGTGATTCTGGAGACCTTTGGCATTGGCGGTATTCCCGAGTTTGGCGAGTCGGGCGAGTCGTTCCAAGAGGCAATTTTCCGCTGGGTCGATTCGGGCCGCACCGTCGTTATGACCACACAGGTCCCCGAAGAGGGCCTCGACCTGGGCGTTTATGAGGTCGGCCGTGCTTACGCCGATCATCCGGGCATTCTGCGCGGCGACGATATGACAACCGAGACGCTCGTGGCCAAAACCATGTGGGCACTCGGCCAGTCACGCGATGCCACCGAGATTCAGCGCCTGTTTTACAGCCAAGTCAACCACGACCGCATCCCGATGGCGTAATTCAGTTGTCGACGGGTATCCCCTATTCGATCCCCTCGAGAAGCTCTGACACCGTCATGCCGAGTGCGGGCGCAATCTTAAATAGAACCTTGAGCGTGAAATTTGCCGTCCCATCTTCGATTCGGTCGAGATAGGGGCGGCTGATTCCTGCTACCACGCAAAAATCGACCTTGGAGATACCAAGGGCCTTGCGCGTCTCTTCGACCCGCCTGCCAAGAATCTGTTTCGCACGTTCGTCCATGCAGACGAGTTTGAAATGGAGCCGAACATAAACGTAAACTATAGTTTACGTTTTGCCGAATACACAGGAGTTTTCTATGTCGGGTTCTTCGGTCCGCACGTACCGAGCCACGCTTCACACAAACAGTGCACCGCCCAAGCTCGTCGTCGTTGAAGCTGAATGCCTTTCGCCCGATGAGCGCACAGCATTTGCATTGCTATCATGTCGCGTCGCCGCCATTCTGGCCCCTTGCCCGGCGCAAGGCGAACTTGCCATCCAATGCCAGGCGCACAGTTGCTCGCTCAATCAGGCTGCCGTAATCGCAACCAGCCAACGCGGCCTGCCGCTCCTTTTAGAAGCCGGTATCGCACTCGCCCTCCGCGGTTCCGGATACGAAAACGAGGCCGCCGCCGATATGGTCTTTAAACCACGATCGAGCGGCGGCCTCGCAGCAGCCATTGAATATGCGTGCAGGCTCGTTGCCTAAAAGGACAAGCTAGAAACCAAAGCCAAAGCCTGTTCCGGTAATAGCCGAGTACATAAAGTAAACGTTAATCACGTTGAGGAACACACCCGTGATGCAGCCGTTTCGCAGGTAGCGCTCGCACACGATGCGCGCCAGGGCGGCGGAGTCATCATTGTTTTTAGCCTGACGTCCTGCCGTAAAGTACGTCGCCACGCTCAGCAGCAGGTTGAGCACCGGCAGCGCCAGCAGCTCGTAGCTCTTGCCCCAGCGCGTCACCTCACCGGCCGCGTTAAACTTCGTTGCCACCTCGGGACCAATGTTGGGGATAACACACGCTGCAACCACCAGCGGAATCACCGCAAGTACGAGCAACGCAATACCCATGTAGCCAGCTTTTTTGCCATATTTAAACATATGCGTCGTCCTTACACGTTAAAGCGGAAGTGCACGACGTCGCCATCGGCCATGACATACTCTTTGCCCTCGATACGCAGCTTGCCGGCGGCCTTGGCGCCCTGCTCGCCACCGAGCTCGATGTAATCGTCGTAGCCAATGACCTCGGCCTTAATAAAGCCGCGCTCAAAGTCGGTGTGGATGACGCCGGCGGCCTGCGGAGCGGTTGCGCCCTGACGAACCGTCCAGGCCTTGACCTCCATCTCACCAGCCGTAAAGAACGACTGCAGGCCAAGCAGCTTGTAGGCGGCCTGCGCGAGCACGTCCAGGCCGGGCTGCTCCAGGCCCAGGCTCTCCAGGTAGTCGGCAGCGTCCTCGGGATCGAGCTCGGAAAGCTCGGCCTCAATCTTGGCGCAGATCGGCAGCGGCTTGACGCCATCGATGGGCGCCAGGTCCTCGTTGAGCATGTCCTCGTCCACGTTGGCCACATACAGGATGGGCTTCATGGTGAGCAGGAACAGGCCCTTGGCGGCGGCGCGCTCCTCGTCAGTCATCTCCATGGATGCGGCGCGCTTGCCCTCGTTGAGCCAGGCAAGCAGACGCTTGGCCACCTCGAACTTGGGCATGAGCTCCTTGTCGCGCTTGGCCTCCTTCTCGAGCTTGGGCAGCTGCTTCTCGAGCGTACCCATGTCGGCCAGGATGAGCTCGGTCATGATGGTGTCGGCATCGCCGGCGGGATCGACGAACTCGCCCGTGCGGCCCACCTCGCGCATAACGTTGGGGTCCTTAAAGTAGCGCACGACCTCGCAGATTGCGTCGGTCTCGCGAATGTTGGCCAGGAACTGGTTACCCAGACCCTCGCCCTCGTTAGCGCCCTTCACCAGACCTGCGATGTCGACGAACTCGACCGTCGCCGGCACAATGCGACCCGGGTTGACGATGTCGGCGAGCTTTTGCAGACGGCTATCGGGCACATCGACGATACCCACGTTGGGGTCGATCGTGGCGAACGGATAGTTGGCGGCAAGGCCGGTCTTTTTGGTAAGCGCGGTGAACAGCGTCGACTTGCCCACGTTGGGCAGGCCCACGATACCGATGGAAAGGGACACGACAGCTCCTTTTGGTACAAGCATTTCAAACTGCATAAGTATAGCGCCGCCGCAGCATCTGGGCGAACCCGGACGCCACGGCGGCACGAATGAAGCAGAGATAGAGGTCGCTGACTAGTCCGCGAGCTTTTCCACCTGGTCGAGCATCTTGTCGAGCTTGGCCTTTGCCTCGGCCTTGACCTTCTGGGCTTCTTCGTGGGCCTTAGCCTTCTGGGCGGCCTTTTCCTCGGCCTCGGGGTCAACGACAACCAGGTTGGACGCATCGTGTTCGACCAGCTTGAGCGCATGTTCGGGACAAACCTTGACGCAGGCACCGCAGCCCAAGCAATACGTGGACTCCAACGCAAAGCGGCCGCTTCCCACCAGATCGCAAGCGAACGTGGGACATACATTGACACACTCGCCACACGACGTGCACTTGTCAAAATCGCACTCCGGCGTGCTCACCTGCATGTTCTGGGCAAGCTCGGGGTGGTTTTGCAGCGTCGAGAGCACCAGCTGTCGCCCGTGCGTAAGCGAACGGCGACGCTTGGTCGTCGTGGTACCGCACATGGTGTTGAGTGTGCGCTCCAGCTGGGTAATCTGATGACGATGGGCTTTGAGCTTCTGTGTCACCGAAGCTAGCGCCGCCGTCGCCGGGTTGAGCTTAGTCACGGTCAGGCCCGTGGTGCGGGCGATCTTTTCCATGTATTCCTTGCGCTCGTACTCGCGGCGCTTATGGCACTTGAGGCTCTTGGGGTCGACCTCAAGACCCATGCCCGTACCGGCCCATTCCTCGGCCTTCGCAATCGCCTCGCCCAGAATGTCCTCGCCGCCGGTGTTGCGGCATTTATCGCACACGCCCAACGGCAGGTACACACTCACGTTGGGATAGTCCGCCAGCACCGAGAACCAGGTCTCGGCCGTAATATCGCCCACGCAGGCAACGACGACCTCGTTTTCGCGCGGCATGCGCTTGAGGGCGCGCGTGCAGGTAACGTAGGCGGTCTCGTGGCTCGTAGCTGCCGAGACAATGTCGTCGTAAAGGTTTTTGGGCGCCAGGCGTGGCGAGATGATCGCCTCGGTCGGACAGGCGGCGGCGCACAGGCCGCACTTGCGACAGGAGTCGAGGATCTCGATGGCGTCTTCCTCGACCTCGATAGCGTTGACCGGGCACACGTCCACGCACGCGGTGCAGCCGCTCTTTTCGTTTTTGCAGGTCACGCACGGAATGGTGTTGCCGCGCGGACGCTCCTTGTAGTCGGCAGGATTCCACTGCGGCGCCGACGGATCGAGCGCATCGGTCACGCCGCCAAGCGGGTTTTTAAGAAAGTCGAAACCCTTGCTGATCTCGATAATGTCATCAAATAGATCGTGTTCCTGCGCCATGCGCGGCCCCTCCCTGAGCAGTGCAAACAAGCAAGAGATAATGATACGCTATCGGCCCGTGCCTCGGGCAAATTACACGCGGAGCACCTTTGCGGCAAATAGCCTATGGCCTATCGCCGCCCCGATTGCACAAGGTCGATCAAGCGCCAAACTATGCCTCGCGCATGAGCTCGACGAGCTTTTGCTTGGTCACCTTGGCCTGCTCGTTGGCCATATTGCGTTCGTTTCTAAAGGCCGCATCCGCAACGCTCATCAGGTCGGCATCGGAAATCTCGCCAAGGCCCAGCTCCTCGAGCGTCGTCGGCAGACCAACGCGCTGACAAAACTCGAGCACCTGTTCAAGCTCGGGCGCACGCTCCAGACGAAGCTGGACCACCAGACCAAACGCTACGGCCTCGCCGTGCATAGCCTTGCACTCGGGCAAAATCGTCAGGCCGTTGGCGATGGCATGCGCCAACGCCAAGCCGCCGCTCTCAAAGCCGACGCCCGAGAGCAGAATATTGCACTCGATCAGGCGCTCAACCGCCGGCGATATACGGCCCTTTTTGAGATCGCGCTTGGCAGCGACGCCGCACTCCATGAGCGTGTCATAGCAGGCACGAGCCGTAACCAAGGCCAAGTGTCCCGGCGCGCCACCGTGTTCGTTCGCACCTCTCGCCGCGGCGCATGAACGCGCCTCGAAGTACGTTGCCAGTGCGTCGCCCATACCAGCGACCGTCATACGCAGTGGGGCCGCTGCGACCACGTTGGTATCGACCACGACCAGATCTGGATTCTTCTCGAGCATCAGGTAGCGGTCGAACGACCCATCCTCGTGATACAGCACCGAAATCGCGCTGCACGGACCATCCATTGAGGCCGCCGTGGGACATACGCACAACGGCAACTCGGCATAAAACGCTACTGCCTTGGCGATATCGAGCATCTTGCCACCGCCAATACCCACCACCATGTCGCAATACTCAGCCTGGGCTTCCTTAGCCATTTCGGCAACAGCCTCTTCCGTACACGGACCGTTGTAAATTTTAAAGAACGGCTCGCTTAGATCGTCGTCCAGAAATCCATCGACAATCTGCCTGCACAGCCGATCCTCGGTGCCCTGGTCAAACAAGACATAGGCAGCGCAGCCCAACCATGACAAATACCTGCCCTGGCGCGAAAGCTCCCCCGGCCCCTGAACATACCGGCCGGGACCGCCGTAAACCATAGGAAGCGCCATACGAGAATCCACCCTTCATCAAACAACGATTGGTGCAAAGTAACCTGACCCCTTTGCACCTTAGCAAAAAAGGGGCAAAGCCATCTGCTGGCTTTGCCCCTTCCTTAGCTTGATTTACTCATCCATGAGATAGTAGTGGCCCAGTGCGTCTGCACCCAGAATGGCGTTTGCGACCATCTCGGGCGTCACCTCAAACGGCATGTTGCACATGGTGTCATCGGGCGCGCAGGCGGCCTCGGCAACAATCATGGCCTGCTCGCGCGTAAGCTCGGCAACGCCAAGTTCCTTCATCGTGACCGGCAGGCCCAGCTCAATGCAGAAGCCCAAGACTTCCTCGAGTTTCTCAGTCGGGGCATCCTCGAGTACCAGCTGGACGATAGTGCCAAAGGCGACCTTCTCGCCGTGATACATGCCGTGGCACTCGGGCAGCATCGTCAGGCCATTGTGGATGGCATGAGCAGCAGCAAGGCCCGAGCTCTCAAAGCCAATGCCCGAAAGCAGCGTATTGGCCTCGATGATATGCTCGACGGCAGGCGTCAACGCTCCCTTCTCCAGCGCAACCTTGGCCTTGACGCCATCGGCCATAAGCGTCTCGTAGCAGAGCTTGGCGAGCGCCAGGCCGGCCATGCCGCCCTTGCCGCCAGCGCAAGTGCCACCGTCGGCATCGTGCGTCGCCTGGGCCTCAAAGTAGGTTGCGAGCGCATCGCCCATACCTGCCACCGTCAGGCGTACCGGGCTCGCCGCGATAACCGTCGTATCCATAAGAACGATATTGGGGTTCGCCTTAAGGAACAGGTACTTATCGAACTGGCCGTCATCGGTATAGAGCACGGAGAGCGCCGAGCACGGGGCATCGGTCGAAGCGATGGTGGGGCAAATGATGACCGGGGACTCCAGGTAGTAGGCGACGGCCTTGGCGGTGTCGAGGATCTTGCCGCCACCGACGCCGACGATGATGTCGCAGCCGTTGTCGCGCGCGAGCGCAACCAGGCGATCGACCTCGCCCTTGGAGCACTCGCCGTTAAAGTCCTCAAACAGCAGCTCGGCCTTAGCCTCGGCAAAACCACCCTCGATCTTGGCACCGACGCGCTTCTTGCCCGAAGGCGTCACGATGACGAGGGCCTTAGCGCCGAGCGGCTCGACATAGGAGCCGAGCTTGGCGAGCTCGTCCGGACCCTGGATGTACTTGCTGGGGCTATTGAAAATTGCAGCCATAACTATCCCATTCTCTAAAAGAAAAAAGAAAGGGGCTCCGTACGGATACGTGCGGAGCCCCTCGTTACGATAACAAGAGTCGATTAGAAATCGATGTCGGTGTCGTAGTAGCAGGCCTTGAGGATCTTCTCGAAGTCGGCAGCCTTGGTCTCACGCGGGTTCTCGGGCGTGCAGGCGTCGGTCTCGGCGTTCGCAGCGATCTCGGGCAGCTTGGCGAGGAACTCCTCCTCGGAAACCATCTGCGGGTTCTCGGCGTCGACCTTCACGCCACCATTCGCGTAATCCTTGATGGACTGCGGAATGTTGAGCTGGTCATTGAGGTCGCGAATCTTCTGGACGAGCGCAGCGATGAGCTCCTCGTTGGTCTCGCCGGGAAGGTGCAGGATCTCCTTGGCCACGTAAGCGTAACGCTCAGCAGCACGCGGGTCCTTGGAGTTCCACTGGATAACCTTGCCCAGGTACATGGCGTTAGCGGCACCGTGGATGATGTGGCCGTTCTCGAAGGCAGCACCGGTCTTGTGAGCCATGGAGTGAACGATGCCGAGCAGGCCCGAGGAGAAGGCGATACCGGCGATGCACTGAGCCTCGTGCATGTGCTGACGGGCCTCATGGTCGCCAGCATAGGACTTGGGCAGCCACTCGACGATCTCGCGGATGCCGTGCAGGGCGTTGGCGTCGGTGAACATAGAGGCGCAGGTGGAAACGTAGGCCTCCATGCAGTGGGTCAGAGCATCCATGCCGGTGTGAGCGCACAGCTTGGCGGGCATGGTGTAGGTGAGCTCGGGGTCGACGATGGCGACATCAGGGGTGATGTTGAAGTCGGCCAGCGGGTACTTGATGCCCTTGGCGTAGTCGGTAATGACGGAGAACGCGGTGACCTCGGTAGCGGTGCCGGAGGTAGAGGAGATGGCGCAGAAATGAGCCTTCTGACGCAGCTCCGGGAAGCTGAACGGCTGGATGATGTTATCGAAGGACTCCTCGGGATACTCGTAGAAGACCCACATGGCCTTAGCGGCATCGATGGGCGAGCCGCCACCGATGGCGATAATCCAGTCGGGCTCGAACTCGCGCATGGCCTCGGCGCCCTTCATGACCGTCTCGATGGACGGGTCGGACTCGACGCCCTCGAACAGCTTGACCTCGAAACCGCCTTCCTTAAGGTCGTTCTCGACGTCCTGCAGGAACCCGCCGCGGCGCATAGAGCTGCCGCCAGAAACGATGATGGCCTTCTTGCCCTTGAGGTTCTTCACCTCGTGGCGAGCGCCCTCACCAAAGTACAGATCGCGAGGATTGGTAAAACGTCCCATACTGTGCCTCCTAAACAAGCCCCTCTTAGACTTGCGTATATAACGGAGCACCCAATTGGCTCCGTTAGGACCGGTTTGCGCGTTGCCGGCGATGACAATGCGCGATGTCTAAACGTCTCAACGCTCAGACAAACACTATTTTACCGTTCTGGTTGGTCAGTTATTCACCTAAAGCCGCCAATGATGAAACGTTTTTTCTATCCCCGAAGACCCTTGTGCGGCATTCATACTCCCAAGCTGGGCAAACGTTTTATCAAGGTTGACTACATATCCTGGGCAGGACTGTGCCCCTCCAAAATATGCACCGTTCGCCGCCAAAAATCGACCGTTTGCGGCACCGTGATACCACTCGGTCGTCCAAGGTGCCGACATTTGTGCGACATCCGACTTCGTGGTGCAAAGGTGCATGTCCAAGTGCGGCACCCCCGGTGTGCCACATGCGGGTAAACTAGAACCTTATATAGAGATATTTGAACCCTAACCGCAGCAAAGGAGGCCCCATGGCATTCGATCCCATTCAAGAGGATTGCCATCGCCTCGTTCTTGAGGCCTTGCGCCGCGACAATATCCCGCTCACCGACGGTGCCGCCGTAGAGCGTCTGATGGAACAATTCACCCGCGACCCCGCGCCGCTCATCGTGCACGACCGCGACCGCGCCGGGCACCTCATTGCCAAGGTGGTCGAGGCCGTCGATTACCGCATTCCCTTTATCCCTGACGATACCCAGGCAGAGCAGGAAGAGGCAGCTGCCGAGAACATGCTCCGCGAGGCAGCCGCACTCGATCCGGCCAACTGGGATGCCCAGCGCATGCTGACGGCGCTCACCGCCGAATCCAACGAGGAATACGTGCAGTATCTGGTGTCCAAGTGCGACGAGGTGGAGCACGATCTGGCGCTCAAGATCGCCTCGGCGCAGGACCCCTACGAGCGCGAGGCCGCAGGCGACCTTACGCGCCGCCCCTATCTGCGCTGGCTTGCCGCCTTGGCATCGCGCGCCCTCATTAGCGGCCGCTATCGCATGTCGCTCGAAGCCGCAAATCGCAGCTTGGACTTTGCGCCCAACGACCCCGCCGGTGTCCGCCACACCGCGATGCTCGCCATGGCAAAGCTCGAATACCCCGCCGAGGAGCTCAAGCGCTTTCGCTCCGCTCACTCCGTGCCGTACCTCGCGAATACCCCGCTGCGCCGCCGTCCCAAGGATGCAGAGCGCGACTTGGACCCGTGGACGCTCATCGCACTGATGAGCGCAGCCTGGCGCGAGCTGGACTACGAGAGTGCCGAACACTACCTGCGTATCCTTGTGCGTTCGTGCCCCCACGCCGCCGAGGCGCTCTACTTCCAAACCGAGTTTCCCGATGGCGTCTATGCCCGCGTTAACGTGGGCGTGGGCTCGACCGACGAGCTTGTCCTTGCATTGTCCGAGGCGACGCCGGTACTGCAGGAGGGCCTGGGCGCTCCCGACAACGCCAGCTTTGCCGCCTGGGTCGCCACCAACGACATCGTGCGCTCCCAGATCGACGAGCGCATCCTGCGCGCAGCCGAGCAGGGGCTTCCATTTAAGGGAGGGGACCTCTAATGGATCCGAGCGTCTACATCCCCGCCTACTTGGAGCGCACCTATCTGGCATCGCACCCCGAGCTCACCGATGCAGCACGCGAGCTTGTCCATAACGACATTAGCGCGAATCCCCAAAAGTATGCGCAGTCCGAGCATGCCCAGGCGCTGCTGTCCTATGCCGGTGTTCATCGCCACCTGCTCGACGAGCTCCATCGCATCGAGGACATGGGCAGCGACGAGGAGTTCGAGCAGACGCGCAATCGCCTGTTCGACGACATGCGCGACGAGCTGCTCAAGATTGTCCGCGTCGATGCACTGGCCGTCGACGCGCAGCTGCTCGCCATCATCCTGGCCGACACGCCCGTTGACGCCTGCCTGGGCGACCTGATGAAGCTCGAGGTGACCACGGCCGATTACCTGCAGCAAAGCGTGCCCGGGTTCGATATGGAGGCCCCACACTACTGGGCCAACAAGGTTTTAACGGACGGCGTGACAGCGGCAGATCTCACCGTGAACGAGCCGGCTCTTATCGGGTGGCTCCACACGCTCGAGGCTATCTCGCAGCTGTGCATGGCGAGCGCTCGCTACCGTGCTGCCGCCGACTACGCCCGCCGCGTCCTTAAGGCAGAAGGCTATCCCACCCGAGCCGCAGGCACCGTGCTGCTCGCCCTCGCTCGCTTGGAAGATCAGGACGGCTTTTTTGCCCTAGCCCACCAGCTCGAGGAACAGGTGGGAGCCGATGCACTCGAGAACTCCCCCTGGTACCTGCTCGCCCGCACAATCCTCTTGTTCAAAACGAACAAGATGCGTCCAGCGGTGCGTGCATTACGTGAGTTCGCCAACCGCTGCGAGGGCGGCGCGTTCTTCTTGCTGAATCCCATGTACCAGACACCGTACCTTCCCTGCCGGCCCGAGCCACGCGATCCCTGGGATCTTTCGCACCAGGCCGTTTGGGAGGCGGACGGCATTATCTCGGACACTCCCGACTTTGCCCCCTGGGCCAATGCCTGCGAAGACGTGTCGCAGCTTGCCCAGGAATTTGCGCGCCGCTACGGTTTTTAGTGACGCACTCGACCCGACCATGTCGTTTACGTTAGGAACGGTTTCATGAACCTCCGCTCATCTCTTGCCTGCACCTCGAGCGATATCGCCCGCTGGGGGCTGCGCTCCGTCCTTAAGCGCCAGGGCGGCGTACTCCCCGGCCGCATCGCCATGAAGATCGACCCCGAGTTGCTAAGCGACCTCGCGAGCCTGGTCGACCGCAGCGTGGTGATCACCGGCACCAACGGTAAGACCACCACCTCCAACCTCATCGCCGACGCCGTTGCCGCCAGCGGCGCTACCGTGGTGTGCAACCGTGCCGGCAACAATATGGAGCCCGGTGTGGTGGGTGCTCTGCTCGAAGCCCGCAGTGGCCTTAAGCACACTGGCAGCGGCAAGCGCGTGGGTGTTTTTGAATGCGATGAGCTCTACACCGTGCGCGTCCTGCCCAAGCTCAAGCCGACGTACTTTGTGCTGCTCAACCTGTTCCGCGACCAGCTAGACCGCTACGGCGAGATCGATCACACCCAGGAGGTCATCGCCCACGCGTTGGAGCTCTCGCCGACAACGACGTTTATCTATAACGCCGACGATCCGCTGTGTGCCGCGATCGCCGTGCGCGTTCCCAACGCGAGTATTGCCTTTGGCATCGACGGCGCCACCAACACCGAGTCTGACCGCATTAGCGACTCGCGCTTTTGCTCGCAGTGCAACGCGCCGCTGGAGTATGACTACGTGCAGTACGGCCAGCTCGGAGCCTATCATTGTCCTTCGTGCGGATGGGAGCGTCCCGCGCTGGTCCGTCGCGTGACGGGCGTGGAGCTCGGCTGCGACGGCTACGGCTTTGACCTGGTCTTTGGACCTGCGCCCGACGCTGCTGCTGCACACATCGCCACACGCTACAACGGCCTGTACATGGTCTATAACGTTGCCGCCGCCTTCTTTGCGGCGCGCGAGCTGGGCGTGGACGCGGCACATCTGCAGCCCACGCTCGATGCCTACGTGCCCGCCGGCGGACGCATGGGCCGCTGGGATATTGCCGGCCGCACCGTCGAGGCAAACCTGGCAAAGAATCCCGTAGGCTTCGATCGACAAATCCAGTCCATCAAGACGGCAGGCGGCAGACTCTGCGCTTTCTTCCTCAACGACAACGATGCTGACGGCCACGATGTATCGTGGATCTACGACGTCGACTTCGAGCGCATCGCCGACACGCCGGGTCTTGTCGCCTTTGCCGGCGGCACGCGCGCGCACGACATGCAGGTGCGCCTCAAGTACGCCGGCATCGATGCCACGATTATCTCGAATGTCGAGCAGGCGATTGGTGCCGTGGCAGACGAGGCCGCCGGCGACACTTTCTATGCCGTCGCCAACTACACGGCCTTTCCGCCGCTGGTCAAGGAACTCGACGGACTCAAAGGCACCGATACGAACTCGGTAGCCTCCCACGCCGTAACGCGCGCCGATGGCAGCGCTGTCCCCACCGATATTGCGCCGGTCGAGCTTTCGCGCCCCCTGCGTATCGTCTACCTGTATCCCGATGCCCTCAACCTCTATGGCGACGGCGGCAACGTCATTGCCCTCGAGCGCCGCTGCGCCTGGCGCGGCATTCCCGCGCGCGTGGACGAGATCCGCATGGGCGAGACGCTCGATCTCACCGACGCCGACATCGTCATGATGGGCGGTGGCTCCGACCGCGACCAGCTGGCCGTGGCACACGAGCTGTTCGCTCAAAAAGACAAGGTCGCGGCCTATGTTGAGGATGGCGGATCGCTGCTTGCTATCTGCGGCAGCTATCAGCTGCTCGGCCGTTCGTACTATATGGGCGAAAATCGCATCGAGGGCCTGGGCGTCATTGCCGCCGAGACCGTACGCGGCTCCGACCGCCTGATCGGCAACGTCGCCGTCAAGACCGACCTGGCACCCGAGCCCTTTGTGGGATTCGAGAACCACGGTGGCCGCACGCTTTTGGACGCCGATGCCACGCCGCTCGGAACGTCCGTCGTCACGGGCACCGGCAACAACGGCGACGATGGCTTTGAGGGTCTCATCTACAAGGGTGTCATCGGCACGTACCTGCATGGCCCGGCGCTGCCCAAGAACCCCGAACTCGCCGACTGGCTCATCGCGCACGCCCTCGAGCGCCGTGGCGACACACAGGCCGCCGCCCTGCTGCCGCTCAAACCCCTCGATGACACCTACGAGCACGCCGCCCACGACGCCGCCATGAAGCTCCTCCCCTAACGCCCCAACCGCCACAAAGGGATAGACACCTTTGTGGTGGTTTTGACCCGTCCCAGCGGTTTGTCTCAATCTGTAACATCTAGACCGTTAAAAGTCGTCTTACTGTTACAGAATGAGATGTTTGAAGATCGGGATAGAAAGTCGGCTCCTGTGTGGTGGTTTTCCAGTTTGCCAACGATATACGCGCCGGCAAAAAAGTCTGCTATACTCTTTCCCGCTGTCCCCATCGTCTAGCGGCCAAGGACGCCACCCTTTCAAGGTGGATATCGCGGGTTCGAATCCCGCTGGGGGCACCATTTGAATTGAAGAGCCCGTTACCCTCGCGGTAGCGGGCTTTTTGCTACCGAAATACCGGGGTTCGAACCCGACAGGGTGCGGAGCTGAGGAAACGCGCAAGCGTTTTCCAGCGCAGCACGCAAGGAGCGGAGCGACGCGGCAGAAGCGGGCGGCGCCAGCCGCACGCGGACATCCCGCTGGGGGCACCATTTAAATCGAGAAGCCCGTTACCCTCGCGATGGCGGGCGTTTCGGTAGCAAAACGGACTCCAAAGCGTCCTTCGCAAACAAAAGCCGGGGCCCGCGCGATGCGGACCCCGGCTCAATACTGTAACGATATGTCAGTTACGCTCTACACGTAGAACAGAATGTCGTCGTAGGTCGGGACCGGCCAGTAGTCAGCGGCCACGATCTCCTCCATGGCATCCACGGCGGCACGCAGCGTATCCATAGCGGGAACAACCTCGTGCGCGTACACGTTGGCCTGCTCCTGGCCATCGAGGGTCTCGGCCTTCTGGTGTACGGCATCGAGAGCCTTGATGGAATCGTTGATGGCGGTGATGCCGTTGCAGAGCTTGTTGAGCGTGTTCTGCTCGCACTGCATGGCAGCGTCAGCACCGGCGGCGCGGATTGTCTCCAGGCCCTTAGCGACCTTGGTGGCATAGGCGGTGATGACCGGGCGATAGGTACGACGTGCCTCGCGAATCATCGTGGTAGCCTCGATGTTCATGAGCTTGTTGTACTTCTCGAGCTTGCAGTCGTAGCGGCACTGGGCCTCGGCGCGGGTCAGAACGCCCGTCTCCTCAAAGAGCGCGATGGCCTTATCGGAAACAAAGGCAGGCAGAGCGTCGGCCGTGGTCTTGTTGTTGGCAAGGCCGCGCTTCTCGGCCTCGACGGGCCACTCGTCGGAGTAGCCGTCGCCGGAGAACAAGATGCGCTGGTGATCGGTCAGGACCTTTTTGCAGTACTCGAGCGCGGCGTCCTGGAACTTGTCCTCGGGCGTGCCCTCAAGTGCATCGGCAAAGGACTTGAGCGACTTGGCCACGGCGGCATCGAGCACCAGGTTGGAGTCGGAGACGTTCTGCTCGGAGCCGCAGGCACGGAACTCAAACTTGTTGCCGGTGAAGGCGAACGGGGAGGTGCGGTTGCGGTCGGTGTTATCCTGCATCAGCTTGGGCAGGGTGTCGGCGCCCAGGTCGAGCACGCCGCGCGTGGCGTGGACGGAAGCCTTGCCGTCGATGATCTTCTCGACGACCTCGGTAAGCTGGTCGCCCAGGAAGATGGACATAATCGCCGGAGGAGCCTCGTTGGCGCCCAGACGATGGTCGTTGCCGGCCGAGGCGACGGAAGCACGCAGGAGCTCTTGATAGTTATCGACGGCCTCGATCACCGCAGTGAGGAAGACGATGAACTGCAGGTTGTCGAGCGGGGTGTCGCCCGGATCGAGCAGATTCTCGGACTCGGTGCCAAGCGACCAGTTGTTGTGCTTGCCCGAACCGTTGATACCCTCGAACGGCTTCTCGTGCAGCAGGCAGACCAGATCGTGGCGGGAGGCGATGAGCTTCATCTTCTCCATCATGACCAGGTTCTGGTCGATGGCCTCGTTGACCTCGCCATAGACGGGGGCGAGCTCATGCTGGCAGGGGGCAACCTCGTTGTGCTTGGTCTTGGCGGGAATGCCGAGCGCCCACAGCTCGTTGTCCAGGTCCTTCATATAGGACGAGACGGTGGGGCGGATTGCGCCAAAGTAGTGCTCCTCGAGCTCCTGGCCCTTGCAGGGAGCGGCGCCAAAGAGCGTGCGGCCGGTGATGACCAGGTCCTTGCGCTTGCGGTAGGCGTCCTTCTTGATCAGGAAGTACTCCTGCTCGTCGCCTACGGAAGGAACGACCTTCTTGGGGCTCTTGCCAAACAATGCCAAAACGCGCTTGGACTCACGCGAGAGCGCGGTCATGGAGCGCAGCAGCGGGGTCTTCTTGTCCAGGGCCTCGCCCGTGTAGGAGCAGAAGGCCGTGGGGATGCACAGGACGTCGTCCTTGATAAAGGCGGGGCTGGTGGGATCCCAAGCGGTGTAGCCACGGGCCTCGAAGGTGGCACGCAGGCCGCCGTTGGGGAAGCTGGAGGCGTCCGGCTCGCCCTGGATGAGGTTCTTGCCCGTAAACTTGGTAATGGCGGTGCCGTCGTGGTTGGGCTCGAGGAAGCTGTCGTGCTTCTCGGAAGTGATGCCCGAAAGCGGCTGGAACCAGTGCGCATAGTGCGTAGCGCCCTTGGAGATGGCCCAGACCTTCATGGCGTGAGCGACGGCGTTGGCCACGTCCAGGTCGAGCGGCTCACCGTCCTCGAGGGTTGCAGCAAGGCGCTTCCAAATGTCCTTGGGGAGGTAGTCCTTCATGACTTCCTCAGAGAACACCATGGTTCCGAAGCGGTCAGTAAGTTCGGCCATACGGAACTCCCTTCGTATCGGCACCGCGTGAGAAGCGGTGTTGATTGCTAACGAACGAGTCCTAGCTTAGACTCGCCGTGTTTCCGCGACATTACCGTTATGTTGCTGTCGCGAAACCAATCAATGAGGTTACCGCATCGCGGCGGTGTTGCTGCCCTCAACAGCCAATCAACTGTATAAATTGCAGACCTCTCCCCATGGTTTAAGGGTAGTCAATTTGGGATGGGGCTCTATTAACTGGTATTTCGCATCAGATACCAGTCTTTATAACCCCGCCCCCAATGAGCTGCGTTGTTATAGGGAATGTCGATAGCAAGGCATCTTTGATTGGTATCCCCGAATAGCGAGTGAAACTCCACCGTGACACAGTGGTGCTGTAGAATCCTTACAACACATCACACTATTACGTATCTAAAGGAGCACGATATGCGCGTCGACGAGGTTTTTAAGCAGGCAGCATCCCAGGGCACCGCACCCGTTTCGTTTGAGATGTTCCCGCCCAAGGGCGAGCTGACCCTCGACACGGCTCGCGAAGTGGCAGGCAATCTGTGCAAGCTTTCGCCGAGCTTTGTCTCGGTCACCTGCTCTGCCGGCGGCTCGGGCAACGGCGCCACCACCGCCCCCATCGCGCATATGATTACGAGCGAATTCAATACGCCCTCGGTGGCGCACCTTACCTGCGTTGGCCGCACGCATGCCGACATCGCCGCCAAGATCGACGAATACCGCTCCGCCGGCGTAGAAAATGTGCTGGCCCTGCGCGGTGATCTTCCTGCTGGCGCGACCGAGGACGACAAGCCCGCCTCGGACTACGCCTACGCCCGCGACCTCATCCCCGAGCTCGTCGACGCCGGCTTTTGCGTGGGCGCCGCGGCCTACCCCGAGGGCCACATTGCCTGTGAGGACCTCAACGCTTCGGTCGAATACCTCAAGCAAAAACAGGACGCCGGCGCGAGCTTCTTTGTGACGCAGCTCTTCTTTGACAACGAGTGCTTCTACCGCTTCCGCGAGCTTGCCGACAAGGCGGGCATCACGGTGCCCATCACCGCGGGCATCATGCCGTTTATGGGCAAGTCCCAGATCAGCCGCATGGTCTTTATGTGCGGCGCATCGCTGCCCTCCCCCGTCATCAAGATTCTCGCCAAGTACGAGAACGACCCCGAGAGCCTGCAGGCAGCCGGTGTAGATTATGCCGCCCGTCAGCTTTGCGACCTTAAGGAGCACGGTGCCGCCGGTCTGCACCTGTACACTATGAATCGTCCTGCGATCGCCGCGACCATTATGGAGCGCCTGGGGTAATGGAAAAACCGCACATCGATACAACCGCTGTCGAAGTGCCGGCCGACCTTGCGTCGCCGGCGCTTTACCGTGTCGATGCTGCGCACCATCCCCGTGTCGACCGTGCCGAGATGCTGCGGTATCTGGGCTACGGCGGCCAGCAGATTGAGCCCGAGCTGTCACGACGTATTGAGCTTGTGGTCGAGCGCCTTGAGCTGGACATTGAGCCCCGCGGCGTGCGGCGCGTGTTTACCGTCGATGCCACGGGCGTGGACGAGCAGGGAGAGCCTTGCATCCGTCTGGTTGGCACCAACGTTGAGCTGCGCGGTCGCGACATCTATCGACATCTCAAGGACGCCCGCATGGCCGCGCTCATGGCATGCACCCTCGGCATGGACGCCGAGCGTCGTCTGCGCACCACGGGAGCTCAGCAGCCCCTAGAGGGAGCCGTGCTCGACGCCGCATGCTCTGCCTATGTAGAAGCCGCCGTCGAGCAGATGGACCAGCAGGTCAAGGCTGCGGCCGCCGCACACGGACTCGCCGGCAACTGGCGCTTTAGTCCCGGCTATGGCGACTGCCCGCTCTCGGCCCAGCGCTCGATCGTGAATGCGCTCAACGCCACGCGGCTCATCGGGCTTACCGTCACGCCCACCAGCCTGCTCATGCCCACCAAGAGTGTGACCGCGGTGATTGGTCTGTTTGACGGCGAAGTCCACGACGCCCAGAGCCGCCCCACCTGCAATATCTGCCGCATGCGCGAGCACTGTCGCTTCCGTGCCGCCCACACCACCTGCTATTCCAGCCATTAGGAGCCCTCGATGTTTACTCCGCTTATCACTCATGATCTGGACGGTGCTGCGCTGGCGGCACCTGTCAATGCCGCGCGCTGCAACGGCGCCGCGTACAAGACGCGCACGATCGACGATCTGCGCATTAAGGACGATCGCCTGCGCGCCGCCATCGAGGGCACGGGGCACTTGCTGTTCGACGGCGGCATGGGCACCATGTTGCAGGCCGCTGGTATGAAGGCAGGCGCCCTGCCCGAGCTGCTCAACTTTGAGGAGCCCCAGGTCATTACCGACATTCAGCGACAGTACGTCGAGGCCGGCTGCGACGTGATCACCGCCAACACCTTTGGCGCCAACGCCCACAAGCTCGACGGTACCGCCACCGTGGCAGATGTCTTTGCCGCCGCTGTCGCCTGCGCCCGCGCAGCCGGTGCCCACTACGTCGCCGGCGATATCGGCCCCATCGGCGCGCTGCTGCGCCCCTTGGGTACCCTCAGCTTCGACGAGGCCTACGACCTCTTTGCCGAGGAAGTGCGCGCCGGCGTCGATGCGGGCGTGGACCTCTTTATTATCGAGACCATGACCGACCTTGCCGAGATCAAGGCGGCCGTCCTCGCCTGCCGAGAGAACTCCGACCTGCCCGTCTTTGCCACCATGACCTTTGAGGAAGACGGTCGCACGTTCCTGGGCACGAGTCCCGAGGTGGCCGCCATCACGCTCGACGCCATCGGCGCCGACGTTTTGGGCATCAACTGCAGCCAGGGACCGGCCGAGCTCCGAGGGCTCGCCGCACGTATGCTCACCGTTACGGACAAACCCGTTATGGTGCAGGCCAATGCGGGACTGCCCCACGTGGACGACGACGGTAATACCGTCTTTGACATCCAGGCCCCTGAATACGCCAAAGCCGTCGCCGGCATGATTGAGGACGGCGTGAGCGTCGTGGGCGGCTGCTGCGGCACCACGCCGGCGCACATGGCCGCCTTGCGCACGCTTATCGATAACCACACGCCCAGTCCGCGCCACCGCAAGCCCAGCATGTCGGTCACGAGCGCCCAGACGGTCGTGGACCTCCCCTGCGACGGCCACAAGATTGCCGTCATCGGCGAGCGCATCAATCCCACCGGCAAAAAGCGCCTGCAGCAGGCCCTGCGCGACGGCGACCTGGACTACGTCGTGAGCCAGGGCATCAGCCAGCAGGAGCAGGGCGCCGACATCCTGGACGTCAACGTGGGCCTGCCCGAGATCGACGAGGTCAAGGTCATCCAGCAAGCGACCGAGCAGCTCCAAGGCTCCACGCTGTTGCCGTTGCAGATCGACTCCACCGACCCCGCAGCCGTCGAGGCCGCCGTGCGCCGCTACGCTGGCAAGCCCATCATCAACTCGGTCAATGGCAAGCAAAAGATCATGGATGAGATCTTTCCGCTGGTCGCCCACTATGGAACCAACGTCGTCGGCCTTACGCTCGACGAAGGCGGCATCCCCGATACCGCCGAGGCCCGCTTTGCCATCGCCGAACGCATCGTGGCCGAGGCCGCCCGCTACGGCATCGGCCCGGACCGTATCCTCATCGACTGCCTGGTCATGACCGCCTCGACCAATCAACGCCAGGCCGAGCAGATCCTACGCGCCATGTCCCTGTGCAAGGAGCGTCTGGGCGTCAAATGCGCGCTCGGCGTGTCGAACATCAGCTTTGGCCTGCCTGCCCGCCCGCTGCTGGGCTCGGTCTTTTTGGCCGCCGCTTTTGGCGCGGGCCTGGACGCCCCCATCATGAACCCGGGCTCCAAGCGCTTTATGGATACCGTCTACAGCTATCGCGTCCTGAGCGTTGAGGACGAGGGCTCGACCGGATACATCGAGCGCTATGCCGGTTGGACCGATCCGTATAAGATCGCCGCCAACCCGGCAGCAGCTCAGGCCGCATCGAGTGATGCCGCGCCCGCTGCTGGCACCGCCGGCACCGACGGCAACGACGACCCGATTCGTCGCATGGTCGTCTCGGGCCGCAAAGGCGAGATCGCTGCCGAGACCGAGCGTCTGCTGGCAGACCACGACGCCATGGACCTCATCAACAATCACTTTATCCCCGCCCTCGACGAAGTTGGCGTCCTCTTTGACCAGGGCAAGTTCTTCTTGCCGCAGCTTATGGCCTCGGCCGAAGCCGCGCGTGTGGGCTTCGACACCATCAAGCGCCTGATGCCCGCCGGCGAGATTGCCGACAAGGGCAAGATCTGCGTGGCCACCGTTAAGGGCGATATCCACGACATCGGTAAGAACATCGTCAAGATGCTGCTCGACAACTACGGCTACACCGTCTTTGATCTGGGTCGCGACGTCGATCCGCAGGAGGTGCTCAAGACCGTCAAGGAGCGTGACATTAAGCTCGTCGGCCTCTCGGCGCTTATGACTACCACGGTCGTCGCCATGGAAGAGACCATCAAGCTGCTTCATGCCGAGGTGCCGGGCGTCAAGATCATCGTGGGCGGCGCCGTGCTCACCCCCGAATACGCCAAGCAGATCGGCGCGGACTACTACGCCAAGGATGCCGCCGAAAGCGCGCGCATCGCCGAAGAGGTCTTTGGGCAGTAACACAACGGAAACAACCGAGCACCAAAACGTGCCGCATGCGCCACTTGGCACGTGCGGCACGTTAGAATAGATAAGATTATGCTCGTTTTGGCAGATAGGAGCGCAAGGATGGCGATCACGCCCGCAGAAATCGCGGAAACCCGCGGCATGGTTGAGGAGCAGAACCTCGACATCAGGACCATCACCATGGGTGTTTCGCTCATGGGTTGCGGCGACGAGAACCTCGACCGCATGTGCACGAAGATCTACGACCACGTGACGCACACGGCTGAGCATCTGGTCGAGACCGCCGAGAACCTCGAGCGCGAGTACGGTATCCCCATCGTCAACAAGCGCGTTTCCGTCACCCCGGTGGCGCAGATCGCCGCGTGCTGCAAGGATGAGGACCTCACCCCCATCGCGCACGCCCTCGACCGCGCGGCCGAGACACTCGGCATCGATTACCTGGGCGGCTTCTCCGCACTCGTCCAGAAGGGCATCGGCGACGCCGATCGCCGCGTTATCCAGTCCATCCCCCAGGCACTCGCCACCACGAGCCGCGTCTGCTCCAGCGTCAACGTCGCCAGCCTGCGCGCCGGTATCAACATGGATGCCGTGCTCATGGCCGCCCAGACCATCATCGATGCCGCTAAACTCACGGCCGACCAGGATTCCGTCGGCGCTTCCAAGTTTGTCTGCTTTGCCAACATGGTCGAGGACTCCCCGTTTATGGCGGGCGCCGTCCACGGCGGTGGCGAGGCCGACGCCGTCATCAACGTAGGCGTCTCGGGTCCCGGCGTTATGGCCGCAGCCCTGGAGACGCTGCCCGATTCCGCCTCGATGATGGAAGTCGCCGAAAAGATTAAGCAGACCGCCTTTAAGATCACCCGTGCCGGCGAGCTCATGAGCCGCGAGGCCGCCCATCGTCTGGGTGTCGAGAAGGGCATTGTCGACCTGTCGCTGGCTCCCACGCCTGCCATCGGCGACTCCGTCGCGCGCATCCTCGAGATCATCGGCGTGGGCACCTGCGGTGGCCCGGGCACGACCTGCGCGCTCGCCATGCTCAACGATGCCGTCAAGAAGGGCGGCGTCATGGCCAGCTCCAGCGTGGGCGGTCTTTCCGGCGCCTTTATCCCCGTGTCCGAGGACGCCGGCATGATCGCCGCCGTCGAAGCCGGTGCGCTTTCGCTCGAGAAGCTCGAGGCCATGACCTGCGTGTGCTCCGTTGGCCTGGACATGATCGCCATCCCCGGCGACACCCCGGTCGAGACCATCGCCGGCATCATCGCCGACGAGATGGCCATCGGCGTCATCAACAACAAGACCACGGCCGTCCGCGTGATTCCTGCCATCGGCAAGGGCGTGGGCGACTGCGTCGAGTACGGCGGCCTGTTCGGCCGTGCGCCCATCATGCCGGTGAACCCCAACGCCGGCACTGTGCTTGCCCACCGTGGTGGACGCTTCCCGGCGCCGCTGAACTCGCTGAAGAACTAGCTGAGGGGGACTGGCGAGGAGCCCCGGGGAGGGCAAATATATAAGGTCGCCTGCTCGGACAGTCCTGACTCGCACGGAGAGCACATTAAGTGCTCTCCGGCTCGTGCGGAACTCGCGATCGACCTTATATATTTGCCCTCCCCGGGGCTCCCGCACAACGGGACCTCAGTTGGGTTCTATCCCGGTTGCAGTCGCTTCGCTCCTGCACCACTTGGCTGGTGCGGCGGTTTGGCGTTGGAACGGTTCTTTTTCTGATATATGCTGGTTGCGGCTCTTCTTTTGGGAGGAGTCGCTTTTTTGTTGCTAGGAGGTTGGCCCGTGGTTGATGGGGACGCTCGCTCTGAGCTTCTTTCCGCTGATTGGAATGGCGAATGGATGCGCCTGCAGGCTGGTCGGCGGCGGGCTGATGATTCTTTTGAGTGGGATAAAAGGGCTCGGCATTTTCGGCCGCTTGAGACTGCTCCGTATGCCCGGGACTTTATGAAGCTGTTGGCGTTAAAGCCTGGTGAATCGGTGCTTGATATGGGGTGTGGGGCTGGGTCGATTGCTATTCCGCTTGCTCAGGCTGGGCATCCTGTGATTGCAGCCGACTTCTCCCCCGCTATGTTGGGCACCCTTGATGCCGGCATTGAGTATTACGGGCTCGAGGGGCGCATAACGCCGCTTGAGCTTGCTTGGGATGATGATTGGGATTTGGTTGGACCGGTCGCGAAAGCGGTGGATGTTGCCTTTGCCAGTCGGTCGGTTACGACGACCAATCTAAAAGATGCGCTTGCCAAGCTTAATCGAACGGCTCGTCGGCGTTGTGCTGTCACGATGGTCGCCAACTCCAGCCCGCGCTATGATCTGCACTTGATGAACGCCATCGGCGCCTCGGTTACCTGCAGCAATGGCTTTGTGTACGCCTTTAACATTCTCATTCAGATGGGTGCCCTGCCGCAGGTCACGTACTTTGAATCGCCTCGTCGCGATACCTTCGATAGCCTTGAGGCAGGCGTGGCGGACTTTTCCCGCATGCTTGAGCATGGCAACGAGGATAAGGTCGACCGTCTGCGCGACTACATCGCCCAACACATGATCGAGAATCCCCACGCCGGTGAGCCGGGCTCCAAGGGCGTGCCGCAGGGGTGCTATATGCTCGACCATATCCGTAAGGTTCGCTGGGCGTTTATTGCATGGGAACCGGTCTCTGAATCCCGCTCGTAGCCCGTTCACAGCCCGAGCTGCCCATCACCTCGGCATCCGCATTCTTTGCGAACTGGGCAAACGCGCCCCACACCGCGCCGTTCCTGCGCTATCGTGGGACAGCTCACGTAGATTAAGGCCCCGTCGCGGGGCGCCCCATACATAGAAAGCGAGAACCCATGGCACTGACAGGAGCCCAGGTCAAGCAGCTTCGCAGCATGGCCCATCACCTCAACCCCGCCATCATCATCGGTAAGTCCGATGTCAACGAGGGCACCGTCGAGCAGACGGTCGCCTACCTGGAGAAGCACGAGCTCGTTAAGTGCTCCGTGCTCGATGGCTCCAGTCTTTCCGCCCGCGAGGCCGCCGAAGAGCTCGCTGAGCGCTGCCACGCCGAGGTCGTCCAGGTCATCGGCCGCAAGTTCTCGCTGTATCGCGAGTCCTCGCGCAAGGACATCGAGAAGATCAAGCTCGTCTAAGAGCCAATGATCCGGCGAGCCAACACATAGCAAGCTTACGGGTGCCCAAGTACTTCGGGCGCCCGTTTTTTATCGCTCGACCAGCACGCGATTGAGCCGTCCCTCCACCAAGCGCTCGTATAGACGCCGCGTCTCGGGCTCGGGCACGCCATTGACCTGCTCCCTCAGATGGTGCATATGCCCGCTGTACAGCTCGACGATATCGCGCCGCCGCCCCGCCGCACTGTAGACGCGCATGGCGCAGCGCACCATATCCTCACGCGCCGTTTCCTGCCGAAGCCCCGACTCCGCCAGCCAAATCGCCGACTGCAGGTCGTTTTCTTCTAGAGCGGCATTTGCCCCCTTAATCATGCAATCGATGTACTTTGACTGCATAATGCGCCGCATGCGCAAAAAGTAGGTTGGATTACAGCCATTGGGAACATACAGCGGTCCGGCATAAAGCTGCTCAATCTTAAGGCACAGCTCAACTAAATGGGGCCCGCGCGCACCCGTGCGATTTCCCAAAACCTCGCGGCTTATCTGGTCAAACAGCCGTACATCGGTCTTGACGTAGTCGCCGTTGAGTCCGATGCATTCATTTTGGATGAGCACACACGACTTGCCATCCGGCGTCGGTCCCAAAGCCGACCGCAAGCGCGATATCGTCGAGTACAGGTTGTTGCGGGCGCTATTGAACTCGGCATGGGGCCACAACTCCATTGCCAGCGTCTCGCGGTCGACGAGCGCATCCATGCCCAGTGCAAGCCGCTCGGCAAGCGTCGCCGCCTTCTTGCGGCGCCACATTTTGTCCGTGATGGGAAACCCGTCGCGCTCGGCGCGGAACGCACCAAACATGCGAATCTCGATATGGTCGATGGTATCAACGGCTTCAACCTCGCCAGCCTGGAACAGGCGCTCGCCCTCCCCTTCCAAATCGTCGCGCAGCGAGTACCGCGACAGCTCGCGCACGGGAAGCTTCTTGCGAATCCTGGTCGCCGGCTCGCCCAGACAATGCATGGCAAGGCGCGCAAAGAGCCGATACGATGGTTCCAGAATCCCCGCGCGATTCATGGACATCCAGGCCGCAAGATCGCTATCTCGCCCCGCGCAAGCCAAATGCAGCGCCACCATCCAGGCTTCTGCACCACCAACCTGCGTCTGGCTTATATCGAGCAACTCCGCTTCCTCGCGTACCGAAACCATCGAGGTGTTACGCAGATACGCCGCGCGCTCCAGCAGCAATGCGTTATCGCGCATGTACGCAATCGACTCCTCGGCAAGTTTGAGCACTTGGACCGCACGGAACTTTGCATTAACCGGCCGTCCCTCTGCCAGCGACTGCCAGCCTTCTAGCAACAGGCCAAACAGCTGAATCTGGTTGTCGCGCATGCGCACGGCAAAACGATCGAGCTCGTTGAACGCCGCGTCGTCGGTTACCGGCAGGCCGGAAAGGAGCCGCCGTGCCGCCAACACCATGCGCACCCAGATAGCCATCGCCTTAAGCCCACGCACGTCGAGCGCCTCCCGCACCACCGTCATCTCGTCGTCGCGCTCGTCGGTTCCCGTAAACGACCCGTCAAAGAGCTCCACCAGCATGCTATCGGCCCGTATAACAATCCCCGCGATGTCGAGCTCACAGTCGTAGGCCTTGCTCGTTTTGAGCTGCTGTAGAACGCCGCCGTCATCTCCCCGTTCGGTCAGGCATCGCTTGACCTCGATATGCGCGGACAGCATGTCGAGTGCGGTGTGGGACGTCTCTATTTCTGGCACGGCCAGGTTCGTAGGAAGCCCAAGCCCGTTGTCCCCATAGCAAACAGCCGTCAGTGTCTGGGCCACCCTCCATGAAACAGGGTCTATTTCGCAGGCCGCCCGTTCGCCCCCGCGCTCGATGACCGATGCCATATAGCGAGCGAGCTTTGTATTGGACACGCTGACCGCCGCCAGATATACGCCGAGCGCCTCAGCAGGCGTTGGCTCTGGAGCCGGATCGTCGGCATCGATCGTGCCCAGCGCTGCCCGGCAGATATCGGCCCCGTGCCCCGTCAGAGCCAGATCGACCCCATACTGCCCAGCAAGTTCAAGGACCGCTTCACGGTCCAAAAAGGCGTCCGCCAGGCCCATCGCCGCATCGCATCTACCCGCCTTAAGCAAAATCCGGGCCGCCCTCGGAACAAGCTCGGGGCGAACCTCGGCCACCAACTTGCGCAAGCGCAAGCGTCCGTTATCCTCCGTGCCCAGACACGTAAAACTCCGCTCGGCGGGATCCAAGCCAAAGATCGGGTAGTCGCGTACAAAGTAGGACTGGTCGACCATCGACAACCTCACCCCACAAGCCTCGAGTTCTGCGATATTGCCCTCGCCCATCAAAACCATGAGACATGCCACGCAAAACAGCGCATTATTGTCGAGCGAAGCCAGATCGACAAGTGCCGCGCCATATACGTTGACAATCTCGTTTTCGAGCAGACCGGCTACGTCGCCTTGGCCATACAGACCCGTCTGCAATGCCGAGACGAGCTCGGGCACGCCCTGCGTAAGCTGATAAAAGTCGAGCGATGTGCTGATCGAAAACGCCGATGCCCACGCCGAATACTCATAGGCATGCACCTTGAGCATCTGCGCATTGATCTTAACCGAATCGCCCAGCCCATGAATCAGCTGACGATTTGAAGGACGGCAGGAGATAAAGACCCCTATCCCCATAGCGCGCAGGCCGCGAATCCTGTCGATGAGGTCTTCGGTATCGTGCTGATCGAGGTTTGGCACATTATCAATCGCGATAAGGGAGTGCGGTTTGTCTTTGAGTTCTTCGGTAACCACCTCGAGCTGCATAAACACCTCGCGCCCAATGGCGCGATCGGCCTCGATAATCCGCACGGGGCCTCGCGTCGGGTCGCATTTAACCTCATGGGTGTACTGCAGCAGCACCGAGGTCTTCCCAAACCCGTCGGGCGCATAAAGAACCACGATGCCGGCTTTTCGGCCCTTGGCGATAAGCTCATTCATCAAGCGTTCGCGTCGCACCATATAGCCTCCGCCCAGCGGCATCAGCTCGAGGTCGTCTATACCGCTCAAATCGTTTACCATGCCCGCTCCTCAACTCGACCGTATGGACACTGTAACCGCAAGACCATACAAGCCGCGCTATGAATAGAGCGACCTTGCGTTTTAGGTTGTCTTTTGGTACGCAAGCGGCAAGTTTTTGTACAGCGAGGGCCGATTGTTATTAATCCCCCGACTAATCGGTCTTTAAGCAGGTAAATGAGCTTGTCAGCTTGTCCCATCTAAGCGGCAGTGTAACGCAAATGAACAAGGTTCAGCTATGTCATTCAACTCGCCTAGCACCCGCTACCGTCTACGACCTTTTGGTGGCATTTTTGCATAGAATCTGGTATGGAATGAATCAAACTGTTGGGCATCCGGCATTCGTCAAGCTTGCGGCAAGATTTTGGTCAAGCGGGCGGAGAGGGATAACAAAAAGGCCCCCGCAAAGCGGAGGCCTTAGGCAAGGCTATGTCGAGATGCAGGATTCGCGCTACTCGCAGAGCGAAAGGGCGGCCTCGTCGGCAACGACAACGCAGTTGGTGTGCAGCTGCAGGATCGAAGCCGGGCACGCGGGCGTAACCGGACCATAGCACATGTCATGCACGGCCTGAGCCTTGGCCTCGCCGTTGGCGACGACTAGGATCATGCGGGCATACATGATGGTCTGGGTACCCATGGTGTAGGCCTGACGGGGAACATCGTCGATGCTGTCGAACAGGCGGCTGTTGGCCTGAATGGTGCTCTCGGTGAGGTCGACGCAGTGCGTGCCCTTGGAAAAGTGGTCATCGGGCTCGTTGAAACCGATGTGGCCGTTGTTGCCAATGCCGAGCAGCTGCAGATCCGGGTAACCGGCGGCGGCGACGATCTTGTCGTACTCAGAGCAGGCAGCGGCGGCGTCGGGGTTGGAACCGTCGGGCACATGCGTGTTGTTCAGGTCGATGTTGATGTGATCGAAGAAGTTCTCACGCATGAAGTAGTGATAGCTCTGGGGATCGTCGTGCGAAAGGCCGCGATACTCGTCCAGGTTGTAGGTGCTGACCTCGGCAAAGTCGACGTCGCCCTTCTCGTACCAAGCAGCGAGCTGCTTGTAGGCACCGATCGGGGTGGAGCCGGTGGCAAGACCCAGCACGCAATCGGGCTTGAGGATAACCTGCGCCGAGATGATATTGGCGGCCTTGCGGCTCATATCCTCGTAGTCTTTAGCTTTAATGATCTTCATTACGCGTCCTTTCTCGTACAAGAGAGGCAAGGCTCCCCTTACAAGCACTTGCCCGCGGCCCGCGTCGGCCGCAACCAACGTGTGCGGCCACCAGGGCGAGGTCGCGTAATGTATGTGTCTCGTGTCTAGCCGCGTCGAGGCCCCTGCCCGTCCACGGTGACCCGAAGCCTTTTAGCTTCGGACAAATCCCATCTTGCCACGGAGGGCGTCCTCTTTCAAGGGCGCCCTCCGTAAACGTGTTTGAATTGTAGGCTAATGGCCACGTGCACTTGCTAGCGCTCGCGAGCAACGATGAGCTGGTCCATCTCTTCGACATGCGCACCAACGGAGCCCTTGATACTCGAGAACTCAACGGAGTTGCACACCAAGATGGGAACCGTCACATCATAGCCCTCGGCAGCAATTGCCTCACGATCGAACTCAATGAGTACATCGCCCTTGTGGACGATGTCACCCACTTGCGCATGTACGGTAAAGTGCTTGCCCTCGAGCTGAACAGTGTCCAAGCCAACGTGGATGAGCACGTCCAAGCCATCGACCGTGTTAAGCGCAACGGCGTGTCCCGTGGGAAAAATAGCCTCGACCTTGGCGTCTGCTGGCGCAATCACGCGCGTACCCGTAGGCTGAATCGCCACGCCCTGGCCCAACAGGCCGGTGGCAAATGTCTGGTCATTGACCTCGGACAACGAAATGACGTCGCCCGAGATGGGAGCATCCAGCGTAAGGACTCGACCACGCATACCAAAAGACCTTAGGACTTTAGTGAACATGCTCCCCCTCGGACATACCAATCGACCAAAATAGCCTTAACAGTTTACCACTTGGCACTCGTTTTTGACCATTAGGGAAGTTCGCGCTTGACAACCTCGACGATGTCGTCGACAACGCGCTGGGTCAGCTCGTGCGTCTCGGCCTCGGCCATAACGCGGACCAGCGGCTCGGTACCGCTCGGACGCACCAGAATGCGGCCGCGACCATTGAGCTCCTTCTCGGCGGCAGCGACGGCATCCCAGATAGGCTGGCAATCGTCCAGACCAGCCTTGTTGTCGGAATGCACGTTGACGAGTACCTGCGGGTACTTCTTCATGATGCCGGCAAGATCGGTGAGGGTACGACCGGTGCGCTTGAGCACGGCCAATAGCTGCAGTGCCGTCACCAGACCGTCGCCGGTGGTGTTGTGCTCCAGGAAGATGATGTGGCCGGACTGCTCGCCGCCGATGACGGCGCCATCCGCGAGCATACGCTCCAGAACGTAGCGGTCGCCCACGGCGGTCTGAACCATCTCGAAGCCCTGCTCCTTCATAGCGATGGAGAAGCCCAGGTTGCACATGACGGTCGAGACGATCTCGGAGTTGGCGAGCTTGCCGCGAGCGGCCAGATCGGAGCCGCAGATAGCCAGGATGTAGTCGCCGTCGATCTCGTTGCCCTCACTGTCCACGAACAGTACGCGGTCGGCGTCGCCGTCGTGGGCCAGACCGATGTCAGCATGGGTGCGCAGCACGAGCTCGCGCAGAGGCTCGAGGTGCGTAGAGCCGCACTCGACATTGATGTCGGTGCCGCAGTAATCGGTGTTGATGGCATGGACCGTGGCACCCAGGCGCTGCAGCGCGGCGGGCGTAGTCTGGCAGGAAGCACCGTGACCGCAGTCGACGGCAACAACCAGGCCATCGAGCTTAAGGCCGTCGAGCGTGCTGATGGCATGATCGACATAGGCCTTGCGGGCGTCTTTCATCTTGATGATGTGACCCACACCGGCGCCGGTCGGCAGCGTGTCGGCAGCCATGGCCTCCTCGGACATGACCCAGGCGCTGATCTCTTCCTCGACAGCATCGGGAAGCTTCATGCCCTTGCGGCTAAAGAACTTGATGCCGTTGAACTCCGGCGGATTATGCGAAGCGGAGATGACGATGCCGCCGTCGAGCTCGTTTTGGACGGTGAGCAGCGCCACGGCCGGCGTAGGGATAACGCCGCAGCAATGCGGACGGCCGCCCTCTGCCATAATGCCAGCGGTCAGAGCACTCTCGAGCATGGTACCCGAAAGACGCGTGTCGCGGCCGATGCAGATGTCCGGGCCAAGGAACTTGGTCGCCGCGCGGCCCAGGCGAAACGCGAGGTCGCACGAGAGGTCGGCATTGGCGACGCCACGGACGCCGTCGGTACCGAAGATGTTCTGGGGCATAGGATCGCTCCTTCCCTAGCAGGCGATATACAACCGCCCACCCTAGTCGAAAAAGAAAAGCGGGACCCGCCGAGGAATCGGCAGGCCCCGCTTGTACATTGTATCTCGAAAGGAGATAAAACCTTAGCGCTTGGAGAACTGGGGAGCGCGGCGGGCCTTCTTGAGGCCGTACTTCTTGCGCTCGACCACGCGAGCATCGCGCGTAAGGAAACCGGCCTTCTTGAGGTCAGCACGGTAGTCGCCAGCGTTCAGAAGAGCGCGAGCGATGCCCAGACGCAGAGCGCCGGACTGACCGGAGATGCCGCCGCCATCGCACAGAGCGATAACGTCGAACTGACCGGCGGTGTCGGTCACCTTGAAGGGAGCAAGGGCGTTCTCAACGAGCTGATGACGGCCGAAATACTGCTCGGCGTCACGCTTGTTGATGGTCACCTTGCCGGTGCCGGGGACGAGACGGACGCGGGCGACGGCGTTCTTACGACGGCCGGTACCCTGGTAGACAACGGTGTTCTCAGCCATCTTTAAGCCTCCAGCTCAATCTTCGTGGGGTTCTGGGCAGCATGCGGATGCTCGGCACCAGCGTAGACCTTAAGCTTGGTCATCTGGGCACGGCCGAGGGTGGTCTTGGGCAGCATACCGCGAACGGCGCGCTCGATGACCTTCTCCGGGTGCTTCTCCATAGCCTGGCGGAAGCTCTCAGCCTTGAGGCCGCCGTTGTAGCCGCTGTGGCGATAATAGGTCTTCGTGTCGGCCTTGTTACCGGTAAGCTGGACCTTATCGGCGTTGATGACGACAACGAAGTCGCCGCAGTCGCTGTTGGGCGTGAACTGGGGCTTGTTCTTACCGCGCAGGATCATTGCGATCTGGGTGGCAAGACGGCCCAGGACAGCACCATCGGCGTCGACGAGAACCCAGTTGCGCTGGACCTCGCCCTGCTTGGCGTAGTGAGTCGATTTCGAAATCACTTAGACTCCTCCATGTACAGTACGTGTTGTTACAGAGATTCACGGGGCTCTGCAAGTAACCCGTCCATATTACCCCGCTCGCCGTACGAGTCAACAGGTATTTTGGCTCCGACCAGAGTTTCTGCACATGTCATCCACGAGCCGTGATTTTTCCAACTCTTTAGCTGTTGTCATTTTTTGAGGGTTCGCCGTCGCTAGCGCTCAACGAACTCTTGGATTTCCGCGAGCAGGCGCTTTGCCTCCTGACGGCCCTGGATATACAGGTCCAAAAGCTTTGCCGGATCGTGCTCGACATGGCCGACCTCGACCGGCTTTTGCGGAGCGACGACCAACGCACGGCCCTCGCGCTCATACTTCCACAGGTGCATGCGCTGTATGTTGTAACGGTCGTGGCGCGTCTCGATAGCCTCGAGCAGGTAGGGGTAGTCGGCATAGCGGGCGCGCGCGGCAGGCATAAACTCGTAGGGCTTTTTCTCGTACGAGCGGTCCTGCGTGACAATAACAACCGCGCGCTCGAAGCCGGCCTCCTCGAGCACATGCTCGATAGGAACCGAATCGGCCACGCCGCCGTCGACGTATTTGTGCCCGTCAATCTCGACCGGCGGCGTCACCAGCGGCAGCGAGGTCGAGGCGCGCACGGCGTCGAGATCGAGCACGGCGCTTTTGACCGGGAGGTACGTGGCGGTTCCAAAGAGCATGTCCGTCGCGACGGCGTACATCTCAATGGGGCTCGCGTCGAAGGTCTCGTTGTCAAAGGGATCCAGGCGGTCCTGGACATCGTTGAAGATAAAGTCGTAACCCACAATGGAGCCCGTGGACGCAAACGATGCGGCGCCCATGAAGCGGTTGTCGTTGCAGAAAGCCAGGTTGATGCGGTTGGCACGGCCGATCTGGTGCGACTTGTAGTTCACGCCGTTGAGGGCGCCGGCCGATACGCCATATACCGCCGGAATCTCGACGCCGGCCTCCATGAGAACGTCGAGCACGCCGGCGGTAAACTGCCCACGAAAACTGCCACCCTCCAAGACGAGCGCGACCTTGCCGGCGTTCTTTGCCTTATCTTCTGCAGTCATATTGACCTCCTGCGATTGCGTTTTGGCTTTCTTCTACCCAGTTTTGGAATGGAGGGCGCGCAGGTTTTTCGAGGCGGCAGGTGCAGCGGAAAGTGCGTCCCAGTTTGAGGCGGGATTACGGGATGCGCTTTCCGCTTGGACCGCCGTTGGGAAAGCGCGACCCGTTCTGAGCGCGGATTCCGGGATATACTTTCCGCTAGCCATTCATTTGGAAATTGCATCCCATTCCGAATGAAGATTCCGGGATGCAGTTTCCGCTTGAGGCGTCATCCGGAAACTACGTCCCAGTCTGAGCGCGGATTCCGGGATGGGCTTTCCGCCTGGGCTGCCATTGGGAAAGCGCGTCCCACTCTGCGTCACTGAGGCGTTTTCTTTACGCCCGCGCCCTGCATAGAGTTCGATTCTCCGCGGGTGGGGGAATCCGTTGGTGCTGGGCATGGCTAGCTGAAATACCATCGGCAGCACATCTGTTTTGGGTTGGGGCTTTGCGCGGAGAATCCGCGTGTTTGCTTCGCGAACACGCACCGGCTTCGGCCGCCTGCCGGCGTCCTCGCCCGCGGGCCAAAAACGCTTACGCGTTTTCTTTACGCTCGCGCCCTGCACAGAGTTCGATTCTCCGCGGTACGGGCTAGAAATGAAAAGGCAGGTAGATACGAATATCTACCTGCCTGTAACTATTGGTGGAGGCGCGGAGAATCGAACTCCGGTCCACGAAAGCCCCCTGATTGGCATCTCCAAGCTCAGTCGCTGGTTTAGTCTCGGACGCTTTGCGCGCAGCGACACGCTCGTGACGTCCTAACCGGTTCGGTCTTAGCCCACGCCATACCGATTACGTGCGCAGGAGCATTCCCCTAAGATGACGTCGCGCCGGTGTCGGGGAAATCACCGGGTTGACGCGCCGCTATAAACTAAGCAGCGAGAGCCATAGGCTCAAAAGAAGAGTTGTTGTCAATTCAATTTGACGGTACCCCTGTTTAACGAGGCGAGGAGACCTCGGCTTGCTTCCTCTCTCAGAGCTATCGTGTCGAAACCAGTCGCCCCCGAATGTCGGGAAAGTCTGGATGGCATTGGGTACGAGCACCCAACGCCCGTCGACTTTTCAAGGAACATGCGGGGCGAGCCCCGCTTGTGGAGTGTTATCTTACCACGTTCTGAAAGCGGACAGCTGTTCTATGCACGAGCTGTGAAGACCCCAATGTGCGCCGCACTTCGCACTTTTGTTACCGATCGCGTCACGTATATTTTCGCCAAGCAAAATTGACCCGTCGAAAGGACCGTTATGGATACCAAGCAGCAACTCGTCGATGCCCTCGCAGGCCTGGGCTCAACCATTACCGAAGCTATGGATGTCATCGAGGGTTTTGTCCCCTGCGGACATCCCGCCCTCACGGTATCGAACGCACTCGTCGCGCTGGACGTTGACGATGATGCAGCTCTCGCCCAGCAGCTTGAGACCGTCGAGGGCTTTATCGACCACGTGAGTGAGAACCGCGGCGTGGCCGCCTACCACGGTATCGAGGTCGAGCTCGCGGGTCCCAAGGCCGATCTGTTCGCAGCAATCCGCGAGGTAGGCGCCCTTATGCAGACCGCAGGCGTCAAGAACACCCAGGTCAACGAGTGGGTCTACCGCAGTCTGGCAGCACTCGACAGCTCCGACGAAAAGGCAGCCGAGCAGCTCGCAGAAAGTCCCGCCATCAAGGCCGAGCTTTTGTAAATAGCAGACGCGGGCCCCTTGGCGCATCGTCGTCCAAGAGGCCCGCAAACAGTTCGCGTCAACCGATTGCCGCGCCGCCGCATTCGGCCAAGGCAAGAATCGGCATCATTTGACGAGGTGTCTTTGCTGCAAGATCGGCATGTTCGAGCAGTTTTCGATCGTTGGTCACCAAGTAATCGACCTGGGCGCGTTTGCATGCGGCGAGTACCAAGTTGTCCTCGTAATCGCGATGGAGCGCTAAGTATTTGTCGGCCAGCCAAAGGTCCGACGCATCTGCACCCACGGCCGTGGCGTTTTCGGTCATGTTCCGAACAAACGCCAGCGCCGCATCGCCAATCGCGCGGGCAGAAGCCTCGCCGAGCGCTCCCCCGCTGGCAAGAACGCTGCGCTTCAGTTCGTGCTGTACAACATACAGTACGTCCTTGGCGATATGCACCGGAAAGAACAGCAATGCCCCCGCCTCCGTCGCCTGCCCAATAAACGCACGCGCGGCAAGCGACTCGGCATGGTCGACGCAAAACGAATCAACCCATACGTTGGCATCCACCATTATTTTGAGGGGAGCCCCGCTCACAGGATCATCCCCTTTTGGCGATAGCGCTCGTCCATGGCTTCGGAATAGATTGTGTCCCAATCGCGATTGTCGGATACGGGCGACGTAGCGATGCCCAGGTCCGCGTAAAGCTGATCCGCCGCCGCCCATGATGCGGCGAACGGAGTATCGTGCGCGACGGTCTGCCGCCGGTCGTCGACGGCCGCAAGCACTTCCTCGCACTGCCCGCCACCCTGCGCGACCTTGGCCACCACCTTTTTGATGAGCTCGGGCAGTGACCCGCCCGAAAGCCGCAACGCTTCCTCCGCATGGTCCTTGACCTGGCGATCCACGCGAACGTTCACCTGCGCCATGCCGCTAACAGCACCCATGTCGATCTCGCTCCCTTCAATTGCTAGCCTTGCTAGCAACACTATATAGAGAAGCTAGCAAATGTTCAAACGCAAAAGGCCTGCGCCCGGACGACACCGATGCCGTCTGGGCGCAGGCCAGATAACGTGGGCAAACACGTCTGCTAACGCAGGTACGCTTTTGAGTTGCCCAAGCTATAGGCGATTGTCGAGCCGTTGTGCAGCAGTGACGACGTCTGCGGAGTGATCATGCCGGTAATGCCCAGCGCCAACAGCGCCGAGTTGGTGAGCATCACCTTGGAATACGAACTCGTCAGACGGTCGATAAGCCCCTGGCTCATGCGACGCAGGCGCACGATTGCGGCCAGATCCGTATCGGTCAGGATGATATCGGCGACCTCCTTGGCGATATCGCTTCCGCCACCCATCGCCAGGCCCACGTCGGCCAAACCGAGCGCCGGTGAATCGTTGACGCCGTCGCCCACCATGGCAACGTGGCGCCCCTCGCGCTTAATCCGCTCCACATAAGCGTACTTGTCCTCGGGCAGCAGCTCGGCCTTAAACTCGTCGACCCCTGCCTCTCGCGCAATGCGCTCGGCCGTGCGCTCGGAATCGCCCGTGAGCATGACCACGTGCTTGACGCCCAACGCATGCAGGTCGGCGATGGCCTCACGGACCCCGGGCTTAAGCGGATCCTCGATTCCGAGCACGCCCACAACGGTGCCGTCGACCGCCAGATACAGCGGCGACAGGCCCTGCATCTGGGACTCAATGCGCTCCTTAATGTCGGAATCGAGCTGCGCGCCCTCATCCTCAAACACAAAGTGTGCCGAGCCGATAATCGCGCGACGCCCTTCGATGGAGGAAGCGATGCCGTGCGCCACGATGTACTCGACGGCGGCATGGCGCTCGCGGTGCTCGAGCCCACGCTCGCGAGCAGCGTTGACGACGGCGCGTGCCACCGGATGCGGGAAATGCTCCTCCAAGCAAGCAGAAAGGCGCAGGACCTCGTCCTCGCTCCAGCCGTCGGTGGTGAGCACGCAAGCTAGACGCGGCTGTGCCTCGGTGAGCGTGCCGGTCTTATCAAACACAATGGTGTCGGCCTTGGCAAACGACTCAAAGTACTTCGCGCCCTTGACCATGACGCCCATCTTGGCAGCATCGCTCATGGCAGTCATGACGGCGACGGAACCCGTGAGCTTGAGTGCGCACGAGTAGTCGACCATCAGCGCCGCCGAGGTCTTAATGAGGCTGCGCGTGGTAAGCGCGACAAGGCACGCGAGCAGGAAGTTCCACGGGACGATCTTGTTGGCGAGGTCTTCCATGTGCGACTGGCCCTCGGACTTGAGCGAGTCGGCCGTCTGCACGAGCGAGACGATCGAGCGCAGTTTGGTTTGCGCCGTATTGGCGCGCACGCGCACCAAGATGCTGCCGTCTTCCACGACGGTTCCGGCGAACACGTCGTCGCCCACGCTGCGTTCGACGGCCAGCGGCTCGCCGGTCAGGGTCGCCTGGTTGACCATAGCGCTCCCCTGCTCGACAACACCGTCGATGCAAATGGACATGCCAGTACGCACGGCCACCAAGTCGCCGGGCTCGAGCTCGGCGGCGGCAACGCTTACCTCGATGTCGCCGACGACCTTTTGCGCCTTATCGGGCACATCGAGCAGCGAGTTGATGAGCTCGTTTTCGCTCATGGCGCGGGTGTAGTCCTCGAGCAGCTCGCCCACGTTGAGCAGGAACATCGTCTGGCCTGCGGTGTCGACATCACGTTTGACGAACGAAATGCCGATGGCCGAAGCGTCGAGCACGGGAACGGTCAGGCGCGGCTGCGCCAGCTCATGAAGGGCAGCGCGCAAAAAGGTCATGTAACCGGCTACGACAAACACCGCACGCAGGGGCGTGGGCAAAAACCAGCGACGCGCGTAATGGGCACCGACGAGTGTCGCTAGGTCCATAACGAGTTTGTGCTTGCGCGGCTCAAGCTGCATCACGTAACCCGTCTTTGCGTCGGCAATGGCCTGAGCGTCGAGCGCACCGACGGCGGCCAGCACGCTCGCGCGGCGCGGCTCATCGTATTCGAGCGCCATCTGGCCGATGCGGCCGTAGACGCGCACCTTGTGCACGCCGTCGATGTCGCCGCCAAGCTTAAGAAGTGCATCGAGATCGCTCTCTGGCACAGGACCCGCCAATTGAAGACGGGTCCTGCCGGGGATCTCGCTAATAATCGAGAATCTCATAGTTTGTGCCTGGGAGCGTTACTCGGCTGCCTCGTCAGCAGCGGCCTCGCTCTGGGTGATGTAAGCAGCCTCGGCAACCATGTCGTCGACATTAGCCTTGGCCTGCTCGACCATGTCCTGGTAGCCGTTCTTGATGCGCATGCCGCACGCGATACCCTGCACGCAAGCATTCTTTACCGGAGCGCTGGTGAGCAGCTTGATGCCGGCCGTACCGAGCAGAAAACCGCCACCGACAAGCAGGGTGTTAAACGTCGACTTCTTCATGTTGCTTCTCCCTTTTGCCGCATTGGACGCGGCATGGTGCCTCAGCACCCGAGTAAACAAGTTTGCTCGAGCACGCTTTTGAAATATCTCAATTTTATCTAACTATCTAGGTCAGCCATGGCTAACCTTTTGAAAATTAACGATGCGGAGTAACCGATTGTCAATGTGACAAAGGGACTGTCCCTTTGCCCCTTCTTACAACTGCCAGGTAGCTGCTTCCTTTTGCAGCGCCACCATGCGGGCGAATTCTCCACCTGCCGCCTTGAGCTGCGCCGGAGTGCCCTGCTCGGCAACCACACCATCCTTGAGTACAACGATTTTGTCGGCATTTTCCACCGTACGCATACGGTGGGCAATAACGATAACTGTCTTGCCTGCGAGGAGGCGGGAGAGCGCCTGCTGCACCACGGTCTCGTTCTCCACATCCAAACTCGCCGTCGCCTCGTCCAACAGCACGATAGGCGCGTCTTTGAGCAGCGCACGGGCGATAGAGATGCGCTGGCGCTCACCGCCGGACAGCTTGGAGCCGTTCTCGCCGATCATGGTGTCATAGCCCTGCGGCATGCGGCTCACAAACTCGTCGCAGTTGGCGGCACGCGCGGCAGCAAGCACTTCCTCATCGGTGGCATCGCGACGACCAAGACGGATGTTTCCCATCACCGTGTCGTCAAAGAGCAGCACGTCTTGGAACACAATGGCGTAGTCGCGCAGCAGCACCTCGGGATCCACGCTCGCAACATCCACGCCGCCCACGGTGACCGTGCCTTCGGTGGCGTCCCAAAAGCGCGCGGCCAGGCGGCTCACCGTGGACTTACCGGAGCCCGAAGGACCGACCAGTGCCGTGACCTCGCCTTCCTTGGCGGTAAAGCTCACATCGGTAAGAACTTTCTCGCCGGCGCGGCCGTCCTCGCCCGCACCATAGCCAAATGCCACGTGATCGAACACCACATCGTGGCCTACGGGCTCAAACTGCTCGCTGCCCCGCGCCACGGGCTCTTCCATGATGGAACGCATGCGCTTGGCCGACGACTCGGCGGCAAACAGCTCGGACATCAGCATCAGCGCCTGATCAAAGGGCGCATAGATGCGGCTCACCATAAGCAGGAAGGCAAACATCATCAAAAAGTCGACCTGGCCGGAGGCGACCATCGCAGCGCCCGTGACCAACGTGGTGGCAATCCCCAGGCGCAGGATGGCAAAGGCGGAGTTGACCAAAAGCCCATTGGCGAGCTCGCCTCTGGTGGTCTCGCGCTCCTCGGCATCGATCACGGCGTTGAGCCCCTCAAGATAATGAGCCTCCTGGTTGGTGGCGCGGATCTCGCGCACGCAGTCGAGCGTCTCCTGGATCGCCTCGGTAACCTTGACCTTCTCGGCGCGCACATGGTCGAACACCGGGGTCATGGGGCCGCGTGTCAGATACAGCACGGCAAAGGCCACGGGCACGCTCCAAAACGCCGCGATCGCCAGCTGCCAGCAAAAGAACAGCGACGCCACGAACACAATGGCGCTTGCGATGATGGCACCCCAAAGCTCTCCCAGCACGTGGCTGTAGGCGTGCTCCATGGCCTGGACGTCGCCCATGATGGTCTCGGTTAAATCGGCCAGATCACGACGGCCAAAAAACGACAGCGGCAGCTTGCGCAAGCGCTCGGCAATCTCCATACGCTGCTTGCCGCACTCCTCGTAAAAGATGCAGTAGGTGTAGTAATACTGCTGCCAGTTAGAGGCAAAGAGCAACACGAAAAAGACCAGGAGGCCGCCCACAATCGGCAGGGCATCCGGCAGGTCGGCACCGGTGGCGAGATGTTCGACAAAACCGGCCATGACCAGGAACAATAAGCCCATGCCGGCCATGGTAATGAGATTGGTGAGCGCGGTCCAGAAAATGCCGCGTTTTACGCCGGCGACGCCTTTATCGGATAGGAAATACTTCTTTTGGAATGAGGCGAACATTTAGGCCTCGCCTCCCTTCGTGACGGCGGCATCCGCGGCAGCAGTGATCTTCCAGCTCGCGGCCTGTTCGTATTCGGCCCACATCTTGGCGTATAGACCGTTTTGGGACAGCAGCTCGGCATGGGCGCCAGTCTCCTGCACGCTACCTTGGTTGAACACCACGATCTTGTCGGCCCCCACCACGGTCGAAAGCCGGTGCGCGATCATAATGACTGTGCGACCCGCCGCCAGTTTGCTAAAGGCACGCTGGATGAGCGCCTCGTTCTCGGGGTCGGCAAACGCTGTGGCCTCATCGAGCACCACGATAGGTGCGTCTTTAAGGATCGCGCGGGCGAGTGCCACGCGCTGTACCTCGCCGCCCGAAAGATATGCCCCTCCAGCACCGAGCATGGTGTTAATACCCTGCGGGAGCTTGGCCACAATGTCGTCGCACTGAGCTGCGGAGAGGGCCGCACGCACTTCGTCGTCAGTGGCCGTAGGCTTGGAGGCGCGCACGTTATCGGCAAGTGTTTGCCGGAACAGCTGGTTGGTCTGAAACACAAAGGCGACCTGGTCCATGAGCTCGTGCGGATCCATGTCACGAACGTCTACGCCGCCCACAAGCACGCGACCCGAGGAAACATCCCAAAAACGCGGGATCAGGCTTGCGCAGGTTGACTTACCGCCGCCAGAGGGACCAACCAACGCAAGGGTGCTACCTGCGAGAACGCTAAAGCTCACATGATCGACGGCAGGCGCTTCGGCACCCTCGTAGGTAAAGCTTACATCCTCAAAGCGCACATCGCTGCCGATAGGGTGCTTGGGCTGGGCAGGCACGGAGAGCTGCTTGGAATCCATAACGCTTCGGATGCGCGCCAGCGAATCGGCACTCATCTGAGACGCCTCGCCCACAAACATGAGCTTGGTCATGGCCGTCGGCACCACGGCCGAAAAGATCGCGTAAAACGTGAAGTTGACCATAAAGTGCGCGAAGTCCGTCTCGCCCGGCGCCAACAGCAACGCCACGGGCAAAAGAAATGCCACGAGGCCATTGAGCGCGGTAAGGTTGAGCACCTGCGGGCCTCGGCAGAACGTGCCCGCATAGCTTTGCGCCATGTCGGCGTATTCGGCGATCGCATCGTGAAACGCCTTAAAGGAGTAGACCGTCTGCTGGAAGACCTTGACCACGGGGATGCCGCGTACGTATTCGGTGCCGGTCTTGTTCATCTTGACCAGCGCGCCCATGTAAGCCTTCATAAACTCGGCGCCCTTGCCGCTCATCATGGTGGCCATGGCGCAAAACGAAACGACGACCGAGATTAGGCATGCCGCACCCAAACGCCAATCGAGGGCGAAAAGCAGCACGAGCAGGCCCACGACCATGGCGGTGGCGCCGGCGATATCGGGCAGCATGTGTGCGAGCAGCGTCTCGGTGGAGGCAGCGCATCCGTCTACGATACGGCGCAGCTCACCGGTGGCGTGCGTGTCAAAGTAGCCGAGCGGCAACTTGAGCAGATGCTCACTCGTGGTCTTGCGGATATTGGATGCGCAGCGAAACGCGGACAGGTGCGTGCACATGAGTCCCACAAAATAGACCACAATGCTCGCCAGGGCAAAGCCCACAGCCCACCAACCATACATCGCGATATTGGCGGCCTCGCTCCAGTTGGGCGCCACGGCGATAAGATCTCGCGCAACAAGCCAGATGCACACGTACGGGCCAAAGCTCAGCAGCTGCGAGAGCGCCGAGAGGGCCATGCCCAAATACGTTAGGAATTTACGTTCACCGGCATATGCAAGCAACTCGCCGATGCCGCCACCTTCCTTTTTTGATCCCTTTGCCATGAGATTCCTTTCTAACGGCTTGAGAGTTAACCGTAAGAAACTTATCATGGGCGTGTTAGCCAAGGCACACAATTGGGCCAGGCGTGGACGTTTTCGCAAATGAAGGGGACGCTTTTGAAAATGCGGCGGGCGGCAACCGATATAACCGAGCTCTACGCACCGCAGTTTGAGCAGTTTGGCTTGGAGTTCTCCGGCAAGGGCGCCGTCTTTACCGGTGAGGTGGCAAACGATCGGGCGCACGGACGCGCATGGATCATGCCCCTTTCCCCCGCCTGCATCGTCATGGAGCATTTCATTACCCCGATGCACAACATGCACCTAGCCGAATACACGCCCGAACCGTACGCGTGCGTGAGCGAGGTCAGCGCGCCCACGCTCATGTGCATGCCCGAAGCCGGCATAACGCCTGCGAACCTCAAGCCGCTGCGTGGGCCGTGGCCGAGCAGCGCAGTCTGCAGCTTTATCCAAGACAGCTGCGGCGAGGAGCTAAGCCCGCTGTTTGCAGGGCAACTCTATCACTCACGCTCGGTGCTCTTTTTGCCTGGATATTTTGACGAGTTGGAGCATCGCTATCCCGCCGAGTTCGCGGGAGTCTTTGAGGCGTTTGCCGAGTCGTGGCACGAGGAGGCAGTATCTGCCATCTGCCACACACTACGCCGAATCAACGAGGACCGCGCTCGCGCCGTAGGCGGACACGTCTATATGCAAGGCATCGTGGAGACCATGGTCGCGGAGCTCGCCTGTTCGCGCGCGGCCCACAAGCAGGCGCGGCAGGCGGCAGACACACGCGCCAGCATGACCATTGCCGAGGAAGCGACGAGCCTTGTAGAACGCTCGCTCGACAAGGGCAAACATGTGGGTATCAACGAGGTGGCCGAGAGGCTCTACACAAGCCGCTCCAAGCTATGCGCCACCTTTAAGGCCCAAACTGGCGAGTCCCTGGGCGCCTACATCCGCAGACGCCGCATGGAGCGAGCACAGGACCTTTTGGCCGACAGCTCGCTGACGATAGCGCAGGTGGCAGAGCGTCTAGGCTACCCTCAGCAGGCCGCCTTCGCCCAAGCCTTCAAGCAACACACCGGCACCACCCCCACCGCCTGGCGTTCCCAACATATATAAAGAATGAAGGCGCCAACGGCGCCCTCATTCACCAAATTCCATTCAGCCCCGCCTGACCCGAACGGCCGAGTCGTAGCAGAACCTGGGAGCCCCGGCAGGGCGGGTGCTTGCTCAAAATGAGTTCCCTCCAAAACAATGGGCGCCCCAACGGCGCGCCCATTCACTCTATTCCATTCAGCCCGCCTGACCCGAACGGCCGAGTCGTCGCAGAACCCGGGAGCCCCGGCAGGGCGGGTGCTTGCTCAAAATGAGTTCCGCACGCAAAGAAGGCCACTAAATGTGGCCTTCGTCTTGCGCAGGACTGTTTGAAATTTTGAGGAAGCACCCGCCCTGCCGGGGCTCCCGGGTTCCCGTTTACGAGAGCGACGTTCTCAGCAACTCGTTGAAGAGCTTCGGGTTGCCCTTGCCGCGGCTCGCCTTCATGCACTGACCCACCAAAAAGCCGATGACCTTCTGGTTGCCGTCGCGGTACTGCTGCGCCTGCTCGGCACAGTTTGCCAACACCTCGTCCACAATCGGCTGCAGCGCGCCGGCATCGCTCACCTGACGCATACCGCGCTCGTCGACGATCTTGTTGGGGTCGTCACCGGTCTGGGCCATGGCCTCAAAGACCTCGTGCGCCTGGTTGGAGCTGATGGCATCGGTCACCAGCAGCTTGGCCAGCGCTGCTACCTGAGCCGGCGCGATGCCGGACTCGGCGAGCGACACGCCTGCGCTCTTAAGGTAGGCGATCATCTCGTTGACCAGCAGGTTTGCGACCGTCTGGGCCTCCTTGCCAGCCATACCGGCAGCGGCAGCCTCAAAGAACTCGGCAAACTCGGGGTCGCCCGCGATCTGCTCGGCATCGGCCGCCTTAATACCAAAGTCGGTCTCAAAACGGGCGCGCTTGGCATCGGGCAGCTCGGGAATCTCGCCACGGCAGCGGTCGATGAACTCGTCGTCCAGATCGAACGGCGCCAGATCGGGATCGGGGAACAGGCGATAGTCGTCGGCCGTCTCCTTCACACGCATAACCACGGTGCGCTTACGGCTGGGCTCCCAGTGGCGGGTCTCCTGATAGATGATTCCGCCCTCCTCGAGCACCTCGGCCTGACGGCAAATCTCGTAGGCAAGGCCGTCGTGCAGGCTCTTAAACGAGTTGAGGTTCTTGAGCTCGGTCTTGGTGCCCAGCTTGGTCTCGCCGCGGCGGCGCAGCGACACGTTGCCGTCGCAGCGCATGGAACCCTTCTCCATGGAGCAGTCCGAAATGCCCAGCGTCACAAAGATGCGACGGAGCTTCTCCATAAACAGGCGCGCTTCCTCGGGCGTGCGCAGATCGGGCTCGGTGACGAGCTCAATCAGCGGCGTGCCGCAGCGGTTGTAGTCGACGAGCGACTCGGCAGCGGCGGTAATGCGACCCTCGGCACCGCCCACGTGCACCATCTTGGCGGCGTCCTCCTCCATGTGGATGCGCAGGATGCGGATGGGCACCGTGTAGGAACCGTCCTCGCGACGCTCGGGCATCTGCAGGTTGGACGCGTCATAGCTGGCCAGGTGGCCGGCGCGCTGATTGCCTTCGCGCATGGTCGACGTCATGGACGTGGACAGGCCCTCGGCATTGGCCGAGGCGCTCGCCAGGCTCTGGGCCTCGGCCTCGCCAAACGCGCAGTCGGGGCGCTCGGCGGCACCGCGACCGGTCACGTCCAGGTCCAGGTGACCGTACATGGCAAAGGCGACCGGGCCCTGCGTGGTCTGGAAGTTCTTGGCCATATCGGGATAGAAGTAGTGCTTGCGGTAGAACATCGAGTGGCGCTGGATCTCGCAGTTGGTGGCGAGACCGGCCTTGACGATGCTCTCGATGGCGCGCTTGTTGGGCACCGGCAGCGCACCGGGCAGGCCCAGGCATACCGGGCACACGTTGGCGTTGGGTTCGTCATCGTGGCTGAGCTTGCAGTTGCAGAACATCTTGGTATCGAGTGCGGTGAGCTCGGTATGGATTTCCAGGCCGATCACGGCCTCCCAATCCTGCAGGACCTCGGATAGCTCCTTCATTACAGCTCGCCTCCCTTCCCGGCAAAATCGGGCGCGACGGAAAGCGCGGGCGCGCCCGTGGCGGCATCGGCAAAGCCGCGCTCCAGGGCGCGGGCAAATGTGAGCAGCTGACGGTCCTTAAAGGCGGGCCCCACCAGCTGGGCAGAAACGGGCAGCTTGCTGTCCTCGCCCAGGCCCAGTGGCACCGAGATGCCACCGTTGCCGCAGATGTTGAGCGAAATGGTGTACAGGTCGGAGAGGTACATCTGCGTGGGGTCGCTGATCTCGCCAAACTTAAAGGCCGTGCGCGGCGAGGCGGGCATCAGGATGGTGTCCACCTTGGCATACGCAGCGTCGTAGTCCTGCGTGATGAGCGTGCGGGCCTTTTGCGCAGCATAGTAATACTTGTCGTACACGCCCGAGCTCAGCAGGTAGGCGCCGAGCATCTGACGGCGCTTGGCCTCGGCGCCAAAGCCGTGGGCGCGCGACAGCGAGCTCTGATCGGACAGGTTGGCGCAGCCCTCCTCCTGATAGCCGTAGCGAATGCCGTCGAAGCGGGCCAGGTTGGAAAACGCCTCGGCCGGGCCGATGACGTAATAGGCGGCGATGGCGGCATCCAGGTGCGGCAGGTCGACCTCGACCAGCTCGGCGCCCTGGTTCTGCAGCTCCTGGGCGGCGCGCTGAACAGCGGCCTTGACCTCGGGCGTCAGACCCTCGGCCTCCATAAATGCAGGGATAATGCCCACGCGCTTGCCCTCGATGCTGTCGTTGAGATGCTCGGTAAAGTCGACAGCGCAATCCTGGCTGGTGCAATCGTACGGATCGTGGCCCGCACCGGTAAGCGCGTTCATGGCCAACGCAACATCCTCGACCGTGCGGCCGAAGGGTCCCACCTGATCGAGCGACGAGCCAAAGGCAACCACGCCGTAACGGCTCACGGCGCCGTACGTGGGCTTAAAGCCCACCACGCCGCACAGGCTCGCCGGCTGGCGAATGGAACCGCCGGTGTCCGAGCCCAGCGAGAGCGCGACCTCGCCCGCGGCGACGGCGGCAGCGGAGCCGCCCGAGGAGCCACCGGGCACGCGCTCGGTATCCCAGGGGTTGTTAGTGCGATGGAAGGCCGAGGACTCGGTGGAGCTGCCAAAGGCAAACTCGTCCATGTTGGCCTTGCCCATGGGCAGGCAGCCGGCGTCGAGCATGCGCTGGACGCAGGTGGCGGTGTAGACGCTCTGGTATTCCTCGAGCATACGGGAAGCGCAGGTGGTGCGCGTACCCACAAGGTTCATGTTGTCCTTGATGGCCAGCGGCACGCCCGCGAGCGGGGGCAGAGCCTCGCCAGCGGCGCGGCGGGCGTCGATTTTGGCAGCAGCCTCAAGCGCGAGCTCGGGCGCCACCTGCAGAAATGCCTGGACCCCGCCCTCGCGCGCCTCGATGGCCTCGAGCGAGGCCTGCGCGACCTCGGTAGCAGAGAAATCGCCGGCGGCAACGTGCTCGGCCAGCTGCGCGGCCGTGAATCGATCGAGATTGAGCTTCATTACTCGCTCTCCCCCTCTCCCAAAATGGACGGCACGCGGAAGTAGCGGTCGCGCGCGCTGCCGGCGTTTTCGAGCGCCACGTCGAGCGGCAGGTCGCGCTCGGGCTCGCGCAGGTCATCGCCCATCACATTGGAAAGGCTTCCGATGGGATGGAACGTGGGCTCCACGTCGGGCAAGTCATATTGCAAGACGGGCTCGAGCATCTGGACGGCATCGTTCAGGTAGGACGTCATCTGGGCGAGCTCGTCATCGGTCAGTGCGATCTTTGCGTACTCGGCAATGCCGCGCACGTCTTTCTCGCTGAGTGCCATAGGCGCTCCCTTCCGCATAACAGTTAAACCGTTCCAGTATACAAGGCAAGGCCGCTTGGAGCAGGTGCTTTACCCAAATGCAGCGAAAACGTAACGAGGGCGGCGGGCACGGCCCGGCGGTTCTGCAGCAAAACCGTCCCAACATTCGGCGTTTTTCAGCAAAATCGCGATTTTCATTGAATGTTGGGACGGTTTGGATACCTCGATTGCCCAGCTGGAGCCAACCACCACAAAGGGGACAGGCACCTACGTGGTGGTTTTGGGCGAGCCTTATGCCGAGGCCTTGGCCTTGCGGCGCTTGCGGACCGCGTGGATCACGATGTCCAGCAGCAACAGCACAATGGCCACGACCACGATGAGCATGGCAAACTCGCGCTTGCCCCAGTGGCGGCCGGCCAGCGACTTTTGCTTGTCGACATCCTTCTTGCTGTACTTGGTGCGCACGCAATGCACCAGCAGGCGATGGTCGTTCACGCCGTAGGGCGTACAGGTGACGAGCGTCACCTTGTCGGCGCCGGGCTCGATGGTCAGCGACTCCATCTCCTCGGGAAGCACCACCTCGGAGTCCGCCATCTTGTAGGCGAGCGTCTTGTTCATGGTGTGCAGCAGCACCAGGTCGCCCGGCTCCAGCGAGTGGATGTCGTCGAACATGCTCAGGTTGCGCATGCCCGAGTGCGCGGTAAGCACGCAATGCGTCGAGGTACCGCCCACCGGCAGGCTCGTGCCCTCCAGGTGGCCGACGCCCGCCATAAGGACCTCCTCGCTCGTGCCGTGGTAGATGGGCATGCTCACGTCGATGGAGGGGATCTCGACCCAGCTCATCATGGGGTCGCGGTCAAAGATGAGCTGCTGGGCGTAGGGCTCGATCTGGTCGGCGGGAAGCTCGGTGGCTTCGCCCGCCAGTTGCTCGTTATAGGAGCGCGCCTGTAGCAGGATGCGCTCGCGCTCCTCTTCCGAAAGCGCGTCCACGGTGCTGGACACCGTGCTGATCTGGTTGAACACGCCCGAGGCCTCGAGCCGGTCCAGGATCCACGGCCAGGTCATGAGACCCACGCCAATAAGGATGATGACGATGGTGATGAGCCGGTCGGCCCAACGCGGCAGCCGCTTGCGGCGGCGCTTGGGCTTTGGTTGAGGTTTGGGCTGAGGGCTTGAGCCGCCGTTGTCCGCGGCGTTATTGCTCTTCATATGTTTGGCGCCCTGCACCATCGCCGGTCACTCCTTACAGCTCAGGTTGTCTAAACAAATAATAGCCGAATCGCGGGCTTCCGCGCCGGACAACACAGCTAGACAGCATTGTGCGGCGCGAGCATAGGCCAGCATTTGAGTTTTCAAAATGTCCCGAATCGGCGGGGCGATTCGGGATACAATGTCAACAGAAAACGACGCACCCCGCGTAAGTACTTAGGAGCGCGGGCAGCCTAGTTTTCAGCTTTAGTTAAATGCCCGGGATCCGACCCCCGGGCATTCTTATTTGCGCTTGCGGCGCAAATGCCTTCTACCGTCCGCACCGCGCGTGCGCCTACGGACCTTAATCCGAACCTCATACGAGTCAAGAAACGCGATGACGAACGTACCCGCATCGGACGGTGGAGGCTGGCTGCGTTATCCCAAAAAACGGGGCAGAATCCAGTGCGGAGTCTGCCCCGAAAAGAAAATGACAAAGCAAGAACGTGGACGGACGAGAAAAGTGTCCGCAAGTCTCATGGCCATCACATCCCACCTGCCAAAGGGATGGGTGAGCGAGCGTTACTCCTGCTCGGACTCCTCAGCCTGCTTACGGCTGCGGATGAGATGAGCCACGCCGATGCACAGCACCGCGCCACCAGCGATCCAAGTGAACGTCACGCCGTTAAGGCCGGTGAGCGGGAGGCCGGAACCCTGCTTGTTTTTGACGATCAAGGCAGCAGTACCGTTGTCCGTGTTAGTCGTGTCAACCTCGACCAAATTGGAACCCCTGGTGCTCGTCTTGACCGTAATCTTGTTTTCTCCCTCTCCCTCTGCTTGGTTGAATCCAATGGCTTTGATGGTGAAGGTGAACTCGGGGATGGTGTTATAGCCGGCGAGCGTATGGGTCTCCTTGACGGTGTAGGTGCCGGCATCGAGGCCCTTGACGTTAATCTCGCCGGAGTCGGTGGTCGTGAACTCATAAGCCTCAGTACCGAGGGAGCCATTCTCCTGGACATACATGTCCTTGGATGCAATATCGTCGGGATCAGTGGCACGGATGGTGAACTTTACGCCCTTAAGTATCTTATTCTCATCCGTCGCGTCCTTCTTGACGAGCTTGAGCGCATAGGTGTAGTCGCGCACGGTGTCGGGCACAGACTCACCCCGGGAATCGTGGCCAGGGTTGTTGGAGTAGATGAGCTTGACGGTGTTGGAGTTGCCCGTGCCACCGACAACGACATGCTGGGACTTATTCGGGTCGAGCTTGGCGCTGTACGTGACAACGACCCTTGTATGCTCGCCGACAGTGACGCCGGCCGCCGTGGCGGCAGCCTTAAGATCGTCAAACTTTACGCTCAAGACCGTTCTGCCATTTGAATCGGGATCAGACACGGTCACAGAAGTAGGCGTGATCTGAGTCTCACCAATCACGGCCTTGACAGTGGACTTATCAACAGTCAAACCGGCAGACAGCTCATCGTGGAACTCATAATAGTAGGTGCTGAACGTGTCGACATTGCTTGCAACCGTGCCGGTCAGCTTGTACTGAACGGTCTGACCCATCTGGGAGTCCGCCTTGTACTTCCAGTCGTTGTCCGCACCATCGTCCTTGACCTGCTTCGTCACGGTCGGGATGCTCGTCTTCTCGGTAACGACCACTGCGTTGCCGCCCACGACTGCAAAGATCGGCGAGGTACCGGTCTGCTTCTCATTCGCACTGAGCGAGTCGGTATCGGTCATGAACAGGTAGTAGCCAGCGCTCGTAGTGGTGAAAGCGCGACCGGCGGCAAAGGAATCGCCCGTAGCGGTAACACTCTTCTCTACAGCCAAGGCAATCTTGTTAAGGATGCTGCTCTGCGGCAGACTCGTGGTATCAGTGGTATCAGTGATCTTGGAAAGGTAGTCGGCAACGTCAGAAGCGGTCGAGTCTAAGGTAATCCCTGGGGCATTATTATCAACAAGCACCTTCAGGACCGCAGTCTCTGCGTCATCACTCGCCCACTCAATGTTGGACGCAACCTTACCGGACTTTCCGTCAATAACGTCAGCCTTAAAAATCTGATACGCCTTGAACGAAGTGGAGTCATTGTCCACGGACTTGTTAATCGTGAGCGAATAGCTGGGGGCAGCACCCTCCGCAGCAAACGCCATCGTGACTGTCGCCATCACGCCGCCGAAGCTCAGGGCTGCGGTGAGGCCGGCGGTTACTGCCAGGCGTGCGATGTTCTTGGTTGTTTTCATGTTGGGACCTCTTTCTTGGAGGTTGCTTCAATTCTCGTCATCACCAAAAGTCAGCAGGCTCATTTCCCTGCGCTCTAATCGCTACGGAGGTAGTACGCCACTGAGCAAGGGGGGGCAATTATTTATCATGGCGACCTCCTCCCCGCTTGATGACGAGCGCGACGACAATAGCCACTACTCCGATGACGGCCAAAGCCGTTACCAACACCAACGTTCTATCTCCCGTCGAGGGCATAAAGCCTCCGGTGGTAATGCTAGGGGGTGTGCCGGTGGGCACGTTGATGAGCGACGCCTCCAGGCTGCCCGTCGACCCGTCCGCGCTGTCGGCGCGCAGGGGCGACTCGGCCGTGATGGTGAGCTTGGGCTTGGCGGCGGCCACCTGGTCGACGTCCAGGCCCTCGGCCTTGACCGTCACGGAGCGCGTGCCCTCAAAGGCGGTGTAGCCCTTGGGCGCCTTGAGCTCGCGGACCTCCAGCTTGCCCGAGTCCACGCCCGAGACGGTCACGCGGCCGTCCTCGCCCGTGGTGACGGTGGCCTTGCCCTCCGCATCCCACGTGCCGTCGGCCGCCAGCGTGCGGCCGCGGTCGTCGGCGATGCTCAGGACTGCCCCGGCAAGCGGCTTGTCGCCGTCGCTGCCGCGCTTGGTGAGTGCGAGATCCCAGGTGTAGGCGCACGCATCGTCGCTCGGCGTGCGGGTGAAGCCGGCGTCGCCGGACTGGTCGGCAAAGGGAGAGCGCGGGTAACGCAGGTAGACCTCGTTGGGGTTGCCCTTCGCGATGCCGTGGTTGCATGCGCTGTTGAGCGGCGCATTGTACACGGCGACCACGCGGGCGCCCGCGGCGAAGGCGTCGGCCCCGCCGAGCGCGGCGATCAGGTCGCCGGTGCGCACGGTGAAGGTCTTGCCGTCGGCCGCTACCTTGGTGGCGCACTGGGCCGTGATATCGGTCCAGCCCTTCGCGGCTTCGACGCCGGCGCGGCCGTCCTTACCGGCCGAGACGGCGTCGAAGCCGCCGTCCGCGCCCGCCGCCACGTACACGCGCATGCTCGCGGCCACCTTAGAGGGGTCGAGTCCCGCGCTCATGGTGTCGACGAACCGCACCGTGTAGGTGTCGTAGGCGGTGAGCCCGGCCGGGACCGTGGCAGAGAGGCGCCAGTACAGGTCGTCGGCGACCGTGGCGTCGGCGGCCTTCTGCCATGCGGCGGTGCTGTCCTCCAGCACATGCTTTTGGACCTTGGGGGTCGCCGCCTTGGGCTTGACGGTGACGGCGCTGCCGCCCACCAGCGCCATAATCGGCGCGGTGCCGGCCTCGCCCTGGGCGATGGCGTCGTCGTCGGCGACGATGAGCCAGTAGCCACAGGGCAGCTTGGCCTCCGTACCCGCGTTAAGGGCCACGGACACGGCGCCAGAGTTCTGGAGGGAACGAGCGAGCCGTGCGCTCAGCGCGCTCGTAAGGCGGGAATCGGTGTTGAGCCACTCGGCAGCTTCCTGTGCGGTGGTCTGGGAATTGGGCATGCCGGCGCTGTGCAACACAGGCAGCGCGGCGTCGCGCACGGCATCGCTTGCCCAGACAAGGTCGGTGGCGATCTTGGCGTCGTTGTCGTCATCGACGACGTTGGCGTCAAAGATCTGGTAGGCGTCGTAGCAGCGCGCCACGGTGCCTGTCACCGTGATGGATCCGGTCGCGCTCGGCGCGGCCTGCGCGGATGCGGGGAACACAACCGTGCAGGTGCCGATCAAGAGGGCGAGCAGCGCAAACAAGATCGGGAAGGAGCAAACTTTCTTATTCACGACGCTCGCCTCCCTTCGCATTCGCCTTGCGACGAATGTGCATCCAGGCCGCAGCAGCGCAAAGCACCGCCGCGCCGGCAAGGTACGTCAGAGTGACGCCCGACATACCAGAAAGGGGCAAAGAGGTTGAGTAGGTGTTGGTGAAGGTGGGGGTGGAACTTTCAGTGAGTTCGCGGCCCGTGTCGTTGGTCACTGGCTTGCCATCACGATCCTGAATCTGCTTGTAGGTCGCAGTGACGTCGATATGGTGGTTAGAGTCGTCAGTCGCGTTAACCGTAATCTGATAGACCGACTTGTCGTACGTATAGTGCGAGAACAGCGAACCGTCGTCTTTCTCGCGCACGTAGTACGTGAAGGTCTTGGAAGCACCACGGCCAGCGGGGCCAGACGCGAGCTGGTCGAGTTGATCGAGTTTGTAATCAATCTTGTCGAAGCTCAGGGTCTGGGACTTGTCGCCGTCGGCAGTGGTGGACTTGCTGCTAACGATATCCGTAAAATCTGTGTCGGTCGCAAGCTGGAGCGTGAACTCCTTCATCTCGCCACCCTCAACGACCTTAGTCGCCATAGGCGTCCAGGAGCCCTTCGAGTCGTACGGAGTGAACTTGTTAGTGAAAGTCGTGGAGTCACCCTCACAGATAATTGGATAATAGTCTCCACTCTTCTGCACCTTGCTCCTCGCTTTTACGTTCTCCCACTTCCCAGACGACTCGCGGAATTCGTACTTGGTTACACCGACGTTTTTAATCGTGTAGTTATGGATGTAAAGATCCTTCAGTTGGCTTGAGTTTTCTTTACTCGGAACAGACATGAGCAAGGTCTTGGTATCTTCGGCCGTCACCACAATCTTATACACGCTGGAGTCGTACGTGATGCCAGAATCACCACCGGGGTCTTCGACCAAGTAGTATGTGATTTCGTTACCCGCGCCACTCGATGCGAATTGTTCACCAAGGTCAAACGTAATGCTGCCTTCTGCATCATTTGCTGCTGTTCCAACCTCGGTGCAAACGTCGCGATTGAATGTCGTGCCAGCTGTCGTGCCAGCCAAAGGGTCGTCTGAATCCTTGCGATACACCGTAAAGGAGAACTCCCCATCATTGAGCTTGCGGCCTTCCAGCTTCTTGGTCGCCTTGAGCTTGAGGCTCGGATAGACATACGTGTCCTCAGGCGCGCCCATGTACAGGTCGCCGTTCGACATGATGCCGCCGCCATGGTTCCAGGAATAATTGCCCGTGATAAACGTCGCGCCCGCCTCTAGCGCAGCCTTTCGCGCATTGATCGCCTCGGGGTCTTGAGCCTTAACATCCGAACTCAGGCCGATGCTTTTATATACCTGCACGCCACCGTTAGCGGGGATAGTAATGGCTTTCTGGAGCTCTAAGCTTCCCCGATACTTAGCATCGCCGCCGCCAAGCATTTTGCCAATCACCGCCGCGATCGGAGTCGTATGACCCTCCGCCGCAAGGAAGAAGTCCGCGTGGCCGTTTTCGCGAAACACTTCGGCATTGTAGGCGTCGGAGTCCTGGTCCTTACCGTGACCACCGCCGGAAAGATGGGGGGTGCCGTTATTGCCTGTATTACTCACGGATTCGTAGTCGTTCGCGTTTTGCTCATTTCCGGCAGAAGTATTACCGAAAATCGCCGTGCCGTCGGTGCCTGTCACCAAAGTCTTACCCGTCGGGCAAACCGCAACGCCGCCACCGTAGCCACCGGCCTCATTGCTGCTTATATAGGAGTTATAGACAAATAGCCTACCAGCATTAGACGCGACCTTAGAATCGCCCTGGACGAAGATGCCGCCTCCACCCCAGTCAAAGCGAGACATGCAGTGGTTATTAGTGATATAGACTGGATTTGAATTTGACGTTCCTTTTATCATCGCGTCAACCATCTGGCCCACGCGAATGCCGGCACCCTCAGAGCGAAAACTCACGTTAGAGGCAATAGTTCCCCCCGTAATGTTGAGCCATGCCATTGTCTTGCGCGAGCTCGCCCCTTGGTGTTCGATGTCGGTCACATAGACGCCGCCGCCGGCTTCCTCAGAATAGTTGCCCGTGATCTGGCCGCCCGAAATGGTGACATGAGTACCGTTTTTAGCGGCAAGTCCAGCACCGCCATGATCGCCATTACCATCGTTACCACAGTAATTGGCATATTTATTGTTAGTAATGTAGCCACCAGAAACAGTAACGCTGCCGCCTTCGGCCATGATGCCGCCGCCGAAACCAACACCAGTAGCAAGCGTGCTGTTGCCGGAGATTACGCCATTAGTTATGTTGACCGTGGAGTCTTTAGCATACACACCACCGCCACTAGGAGCACTGTTGCCGGCAATTACGCCACCGGAAACCTCGAGGGTCGAATTACCGTGTATTTCAATTCCGCCGCCCGCACCCGAGCCAGAAGCTCCACACACATAGCCGCCGCGCATGTTGACGGTAGAGCCGTTCTCGGCATAGACCAAGCTGCTAACGCTGCCGCCTTGTTTTTGCGTGATCACGCCGCTCACAAGGTTAAACGTGCCGCCCTTGCCGTTGTTGTTATATAGATTGATGAGCTTTAGATTTGCGTTGCCGCCGCACGCCACGATGGCGCCTTTAATCTCAACGTCATGTTTGACAAGTGTCTCGGTTGTGCCTGTTCCGCTCGGGGACGATTCGGTCACGTAGTAGGTAAGATTAGATGGAATGTTATCGTTATCGTAAGTCAGTTCGGCATTCTTGCCATAATTGGCGGCATTCTTGTCATAATTATCGGCATTCAGGCTCTGCCCCTGATCAGCTAGCTGCTGGCCCTCGCTGACCGTCTCACCCACCTGTGCAGAATCCCTAATTGTAAGTGACGCACCACCGGCAACATTGAATAACGGCTTGTCGGCGCTCGAGTGCTTAATCTTATGACCACTTAGGTCAAGGGTGATATTGCTGCCGCCTTTGTTAAGTGTGATTTCACCAGGAAAGTCAATATCAGCCGCAAGCGTAAAGCTGGCGGTTTGATTTTCCTCAACGCCTAGAAGCTTTCCCTGCAAGTCACCGGCATTCTTGATGTCCGTGGCTGTCTCTTCGCTCGCCACAGCCTCCTCGGCTGACGAACCAGCGCCATCGTCGATCGCTTCATTTTCTTCTGCCTGCGACTCGTCCTTGGGCTGCTCCTCCTGCTGGATTTCGTCGTCGCCCGCAGCATCGTCACTATTCTGGTTTTCGGTATCCCCGTTGTTGGTGTTGCCTACATCAGTAGACTCACTTGAGGAACCCCCCCCCATCACAGTTTCCTCGGTAGAAACCGTCTGGGCATCGTTGGCAATGGCCTGCGAGATCGGAGGCATGACGAGCGACAGTACCAGGCTCAAAACGGAGGCTCCGCACAAAACGCCTGCCAGCACACGGCGCGTCGCTTTATTACTCTGCTTAGATTTATCCGAATTCGCTTTCATCGATGTCTCCTCCCCAAGAGACCGCGATCTTGCTCTTTCACCATCAAACTTGGGCGCGCAACCTATAATTGCTCGCGCTTGATATGCATATTATTACTCTTTGTTTAAACAACGCAAGCCTAACAATGTCAGTTTGCTTTACGTTGCCTTAACTTCTTGACAATTATTCAAACTATGCATTGTTTTTCGAGGGTTAAATTTCGGAAAGACGCTGGTAAACTCGTTAGCAAATCTAGATAAATGACACTTTATCATTGTTTGTACAACACTTTGTTTTAACCCGCTCAATCTGTGAACGGTCAAAATTGCGCCGTGAATGGCAGTATATCTACCTGGAAATATTAGTTATGAGCTAATTGGTCAATTACTGCACAACTAGCGTGTGCCGATATGTTCATACATCGACACTTGAATGGCATCGCATGTTACCGGCCGCAAATCTCCTCGCTACAAAAAAGCGTCCCAACAATCGACTGTTGGGACGCTTGGAAAACCACCACAAAGGCGCTCTGCCCTCTTTGTGGCTGCCCCCCGGCGCTACAGCAGATGTTCCTCGATAAAGATCGCGATGCCGTCCTCGTCGTTGCTCGCGGTTACAAAGTCCGCGGCGGTACGGGTGGCGTCGCTGCCGTTTGCCATAGCCACGCCCACGCCGGCGTCGGCCACCATGCAGGTGTCGTTGTCCGCATCGCCAAACACGCAGATGTCCTGGAGCTCCATATCGCTGAGCTCCGCCACGCGCCCAAGGCCGCGCGTCTTGGACACGCGCGGATCCATGAACTCGTAGAGCCGCTGCGTGGTCTGCAGGGCCGCCGCCTTAACAGTGTTATCTGCAAACGTCGACGCCCGTTCAATCACCCGCGGCATCACCTCGGGCGCCATGGTAAACATCACCTTGGGCTGCGGCTCGCGCAAGAACTCGGCAAAATCAACCACCTGGTAGGGCACGCCGTCGACGCGCGACAGGTGCTCGACGCACGCGTTGCTCTCGGGCACGTAGAACACGCCGTCTCGGGGGCAGACGGGTATTGCCGGAAGGTCCGCCATGTGCTTGCAGATGCGCGCGATGGTCTCGCCCGGCAGCGGATAGCTCAGCTCGTTGATGTCGTGCGCGCGGTCGATGACCTCGGCGCCACCGCAGCCCACCAGCACGTCCACCAGGCCTTCGATGCCCCAGAGCTCGTACATGGCCTCGGTCGCGTGGGCGTCGCGCCCGGTGCACAGGCCAAAGAGCACGCCGCGCTCGCGCAGGGCGCGGATCGCCGCCACGGTGCGCGGGGACACCGTGTGCTGGCTCGTGAGCAGTGTACCGTCGATATCGCAGAACACGGCTTTGATGTGGCTGAAGATGGTGTCCATGGGGGCCTTTCTGGGTTGTGCGGCGGTGTGGGGTGTGGTCGTGAACGGCGTACATGGTATACCAAGGCACAGGCGCGGCCCGTCAAAGCAAAAACCACCACAAAGGTGCCTGGCCCCTTTGTGGTGGTTGCGACGTTTGCGGGCCAAACCATCACAACATTCGACGTTTTTCGGCAAAATCGCGATTTTCATCGAATGTTGTGATGGGTTTTACTGCCTTGCGGCACGATCAAAATGCCGGCGCCCAAACAGCAGCAACGCCGCGGGGACTGCCGTCACGACCATGCCTGCTCCGATGAGCGTCTGCTGCACGCCAAACGTCGCCGCCAGCCACGGGGCAATCGCCAGCGGGGCCACGCCGGCAAACATATTGCCAAAGCCCATGACCGAGTTCACGTGACCGAGTTGCTCGAGCGGAGCCGTCGTTTGCACAATGGTGTTGTGGAGCGGGTTGACGACGCCCCAAGCTATGCCCAGGGCGATCTGGCCGACGAGGGCCACGCCCACGTACGGCGTCCCCACATAGAGCAGGCTTCCCAGGCCCACGGACATGAGCGCCACGAGCAAGGTTTTAAGGCTGACCAGGTGCGGCGGCAAGCGGAGCGCGAGCACAGCACCCAGCACCGCGCCCACGCCCGAGGCAGACGAGAGCCAACCCATCCACTCAACGCCGACGTGCAGGACATCGCGGTAGAAGAACGACTCCAGCGGATCGAAGGCTCCGTAGCCAAAGTTCGAAAGAAAAATGATGCAGAAAAGTAGCGCGAGGACGCTGTTGGTGAAGACTGTCTTGATGCTGGCTGCGAAGGTGGCGCGGGCGGACGTGCTGGGGTTGGAGCTTTGTCCCGCACGCTCCCCTTCCTCTGCCGAATCGGCATCCGCATGCCCGGCGACATGGCTGGTCTGCGACCTAAAGCCCCAGCCGGCAACGAGCGCCAGCACGGTAAAGAGCATCATGAGCACGAACACCGCGCGTGACGATGCAGCAGCCGCGACAAAGCCGCCCAACGTGGGTCCGACGATGATACTCACGTTTGAGAACATGGCAATGGCGGAGTTGATGTCTTTGAGCTCGACGGGGTCATTGGTGAGATAGGCCGGATAGGACGTGGCAATGGGCTGAGCGAATCCCATCGTAAAGCCTAGGAACACCGCGCCGAGCAGGACGACGCCGGTCGCGCTACCAAAAGCGATGATTGCCGTGCCAGTTGCGAGAGCGCCGATGATGCTCAGCAAGAAATGGCGGCGCGGACCCCAGGCGTCGAGCTCCGCGCCACCCGCAAAGGATCCCAGGATCACAAATACATTCATAAACAGGACAGCCAGCGATGTCGCGATGACCGAAGCGCCGTCCGCATAGGTGAGTGTTCCGATAACGCCGATAAAGTAGCTGGTCTGAAAACCGGTGTAGATGAGAAAGCGCATCGCCACCAGGCGCTTTGCCTGCACGGAAAGCGATGATTGAGGCTTTGAGAAAAGAGAGACGAGCATGGAGACTCCTTGTTTCATACGAATGTGGACGGCGGGCATTCGCCACCGTCTGTCAAATCAATCTATCCGCATGAAACATTAAGGACGCATCAAGCCCCTTTTCTCCGTTTTTCGCCCGTCATGAACTACTTGGTAGATTGTAAGGCATGTCCCACACATCTACCAAAGCAAAATCCACCACAAAGGTGCCTGGCCCCTTTGTGGTGGAAATGGCGTTTGCCCAGATAAAACCTGCCAAAATAAACCTGTCCCTTTTTGGCATGTTATGGCAGCGCAGCGAGCCGGCCCCTAAAGGTGATCTTGGATAAGGTCGCAGATGGCTCGGGCGTCGTTGATGTTGATGGCTCGGGTCGCGAAGCCGGCGTCGAAGGCCTGACGCGCCAGGGCCTCATTGCAGGCAAGCGCCAGCGTGCGACCGTCGACCAAGTCAAGCGAGCTCTTGCCGCGCAGGCGATCCACACCCGATCGCGCGACGACGATGTTGTCGAAGCCCTCGGTCTTGTAGCCCTCGATGATCACCACGTCGACATCGTTGTAGCGCGACAGCAGCTCGCGCGCGGGCATCTCGTCCTCCTCGCGCGTGTCGGCGTACTCCGCCCAGCGCGTAGCGCAGATGAGCCCCACGTGTTTGGATCCGGCCTGGTGATGGCGCCAGGTATCCTTAGCGGGCACGTCGATATCAAAGCCATGATGCCCATGATGCTTGAGCGAACCCACGCGCAGGCCGCGGCGGGTGAGCTCGGCAATGACCTTCTCGACGAGCGTGGTCTTGCCCGAGTTTTGGTAGCCGATAAACGCGATCGCGGGGACGGCCGGTGTCGGAGCTGCGGGCGCGACGGCGACGGATGCGCTCGCGGGCGCGGCACCGTCAGCGGCCACGGCTTCAACAGCAGCGGCCTGACGCCCTGCGCGATCCCACACGCCCGAGCGGCCGCCCTCCTTGTGCAGCAGGCGCACGTCGACGATCTCCATACCGCGGTCGACCGCCTTGCACATGTCATAGATCGTGAGGCACGCGGCACTCGCGCCGGTCAGGGCCTCCATCTCAATACCCGTCTTGCCCGTCACGCCCGCCGTGACCAACACATGAAAGCCAACCTGCCCGTCCGCGCGCGGCGGCGCCCAGCCCTCGGGCACGTCCTCGGCAGGCGTCCCCGCCGGCGCGATAGGCTCGATATCGCACTTACTCTTGGTAATGAGCAACGGATGGCACATGGGGATGATGTCACTCGTACGTTTGATGGCCATGATGCCCGCAACGCGTGCGCAAGCGAGCACGTCGCCCTTTTTAGCGCCATCCTGCAGCACCATGGCCTGCGTCTCGGGGTGCATAAGAATCGTGCCCTCGGCGATGGCAATGCGATGGGTCTCGGCCTTGTCGGACACGTCAACCATGCGCACCTCGCCCTTGGCATCCACGTGCGTCAGCTCGTCGCGGCGGGCGTCGCGGGCGGGCTCGGCAGCAGTGCCGGCGGACGGCTGTACCGCCGCGGACCCAGCGGTGTTGCTGGCAGCAGCCGTGGCTTTATGGGCAGACATCGCGGCCCTGCGAGCGGCCTTGGTGGCATCGGCGTACCTGCTCTTGGCCATATGATCATCCTCCGATTTGGGACATAAATCGTTGCGTGCCCTCAATTATCGCGTGTTCCTGCGGTTTGTGGGCCACGGCATCGCGCCAAATCGAAAGTACCTGCATATCATCACCACGGCGCAACGCCTCGCGCACCGAATACTCGGCATCGCTGAACAGGCACGGACGCACGTTGCCATCGGCCGTCAGGCGCAGGCGGTTGCAGCTCGCGCAAAAATGGTTGGACATGGCGCTGATGAAGCCGACCGTTCCCGCCGCGCCCGGAAAGCGCCAATAGCGCGCGGGGCCCGCGCCGGCAGGAGCGTCGGTGATGTCAAGCGGTTCGAGCTCGCCCAGACCCATCGCGGCGGCCCCGGCATTGACGCGCGCCCGCAGCTCGTCGCTCGGCACGCTGTCGCTCGCATCCCACAACTCGGGGTTGAGCGTGGGTGCGTGAGGGTCCACGGCGCAATGCGAGCTCGTGCGCTCGTCGCCGATGGGCATGTATTCGATAAAGCGCAGGTGGATGGGGCGGTCGACGGTCAGTCGTGCGAGGGCCGCCACATCCTGGTTGAGCCGGCGCACAACAACGCAGTTGACCTTAACGGGCTCAAAGCCCCAAGCCAGCGCCGCGTCGATGCCAGCCATGGTCTGCTCGAGTCGACCCAGGCGCGTGATCTTTCCAAAGAGCGTAGGGTCGAGCGTGTCGAGCGAAATGTTGACGCGGTTAAGCCCCGCGTCCTTGAGCTGCGGCGCCAGCTTGGGCAGCAGGGCTCCGTTGGTGGTGAGCGAGATGTCCTCGATCCGCGGAATCGCGCGGATGTCGCGAATGAGCGGGATGATACGGCGGCTGACCAGCGGCTCGCCGCCCGTCAGGCGTACGCGGCGAATGCCCTCCCCCGCCACCAAGCGCACAAAGCGGGCGATTTCCTCGGCGCTGAGTAGCTCGTCGTGTGCACGGGGCGCCACGCCATCGGCCGGCATGCAGTAAATGCAGCGGAAATTGCACTTGTCGGTAACGGCAATGCGCAGGTAGTTGATATCGCGGCCAAAGCCGTCATGTTGCACGTGCCCGTCCACGCAACCCTCCCCTCACGCGGCGTTTTATTCTTCGGAAAACATAATACCCCACGAGAGAATCATGCCGACACCCGTACGACAGGACAGGTCGCTTCGAGCAAAACGGACTTCCCAAGCCCATCCTCAACACACAGACCATCACAACATTCGATGCTTTTCCCGTTTTTGGCAAAAAACGTCGAATGTTGTGATGGTTTGCCTGCCCACGGCACCCCGTAGAAAGACCAAAGCGCCCCTAGAGGCCGCCGTCCCAGTGGCGAATCACGAATTCTCGAAGGTCGTTCTGCCGCTTTTGGAACGCTTCGCTTCGGTCGCACTTGAGGCCCATAGCGAGCGCAATGGCGTTCATCGCCCGGTGCAATTGCAGCTGATGGGCAAACTGAGTCCCGGTGAGGACGATCATCCTAAAGCCCAGCGCGCTCAGTACGGTCATACGCTCCGCATCCGACGCGCTGCGCTGTTTATCAAGATGGTCCGAGCCGTTGTATTCAATCCCCGTACCGCTCGCAGGCGCATATACGTCAATCTCGAAATACCCGGCCTTTGCGAGACACTTGAACTCGTTGGGAACATCGACCCTATGGTTGAGCTCGATTTTGGCGTATCCCAGCCCGCCCTGGAAACGTTTTGCTACGACCATGATTGCGGTGGCCGTCTCCATGGGCGACCGCGCGCCATCGTGCACGCGCTTGAGCACGGCGGCCGCGCGTATAGCCCCCTGACGAGATCGGTTCTCATTGCAATAGGCAATCAAGTCGGCAACGGTATACCTCTGCCCCATCTCGATATAATCGCCTGTCGACAGATGATTCAAATGGTATCGGGCGCAGATTTCGTAGCCATATTCCAGCTGCTCGGGCTCACTCATCCACGAACCCGCCTGGACAAAGCACATGGCCTCATCAACCACCAGAAGGCCCTCTGCCACCTCGATAAGATGGCCTGGAGGTACCGGCGCCCCAAACACGTGGCACCTAAATCCAGCCGGCGTCGAGCGCTCAAAATCGAAGTTGACGAGCGTGTCGATATGATCGAGCTCTTCTCGTGGAATACCAAGCGCAACCAGATAGTCGGTAACGATCCCAACTGCCGTTGAAGCCCTCAGCCCCTTGGCATCGAGTCCCAATTTGGGCAGGCTCGCAGCCGGCTCCGCCTCGCTAGCAAGCGAGTCCTCGTCGTATAGGCTGCTTGCTCGCGAGAGCGGCTCGGACGGGCGCGCCACGTTGTGGTACAGCCAAGCAGTCTTATGGGACAGGACGATCGGCAGGTCCATGAGCCCTCCAATGGAGTCGGATAACCAACCTTATTCCCCTGCCCACGGGTCCGCACACCTTCGTGCGCAAGAAAGCGATTCCACCCGATCGAGTGGTAGAAAAACCATCACAACATTCGATGTTTTTCCCGTTTTTGGCAAAAAACGTCGAATGTTGTGATGGTTTGAGGCGAGGTGAGGGGCACGGAGGGTCAAAGCATCGTGCTTGGAGCGCGACTTTTTTCGCCCCGCTGCCAACATAAACCTTGACTCTACAATCGTTATAGGGTTTTCACTACACTGGTACGTAAACAAACCCAGCCAGAAAGCCCCACCTATGGAACACGACCTCACACGCGGCAATGTCCTTAAGACCATCGCGGTCTTTGCCCTGCCCTATATGCTCTCGTACTTTTTGCAGATGCTCTACGGCATGGCCGACCTGTACATGATGGGACAGTTTAGCGGCGCCGCCGGCATCACCGCCGTGGGCAACGGCGCGCAGACGCTCTATATCATTACCGTGACGCTCGTGGGCCTGGCCATGGGAACGACGGTTATCGTCGGCCACGCCGTGGGCTCGCGCCGGTTTGACCGCGCCGAGACCGCTATCGGCAATACCATCACGCTCTTTATGGGTGTCTCGGTGGTACTGGCCGCTGCCTTGCTCGCACTGTGCCCGCAGATCGTGGCACTCATTGGCACGCCGGCCGAGGCGGTCGAGGGCACCGCCGCCTACCTGCGCATTTGCTTTATCGGCATTCCCTTTATCGCCGCGTACAACATTCTTTCGGCCATCTTTCGCGGCCTGGGCGATTCGCGCTCGCCCATGTACGTGATTGGCGTGGCATGCATCATCAACATCGCGCTCGATTTTCTGTTTATCGGCCACATGGGGCTCGGCCCCGTGGGCGCGGCGCTCGGCACGGTGACCGCGCAGACGGCCAGCGTTGCCCTCGCGCTCGTGTGGCTCAAGAGCCGCCGCACGAACATCCACGTTAAGCGCAGCGACCTGCGCCCCCAGCCCGAGGTGCTCGGTAGCATTCTTAAGATCGGCGTGCCCGTGGCCGTGCAGGACGGCTGCATCCAGGTGGCGTTTATGTTCATCACCGTCATCGCCAACCACCGCGGTCTGGTCGACGCCGCCGCCGTGGGCCTGGTCGAAAAGATGATCAGCTTTTTGTTCATTGTGCCGAGTTCCATGGGCGCTACCGTCAGCGCGCTCACGGCGCAAAATGCCGGCGCGGGCAAGGGCGATCGCGCGCGTCAGGTACTCAAGGACGCCATGACCATCTCGGTGGTGTACGGCTGCCTGATCACGGTGCTGATGTGGCTGGTGGCGCCGGCGTTTATCGGCTTTTTTGCCAAGGACCCCGCGGTGGTCGCCGCCGGTACTGGCTATATGCACAGTTATATTTTCGACGCGATTTTTGCCGGCATCCACATTTGCTTTAGCGGCTTTTTCGCTGCATACGGCAAGAGCTACATCGGCTTTGCGCACAACGTGCTGGCCGTGGCGCTCATTCGCGTGCCCGGTGCATGGCTGCTGTCAAACGCCTATTCCGATACGTTGTTTCCCATGGGCATTGCCTCGCCGTGCGGGTCCATTCTGTCGGCGGTCATCTGTGTGATTGCATTTACCGTGCTCAACCGGCGCGGGGCTTTTGACAAGCTGATGGCGTAGCGGGGCAACGCGAGCCCGGCGCCCCTCCCCGGCTCTATTGAAAGGAGCGTTCCTATGGCCGACTCGCCAACTGAACATACCGAGGGCCTGCTCCGCATTGGCGAGGTGGCGCGCCTGTTTAACCTGAGCGTGGGCACGTTGCGCCATTACGAGCAGATGGGCCTACTGGACCCGGCGCACATCGATCCGGCGAGTGGGTACCGCTACTACGGATCGCGGCAGCTCTCCACCCTCAACACCATCAGCCACCTGCGTGTTCTGGACCTGCCGCTGGCACAGATCCGCGAGTTTGTGACCACGCGCGATGTGGACCTCATGCAGCGGCAGCTGGCTCAGCAGCAGGAACTCATCGAGCGCAAGCGCCGCGAGCTGGAGCGCGTATCGCGCAAGATCGACAACCGGCTTGCTCTGCTACACGATGCCTTGAGCACCGAGCTCGATACCATCCGCGAAATCGATGCGCCCGAGCTTCGCTGCGCCGTGTTGCGCGAACGCGTCAACCCTACCGACGCCTATGCGCTGGAGTGGCAGATTCGTCAACTGCAGAAGGGCCAGCACGAGACCTTTGTCTTTCTGGGCAACTTGGGCGTCGGGATTGGCGCCGAGCGCCTCGCCGCCGGCGACTTTGATGGCTACGACGAGGTCTTCCTGCTGCTCGATGACACCGATGATTACGTGGGCGACGTCGAGGTGCGGCCCGCCGCGCGCTGTCTGACCATAAGCTTCCGCGGTACACATGGGCAAGCAGCCCCACGCTACGAGCAGCTGCTCGGCTATATGTGCGAGCACGGCCTGACACCCGCCGGTCCCTCACGCGAGATCGCCCTTATCGATGACATCATCAGCGACGATCCAGAGACCTACGTGACGCAGATCACGGTGCCCGTTTCCCCAGCAAAGTAAGAACCGCCCCGAAGGCATCGTGCTTCCGGGCGGTTCTTCAATTTGGCTATCGATGCCTTACACCTCTGGCACCTGACCAGTAGCCAAGATCTGCTCGAGTGCGTCCTCATCCAATACAGGCACGCCCAACTGCTCGGCCTTGGTAAGCTTGGAGCCCGCTTTGGGGCCGGCGACCAGATAGCTCGTCTTCTTTGACACGCTACCCGAAACCTTGGCGCCGAGTACCTTGAGCGCCGCACCTGCCTCGTCGCGCGTGCGGTTGACGAGCGTGCCGGTGAGCACGAAGGTCAGGCCCGCAAGCGGCTGTGCGTCGGCGAGCTCGCCCGCCACGCCAGCGTCGGCCGCGGCTTGCGCGTGCGCGGCGCCCAAGTCGACCTCGAGCGACAGACCAGCCTGGCGCAAGCGCTCCAGCACGGCAAGGTTTTCGGGCACGGCCAGGAACTGTTTGACGCTCGCCGCAATCTTGGGACCGATGCCCTCGCACTCGGCAATATCCTCTTCGCTCGCCAAGATAAGCTTGTCAATCGACAGGAATCGCTCGGCGATGACCTCGCCCACGCTCTTGCCCACATGGCGGATGCCCAGGGCAAACAGCACACGCCCGAGCGGCTGGCTCTTGGACTTGTTGAGCTCGGCGATGATTTTCTCGGCCGTCTTGAGGCCCACCGGGATGGGGTCGCCCTTCTTGACGCCCTTTTTGCTGTTGGAGCTGGCATAGGTGCGCCCTGTGTCCAGTCCGGCGATATCGTCGACCGTGAGCTGGTAGAAGTCTGCGACATCGTGGATCAGGCCGGCGGCGATCATCTTGTCGACGATCTCGTCGCCCAGGCCATCAACGTCCATGCAGCCGCGGCTCACCCAGTGGAGCAGGCGCTCCTTGAGCTGCGCGGGGCAGTCGATGGAGACGCAGCGGTAGGCCACCTCGCCGTCCTCGTGGACAACGGGGCTGCCGCACACGGGGCAGACCTCGGGCATCTGCCAGTCAACGCTGTCGGCCGGACGCTTGTCAAGCACCGGACCCACGACCTCAGGGATTACGTCGCCCGCCTTGTGCACGATGATGGTATCGCCCTCGCGCACGTTTTTGCGGCGGATCTCGTCGATGTTGTGCAGTGTGGCGCGCGCGATGGTGGAGCCGGCGACCGTCACCGGGTCGTACTCGGCGACCGGCGTGAGCACACCGGTGCGACCCACCTGGATGCGAATTTCGCGCAGGACGGTCTGCTTTTCCTCGGGTGGGAACTTAAAGGCAATGGCCCAGCGCGGTGCGCGGGCAGTAAAGCCCAGGTCGAGCTGCTGCTGGAAGCTGTCGACCTTTACGACCACGCCGTCGATGTCGTAGTCCAGGTCACCGCGATGTTCGAGGGCCTGGGCGCAGAACTCGTGGACCTCGGCCGGCGTGGCGCAGCGGGCCACGTTGGGGTTGACGCTAAAACCGGCGCTGCGCAGCCAGTCGAGAAATTCGCGCTGGCTGTGGACGTGCAGCGGATCGGTATCGGCGATGGCGTAGATAAAGGTGGCCAAGTCGCGACGCGCCGTGACCTTGGGGTCTTTTTGGCGCAGGGATCCTGCAGCGGCGTTGCGCGGGTTGGCAAAGGGGTCACGGCCCTCGGCATCGGCCTCTTCATTCAGACGAACAAAGCTGCCCTTAGGCATGTAGACCTCGCCGCGTACTTCGATGGTACGCTCGCGGTCGGCGCCCATATGAGCGAGCGCCGGCTCGGACAGGTGCATGGGCACGTCCTTGATGGTGCGCACATTAAGCGACACGTCCTCGCCCGTGGTGCCGTCGCCGCGCGTTGCCGCGCGCACGAAGGTTCCGTTTTGGTAGGTCAGGGCCACGCCCAGACCGTCAATCTTAAGCTCGCAGGTATAGGTGACGCTGCCGGCACCGAGCGCATCCTCGGTGCGCTGGAGCCATGCGTCGAGCTCGTCCAGATCCATGGCATCGTCCATGGAATACATGCGCGCCATATGCGTGACCGGCGTAAATTGCTCGCTCACGTATCCGCCCACACGCTGGGTATAGCTGTCGGGCGTCACCAGGTCGGGATAGGCCGCCTCGATCTGCTGGAGCTCAACGAGCATTTTGTCGAAGGCGGCGTCCGTGATCTCGGGCGCGTCGAGCATGTAGTAGCGATAGGCGTGGTAATCGAGCTCATGGCGCAGCTCGGCCGCGCGCGCTGCCGCCTGGGCACGGGCGTCGGCCGGTGCAGCGGCATCCGCGCTCGCGGGCGTTTCGGTATCGATGTCCACACCGTCACCAAACAGGCTCGATTGCTCCATAGCGGCACTCCTTCGCTCGATTTCAAACGGATACTAGAGTACCACCGGTCACCATGGCGCCGAATAACCCTTTCGAACCGCACCGAATCGGCAGCGGCCGGACCGGGGCGGATCGCGCGATCAACTCATGCCCTTGCCATTTCTAAATGATCCGTTTCCCCGTCCCCAACGGATCAATAAGAAAAGAGGGGCTGTCCCGCGTTGGCGGAACAGCCCCTCTGGCTTCGATATGTGCGATACAGCTCGTTAGAAACCCTGGCCGTAGCCCTGGCCCTGGCCCTGCTGGCCGAGCAGCTCCTCCAGGTACTGGCGCAGCTGCTCATCGGTAATACCGCCGTTGCCAGTGTCGGTTGCACTGTCGTTCTGCTGCTGGTTCTGCAGTTCCTCGTCGGAGCCCAGCTCGACGGTGACCTTCTTCTCTTCCTTGCCGCGCATGAGCGTGATTTCGACCTTCTCGCCCACCTCGTGGCTGCGTAGTGCGATGATCAGGCCATCGGCGCTCGTAATCTCGTCGTCGCCCAGCTTGGTAATGACATCGCCCTCTTGGATACCGGCCTTGGCAGCAGGACCGTCCTCGACGACGCTCGCCACATACGCGCCGCTATCGGTGCTCAGCTTGTTGGTACGGGCGTTGAGCGCGTTGACGCTCGAAAGCGTGGCGCCCATGTACGGATGCACCGGCGTCTTACCGTCGATAATCTGGTCGGCAATGTTCTTGGCGTAGTTAACCGGAATGGCAAAGCCCACGCCCGAGCTGGAGCCCGAATAGCTCTCGATGAGCGAGTTGATACCCACGAGCTCGCCGTTGTCGTTAACGAGCGCGCCGCCGGAGTTGCCCGGGTTGATGGCGGCATCGGTCTGGATCATGTTGGCATAGATGGTGTTACCGCTGGTAGAGCTCATGGCCGTGGAGCGATACAGCGCCGACACGATGCCCGTGGATACAGATTGCTCGTTGCCAAACGGCGAGCCGATCGCCATGACCCACTCGCCCACGTTGAGCTTGGAGGAGTCACCAATCTCGATCGGGGTGAGCTTGGAAGCATCGGCGTCCTTGAGCTTGATGACGGCCAGGTCGCTCGAAGCGTCGTTGCCCACGAACTCGGCCTCGTAGGTGGTGCCGTCGTCCATGGTCACTACGTACTGGTCATAGCCATCGACCACGTGGTTGTTGGTGAGGATATGGCCCTCGGTATCGAGCACCACGCCCGAACCGACGCTGCCCGAGTTGTCCGACTCGTCGGCAGACTGCGAAAGCGAGCCATTCTGGCCACCGCTCGAAGTGGCGGTGATGGAAACCACAGAGGGCAGGGCCTTGGCAGAAACGGCCTCGGCCAGCGTGGTGTCCTCGGAGTCGATGGTGATCTTTTGCGTCGACGAACCCGAAGCGCCCGCCGTCACGGCATTCTTGCCGCCACCGATATCGAGCGTACCGCTCATAATGAGCGCAATGACCAGCAGGGCACCACATGCGCAGCCGGCAAGCGCTGTAATAAAGATCGGCAGCTTTTTGGTCTTGGTCTTGACCACCGTGTGCTTGTTCACGACCTGTTGGCCGCCCAGCGGCTTGCCGGTCTGCGTATCGTAGGCCTGCACGTAGGGAATGTTGTTGCCGTCGGCAGGCGTCGACTCCACCTGCACACGCGGCTGCTGCTGGGTCTCGCCGGCGTTGCCCGCATCCTGGGGACGCTGGGAATCGTTCTCGCTCATGGCTGCGATCCTTTCGTCAAATAACCAAAGGCCCGCCAAACACGTGGCGGGCCATCGTTGTTCACGTTGAGTTGTACCCCAATATGCGGGCACAAGTGTATGAGAACGCAATCTTTTAGGAAGGCTTAAGTTCTGTTGCAGATTCGAGAGGAACCCGCACCTGCGTCAAAGCCACCACAAAGGTGCCTGTCCCCTTTGTGGTGGAAATCTAGTCCTTAAACAGATAGCCCACGCCGCGGACGGTGGTGATGTGCGCCGCGATCTGCGGGCCCACCTTGGAGCGGATGCGTCGAATGTGCACGTCGACGGTGCGCGTGCCGCCGCAGTACTCAAAGCCCCACACGCGGTGCAGCAGCACCTCGCGGCTGTAGGCGCGGTTGGGGTGCGTCGCCAAAAAGCTCAGCAGCGAGTACTCCATCAGCGTCAGGTCGATGGGCTCGTTATCGAGTGTCACCTGGTAGGTAGCCAGGTTAATCTCGAGGTTATCGATATTGAGTACATCGTCGGCGGTGACGGTCTCCTCCTCGCCCATCAGGCGCTGCGCGCGAGCCTTGAGCTCGTTGGGTGTCGCCGTGGGGCATACAAAGTCGGCATGCGCGTGATTGGGCAGGCGCAAGGTACCGAGCGCCTCGTCGTCAACGATCACCAACATGGGGACGCCACCACGATCGTCAAGCCACTTGGCAATCTGATCGATGCGGTCGCTGCGAATGCCATCTGAATCGAGAATCAGCAGGTCAAAGTCGTGCGCCGCAGTTGGCGAATCGGGGGTTGCCAGGCTCACCTCGACACCCAGGGTAGTCGTCAAGCTGCGGGCAAACTCGTGGAAGCGCGTCGTGCGCGCCATGAACAGGGCACTCTTTTCGGACATATCGGCCTCCAAAGAAATGAGCTCAATCGTACTGGAACAAGCCAGCGCGATTAGGAGTTCGCCAGGTAGTGCTTGATCTCCCACTCGGTGATCGTAGACTCAAACTTATGCCACTCGTCGCGCTTCTTTTTGAGGAAGAAGCTGTGGGTGTGCTCGCCGAGGGCATCCTTCATAAACTGCGAGTCCTCAAACACGTCGAGCGCCTCTTTGAGCGAGCGCGGCAGCGGCGCGTAGCCGGCCTCGACCATCTGACAGTCGGTAAGCTTGAGCGTCTCGGCCGTGGCCTCGGGCGGGAGTTCCAGCTTGCGCTCGATGCCGTCCAGACCAGCCGCCAGCGTGACGGCGTTGACCAGGTACGGGTTGGCCATGGGGTCGGGGCTGCGAAGCTCGATGCGCGTGGACAGCGGCTTGCCGGGCTTGTAGACCGGGATGCGGACCATACTCGCGCGGTTGCGCAGGCCCCACGTGGCGTACTGCGGCACGGAGTCGCCACCCGTGGTGATGCGCTTGTACGAGTTGACCGTGGGATTGGTGATGGCGCTGATCTCGCGCGCGTGCGCCAAGATGCCGGCCATGTAGTGCTTGGCGATTTCGGAGAGGTGGTACTTCTCGTCGTCCTCGCCCCAAAACACGTTGTTGCCGTCGTGGTCGAATAGCGACTGGCACAGGAACATGGCACTGCCGTCCTCGCCCGCCAACGGCTTGGGCATAAAGGAGGCGTGGCAACCGCTCTCGTAGGCCTGCTGCTTAATGATGAGTTTGGCCGTGGTGATGGCGTCGGACATGCTCAGGGCCTCGGCGTGGCGCAGGCTCATGCCATGCTGCGAGCGGCCGGCGGCGTGGAAGGTGTACTCCACGGGCACGGACATCTTCTCGAGCGTGAGGACCGTGTTGCGACGCAGGTCGCGAGCGGCATCGCTCACCGAAAGATCGAAGTAGCCCACGTTGTCGAGCGGCTCGGGGGTGTGCTCGTCGGGGAAGTAGTAGTACTCCAGCTCGGCGCCCACGTTGAGCAGATAGCCGGCCTTCTCGGCCTTGCGGAACATGCGGCGCAGGGCATCGCGCGGGTCGCCGGCGAAAGGCTTGCGATCGGGAGTACACACGTCGCAGAACACGCGCGCGACGCCGTTGTGGCTCGGGCGCCACGGCAAAATCTGGAAGGTCGAAGCATCGGGAAACGCCAGCATGTCGGCTTCCTCGGGCGTGGCAAAACCCTCGATGGCGGAGCCGTCAAAGCCAATACCCTCCTCAAAAGCGACCTCGAGGTCCTCGGGGCTAATGGCAAAGTTCTTGAGGCGGCCGAGAATGTCGACAAACCACAGACGCACAAAGCGGATGTCACGCTGCTCTACGGAGCGGAGTACGTAATCGATGTTCTGCTGGTTCATGTCGCTCCCCTTTCTTTCGGGCGGGTTTCGACTGATCTATATCGCAGATACTATCGCAGAAAAATGTTTCCGCAGGGTTAAAGCGTATCAAGCGCTCAAAAAACGTGCTTGAGCAGGCCGTTGCGAACGAGCGGCTAGCGCGAGGTCGAAGCGCGGTGTTCGATGTGGCCGGGGACCTCGATGCGCTTGGGGGCGAGCTTTGCGGCATCGCCCACCGTAGTGGTAACGATGTCGATACGCTCGGACAGGCGCTCGACTACGCGCTCGGCAATGGTAAGAGTGTCCTGCGCTGCCGTGGTCACACCGCCAAAGAGCACGTGGTTCCAAGGGTAATCGTCAAACGTCGCGATCTTGAGGCCAGCCGGCAACGAGGGCCCCAGCTGTACCAGCGCCTCGGTCAAACGCAGGAAAACCAGGCCGTTGACGGCAATGAGGCCGAGCTTTTTGCCCGCATAGCCGCGGATGGTCTCGTCCAAGCGGCCAACGCCCGTGGCGCCACCATCGGCCAGGGTGACGACCTCACCCGCAAGGCCGCGTCGCGAAAGCTCGTCGACAAAGGCCTCGGCGCGTTCGCGACGCACGGGGCTGTCGTCGCTTGCCTCGGTGAGCAGGCACAGGCGCTCGCTGCCCGCAGAGGCCAAGGCGTCTACCAGGCCGGCGACCAGCTCACGGTTGTTGGAGGTCACCAGATCGACACCGCCGTCGGCAACATCGCGGTCGAGCAGCACGACGGGCAGGCGTCCCGCAGCCGCGGCGATCGCCTTGTCGTTGCCTCCGCAGGTATTGATGACCAGGCCGTCCACGCCGGCATCGATAAGTCTGGTGAGCGACTCTGCCTCCTTGGCGGGGTCGTTGCCGCTAATGGCCGTCATGAGCGAGCAGCCGCGCGCGGCGGCGCTGGCGGAAAGCCCTTCGAGCATGGCGCTGGAGAACGGGTTAGCGATGTCGGCCAGAATCACGCCGATGAGGTTGGTACGCGAGCTGCGCAGGTTGCGCGCGGCGGCACGCGGGCGATAGCCGGTGCGCTCGATAACCGCCGCGATGCGAGCACGGGTTTCCTCGGTCATCTGCCCGGGGCGGTTGTTGAGATAGCGCGAGACCGTGGCCGGGCTCACGCCCGCCTCGACGGCAATGTCCTTAATCCTCATCTGCGCCATAGCGCACCCCGTTTCCTAATTGTCGGCAGTCTGGGCCATTTTAGGCATTTATGCGAACTGCCTACGCCACCAGACCCGCAGAACGATCTTAATTTCACCGCAGCTAATAAAGGGCGCGAGTTAGATAGCCGAGTCTTTGGGCAGCTCGAAATAGTCGGGATGCAAGGCGATAACCGGGCCCTGCTCCTCGGGCATCAGATGCAAGTGCGTCTCTGCCAAATAGCTCGCCGTGTCGGTGTCGCCCTTCTTAATGGCCTCGAGAATCCGGCGATGCTGCCGACGAATCGGTTCCCAATCCAGATCCTGCGACACCATACGCAACCAGTTGTATCGCTCAAAATGCGTGTTGACGCTCTTCATCCAATCCCACAACATATGGCGGCCGGCAATCTCAAAACACGTCTCATGAAACAGGTTATCCAAGTCGAAAAAGCGACGCGTTTCGCGATGGTCGAGCGATTCGGACTCGGCAAGAATCTGCTCAAGCCGCTGCTTTTGCTCGGGCGTGGCGGCAGAGCAGCATTTAATAAGCACGCTTCTCTCGAGTTTCTCGCGCAAGAAGCAGGCGTTCTCGGCATGCTCCATGCTGATTTTTGAGACATAGGTGCCGCTTTTGGGACGCGTTTCCACCAGCTCCTGCTCGCGCAGGCGCACAAAAGACTCGCGAATGGGCGTGCGCCCGATTCCTGTCTCCTTTTCCAGACCAATCGCCGAAAGGCGCGTGCCGGGTTTGAGCTCGGCATAGATAATCTTGGAGCGCAATGCGTTATATGCCTGATCTTGCAGGCTCTGATAATGCTGGTGTTGTTCCATAAAGCCCTCGTATGAAGCTCACGGTTTGTCGAATATCACCCGTAATACTATCGCATCCCCCATTCCCTCAGTTGAGGTGAAATAGGGCGCGCTCGCGTCGCCAGGATCACAAGAGCAAGCGGCGGCATCCCGAAACCCGGGACACCACCGCTGTTTTGCTATCGGATGGCGCAGAGACGCCCCTCCTCATGCAGCAAGGGGTTGACTAGAGTTCGCAGGCAACCTTGTAGCCGTCGCCGATGGCGTCGCGGATGTTGCCGCACTTCTGGGCATCGCCCAGCACGTGGGTGGAGACACCGGCAGCGGCAAGGTCGTCGGCAAGCTTGGTATTGGGACGATAGCCCATGGCAAGCACCAGCGTATCGGCATCGGCGATGGTGTGGATCTGGCCATCCTTTTCGTACGAGATGGTGTCCTCGGTGATCTCGGTCACCTTGGCCTCGGTCAGCACGTGAACGCCCTTGGAGAGCATGCGCGTGATGAGCACCGCGCGACCGGCGCCGCCCTCGTTAGCGGCAAGCGTCTTGGTCATCTCGATGACGGTGACGTCGCGATTGGCCGGCGACAGGTCGTTGACCAACGGGGCCAGGTAATCGGCCGTCTCGCAGCCGACGGTGCCGCCGCCCACGATGACAATCTTCTTGCCCGGGAAAGCCTTGCCGCCCAGCAGGTCGTCGGCCGTCATAACCTGCTTAAAGCCCTGCATAAAGGCCGGAGCGATGGGCTCAGCGCCATAAGCCAGGACAACCTCGTAACCCGCGTAGTCGCGCTGAATGTCCTCGGCCGAGAGCTCGGTGCCAAAGACGCACGTGACGCCTGCCTCGGCCAAGCGACGGTACTGATACTTGATCACACGCGTGAGCTCCTGCTTTGCCGGCGGAACGGCCGCAATGCGCATCTCGCCGCCCGGCTCGTCCTGCTTATCCACGAGCACTACGTTGTGGCCACGCTTGGCGGCAATGTAGGCTGCCTCCATACCCGCAGGACCAGCACCCACGACCAGAACGTTCTTGGCCTCTGCGGCAGGCTCGTAGCCGGCCTCGTCGCGCTCCACGTCCGGGTTGACGGTGCAGGAGATACGCTTGCCGAACATAATGCCGTTCAGGCAGCGCAGGCAGCCGATGCAGGGACGGATCTCGTCGGCGTTGCCGGCAGCCGCTTTGTTGCAGAACTCGGCATCGCACAGATTGGCACGGCCCATCATGCAGATGTCGGCAGCACCGTCCTCGATCAGCTCCTCGGCAATCCATGCCTCGTTGATGCGGCCGACCGTGGCAACGGGAATATTCACATGCTTTTTGATCTCGCGCGAGCAGGCGGCGTGCGAGGCCTGCTGCGTACCGGCGGCGGGAATGGCGGAGCCGCGCTTGATGGTAGTGCCGCCCGACACGTGGATCATGTCGACGCCGGCCTTCTCCAAGCGGCGCGAGACGTAGATCATGTCGTTGAGGGTCAGGCCGCCATCGGTGTACTCGTCGCCCGAGATACGGACGTCGATGATGAAGTCCTTGCCGCAGCGCTCGCGAATCTCGGCGATGACCTCGAGCAAGAAGCGCATGCGGGCGTCGAGCGAGCCGCCGTACTCGTCGGTACGCTTGTTGTAGAGCGGGGTCAAAAAGCCGCCGAGCATGCCATGGGCGTGCGCCGCATGGACCTCAACGCCATCGACGCCGGCCTTCTGCATACGCACGGCGGCGTCGCCGAACTGATGCGTGAGCTCGTGAATCTCATCAACTGTGATGGGGCGCGGTGCCTCGCGGGCATAAGACGGGCCCACAAAGGACGGGGCGATGAGGCGCGGCGTGCCCGGAATGTTAAAGGCCATGTAGGCGGGATGGAAGAGCTGCGGCATGATCTTGCAGCCATACTCGTGGACGGCTGCGGCGAGCTTTTCCCAGCCAGGGATAAACGTGTCGTCGTAGCAGCACATGTCACCCGGCAGATAGGTATAGGTGGGCTCGACCGTCACGACCTCGGTGATGATCAGGCCCACACCTCCCTTGGCGCGGGCACGGTAATGATCGACCAAGTCGTCGGTCACATAGCCATGATCGGCCAGGTTGGTGGACACCGGCGGCATAAAGACGCGGTTCTTGACCTCGGTCGTACCGACCTTGATCGGACTAAAGAGCATCGGATAGGCGGAGGACTCCATACAGGGTTCCTTTCGTTTGAGCCGCTCGGCGGCAGTTACTGACGCACTTATCGTAGCAGCAACCGCGCAGCACCCAACCGCACGCGCTTCTCCAACTTCTGCTCTACCCACAAAAAGTTGCGGTGGAATACGGAGTAGATAAGGCTTCTGACAGCCAAAACAGTCCGTATTTCACCGCAACTGATGGGCGGGGTGGAATTGAGGGCTCAGATAGTCAGTCATGCCCTCATCCGCCACTCCCTCACCTACAGCGCGCCGTCCAGCATAAGGTTCACCTTGAGCACGTTGACCGTGGGCTCGCCGAAGACGCCCAGGAATCGGCCCCTGGTGCACTGGGCGATGATGTCGCGCACCTCGCCTTCGCTCTTGCCCGTGGCCTTCGCCAGGCGCGGTACCTGGTACTCGGCGGCATCGGGGGAGATCTCCGGGTCGAGGCCGGACCCCGAGCGCGTCACCAGGTCGACGGGCACGGCATCCATGCCGGCGTCGGGGTTGGAGGCGCGAATCTTCTCGACGCGCGCGTCCACAAGCTGCCGGTACTCCTCACTCGCCGGGGACAGGTTGGACGGGGCACCATACGCCATAAGCTCGCCGTCTTCGCCTTCGACAATTGACACGTTCTGGATACGACCCCACATGTGGGCTTCGTCATCGAAGTTCTGGCCGATGAGCTCGGAACCCACAACCTTGCCGTCGACCTTGATGAGCGAACCGTTCGCCTGATACGGGAATGCAACCTGAGCGATGCCGGTCACGACGAGCGTATAGCCCAGGCCGCAGACAACGGTAAACAGCGCGAACACGCCAAGTGCGCGCGATGCGATACCTTTGAACATACAAACCTCCGTCTACATCATGCCAATGCCGAACAAGGCCAGCAGCATGTCGATAATCTTGATGAATACGAACGGCGCCACGATACCGCCCAGACCCCACACCAGCAGGTTGTGGGTCAGCAGCTGGCCGGACGAAAGCTCGCGGTACTTCACGCCTTTCAGGGCGGCAGGAATCAGCGCGACGATGACCAACGCGTTGTAGATGATGGCGGACAGCACGGCAGACAACGGGCTGGTGAGCCCCAGGATGTTGAGGGCGTCCAACCCGGGGTAGATCGGCGAGAATAGCGCCGGGATGATGGCGAAATACTTGGCGACGTCGTTGGCGACCGAGAAGGTCGTGAGCGAGCCGCGGGTCATGAGCAGCTGCTTGCCAATACGCACGATATCGATGAGCTTGGTGGGGCTGGAGTCGAGGTCGACCATGTTGCCGGCCTCCTTGGCAGCCTGGGTGCCCGTGTTCATGGCCACGGCGACGTCGGCCTGGGCCAGAGCGGGCGCGTCGTTGGTGCCGTCGCCGGTCATGGCGACCAGGTGACCCTCACGCTGGAACTCGCGGATCTTCTCGAGTTTGCCTTCAGGGGTGGCCTCGGCCAGGAAGTCGTCAACGCCGGCCTCGGCGGCGATTGCCGCGGCGGTGAGCGGATTGTCGCCCGTCACCATGATGGTCTTGATGCCCATGCGGCGCAGGTCGGCGAACTTCTCCTTAACGCCGGACTTGATGATGTCCTTGAGGTACACAACGCCCAGCACGCGGCAGTTCTTGGTCACGACCAGCGGGGTGCCGCCGGCCTTGGCGATGCGCTCGACGGCCTCGTCGCACTCCTGGGAGAACACGCCGCCGGCAGCCTCCACATAAGCGCGAACGGAATCGGCAGCGCCCTTGCGGATCTCATTGCCCTCGTAGTTCACGCCGGACATACGCGTTGCCGCGGTGAACGGGATGAACTCCATACCCTTATCCTCGAGCGTGCGGCCGCGCAGACCGAACTGCTCCTTGGCGAGCACGACGATGGAACGGCCCTCGGGGGTCTCGTCGGCCAGCGAGGAAAGCTGGGCGGCATCGGCCAGCTCCGCGGGATCGACGCCGTCGACCGGGATGAACTCAGCGGCTTGGCGGTTACCCAGGGTGATGGTGCCGGTCTTGTCGAGCATGAGGATGTCGACGTCGCCAGCGGCCTCGATGGCGCGGCCGGACATGGCCAGCACGTTGGCCTCGTTCAGACGGCTCATGCCGGCGATGCCGATGGCGGACAGCAGGGCGCCGATGGTGGTGGGCGCCAGGCACACGAGCAGCGCCACGAGCGTGGTCACGGCCGTGGGGTTGACCATGTCGTTAAGACCGACCGAGAAGCAGGAGTAACAATACAGGGCCAGCGTGACCAGGATAAAGACGATGGAGAGGGCCACCAGGAAGATCTCCAGACCGATCTCGTTAGGGGTCTTCTTGCGCGCGGCACCCTCGACCATCGCGATCATCTTGTCCAGGAAGCTCTGGCCGGGCTCACTGGAGATCTTGACGATAATCCAGTCGGACAGCACCGTGGTACCGCCGGTAACGGCAGAGCGGTCGCCGCCGGCCTCGCGGACCACGGGGGCGGACTCGCCGGTGATGGCGGACTCGTCAACGGAGGCAGCGCCCTCGATGACGTCGCCGTCGCCGGGAATCTGCTCGCCGGCGCGTACGATCACCAGGTCGCCGCGCGTGAGCTCGGTGCCGGGAACGACGGTGAAGTGCTCCTTGTCCTCAACGGACTCGATGCGATGGGCCTCGACATCCTTCTTGGCCGCACGCAGGGAATCGGCCTGAGCCTTACCGCGGCCCTCGGCAAGCGCCTCGGCGAAGTTCGAGAACAGGTCGGTGAGCCACAGGATGACCGCGATGGCGACCACATAGTAGGTGGGCACACCCGCGTCCTGCACACCGAAGATGGAAGCGACGGCCAGGACGGAGGTCATGACGGCTGAAAGCCACACCAGGAACATGACCGGGTTTTGAATCTGGACGCGAGGGTCCAGCTTGGCAAACGAGTCGCGGACCGCGCGGCCCATCATGTCTTTTTGCATAGTCATAAATCTGCGCCCTCCTTTACGCAATCATCTGGAAGAACTCGGCAACGGGGCCAAGCGCCAGGGCCGGGAAGAAGCTCAGGGCACCGATCAGCAGAACGATGAACACGAGCAGGAATACGAACATGCCGTTGGTGGTAGACAGGGTACCGGCGCTCTCGGCGACCTTACCCTTCTTGGCCAGCGAGCCGGCGATAGCCAGCGTACCGATGATGGGCATGAAGCGGGCGAACAGCATCTCGAGGCCGAGCATGACGTTGATCCAGGGAATGTTGCAGTTCATACCTGCAAACGCCGAGCCGTTGTTGCCGCCGCATGAGGTGAAGGCATACAGCACCTCGGAGAAGCCATGCGCCCCGCCGTTGGAGAGCTGGTCGGCAAGACCGGGCACCATGCAGGCGATGGCCGAGCACACCAGAATGGCAAACGGAGTTGCCAGGCACAGGACAACTGCCCAGCGCATCTCGCCCGGCTCGATCTTCTTGCCCAGGAACTCGGGCGTGCGGCCGACCATAAGGCCGGCGATGAACACTGTGAGGATGGCGAAGCCGATCATGCCGTACAGGCCGCAGCCCACGCCGCCGAAGACGACCTCGCCCAGAGCCATCTGGAGCATCTGGACAAAACCGCCCAGCGGGGTGTAGGAGTCGTGCATGGAGTTAACCGAGCCGTTGGAAGCGGCGGTGGTGTAAGCCGACCACGTGGAGGAGGTGGCGATACCGAAGCGGCTCTCCTTGCCCTCCATGTTGCCGCCGGCCTGGCCGTCGGTCATCTCGATATTGACCGCTCCGCCATCGGCCAGCTGCGGGGTGCCCGCATGCTCGTTAACGGCGATGATGCCGGTAAAGACCACGAGCAGGATAAGCATCGCCGCGAAGATGGCCTTGCCCTGCTTGGTGTTCTTGACGCCGATACCGGAGGTGAAGCAGCAGGCGGCCGGGATCAGCAGCAGGCTGGTCATCTCGATGATGTTGGTGAAGGCACTGGGATTCTCATACGGATGGGCGGAGTTCACGCCGAAGAAGCCGCCGCCGTTGGTACCGGACTGCTTGATGGCGACCTGAGGAGCCGCGGGACCCTGGGGCAGGAACTGCTCGGTGACCACGCGCGCACCCTCGACAACCTTGCCGTCGACCTTGACCGTATCGCCCTCGATCTGGGCGCCGTCGATGACGCTCCAGCCGCCGTCTGCATTAGGCTGGACAGCGACGGGCTCTACGAGCTCAGCCTTCTGAGCCGGCTGGAAGTTGGAGATGACGCCACTGGCAGCCAGGCAGATGCCGAACACGAGGTTCAGCGGGATGAGCATATACAGGACGGTGCGGGTGAGGTCGACCCAGAAGGAACCCAGACCCTGCTCCTTGACCTGACGGAAGCCGCGGATCAGCGCGAACATGACCGCAATACCGGTGCCGGCGGACAAGAAGTTCTGCACGGTGAGGCCCATGAACTGCACAAGGTAGGACAGGGTGGTCTCACCGGAATAGGATTGCCAATTGGTGTTGGTTATGAAGGAAGCGGCCGTATTGAACGACAGGTCCCATGACACACCCGGCAGGTGCTGGGGATTGCCTGGCAAGAAGGGCTGAAGCGCTTGGAGTGCCACAAGGGCCACGAGGCCGATCCCCGAAAAGACCAGCACGCTCGCCAGATAGCGCCTACACCCCATCTGCTCTGCCGCGTCGATGCGAAGCAGACGATAGACGCCACGCTCCACAGGAGCAATCACAGGCGACAGGAACGTATGCTCGCCATCCATGATATGGGCCATGAACCGACCGAGCGGAACGGCCAGGACGACGAGCACGGCAAAGTACAAGATGTACTGAATCGCAGCGTCCATAGTTTACGAATCACTCCTCATCAGAATGTAGATGTAATAGATAAGGAGTCCGATGCAGACGACTCCGATAATGGGAATGAGGATGTCCATTACCGCCCCTTTCACGCGCGGTCCGATGTCTCGGACGCCCGCTCTCGCAAGCGCCTGGGGACAGTAAACGCTTCTAGAGATTAAAGAGGCGTGAGGGCCGGGGCTCACGACCTTAAGATGCCGTAAAGATGCAGGTAGAAAGCACTATTGCGGCTGCAGTGCGCCTATACTCGACCTCGCGAGCATACAGTGGCGTCCTCACCGCGTATGCACGCATGGACAACGTTTCAGAAAGGCTACGCTATGCAGCGCGACGCATCGGACACTCGCGTCAATCCAGACCTCATCCTCAAGGCAATTGAGAAAGACGAGGTCGCCGATGACGCTCAAACCAGCCGGGGACACCTCAAGATTTTCTTTGGCTACGCTGCTGGTGCAGGCAAAACCTATGCGATGCTTCAAGCCGCCCACGCCGCCAAGCGGCGAGGTGTCGACGTCGTCGCGGGATACATCGAGCCGCACGAACGTCCGGCAACTGCCCATCTTGCACAAGGGCTTGAGAACGTGCCCTGTAAACTCATCGAGCACAACGGCATTGCGCTCAGCGAGTTCGATCTAGATGCGGCTATCGAACGCGCCCCTCAGCTCATCCTTGTCGACGAGCTCGCCCATACGAATGCGCCGGGGTCTCGCCACGACAAACGCTATCAAGACGTCGAGGAACTTCTACATGCAGGCATCGACGTCTATACGACCGTGAACGTTCAGCATATCGAGAGCCTAAACGACATGGTTGCATCCATCACCGGCGTTGTCGTGAGCGAACGAATCCCCGACCGCATCTTCGATGATGCCGACCAGGTCGAGCTCGTTGACATAGAGCCCGAAGACCTACTTGAGCGCCTTCGCGCCGGCCTCGTCTACCGTCCCGCACAAGCCGAGCGAGCGCAACAGCATTTTTTACCGTCGAGAACCTCACCGCACTCCGAGAAATCGCGCTGCGCCGCTGCGCCGATCGCACCGGCCACCTCACAGACGCCGCACGCGTGCTGGGAAACCGTGACTACTACACCAGGGAGCGTATCTTAGTCTGTGTCTCCCCGGCGCCGACCAATCCCCGCATCGTCCGTGCCGCCGCACGCATGGCGAAAGCGTTTCGCAGCGAGCTCGTCGCCCTGTTCGTAGAGAGCCCGCGCACGCAAGCCATGAGCGATGATGAGCGCGCCAAGCTTGCAGACAATATCGCCCTAGCCGAGCAGCTCGGAGCACATATGGAAACCGTCTATGGCGACGACGTCGCGTTTCAGATCTCCGAGTTCGCGCGCCTGTCGGGTATTTCGAAGATCGTCATGGGGCGCACGGGCGAGCACAGCAGCGTCCGTCAGGCCCTCTTTGGCCGCAAATCTCTCGTAGAACAGCTCATAACATTCGCCCCGAACCTCGACATTTACATCATTCCAGACCAGTCGACTCCGCCCTCCCGACCCAAAGGACGCCGCCATGCGCTCGCCCTGCAGCCGCCCAGCAGCCGAAACGTGCTTCGCACGCTGGCCCTCTCTCTTGTCGCCACGGCGATCGGCACGGCTTTCCGCCATCTGGGATTTGCCGATTCCAGCATCATATCCCTCTATATCCTCACGGCCCTGCTGACCGCCGTCACCACGACGGGGCGTATCTGCACGATCGTATCGAGCGTGCTCTCTGTAGTGCTTTACAACTTCTGCTTCGTAACGCCTCTGTTTTCGCTCGCCAGCTACGACCGAAGCTATCTGGTCACGTTCGGCATCATGTTCGCTACCGCTATGGTCGCCGGCGAGTTAACTGCGCGCATCGCCGACAACGCCCGTACCTCCGCCGAGAACGCATTCAAAACGCGCGTACTCCTCGAAACGAACCAGCTCTTGCAGCAAGCCCATAGCGCGGAGGAGTGTGCCCGCGTCGCCATGAACCAACTCATCAAACTGCTAAAACTCGACGTGGTCTTCTACACCGCCGAACATGGCACGCTCGGCAAGACGCTCTATGAGTCCGCTGGCACCGAAAACCGATCCGCGTCGCTGTTCACCGACTACGAGCGCGCTGTTGCAACCTGGACCTACACCAACAACAAGCGCGCGGGCGCAAGCACGCGGACCCTGCCCGAGGCGCGCTGCCTCTACCTCGCGGTTCGCACCGGCGACAAGGTATTCGGTGTCATCGGCATCGACCTGGAGGGGCGCGAGATCGAAGCCTTCGAGCATTCGATCGTCCTATCTATCGTAGGCGAATGCGCCTTGGCGCTCGAAAGCGACCGGGCGGCGCAAGAGCGCGAAGAGGCTGCGGTCTTGGCGAAAAACGAGCAGCTGCGCGCCAACCTTTTGCGCTCCATCGGCCACGATTTGAGGACACCCCTCACGGCTATATCCGGATCTGCGGCAATCCTTCGGAAGAGCGACGAGAAGCTCAGCCTCGAACAACGCTGCGATCTTGCCGATGCCATCTACGACGACTCCCTCTGGCTTATCGATACCGTGGAGAACCTCCTCGCCATCACACGCGTCGAGGATGGCACCATTTGCCTCAACTTCACATCCGAGCTCATCGACGAGGTCATCGAGGCCGCCCTCAGCCATGTCGCCCAAGCATCGCATGGACGTACCGTCACCATCGAGCACACTGACGACATCCTGCTGGTACGCATCGACGTCCATCTCATCATGCAGGTGCTTACGAATCTCATCATGAACGCCTTCAAATACACGCCCGAGGACTCGACTGTCACCATCAGCGCACGTCGCGAGGGTGCGTTCGTCGTGGTGGACGTCGCAGACGATGGGCCGGGTGTGGCAGACTGCGACAAGCCTCATATCTTTGAGCGCTTCTTTACCTCAGGCAATACGCGGCCCGTGGATTCGCGTCGAAGCATCGGCCTTGGGCTGTCGCTCTGCCGCTCCATCGTGGAGGCGCATGGCGGCGTCATCGAAGTTCGCGACAACCACCCCCATGGGGCCGTCTTCCGTTTTACCCTGCCCGCTGAGGAGATCGAGATTCATGAATAATGCCGCTAAGCCACGCATCCTCCTGGTCGAAGATGACCTGACCGTTCAAAACCTCGTTTCGACCGCGCTTGACCTCCACGGCTATGTCGTGAGCAAGGTTTGCAACGGCCAGGCCGCCATCATGGATGCGGTGTCGCACGGCCCCAGCCTCATCATGCTCGACCTCGGCCTTCCCGACATTGACGGTATCGAGGTCATCACGAAGATCCGAAGCTGGTCGGCAGTCCCCATTATCGTCATTTCGGCGCGCACCGAAGATTCCGACAAGATTGCAGCACTTGACGCAGGGGCAGACGACTACCTCACCAAGCCCTTTTCTGTGGATGAGTTGCTCGCGCGCGTCCGCGCAAATTTGAGGCGCTCCTCGATGGCGTCGAGTGAGTCGACAGAAGCGAGCACGTTCGACAACGGTCCGCTGCATATCGACTACGCCGCGGGATACGCGACGAAAGACGGACGCGAGCTCTCGCTCACCCCAACCGAGTACAAATTGCTCGTCCTTCTGGCGAAAAACGTCGACAAGGTGCTCACCCACACCTTCATCACCCGCGAGATATGGGGCACGAGCTGGGACAGCGATCTGGCGAGCCTGCGCGTGTTCATGCGCACCCTGCGCAAGAAGATCGAGGCAGACCCCTCTCACCCTAAGATGATTCAGACGCACATGGGTGTCGGGTACCGCATGCAGCGTCTCTAGCCCACCCCACAAAAAGTTGCGGTGGAATACGGAGTAGATAAGGCCTTTGACAGCCAAAACAGTCCGTATTCCACCGCAACTGATGGATGGGATGGGTTAGAGGCCCAGGTAGCTCGTCATGCCTTCGACGGCGAGCTTGGCGCCGGCTACGGCATGGACCACGGTGAGCGGGCCGTTGACCACATAGTTAGCGATACCCAAAATACTCTTCAACTCGCCACACTCTCCCCCAAATGTGCAAAGCGCCCCGCGAACGGATGCTCGCGAGGCGCTTGGGTGCCTGGACCTTTATTTGATACCGCGGCCCAAGTCTTCGGCGATTTTGTCTACGCCCTTAAGTGCGGCGCAGGTCTTTTTGTTGGAGCAATGCCCCGTACAAACGCCACCCTGGGCGCAGTCGGCGCAGGTGCCCTTTCGGTAGATACGCACGCACACGGCGACAAACGCAATGCCGATAACAGCCAACACAACAATATCGATAGGTGCCATAGTAAGCCTCCTCTAGTTAACCACCACTTACTTTACCCCATCTTCCACCTGCCAAAAAGGGACAGGTTTGTTTTGGTCGGTTTTATCTGCGGAAACGCCACATCTTACTTCTGGAGCAAAGCAATCTGTCCCCCATTGCACCAAAAAGCCCGAGTGTCGCTGGGACACCCGGGCTCATGGAAAGGGGCTAATCCTTATTCGGACTTAAGCGGAAACTGCGGCGGAAGCAGTGTTGGTCTCGTCCTCGTCGGTCCAAGCATGTTTAGGCATGGGACGGAAGATCTGGAAGAGCATCGCAACCAGCAGCACGATGGCCACAACCGTCCAGATACCAAACTGTCCAAGAACGAACAGGTTGTAGAACTGGTTGATGAACAGACCAATGACCCAAGCAAAGGCGCACTCGTAACCGATCGCGATGGCGGTCCACTTGCCGGAATCCATCTGGTTGCGGATAGTGCCCATGGCGGCAAAGCACGGAGCGCACAGCAGGTTGAACGCACCAAAGGCAACGCAAGCGCCCATAGTCGGGAACATGCCGGCGAACGCGGTCCACAGGCTCGGGTCGGTCTCGCCGGCGTCGGCGACGGACAGCAGCGAACCGGCGGTGGCGACGACGTTCTCCTTAGCGACAAGGCCCGAGACGGTCAGCGCAGTTGCCTGCCAGGTGCTAAAGCCGAGCGGGGCGAAGATCCAGGCGACCAGGTTGCCCAGCATGGCAAGCACGGAGTAGTCCATGAACTCCTCGGGGATGCCCTCCATAGCAGGCAGGAAGCCAAACGTGCCGTTGTAGCTACCAAAGTTGGACAGGAACCAAACAACGACGGTGGACGCGAAGATGACCGTGCCGGCCTTCTTGATAAAGGCCCAGCAGCGCTCCCACACGTGCAGCGCCCAAGAGCGGATCGCCGGGAAGTGGTAGGCGGGAAGCTCCATAACGAACGGCGTCGGGCGGCCGGCGAAGAGCTTGGTCTTCTTGAGCATGAGGCCCGAAGCGATGACGGCAAAGACGCCCAGGAAGTAGAAGAGCGGGCTGATCCACGCGGCGGTGGTGGAAGAATCGCCGATGATGGAACCCATGAGCAGGGCGATGATCGGCAGCTTAGCGCCACAGGGAATAAACGTGGTGGTCATGACCGTCATGCGGCGGTCCTTCTCGTTCTCGATGGTCTTGGTGGCCATGACGCCGGGGACGCCGCAGCCCGAGGATACGAGCATGGGGATGAACGACTTACCGGACAGGCCAAAGCGACGGAACACGCGGTCCATGATGAAGGCGACGCGGGCCATATAGCCGCAGTCCTCCAGGAAGGACAGCATGACGAACAGCAGGAACATCTGCGGGACAAAGCCGAAGATGGCGCCCAGGCCGCCGACGATGCCGTCGCAGACCAGCGAATCGACCAGGCCACCGTCCTCGGTGCCGCCCGCCACAAGGGCGTCGTGGACCATGGTGGTAATACCAGGAACATAGGGGCCGTACTGTGCCGGGTCGACCGAGTCGGCATTGTCGCCCGCAGCCTCGACGGCCGCGTCGTAGGCGTCGCGGCCCTGACCGAGCACGTACCAACCGTCGGTACCGAAGAGCTGGTCGTTGGTGAAGTCGGTCACCGTGCCGCCCAAGGTAGAAACGGCGATGTAGTACACGCAGAACATGATGACCACAAAGATCGGCAGGCCCAGGATACGGTTGGTAACCACGCGGTCGATCTTCTCGGAGGTGCTCATCTTTGCCGGAGCCTTGGTCATGCACTCGTCGATAATGTGGGCAATCACGCCATAGCGCTCGCCGGTGATGATGGACTCGGCGTCATCGTCGCAGTCCTGCTCGCACTGAGCGACCAGACCTTCGACGCGAGCGGCCTTCTCCTTGGTGAGGTTGATGAGCTTGCAGGCGTCCGCATCGCGCTCGAACAGCTTGACAGCGTAGTAGCGGCGCTTGTTGGCGGGAACGCTCGCCGGCAGATTGTTCTCGATGTGGTCCAGAACGTCCTCGATGGAGGAATCGAACTTGTGCTCCGGCACCTGGCCCTTGGAAGCAGCGGACTTCTTGACCTGCTCGAACAGCTCCTTGATGCCCTTGTTCTTAAGGGCCGAGATCATCATGACCGGACAACCGAGCTTCTTGGAGAGCTTGTCCGTGTCGATCTTATCGCCGTTCTTCTCGACCAGGTCGGCCATGTTGAGGGCAACGACCACGGGCAGGCCGGTCTCGATAACCTGAAGCGCCAGGTACAGGTTACGCTCGAGGTTGGTGGCGTCGACCACCTGGACGACGACATCGGGCTCGCCGCTCATGAGGTAATCGCGCGAGCACTGCTCCTCAGGGCTGTAGGGGGAAAGCGAGTAGATGCCAGGGAGGTCCGTGATGGTAACGTTCTTGTCGCTTAGGAGCTTGGCCTCCTTTTTCTCAACCGTGACGCCGGGCCAGTTGCCAACGTAGCCGTTGGCGCCGGTGATCAGGTTGAAAAGCGTGGTCTTGCCGCAGTTGGGGTTACCCGCCAGCGCGACATGGATCTGAGAATCCGCCATTCAATCCTTCTTCCTTGTGTGCCTGCGCTGCTTTCTCCGCGCAGGCTGGATAATGTGCTTCAAAGATGCTGCATTAAGTTAGAAAAACCTAACTTTATCTGCAGATATATGCGCCGCGAGCCCTTACTGGACCTCGACGACGGCAGCCTCCTCCTTGCGGATGGAAAGCTCGTAGCCGCGCACGTTGATCTCGACCGGATCACCGAGCGGTGCAACCTTCACGACCTTGAACGAAGTGCCCTTGATGAGCCCCAGGTCCATAAGGTGACGGCGAAGCGCACCCTCACCGTGAAGCTTGACGATGGTAGAGCTCTCGCCCACCTTAACGTCACCCAACGTCTTCATCCTCTTGTCCCCCTTTCAGTTTTTATGAAATGCTGCGGACTAACCGACGGTCATGATGTGCATGGCAACCTTGGAATCGATGCCAAAGCGTGCGCCCAGCACCGTGACGATGATATTGGCGCCACTCGAGCTCACCACGTGGATTTCGTTGCCCTCGACAAAGCCGAGGTCCTTGAGGTGGTGCTTCATGTCCTCATTGCCCTTTACACGAGACACGCGCACGGTTTCGCCCGCTTTTACCATCGAAAGCGGCATGGCCGGCATCTGCGGTCCGCAAGACATGAGTGGCTCCTAACGTCAGTTCGTCCTCAACATCGACGCGATAAAAGTTAACCACGTCTATGTTCGCTTTAGTAAACTAGCACGTGGTTAACTTTTTGGAAAGGGTCCCTATTCAGATTTCGAAAAAGTTTCCTATATGAAACAAAAAGGCGCGGCAAAGAGCTGTCCTTTGCCGCGCCCTGTCATGCTTAGAGCGAGAGGTTTCTGATCGACGTAACGCAGGAAGCCTCGTCTACGCCCGAAACGCGAAAGATGATGTCCTCGCCGCACTCGCCGTAGAGAGCCATGAGGCCCATGACATCGCGACCGTCGGTATGGCGGTCGCCGATGCTGACCGACACGTCGCTACGGTGCTTGGCAATGATGTCATAGAGCAGCGCAACCGGGCGGGCGTGTAGTCCCAACGGATCTTTAATCGTCTTTGTAAACTCGACCATGTCCCCTCCCACGACATCACACATTCGGCCGGCAAACCCAGCCACGTGGTAGTTATTGTAGCGTTAGATGCTTATCGAGGGCCCCTCCGGATACCCCGTGGTCAAAAAGTGGCAAATATGAGTACTGTCACAAATTTAGTAGCAGCAAAATCGAGAGCAAATTGCCTCCTTTGAGCGATTCGAAGAGGTTGAAAGCCGTCAAACGCCCTTTAAAGGGGGTTATATAAATTGATTTTGAGCCCGTTTTTGCTCAGAACAGGCCGAAAAATATGACACCTCTTTTGCAACAGTACTCATATTTGGCATTTTTTGACCACGGGGTCCAAAACCATGCCCCAAAACACAAAAGGAGGGGCCTCGTAAGGCCCCTCCTTAGGAAAGGGAATCGATTTATTCCACAGCCGTAGATTAATCCTAGCCGCTACTCCATCATGTCGAGGACGGAGGGGCGCAGCTCGCTCTCGGCGGCCTCGGGATCGGTCTCGCGCAGGCGGTTGATATAGCGGTTGTACCACATCACGGCAAGGCCCAGGAAGACAACCACACCGCCAACGTTGTAGACCAGCGTCAGCCACAGCGGCTGATCGAGCGGGATGGTGCCGCAGACAAGCACAAAGCAGAAGACCACAAGCAGGAATGCGGCAACGACCAGACCAAAGCTGCGCGAGCCCATGCGGAAGTCACGGGGAGCGGCGTCGAAGTTCTTGCGCAGCATAAAGTAGGCAAGCAGGATCAGCAGCGGCGGGAGCAGAGCAGTGGCAGCCGTCATGTTGGTGACGATCATGAGCAGGTCGTCGAGGTTACCAGAGCCCAAGGCCGGGATGATCAGGATGGGGACGACGATGGCGAACTGCAGCCAAGCAGCGCGGGCGGGAATGCCGTGCTCGTTGAGCTCGACGATCTTGCTACCAAAGACGCCCTTGGGGATCTCGGTGAAGAAGACCTTGATGGGAGCAGAGGTCCACATCATGAGGGAGCCCAGCGTGGCAGCGAGAAGGATCAGGCCAATGACGCGCGTGGACACTTCCATGGGAATGCCAAAGTGGGCAAAGACAGCGCCGAATACGTCGAAGATACCGGTGGAGATGGCAACGCCGCCCTCGGGAATGAACAGGTTGACCAGCAGCGAAGCGCCTGCATACAGAAGGCCGATGGTCAGGCCGGCGATAACGACGGTGCGCACGAAGGCCTTGACGCCGCCCTTAAGGTCGTTAAGGAACACGCCGACGGACTCAGCGCCGCCAACGCCCTGGATGATCCAGGCAAGCGTACCGAAGAAGCCCCACGTAGTGGCAAAGCTGCTCGTGTCGGGCGCCATGTTAGCCGGAGTAGGAGCCGTAGCGAACTCGACGCCGCCAAAGGCAGCAGCCAGGGACAGCAAGATGAACACGGCAGTCAGGCCGAGAGCCGCGGTCGAGCCGAAGGAGGAAATGGAGCCGATCCACTTAGCGCCCTTGGTCGAAACCCACGTGGCGATAGCAAAGACGACGATCTCGATAATGGTGATCCACAGCTGCGAGAGCTCGGCATTGGCACCAAAGAACACGTAGCTCGCGTAGATGATGACGTTGGGCAGGACGGACGCAAAGTAGAACAGGTTAACGAACCAGTAGCTAAATGCCGTCAGGAACGCCCAGCGACCACCCATCGAGGTCTTAACCCATGCGTACACGCCAGACTCGGAGTCCCTGTTGAGGCCGACGAACTCAGCGGTAACCAGGGTATAGGGGACAAAGTACAAAAGCGTGGCGAAGAAGAACGACGGCGCAGCCGCCAAGCCGATGGCCGCGTTGTTGTTGATGATGTTCTTGATACCGAACACGGCGGCGACCGTCATGCCCAGCAGAGCGAACGAACCGATCGTTCCTCGTTTTTCAGAGCTCATAAGCCCTCCCAATCATCCGTTATATCTCATCTAAAACCGTCCGGACTGCAAGCGCAATCGTGGACGGCGCACCTGCTAAGGGGAATGGGGAAAAGGGAGTCAACAAAGCCATCCCCCTTAACGGCGCGAAGCAAACGTCCAAACGGACGAATACTACTTGTTGGGGAAGGAATAACCTTCAACCGTCACGTGCAGTACCACGACGCGGGGATCCGCGGCATCGGCCACGACACGGTAGGCCTCGTCGATCTCGACGACGGCAACGCCGCCGGCGGGAATCGTCACGGTCTCCCCCGTACCCTCAAAGCGCTCGCGATCGTCGATATCGCTGTAGGCGCGCGTGCGGGTAAGATCCGTCTTGGAAGCCACCTCGACAGTCAGGTCGCCGTCGAGCGGGGCGAGCACGGCATGGTAGCGACGGTGACCGACCAGATCGGCGGTAACTGCCTCGTGGGCGTTCACCCACCAGTACACCAACGAGTCGCCGATGGAGTACGCCACATCGTGCTGCAGGTCGGCAACACCATCGAGCGCCTGACCGGTACGCATCCACTTCTTGACAGACTTCATCTGAGCGTCGAAATCGGCGCGCGAGTTAAAGACATGCATGACTTATGCCTCCTTAATGGGTGCCAGCGCCTGAGCCAGATCGGCAGACGTCAGCGGTCGCAGGGACACCTCAAAGCTGAAGCTCTCAAAACGGGTGCGGTAGGAATCGAGTACCTCGGAACCCCAAGAGTTCGAGCCAAGGCCGAGCAGCTGGTCGTTGATGTTGACCGTGACCGTGTCGCCCTTGACAAGGTCGTAGACGTGCTTGGCGTTATCGATGGCCTCGCAGCTATAGGGCCATGCCGAGAACGAGAACGGGTTGGAAGCGGCGTCGGCTGGACGAGTCACCAGCACGCCGTCACCGTGGCTAGAGCGCAGGGCAACCCAGCGGGTGCCCTCGCGGTTGGCGCAGTCCTGAGGCATAACGTAGGGCGTGAACATGTCGTCGACCGTAGTGCGGTAATGGCCGACCGGGTTGGCGCGCAGCGAGTCCGGATAGTTCTCGCCCGGGCCGTGGCCGTACCACTCAACGGCACGATCGCAACCGGGAACCTCGAAGGAGATGCCGATGCGCGGGATGATATCCGAGTAATCGCCGTAGGGCTCGCCGGAAACCTTGAGGTCGACGCGGCCGCTCGGAAGCACGGTGTAGACGAGCTCGACGCGCATGCCGAACGCGCGGACGGGAGGAGCGATACGCTGGCTCACGGTAACGACGACCGCATTGCCATCCTGCTTCCAAGAGACCTTGCGGGTAGACGTCTGCATCACATCGATGAAGTTGTCCTTCCACAGGGAGTCATACTCCTGGGCGTGGTTATCGACGAGCGGATGCCAAAAACCAACCTGGGGGCCAGAAGCCATGACATCGCGGCCGGATGCCTTCCACTCGCTCACGGTACCGTTAACTTTGTTGAAGGTCAGCTCACCGTTGAGGGAGTGAATGCGGATCTCCTGCTCGGTCTCCTCGACCGTAAGCTCAGGACGAGCGGGGGCGGCGATGGCCGGCGCCGGATGGTTGGCGATGGCAAACTGGCTAGCGCCCAACTGGAACATCGGCTCGCACCAGGCGTGAGCCGCCATGGTGTAGGCGCGCACGGTCAGCAGGGTCTCGCCTACCGCGGCCTCGCGAATCACCAGTGGCAGCTGGACGGATTCGCCGGGAGCCACCGCGCCGGGCATAAGCGTCTTGCGGCACACCACATCGCCGTCTACCAGGGTCTCCGCCGACAGGCAGACATCCTCGAGGGTAGTAAACCAGCGCTTGTTCGTGACGGTCAGCTCGCCCGCCTCGGTGTCATAAGCCATGCGAACCGGGCAGATGACCTGGCCATACTCAGTGAGGCCCGGGCTCGGCTGCTGCCAAGGGAACACCATGCCATCGATGCAGAAGTTGCTGTTGTTGGGGTAATCGCCGTTGTCGCCACCATACATATCGTAAGCAACGCCATCCTCGGTCACAGCAGCCAAACCGTGGTCGCACCATTCCCAAATGAACTGGCCCTGGATGCAATCCCAGCGATCGAAGACCTCCTGGTACTCGGACAGGCCTCCGGGGCCATTGCCCATGGAGTGGCCGTACTCGCAGTTGATGCGCGGCTTGGGGAACGGATGCTCACCAAAGTCGTTCATCTGCGAAACACGGGAGTACATGGTGGAAATGACGTCGACGGTATCGGCGTTGCGGTCCTCCTCGTAGTGGACCGGACGACCGTCGAGCTCGTGAGCCTTGGCGTACATCGCGCGGATGTTGCAGCCATAGCCGCTCTCGTTGCCCATCGACCACATAATGATGCAGGCGTGGTTGCGCTCCTGCATCACCAGGCGCTCGACGCGGTCGACGTAGGCCGGCTCCCATGCCGGGTCGTCGGTGACCAGGGCGATATTGCCGATATTCTCGAAGCCGTGACTCTCCATATCGGTCTCGGCGACCAGCATGATGCCATACTCATCGCACAGCTCGTAGAAGCGCGGGTCATTGGCATAGTGAGAGGTGCGCACCGCGTTGATGTTGTGCCGCTTCATGAGCTCCAGGTCGCGGCGCATGCGATCGAGGCCCACGGCGCGACCCTTGTGATCGTCGTGATCGTGGCGGTTGACGCCATGCATCTTAAAGTAAGTGCCGTTGAGGTAGATATGATTGCCCTCGACCGTCACCTCGGCAAGTCCCTGGTGATGCGGAACGTACTCGCTGACCTCGTCGCCGTCGTAGACCTCAAACGTAAGGTCATAGAGGAAGGGGTCCTCGGGGTTCCAGAAGTGGGCATCGGCAACGCTGCACTCGGCATGGCCATCGACGCACTCGCCCGTAGCGACCACGTTCTCGCCATCGCTGAGCGTAAACACGACGCGGGAAGCGCCCTCGGCCACCGTATCGAGCGTGATCAGAGCGGCATCGCCCTCGCGGTGCGTGCGGAACCTAAAGTCGACCAGGTGCGCGGCGGGACGCTGCATAAGGTACACATCGCGGAAGATGCCCGAGGCCCACCACATGTCCTGATCCTCGATATAGCTGCCATCGCTGTACTGCAGGACCTTGACCGCAAACAGGTTGTCGCCCTCGACGAGCGCGTCGGTCACGTCGAACTCGGCAGACAGGCGCGAGCCCTTGGTCATGCCGATAAACTGACCGTTGACGTACAGCTCACCATAGCTCTCGATGCCGTCAAAGCGAATAATCTCGCGAGCGCCGGCAGGCACGGCGGGAAGGTTGACGATGCGCTGGTAGACGCCCGTGGGGTCGTCGGAGGGAACGAACGGCTGATCCACCGGGAACGGGAAACCCTCGTCGGTGTAGGCAAGGTTGCCATAGCCATCCACCTGCCACAGGTGCGGAACCTCCACGTGATCCCACTCGGGCTCGTACGTAGAGAGCTCCTCGTTGGAAACGGCAGCAGGCCCCTCAAAGAGGCGGAACTGCCACGAGCCAGACAGCTGGACAAACCCGCGCGACAGCTCGCGGCTGTACGTAGCGGCGAGATCGGCGGTCTCGTAACCCATAAAGTACGCATGGGGTGCCAGGCGGTTCCTGTGGGTGAGCGCTTGGTTTTCCCAATCGTTAATGGCGTCCATGGTGATGCTCCTTCGTCATCGTAGTGATTCTTGTGCAACCGGTTGTCCTTATCTTACGGGCGATGCAAAACCCTGTGCAACCGGTTGTCCGCTGAACGGTCGATTCTGCCGGATTAACGGTGCAACCGGTTGTACAACCGCCTCACTTATGTCACCCTGAGTATCGAAACTCAGCGCAAAACATCATTCTTAAGCTCGTAGGCAACCGCCACGCCCGCTGATATCTCACCCACACGAGACGTATTCGATTGCGGCTTGGTTGCAAAACGACACCTGTCACCGGATATCATGAACGCTGTTCAGGTGCACTATAGTAAGCTGTATCCGCACCAGCCCGTATCAGTGACAACATCGACCGCATTTTCCAGGAGACGCCATGACCCAACCAGTTCGCACCGCACCTACGCTTGCCGAGGTTGCCGCAGCTGCCGGCGTGTCGCGCTCCACGGCATCGCGCGCCCTCAACGATTCGCCCCGCATTAGCGAGGAAACCAAAAAGCGCGTCCGTGCGGCGGCCAAGAAAGTCAATTTTGTCCCCAACGCTCGTGGCCGAGCGCTCGCTGTCGGGCGCACGGAAATCATCGCCGTGCTCGTGACCGAGCCCCTGAGTGAACTCTTCAGCGACCCCACCTATAGCGAGTTTTTGAGCGGCATTACCGAGGAACTGTCGGAGTCGTCCTATCTGCCCGTTATCTTGCAGGCGTCTTCTACGCATGAGCGCAACCGCGCACGCGAGCACTTTGAGCGCCGCTCGTTCGACGCCGCGATCGACGTCTCCCCCTACAAGGGCAGCGAGCTGCTCGAGGTGCTGCGCGAGCTGGGCGTACCCACCGTGTTGTGCGGCCAGCTCGAGGGCCACCCCTATCGCGACGTGTTCTCGACAGTCTACTCTGACGACGAAGAGGGCGGACGCTTTGCAGCGCTCGCTATGAAAGAGCGCGGGCGCAAAGATATCGTCGCCGTGTTGGGACCGCAAGACAACCCCGCTGTTGTCGACCGCCTGCGCGGCTACCGCACCGTCCTGGGCGAAGACCTCCCAGGCGCAAACGTTATCTATACCGGCTGGAACAGCGGAGACGGCTATCAGGCCATGCACCAGATCCTCGCGCGCGAGATTGCTTTCGATGGCGTGCTCTGCGGATCGGACCGTATCGCGGCTGGCGTCATCACCGCACTCAACGAGGCAGGCCTATCTGTTCCGGCGGACGTTTCCGTCGTCGGCTTCGACGATCACGAGATTGCGGCGCGCTGCGTCCCCGCGCTCACGACCGTCCGCCAGCCCCTGCGCGAAGAAGGCCACATGGCCGCCAACATTGCGCTCGACATGATCAAGGGCGCCGAGCCCACCACCTCCGTGATGCACATGCAGCTAATCCAGAGAGACTCGCTATAAGAAACTGGGACAGGCTTTCCGCCAGACAGTTGTTGCGGAAAGCCTGCCCCGTTTTGAGTGCTCATTCTGGGGCACAGTTTCCGTTAGACCGCTCAACCGGAAACTGTGCCCCATTATTTTGCCGAATTCTGGGTCGCGCTTTCCCAGAGGACCCCCCTTGGGAAAGCGCGACCCGTTCTGGACGCAGATTCCGGGACGCACTTTCCGCGACGCCCGGCCATCCCATGCCCCCACAACCTCGGCGCATAAAAAACGAGGGAAGGCGCGCGTCCTTCCCTCGTTGCAAGCAATATGTAGCCGCTTGCCTACATCAGGCGCAGGCTGACGTCCTTGAGCTGGGCGCCGCTAACGGCACTCGGGGCGCCCGACATGAGGTCGGAGCCGCTGGCCGTCTTGGGGAACGCCATGACGTCGCGGATGGAGTCGGAACCGGTGAGCAGCATGCACACGCGGTCCAGGCCCAGAGCGAAACCGCCCATCGGGGGCGCACCAAACTTGAGCGCCTCCATGAGGAAGCCAAACTGAGACTCGGCGCGCTCTTCGGTAAAGCCCAGGAGCTTGAGCATGGACATCTGCATCTCGGCGTTGTGGATACGCATACCGCCGCCACCGGCCTCAAAGCCGTCCATGACAAAGTCGTAGGTGCAAGAACCGGCTGCCAACGGATTGGCCTCGATCTTGGCGATGTCGGTCTCGGTCGGCAGGGTGAAGGGCTGGTGCTCGGCAGCGTAAGCCTTGCGGTCCTCGTCCCAGTGGAACAGCGGGAAGTTGACGACCCACAGGAAGTCGTGGCCCTCGCGCTTGATCTCGAGCGCGTTAGCCATGTGGGAACGCATGCCGCCCAGGATCTCGTCGGAGAGCAGGCGCGGGCCGGCGGCGAACATCACAAGGTCGCCGGGCTCGACGTCCATGCGCTCGCGCAGGGCGGCCATCTCCTCGTCCGAGAAGAACTTGACGATGGGGCTGTTGATGGAGCCGTCCTCGCGGAAAGCGATCCAGGCCAGGCCCTTGGCGCCAAACGTGGAAGCCACGCCGGCAAGCTTATCGATCCTGGCGCGAGCCCAGGCACCGGCGCCCTTGGCGTTGATGGCCTTAACGACAGAGCCCTCCTCGTTCGCGGCAGTCGCAAAGACCTTGAACTTGGAGTTGGCGAAGATGTCGGTCAGGTCGACCAAGTGCATGCCATAGCGGGTATCGGGCTTGTCGGAGCCATAGGTGTCCATGGCCTCCCAGTAGTTCATGCGACGCAGCGGCGTGGGCATCTCGACACCCATGCGGCCGAAGGCATCGGCAAGAACCTCTTCGAGCGCGCTCATAACGTCGTTCTGGTCCACGAAGGACATCTCGATATCGACCTGGGTGAACTCGGGCTGACGGTCGGCACGCAAGTCCTCGTCGCGGAAGCACTTGGCAACCTGATAGTAGCGCTCGACGCCACCGACCATAAGCAGCTGCTTCAGGAGCTGCGGGGACTGCGGCAGGGCGTAGAAGTTGCCCGGCTGGATGCGGCTGGGGACGATGAAGTCGCGGGCGCCCTCGGGCGTGGACTTGAACAGGGAGGGCGTCTCGACCTCCATGAACTCACGGTTGTGCAGCGCCTCGCGAATGGCAAAGGTAAAGTCGGAGCGCAGCTTGAGGTTGGCCATCATCTCGGGACGACGGAGGTCCAGATAGCGATAGCGCAGACGGGTGTCCTCGCTGGTCTCGATGCCGTCCTCGATCTGGAACGGCGGGGTGACGGACGTATTGAGCACCTCGGCGTGGTCGGTCAGGACCTCGATCTCGCCGGTGGCGAGCTTGGTGTTGGTGGTCTCCTCGCCACGGGCGCGCACGACGCCGTGAATCTTGATGGGCCACTCGGGACGCATGGTCTCGGCGATCTTAAAGGCGTCGCCGTCGGAGTGCTCGGGGTCGAAGGTAAGCTGCGTGATGCCCTCACGGTCGCGAAGGTCGCAGAAGATAAGGCCGCCGTGGTCGCGGCGACGGCTCACCCAACCGGTGAGGGTGACCTCTTCGCCCACGTTCTCGAAGCGAAGCTCGCCGCAGGTACGGGTGTGCATGGAATGCTCATCGATGGGACGGGTCTGGCTCATACCAGTGATCCTCCTTTATGGATCTGTGCCGCCCCGTGTCGTTCCGGGCGGCGTCGTACAGATTTGCCCAGCCTGCGTAAACCGCGCAGCCAGACATGGCGTTCTATCTTATCGCACTCGCGTCGATGTGCCGCGAAAAAGTGGCTCCTGCCCAAAGACTTGACGGAGACGAAACAATTGACGCGCCGCGACACCCGCCCGCGCTCGTCACGTGCGACAATATGCCCCAATAAAACAGCACTCGGAAAGGCCCGCCATGACTGCACGCCTCATCGTTATGGATATCGACTCCACGCTCATCAACCAGGAGGTCATCGACCTGTTGGGCGAAGAGGCCGGCGTGGGCGAGCAGGTGGCACAGACCACCGAACGCGCCATGCGCGGCGAGCTTGACTTTAAGCAGGCGCTCGAGAAGCGCGTGGGGCTGCTCGCCGGCCTGGACGAGAGCGTGTTCGAGCGCACCTTTGAGCGCGTGACATTTACCCCCGGCGCGTTGGAGCTTGTGCGCTCGGCACACAGCAAGGGTTGGAAGGTCGGCGTCGTGAGTGGCGGCTTTCACGAAGTCGCCGATAAGATCGTGGCTGCCGCGGGTATCGACTTCTGCCTGGCCAATCGTCTGGAGGTCGTGGACGGCAAGCTCACCGGTAAGTTGGCTGCCGACATTGTGACCAAGGAGTCCAAGCTCATCCAGCTGCTGGACTGGGCAGTTGAGTGCGGCGTCGATATGGCCCACACCGTCGCGATCGGAGACGGTGCCAACGACATCCCCATGATTCAGGCCGCGGGCACGGGCATCGCGTTTTGTGCCAAGCCCAAGACGCGCGAGGCCGCCCCGTTTGCCATCGACGAGCGCAATCTGATGCTCGCCATGGACATCATCCTGCGCGACTAGCCAATCCGTCTAGCAATTGAATCAGTCTGTCCTATAGTTTCCGAACAATTCTGTCTTAGTGTTCGGAAACATACCCTTTGAGTGCTAAACTTTGCGCCGTCGAAGGGAACATATATGGATAAGCGAGATCTTGAGCAATTGCTGAGCGATGTTGCCGGCGGAGCAGTCACCCCGGCCGTCGCCCTCACGCGCATCCAGACGGCTCCGACCGCCGATTTGGGCTTTGCGCAGCTTGATCTTTCGCGCGGGGTGCGCCAGGGAGCCGGCGAGGTTGTCTACGGGGCCGGTAAAACCGCCGATCAGATTGCCGCCATTATCGAAGCACTGCGCGATGCCGGCCAGGAGCGCATCCTGGTCACGCGCCTGGATGCCGAAAAAGCCGCGCGCACCGCTGAGCTTCTTGGCAACGGCATCGACCTGGAATATGTCCCGGACGCACAGCTCGCCCTCGTGGGCGGCAAGCCCTCCCCCACCGGCAACGGACGCATCGTCGTCGCCTGCGCCGGCACGAGCGACTTACCCGTCGCCGAAGAAGCCGCGTTGACGGCCGAATTCTATGGCAACGAGGTCGACCGCCTCTACGACGTAGGTGTCGCCGGCCTGCACCGCCTGCTCGCGCATGCCGAGGAACTTGCTCAGGCGCAGGTGGTCATCGCCATCGCCGGCATGGAGGGCGCCCTGGCGAGCGTTATCGGCGGTCTGGTGAGCTGTCCGGTCATCGCCGTCCCCACCAGCGTGGGCTATGGCGCGAACTTTGGCGGCGTGGCCGCACTGCTCGCCATGCTCAACTCCTGCGCCAGCGGCGTTTCGGTCGTCAATATCGACAACGGCTTTGGTGCCGCCTACCAGGCAAGTCTTATCAATCATCTGAGCGCCGGCACGTCCTGCGCCCGCTAAGGAGCATTTCATGTCCAACCATCAGCACACGCTTATCATCGACGGCACCTCGGGCATCAGCGGCGACATGACCGTCGCGGCCCTGCTCGACCTGGGCGCCAGCGAGGAGCACCTGCGCGAGCAACTTGCCACGCTGCCAGTCGACGGCTTTGCGGTCGCTGTCACGCGCGTAAACAAGCATGGCATCGACGCCTGCGACTTTGATGTTCAGCTGGCAGAGGAGCTCGAGAACCACGACCACGACATGGCCTGGCTCTACGGCAACGAAGCGGGCACCGAGCACACACATGAGCATGAGCACCACCATCATGATCATGGCGAGCACGAACACGAGCACTGCCACGAGCATGACCATGAGGCCCACGGTCATGGCCACGAGGGTCACCATCACGCCCACCACCATCACCACCGTTCTTTGGCGGATGTCACCGCCATCATCGATGACTCGCAGCTAAGCGATGGCGCCAAGCGTCGCGCGCTCGCCATCTTTACCGCGCTCGCCGCCGCCGAGGCCAAGGCCCACGGCAAAACGACCGAGACCGTCATGTTCCACGAGGTGGGCGCCATCGACTCCATCGTCGACGTCTGCTCTGTCGCCATCTGCCTCGATGACCTTGGTATTGAGGACATCGTGGTCGAGTCGCTCTCCGAGGGTCACGGCACCATCCGCTGTGCCCACGGCCTCATGCCCATTCCCGTCCCCGCTGTCGTCAACCTGTGCCAGGCGGGCAATATCGCCCTCACGCCCGCACCGGTCGCCGTCGAGCTCGTGACGCCCACGGGCGCCGCCATCGTCGTCGCACTGCGCACGTCCGAGCACCTGCCGGCCCGCTACCGCATCGAGGCCGTCGGCTACGGCGCCGGTAAGCGCCCCTACGAGGGTTGCTCCGGCACGCTCCGCTGCCTGCTCGTTCACACGGACGCATAGCCATGGATGCCCGCAAGGCAAAAAGCCGCGCCGCCATCGTTGCAGCATTCTCCGAGCTCCTTCGCGAGGAGGACTACGGCAAGATCACCGTCGGCGACATCATCGCTCACGCCCATGTGGGTCGAGCCACGTTCTACGGTCTCTTCAAGAGCAAGGATGACCTACTGTCCGAACTTGTGAGCGACATCTGCACCCACGCCCTCGACGACGATGGCACACCGCTCGATGATCCGCTCGTACAAGTCGAACATATCCTCAACAACCTCTGGGAACGCCGCCAGGGCGTACGAGCCCTCGTAGCCGGCGCCGGCTCACGCGTCTTCGCCGACTGCTTACGCAAGACCATCATGTCACGAGCAGCCGAAACCGTCCCCACCGACCCAAACGGCCCCGCCGCCACCATGGACCGAAGCTTCCTACTACACCACATAGCCTCAAGCTTCGTAGGAATGGTCCAATGGTGGGCCTGGCACAACTTCCAAGCAGACAAAGCCGAAGTAGCCAAAGACTACCTATCAGCCATTAAGCCTCTCTTCAGCTAAGTAAGAAGCCCATCCCAAAGCATCGCCCCAACCCAAGCCGCCACGCATCCCAAAGTGTCACTCGCGCTTCAACGCCCCTACCAGCAACAAGCCCCTCCCATCCAAATTCAGATTTATATGTTGGGTTGCTTGTTCCAACGCGACTAAGATCCCGCAGCTGTCCGCATGGGGTAACTTCCCAGCGCATTCCGCAGGACGCAAAAAGGCTCGCCGCACGAAGTGCACAGCGAGCCTTTTTGCATGTCCGAGGACGCGCTGGGAAGTTACCCCATGCGGCCAGCGGACAACTATGTAGCCTTCGACTAGAACATGCCCAAGAAGCCATGCACAAACAGCGCGGCCACAATAGCACCGACAAACGGAGCGATGCCAGGAACGAGCAGGCCGTACTTCCAGTTGTTGTCAGCCTTGTTCTTGATCGGCAGCACCTGATAGGCCATGCGAGGACCAAGGTCACGCGCCTGGTTCATGGCGAAGCCGGTGATGCCGCCCATGCCCATGCCAACGGCCCAAACGATCAGACCGACGCAGATTGCGAGCATCAGAACGTTCTCGCCGGCGCGGCTAGCGGCAGCAAGGATGGCGCTGATGAACACAAAAGTGCAGATAGCCTCGCAGAAGAAGTTACGGGCATAGTTCGTACCCTCGGTGGTGGGGTTGGTCGAGAAGATGTTGCGCTGGGCAATGGGGTCGACGACGCCCTCGGAAGCCTTGAACTCATCGGCATACATCAACCAAGCGATTACGGCGCCCACAAAGCCGCCGAGCATATCGGCAATCATGAAGGGGATGCAGCTGCTCCACGGCACCAGGCCGACGATGCACTGGGCAAGCACCATGGCGGGGTTCATGCACACGGCACCGCCAAAGACAAACAGGCAGACCGAGATGCCAAAAGACCAAGTGGTGATGGCAAACATGTGGCCGGAGCCCTGATACTTGGTGCCCTTGAGCACCGTATCGCAGTGCACGCCCACGCCAAAGATGATCATGAGGGCCGTTGCGCCGAATTCGCAGAGGAGTTTGGTAAGCATAAAACCTTATCTTTCTTGTCGGTTAAAAACGATTCGTTTAGGCCGCGCACTAGTGCTGCGCAACAACAACGCCCAGGCCATCGGGAATGACGGCAACCTTGGCATCGGCACCCTTCATCTCAAAGGCGAGCTTGAGCGCCTCCTCGATAGTGTTGACCGGCGTCATGTGCATATCCTTGAGCATCTGGTGATCGCACAGGTCGGTGACCATGATCACGGGGTGATGCGCCAGGATGCGGGCAAAGATCTGGCTCGTCCACTGGTCGGGCAGGGTCTCGTCCTTAGGACGGTCGATGCAGGCGCGCTCAAACTCCGCCGGATCGTTGTCGGCGATGTTGTGATAGAAGCCCTCGCCACCGTGGCCGTCGGCACAACCGGCGACGTCGATGATCACGCCGCCCTCGGGAAGCGTGGCCTCGGCAGCGCACATGCCCTTCACAGCCTGATAGATGTTCTGATCGAGGGGGTAGCCACCGTTGGTGGTGATGGCAATCTCGCACTCGACGGGCTCAACGCCGGCAAGGCTCTTCACGAACTCGCAGCCGGCCTCGTGCGCCTTGTGGATATCGCCGGCAAAGGAGCCGATGACCTCGTGCTTGCCGTTAAGCACCACGTTAAGCACAAAGGCAAGGTGAGCCATCTCGGCGGCGGCGAACATGTCCTCGCTCACGTGGTTGTGGCACAGGTTGCCGGCACGCGAGTGGGAATCGTTCACAAACTGACCGTTGTGGTTGTACATGATGGTCTTGTAGCTGGCGATGCCGGGCAGGACGGACTTGCGGCTACCAGAGAAACCGGCAAAGAAGTGCGGCTCAATAAAGCCCTCGGCAAGCAGCAGATCGCAATCGGCGGCAATCTTGTTGATGATGCACTCGCCACCAGAAGGCAGGGTGCCGATCTTTTTCATCATGCTGTCGTCAGTCGCGACGTGCATAACGATTTCCTCGTTAGCAACGATCTCCTCGCCATACTTATTGACGAGCTCCTCGTGCGTCGACGGACGGTGCATGCCCGTAGCAACCAGAATGCGAACGCGTGCCTCAGGCGCAGCGGAGTGGATGTGATGCAGCAGAATAGGCATCGTCACACGCGAGGGGACGGGACGCGTATGATCGGAGCTAATGATGACGATATCCTTCTTGCCAGCACAAAGCTCCTCGAGCGAAGGCGAGCCATAAGGGTTGGCAAGCGACTCCTCTACTAGCTCTTCCTGCGATTTCGTGGTCTTAAACTCGTTTTGATGACCTTCCATCACACCCGCGAAGTTCTTATCCTCGAGCTCCAGATGCAACGTCTTGTGGTCAAACGGCAGTTCACATTCAAACAATGATGAGCGCCCTCTTCCTTTCAACTGACACACTAGATAAACCGTTGGAAGGATACGCCGCTCACCGAAAAACACCACCGTCCACCGACTCATTAACACAACGTTCATATTTGACCCACAACAAAACGGCCGCGACCCCAAACGGGACCGCGGCCGCTACAGTCGTAAGGCGAGAAGCGCCAAATGCGCCACCAGGATAGACCCCATCCAAAACGCGCGAAGCGCGTTATCTTTTCCCCAGCAGTAATCCGTCGAAGACCGGACATCGCAGGGCCCGCCATCAGTTTACTTTTAGGCACACTCCGCAGGACGCAAGAAGCCCTCGCCGCACGAAGTGCGCAGCGAGGGCTTCTTGCATGTCCGAGGACGTGCCTAAAAGTAAACTGATGGCGGGCCCGGACGACTACAGGGCTATCGATTACCCCGTGTTTTGCAATCCTGCCGAGACGCCGGTCACAGTCGAAAGAATCAGGCTCATGTACTCGGCCTTCTTCTCCTCCGCCATCTCGTCCTGGTTCATACGCACCTCGCGAAGGGCGCGGACCTGTGCGATGGACAGGGCGTCGACGTAGGGGTTGCGCACGCGGACAGCGCAGCCAAGCACGCGGCGGCGCTGTAGCGGCCACTCGTCACCGACGATGGCAAGGACCCACTTACGGGTGAGCTGCATCTCAGTGAAGACCTTCTCGGACAGATCCTGGCGATCGCCCAGGTGCAGGTACATCTTGGCGATGCGCTGATCGGTCTTAGCGATCGACATCTCAATATTGTCGATGAACGTGCGGAAGAACGGCCACTCCTGGTAGGCAGCCTTGAGCTGGTCAAGATCGCCCAGCTGCTCGCAGGCGGTGCCCAGGCCGTACCAAGCGGCCAGATTGATGCGTGCCTGGCTCCAGCTAAAGATCCACGGAATGGTACGCAGGTCGTCGAGCGACTTGGCACCCAGACCGCGCTTGGCCGGGCGCGACCCGATCGGCAGCAGACCGACCTCGGTCAGCGGCGTCACGGTCGAGAACCACGGTGTAAAGTCCTCGGTGTTCAGCAGGTCCAGATAGCGCTCATGGCTTGCGGCGTTAAGCTTCTCGGCCATATCCCAGAACTTCTGCGTGGTCTCGGTGTTAGTCTTCTCGACACTCGGGGCCGACTGCAAAAGCGTTGCGGCTGCAACGGACTCAACATGGCGCTGAGCCAGCGTGCGGTTACCGTAACGGGCAAAAATGACCTCGCCCTGCTCGGTGAGCTTAAAGAAGCAGTTGACCGAACCCTTGGGCTGCGCCAGCACGGCCTTGTTGGCCGGGCCGCCACCACGGCCCACGGCACCGCCGCGACCGTGCATGAGCACCAAGTCGATATCGTTTTTCTCGGCCCACTTGGCAATGCGCTCCTGCGCGGAGTGCAGCGCGAGCATGGCCGTGGTAGGACCGGCATCCTTGGAGGAGTCGGAATAGCCCAGCATGACCTCCATGCGGCGGTTGGTCTGGGCAAGGCGCTTTTGCACCACGGGCAGCGTAAGCATCTGGTCGAGCACGTCGACGCAGCCCTCGAGGTCCTCGAGCTGCTCGAACAGCGGGATCACGTCGAGCTCGGGGACATCCTCCTCGTGTGCAAAGGACAGGTGGGCAAGCTCAAAGACGTCGGCCACATGCTGGGCGCTCTTGGTAAACGAAATGATGTAGCGATGCGCCATCTTCTTGCCGTAGCGCTTCTGGATGGAGCCGATAGCGCGGAAGGTATCGATGACCTCGCGCGTCATGGGCTGCAGGTCGCCATGGATACCGTTCTCGTGGATATCCTTGAGGGCGCGGGCGTGCACCACGGAGTGCTGACGGAACTCCATCTCGACCATATGGAAGCCGAAGGACTCGACCTGCCAGATGATGGTCTGGACCGGGCCGTAGGCAGCACGGACGGCACCGCAGGCGGCCAGCGAGCGCTGGACGACGCGCAGGTCCTCCAGGAACTCATCGGCGCTGTGGTACATGGTGTCGGTGATGCGACGGACGGTGGCGTTGAGTCGGTCTGCCATGACGAGCATGACGGCGCGATGCGGCTCGTGCTCGGAGATCAGTTCAGCACGTGCGGTGTACTGAGTGCTCATCTCGACCTGATGGTTCCACAGGTTGATGAGTTCGGCAGACGGCTTGCTGTAGGTGGCCTCAAGCGTCAGGTTACGGCCGATGCGGCGGCACTTGTCCTCGAGCTTGAGCACCATATGGGTGAAGTACTTGGCAGCAACCTCGCGGCTCACCTTGGCGGTGACATTGGGGTTGCCGTCGCGGTCGGAACCGATCCAGCTGCCGGGGTGGAAGAACGCCGGGCACAGCGGCGGCACGGTGCCGGCCTTGTCGCCCAGCACCCAGTCATCAAAACGACGATAGATAACGGGAATGACGTCGAACAGCGTGTTATCGAAGATGTCGATGATGGTATCGGCTTCTTCGACCGGCGTGGGCTTCTTGAGCGCGATGGGGCTCGTACGCACCAGAGCGTCGATCTCCTGCAGCATATGGCGCTCGTTCTCCACCAGGTCGGAGCCGCCCAGGCGCGGACGCTCCTCCAGCAGGTTGGAGATACGGCGAATCTTGCCCTCGACGGCCTTACGACGGGCCTCGGTGGGATGTGCGGTAAAGACAGGGTGGAACTCGAGCTTGTCGAGCAGCTCGTTGGCGCCCTCGACACCCATCTCGTTTACCAACTGGTGATAGGCGACGGTGAGTTCGTTGGCGGGATCGACCTCGGTATCGGTCGACGCACCTGCCTCGCGCTCGCGCAGCTGCGCCACGCGGTAGTTCTCCTCCGACAGGTTTGCCAGATGGAAGAAGCTCGTAAAGGCGCGGACGATAACCTGCTGCTTATCGAGCGGCAGACTGTCGATCAGATCAACGACCTCGCGAAACGCCACGGCGGTGGGCTCGTCGGCAGTGGGCACGCCCTGCTCGTCGACGGACTCGTCGGCAGCACGGGTGCCGGGGTTTCCGGCATTGGCCACAATCTCGGCTGTCAAAATCTTGTCGAACAGGTCCGCGATCTCGGGATCATACTCGCTAAGCACACGGCGCTCCAGGCGCAAGAACAGCGCCAGATTGTCGCGCAGCTCCTCGGGGATCTCGATCTCGGCGAGACGCTCCTTGGATTCGGCATTCGAGCCGATTCGGTTAACGAGGCGGTTGACCACGGCAGCGACGCGCGCCGCGGCTTCGGGTGCAGACTGGTTGCTTAGGTTCTCAGCCACGTTTCCTCCCATTCCTCCTTCTATGCACGTAACATGCGGTATTTATTATAGGCACTCGGCAAAAACTTTCGACGCTGATTGCGCTTTACCACACAAAAGTATTTTCTGCATTGCAAGGCTTTTTGCCCCAAATGGTCGTATTTCTCGGTGGGCGGCATATGCAAACGGGGGCATTCCGCATAAATGCGAAACACCCCCGTAACAATCGCTCTCAACGAGCTGAGCGCTTTAGTGAGTCCACAGCTCAAAAATCATGCGCTACAGGCGCTCACGAACCGCCTCGACCACGTTGGCCAGATCGACGAGGGCCTCGTCATGGCTCTCCATGTCGCGCACCTTGACCTTGCCGGCGGCAAGCTCGTCGCCGCCCAAGACCAAAATGAGCTTAGCGCCCACCTTGTCGGCCTGCTTAAACTGAGCCTTAAGCGAACGACCCTGATAGTCTGCCTCGGTCACGATACCTGCGGCGCGAAGCTCCTGCGTAATGGCAAAGACGTTCTGGCGCAACTCCTTGCCGGCATTGGCGACGTAGACACACGGGGTCTCCTCGGCGCCCAGGTCGCTGCCAAAGGCCTGCAGGGCCAGCAGGGCGCGCTCAAAACCGACGGCGAAGCCGACGCCGGCCGTGGGCTTGCCGCCCTCGAGCTCGACCAGGCCATCGTAGCGGCCGCCGCCACCGATGGAGCCGACGCCGGCGCCAGGGGCCTCGACCTCAAAGACGGTACGGGTGTAGTAGTCCAGGCCGCGCACCAGGGTGGGATCCTCGACGTACTCGATACCGGCGACGTCCAGATAGCGCTTGACCTGCTCGTAGTGCTCGCGGCACTCATCGCACAGGTTGTCGCCCATCAGCGGGGCGTCGGCCATGATCTCGCGGCAGTGGTCGTTCTTGCAGTCGAAGGCGCGCAGCGGGTTAAGCTCGGCGCGCTCGCGGCACTCGTCGCACATCTCATCGGCGTGGTCGAGAATGAACTGCTTAACCTGCTCGCGATAGGCCGGACGGCATTGGGCATCGCCCATCGAGTTAATGAGCAGACGGAGCTTGGACAGATCGAAGCCCAGGCGCTTGTAAAACTCCATGAGCATAATGATGCACTCGGCGTCTGCCGCCGGATCGGGAGCGCCGAGCCACTCGATGCCCACCTGATGGAACTGGCGCAAGCGGCCCTTCTGGGGACGCTCGCCACGGAACATGGCCTCGGCGTAGTAAGCCTTAAACGGCGTGGAGCCCTGGGGCACCAAGTTGTTCTCCACGACGGCGCGCACCACGCCAGCCGTGCCCTCGGGACGAAGCGCCAGGCGCTGCTTGGGCTTGAGCTTGGTATCGGTGCCCTCGGTAAAGACGCGCTCCAGGTTGGCGCCGCTAAACACGCGGAACATCTCCTTGCGCACGACGTCGGTCGACTGGCCGATGCCGTGGACAAACACGTCCACCTGCTCGATGGCGGGCGTCTCGATGGGCTTAAAGCCAAACGGCTCGAACACGCCGGCAGCAATCTGCTGCATCTTTTGCCAGGCGCGCATCTCAGCGCCGATAAGGTCGCGGGTTCCCTCCGCCTTCTGTGCCTGCATGGGCAAACACCTTTCTTTTGTATCGCGTCATAGGTAGTGGTCATTATACGGCACAAACACAAACAGCGGCGGTGCATCTGACCGAACGAGGGTATGGGGACTCGTTCGGCCAGATGCACCGCCGCGGTGTGCAATCTGCAATCCTTCCGCCTCTTCGGATCACAAAATCCGTTGGACGGAAAGACTTCGGGTCATCTCTTGAGCCCGTGGCTGCATGGGAAACCGAATGACGGTACGAGCATCCATTCGGCTTCCAAGGCAGCCACGGACAAAACGGGGCAAAGAGCTACGAGCGACGTCGTCCCTACTCCCCCGCCACGCTCGCGCGCAGCTTAGCCGCGATGGGCTCAGACGCCAGCAGGAACACCAGCATTGCCACCGAGCACGCCAGGCACACGATCCATGTGCTCGTAAAGGAGCCCGTGGCATCGAACAGTATTCCCGAGACGATGGCGCCCACCGTGCCGCCAACCATCTCGAGCGAGGTGATGGTGCCCGTTACCTTGCCCAGGTCGGCCATGCCAAACTGCTTGGACGCGGCAATGGTAGGCGTGATGGTGCCCATGCACGTTCCGATTCCAAAGCTAATGGCAGCCACAATGGGGCCAAGGTCGGTTGCGGGAAAGCACAGGGCGGCGCAGGCGATGATGCACGCGACAGAACCCAGCACATTGCCAAAGCGCAGGCCAAAACGGTCGTAAATGGCGCCGAGCGAAATCTTGGCGATAACGACGGTGACCATGTAGGCCGAAAGAACCGTACCGGCCCACATGGGGTCGTGGCCACCCGTGACGATCTTGGCACCGTTGACGGTAACGCTCGTCATGTTGGTGACCTGGTTGGGCAAAATGGCGCCGTTAACGAGGCCCATAAAGAGAAAGGCGACGACGAGCAGCCAAAACGCCGGGCTCTTCTTGATGCGAGACCAGCCAACGTTAACCTCGGGCGCCGTGCGCTCGTCCTTGTCGCCAGCCGTCGAGACGGACGGATCGCCCGGGTTCTCGCCGAGCGGCTTCAGGCCAATCTCGGAAGGTTTGGTGCGGAAGGAATACGCCGTGATGGGCAGCGCCGCCACCATGCAGACGGCGGCAAGCACCAGAAAGGCGGAGCGCCAACCCACGCTCACGATAAGTGAACTCACAATCGGCGAAAGGATGGCACCGCCAAAGCCCGAGCCCGAAAGCGCGATGGAGATGGCAAGACCGCGCTTGGCGGTAAACCAATTAGCGGTCACCAGGCTAATAAGCAGACGGGTCGATGCGACGGCGAAGCAGCCCGAGACGGCAAAGAGCACGTAGACCTGCCACAGCTCACCGACAAAGCTCATGCCCACGAGCACCGCCGAGGTGGCGATGACGGTAAGCGAACCCAAAATACGACCACTAACCTTGTCGGCAACATGGCCAATGACAAGCGATCCGATAACGCTCACCACCGTGGAGATCGCATTGGAGATGTTGTACTGCGCAAGAGATATCCCCAAGTCGCTGACGATGAGCGGCTGGAACAGGCTCATGCAGTTGACGAAAATGGTGTAGCACGTGGCCATGATCACAAAGCCGGAGGCCACCACGAGCCAGCCGGGGAAGAACTTACGTTGCTGAGACATACTGTTCCTTTTTAAGCAAACGAGTAGCAAGATTGGGTGCTACCGGTGGTCGGCGATGTAGCCCAAAGCGACGGCGGCATAAGCCGCGGCGCCAAGGGGAAGCTCGGCATCGCTAAAACGTGCCTTGGGATGATGCTGAGCAAAATGCTCGTCCGTATCAGTCACAGCAGCGCCCACGGTAAAGTACGCGCTCGGGATCTCGCTCGAGATCAACGCGAAGTCCTCGCTCGCCATGGCGTGGAACAGCGGCAGGAAGGCGGACTTGGGCAGCACCGCGCCCACGTAGCCAAGCGACGCCTGCGTCATGCCGTCGTCGAGTACGAGCGGGGGAACATCCGAGAGTGTCTCGATAGTCGCCGGCGTACGATAGGTCGTGGCAACGCCTTTGACGACCTCCGCGATGCGGGTCTTGAGGTGCTCCATGAGCTCGACGTCGAAGCCACGCAGCGTTCCCTCGAGCACACAAGTGTCGGGGATGACATTTGCGGCCTGACCGCCGGCGAACTTGCCAACGGTAAGCGCGACCTCCTTGGCCGCCGGCACCTCGCGAGAGATAAGCTCCTGAAGCGCCAGATGCACATGGACGCCGGCCGTGATGGGGTCGATGCAGATCTCGGGGCTCGAGCCATGGCCGCCCTTGCCCTGAAGCGTGATGCGAAAACCGTACACGCCCGAGAGCGCCGGGCTGCCGTAGAGCACCAGGCCAAGCGGCGACTGGCTATTGACATGCATGGCAAAGGCGGCCTGGGGACGCGGGTTCTGCAGCAGACCGTCGGCGATGGCGGCGCGGGCACCCTCAAAGGTTTCCTCGCCCGGCTGGAACAGCAACTTAACCGTGGCGTTGGCGTCGACAAGCGCAGACTCGCGGGCCTTGAGCAGGCGCGCCGCTCCAAGCAACGCCGTCGCGTGCATATCGTGTCCACATGCGTGCATGCAGCCGTTCGTAGAGGCGAAAGGCTCGCCTGACTCTTCGGCAACGGGCAGGGCATCCATGTCGCCACGGAGCATGATGACCGTACCGGCCTGTTCGTCCGTGCAGACGCCATTGCCCTGGGCCGCGGCGGCGCCGGCGCCGACAAGGCCCACGACACAGGAACCATCGACGAGCGTGGCAAATGGGATTTCCATCTCGGTCAGGCGCGCTTGAATATACGCAGAGGTCTGTGGGAGGCTATTACCCAGCTCGGGCATCTGGTGTAAATCGTGTCGCCACGCAGCGAGCTCGTCTGCAAAAGCCTGAGCTTCTGCAACGAGACCGTCACCGATAGCGGCCTGCGCCGCTGCGGTGGCCTTGGGCGCTGATTGCGGTTGAAGATCGGACTGAGCTGGTGCCATAAATGCCCTCCAGTAACGTTTTTGCAGTAAGCACTTTGATAGCGTAAAGTGCAAGGTACAACTTTAAAGGCGAGTCATAAAAAACGCCGCCCCAGGAGGGCGGCGCAACAAGTTGTTTACAATTGCGAGCGCGGCTTTCGACGCAAAAAATCGAAGTGAGTCTCGCTCAAGATAATCGACAGGAAGATAAGCACAAAGCCGGCGAGCAGGCGCGAGGTGAGCGCCTCCCCCATCAGCAGCACCGAAAACAACACGCCCGAAGGCGATTCCATCGAAAGGAGCAGCGAGCCCGTCGAAGCCGGGACATGCGCCAGGCCGACGTTTTGGATGAGCAGAGCCACGCATGTGCAGCCCACCGAGAGAAACGCCATCACACAGATAAAATTCGGCGTCCACACGGACAGAGGCGCCTGGGTCTCGAATAGCAGCGACGAGACCAGGCTTAGGATGCCATTGCCCACAAACATCCAAAACGTGATGACGTTGATGTCCATTTTGCGACCGTACTTGGCGGTCACCGCCATCTGGATGGCGAAGAAGACCGCGCCGCCCAGCGTAATGGCATCGCCGATATTGAACTCGACGCTATCGAGTGCCACCAGGCCAATGCCCGCCAGGCACAGCAGTGCCGCACCCAGGTTATAGCGAGTGAGCTTTTCGCCGCTCAGGACATAGCTGGCAAACGGCACAAGGATACAGTACGTGCCCGTCAAAAATGCACTCTTGCCTGCCGTGGTCTGTGCCAGGCCAATCGTCTGCAGTCCGTATGCTCCCCACATGAGCGCACCCATGCCCAGCCCGACGATAAGGTTGCGAGCATTAAAGTGTGCGATGATGCGTTTACGGAAGATGGCGAACATAACCAGCGAAGCCGGGAGAAAGCGAACGTAGACCAGCTCGAACACCGGAACGGTATCGAGCGCATCTTTCATGGTGGTAAAGGAATAGCCCCAGATGACCGCCACCGAAAGCAGCAAGACCTTCCAGAAGAACGGAGAACGCGCGCCGGCGCCGCGGGAGGTGCCGCCGGCACCCAGGTCTTCGCGCGCTACAGGGCTATCGGGCATGTTTTCGATTTCATCAACGGCATTCTGGGCCATAGGGCATCCTCGCGCTCAGTCTGGGCGTGGTGTCCGCACGTGCATGGCCGCGTGCCGCCTCATGGTCAAATAAAACGGGGCGCACCGGACCCCCGGTACGCCCCGCTACTGTAGCAACAACCGGTGTTGCATCGCAATCCAGCATAATAAAGTATCAAACTGGAAGATCTCGATGTTCCGACGGCGTTTACCTGGCTGAACTAGATCAACTTAGTCGACTCCAGCTTTTCGATGATCCAGTCGTTGGCTTTGATGACCGGGCGGCGGAAGACGACGCCCAGTGCCAGCGACGGAATCAGATAGCTCGCCAAGATACCCAGCTCAATCCAGTACTCCATATGGTAGGCGCCAGCCATGGCGGCATGCATGGCGTTGATGCCGTGGGTGAACGGCAGGAACGGATAGATCGCCTGGAACACGGGGCCGGTCATCTCGATGGGGAACGTGCCGCCCGAACCGCCGACCTGCATGACCAGCAGCACGACGGCGAGCGCCTTGCCGATATCGCCAAACGACACGGTGAGCGTGTAGACGATATTGGAGAACACGAGACTCGCGACCCAGCCCGCCAGCACAAACTGCAGCGGGTTGTCGCACTGAATGCCAAAGAACAGAATGTCGCCCGCGCACACGAGCGTTGCCTGCAGCAGGGCCAAACCGCCAAAGAACAGGTAACGGCCCAGATAGATCTCGTGCAGGCGTACGGGGATGAGCTCGTTGATAAGTTCATCGTCAACCGACACCTTCATCATGGCTGCCAGCACGATCGAGCCGACCCAAAGCGACAGAATCGTGTAGAACGGCGCCATGGCCGAACCGTAGTTGCGGATCGGATAGACCGGCTTGCGATCGAGCGCGACGGGACCGGAAAGCGACACGGCCAAACCCTCGGGGTCGTTGCCAATCATCGTCTTGATCGTGGCAAGGTCGTCCGACATCAGGGCGCCATCGAGCTCGTCCTTAAAGGCGCTGATCTTGTCCGATGCCTCACCCAGCTGATCGGAAGCCTTGTTGACCAGCGTCGCAGCCTTGGAGAGGCCCTTTGCGAGCGAGCCAGAGGCGTCGGTCAGACCGCTCACGGCGCTATCCAAGTCACCCGAGATACCGTTCAGGGAATCCAGAACGCCCGAAATGGTCTTCTTGAGCTCCTTGGCCTTAACCGAGAACGTGGAATCGTAGTCGGACTTGGCTCCCGAGATACCCGCCTTGGCATCGGCGATGGCCTGGTCGACCTCGGCACGCGAGTTGTTGACCTCCGCCATGCCGTCCGAAAGGGACTTTGCGGTCGCCGTCAGGTCCTTCGCATTGTTGCGGTACTCCACGGCAATTCTGCCCAGCGACGTAGCAACGGACTTGAGACCGTCTTTGAACTTGTCGTCACTCACCTGGTCGGCAAGGTTGCGGAGCTGATCGGCCATCGCATCGATATCGTCAGCACGCGTATTGAGCGCCGCTGCGGCTTCGTTGAGCTGAGACACCGTAAGGTCAACATGCTGATTCGCGGCATCGAATGCCTTCGCAAGCTCGGCGGACACGTTGTCGAACGAGCCCGCGCTTCCGTCAATCGCCGCGTCAACGGCATCGTTGGCGGCCTTGAGCGCTTCCTTGGAATCATTGATGCCGCTCTTGGCGTGCTCCATCAGCCGCTTCGTCGACTCATCAACGGTGCCCGTCTGCTTGAGCATGCCGCCCGCCGATGTCAGTGAATCGGACGTGGAGCTCAAAATGCCCGCGAGCGACGTCGCACTCGCCTGAACGTCCTGCAGGTCCTCGACCGAATCGCCCAGCGTCGAGGACAGATTGGCGATAAAGTTGCTCACCTGGTCGGTACTCATATAGTCGAGCAGGCTGGACACGGTCTTAAGGCCGATGGTCGTGATGGTCTTGGTAAAGGTCTCGTTGACCTGACTCTGGACGGCGCTCGAGCCCTTTTCAGTCACGATCTGTGCGATGGCGTTAGCCTTCTGGTTCTCATAGAACTCGATATCGGCGTGCTTCACCTCGGTCGAGAAAAGCGTCATCATGTCGGCGCTAAACGTTTTAGGGATAACGACGGCAGCGTAGTACGCGCCCGACTTAACGCCCTCAATCGCCTTATCGCGGTCGTTGAGGACGACCCAGTCGAAGTTCTCATTGCCGCGCAGGGTGGCGGTTACGTTTTCGCCCACGTTGACCTCGACGGGAATCAAATCGCTCTCGTAACCCTCATCGGTGTTGACCACTGCAATCTTAAGGTTGCCGGTATTGCCGTAGGGATCCCAGCTTCCGGCGATGTTAAACCATGCATAGAGACATGGCACGATGATCAGGCCCATCACGACGACCATGCCGATCACGGAGCGAGACACGTTTTGGACATCGCGCTTAAACAGGTGCAGGATGTTTTTCATTTATGCCTCACCTCCTTTAGAGTGCTTGCCAAGCGAGGTGGTGTCCCCGTCGTTTCCGTTTACGTTGTCAGCGCCGTCGGCATCTTGAGCCTTACGATGCGCACCGATATGCGACAGACGGCTCGTAGGCTGTTCGCCTCCCTTGGCGCCACGCTCGCTGGCGTTGAGACCAAACATGCGACGGGCGGCAGGGATGGCAGCCGTGTGCTCGCGCATCTCGCGGCGAAGGTCCTCGTCCGAAAGCGCCGAGATACGCATCTGGGTATTGAGGCTCGCACGGATGTATTCGATGTTGATGAGCCAGCCGCAGATGGCGATAACCGAAATGATCCAGATAACGAGCAGGATGATCTTGCCGTTATTGTCGATATCGAGCACCGTCGAAAGCACAAAGAGCAGAACCTGCACGCCTACCACGGCGGCAAAACCGCCCTTGATGTAGTACGGGTAGCGATGCTCAAACGCCACGGCATGATCGAGCAGCTCGCGACGGTACGAATCCGAATCGAGCATGACGCGCATGGCCGTGCGCAGCGAATAGCGCTGGCGCGGTAGGTCGTTGGACTCGCAGATCATTAGGCCCGTCGTGGAAAGCTGCTTATCAAAGAGCAGATTGAGGTTGAGCAGCAACGGGCGCAGCTGCAGACCGATAAAGAGCGCGATGGCAAGGAACACGCCCAGGACGCACAGGTTGAACAGGTAGTTGAACGAATACATGCCACCGACGGTCTCGCGCAGCAGGTTGATGCCATAAGTGAAGGGCAGCAGCGGATGCAGCCATTGGAAGAAGCCGGGCATCATCTCGATGGGATACATGCCCGACGAGCCGGGGATCTGCACAATGACGAGGATGACGCCAATGGCTTTACCGATATGCTTAAACGTGGTGGACAGCGCATAGATGATGTTGACGTAGGTGAACGAAATAGCGATGCCGCCCAGTACAAAGAGCAGCGGATTGACGCACTGAACGCCAATGACCAGATCTCCCACCGTAACGATGATGGCCTGCAACGCACCCAGGATCACCAGCAGCAGCCAGCGGCCAAAGTAGCCCTGACGCGCCGTAAAGCTACCGATGCCCTCGCGGTCGACCTCGAGTTTATAGATAGCGATGAGCACATAGCCGCCTACCCACAGCGCCAGATTGGTGTAGAAGGGCGCGATGCCCGAGCCAAAGCTCTTGACCGGATAGATTGACTTGGACGTCAGCTCAACCGGAGATGCCATGAAATCTGCCACGTCATTGACGTCGACGTCCATGAGGTCGGCTAACTCGCCCATAGACTCAGAGGTCTGCAGCGCCGCAATGTCATTGGCGGCGGTCGCGAGCTTGTCCTGAACCTTGGCAAGGGAGGCGTCGGTTTGGGACAGCGTGGTCTTTGCCTGCTTGAGCGTGGCGTCGAGCTGCGCCAGCGTGCCGCGCGCGCTCGCTATCGTGGGGGTCATACCCGACACAATGCCGGTCAAATCGCCCGAAACGGCGGCAAAGGAGTCAAGCGCGCTCGAAGCCTTCGGAAGTGCGTTCTGACCCAGATCGGTCTGAGCCTGACCGAGGTTAGCCGTACCGGTCTGAATTGCCGCGTTGAGTGCGTTGCTCGCGTTCGAGATTGCCGTAGCGTCGTTTGCCATGGCGCTCGACTGTGCAGAAAGGCCATCCTTGATGCTCTGCAGCTTCTGGTTTTGCTCGCGAAGCGAATCGATGGTCGATACAATGCGCGCGTCAATTTCCTCGGAACCTGTCGACGTGTCATTAACGAGAATCTCCAAGTGCCCGATAACGGCCTTATTGTGATCGATCGTCGCCTGGAGAGACTCGAGCGAGTTGTCGATGCGGGTGGTCGTAGATGTGACCGTACCCGTTAGCTTGCCAATCGCAGCGTTCGCGGAGGCTGACGTCTTGGTGAGTGCAAGGCTACCTTCCGAGAGTGCCTTGGAGAGCGAGGTGATAGAGTTGCCCGCCGTGGCGCGAGCCTCGCCCAGCAGGTCGTTGCCCTGGGAGATTGCCTGCGTCAGCGACGGTGCCTGACCTTGCAAGCCGGCAAGCGCCGCATCAGCCGAGGCGATAGCGCCACTCGTCTTATCGATGGCGGCATTCATATCGCCAATCGAATCGCGCACCTCACCCAAGGTGTCGGATGCCTCGGACACCGAACTTGTCAGCGAGTCCTGAGTCTGGGTCGCCCTGTCTTTAAGGTCGATGCCAGCATCTTTGGCAATGCCCGCGACGGTCTCGCCCACCGTGGAGACAAACTCCGAGTTGATCTGCTCCTCGATGGTATTGGCACCAGTGTCGGTGACCTTGGGCGCAATAGCGCTCTTCTTCTCGTTGACGTAATAGGTGAGCTTCGGCTGATGGTAATTGCCATCGAGCATCGAAACAAGATTGTCGGAGAAGTTCTTGGGGATTACGATGGCCGCATAGTACTCACCACTCTCGACGCCCTCTTTGGCATCGGCGGCCGAATCGACGAAGGTCCAGCCCAGCTGATCGTTCTCCTTGAGCTGATCGACGACCTGGTCGCCCGCGTTGAGCTCGCCCACCAAGTCATTCTGAGTGCCCTGATCGTTGTTGGCGATGGCAATCTTGATACCTTGGGTGTTTCCGTACGGATCCCAGTTTGCCACGATGTTGTACCAGGCATACAGCGAGGGGATAACGCACACGCCCAGGGTAACCACCAAGGCGACGGGGTTCACAAGCAGTCGCTTAATGTCGCGCTTGAATATCGCAAAGGAGACCTTTGCGTTGGATAGTTTGCTGCCGAGACTCACGCTTGGACCATCCATCCTGTCGTTGAATCAAATCGTACTATCAACAACCATTGTACGTAGGCGCTTTAGCGTCTCGAAGCACAATGGTATTGAGTTTTGCGGGTAGCAATATACTACGAAGATTAGTTAACGTACAGTTGTACAGTATCTCAAATTTCAGCAGGTCACAAAACCACAACCCGCACAAATTAGCAATCCGAATAAATAGTCATTGGGGACGTTCTTAAACGACTAGTCAAACAAGAACGTCCCCAACGACCACTTTTTCTCCGTCCCCAAGGGATCATTATTGGACCGTCGATGTTTTGGTAATGCCAGCGAGCGGTCACCAGAGCGAACAAATTGGCATGAAAAGAGGACGGCATAGACCTTCTGGTCATGCCGTCCTCTTTGAATGACAAGTTGTCGCTCTGGTGCCCGCGCAGCGTCGGCTGGTCCGCCGTTCGTTAGAACGGCGGAACGAAGGGCAGCGTCGAGTGGTTACGCGGTTCGTAGAACCGCGTAACACCCTAGTTACATAAGTTCGCAGACAGCCGCCGCGAAGGCAACGGGGTCCTCGGGGAGGATGCCCTCGACCAGCAGAGCCTGGTCATAGAGCAGACCGGAGTACTGCTTGATCTTGTCGGCGTCGCCTGCCTTCTGGGCAGCGACAAGCTTGTCAAAGACCGGGTGCTTGGCGTTGAGCTCGAGTACGCGCTGGCTCTTGGGCATACCGTCGGGCGCGCCCTCGGGTCCCTTCTGGAGCACCTTCTCCATCTCGAGCGAAAGCGGACCCTCGGTGGTGATGCAAGCGGGGGCATCGGTCAGGCGCGCGGAGACGGCAACTTTCTCGACCTTGTCACCGAGCGCCTCCTTCATAGCGCTAAAGAGGCCCTCGTTTTCCTTGGTGGCGTCCTCGGCCTCCTTCTTTTCGTCCTCGGTCGCCAGATCAAGATCGCCGGTCGCGACGTTCTTAAGCTCCAGGTGACGATCCTCGACCTCGGGCTCGGCACCGTCGGCCACGGCCTTCTCGGCAGCCTCGCGGGCGGCGTCGTCCTCGTAGATCTTAGGCATATCGGCGGCAACGTACTCACGCATAGCCTGGAACGTGAACTCATCCACATCCTGCGTCAGCAACAGCACGTCATAGCCGCGCTCGAGCACGCCCTTTACCACGGGCATCTTGGCCAAGCGCTCACGCGAGTCGCCGGCGGCGTAGTAGATGGCCTTCTGATCCTCGGGCATACCCTTGGCATACTCGGCCAGGGTAATCATCTTCTGCTCCTTGGCAGACCAGAACAGTAGCAGGTCGGCGAGCTCGTCGGCCTTCATACCATAGCTCGAGTAGATGCCGTACTTAAGGCCGCGGCCAAAGTTCTCAAAGAACTTCTCGTAGGCTTCACGGTCGTTGTCACGCATATCCTCAAGGTCGGCGGTAATCTTCTTTTCCACACGCTTGGCAATGGCCTTAAGCTGACGGTTCTGCTGCAGCGTCTCGCGCGAGATGTTGAGCGACACGTCGGCGGAATTCACGACGCCGCGGACAAAGTTGTAGTAGTCGGGCAGAAGGTCGTCGCACTTCTCCATGATCAGGACGTTGGAACTGTAAAGCGCCAGGCCCTTCTCGTAGTCCTTGCTGTACAGATCGAACGGGGCGCGGCCCGGCACAAACAGCAGTGCATCGTACTCGAGCGTGCCCTCGGCATGGAAGCTGATGGTGCGCGCCGGATCCTCAAAGTCGTGGAACGTAGACTTGTAGAACTCGTCGTAGTCCTTCTGCTCGACATCGGAGCTGCGCTTTTTCCAGATCGGTGTCATGGAATTGACGGTCTCGAGCTCCTGGTAGTCCTCGTACTCGGGCGTGTAGTCATCGCCAGCATCCTCGGGCTTGGGCTTCTGGCGGCTCTTGCTCACCATCATCTGAATCGGGTAGCGCACATAGTTGCTGTACTGCTGAATCAGGCTCTTGAGGCCCCACTCGGTCAGGAAGCGATCGTAGGTCTCGGCCTCGCCGTCGGCGTCGAGCTTCTCGTTCTCGCGCAGCGTCAGGATGACATCGGTACCGTGCTCAGCACGCTCGCCATCCTCGATGGTGTAGCCCTCAAGACCGTCGGACTCCCAAACGTGGGCGGTGTCCTCGCCATAAGCGCGGCTGACGACCTTCACGTGGCTGGCGACCATAAAGGCGGAGTAGAAGCCCACGCCAAACTGGCCGATGATGTCGACATCGGAGCCCTGTTGCTCGGCGTTCTCGGTCTTAAACTCCTCGGAGCCGGAATGGGCGATGGTGCCCAGATTGCGCTCGAGCTCCTCGGCGGTCATGCCAATGCCGTTATCCGAGATGGTAATGGTGCGGGCGTCTTTATCAAAAGAGACGCGAATAGCCAGGTCGCCCTGGTCGAGCTTGACACTCGGGTCCTGCAGGCTCTTAAAGTTGAGCTTGTCGACGGCGTCGCTCGCATTAGAGATAAGCTCGCGCAGGAAGATTTCCTTATTGGTGTAGATGGAGTTGATCATGAGGTCGAGCAGTTTTTTGCTCTCGGTCTTAAATTGACGCATGTGCAGTCCTTTCGCGCTACCCCCGTCCGCAAAAACGGCCCGGTTGCCCGAGCCGCATCGCAGACCTGCTATGTCCAGACTTAGATTTTATAACCCATTAGCGCGCATATATACATACGGAATCGAAAAACTGTATGTCCAAACGCTCTGATACGCCAATTGCCAAGGAGTGTCCCCGACTGCCGGCAGGAAAGGAACGTCCCTATCTGCCATCTACGCGCTTGGCCATCCAAGCATGGGGCTGGCCCTCGTCTTCGTAGTCCACCGGGGCAATCTGCGTGTAGCCCGCCTTGGCATAGAGCGGCAGCACGTATTCCTGCGCATGCAGCTTAATGAGCTTGGCGCCGGCATCACGCGCGCACGTATCACTGGCCTCGACAATCTTGCTCGCCAGACCGCGACGGCGCATGCTCGGCAGCACAGCCACGCGCCCCATAATGTAGGTCTCCCCCGCCGCGACGCCTTCGTCCAAGTCGCACGCCGGCGACACCGGAGCCTCCGCGTCGGCCGCACGCTCAAGCTCTTCGGGAAACACGCGCGAGCAACCGGCAAGCTCGCCGTCTACATAGAGCGTCACATGAATGCAGTTCGGATCCTCGTCGATAGCGTCAAACTCGTTCTCGTAGCCCTGCTCGTCCATAAAAACGACGCGGCGCACCAACGCCGCGTCATCAAAGCATCCCGTCTTAAGTTGGATATCCATGGCTGCCCTTTCATTCAATGCGAACGCTAGGGACAGATTTTAGCGAAAATGAGCTCCGCGCACGCTAAACTTCGCGCGAGCCTTCGCCAGGCAGTCGTAATGACCCACGTTATGGGCATCGCTCGCGATGAAGCTGTACAGGTTCTGATCGAACAGGCGCTGTGCCGGCTTTTTCTCGCGACCAAAGCGACCGCCGGCAATAAAGTCCGCCGAAGCCTGCAGCTTGCAGCCCATATCGACCAGGCGCTCCGCCACGCTTACATCCTTTTGAACCGCACGATAGCGCTCAGGATGAGCGATGATCACCTGGTAGCCACGGCACTGCAAATCGTAAATCGTGTTCTCGTACTCTCTAAACGCATACGCATCGGCATGCGTCGAAAGCTCGAGCAGAAACTCGTTGGTCCCATCGAAATGCAAGTGATCCGCGGCATCGATACCAAGCTCAACGAGCTTTCGATGGTTGACCTCGAAGCCCATCTGGAGCGGAAAACCGTCAGCGTTATCGCGCAGCAGCTCAAAGGCATCCCACATCTTGTCGTAATCAAAATAGGGATCACGGCAGTGAGGAGTGCAAACGATTCTGGTTACACCGGCCCGCTTGGCAGCCTCGAGCATCGCCAAGCTCTCTTCGAGATCGGCGGCGCCGTCGTCTACACCCGGCAAGATATGGCAATGAATGTCACGCATAGGTCAGCCTTAATCAACTAAACGTTTGCTCGGTTGGTGAAGATGCCCTTTTTGGAAGTGCCCTGATCGTCGGAGCCCTTCTTAACCTTCTTACCGTCCTTGGTGTAGTAAGAATAGTAGTACTCGCTGGTCTCGGTCTCACAGTAATTCATGACGGTACCGATGAGCTTGACCTTCTCGGACTTCTTAAGCTGGGCGATAGCGTTGAGCGCCTCTTCGCGCTTGGTAAAGTCCTCGCGCACCACGAACAGCGCGCCGTCGGTCAAGCTGGCAATCTCGGCAGCATCGATGAAGGTGCCGACCGGAGGAGCATCGAAGATGACGTACTGGAACTTGGCGGACAGTGCCTTTACCAGCTTGGCAAAGCGATGGGAGACGATGATGTCGGCAGGATTGGGAATGTGCGGCTCGGCATCGAGGAAGTAGAAGTTCTTCTGACCCGTCTCGACAATCGCCTGGTCGATAGAAACCTGCTCGGACAGGACTGCATAGAGTCCGCCGCGGGAGCGGACGCCGAGCATATCGGCAAGGGAACTGCGACGCATATCAGCCTCGACCAGCAGGACACTCTTGCCGCTCGTGGCGATTGCCTGAGCAAGATTAATGGAAACCGTAGACTTGCCCTCGTTGGGAATCGAGGAGGTAACGGTGATGGTGCGAATGGGGTCGTCCACGCTCGCAAAGCGGATGTTGGCCAGAAGGGTCTTGGCGGCATTCTGCACAACGAGCTTATCGGTGTTCTTTGCCTTAGCCATGCCTATTTACCACCTTTCATAGCCGGAATTCGGCCAACAACGGGAATACCCAGGAGCTCTTCTGCCTCTTCGGCACCGCGGATGCGGGTATTGAGCATGTCTGCCAAAACGACATAGGCAACTGCGATAAAGATACCGGCGAGGAACGCGACGGCAATATACAGCGTGCGCTTGGGGCCGCTGGGGGCTTCGGGGGTCTTAGCCTCGTCGATAACGTTGATGCTCTGGGCAGCGCCGACGTTCTGAGCGACCGTACTCACCGAGCTGGCAATTGCCTTTGCGACCTCAGCCGTCTCCTTGGCATCGGTGCCGGTAACCGAAAGCGTAATGACACGCGTGGTGGTCTCGGAGGAAACAGACACCTTGTAGTCATCCAGATCGGTGAGGCCCAGTTCTTTGGCGGCGCCGCTCTTAACGCTATCGCTATCCAGCAGCGTGGCGATATCATTGGAAAGCATCTGGCTCGCCGAGAGATCGTTGTAGCTCATCTGACCGCTATCGTCGGTCTTGGCGAGAATGTACATGCTCGTCGTCGCGGTATAGGTGTTGTCCATCGCAACGAAGGACACGATGCCCATGGCGATCGCGCAGACCACCGGAAGGGTGATGACCAGCTTGAGGTGCTTCTTCAGCAGCTGGAACAGTTCGAGAAGGGTCATGCAGCTTGCCTTTCATTTCCCCAGTTCGGATTGACAAAACTGTCCGTATGTTATCGCATCTTTTTACCGAGACCAAACTCTATACATAAGAAACAGGCTCTCCTGTAAAAATGTCGGAAGCAATCGTAAAATTGCACAACAACGCCGCACCCGAAAGCCCGATGCGGCGTCTACATCAATATCTATGTTGCATCGCTATGCGAATGGCTCGTCCTGCTGTATGGGAAACGTCACCGTAATGGTGGTTCCCACGCCCAACTCGCTCGACAGATCGAGCGTGGCGTGATGATACAGGGCCGCATGCTTGACAATGGCAAGCCCCAGGCCGGTTCCGCCGCGCGCCTTGGACCTACTCTTGTCCACGCGATAGAACCGCTCAAATACCTTGCCCTGTTCTTCAGGCGCGATACCGATTCCCGTGTCGGCGACAGCGAGGAACGGACGGCCTTCGTCGTTGGTGCCGCACTGCAACGTAACCGTACCGCTGGGTCGATTGTAGCGGATGGCGTTGCTTGCCAGATTATAGATGAGCTCGTCGATCAAGCGCGAAACGCCTTCGATGACCACAGGCTTGGTCTCATGACTTATCGTCACATTCGCCTGACGGGCAACCTGTTCAAGACGCTGCTCAACCGCGTAGATCGCACGCGAGAGCTCAATAGGCTCCGTGGACCCAATGGGCACTGCCTCGCCTTCAGTTGCACGTTCGGCCTCGTCCAAGTTAGACAGCGTAAGGATGTCGTTGACAAGCGCTGCCAAGCGGCCCGCCTCACGATAGATGCGACCGCCAAAGTTGCGCAGGTCGTCCTCGCCCTCGACCATGCCATTTGCGATGAGCTCGGCATAGCCCGAAATCGCCGTAAGCGGCGTCTTGAGCTCATGGGTGATATTCGCCGTGAACTCGCGGCGCATACGGTCGTTGTCCGCTAGCACCGCCATTTGGCGCTTGAGTTCCTGGCGCTGCGACTCGATGCGCTCAAGCATGGGGACCATCTCGGCATAGGCGTGCTCATAGCTACGGCGTGGGTGATCCAAATCCACCTCTTGCAACGGCGCGATGATGGCACGGGACTCACGGCGCGCCATAAAAAACGAGAGTACTGCACCCGCTGCTGCGATAAGCAGCATCGGCGCCAGCATCGACAGCAAAATCGCCGCAACGCCAGGCTGGGCCTGCGCCAAGCGAACGACCTGGCCGTTATCAAGGGTGACGGCGCGATACAGCATAATCTCGTCGAGTGTAGAGCTTGCGCGCTCCGCGGAACCCGAACCACTCTCAAAGGCCTCGATGACCTCGGGGCGATCGCCATGGTTGGGCAGTGTGGAAGGCGACGCCTCGTTGTCGTAGGCAACAGATCCGTCCTTATTGATCAGCGTGATACGAAGATCCTCGCGATCGAGGCTTCGCAAGAACGGAATGGGCTCCTGTTGCTCGTCGAGGGCGGCAGCAATGAGCTCGGTTTCCTGCGCCAGATTGGCACTCGTGGCATCCGCCAAAGTGTTTTGCACAAAGAACGCGCCCAGCACCGTAAACGCCACGATAACCGCCATGGCGCAGACAAAGATCGTCACAAAAACGCGGTGCGACAGCGTATGTTTTCCCTGGGGGGCGAAGACCACGGGTTACTCCTCCGATGCGGTGGCCGCGGTGTCGTCGCCTTCGGCACCATCACCGGCAGAAGGCTCGGCCAAGCGGTAACCCACGCCGCGCACGGTCTCGATGGCGCTGGCATGCTCGCCCAGTTTTTGGCGAAGCGTCTGCACATGCACGTCGACGGTGCGCGAACCGCCGTCGAAGTCCCAGCCCCACACGCTCTGCAGCAACGACTCGCGGGTAAAGACCACGCCGGGCTTGCGCATGAGGTACTCGAGCAGGTCGAACTCGCGCAGGGTGAGCTTAAGCGGCTCGCCGGCAACGGTCACCTCGCGATGGCTGGGCGAGAGCACGATGTCGCCCACGCTGAGCACATCGCTCGCCTGCTTGACCATGCCGCCGCGACGCAGCAGTGCGCGGCAGCGGCTCGCAAGCTCCATGAGCGAAAACGGCTTAGTCAGGTAATCGTCGGCACCGCCATCGAGCGCCATCACCTTGTCGAGTTCGGTGTCCTTGGCGGTAAGCATCATGATGGGCACCGTCGCCGTCAGGCGATCGGCACGCAGGCGACGCATAATCGCCAAGCCATCGGTGTCGGGCAGCATGATATCGAGCAGCACAGCATCGGGCACCCGTCGTGCCACGGCAGCTTTAAACTCGCCATCACACGAAAAGCCCTCGGCCTCGATTCCCTGCTTGCGCAGCGCGTAGACTGTCAAATCCCTGATGTTGTCATCGTCCTCGACGTAATAGATCATGTTGAACCCCTTTGCGGCCGATATGACCGCATCTTAACCCTAAAGGCACCTGTAAAAGACAGCGTCAGCCAAAACGCCCCGTCAAATAATCCGCGGTGCGCGGATCGGACGGATTCTTGAAGAGTTGCGCGGTGGGCGCGTGCTCCACCAGCTCACCCAGCAAAAAGAACGCAACCGAATCGGAAATACGCGCGGCCTGCTGCATGTTGTGCGTCACGACCACCAGCGTGCAGGTCTCCTTGAGCTCGCAGGCCAGCTGCTCCACCACCAACGTCGACACAGGGTCGAGTGCCGAGGTCGGCTCGTCCATCAGCAGAATGTCGGGCTGCACGGCAAGTGCGCGGGCGATGCACAGGCGCTGCTGCTGTCCACCCGAAAGACCCAGGCCTGACTCTTTGAGCTTGTCCTTGACCTCGTCCCACAGGGCAGCGCGACGCAGGGAGTCCTCGACCAGCTCATCGAGCACGACGCGGTCGCGCACACCCATACCGCGAGGACCGTAGGCGACGTTGTCGTAGATGCTCATGGGAAATGGGTTGGGGCGTTGGAACACCATGCCCACGCGCTGGCGCAAACGGCAGATGTCGCAATCGCCCAGGATATCTTGACCATCGAGCGCAATCTTGCCCTCGATGCGGCAATCCTTGATGCCGTCGTTCATGCGGTTAAAGCAGCGCAGCAACGTGGACTTTCCGCAGCCCGAAGGCCCGATGAACGAAGTGATCTGCTTGTCGCGAATTTTGATGTTCACGTCCTTGAGCGCATGATGGTCGCCGTAAAACAGGTCAAGGCCCTCAACATCGATGCGCGTCGGCGAGGCGGCAAGGTCCTGCGCCGTGGGGTGAGTCGCATCCCCAACTTCGCGCTCGTGCGCGGCCTCGGCTTGCGCCTCCATGAGTCCCTCAAGCTCCGTAGGCTCCATCGCCGCAGCAGCCGTCATACCGCATACCTCCATATCGATTTCAATTCAGCAGTATCGATAGTAGAAATCGCAGCTCATACGCACGTGAGCGCATTGTCAGGTGTTTGTAAGGGCACCTACGCTACGCAGCGGGCAGCTCGATGGTAAAGACGGTATGCTCGGGCGTCGATTCGCACGCGATGGTACCGCCGTGCGCGCATACAATCTCCTTGGCGATGGCCAGACCCAGCCCAGCACCGCCGCGATTGGTCGCACGTGCCGCGTCCAAGCGATAGAACTTCTCAAAAATCACCTTGAGCTTAGCCGCCGGAATCGGATCACCCTGATTGATAAAGCGAATTCGCACGCCGCCGTCATCTTGGCGCCCAGCCTCAATCGTGATGGTCGATCCTTCGTAGCTATAGGCGATGGCGTTTTTCATGATGTTGTTGAACACGCGAGCCATCTTGTCGCCATCCACGAGCACCGTCAGGTCCTCACGCACATCAACTTGGACATCTTTGTGCTGCTCGTTGAGAATGGGATAGAACTCATCGACCACCTGCGCCAGCAGCAATCCCAGGTCGACGTAGCCGCGCGTGAGCACAATATCGTGGAAGTCAAAGCGCGTGATATCAAAGAACTCCTCAATAAGCGCGTCGAGTCGGTGCGCCTTGTCGAGCGCCACGCCCGTAAAGTGCGCGCGCTGCTCAACCGGCAGGTCGGGCGCCTCCTGCAACAGCGAGAGGTAGCCCACCACGCTGGCAAGCGGCGTGCGCAAGTCATGCGCCAAGTATGTGACCAAGTCGTCCTTGCGATGCGACTCGTCGCGTAGGGCTTGCTGCACCTTACGCTCGCGATCGCGCGCGCGGTTGAGCGCACCCTCGACCTCCAGGAAGTCTCCGTCGATGTTGTCCCAGGCGTCAGGATGATCGATCAGGCGGTCCTGGATACGGGCCGCAAGCACGCGGTCGGAATGCTGCTCACCCTGCTCATAGCCCTGGTAGTACAGAGCACGGCCGCAAAAGAACAAGACGCACACGGCAAGCGCCAGGACAAAGCCAAGCATGTTGAATACAAAGCCGGCATCGAACAGCACCGGTCCCTTAATGCCACCGAGTGCCACGGTGCCAATCGCCAGCGTCATGACCCACGCGGCACCGCCGATTACCACGCAACGACGCACGATTTCAAAGCGATCGATCAGCAAGAAGCCGATGAGTAGCACCGCCAAGATACCGGCGATGTTATCAATGCCGATTAGCAGCAGACTCAGCAAAAAGAGCAGCACCGTCGCGAGCGCGCGATTATCGACGACCGCCCTCACGTATTCAAAGAGCCGATCGGGCACCTCGAACGCCTGCCTATCGTCTTTTGTCATATCAATATCCTCACAAGCGAAAAGCGTTATTCGATGATGTAGCCGACGCCCCAGACGTTTTTGATAAAACGCGGCTTCTGAGCGTCGTCACCAATCTTTTCGCGCAGGTGACGAATGTGCACCATCACCGTATTGTTGGAGCCGGGCATAAAGTCCTCGTTCCACACCGCGCGGAACAGGTCCTCCACGGGCACTACGCTGCCGCGATGCTCGGCCAGATACAGCAAGATGGAATACTCGATGGGCGTGAGGCGCACCGGCGCACCGTCCACCGTCACGGAGCGAGCGTCACGGTTGATCTCGAGGCCGTCGAGCTGGAGGGTCGGCAACTCGGTCGCCTGCGCGCGGCTACCGTAGCTGGTGTAGCGACGCAACTGAGCATGAACGCGCGCGATGAGCTCCAGCGGGCGGAACGGCTTGACCACGTAATCGTCCGCGCCAAGCGAAAGGCCTTCGATCTTATCCTGCTGGGCATCGCGAGCCGTCAACATAATTACGGGATAGGTATGGCTGGCACGAATCGTGCGCAGCAGTTCAAAGCCGTCGATATCAGGCAGCATGACATCGAGCAGCGCCAGGTCAAACTCTTGTTCCAGAATTGCCTTGGCCGCATCGGCCCCGCTGTAGGCGATCTGGACGTCAAAGCCCTCCTTTGTAAGGTAGATACCAACCAGGTCGGCGATGGCCTTCTCGTCATCAACTACCAGTATGCGCTCGTTCATGCGTGCTCCTCTCGCGCTCCATTATGCCCGAGGCGGCGCCCGCCACACACAACAAGCGTGGGCGATTAAGTCGACCTTAAGCATCCTTGCGCCCGTTCGAGCACGAATGCGGGCCATGCGCGCTCGCAACGATCGTCGTCGCCGGCAAACGATATACTCTAGTGCCAGAAGAGACCATCCCGTCGAAAGCGAAATCTGTGAAGTCCCTCACCTCTTTTGCAAAACGCTCCACCCAGCTTGCCGCTGGCTTTGCCTGCGCCATCGCCCTTGTTGCCGGCGCGCCCGCTGTTGCCGGCGCCCAAGTGCTCACGACCGACGACGTCTGCGGCAAGACCGCCGACGTCCGCGGCATCACGGCAGAAAACCTGCCCGATATCGAGGCAACTAATGCCCTTGTTATGGGCAAGGACGGCACCGTCTACTATGGACGCGGCGCCGATGAGCAGGTAAAGATTGCCTCGATCACCAAGGTCATGACCGCAATCCTGACCGTCGAAAACTGCAAGATGGACGAGAAGGTCACGGTGAGCAACGCTGCCGCCACCGTAGGCAACTCGACCGCCGGCCTGCTCGAAGGCGACAAGCTCACCGTGGAGCAGGCACTACGCGGCCTGATGATCCCCTCGGGCAACGACGCCGCCATCGTGCTTGCCGAGTACGTGGGCAAAAAGATCGACCCCAAGACCAAAGACGCCGAGGCAACCTTTGTGAAGGCTATGAACGAGCGCGCCAAAAAGCTCGGCTGCACCGGCACGGTCTTTGAGAACCCACACGGTCTGGACTTTGATGAGTGGGCCGGCGACATGCACTCAACCGCACATGACGTGGCACTGATGATGCGGGAAGCCATGAAAAACGACACGATTCGTGAAGTCGTCGCGAGCGAGGATTCTTGGATTGAGGTCACGGGCGCCGATGGCTCAGACCATTCGCATTCCATGGACACGCACAACGTTTTGCTCGGTCAGGACGGAAACATTGGCGGCAAGACCGGCACCACCGACGACGCGGGCTATTGCTTTACGAGCGCCTACAACCGCGACGGCGACGAGATCTACACCGTAATTTTGAACTCCACCACCACCGACCAGCGCTTTACCGATACCGCCACCCTTGCCAACTGGTACTACGGCCACAAGGTCACGGTCGCAATCGCCAACACGCAGGAGAAGACCGCCAACGGTAACCCGCTCATGGCACGCATTAGCCAGACAGATTGGACGGACAAGACGATCGACGCCACGCTCGCCGACCCTGCCGCACAGGCAACGGTGTTCTCACTCGCCGGCGAAGTGACCGAAAAGGTTAACTACGATGACCTTTCGGGCACGGTGCATGTTGGCGATAAGGTGGGCAGCGTTACGCTTAAGCAGGACGGCACCAAGATCGCCGTTATGGACCTGGTCGCCGACGAGGAAGGAACGGGGCCGAATCCCATTGAATGGCTCCTTGTGAAGCTTGATCGCTTGGGCCGTCGCATCGACAACCGCCCGCTCACGGCAGAAAGCGAGACCGTCGCCAAGGCGCCCGAGGTGTAGGGCGCAAGAATAATAAGCCCACTGAAAGGAGGCGTCCGAAAGGATGCCTCCTTTTTTGAGGTTCGAATCCCCAGCTAACGTGGTTCAACTAAAGAAGGGTCCCTTTCGGAACCCTTCTTTAAAGTCTTACTGGCGGAGAGCTGGGGATTCGAACCCCAGATGCCCTTTTGGGGCATACTCGCTTAGCAGGCGAGCACCTTCGGCCTCTCGGTCAGCTCTCCGTAACAGCCGTTCTATAGTAACCAAACAGCCAAGGATGAGCAAGAGGAAATTTTCTAATTGCCTAGCAGCCTTTCCTTCTTGAAAGCTTCACCTACCCCAGCGAGCGGTTGAGGGAGCCGAGCTCGTCGTTGCCCATGGTGCGCCACATTTGGAAGATACAACCGCGCGCCAGGAAAAAGAAACCGTTGTCGACCAGTTGCACAGCGGCATCTGCCAGCTGATTCGTCACGGCGGACACTGGCGGCAGCTCTAGTCCAGCCTTATGGATGGTCTCGACCGCTTCCTCGAACGTCGGAGGCTCGCTGACGCCCATCTCGTTCATAAGGCCCTGCATTTCTTCCAGCGCGCTGCTGCCCGACTCCTCGCCGCGCGGCACCAGACGGTAACAAGCCAGCGCCAGGTCGAGCTGATCGCAATTCCAATAGGCAAACGCCAAGCGATAGAACAGGTAGCCGATTGCAGAACGATCGCTGGCAATACGTAGGCCGTGGCGCGCCACCTCGATAATCTCGTCAAAGCGCTCCAGACGCGCAAGCACGTTGATGAGCGCAAAGTGCGACTGCATGGACGAGCGCGCCAGATCGTAAAGATGGCGCACCTCGGGCAGTGCTCGTTCAAAGTCCTCTTGCTCGGCGTAAAAGCTGCAGATCTCGTGCTGGGCAAAGTACAGCGCATCGGGCGCACGAAGGATTCGCACAGAGCGGTCTTCTTCCAACACCGGTAGCACCATGCGCACCAGCTGGTTATCGCAAAACTGCGTTTGAACCGGACCTGTCGCCAAAAGCTCGGCGACGGCGCACTTAGCCTCCAACTCCTCAACAAGACGGGAAAAGCCTTCAAAAGCACCTGTACGGTCGACTTTTGCCTGCTCGCGCAATTCAACAACACGGGTCACGTATGGGTCGTCGTCCTCTTCCATGACCTCCAGCTCGTCAGCCGTATCGGCAAGCAGCAGATCGCGCAGTGCCGGCGGCAGCATGCGATGGTCATCACGCGGACGAGCATGAACCTCCGCCGGCTCAATCGTCTCCGGAGCGGTTGACTCATACGCCTCAAGCACACGCTTGCACGGCATATCGTCCATGTCCATGCTCTCAAGATCCTTGGCGACAGGCACGCAATCGGCCAGATAGGCCGCGCGCCCAAAGAAATACGTTGCGACAACGCACTCGCCCTGCTCACTGTCGGGAGCAGCAATCTGCACATAGCAGCGCGTGATGCAGGTGCCCGCGGCAAAACACGCTGCCGCAAGCGTGAGCGCCACGCGCGCATCGTGCTCCGCGGCCCAGATCGTGCGCGTGTCCTCGTCCAGCTCGTGCCAGGCGTCATCTTGAGCGTCGTATTCACGTTGCGGCATGGCATCAACGACAGACTGCCCAAACCGAACGAGCATAATCCCCTCGGCAACGTTTGCCCGATAGGTATAGTCGAGCCGCGTGACCACGTTAAGCGCCTCGACAATACGCGCGAAGCGGGTACGCACATCCCACTCACCGCCCGGCTGGCAAGCCACCGTACCCGGTTTGCCCCACGGGTTATCGCTCGAGGCCGTATCAAGCAGTCGGGGAACATCGTTGGTCGTCTTGGCGATATGCCACGCATCAAAGAGCGCGCAGCCCTCAAGGCTCGGCGAGGATGCCGCAGGGACCAATCCGGCCCCGATGTGCTCAAGGATGCCGGAGAGACGGTTAAGACGGCACTCGATGGCAAGCAGCATGTCAATCTCGTCCTGGTCCAGCAGGCTGCGATCAAAATTGAGATAGAAAAGCTTTGAGCGATCGATGCGAGCCAGGCTCATCTCGGACTTAGCGGCGATGGTGCGCAAGCGAGGCAAGTCAATTTCACTCATAAGGGCGGCGGCATAGCGCTCGATACCGCTCGGATTCTCGGCATGGTCAACGCGGTAGAGCAGCGTCTCGATAGCGTCAGGTAGCGGTGTCGTGTTAAAGCCCAAAAACACCTCGACCGGCTCGGGCAGCTTTACGAGCTTGATCTTGTCGACAACGTTTTGCATACCCTCGTCGAGTCCGTCGGCGTCCGCCGTGCTCGCAATGGTATTTTCGGAGTCAGCGAATATCACGTAGCGCAGGAACATCGATGCCATGAACTCACCGTAAGGAAGGGAGCGGGTCGAATTCCATGTCTCGTGATCGGACTGCTCGCGCATGGGACCTTCGGGAGAGCCGACGGTTCGCGCGCACGCGCGCATCGTGCCGTTTGCTCCCCTCACCATAATCTCACCAATACCGGAGTCCGACTCGTCAAGGACCAGTTCCATGTCGGGATCGTTGGGCAGCGGAGCCTCGCTGACGGGGCGGTCCACCTTGTACACCTCGCCCGAAACGCTTACGTAGCCCAAAAGCGACACATGGCTTTTGCCAACGAATTCGACGACATAACAAGATTCATGCTGATCCTCGCCAAAGAGTTTCCAGACCACGCCATATGAGCGTCCCGCAGGCTGCTCGGGCATCGCCGGAAAGCGCTTCTTGGGATCGAGAAACCTGAGCTTGTATGTCGGACGCTCTGCCACGGAATATCACCCTGATCGGTCGCTTGAAGAAGGAGTGGTCGCGAATAAGTCGCGACATCTACTCGGAATCTTACACGAGTCGACAGGAAATCGTCCGCTTTACGCCCGCGCCTCGACCGAGGTTCGAATCCATGCGATGTTTACGTAAAAGAAAAGCCCCCGTTGCCGGGAGCTTTAATCTCAAATGGTGCGGCGTATAGGATTCCGCGCATCCGCTGCGCGGATCCGCACCGGCTTCGCCCGCCTGCCGGCGTGCTCGCCCGCGGGCTAAAAACGCTCCGCGTTTTCTTTACGCCCGCGCCTCGACCGAGGTTCGAATCCATGCGATGTTTACGTAAAAGAAAAGCCCCCGTTGCCGGGAGCTTTAATCTCAAATGGTGCGGCGTATAGGATTCGAACCTATGACGTTCTGATTCGTAGTCAGACCCTCTATCCAGCTGAGGTAACGCCGCGACTTGTTGATTATTATGCACAGGGACTGAATAATGGTCAAGCATTTTTTCAAAAAAAGTTATCGAATTTGATTTTTAATCATTTGGAGGGCTTGGCGCGATCTTCGACGCATCGCGATATAAGAAAAGCCCCCGTCGCCGGGAGCTTTAAAGCCAATTGGTGCGGCGTATAGGATTCGAACCTATGACGTTCTGATTCGTAGTCAGACCCTCTATCCAGCTGAGGTAACGCCGCAACGCACGGATTATTATGCACGCGAGCCCCCGATGGGTCAAGCGACAATTTGAAAAAAATTTTTACGGAGTGGTGATTAAGCTGTTCGCGCCTCGACCGAGGTTCGAATCCATGCCTGGTTTCCTAAAAAGAAAAGCCCCCGTTGCCGGAGGCTTCAAGTTCAATTGGTGCGGCGTATAGGATTCCGCGCATCCGCTTCGCGGATCCGCGCCGGCTTCGCCCGCCTGCCGGCGGACTCGCCCGCTCGCTAAAAACGCTCCGCGTTTTCTTGACGTTCGCGCCTCGACCGAGGTTCGAATCCATGCCTGGTTTCCTAAAAAGAAAAGCCCCCGTTGCCGGAGGCTTCAAGTTCAATTGGTGCGGCGTATAGGATTCGAACCTATGACGTTCTGATTCGTAGTCAGACCCTCTATCCAGCTGAGGTAACGCCGCAGCGCAAGACATATAAAACCACTTTAGTTCGTTAGAGTCAAGCAAAAACTCAAACTTTTTTTCGCGCGAGCCGCAATTTGTCACGCTGCACCACAAGCATCAGCGCTTCTCGTGCGATCGATTGGCTTTTCGATCACATCGAACCCGGCGCCAAACTCCCCCAGAAGCGACCGCACCCGTTGGGCACAGTCGTAGTCGGCAAACGAGATGCTCAGCATTTGGGCCACCTGATTAGAAGTTCCAACGCCATAGAAGTGCTCAAGGACAACAAGCGCCTCATGCGCCACAAAGGTCTCGACCACATGCGGCGACTCCTCATAGCACCATTGCGTCAATGGTCCCTCACTCGTCTGCCGAACCACCAAGCCACCCATACCCGACGGCTCGCACGTTACCAGCAGCTGCTCCCCGCCCTCATCGCTCTGGAACAAAACAACCCGCTCGTCGAACAGCCCCATCACATCCCCTTTCTCTTGCTCTTAGTTAGCAAAAGCATAGCAGGTAGATGCATGTATACAGAACGTCTGTTCGTGTGTTTTCTATCGAGCTGTCCGCACGGCATGGTATAGCCGTACACAAAAAGGGCGCCCCTAAAAGGAGCGCCCTCGCAAATCGCCTATGCAGCTAGTTTACGCGACCGGCTCGATCTTCTCGAGGCCGCCCATGTAAGGACGCAGAACCTCGGGGATCGTGATGGTGCCGTCGGCGTTCTGGTAGTTCTCCAGAATGGCAGCCATGGTACGACCAGCCGGCAGGCCGGAACCGTTAAGGGTGTGCAGGTAGCGCGAACCCTTGAAGTTCTCGGGGTCGCGATACTTGATGTTGGCACGACGGGCCTGGAAGTCGCCGCAATTGGAGCAGGAGCTGATCTCCTTGTAGGCGTTGTAGCTCGGCAGCCAAACCTCGATGTCGTAGGTCTGACGGGCAGAGAAGCCCAGGTCGCCGGTGCACAGGCTAATCACGCGATACGGCAGGCCCAGCTGCTGCAGCAGGTACTCGGCCTCGGCGGTCATGCTCTCGAGCTCCTCGTCGGACTCCTCCGGCTTGGCAAACTTAACCATCTCGACCTTGTCGAACTCGTGCTGGCGAATGATGCCGCGGGTGTCGCGACCGGCGGAACCGGCCTCCTCGCGGAAGCAGGGGGTGAAGGCAGTGTAGCGGCGAGGCAGAGTGTCGGCGTCCAGAACCTCACCGGCATGCAGGTTAGTCAGTACGACCTCGGCGGTAGGGATCAGGAAGTTGTCGCCCGAGACGTGATAGGCGTCGTCCTCAAACTTGGGCAGCTGGCCCGTACCGAACATGGTCTGACGCTTGACGACGATGGGCGGCCACCACTCCTTGAAGCCACGGCTCGTGTGCGTGTCCAGGAAGAAGTTGATAAGGGCGCGCTCCAGGCGGGCGCCGGCGCCACCGAGAACGGTGAAGCGGCTGCCGGAGAGCTTGTTGCCACGCTCGAAGTCGAGGATGTCCAGATCGGTGCCCAGATCCCAGTGCGGCTTAAAGTCGAAGTCGAACTCGCGCGGGGTGCCCCAGCGGCGACGCTCGATGTTCTCGTCCTCGTCCTTACCGTACGGGGTGGCCTCGCACGGAATGTTGGGCAGGTGAGACATGAAGTCGTACTGCTCCTGCTCAAGAGCGGTACGGCGCTCGGCCAGACCGTCGATCTTCTCGTTGACGGCGCGCACGGCCTCCTTGGCGGCCTCGGCCTCGTCCTTCTTGCCCTCCTTCATCAGGGCGCCAATCTTCTTGGACTCGGCGTTACGCGTGGCCTGGAGCTCCTCAACCTCGGTGATGACGGCACGGCGCTCGTCGTCGAGTTCAAAGAACTTCTCGCGATCCCAAGACGTCTGGCGATTTGCCATGGCGGTATCGATGGCATCGGGGTTCTCGCGAACAAACTTGATATCAAGCATTAGATCCTCCGGCGATATACATTCCATTTAGGTTGCAACCTTGTACATGTATGGGCAAGTATATACTTATGAGCGTTTACGACCCAACCCAACTACGCAAGAAGGCACCCAATGGACGCAGTTTTTTCCTTTTTGTTTGGCACCCGCACCGGTTTTGCCATCCTTTTCGCCGGCGGCATCCTGCTATTTGCGATTCTTGCCTTTGTAATGGAGAAGCGCACCCATAAGATGTACGTCGACCGCGGCCCCAAGTCCGAGGACGAAGAAGACAGCTTCTGGGACTAACCGACCAAAAAGGGACAGGTTTATTTTGGTCGGTTTTATCTGGGCAAACGCAAGCGCCTCGCAACTGGAATTGAGCCAGTTGTGAGGCGCTTTTCGTACATACGACAAAACCGCAGGAAAAACCTGCCAAAATAAACCTATCCCTTTTTGATCAGCTTACTGGAGAGTAGCGTCGATGGCCTTGACTAGGGCGCTGCGCATGCCGGCGTCCTCGAGCGCGACGACGCCCTTGATGGTAGCACCGCCGGGCGAGCACACGGCATCCTTCATCGCTGCGGGATGCTGACCGGTTGCAAGCTGCAGCTTTGCCGTACCCAGTACCATCTGGCTCACAATGCGATAGGCATCGGCGCGCGGAATACCGTGTTTGACGGCCGCATCGCCCAGAGCCTCGATCGCCATGGCGACAAACGCCGGGGCGCAACCGCCCACGGTACCGCCCACAAACAGAAGACTCGAATCGAGCTCGACCACCGTGCCAAGCTTTCCGAGCAGACCGAGCACCGTGGCACGCTGCCCATCGCTAAGCGTGGAAGCCTTCTCGCAGGCGATAACGCCCTCGCCCACCGAAACCGGCGTGTTGGGCACCGTCGAGATATGAGCGACACCTGGCAGGACCTGTTCCCACTTGGCGCTATCCCAGGTCCAGGCGACCGAAAGGACGACCTTGTCGGCAAGCGCATCCTTGAGTGGAGCGAAGACCTTCTCAATCATGTACGGCTTGACCGCCGCAACCACGATATCGGACGCGGCAACAACCTCCGCCGCATCGTGGCAGGCAGCCATGCCCCGCGCCTCGCAACGCTCGACCAAAGCATCGTAGCGGCCTGCGCAGGCGCACATGTCGCCCGCGGCCACGCCGGCGGCAATCCAGCCATCGGCCATAGCACTCGCCATATTGCCAAAACCGACAAATCCGATCTTCATATCACACAGTCCTCTCAGATGCGTTCCTCAAAAACGAAAGTCATTGTCCCACGCCATTGTTTCGTATTGCCGACCTACTTGTGATACGGCTCGCCACGACTGATCTTGCAGGCGCGGTAGATCTGCTCCAGCAGTACCACGCGCGCCAGGTTGTGCGGCAAGGTAATGCGTCCAAAGCTGAGCATCTCGTCGGCGCGGGCGCGCACGGCATCGCTCACGCCGTCCGATCCGCCGATTACAAAAGCGATGTCGCTGTTACCTCTCAGCATGAGGTCATCGAGACGGGTCGAGAGCTCCTCGCTCGAACGCTCCTTGCCCTCAATGGCCAGCAAGATCACATGCGCTCGAGGCGGCAGAGCGGCAAGAATCGCCGCCCCCTCCTTGTCGCGCGCGGCATCCACGCCGCCCGCCTTGGCCGGATCGATATCGGCAACCTCGCGCATATCCACCTTGGCATAGGCGCCCAGGCGTTTGGTGTATTCGGCGCACGCGTCCTTCCAAAAGCGCTCTTTGAGCTTGCCAACGCAAACAACGGTGTATTTCACGCGCGCCTACTCCTTCGAATCGTTTTGAACTTTGCCGGCAGCCAGCATCTGCTCGAACATAGAGGCCGACTGCGAGAAGTCGCTCGGCAGCACGACCGTCGAGTTTTTGCCCGTACGTGCGAACTCCGTCATCATCTCGGTCCACTGCGTAAACATGAACAGCTGGTTGGCCTCATCGTTGCCAACGCCTGTCTCCTGGATAATCTCAAGCGAATCCTTGATGCCCAGCGCGATGGCCTTGCGCTGGTTGGCGATGCCTTCGCCTGCCTTTTCCATCGCCTCGGCCTCGGCGGTCGCCTCGGTGACGCGCTTGATGCGGTCGGCCTCGGCGAGCTCCTGCGCGGCAGCGCGCTTGCGCTGGGCGGCGTTGATGTCGTTCATGGAGTTCTCGACCTCGGTCGGCAGTGCGATTTTGGTGATGAGCGTCGACACGAGGGTGAAGCCGTAGGCGGCCATCTGCTCGGAAACGGTAGCGTTGACATCCTTGGCGATGTCATCCTTCTTGGCAAAGACCTCATCGAGTGTGTAGACGGGGATGGAGGAGCGCAGGGCGTCGGTGATGAAGTCGCGCATCTGGTCGACGGGCTCCTGCAGCATGTAGTAGCTCTTGTAGATGCCCGAATCTGCCGGGCCGGCGCCCATGTCGTAGCTCACGTGGTACTGAGCGGAGACCTCAAGACCGATGGTCACGTTGTCCTGGGTCTTAACGTCGATGCCAAAACCGTTTTTCATGGTGCGCAGGCTCACCGTGGCGGCCTTGCGGTCGATCACGGGCACCTTCACGTGGAAGCCCGCGTTGACGATACGATTGAACTTACCCAAGCGCTCGATGATCACAGCGTGCTGCTGCTCAACGACGTAGCAGGCGTTGGGAAGCAACAGCAGCAGGATGATGATGGGAATCAAAAGGCTCGTAAGGGCAGCGATGATACCGGAAAACAGCATGGTCTCTCCTCTGATAGGCACACGTTGCCATTAGGATACCCGTCCAAGGAGATCGTGCATAACAAAAAAGCTCCCATTGCTGGGAGCTCTTTCATTCAATGGTGCGGGCGAAAGGACGTCCGCGTATCCGCTGCGCGGATACGCACCGGCTTCGCCCGCCTGCCGGCGGACTCGCCAGCTCGCTAAAAACGCTCCGCGTTTTCCTTACGCTCGCTCCTTCGCAGGTTCAAGTCCCCGCGATGGGCCCATAACAAAAAAGCTCCCATTGCTGGGAGCTCTTTCATTCAATGGTGCGGGCGAAAGGACTTGAACCTTCATGGGGTTGCCCCCATACGGACCTGAACCGTACGCGTCTGCCAATTCCGCCACGCCCGCGTGCAGGAATTAGAATAACGGAGCGCTGCTGCGAACGCAAGAACTATTTTTGAAAAAGTTTGCAGGCATTTTCCCAGGCGGCTCGAGCGATTGCTCCGGCGTCCTCGCCGGTACGATCGACGCGGTCGTTGACCAGCGCGTTTGCTGTGATGGAAATCATTGCAGGCTCGCACTCAAGACCGCGAATGGGCTCCGGCGCCATATAGGGACAATCCGTCTCGAACAAAATACGGTCGAGCGGGGTTGCCGCGAATGCCTCGCGCACGTCGTCGTTGCGCTTAAAGGTAGCCGCGCCGCCATAGGCGATGTAACAACCCAAATCCACAAAGCGCTCCATCGTGGCTCGGTCCTCGCCAAAGCAGTGCAGCACGCAACCGGCCTGGGGCACGCCGACCTCGCGCAACACGTTGTAGGCGTCCACATGCGAGGTGCGCTCCTCGTCCGTGTCCTCATGACGCAGATGCAGCTCTACCGGCACATTGCGGCGTACGGCAAGCTCAAGCTGGCGCGCCATGCAGTCGATCTGCACGTCGTGAGGCGCCGGCGCAATATCGTCGTCGTAGTCCATGTGGTAGTCCAAACCGATCTCGCCAATGCCAACGCATAGGGGATCATCGAGTGCAGTCACAATCTGGGCATGGATGTTATCGGTGTAGTCGGGAGCACCATACGGATGCACGCCGGCAAGATATTTGATCTGCGGAATATCCCGCATCGGCAGGATCTCGCGAACCAGCCAGTCGCTATAGTCCGCCACGCTGCGCTTATCGGCAATGGGGTCGAAGATCGTCACCAACAAGTCAATGCCCGCTTCCTTGGCACGCTCGAGCGTCTCGGGAACTTCCTTACTCCAAAATGAGAGCAGGTGCGCATGCGTATCGGCAAGCGGCGCCAGCGGCACCGGGCAGGCCACCGTTTTCTTCTTTTTGGTAAACGTCACGCGTTCGGCATTAGGCATCATGGATGAGCTCCTGGGCCAGACGGACAAAGTCGGCAACATCGAGCGTCTCGGCTCGCGTGGTGGGCGCGATACCGCAAGCCTCAAAGGCCGCATCGAGCACGTCCTTGGCAAAGCCGTTGGCGCTCATGGAATTGCGGATGGTCTTGCGACGCAGGGCAAACGCGGCGTCGATCACACGGGCCACAAACTCGCGGTCGAGGCCCTCGAGTACCACGCCGTCAACGCGATCGATGCGCACTACGGCAGAATCCACATGCGGCGCCGGCATAAAGCAGCGCGGCGGCACCTCAAAGCGCCCCGTCACCTGCGCATACAGGCCGAGCTTTGCCGTGTAGCCGCCATAGGTCTTGTTGCCCGGCGTTGCGGCAATACGATCTGCAACTTCCTTTTGCACCATGACGACAGCGCGCTTAAGCGCTGGCATCGTCTGGAAGAACTGAAGGATGATCGTCGCCGCCACGTTGTAGGGCAGATTCGCGACGAACACCGTGGGTTCACCACCGGCGGCCTGCTCAATCTGCTCCGGCGTCACCTTGAGCGCATCACCCATGATAAAGCGGAAGTTGGCATAGTCGGCGGCGTGGGCGTCGAGCACCGGCTCAAGCTCGGGATCAGCCTCAATCGACGTAACGCACGCCGCCTCCTGCAGCAGGGCCAACGTCAGCGTGCCGCAACCCGGGCCGACCTCGAGCACGCGCTCATCGCCCGCAAGCTCAGCGAGCTCACAGATACGTTCGATCACATGGTTGTCGATCAGGAAGTTTTGGCCCAGGCGATGCTTGGTCGCAAGGCCAAACTCCTCCAGCAGCTCCCTGGTGGCCGTGGGGTTTGCCAAAGGCGAAGTTGTCATAGTTGCCTCCTTAGCATGATGGCGGCGTCTTGAAACGAAAGGGCATGGACCGTTGCGGCCATGCCCTTACATCTAAACAGCAAATTGCCGATATGGCGCTCGCGCGGTCTCTACGCCAGACGCGGGAACAGCGGATCGCCCTTCTCGACAGGCTGACCGCCGGCAAGCAGGCCCCAAGCGCAAATGCCCTTGAGGTCGTCGCTCGCGGCCTCGTCCTCGCACGACAGGCGACGCAGAGCCTCGGCAGAAGTCTGGGGCATGAGCGGCATCAGCAGGTGAGCGGCGATGCGGATGGCCTCGAGCAGGTTGTAGATCACAAACGCCAGCTCGTCAGCCTTGGCCTCGTCCTTGGCAAGCGCCCAGGGCTCGGAGTCCTCGATGTAGTGGTTGGCGGCGTGGATGAGCTCCATGACCTCGTCCTTGGCTCCGCCGTAATCGAGCACGTCCATCTTGGCCATGTAGCGCTCGACCAGGCCGTCGGCGATCTTTGCCAGCGGGTTGTCGAACGCATCGAACGATGCGGGCTTCGCAGGCGCGCAGCCGTCAAAGTACTTGCCGCTCATGTTGAGCGAGCGCGAGATGAGGTTGCCCCAGCTGTTGGCCAGGTCGGCGTTGTAGACCTGCTCCATGCGATCGAAGCTGATGGCGCCGTCGGTGCCGGGAACCACGTCGGTCATAAAGTAATAGCGATAGCCCTCGACACCCAGCATGTCGATAACATCCTGCGGAGCGATGGCGTTGCCGCGGCTCTTGGACATCTTTTCGGCCTTGCCGGTCTCGGCATTGCGCACAGTCAGGAAGCCGTGGGCAAAGACGTGCTCGGGCAGGGCCTCGCCGATGGCCATGAGCATGGCAGGCCAAATGACGCAGTGGAAGCGGATGATGTCCTTACCCACGATGTGGAACTGCGCGGGCCAGCGATAGGCCAGCTCGGCACGCGCCTCGTCGGTGTCGACACCGTAGCCGACGGCCGTCATATAGTTGAGCAGCGCGTCAAACCATACATAGGTCACATGGCCCTCGTCAAACGGAACCTGGATGCCCCAGTCAAAGCTCGTGCGACTCACGGAAAGGTCGTTGAGGCCGCCCTCGACAAAGCTGCGAACCTCGTTCATGCGGAACGCAGGCTCGACAAAGTCGGGGTGCTCGTCATAGAGCTTGAGAAGCTTGTCCTGGAAGGCGGAAAGCTTAAAGAAGTAGGACTCCTCCTGGACGCGCTCAAGCGGACGGTGGCAGTCGGGGCATAGATGCTGGCCGACGCTGCCGTACTCCTCGTCGCCCTTCTGGACCTGCGTATCAGTGAAGTAGGTCTCGTCAGGCACGCAATACCAACCGTCGTAGCTGCCCTTATACAGGTAACCGGACTCCTTCATGCGCTCCCACAGGTACTGCACGGCATGATGCTGGCGCGGCTCGGTGGTGCGGATGAAGTCGTCGTTGGAAATCTCGAGCTTGCTCCAAAGCTCCTTGAAGTGCGGGGCCTGGCTATCGGTCCACTCCTGCGGCGTCATGCCATGCTTGGCTGCGGCCTCGGCGACCTTCTCGCCGTGCTCGTCCATGCCGGTCAGGAACTTGACGTTATAGCCGGCGGAACGGCGATAGCGAGCCTGAACGTCGGCGATGATGGTGGAATAAGCCGTGCCCAGGTGCGGATCGGCGTTGACGTAGTAGATGGGCGTCGTGATAAAGAACGAAGGCTTGCTTTGATCCATGGGGTTTGTCCTCCAGAAAAACGTTGCATACAGAGGATGATTCTAGCGCAAGGGCTGGATATCCTCCATCTATTGCATATCGAGCACCATGGCATAGACATCGCGCTTGCGGCGCGAATACTTCTGAGACAGGCGCTTGGCCACCGCAGACGCGGGCTCCCCCTCCTCGAGCGCGGCGCGGATATCCTCGCGCAGGGCCTCGTCGGGATCCGCTGCCGTGGCGCCGACCGGCACGATACCGGCCTCCTCATCCTCGCTCGGTGGCGCGATGACCAGCGCAATCTCGCCCTTTACCTCGCCGCGAGCACGCAGCTCCTCGGCAAGCTGGTCAGCGGGCCCGCGCAAGACCTCCTCGTGCAGCTTGGTGAGTTCGCGGCAGACGGCAACCTCACGCTGGGGAAAGACCTCCGCCACGGCCTCGAGCGTCGCCACGATGCGATGTGGAGACTCGTAGAAGATGAGTGCGCCGGGCACCACGGCAAGGCGCTGCAAACGGCGCACACGGTCGCCGTGCTTTCGGCCCAAAAAGCCCTCGAAGAAAAAATGCTCGCAGGGAATGCCGGACGAAACAAGCGCCGTGACGCAAGCAGAGGGCCCGGGAATAACTTCGACGGGCACATCGGCCTCACGCGCCGCCTCGACCAGCGCCTGGCCGGGATCGGACACGCTCGGCATGCCGGCGTCCGAGGCAAAAGCGAGGGTCTCCCCCGCCAGCAGACGGTCGACCAGGCCGGCGGCGCGGCTGGCGATCACATTCTCGTCGCAACGGACAAGCGGCTTGGAAATGCCCAGGTGCATCAGTAGCTTTGACGTCACACGCGTGTCTTCGCAGCAGATGGCATCAGCAGCGGCAAAGGCCTCACCAACGCGCGGGGACAGGTCGCCCAGGTTGCCGATGGGCGTGCCGACCACATAGAGTTTGCCCGTATGGGCGCTGTTTTGCGTCATATCAACCTATTCAATCATGCCGCGCTCGAGCGTACCGAGCGCCGCGCGGGCGTCCCATGCTGCAATGCGCTTCTCGGTCTTCCACGTTTGGAAGAACCAACCGGCAGCCGGCGCAAACGAAGCCAGCTGGTTGGCGATAAACACGCGCTCGTAGGCATTGCGGCCCTCGGGCGTAACCGACGAGTTGGCAAAGATCGCCGCGCCCGACCATTCGCCCACCAGCACGGGGAACCCAGTCGAAATCGCTTCTTTAAGCTCGCGCTTGTTACGCGAAATCGCCGTCGTCAGCCCGCGAGGGCTCGTGATGTCGAGCGCATACTCGTCGCGGTAATGGTACAGGTGAAGGTCCATGTAGACGTTCTTGTACTTGGCGCCGCGCATAAAATGCTTCCACTCGCTGGGATGCCCCGACGACGAGAAGACGACGATCTTATCCTCGGGCATATACGAACGGACGAGCTCGTAGGCATCGCGATAGAAATTGCGCAGGTAGTGAGCAGGAATGCCATCCGTCATGGTGAAGAGGCTCTTGCGAACGCTCATCTGCGGCGTGTCCAGCAGCTCAATGCCCAGCAGGCTCTCGGCCTCGCCATAGCGATCGGCCAAGCGCTCGAGCACGTCGAGTGCGACATGACGGCCGTTGGTGGACGAATGCCACTCGGCAACAGCCTCCGGCGTGGTGGGCGAATCGTTGGAATCGCCCTGGCCACCGGGCACGGTTGCCAGATCGAGCAGCACGCGGATGTCGTACTTGGCAGCCCACTCAATTGCGCGGTCGATGTAATCGACAACCGATATGTAGGAGGCATCGGACTCCTGTGAGCCAAAGGCATACCAGGGCACCGGCAGACGCACGGCATTGAGACCGATCTGCGCCATGCGGCGAAAATCGTCCTCGCTCACAAACGTCTCGTAATGGCGGCGCATGCGCTCGTTATAGGCGGCGGTACCCATGGCCTCCTGTAGCTCAGCCGCGTTGGATGCACCGGTCGCCGCGTACAGCGACGGGGTCACCCAAGGCTCGGGAATAAACCAGCCAGAGAGATTAACGCCGAGTATCCTCTCCATCACTGCCCCCTTCGGATCATGCAGGTCGAACCCGCATCGTATTGCGTAGGATAAGTATCGTTTTGAGTATACCCGCGTGTGCGGACAGGCGACCGAACGGTCTGCAAAGTGACGCGAAAGTGGGAGGAATGTCTGGGAGCAGACGGACTCGGAATGGTGCGACGAGGTGTGTACGCGCGCCGGAGGCAGGCACCGGAAAGTGTGTCCCGTTCTGAGCCCTTATTCTGGGACGCAGTTTCCGCAGAACCCTACATAAAAGAAAAGGACCCCTTTGCAGAGGTCCTAGTCAATTCAAGGTGGCGGGGAAGGGAATCGCGTCCGCGCGCTGCGCGGACGGACCGCTGCGGCGCTTACGCGCCTTGCGAGCTGCGCTGGCAAACGCTTACGCGTTTACTCAGCTCCGCGCCCTCACGGGGTTCGATTCCGTGCGAGGGCTACATAAAAGAAAAGGACCCCTTTGCAGAGGTCCTAGTCAATTCAAGGTGGCGGGGAAGGGAATCGAACCCCTGACACGAGGATTTTCAGTCCTCTGCTCTACCAACTGAGCTACCCAGCCATTTGAGGTGTGCCTTGTTTCAAGGCTTGATTAGTATAACCAAGGACGCGTTCCGGTCAACCGAGAATTTCAAAAAAGTTTTTGAGCACAGCCTCGGTTCTTTAAATCGGCACGTCAGAGGCATCAGCCGGCAGCAAGAAGTTTTTCGCTCAGAGCCGCACGGGCAAACTCACTTGGCGTCATCCCCTCGGCAGCCGCCCGTCGACGAATGGCCTCCTTCATTCCCAGAGGAATCTTGACCGACAGCGTTGCCGTCCCCTCACCTGAGAGTGGGGGCCGTCCATGCACGATCCCACCAACGGTGTGTTCGCCATCCGGAAACTCTCCGCGCTCGTACGACTCGCACCACGCGTCAATCATTTCATCCGTTACAACCTGACCATTAGCGGCCGTATACGTCTTGCCCATCATCGACCCCTTTGCCGAGCCCGTTCAATCTCCTGCCAAAATTTCTTCTGGACTGGAGACAAGGCATGAATGATAAGCCCCCACGGACAAGCTCGACCGCGACAAGCTCCACGCTTCGTCCGTCTGGGAGCCATCCAATCGCAAGCCATCTCGGCGGCTCGTCCTTCGGCTCGCGACGAATGCACTCAGTAACCGCAAGCCAAGCGCTAAGCACCTGCTTTTCCGTCAGGTGCTTTTTAGCGTTGGGATGGATCTCAACATCCATGCATCTTCTCCTCCATCTTACCCAATTTCGTATGACGAAAGTCCGCTGTCGCCAATTCTTAAGCCGGCACGCGTTGGAGAGCAGGGGTCGAAACAATGATTGAAGGACGCTCTAGTACGGCCCAGGCGCCGGGGCAGGAGCACATACGCCAGGGACGTACGTTTTCGTAGCATACGAGGACATAGCCACGTGCATCGATAAAGGCGATATCGATGGGATAGGCCATAAAACACGTATGGACCGAAGAGCAGCGTGGAAATGCCATGACGAGCGGCAGACCGTTGGCGGCAACCGGACACCGTCCCAGCATGCCGCGCAGGCGCACGGCAAACGACTCCGCCACCGCAAACTCGGCCGGCGTCCAGCCCAGCCTATTGAGTGCCCGCGCGTAGGCGATGTAGGACGAGACCGCGGTCACATGACCACCCCCGGACGCCATGGATCGACCGTCACCGCGCGCTCGTGCGACAACGTTGTCGGCGCCCCCAGCGGAACGCCAGCGATGCTGAGAGAAGTCGGCCACGGCTCATAGTGCATGGTGCAGGTGTAGGTCCTAAACGCACCGGATAGGGAGAGCAGGCCACCATCCGATGCCTCCGCGCCTTGCTCGCTCGACACTTCGATCTGCAAGTCATAGCCTTCCATGGCATTCAGAATTTGAGTCCGGACCGTCGCCGAGGCATCGACAGAGCTTTCGTCGCCCTCCCCGCTCGGCGCCACGGCGTGCGCCAACACGATGTCGGGCACCACGCGGTCGAAGCGCGCGACAGCGCTGGCAAAGATCATGACGTTGTATACGATGAGTGCCAGCACCAGCAAAACGGGCGTAACCACTGCTATCTCCACCGTCGCTTGGGCGCGCTCCTCGCGCAGACGCATGCGGATACTCATTACGACCCACCGCCCAGAGCGCCAACCAGCGTGGCGACATCGACGGTGAGCGGGATGGAGCCGCCGCCGGGCAGAGGAATCTCCGCAAGCGTGAACACCGTACCGCTGATGGTGCGTTCGACTTGATATTCCAACGCCTCGCAAAGCGCCTTGGGATCGGTCACGCCCAACGGAATACTTCGCAGCTTGTCTTGCGCTTGAGAGAGACCGGCAATGTCAGACCCCGGGCTCTTAATGACGTTGGCGGAATCAGTCAGCACCGGCTTTCGCAGGCGCAAGTCGCACGGCTCCAGATCCAACGCCGCCACGGACGCCGAAACGGTATCGCCGAGCCACGATGCGATGGAGCCCAACGCGCCGCTGCCCCCTCCTAGGCCTTTAATCATCTCGTCCATAAGTTCGTCGGCCGAACCTTGGATGTCTCCGTATCCCACAAGCAGCCGTCCCCAGACATCCATGACGCCATCGAGTACGCCGGCAACGCCACCCGAGCGTTCCTTCAATGTCGAGAAAAATCGCGAAAGCACGTTGTTTTGCGCCGTCGCCTCATCGGGCGCCAGCACCGCGGCAGAGATGGCACCGCGATCGCCAAGCCTGACTGCCGTGTTAAACGAAGAGTTGAGCTCATCGGGGCTCGAGATGGCACCCGAAACCGCAAAGGCAACCACGCCGTTGCGACCGGGAGGAGCGATACGCGGACGCTCGCCCGAAAGCGCTTTGATGGCCTGGTCAAACGCATTGCTCGCACGGTCGGTCTCGTCTTCGGTCTGACGTTCGAGCTCGAGCTCTTTGTTGCGGCATTCGACGTAGCCTTCCAGGGCGTCTTTAAACTTGTCAAAGTGATACTCGAAGCCGTTTTCGATAGAGGTTGAAGGCGCCGCAACAGCACCAAGCGACGAAACGCCAAAATGGCATTTGCTGCATTTATCCTGTCCATCGTAATCGGCAACCGAAGCAAATCCGCTCGGCGTCCCTTTCTTATAGTTAGGGCAGGTCGTCCCGTAATGCAGATACGCCTTGTCATCGTTCACGCTCGTCGGCCACACCGCATCGGTATAGAGCTCCGTCGCCCGAACCTCATCAGAGTTGCGCGGCAGCAGCGGAATATAGGAGGAAACCCTGTCTCCGTTCTCGGTTATATGTGCCCGATCGACCTCCGCGCTCGCATAGGTATAAAACGCCTTACGCGCCGCAGACTCTGCCTTCATCTCGACACTCGAGCCGTGGGGCTTCTCATTTGTCAGACGCCAATGGTAGTAGTCCTTCGCGCGATCAAGGGCAACTTGGGGCTCCCACGTAACGCTCGATGAGTAATGCGGATTTCGAACACCGGAGAGATCCGTTAGGCTTTTCGCACGCTCCCACATGCAAGAACAGCTGCCGACCGAGCCCTTGTCAGACCCACCACAATCCGCCAGCCAAGCACGCTCTTTAGCCTTCGCCGTGTCCTCAGAAGCCTTCCGCAGCTCCTCGGCCGCACACTCTAAATCATCTGATGTGTCTTTGATGGCATCGGTCGAGATCTCGGACCCCTCGAGCGCAGCGAAGTCAGACTCGGATGTCCTGGGCACGGCAAGCGCCGTACCGGTATAGGTCACACTATCGGTATCCTGCGCCGACACCGCCTGCGTGGCACGCGCGGCGATCAGATACGGCAGAGCCGTCTCGATTTTCTGTAAGCCTTCCGATGCGCTTTTGGCAAACTTGTTGCGCGTTTTAATGATCTCAATCCCGGTGTCGACCATATTGCCGGCAACCGGCTCGGCACCCGGGATGAGGATGGCGACCAGGCCCGTCCCGATCGTGGCAAACCCCGCCAGCCCCAGACTCAAGATGCTCGCATCAACCACCGTGGCAGCCGTGTGATAGGACGACACTACGTTGGCACCCGCCAGCGCGCCACTATCAGCCGCCACCTGAGTATCCCCGGCACGCGACATGCTCCATATCGCCGCGGTCGACGAAAACAACAGCGTAAGCACCACCAGAATGACAACCGCAGAAGAGAGCGTGGTATAGGCACCGTCTTCGATAAACAAGTCGATACCGGCACGGCCCATAAAACCGCCCCGCTTGCGGCGAGTGCCTGGTCGACGGTGGGCCGCAAACCCTTGCGTCACCCGCAGCAGGCAGCGCCTAATCCCATGCAGCAATCCATGAATCATAATCTCCCTCCAGCCATTCGGGACGCGATCGATACGAGACGTCGACCTTGAGCTCGACATAGCCGCCCTCGGCGGTACCACCCATAGCCTGCGCAAACGCACCGATCACAGGCAACGGCTTGACCTCGCCGGAAACGGACACGGACGAGACGCCACCCGCACCGGCCCGGCCAAGCTCGATATCCCACGACAACGGCCCGCCGGCATGAAAGATCGAAACGTTGGGCACTGCGGCAAGTCGGCGGCGGGCGAACTCCTTAAGATCGTCGTCCTCCGCCGTCGTCGTGGTCATGAGCCGCGCGGTCTCGGCGGCGGCAGACTCCATGACCGCGCGCGTATAGAGCAGGCACACCGGTTGCAGCGCGAGAAGGATGAGTGTCAGAAACGTCGGCAGCAAAAAAGCGGCCTCGACCGTAGACTGCGCCCGGTCCTCGCGCGCGGCATCAATACAACGCGATGTCCTTAGCGGCCGCAGCGGCGTCGATAACCGACGTCGAGGCAACGCCATGAGATGCCGCCCGCTCAACCAGCGCCGCCAAGCGCCCATCGGTGCCGGCACGCCAAAGTCCCGCGATCGCCAGCACGATCGATAACAGCGCCACCGTGACGATGGCGTATTCGACCGTCGCCTGGGCAGATTCCTCACGCAGGACATCATGCATTTCACGATCCCTCCTTTGAGTCCGTTGCCTGCGGGCTCAGGCGCACGGCGCGCAGACGACACGAAGCATCGCCAGCATCCGCGGCAATTGTCACCATATCGACCCAGCCGCGTCCGTCGCGCACGATGGCGCCCCACACGTTTCCCTTGATGTCGAGATAGCCGCTCAGAGCAAGTTGCGCCGTGGGTACCTCGCGATAGGCACGCAGCATATCCGCCGCCGCTTCGGTCATCGGTCGGTCCTCGGACCATGCAAGCCGGACCGCAATCGCGTTGCCCTCAGGCGAATCCGTCGCAGTGCCAGACCGCTTGTCGAGCGTCCGCAGAAAGGTTTGCGCCGTGACAGCGACATCCGAATCGTCCGCATCTCGCATCTCATCTTTTTGAGACGCCACCGCCGAATCTGAGCCCAAATCGGAGGCGGTCCCAGGACGCTGCTGCCGCGCGGCGTTAAGCCCCCAAAGCACCGCCGCTATCGCCACGGTCAGGCAAGCAAACACCAGCAGCACCCCGATGGGGCGCTCGCCCTCTACAGGCTGTTGATGCCCTCGCTGATCGCATCCCATAGCTCTTTAACCTTGCCTTTAAATGCAACGATGGCAATAATCGCGATCACCACAAGTACGCCCACTAAAATGGCGTACTCGGTGGTACCCTGCGCGCTCTCCTCCTGCAACAGTTCCTTGGCATGCTGGCGAGTGTGAATCGCCCGGCAAAAAGCCCAGCTCCAAGCCTTGTCAGCAACTTCGACCATCGTGTTCATGTATTCCTCCCTACATCATCCCGCCTGCTCCCAGCAGCGGGCCCAATATGGACAGAAGCAACGCCGGCAAGATGAGCGTGCCGGTGGGAATCAACAGCTTGACGGGCGCACGCTCGATCTCGCGCTCGACCGCGGCGCGATGAGCCGCACGGATCTCGCGACTTTGAGCGGCCAGCGTCTCGGCAAGTGGGGCACCCAGGGCGAGCGCCTGCCCCACCGTGATGGCAAAGGTCTCGAGCGCTCGCACGTCCAGGTCGCGCGCGGCGGCCAACAACTCGTCCTCACGCGTGCCCACGCCCACCTGCCACGCCATGCAGGCGCGCTCAAGGCGAAGAGCCAGCACTGACCGGCGGTTGGCGCAGAAAATCTCAAGCGCCGCATCAAACGAAAGACCGGCCGAAAGACCCAAGCGCACAACATCGATCATCTCGGACACTTCGCCGAGCGACACTCGCGCCGGGCCGCCCGCTCCAACCGCGCCCTTCACTCGCGCGGTCAGAGCATCGACCACCGAGCGACCCGCGGCAGCGACCAGCACCGCCTCGCGCTTGCAGGCCCCTGCGATCTTGCGTGCATCCGCCCGATCAAAACCCGTCGCGACAAATACACTCAGGGCGCACAGGCAAGCCGCAACTGCAACCGAGGCGCTCATAGCTCCACCCGCATAATGCGCCGGATAACCACCAGGGCAACGGCGTTGAGGGCAAGACCCAGCACCACAGCGCCCGCGCCGGCAGGCGTCGCAAGACCGCGACGAAAATCTGCCGAAAGCAGCGCCAACACCGCGCACATGCCCGCCGGCATCGCCGCGACCATATGCGCAGACATGCGAGCCTGCGACGTCTTAACATCCAGGCGGCGCTTGAGCTCAATGCGCTCCCCCACCATGCTCGACGCCTCGGACAGTAAGTCGGCAAGCGGAGCGCCGGTGCGCTGAGACACCTTAAGCGCCAAGGTCACAAGCGAAAGACCGGGGGCGTCGATACGTACGAGCAAGTCATCGAGCGCGTCGGTCGCCGAGATGCCGCAATCGATCGCCGCCGCCACCCGCAAAAACTCGGTATGCACTGGCTCTTGCGCATGAGCGCCCACAAAGCGCATGCCCTGGGCCAGCGAATGTCCCGAGGCAAGCGACATGGAAAGTGCGGTAAACGCCTCGGGCATCGCCTCTTCTGCATCGTGTTGCTCGCGCCGGCTCTCAAAGCCATCCCGGGCGGCACCAACGGCAAACGGAGCAACAAGTCCCAAGGCAAATCCGAGGGGCGATAACGACACCATCGTTAGTAAAACGCAGCAGACACCGCTCGATAGCAGCAGAAACGCCAAACGTCCCGAAGCATCTTCGATCACGAGGCCAAGGCGATGCGCCGGAGCCAGCGATGCCCACGAACGGGCGATCTTTTTCAGCAGATCGTTTTCCACCAGCTCACGCGGCAGCTTCTCTGCCACCGTCTCGAGCGCCTGACGTGCCAGCTCCGCCGGCGGTACCTGCGGCACACGAGGTTCCGCCCCGCACGCCGTCGCGACAGAAAGCCCTGCCAAGCCCCCTACGACGAGGGGCACAGTGATCTCCATTCGTCCACCTCCTCTTGTGTGAGCGTCCCCGACCGCAGGCCTTCTGCGATAAACGGCGGCTCGCGGTCAAGCGTCCAGGTGCGCTCGGCGGCATCGAACGTCACATAGCGCTCGAGCTCTACGCCGCCCGATGCGGCGCGTCGCACCCCCGAATACGAGGAGACGAAGCGCCTGCCATCGGCGTGGCGCTCGGACATCACGATACCGTCGAGTGCCATGGCAATCTGCTCCTCGATGAGCTCGCTCGGCAGATCGATGCCATAACGTGCAAGCAACGTCAGACGCACCACGGTCTCCTGTTCTGAACCCGCATGAAGCGTGGTGAGCGACCCGTCGTGGCCCGTGTTCATGGCCTGCAACATGTCGCAGCACTCGGCACCGCGCACCTCGCCCACCACGATGCGGTCGGGGCGCATGCGCAGGGCATTAGTCACCAGGTCGCGGATCGTCACCGCGCCCTCGCCCTCAATTGAAGCCTCGCGCGCCTCTAGGCGCACCACGTGCGGATGATGCGCAAACTTGAGCTCGGCAGAGTCCTCGATCGTCACGATGCGCTCGCCGGTGGAAATCTCACATGACAACGCGTTGAGCAGGGTGGTCTTACCAGATCCCGTGCCTCCCGCAACCGCCAGGTCCTGTCGCAGCGACACCGCACACGACAGCAGCTGCGCATACCAAAGCGGCAGCGATCCCAACCCCACGAGCTCGTCCAGCGAGCAGATACGGTCCGAGAACTTTCGGATGGTGAGAATCGGTCCGTCAATCGCCACAGGCGGAATCACCGCGTTGACGCGATAGCCCGTTTTAAGGCGGGCGTTGACGATGGGGCTGCGCTCGTCGATACGGCGGCCAAGTGGCGAGATAATGCGGTCGATAAGCACACGGATCTGCTCATCATCCTCAAACGCATGCTCGATGGGGTACAAGACGCCGCCGCGTTCAAAGAAAGCCGATCGGCAGCCGTTGATCATGATCTCGGTAACGGTGTCGTCCTCGATGAGCGGCTGCAACGGCCCCAAGCCCACCACGTCATCCAAAATCTCGTCGATGATGGCCTCGCGCTCGGGCGTCGCGAGATCGGTCGGCTCCTCAACATTGAGCGCCGCCTCCACCGCAGGACGCAATTCCGAGCGGGCAAGTGCCGGGTCGATATAGGCGCTGATACGCGCCACTTCGTCGTAACCCATGCGGTCCATCACGGCGCGCTTGGTGCGTCGTTTCACGGCGCGGCGACGCCCCGCATCTACAGGCGCTGCCGCCGCCGCAGCGCCGGCAGCCTTAATCCTCGTTTGCAGGCTCATCGCTGATCACCCTCGTGCGACCAGGGAAGGCGGATACGCGGGCGTTCGGTGCGCATTGCACGGTCGGCGACCATATCGCTCCAAGGGCCGACGGCGCACCCCAGTTCCACGAGCATCTCGCGCGTGGCCTCGCGCACGCTGGTCGCAAAAGCGCTGGTCTGCCCCACTGCCTCGTCAGCACGCCCAAACGCCATGAGCGCGGCGAGATCCTGCCCGCCATCGGCGATACGAATCTTGGAGCTCAACGCACAGGCAATCTCAAAGCGCATAGCGACGTCCTCGTCTGCCCCGCGCGCACCGAACCGGTTGAACACGGCGCTCATACGCGTGCGCGGCACACCTACTCGACTTGCCAGTTCAATGACGCGCGACGCCGATGCCGCGGACGACACCGCCGCATCGCCAACGACCAGGCAACGGTCGCTCGCCGCCACCGCAGCCGCCACGGCGTCGCCCCAAAAGACCGAGGTATCGATAAAGACCACGTCGGATTCGCGACGCAGGACATCAAGCAGTAGCTCCACCGGACGTGCCATGAGCTCGGCTTGCTCGGGCGCCGCGACGGGACCCCAGAGCGTAACGCCCGGCGCCACGCGCATCGATGTGGCTACGATATCCGGCTCGGTGAGCGCGCCCGCCGCCGATGGCTCGATAAGTGCCGCCATATCGCGCGGAGCATCGACGCCTAACAAGTCGTAAAGGTTTCCAAACATCAGGTCCAGGTCGAGCACGGCGGCACGCAAGCCCAACAGCGACGATGTGTGTGCCATGGCGGCAACGATCGTCGACTTGCCGCAACCGCCCGAACCCGAAATAGCGCAGATGACTGGAGCTCGATGCGGCGGAGCGGTAGCGTCTGCCGGCGGCATCGGAGGCGGCGGGGCGGGCGTCGGTGACAGCGTCCCCGTCTCCCCCGCCGCAACCACGTGCTGCGTCCAAGCCGGCATGGCTGCTTGTTCGGTCTGCGAGGCAGGCTCGTTCTGCGCAATCTGCTCATGCTGCATCAGCGACAACTCGCCGCACCCGGCAAGGCCCTCAACTTCGTCGAGTTCATCCGCCAGATTCACGCCGTGCACGTATCCCATATCTACTGCCGGGGAGTCGCCAGCATGCTGCGCCGGCCCTCCAGCGTCATCGTATACAAGGGGGTTCCGGGGGCGCCGACCATGCTCGGCTTCCGCTTTTCCATAATCATCAACACGCGGGCCTCTTGTAGCGCGAGGCGCCCCGGGTTCCCTATCAACAAAAGCATCGGGCTCAATCGTCATGCGCCGATCGGAATCAACCGCTCCCTCGCCCGCGCGCCCGTTGCCGCATATACTGTGTGCAGCGATGACCTCGGTCGCCCCCGCGCGAAACAGCCCCTCGATATCCGACGGATCGAGCGCTTCTATCAACACGACCACGCGACTCACGCGGCCTTCGGCCGTCAGGCGCGCAACAGTCTTGCGCACATCTTCGGTATCAAACAGAGACGCCGCGATGATGGCAGCCCCGCGGCGCGACGGAAACGCCCGCGCCATGGAAACCAGCCCGTCCAGGTCACCCACGCGAAGCACCTGTGCACCCGCATCACGGCCCTCGACTTCCCGCTGCAACAGCCCGTAATCGCCGCACGCGCAGCACGCAAGCCAGATCGCCTTCATCACTCGTCGCCTCCGCTCTTTTTGCCGCGCGCCGTGGCGGGAATCGTCAAGCTGACCGTTCCCTTGCCCGAGGCTCCCAGCAGTTCCTTGACGTCTTCGGGGTCAGCCGCCAGCGTCACCCATTCGATCTTGCCCTCGCGCGTGGCACCGGAATCCTCACTGGTATCGATCACGTACGCGCCGCACAGCCGATCGGTCACGCCGTCTTTTTGCACATACACATCCACGTAGCTGCCCACGCCCGTAGCACCGCCGACCGAGTGCTCGGCATCGACCGCCACCGAAACGGCGACCTTGCCCTTAGGCACCTCGAGCTTGCGGCTCTCGGCCTTGGTGTAGACATTGCAGATCACGGCGTTTTTGGGAATACGCGAAGTCGTCACGTCGCCGCGCACCTGGCGCAGCTCGGTCGCTGCGTCACGCGGCAGCAGGCTCGTCAGCCATTCCTGGGTTATGACATTGGTCTCATCGAGGGTCTCGCCCACATCGATATCGCGCGCCGCGACGCAAACTTCGACGCGATCGCCACCGTACTTGGCCAAGGTCTCAGCCTGGACCTGTTCGGCTTGCGAGCGGATCGACGAGCCGTAAACCATGCAGAGCAGAGCAGCGAGCACGCCCGCGACCAGACTGATGGCGATGCGCTTGCTCTTGTTCACGGCCGCTCCTCTCATGGCAGTGCCGGGCGAATGCCCGTACCACCATTGTCTGGGCGGTCAGAGTGCAAAGCGGCGCAATCGCAATCTTGGTTTTCGATGTCAAACCAATCGCTGACCAAAAGCTGACCAGCCCGTCAAGCTCGTGGCAAGGTTTTGGTCAGCACGTCAGCAAACTGCATGTTTCGAGGCTTTTCCACAGCAAAAAAGCCGTCTCCCGAACAGTTGGGAGACGGCTGTCATAGGAAAAATCAATTACAGATGGACATCGGGATCGAGCATTTGAGCACTCACGCGCATGGATGACGCCAGGTTTTGGAACGTTTCCAGACGCAGGCTATCGATCTGCCCGGCGTCCTCGGCCTCGCGAACGGCGCAGCCCGGCTCATGGACATGCGTGCAATCGCCAAACCGGCACGCGCGCGATGCCTCGACAATCTCGGGGAAAGCGCGCGCCAGACCCCGCTCGTGACCCACGAGCGGCAGGCTACGCAGGCCCGGGGCATCGGCGATCACGCCGGCGTCGCCCGGCAGTGCCACCATCACGCGCGCGACGGTAGTGTGACGGCCCTGATCGTCGCGTTCGCGCACACCGCCGGTCGCCAACGTATCGTGGCCCAGCAGCGCATTGAGCAGCGTCGACTTGCCGGCACCCGACTCGCCCAGAATCATGGCGCAGCTCCCGGCGGGCACGCAGGCACGGACCTCGTCCAGGCCGCGGCCCTCGGCAGAGGACGTCACGATCACGCGCACGTCCGGACCCACCAGGCGGCGCACGCGGTCCAGATCGCGCTCGAGTTCCTCGGCATCGCAGCGGTCAGCTTTGGTGAGTACCACCACCGGTTCGGCATCGCAGTCGAGCGCCAACACCAGCGAGCGCGCCACGCGGTCGAGCAGCACCTCGCCGGCACCGAGCGCCTGCACGATTAGCACGCTATCCACGTTGGAGCAGAGCACCTGACGCTCCCCGCGGGCACGGCCGCGCCAACGCTCAAAGCTCGTACGGCGCGGCAGCACGCACTCAATCACGCCCATATCGTGCCCGGGAGCGCGGCGCACCGCCACACGATCGCCCACGGCAGGCAGCAGGACCTCGTCCTCGCCGCGTGACTTGGCAAACCCCACAGCATGCTCGGCACGAAACGTGTCATCGGCAGTCGCCACCAGCGGAAACCCGCGGTCCAGGCGCACCACGGCGCCCAACTGCATCTGCTCGGGTTCCTCGGCTTGCGCGCAAAAATCATCGAAGGCTGCCCGTTGGGCGGCATCAACCGGCAGATCGTCAAACGCCGGAACATCCTGCAACGCATCGAGCCCCGGTACGCTCGTCAACAACTCCTCGGCAGACGCGGGGGCTTCGGTCGCAAGCTTCCGACGACGGTCACGCTTAGCCCGCGCCCCCGTCGTCTTTTTCTTCGCTTTAGCCTTAGCCTTGCCCACAAGCGCCTCCCAGCACCATAAATCACAACTGAGCAGGTATTTTCCCACAAAAAAGAGTCGGTCGAGCAAATGCTCGACCGACTCACACACTTTCCCTCAGCTTACGGTCCCGAGAGGTTATCCGAAGGCCCGCCCGCCGGGAGGGGTTTCTTCTGAGTGATCCCGCAGCGCGAAGCGCGAGGACCAGCGAAGAAGAAAACACGCAGGGGCGGGCCCGGACAGGTTAACTTACTCCTTCTCGACCGCGCGCATGATCGCCTTGTAGATCTCCATCAGCGGGATGATCAGGAAGGCCAGGCCCAGGGCAGCGACAACGCCCTTGAGCTCAAGCGTCACGGGGCCAAAGAACATCTCGGCAAGCGTCGGCTGCACGGTCACGATCACCGTCAGCACCAGTGCCAGCGCGGCGGAAGCCCACAGCCACTTGTTCTGCTTCTTCATGGTGAACAGCGACGCACGACGGCTGCGCATATTGAAGCAGTGGAAAATCTCGACCATGTTGAGCGTGATGAACGCCATCATCACGCCTTCCTCGTCGGCATTGCCGGCGATCATATCGGCGATGTGGATGTAGCCCATGTCAAAGTACACGCCCACAAAGAAGCTCGCCAGCACCAGCGCGGTGATGATTAGGCCCTGGACCACGCAGTCCAGACCCATATGTCCGGCAAAGACACCGTCCTTGGCGTTGCGCGGCTTGCGCTTCATGATGTCGCCCTCGGCATCCTCCATGCCCAGCGCAAGCGCGGGGAAGCAGTCGGTGACCAGGTTCACCCACAGCAGCTGCACCGGCTGGAAGATGGTAAAGCCGATGAGCGTGGCGATAAACACCGAGAACACCTCGGCAAGGTTGGCCGAAAGCAGGAACTGGATGACCTTGCGGATGTTGTCGTAGATGCGACGACCCTCTTCGCAGGCGCCGATGATGGTAGCGAAGTTGTCATCGGCAAGTACCATGTCGGCGACGTTCTTGGTGACGTCGGTACCGGTGATGCCCATACCAACGCCAATGTCGGCGCGCTTGATGGACGGGGCGTCGTTGACGCCATCGCCCGTCATGGCCACGATCTGGTCGCGCGACTTCCAAGCCTCGACGATGCGTGTCTTGTGCTCGGGCTGGACGCGGGCGTACACGCCGTAGTCCTCGATGTGCGCGTCGAGTTCCTCGTCGCTCATGCGATCGAGGTCGGCACCGGTGATGGCCTGGCTGCGATCGGCGACGATGCCCAGCTGCTTGGCGATGGCCACGGCGGTGTCGATGTGGTCGCCCGTGATCATGACGGTGCGGATACCGGCGTCGTGCGCCTCGTGGATAGCGTCGGCCACCTCGGGACGGACCGGGTCGATCATGCCGGACAGGCCACAGAAGACCAGGTCATGCTCGAGCGCAGCGGGGCTGCAGTCGTCGGGAACCTCGGTGTAGGTGCGGCTTGCCAGCGCCAGTACGCGCAGGGCCTCGTCGGCCATGGCCTTGTTGGCCGCCACGAGCTCGGCGCGGCGCTCCTCGGTCAGGGGGACGACCTTATCGCCCTCGTAGATATGGGTGCACAGGCCGATCACCACGTCGGGCGCACCCTTGGTGTACTGCTCGTACTCGCCATCCAGGGTCTCGACGACCACGGACATCATCTTGCGGCCCGAGTCAAACGGGGCCTCGCCCACGCGCGGATGCTCGGCAGTCAGGCCAGTGAGGCCCGCCTTGCCGGCGTCGTTGACGAGCGCGCACTCAGTCGGCTCGCCCACGGCCTCGCCCAGCTCCTCGTCCCACTGAGCATCGGAGCACAGCGCCATGCCGGCCAGGAACTTCTCCTTGGGCGCAGCGAGCTCGTGCTTGACGACGGTCATCTTGTTTTGGGTAAGGGTACCGGTCTTGTCGGAGCAGATGGTCTGCGTGCAGCCGAGAGTCTCGACGGCAGAGAGCTTGCGGATGATTGCCTGGCGCTTAGCCATCTTGGTCACGCCAAGCGATAGCACGATGGTCACGACGGCGACCAGGCCCTCGGGGATGGCAGCGACGGCGAGCGAGACGGCGACCATAAAGGTATCGAGCAGGGCAGTCGGATCGGTAAGGACGTTGCCCACGCCGTGGCGGATGATATCAACGCCAAAGATGACGACGCAGATGACGATAACCATAATGGTAAGGATGCGGCTGAGCTCGGCGAGCTTCACTTGCAACGGCGTGAGCTCTTCCTTGGCCTCGGCCAGGGCGCCGGCGATCTTGCCCATCTCGGTGTTCATGCCGGTGCCGACCACGACGGCGCGACCACGGCCGTACACGACGGTGGAGCCCATATAGCACATGTTCTTACGGTCGCCGAGCGGCACGTCATCGGTGCCCGCAGCGAGCTCGATCACGTTGGCGTGCTTCTCTACGGGCACGGACTCGCCGGTGAGCGCGGCCTCTTCGATCTTCATCGTGGCGCTCTCGAGCACGCGGCAGTCGGCCGGGACGGAGTCGCCCGCCTCGAGCATGATCACGTCGCCGGGCACGAGCTCGGCGCTCGGCAGGTGCACGAGCTTGCCGTCGCGCAGCACCTTGGACTGCGCCGCACTCATCTCCTGCAGGGCCTCGAGGGCCTCCTCGCTCTTGGCTTCCTGGACCACGCCCAGCACCGAGTTGACGATAACGACGAACATGATGATGGCAACATCGGCAAAGTCGGGCTCGCCCTTGACCATGCCCGTGAGCGCACTGATGACGGCGGCAACGATCAGCATGATGACCATGGGGTCGGCCATCTGCTCAAAGAAACGCTTCCACAGCGGCGTCTTCTCAGCTTCCTCGAGCTTGTTAGGGCCTGTCTTGGCGAGGCGCGACGACGCCTCGTCGTTGCTCAGGCCGAGGTTCTCATCGACACCTTGGTCGCTGAGCACCTCCGCCGCGGCGGACAGGTATTCCTTTTGCATATAGAGTCCCCTCCTGGGATTCGGGCCACTCAGCAGATTGATGCCCGATCATAATTCCCAGGAGAAGGGCAAGGGCTCATCAAGGCTGCCGTGCTGAGCGGCAGTTGATAGTGGAGCTATGGTACCCCAAAGCGACGCGTCTAGCCAAAACAATCGGTTTGGAAATATGGTCCGCACGCAACGGTGCAGACCGTGTGATGCTCAACATTGGTAAAACGTTTTTTCTTCGGCACATCGCCAAACTGACATATCGCCCAGATAGCAGCGGTTGGAGTGGTTGGTAAAAATTTTTCATATACCGTTTTTCCCGCAAAAAATGAACTTCCATTTCGGCATACGGTCGATTTTTTGGGGTATTCGGTCGGCATTTCGTTATAATCATCTCGGTTTTATTTCTTATGGTTTATCTATCAGCGCAAGACGATGTCAGATGGAGGTCTGAATGTACAAGCGCACTAAGATTGTATGCACCATGGGTCCCGCCTGCGATAGCGACGAGACCATCCGCGAGATGATCAAGGCGGGCATGAACGTCGCCCGTTTTAACTTCTCGCACGGCTCCTACGACGAGCACCACGGTCGCATCGAGCGCGTCCGCCGTATTTCCAAGGAGCTCGGTCTGCCCGTCGGCATCCTGCTCGACACCAAGGGCCCCGAGGTCCGCACCGGCCTTCTGGTCGACGGCAAGAAGGTTGCCGTCAAGACCGGCGATAAGATCGTCGTCACCGCTCAGCCTACGTCCGAGGATTTCCACGGCACCGCTGAGCACATCTCCCTCGACTACCTGGCTCTGCCCTCCGAGGTCGAGAAGGGCTCCCTCATCCTGATCGATGACGGCCTGGTTGCCCTCGAGGTCGAGTCCGTCGACGGCCAGGACATGACCTGCGTCGTCAAGAATGACGGCCTGATCGGCGAGCGCAAGGGCGTCAACATGCCCAACGTCAACATCTCGCTGCCCGCCATCACCGAGCGCGATCGTCAGGACATCCTCTTTGGCCTGACCGAGAACATCGACTACATCGCCGCTTCCTTCATCCGTGACGGCGAGTCCGTCCGTGGCATCCGCAAGCTTTGCCGCGAGAACGGCGGCGAGCACGTGACGATCTTCCCGAAGATCGAGTGCGCCCTGGGCGTCGAGAACTTCGACGAGATCCTCGAGGCTTCCGACGGCATCATGGTCGCCCGTGGCGACCTGGGCATCGAGATCAAGCCCGAGCTCGTTCCCCACATCCAGAAGGAGATCATCGCCAAGTGCAACGCGGCCTACAAGCCCGTCATCACTGCTACGCAGATGCTCGACTCCATGCAGCAGAACCCGCGCCCGACGCGCGCCGAGGTTGCCGACGTTGCTAACGCCATCTACGACGGCACCGACGCCGTTATGCTCTCTGGCGAGTCCGCTGCCGGTAAGTACCCGGTCGAGGCCGTTAAGATGCAGGCCAGCATTGCTCTCGAGACCGAGAAGTACCTCCCGGCTCACGCTCCGCTCGAGGTTCCGGCCGATGCTCACGGCACCCGCGTTGTCAACAACGTTGTGGGTATGTCCGCTGTGAACATGGCCACCACCGTTGGCGCCAAGTGCATCACCGTGCCGACGACCACCGGTCGTACCGCTCGCCTGATCTCGCACTTCCGCCCCAACATGCCGATCTGCGCGTTCTCCCGCCACGAGTGGGCCGTCCAGCAGATGATCATGTACTGGGGCGTTATCCCGCACCAGGCCGAGATTACCCAGGGCACCGTCAACGGCACGATCGTCAAGGCGATCGAGACCGCTAAGGAGCTCGGCTACGTCGAGGCTGGCGATTTGACCGTCGCTACCGCCGGCGATCCCCGCATGAGCGTCCAGCTCGAGGACAAGGTCTCCTCGACCAACGTCGCTTACGTCGCTCAGGTGCGTTAAGTCGTACTTGCAAGCATGTTTGCATTGCAAAGGGCCCGGAAGGCTTCGCCTTCCGGGCCCTTTTTCTGTGTCAATGCCGGCACACGGCAAAACACGCACCCATTTCTTTACCAAAAGCGCGAAATCCACCTTTCGAGGCCCAAAAATAAAGTCCCAAGCGCTAAAAGTGTTCGCCCGATGGCGAAACCACACCTTACCCGACGCTGCTAAATCGTTTTAGCAAGAGCCAGATCGACCGCGTTTTCGGAAGTATGCGGCAAATTCTGAGACCTCCGAGCACACCCCGTTTTTTCGCAACAAAATGCCTGATAAACTGGCCTCAAAAGCCAGGTCTGCTCACAGGGTTCAGATTTTGCCGCATACTTCCGAATTGACGCTGGCATCGCACGGTCCAAAAGCACATTTCGACCAGGAGGATATCATGGACCTGACGCTATGCGGTCAATCCGCTTTTTACTATCACCGTATCCCGCCGCAGGTATTAGGGCTTTACCCCGCCATTAGCCTTGGCAATATGGATCGCAGATGTTGCGGCCTCGGAAGTCATGCAGTTGTAAAAGACCTGCTTCATGCACCGCTTCACAGGCTTGTATTCACTCGAGCACAATCCGGGTCGCGAAGCCTGTTTAAATCGCACCTCCTGACCCAAGAGCCGCCTCCCGGGTCGTTTAGGCAAACTGAACATGGATTTGATGTCACGTCGCCCGAGTTTACGTTGCTCAGCCTTGCCACGCAGGTCTCACGCAACCAGTTACTCATGGCTTGCTACGAGATGTGCGGCTTCTTTGCAGTGTTTAAGCCCTGCGAGCGAACGCAACAACAACTCGATGAAGCCATTTCGCTTAAGCTCATTCCGCCCGACCGTGGTTGGAAACGCGTTGTCGACACCAAGGGCAATGACACCAATTTGTGGAAGCGCCCGCCGCTCCTCAGCGCGGCGGATATCGCCGCGTTCGCCAAGCAGGCTGCAGGCCTGCGCGGCGTTAAACAACTGCGCTGGGCGGCCGAGCACATGACGGGGCAGACCGCCTCGCCCTTCGAAGTACAGACCTCCATGCTTGTCTCGCTCCCCCGCAACGAGGGCGGCATGGGCATCAACATCGCAAACAACGTGAGCATCCCACTCAGCGACGCCGCGCGCTCACTGTATGACAAAACCTGCTGCTACGCCGATATCCTCATCGAGAGCAACACCGACAGCATGGGCGTCATCTTGGAATGCCAAGGCCGCTCCGCCCACGATGGCGAAGCCGCAAGTCTCTCCGATGCCGAGCGCACCACCGCCCTCACAAGCATGGGCTATGACGTTATCCAGATAACCTATGAGCAAATCAAAGACACGAAGAGCTTTAACAACATCGCCGAACTCATCCATAAAAAGGCAGGGCTCCCCTACATCCCAAAGACCGATCAGGAACGCACCACCGAAGATGCCCTGCGGCGGGAGCTATTGGTCGATTGGGATGAGCTGTTCGCCGCCAAGCCGGCCAGCTAGCAGCTAGTGATCAGAGGGACTGCGGGGACGTCAGAAGCGGCAACGCGAGTCGCAAAGCCCACCTCGGTCAGCTCGATGACCTCGGTAAACGTTGCATCGAAAAACTCCTCGGTTAGCAGACGATACGGCGGATGATCGGGCTCGCCGGGGTTTTCGCGTACAATCTCGTGCATGACGCCGATAGTCTTGAGCACATATTCTTTATGGATGGGATACTGCCCAAAACGCGTCGCAGCGGTATAGAGGCGATCGGTCGCACGCGGAATGGAAACGATGCCCAGCGTCTTGCCAAACCAGTCAAAATCGCCCTGCTTTTTAATGCGGAATTCCTCGCACGGCTTGCCGCCGTGTGCTTCCAGATACTGGTTCACACGCGTGTTCCATACCGTGTCGGCCACCAGATGCGACCAGACGCCCAGCGTTAAATCGAGCAGCGACTGCGCCACATCTTCGGACGCAAGCGAGAACTCACAGGCGCCGGGACCGACAACCGGCTCAGCATCCCTGTAGCGCTGGGGATAGTGCACGCGGTTCAGTCGCTCGCGTTCCTCGATAATCGAGGTCGCCGCGGCCGGCGCACCGGTGGGCGAACTTTTAAGCAACGGTGCCACATAGGTATTCCAGAACTCATGCTCACGAGGCTTAGGGATGGGCTCAGGCTTGGCAAAGTGCGTAATGCGGTACGGGATGGGATCGGCGATGCCAGGGACCATATAGCCCACGAAGATATCCGGAACCACGCAGCCAAACAAAAAGGCATTGCGGTCGCGCACGCTATCGGCAAGCACGCTAGCACGTGCCAGCAAGCGCTCCGTTTGAGCGATATGAATGTTCCAACTTGGCATAGCCACCCCCATAAAACCTGGTTAACTATACCATCACGGCAGAGTCGCACAGGCGGCCATACATACCCTACGCAGCAACTATTCCGCAGCACCGCTTTCGGTTCCATACGACGGCACGGGCGCCTCGACCACATGGTGATATCGATCGATATAGATGGCACGGGCCCCCAGGCGGCGCACCAAATCTTGATGGTGCGTACTCATCAAAACCGTCTTACCGGCAGCAACGTAGGCCAGCAAAAAGTTGACTACGATGTGGCACGAGTCCTCATCGAGCCCGTTGGTGGGCTCATCGAGCACTAGGATATCGGGGTTCATCGACACCACCGCAGCCAGCGCAACGCGCTTCTTTTGCCCGCCCGAAAGCTGATAGGGCGAGGCATCGACCAGATCGGCAACCTGGAACAGCTCCATGGCATCGCGCACGCGGCGCTCGAGCTCGTCTGCCGGCAGCCCCATCTGCGCGGGACCAAAAGCAACTTCCTCGCCCACCGTGGCACAGAACAGCTGGGCGTCGGCATTCTGGAACACAAAGCCCACGCGCTGATGAAAACGCTGAGCGGCTGCGGAATCCTTGAGATATGCCGCATCGACCACGCGCCCATCGAACAGGTACGCACCCGCGTCCGTGAGCTCAAGGCCGTTAATAAGGCGCATGATCGTCGTCTTGCCACAACCGTTAGGACCAAGCAGGGCAACGAGTTCACCACGATCGACCTGCAGCGAAACGCCGTCGACCACCGTATGCCCCGTATATGAGAACACCACGTTGCGCAGCTCGATGAGCGGCGCGGCCTCGCCGCCCGCACCGTTCGTGCCCACCGCACTATTCATATCGATCGTCAAAACGTCGCCCTTCCCTATTTGCATCCCCAGCAAGAACCAGCAGCGCCTACAGCACGGCGCACAACACTGCCAGCAGTGCCACGCCGCCCGCATAGACCGCATCGCGCCAGCCAAACCCGGCGCGCGCGGGCGCCGGATACGCACCGGCAAAGCCGCGGCAAAGCATAGCCTCGTCCATCGCGTGGCTACATTCCATCGCCTTGATAAACGTCATGCCCATGATACCCGCCAGCGAGTCGGTGCGCGAAAAACCCGCAGGCGCACGACCCACGCTGCGCAGCATGACCGATTCGCACAGATCGTGCGCCGTGCGTCCCAGCACCTCGATATGCTTGAGCGCCATATCGAAAGTAAAGATGACCTCGTCGGGCAGGTGCAACATTTTGAGCGCCGCCGACATGCGGCTCCAGGTGAGCGTCCACGAAACACCCAGCACCAGCGACACGTTAATGAACGTCTTGAGTGCAATCTTGAGCATGGCGCCCGTGGCAGAAGCACCCAGCAGCAGGGCAGGCAGCGCCAGAACCACGGCAAACCCCGTGGCAGCCAACGCCGGCACAAAGGTAGCGCGCAGCCCGCGTACGGGGCGCACCGCGACCAGCACCAACGCGATCGCCGCCATCAACATCAGGTACAGCGGGCTTTGCGTCAGACACACGCACAGGACGCAAACGAACATCCCTAACAGGCGCACCGGAGCCGAAACGCAAGAAAGGGCGCGGTCGACCATCGACCCGCCCTCGTGCGCGCCTCCACCCAGGCGAACCCGCTCAAGCAGGCTCGCCAGGTGCAGGACATTCTTTTGCATCACACGATGCCGAGCCCCCGCGGGCTCGTAACGCTGCTCGACCGTAAGCCAGCTAGGCAGCTCGGCTATTGCCATGAGCACCGCTTTCCTTGACCGTCAGCGAGACCAGGCGGAATGCGATGGTCAGCACCGCCACGCCAATCACGCCCGAGAGGATATACATGGCAGCCTGGCCGGCAAAGCCAAGACCCTGCTCCTCGGAATAGGCCTGCAGATAATCGCCCGTGGGCAGGGCGTCGGCAAAGGTCGGGGTATCGAGGCCGACCGAAGCCTGCAGGCTGTCGTCGCCAGCCTCCTGAACGGCGGTCGCGGCGCCCTCGGCGTCCCACTCACCCCAGGCGTCACCGGTGGCGAGCAAGCCGAGCGGCGTAGCCACGACAAGCACGGCGACCAGAATGAGCGTGGGAATCAGGGAAGTCTTCTTGGCGGTACCATCGGCGACAAGCTGGCCATCGGCGGCTTCGGGGCCGACGATAATGCTCGGCGCCGTCTTCTTAATGAAGCCGTAGATGGCGGCCGTCGCCACGCCCTCGATCACGCCGGCAACCAGCATATGCGGGATCAACATGGCCGGAATAGCCACGGACAGCGGGAAGGGGCAGTACAGAGGGGCGCCCGAAGCGTTGGTGAAGAGCATCGGCTGAATACCAAACTCGATTGCCGCGCACAGGGCCGCCAGGCACAGGCCGACCCAACCGCTCACGATGGCAGAAACCGAGGTGCCCCAGCTCTTGTCGTGCAGACGGCTGTTAAGCGCACGGAACACGATAGCAGCGACAAACGGCAGCACAAAGGCCATGTTAAAGCAGTTGGCGCCAAACGACAAAACGCCGCCGTCGCCAAACAGCAGCGCCTGCAGCGCCAGCGCGACCGAGACAGCGATAGCCGCGGCCTCGGGGCCCAGCAGCAGCGCGATGAGTGCGCCGCCGACGGCGTGACCAGTGGTGCCGCCGGGCAGCGGCACGTTGAACATCATGAGCAAAAAGGAGAACGCAGCGCAAATACCCAGAAAGGCCATATGCTCGCGATCGAGCGTGGCGCGCACTTTCTTGATGCAGTGAACCCATACGGGCACCATCGCCACCGCCATAACGGCATCGGTCTGCGGGGACAGGTAGTTATCTGGAATGTGCATATACGCCTCCCGGTTGCCGGCACATGGGATTGCAGCGCCGCTTGAACCATTTCATCAGTGTTACGAGCTAGATGATTCGTAACACGCCGCAGGCTATGATAGCAAAACGGCGCGCCGCCACAAAAGCAGCACGCCGTTTTGTAATGCGCGTGTCATATATGCAGGGTCAGCGATGCCTTATTCCGAACACCGCGGTCGCGCAGAGCTCCGCAGCAACCGCCATCAGGCCCTACGCCCCCCATCGCAAGCCCTAGCCGCGGACCTCGCCGTTTACGCCTTTGCATACCTTGGTGACAATCTTCTGGTGCGCTTTCTCGACCTCTTCGCTGGTAAGCGTGTGGTCGTCGGAGCGATACGTAAGCGCAAAGGCCATGGACTTTTTGCCCGCTCCGATGCGGATGGGATCGCGGTAGACGTCGAACAGGCGCACGCCCTCGAGCAACTTACCGCCGGCGCTCGTAATGCGGCGCTCAAGATCCTCACAGGTCACGGAGTTGTCAACCACAATGGCAAGGTCGTGCTCAACGGCCGGGTACTGCGAGAACTCACGGTAGTTCTCCTGGTTGCGGGCGCCCTTGATCAGCTTGTCCAAGTCGAGCTCAAAGGCAACGACGACCTCATCGATGCCCATCGCCTCGCGCGCCTCGGGGTGAATCTCGCCGACCCAGCCCAGCACGGTTCCGCCGGACAGAACCTCGGCCGCACGACCCGGCTGCAAGAAAGCGTAGCCCTCGCCCTCGACGGGACGGAAGCGAACCTTCTCGATGCGCAGCTGGGCGAGCAGCTCCTCGACAATGCCCTTGCCAAAGAAGAAGCGCAGCTTACGGTACTTCATGTTCCAGGACTGCTCGCTCCACTGGCCCGAGAGCACACCCGCCACGGACTTGGTCTCCTTGGGCAGGCTGGCGTTCTCGCGACCGTGGAACAGGCTGCCGACCTCGTACAGGTGCACGTTGGGCGTGCCGTGGGCCTCGTTATAGGCAACGGACTGCAGCAGGCCTGGCAACAGCGAGCGGCGCATCTCGGTCTGCTCGGCTACCAGCGGGTTCATGAGCACCACGGGGCAACCGCGGCCTTCGGTGGACATGCCGATCTTCTCCAGGTCGCCCGGGGCGGCAAAGCCAAAGGTCGTGGTCTCGTTGAGGCCGCAGGCGCGCAGGATCTCGCCGACCTTGCGGGTGAGCTTCTGCTCGCGGGTCAGGCCGCCGATGTGGTTCTTGGCAGCCGGGATGGTCGCCGTCACACGGCCCATGCCCCATAGGCGCAGGACCTCCTCGATCAGGTCAATCTCGCGCGGCAGGTCGGGACGGAAGCTCGGCGGGGTAACCATAAAGTCCTCGCCGTCGCGCTCGACGGTGCAGCCCAGACGGGTAAGCGAACGCTCGATAAAGTCGGGCTCGATGTCGGCACCGCAGATGGCATGCACGCGGGCCAGGCGCAGCTTAATGCTGTCGATGGTCTTGGGCGCGGGGAAAACATCGACATAGCCGGGAGCAACCTCGCCGCCGGCGATCTCCTCGATGAGCGCGCAGGTAACGTTGGCGACATCCACGCAGCCAGTCTCGTCAACCTGGCGCTCAAAGCGAATGGAGGCGTCGGAGATCAGCGACAGATCGCGGCTGGTGTGCGAGGTGCGACCGGCGTTGAAGCAAGCGCTCTCGACCATCACGTCGACGGTGTCGTCCTCGATCTCGGAATCCATGCCGCCCATAACGCCGGCCAACGCCACGGGGCGCTCGCCGTCGGTGATAAGGCCCATGCCGGCGTCGAGCACGCGCTCTTCGCCATCGAGCGTCGTGAATTTCTCATCCTGCTGGGCGGCGCGAACCACCACGCGACGGTGGCCATCGCGCTCGGCAAAGGTGTCCAGGTCAAAGGCGTGCAGCGGCTGACCGGTGAGCATCATCACGTAGTTGGTGATGTCGACGATGTTGTTGTGCGGACGCACGCCCAGGGCGTTAAGGCGCTTGACCATCCAGTCGGGCGACGGGCCGACCTTCACGTTGCGCACGATGCGGGCGACATAGCGGTCGCACAGGCCCTCGTCGGCAATCTCGACGGAAAGCTCGTCGTCGGTCGCGCGGCCAGTCTCCGCCTTGATGGCGGGCAGCTCCACGTGGAAATCGCGGTCGAAAATGGCACCGGTCTCGCGGGCCATGCCGATCATGGACAGGCAATCGGGACGGTTGGGCGTGATCTCGCAGTCGAGCACAGTATCACTCGAGCCCACGTACTCGGCAAACGGCATACCGCAGGGCGTGTCCTCGGGCAGAATCATGATGCCGGAGTGGTCGCCACCCAGGCCGAGCTCGCGCGCAGAGCAGTTCATGCCCATGGACACGACGCCGCGAAGCTTGCTCTTCTTGATCTTGACGTCGCCGGGCAGGATAGCGCCGATCATGGCCGTGACGATGTGGTCGCCGGCCTCGAAGTTCTGCGCGCCGCAGACGATCTGCAGCGGAGCGGGATTGCCGTCGGCATCGAGGTTCTTGTCGCCCACATCGACCGAGCACACATACATGTGGTCGCTATCGGGGTGCGGGGTCTTGGTGAGCACCTTGGCGGTCACCACGTGGTCGAAGGACTCGCCCACGGTGTCGATCGCCTCGACCTCGGTGCCGGTACGGATATATTCGTCCGAAAGAGTCTTGGGATCCTCCGGAATATCGATCATGGTCTTGAGCCAGTCGTAAGAAACGCGCATCTAACTGGTCTCCTTTCATAAATGCGGCTTTGAGCCAAAAAACTGCAACGGAGACGGGTTTTCCAAGTGCCGCAGATTGCCTTGAAAGAGGAGGGCCGCGTACTTAGGTACGCAACCGACGATTGAAAGGCAAGGTGCGGTGCTTGGGAAAGCCGCCGGGCCTAGAACTGATTTAAGAAGCGCATATCGCCCGTCATGAGCGTTCTGAGGTCGGGCAGGTCGTAGCGCAGGGCCGCGACGCGCTCGGCGCCAATGCCAAAGGCGAAGCCGGTATACTTCTCGGGGTCGATGCCACAGTTGATAAGAACGTTGGGGTCGACCATGCCGCAGCCCAGGATCTCGATCCAGCCGCTGTGCTTGCAGAAGTTGCAGCCCTTGCCGCCGCAGACGTGGCAGCTCACGTCCACCTCGCAGCTGGGCTCGGTGAAGGGGAAGAAGTGCGGGCGGTAACGCGTCTTGCGATCCTCGCCAAACATGCACTTAACAAAGTAGTCGAGCGTGCCCTTAAGATCGCCAAAGGTGATGCCCTCGTCGACGACCAGGCCCTCGATCTGGTTGAACTGCGGCAGGTGGCAAGCGTCGGCTGTATCGGGACGGTAAACGGTGCCCGGGCAGATCATGTAGATGGGCGGCTTTTGCGACTCCATGGTGTGGATCTGCACGCCCGAGGTCTGGGTGCGCAGCAGCACGTCGGACTCGCCATGGGCGTGGGCCTCGGGGTGCGCGACGCTGCCGGGGTTGTTGTCGACCACGTAGAAGGTATCGCGGGCCGAGCGGCTCGGGTGATCCATGGGGGCGTTGAGCGCGGTGAAGTTGTAGTAGGAGGTGTCGACCATGGGGCCGGACTCGACGGTGTAGCCGATGCCGCAGAAGATGTCCTCGGCCTCCTCGATGATCTGCTTGATCAGGTGCTGGTGACCAATCTGCGGACGGATGCCCGGCAGCGTGATGTCGACGGCCTCGTGCTCGAGTGCGTGCCTGAGGGCGGCGGCCTTCATCTCGGTGGTGCGCTCATCGAGCATGCCCTCGATCAGCTGGCGCATCTCGTTGGCGCGCTTGCCCATGACGGGGCGATCCTCGGGGGCAAGCTTGCCCATCATGCGCATCAGGCCGGTGATGCGGCCCTTGCGGCCGAGCAGCTCGACGCGCGCAGCCTCGAGCTTGGCGGCGTCGTCGGCGCCTGCGACGAGCTCCTTGGCCTCTTCCTCGAGTTTGACCAGATCATCAATCAGACTCATGTCTTCCCTTTCGTCTCTCGCGCTCCCCGCTCGCCGGGACGACTGCCGCCGCCCGGCGTTGCGAAAACGCGGCCCGGTTCGGTAACAAAAAACCGTCCTCGGGCATGTGCATTGCCCAAGGACGGTTGAATTCCGCGGTACCACCTTGTTTGACCCGGCGGATGTCTGGCCCGCCGTGCCCACTCTGCGCCCCTTATCGCGAGGCTCACGGCTTCCCTACTGGGGCTTCGCCGCCGCTAGCCGCGCGCCCGTTGAGGTCGCTGCTCGGGAGTGAACGCTTGGCCCTTGCCACCGCAGGAAGGCTTGCAGCCCATGACCTTCCCTCTCTTGCCGGCGACGCGGCGGGCAAAACCCTCTCCGTCAACGCATTGGGCTATAGGATACCACATTGTGTGGGCGTATCGCCGCGTTCCGTTTTGTTCGTGCTGGGTACAAGGCAGGTAGCTGTGCAAACTGGCCGCGCGCCCACCCGAAGCGCTCGGCTCACGAGATCAAGGATATGGTATGGGAAAGAAACTCGATAAGAAGGCCGAGCCTGCAGCGGGCAAGACATCCAAAGGCATGAAGGTCGATAAGGCCGTCAAAAAATTCCGCAAGCTCGAAGGCAAGCTGTGGACTCGTGAGTACCTGCTCAAGATTGCCGAGTTTGACGGCGCGACCATTGCCCCCGCCAACGGCGCCGCGGCCCGCGCCGATGCTATGGGCACCCTTGCTGGCGAGCATCACAAGCTGCTGACCAGCAAAAAGTCTGTCGAACTTGTGCGCTCGCTGGCACGAGAGACCGTCGCGGGCGGACATGTAGACGACCCGCAGCTGCTCGACGAGATCCGCGTGCTCGGCCGCGACCAGCGTGAGGCAAGCGTCATTCCCACCGAGGAGGCTGAGGCCTGGACCAGGCTCACCTGCGAGGCCGACGCCGTGTGGCACAAGGCCAAGACGGCCAATGACTGGGCGAGCTTTGAGCCCTATGTAGATAGAATCGTCGCCCAACTTAAGCATCAGGCCGAGCTCATGGACCCCAAGCGCGACCCATACGATGTTTGGCTCGACCAGTACGAGCGTGGCCTTTCCGCCAAGAGCTTCGACGCGTTTTGCGACGAGGTCAAGGCCACGGTCGTACCGCTCGTGCATGCCATTGGCGAGCGCGGCCAGCAGCCCGCTGCCGACTTTTTGCACGCCCGCGTGCCTGAGGCCGCCCAGCGCGCCATGAGCTTTGACCTTATGAAGCTCGTCGGCCTGGACCTGGACGACACCACGCTCGCCTTTACCGAGCATCCGTTTAGCGAGGGCTTCTCGGTGGGCGACGCACGCATCGCAACGCACATCTACGAGGACGACTGCATCTCCAACGTCTACAGCATCATCCACGAGGCAGGACACGCCGCCTACGAGCTAGGCGTCAATCCCGCCTATGCGCGCACGTGCCTGGAGGGCGGCACCTCCATGGGCATCCACGAGAGCCAGAGCCGCTTCTTTGAGAACACCGTGGGCCGCAGCCGCGCCTTTATGGGACCGCTGCTGCAGGTGCTGCGCCGTCACGCGCCCGAGGCCTACGGCGACGTGGACGAGGACACGCTCTACCGCGCCGTGAACATTGCGCAGCCGTCGCTGATCCGCACCGAGGCCGACGAGCTCACCTATCCGCTGCATATTATGGTGCGCTACGAGATTGAACGCATGCTGTTTGCCGGCGAGGCCACGGCCAAGGACATCCCCGCGCTTTGGAACCGCTTTATGAACGAGTACCTGGGCATTCCCGTTCCCGACGACACGCACGGCTGCCTGCAGGATACGCACTGGAGCGGCGGCTCGTTTGGCTACTTCCCCACCTATGCGCTGGGTAGCGCCTACGACGCCATGTTTGTGCCGGCCATGTGCCGCGACGGTGTCGACCTTAACGGCGCCTGTGCGAGCGGCGACCTGGCGCCCGTCCGCGCCTGGCTGGGTGAGCGCATTTGGCAGTGGGGCCGCGCCAAGGACGCGCCGGAGCTCATCAAGGGCGCCTGCGGCATGGCGTTCGATGCCCGCTACTACTGCAGCTACCTGCAGGACAAGTTCACCACGCTGTATCAGCTGTAAAGCTTAGGCGACACGCCAACGCAAAGGGGGCGCCGCGGGTTGGTTCCGCGGCGCCCCTTTTTCATCTAAGCCAGAGACCCGGCACTTGGGGCCGTTTGCAGCGTCGAGCAGTTACGCGGTTTGGTAAAACCGCGTAACTACAGAGCCTCGAGTGCGTTGGCGATGCGCTTCATGGCGGCATCGGCGGATGCTTGGTCGGGCGCCTCGGCCAGCACGCGGATAACCGACTCGGTTCCGCTCTTGCGTACGAGCACGCGGCCCTCGCCTGCCAGCGCAGCCTCGGCCTCGGCGATGGCGTTCTGCACGCCCATGTTCTCGAGCGCGGCGTCCTTGTCCGCCACGCGCACGGCCACCTGCGCCTGCGGTAGCAGCTTGCACGGAGCCGTGAGCTGCGAGAGCGTCTCGCGCTCGGCGCGGATCACTTCCATCACGCGCAGCGAGGTCATAATGCCGTCGCCCGTGCGCTCGATATCGCCAAAGATCGTATGGCCCGTCTGCTCGCCGCCCAGGCTGTAACCGCCCTCGCGCATCTTGGCATACACGTGGCGGTCGCCCACACCGCTGGTCACGGCACTTAGGCCGGCAAGCTCCAACGACTTGATCAGGCCAAAGTTGCTGGCAATCGTCGGAACCACGGTACCGCCCGAAAGGCGACCGTGCTTGTTCAGGTACACGCCGCACACGTACAGGATCTGGTCGCCATCGACCACGCGGCCGCGCTCGTCCACGGCCAGGCAGCGGTCGGCATCGCCGTCATAGGCAAAGCCCACGTCCAAGCCCTGCTCCACCACGTGGCGCTGCAGACGCTCCATATGCGTGGAGCCGCAGTCGACGTTGATGTTAAAACCATCAGGCGCGGCATTGATCACGCGCACGTCGGCGCCCAGCGCGTCGAACACCGGCTTGGCCACCGAGGACGCCGAGCCGTTGGCGCAGTCGATGCCGATCTTGACGCCCTGCAGCGAAAAGTTCGCGCTGGCGATGAGCGAGGCAATGTAGCGGTTGCGGCCCTGCATGTAGTCCACCGTGGCACCGATGTGGTTGCCCGTGGCCAGCGGCACCTCGCTCTTGCCATCGATGTAGTCCTCGATGAGCTCCAGTACGTCCTCGTCCATCTTAAAACCGTCGCTGTTGACGAGCTTAATGCCGTTATCGCAAAACGGGTTGTGGCTCGCGCTGATCATGATGCCGCAATCGAAGCAGCCTTCCACGGTCTGATGTGCTACGCCCGGCGTGGGGATCACGTGCAGCATATAGGCGTCCGCACCGCTCGCGACCAGGCCGCTCACTAGCGCCGCCTCGAACATATAACTCGAGCGACGTGTGTCCTTGCCCACGATGACGCGCGCCTTGCGCTCGCGGTTGGCGCCGTAATACCAGCCCACAAAACGGCCAATCTTATAAGCGTGCTCTACCGTCAGCCCAACGTTGGCCTCACCGCGAAAGCCGTCGGTGCCAAAGTACTTCATGCGCTCTCCTTACAAAATAGGGGCGAACAGATTGCCTGTCCGCCCCAAAATGGTACTCGATTATCTGCGCTACCAGAAAAATCCTACGCCGACGCGCTGTCGCGAGCCGCCTGGCATGTAGGAGTCTGACGCAGCGTAAGCGGCTTGTCCCCCGCCTCGGCCGACGTGGTCAGCGTATATGTGATCGTCGTCGTCTCGCCAGCATGCAGGTCAACGGTGCCCGAATAGAAGGGGATTCCATGCCACGTAGCGGCGCCAAGACCAAACTGGGTGCCCTCGACGGTCAGATCAGTAATGTTGCCGCCCGTCGGTGCAAACAACGAGACATTCAGACGCTCGTCGTCGCGCGCTGCATCGGGTGCGCTCGCCGCGACGTAGTCGGGCAGCTTGCCTGCCTCCTCCTGCGTCATGATGTTCGTCAGGGTAACGGTGATGCGATACGAGCACGTGCCGTCACCGTTCTTGACGCCCTGGCCAATCTGCGTATCGGCATTCAGGTACCAGTCGAGCTTGGAGAAGCTCAGGTTGTTAAAGTAGACACCAACAACGGGATCTTCACTCGGGTCATCCGGATCGGGCAGCGAGGCGTCGATGTTCATCTCCTTGATAGCGTTCTGCTCGTCATCGTTTTTCATCCACGCGATCAGGCGGCCCTCTTCGGCACCGCGCTCAACGGCGCTGACAAGCTTCGTAACATCGACATCGCCGATACCGCCAAGGATCTTGTCGAAGGCAGCGCTGGCGACGGATGCAAAGATGCCGTCCGACTCCTCGACCGGATAGTTCCAGTACACATCGTGCATGAGGACCTTTGCGGCGTTGGTGCCGTCGACAACCGTTCCGTCGGGCAGCGACACGTTACCGACCAGGCCCAGCAGATACTGCAGGAACACCGGGTCGATACCCACGACGCCGTCAACGTCCTGGCCATATTGAGATTTCCACAGGGCTGCGACACGCTGCGAGTTGCGGGGCCAATCAGGCGAATAGGTATTGCCCGAGTTGTACAGGTTACTGTGGTTGCCGAACAGCGCCTCATCCTCTTCGTCGACGCTCTCGACTGCCTCATCCTCGCTGAGTCCAATGCGGGGAACAAACTCGCCAATCGACATCTGGCCGTCGGTGACCGAAATCAGGCCCTGCGAACCGCCAAAGCCGCCGCAGGCACGAATCTCGACGTTGTTCATGGCGTACACAAGGTAGTTGCGCGTCTGGCCGTTGGCGCCGAGCATCTGGGGAAGGACGGGGGCGACCTTCTCCGCCGCGTCAACCGCGCCGTTGAGGGTGGCAAAGCCGTCCTTGGCCTTATCGACCAGCTCGGTCACCTGGGAAATATGAGTATCGCCAATGCCCTGGATCTTCTCGTTGGCGCTCTTGAACACCTTCGAGCTATCGGAGAGCGAATCGGCGACCGCCTGCAGCGCGGACACGTTGATAGTCCCATCCTGGAACAACTTGCCGGGCGTGGCCTGCGAAAGGTTATCGGCCATGGGAACCAGCGCATTGCTCGAGACATCGGACAGGGCGTCGATCATGGTGCGTGCAGCATTGATGTCGCCGCCATACACCGGGATAAACGAAGCCGCCGTCCACAGCGGGCTCGAGGTCTCCGCCTTCATGCTGTCGAAGAGCTCATCAATCTTCTTCGCGTCGTCAGGCAGCGTCGAAAAATCGCCCGACGTGACCTTGTCCTTAAGGCCACCGACGATCTCGACAGCCTCCTTCGCTTCGCTCTTTACGGTCTTTGCCGAGTTAAGCAGCATAAAGCCGCTTGCGCCAAGCGCAACGAGAAGCACCGCGACTACAGCGGCAATAATGGCGCCAGTGTGACGCTTTTTGCGCTCGCCCTTGCGATGGCGATGACGGACCAGACCGTCAGAGGTCGAACTCGACGAAGCGTCGCTACCGTAGTTCAAGCCAAAATCGTAATAATCTTCCTTGGAACCCGAGCCCGCAAACTCGGCACCGCTATCATCCAGGCGGGCGAACGTGCCAGTCTCGGAGGCGCCGGTGTAAATCGTGCCAAGGTTACCCGTAAGCCCCGCGCCACCGGCAGAGGGAGTATTGTTGGCGGCCTTGCCGGCATTAACGTTGCCGGCGGTATTCGCGGCGTTGGCAGCACCTGCGTTGTTCGCAGGTATCGAAGGGGCCCCGCTCGGCTGCGACGTGGAGGTTGCACCGCCCGCAAAGACATTCCCTCTTGCACGGCCGGTCTTTTTTGCCTTTTGAGACTGCTCGTACAGAGCGGTAAACATCGCCGTCTCGCCCGGGGACACGCGCTTACCGGAACCGCCCTGCCCAGCGCCGCCCGGCGTGCCGGCCTTACCAGCCCCGTTCGGACGCGGCGGAACTGCAGGACGGCCGCTATCGCTGCCCTTAAAGTGATTACCAGCCATAAAGAAATCCTCGCAATTGAGTCGCAATGAAAAAGTTCATAACGTTGCTAGTTTATGGCATTTTGAGCATCGACAGCTAAACTCCAGACACGGACATCAATTGGCGAAAATGTGGCACAACGCCTTTTCCGTCTTGGCGCCAGCTACACCGTCAAAAACACCATCGCGATAATCATGGCAAAGCCCGCCAGGTCGGTGGGCAAAAACACCGTTCCCAGCATAAGGGCGCTGGTGATGGTGGCCGAAACCGGCTCCATGGTTCCAAGGAGGCTCGCGCGCACCGAGCCAATCTCCTTAACGCCCTGCATGTAGAACATATAGGCGAAGAACGACCCCACCACAATAAATATCGCGAGCGCGCCGACACCCGAGGGGCCGAGCGCCGGCATATGCGCCCACGGCTGGGTAAAGATACTCATCACGATTCCCGCCGAAAGCATGGCCGAGCCCGTGACGACCGGGCTACCGTATTTGTTGAGGATTCCGGCAGGGATGATTGCTATGCAGGCACCGCCCACTGCGCACAAAAGGCCCGAGAGCAGGCCCATCGGCGAGATGTTGAGCGTACTGGGGTCGCCGCCCGTGGCGATCAAAAACGTTCCGCCCAATGCGAGCAAAATGCCAAGAGCCTCGCGCGTGCGCGGCAGTCGATGCGCAGTGACGCAGGCATACCCCATGACGACCACCAGCTGCAGGCACTGGAAGACGGTCGCGGCGCCCGCGTTGGTCAGGCGCACGGCTGACAGATAGCAAAGCTGGTTGAACAGCAGGCCAAAGATCGTAAACAGAATAAGCTGCTTGCGATCGGCGGGGGTAGTCCACAGCTCGATCAAGCGGTCGCGGTCTTTTCTGAGCACAACGAACATAAAGAGCAGGCCAGCGATAACTTGGCGCACGCTCATCAGCCAAAACGTCTCGATATGGCACACGTCAAAGAGGTAGCTGGCGCTGGTGCCAGAAAAACCCCAAAACGTACCGCCGGCAAACGCGGCGAGCGTACCCAGGGCCATCTTGCGCGCCTGGGCGTCGTTGAGGCGGTCGCGCCATGCGCGGCGGGTGCTGCGGCTCAGCTCGTCAGTCCCCTCGGGCACGATAAAATCAGACGCCGCCGTCATCGGTACCGAAGCCCTTTCACGTGCACACTGCGCCGAGCGCTTCTGTTCCATCCCACTCCCCCGAAATCAATTGGCAATAAAGCGTCCAAACTGTAGCACGAATATTGGTATGAAATAGCAGATGATGCGGAGCATCTGCGAGCGTCCAAATTGCAGGGACGAAAGGCACCGATGAGCTATGCCGAGCGGTTGGAATCGCCTGGGGCGCCGGGATCGGCTTCCGCACTTTCATCGGTATGGCCACCGTCGGCATCGCCCTCGTCACCGGCGTCGCCCTGCTCCTCCTGCTCGCGACGGCGCTTTTCGCGAATCTGCTCAACGGCGGCTCGCAAGGCGGCCTCGTCCTCGGCGCGTGCCACCTCTTGCGTTGTCTTGACCATATGGCGAATCTCGAGCACCAGCAGCACGATCAGCGGCACCACGATAAGCGGAAAGAACAGCAGCGGATTGGTGAGCAACGAGACCACCACGCCCAGCCCCGCCGAGACAAAGACCACGCGCCCCACCACGTCGGCGGCGGGCACGGGCGCAGCATCCTCGACCGGATTGGCATCGCCCTTGGTGCGGTAGATCGGGGCGCCGTCGGCGGCGGCCTCCACGGCAACGATGCGGTGCGTGTTGAGCGAACCCTCCAGCGCGTCATCGGACGAATGGAAGGTGATGATGTCGCCCACCTGATAGGCCTGACCGTCGCCGGTATCAACGACGATAAACGAGTGCACGGGAATCGCCGGCTCCATCGAACCGGTCAGCGTGCGCATAAAGCCATAGCCCATGATGGTGGGGATCTCGCCGGCGGGCGTGAACACCGTGCGCAGCAACACCACAAAGGCGACCAGGATCACCACGGTCGCCAGCACGTTGATCACGCGGAGCACGTGCTTCATCACTTGTCGTCGTCCTTTGCGGAAGTCTCGGGGTCGGCAGCGACCTCGCCCTCGGTGGCATCCGCCGCAGAAGCGCCATCCTCGTCAGGCGCGGCGACCACGCCCTCGCCAGCCTCGCCGCGCAAGCGGGCCAGCAGATAGCGCGACAGGCTGTTGCCCTCGGCACGGCGCTCGGCGCGGGCGCGATCGCGCTCGGCCTGTTCCAGCTCGTGCGCCAACGAGGCCAAGCGCTGCTGCATCTCCGCGCGGGCGGCCTCGAGCTCGCGCTCGTGCGCGGCCTTTGCGGCGACGACTTCCTGCTCGATGCGCTCCCCTGCCGCACGCTCGGCTGCGGCGATACGCTCGTCGGCGTCGGCACGGGCGTCCTCGGCGGCACGCGTCGCGGCATCGCGCTCGGCAGCGGCGGCGGCGACCTTCTCGCCGGCATCCACCGCGGCCTGCTCCACGGCAGAATCGGCGGCCGCGTAGGCGGCATCGATCGCGGCATCGGCAGCCTGCTGAGCGGCGGAAACCTTCTCCTCGGCCGCAGCAACGGTGTCGGCAAGCGCCTGCTCCGCTGCTGCCGCGGCGGCGTCCGCCGCCTCCTGCGCGGCACGGGCATCGCGCTCGGCCGTCAGCTGCACTTCCTCAATCTGCAGCTGAGCGGCGTCCAGCTTGGCATGCAGCTCGGCAACCTCCTTGGCGCACACCTCGCGCACGCCGGCAAGCTCGGCCGCGGCGGCATCCTTGGCAGCTTGCAGCTCGGCGGCATCGGCTTCCGTCTTGGCAGCCAGGGCCGCAGCAGCGTCGCTCTTGACCTGTGCGACCTGCTCGGCGGCTGCCTGCTCGGCGGCGGCAACCTTGGCATCGGCATCGGCACGGGCAGCCGCAACCTCGGCATCGGCCTCGGCGCGCATCTGCTCAAGCTGGGCAGCTGCGGTCGAGCGCGCCTCAGCGGCAGCATCCTCGGCGGCTTTCTTGCCGGTCTCGACATCCTCCAGCGAGCCGCGCAGCTCCTCGGCATCCGCCTCGGCAATCTGCGCGCGCTGCGTCAACGCCAGCTCACGCGTCTTGGCCTCGTCCAGCTCGTCGGCCAGGTCATCGCGCTCATCGGTCAGCGCATGCGCCTGCACCTTCCAGGACGTAAGCTGCCCCTGTAGCTCCTCAATCTGCTCGCGGGCCTCGGCCAGTGCCTGCTCGGCATCGAGCTGAGCCTGCGTGACCTCCTCCACAAACACGCGCCGGACCTCAACGTCGGGCAGGTCGGGGCTATCGACCTGCACCTCCTTGATCTCCTTGATGAACTTGGGCGCCACCGGCGCGTGTTGTACGCTCTCGAGCTCCTGCAGGTTGCGCTCGTCATCAGTCAGGCTCTTAAAGACGGCGTAGTTATTGATGAGGTTGGTGTACATCTGCACCATGTACTCGTCATCGAACGCCAGCGCCTGCTGCTGCACGTCGATGTTGTATCCCACCTTGTCATAGCGCTCCATAAACTGCCACAGCTGGTAGCACTTGCGGTAGTTGGGGTCTTTCATGATGAGGTTGGTGCGTTGAATGGGGCTGCGGACCGCGCTGCAGCCGTTCATGATCTGGCAGAACGACGCGCCGCGCAGCGCCATGACCAGGCGGCGCACGCGGTCGATGCGCATAAAGACGTCCATGTTGTCGGCGTCGTTCTCGGCAAAGCTCTGACGGTTTTTGACCGTCATCTCCACGCTGTACTCGATCTGCTCGTACGCGTCATCGATAGTGCTGTGCATCTTAAAGCGGTTGCGGATCTCGTTGCCCGTCGACCAAAAGATGACGTCGGTGCGCTTGTCCACAAACGTCAGCAGGCGCTGAATCAGGTGGTAGATAAAGCGGTTCTCGTACAGGTCGTAGGTCTCAACGGTATTGACATTGAGGATGCGCGTGGGGTGAACTCCGCCGTCGTCGCTCGGCGCCAAAAACTGCGTGTTTTGGCTCAGATGGCGAACGCTGTCGGCGCTGATCTTTTTGGCGAGCGAGACCGGCACCACCTCTTCCTCGGTGGTGATAAAGCGGCGCGGCTTTTCGATGATGGTGTTGATGGCGTCGAGCGAGTCCTCGATCATGCTGATCCATTCCTCGTCCACCACCTTGACGAGCTCCTCGCGCTGCTGTTCGATCGTGGTGCCCGAGGCCTGCGCCATCTCAAACAGATAGCGGAAGTAGCGGCTGTCCTCCTGGATGGGCTCCATCTGCTCGGAGAAGCTGGTATAGAGGTCCTGAATGGTCTCGGACATGGGTTACTCCATAGATTGGATCGATCGGAAAGGGGCGGGGCGACATCACGTCGCCCCGCGCTTACGGCATTAGTAGAAATTCTGGATCCGCTGCAGGTACATGACGGAATCGGGCAGGCCGCCCTCGCCAAAGGTCTTCTCGATGTACTCGATCAGGCCCTTCATCTCGTCGCGCACAAAGCTCACGTTCATGGACTCAAACTTCTTGAGCACCTTGCGGGCGATGATGTAGTCCATGCCGCCCAGCTCGGTGCCGCCGCACGCCACGTACACGGGGATAAAGTCGTACATCTGCTTGATGATACGGTTACCAAAGGCCAGCTTAAAGCGAGTCTGCAGGTACTGGTCCAGCTTGTGCATCTTCTGGAGCAGCTCCTCGTCGATCACGTACTCGACCTTGGCCTTTTGGAACAGATACTGCAGGTGGTCGGCCGTCACGTGCACGCGCTCGTGCGGCTCGCACTCAAACGCATCGGCGCGCTCGTTGAGCTCGATGGGGATCGCGCGGTCGTATACCTTGTCCGTGATGGTAAAGGTGGAGTCGTCGTTGTTGGCCGTGCCGATGAACCACAGGCTGTCGGGGATGGTGAGCTTGCCGTCGTGCAGGGCCTTGGGGTCGGCGGCCCACTGGGTGGGGACCAGATCGAGTACCCACTCGTCGTGGCTGGGCATCTCGAGCACCGACAGGATCTCGGCAAAGTAGTACTCCACGCGGGCGAGGTTCATCTCGTCGAGCACGATCATAGATGGGTCCTGGCGAAGGCCCGCCTCGTACACGGCGCGGAGGAACTCGGTCTCGTTAAAGCGCTTGGAAAACTCGTTAAAGTAGCCCAGCACCTCGGTGCGATCGCGAAAGCTCGGCTGCACAGACACGATGGTCGCGGGGTTGTCCAGGTAACGGCTAAAGCTGTAGGGCAGCGACGTCTTACCGGTACCCGAGATGCCCTCCAGGATCAGCAGCTTGGAGGCGGCCATGCCGGCCACAAAGCGGCGGATGATCTCGGGCGTGTAGTAGAGCTTCATCTGGCTGCAGGCGAACGCGCGGAAGCTGTCGACAAAGTCTTCCAGCGAGATGGCATCGTCGTATGCCGGCGATTCCCAGTCGCGGTACTTAAGGTCCACCAGGGACAGCTTGGGAAAGCGGTTGGCCTGGGCGATTTCTTTTTCCTCGGCAAGGGTCTTGGCCTCGACGGTGGCCTTGGCCATGGCGGCCGCGGCATCCTTGACGCCCTCGCCATCGAGCGCGAGCGACGCGTTGCCCGACACCACGGCGGCCGTGGCACCCTCGCCCGCACCGGTACCCGCACCGGCACCCGTAGCGGCGCCCACCACGTTGCCCACCGTGGGCAGATGGTCGTCGGCCAGGGCCGAGGCGCCCACGTACGGAATCTGCTTGGTGCCGCCCATGGCATTGACCTTGAGCGCCAGCAGTTTGTTCTTCTCGTCCATGAGGTCGAGCACCTGCTTGTTCAGGCGACCGATCTCGCGATAGAGCGCCTTGTTGGACGTATCGTCGCGATGCAGACGGCGGTTGATGCGGTAGCGGTGGACCAGAATGGCCACGATCAGCACGGGAACCGCGATGAGCATGGCAAACAGAATGATCGCGCCGATCTTGCCCACCAGGTCAAACGTGGTGAAGTAGGTCATAAAGATGTTGAAGTACTCAACCCAGCCAAACACCAGCAGGTTAAGGATGGAGCTCACAACGGCAACGACGTTGTAGACGACCTTTGCCAGCAGCTCCCAGGCAAATCCCAGAAACTCACTCACCGTCGGTATCCTCCTGCTTGGTCGCGTTCATCGCCGCCTCGGCCTCGGCCTTCAGACGACGGGCCTCCTCGAGCTTGGCCTCGGCCTGGGCAAGCTGCTCGGCGGCGTTATCGGTCGTGACGGTAGTGTCGCCCTTGCCCTCGGCGTCCACGATGGCAGCCGCGGCAGCCAGGCGGTCCTCCTCGGCCATAGCGCGCTTGAGGTTCATGCCCACCACGATGAGGTGATACACCTGGTAGATAAAGAACAGCAGCATGGGCAGCACGATCACAATGAGGAAGCCCATGGAGCTGGACAGGAAGTCCATGACCTTGCCCATCTGCGGCAGCGCGAACACGTACTTGCCCACGATGTCTCCGTCGCTGATGATGTGCGTATCGGCCACGTCGTTGTTATCGCCCTTGGTGGTAAAGCTGCGCATGCCGTTGACCTCGTCGATGGCGGCGATACGGTGCGTGTTGAGCGCATACTCGTTGTCGATAATGGTGTGGAACGTCACGATGTCGCCCACCTCGAGCTTGGAGGTGTCGCACTTTTTGATGACGATGAGATCGCCCTTGTTAAACGTGGGCGCCATGGAGTCGGACTGTACGGCGAGCGGGGTGAAGCCGGCGATGTCCGAGACGCTGCCGTCCTCGCGCGTGGCGAGCGTGGTGAACGCGTACAGGGCCGCCACCAGGATGATGATCCACATGACGACGCTCAGCGCGATGGATGCGGCTTTTTTAACAGATTGCATGATGTCCCTTACTACCGTGTCTGACTAGGTCGTGCGCGGCCCGGTGGCCGCCGTGCATATCTACTGTTCCTCGATGCCCTCAAAGCGCATCGAAACCGAATAGTTAGCTCCCTTTAGCATATTAGTGCAATTTGGGTCCGTTCCCTCGAGCCATATGCGAACGGTTACCGGCTTGTCCGTATCTTTTATTAGGTCGAACATATCGCTGGCCGCGCTCGCCGTACCCGAGTCGAGCCCAAAGACGGTGGCCGAGCCAGATGAACCGCCGCCCCCGTTAGGGCTGTAGACCCACGTTCGACCATCGGCGGTAAAGCTCATACGCATGGCACTGGCCATGCCCTGTGTATCGGAGCTAAACCGCGTGCCGGACACGCCGCCGTCGCCATCCTGCCCGGTCAGGCGAACGCGCAGGTCCGTACTGCTCATAAAGTGCAGCGTAAACTCCAGGTAGGCGCCGGTGGCGGGATCGGCGGTGGAGCCGTCCTCGAAGGTAAAGGTCTGGTAGTCGCTCGTGGTGACGGGTTTGAGCTTGGACGCGTCGATGTCCACGCCCTTTTCGCTGGCGATGCGCGCCGAGATCTGGTCGAAGCCCAGGCTGTGGACGTACTCTTCGAAGGTGGCATGCTCGTCCAGGTCAAAGCGCAGCGAACCGTCGGCGTTGGCGTCGATCATGAGCATGCGGGTCTTGGCGCTATCGGCGATGGAGAACCAGGCGAACGTTGCCATGGCTATCGCCACCAGGGCAAACAGGACCAGCACCACGGTGGTGGTGAGCTTGCGGCGCAGGTCGATATCGGTGGGCGCGGCAACCGGAGCGCCGGTGGTCGGGCGGCGGTTGTCGGGCGCGACGTGTGCCATTGCTACTCACCGTCCAAGGTCGCAAAGAGCGCCAGGTGCAAGGTGCCCGGATCTTGATAGAGATAGTCGGCGCTATCGGGATCGGTGCCCTCGATGTAGTAATAGATATCCAAACGATAGGTCTGGTCAAGCCCCAGCGTGGCAAGCGTGTTTTGCGGACGCGCGGCCGTCTCGCTCGTGTCCAGCGTAAAGGCGGCGGGGTCCTGCGTCACGTTGGCGCCGCAGGTGAGCTGACCGTTTTGCCAGCCCAGGAGCATGCCCTCGGTGTAGCCCGCCAGGCCTGCAGGGGCAGTCGCCGGGTGCTCGGCGCGGTGACCACTATCGGAGCCGTCGAGTTCAAAGATGTTGGTGGCAAGCACCTGGTTGCCGCTCGAGATCTTTATGCCCACGCGGGCCGCGCGCAGCAGCTCGGCATCGGCACCCTGGGGAACCAACGACTCGGCCAGATACAAGCTGACCTTACCCTTTACTTTGCTGGCGCCCGTTCCGGTAATGGTGGGGCGCAGATTGATCCAGCCGTGGTAGAACGCGGAACCGTTGTCTTTTGCCTGCTCAAACACCGTGGCATCGCCGGCGGAGTTGTTTTGCGCGCAGGCAGCAAAGCCGTTGAGATCGAAGGTCGAGACCGGATAGAGCGTCACGGCGCCAGTCGCATTGGAAGTCAGGGAAACATCGCCCTGCTGCGACCAGCTGCCGCGATCGGCGTCGCCCAGCTCCAGCACCAGCTTGGACGTGTCGCTGTGCACGCTCACCGAATTGGTGTTGACCTTCATGTTGTTGGTAAACCAGGCGTAGGTCGCGGCGCCCAAGGTGGCGGCGAGCGCCACCATAACGAGCGCGATGTAGGCACGCGCGTGGCGAGCGTGGCGGCGGGCGGCAGCGCCCTCGAGGACCTGGCACTCGGCGGCTACGCTGGAGGGAACCGCGGGGCTCTCGCTCTGGGTTTTGGCCTCGCAGCTATCTGCTGGCATGCGCTTCTGATCTTTCACGTCGCTCGCCCCCTTACGCCTTGGCCGCAGCAAAGGCAAGCTGCAGCACCACATCGCGGGCCTGGGCCTCGTCGATGCAATTGGCGTCGCAGCCTTCCATGTATACAACGTAGCGAACGCTTGCCACCTCGTTGGCGGCCAGCGTGCAGATGGGCGTGGCGCCCGCGCGCGGCGTGGGCGTGTCACCGGTGCCATCCATGCTGTAAGAACTAATAGCGCGGGCCGGGTCGGCGGTGTAGCTCCAGCCCGAGGCGGCACCCGCTACGACCGCGCCGTCCTGCGCCGTGGTGCGCCTGTTGGTGGCGCCTGCGGTATTGCCCAAGTCGTCACAGGTAAAGATATGCGTTTGCGTGCCCGACGCAGTCGTGATCACCAAGCCCAGGCGCAGTGCGGCCAGCAGCTGCGGGTCGCTCGTCATGCCCATCTGGCCCTGGTACAGGTACACGTTGAGCGCACTGTCGCTGCCCTTAAGGTACAGCGTGCCCGAAAGGGCGTAGTCATCCAGCTGCGCGGTGCAGTCGGCGTAGTCGGTCGTGATGCCCGCGGCGTTTTGGAACGTGCCGCGCCAAAAGCGGGAAAGGTCCGACGTCGAGATGGGATAGAGCGTCTTGTCGGCGGCGGCAAGCGTGGCCGTCGTGTCCCAGGGCCCGTTGGCCGAAAGGCCAATCTGCAGGTCGGAGCTCTCGTCACTTACCGTATGCGCCACGGGCGTCACGTTGGTGTAGCGCGAGTTGCTAAACCAGGCGTAGGTGGCGGCGCTCAAGGCAGCTACCAGCACCAGCATCCATGCGGCCGCAGCAACCATGCGGCGGCGCGAGCTTAGGATGTCTTTGATGTTCGATGTACTCATCCCCGGCCCCCTTACGAACGCTTGCCGGCAAAGCGCAACGCCAGCGATTGCAGGCTGGTGGCGGCTAGGTTGTTGGTGCAGTCGGGGTCGCAGCCTTCCAGCCACACGTACACATCCACGCGCACAGGCGTGCTGCGGTTGGCGCCCTTGGCAGCGGCGGGCAGGCTGCAGATCTTGGTCGTAGCCTCCTTGAGGCTCACGATGCCGGTGTCTTCGTTGTAGTCGCAGAAGTTTGCGCTAGTCAGCTGGTCAAAATGAACCGTGGCGCCATTGGAGCGGGTGCTGTCGAGCACCAGGTGATTCTGCTCGTTCTCGCCGGCATCCTTGCCGTCGAGCGTGTTGTAGCGCGCCTGGGGATTGCGCTCGCCTGAGACCTCAAAGACATACTGCCCCGTAACGGTGTCGCCCTGCCCCGGAGCATAGGTAACCAGGCCCACGCGCAGGGCGGTGGAGATGGGGTTTGCCGGGTCCTGCTCGGTAAAGTCGATGCCCGACAGGTACACGTCGGTAGCGGCCGAGTTAGTGGCCAGGTACAGGGAGGTCTTGTAATAGTCGGAATGCTCGGCGGCACCAAACATGCTGGCAAAGAGCGAGTCCTGGGTGGTTCCGCCGGTAAAGCCCGTTACCTTTTGGAAGCCGTTGAGCACGTTGTCGGTCGAGACGGGATCAAGCAGGCCCGCAAAGCTCAAACCGGCGTTGGTCTTGTATTCGCCGTCGTACTCGTTGGAGATAAGGAAGGTGACGCCCGTGCCCGCGGCCATCTTGACGTCAGTGATATGGCGGTTGGCATTGTAGATGTACCAGGCATACGTTACGGCTCCGGCAGCAGCAAGGGCCACCAGCAACGTGGCGAGCATGCGATTGAACTATTTTCGCAACGACTGCGCGTCCGACATGTCCCTCCCCCAGATGCCGTGTTGTAAACTGCCTGGACACCATTTGCCCATAATGGAGTTATTCTACGTGAATGTGCTGTTCGTCGGGGGTACAAACGCGACTTTCCGCGTGCTGTTCGCGCTACATCGGGGCGGATAGGGTCGCAAATCGCCGCTTTTTAAAAAATAGTTCTTGCCACTGGGAGGGAGCTCCGTTATATTATTCCCTGCGCACTTGCGCACCCTTGATCGGGCGTTTAGCTCAGGGGGAGAGCGCTTCCCTGACACGGAAGAGGTCAGAAGTTCAAATCTTCTAACGCCCACCAAATGTTCGCAGCTCAGAGGCTTCGCCTCTGAGCTGTTTTGTTTTACGCCGCCAAGCCAAAAGGGCGCCGCGGCACCCAAAGCCGCTTCGACAGCCCCAATAACCATCCCAGACGAGACCGATGCCGCCTCAGCAGCGCCAGCAAACACCCCAACTGTGCCCAAAGCCGCCCAACAGCCCTGATAATCGCCTCAATCAGGCCCAAAATCGCCCAAACAACCCTAACGATCGCCCCGATCAGACCCAGATGTGGCCCTCGTAGCCGTATCCGGACAGCCCGCAAATCGAAGGTGAATGGTTTCCCGCGAAGTGAACGAGCCAAAACGAACCCCCAGGGCATCGACACTTTTGGCGGCTCATTTCCTGCGATTTTGTCGTTAGAATCCTGCGGTTTTGGCGCCAAAAAGTGTGGATGCTTCAGGGCTCCAAAAACACTCGTTCACTTCGCGGGAAACCATTCACCTTCAATACGGCAGCACCCCTCCGCCGCCAAAGGCCCACTTACCAATGCTGACGTGCCTCAATAACGGTCTGCCAGAGCTTAAACCGCTTTGTCTCGACGCGCGCCTGTGCCAAATATCGCGCTTCCTCAGTCATGGGCTTGTAAAATATGGGCCGCTTGCGACGATGCAGCTTCCGTCGGATGCGCTCGCACAGGCGAACGAGCTTTTCGTAGTCACTCGCCTGATCAGTCGTCACCGTAAAGTACGCCACCCCATTGAGCATCTGCAGCTCGTTGCGGCGCTCAGCATCCTTGTGAATTTTCTCGCTCCCATCATGGATGGCGTCGCTGTCGTAATCGACCAGCGCGGTAAGCACCTCGGGCAGCAAGCCAGCCCTTACTTTATCCAGGCTCATCTCTGCTTTCGCCGTAAGCGTGATGTCGGGCGTGCGCTCCAACACGCGCAGTTTGCGGTTGCGCCCATCGTTGTAACCGTCGCGAATGAAGTACTTCTTGTTCAGCTCGGCCTTGCCCAGCGCAAACCCACCGTAATGTGCAGGCAACGACATAAACATGCAAAGCCCCGACTCCCTTGGAGATCGCGAGCCCTCCACCACATACGGAAGCAATGCTTTTGCTTTGGCGGCGCCTCTCACCTTTGACGCCCGGTCAAGATACGCCGCGATGAGTTCCCTAGTCGTGAGCCTGCCATCGCGCATGCCCGCATCCCTGCTTGTTACCCCACCGGGAGCAAGGTTATCCAGCCGATAGTCCGATGTCATGGCATAGCCGGCATATATGGCAGCCGCTGCATCGCCATCGTGCACAGCCTGCAAAAACGCCAGCTCGGGAGAGCACACATACGCATCCAGATCGCCCATCCAGTGGCCCAGCGAGATAAACGAACCCGCCGGGAGCTCGTTGGTGCACAGGTGCGTCTTAACGTGCTGGCTCCGCCGACGGTCGGCGCGCGACGGCACCAGCAAATCCAGCGTTTCGATCCCCAGGTCATAGCGATCGATAACCTCCTGCGCTTCTTGATCCAAGAGCGCGCAGGCGCCTACAATCGACACGACCTCTGGCTCCGAATCCCCAAAGCGCGGGTTCGGGATGTGCGCCAAAAGTGCCAGCGCAGCATTATGTGAAACGATAAAGTACCTCATGGCGCGAAGATAGCACGCGCGTCGGCGGCGGCTCGCGACCCTGGCGAGTTTTCGGCAAACGACCGGCGGTTTTTTGCCACGGCGCATCCAAAGTGCTCATTCGTCGACGTCTAGCTGCAAATCCGTCAAGCTTTTGGCAAGGTTGCCGCTCAACTGACCAGACGCTGACCAAGCACTTGCCCATTTGCTTGACGGCACGCCTCCACCAAATCACCCCGCGACCTCTTGGACGGTCGAAGTATCCATCCAGCGACCGCACGCCACGCCGCAATCGCCTCGTTAAGACGGCAGACGCCACCGGTCACCGGCTCAAACACCGCCGGCCCCAGTCGTGCGCATCGAGCACCCAGCGCTGGGGTATCCTTGGAGCACATGCACCGCAAGCCACACAAAGGAGCCGCCATGCGCACCGAGCTCGATGTTCCCTTTTCGCACAAAGACGAAGCCAAAGCCCTGGGCGCCAAGTGGGACCGGGCCAAGAAGATCTGGTACGTGCCCGATGGCGTCAATCCCGAACCCTTTGCCGCGTGGCTGCCCGGCGTGGATCGCTCCGACCCCAGCGCGCCCTACATCTACCTGGTGCTGGGCAAGCGCGAATGTTGGAAGTGCCACGAGCAGACAACGGTCGCAGCCTTTGGCATTCCGTATTGGGCGGCCGAGGACTCGGGCAGCAAGGCTGCACCCAGCGCTGCGCCCGCCATGGACGACACGGGCCATATCGCGATCGACACCGCCCGCGCCAACGCCATAGCCATCGTCCCCGCGCTGGGCTGCGTGCCGGCCGAAATCCGCGACTACCTACGCGAGCGCTGCGGCTACAAGCCCGTAACGTCGCGCACCACCAAGACCGCATCGCTCGCCAGCACCTGCACCGGCTGCGGCGCGCTGCAAGGCAGCCATTACCTCTTCGAGGAGCCCACGTCGCCGTTTGCGCTCACGGCCATCAACAAGCTGCCCGCGCTGGAGTTCGTGCGCGTGGAAGTCGCCGGCGTCTTTGGCATCCCCATCAGCCAGGACAACTTTGACCAGGCGCTCTTCACCTGGGCACGCGACCACCACACCCAGTTCCATAAGACCCTATGCGAGGGGATTTACCTGTAGGGCAAAGCTCGAAAATCGAGTCCAGATTTCCTCGAAAATCGAGTGCGAAAATCCTCGAAAATCAAGTATACGCAGGTAGATGAGTTGCCTGTCCGTAAGCTATAACCCCAGGCTTGGGGACCGGTGAGCACTTCTGGCAGCAAGCTACCGCCCAGAGGCAGAAGTACCCGGCAGCTTTGCTCGAGGGTGGATAATCTCCCATTTTCGACAGCTTTTCAGCCCAAAAACGGGAGATTATCCACCCTCAGTTTTCAAACGTCCAAAAATCCTCGCTCGCTAGCAGGGGATTAGGCATCGGCATCGTCATAGGTAATAGCACATCCGCGGGCTGGGCATTGTTGAGGATAGACCGGAAAACGCAGACCCGTTCGAGCACGCGGGTCGGCGGCGCGCTTGTCGCGGGCATCGATGAAGTTGATGTCTAGGCATGGGAGGCCTGCACCGCAGCGAGGGCAGGGCAGACAGATTTGGCTGCAGTTAGCCTCGACGAGCGGAAATAAGCTCCGATCCATCAGAGTGCGCGGTAAGTTTCCGTATGTGCCGCGCGCGATATCGCCTCGCCATCCCATAGTCTCCCCTTTCCCGTTTTACCTGTTGAGGAGAGGATGGCAGGATCGGGCGGCTCTAGCTGCGGCGCGACGCGATCCGATCAATCGACATGATTGGGTTGCGACGGGCAACAGCCGACTAATACGGAGCGACGGCCTCCGCCCGACGCCGCGATTCCGAGAAAGCGAACTCGGCCCGATGGGCTTCGAGGAATCGGGCGTTGGGACGCAAGCGATGTTCGTCCGGCTCGCGCAACACCGAGCCCGCAAACGTCGCATAATCCGTTTGTTGCAGAAGGTACGACCCGCAAAGTTGATAGTCGCCACGCACCAGCTCAAACGAAATCAAATGAGCATCGAACAGCGAGTGCAGGTCACGGCGCAGCAGAATACCGTTGCTGACAACCTGCGACTTGGGACCCGAGTAGTTCTCGATATGCGCAGCTTCGAGCGCTTCGTTGACACTGCAACCCGAGACGGCGCATTGACCGGTATAGGCCTCAAAGAGCTGAGTACGAAAGCGCTGCTGCCCGATTCGCTCGCGACGCAGCGCGTAACGGACCTTTTCATCATCACTTGCCGAAGTACCAGAGAACTCCGCTGCAACCGGAGCGTCCTTCATGTAGCTCATATCGGGGAAGAAACGGGCATCGGGCCCACCCTTATGGACGGGGCCATGCAGCACAAACCAGCTGTTCTCGGGTTCGTAGCGCTCGACGAATGCGAGGCCCAGCACCTTGTAGCCAGCGCTCGTCGCAAAGAACACACCAACGGGAACGCCGCATTCCATGCAGTTGATCATCTTTTGGTTATAGTCCTGGTCGCGCCAGTTTTCGACCGAAGTGCTCTGCGACGAGTACTTGAGCACCCACGTTCCGTCCTCGAGATAGAGCGGCGGAACATCGGGGTAGGCACCGCGCTTGGAATTGTGCACCGAGAGTGCGAAGGTCTTCTCGCACGGATGTTTAACGCGCCCGCGACCAGGCCAAAAGATGCCCGAATCGCGCGACACCGGAAAGAGCTCGGAATCAATCGTCAGGCGAAAGGGATATTGAGAGCTGTCGGTGTTCGTGCGATGCGGGAGCTTATCCCACAGGCCGCCACGCTGCTCCTCACGCAAGAACCACTCCCAGGCCTGAACATATTAGGACGACACAAAGCTGCAAGCGCGGTCGTAACTCGGCCGAGCAATCAGCGGAACACTAGAAGCGATGCCGTCCATAAGGAACCTCCAGAAAGAACAGTTCCCCACATTATCGCTGATCTACGCGGGCTCATGTGCAACCGTTTTGCGCATAGCCACCGCACAAGAAAGGGGCCGCTTCGATTGAAGCGGCCCCTATCAGGCAAATCTAGCTAATGGCTTAGCCCTACTTGGAATCAGGAACAATGCCGACCAAGCTTACGGTGACATCAAAGGTCGGAGCAGCGGTGTTCTTGCCCTGCTCGGACCAGTTTTGGCAGTCGGAGTCGGTGCCTTCCATCCAGATGACAATCTTCATGTTCGTGCCGTTGTAGTCAACGTTCTTTGCGATGGCTTTCGGATTTGCTCCACCAGGTTTGGAATAAGAGCCGCTTGATCCGGTGGCGGCCCAATCGCCGCCGTTCTGGTCAACTAGGGTCGCGCCGGAAACATGAGCATAATCGGGCGCTTTGGTCTCGGTGCCTTCAACAGCAACACAGCTCCAGCCGATCGTATAAGAGGCATCGTTGCCATGTTCGGCAGTCGAAGGCTCAACCGGGGCGTAGACAACCTTAAGCTCATCGTCAATAACGATGCCAACACGCAGGCTGCCCTGGATCTTGCCAAACCACTCCTGCGTTGCATTGTCGGAAGGCTTGATGGTGACAGGATTCGCACCGTCTAGATAGACATCCGCAACGCCCGTGTTCGTCACGGTGTAGAGGGTGTAGTCAGCGGCGACGTAGGCATAATAGGAATCGGCACCGTTCGTCAGCACATACTTGCCGTCGGCGCCCGTGTTGGCCTTCTGATAGCCGGAGACATCGGTGCCCTGCCAGGACTTGGGGACGAACCAAGTCCGCGCATCGTTGGTCGATGAAGGGCTGATTTCGTGACCAGCCGAGCTGGCAGTGGTTTGCTTGTCCGAACCATCATGGGCAACATTTTTACCCTGAGCAATTTGCAGCACCATGCCATTCGCTTGAGCGGAAATGGTGCTCGTAGTTGCGTGGACCCTACTGTTCGTAACAAACCATGCGTAGGTAGTTGCAGAAAGCGCCACCGCCGAGACGACGACGGTCAACGCCGCTCCAACAAGCTGAACCTTAAGCCTCTTTACTGAATCGTGCATGCCCGTCGCCTCCCTTCGTTACGGAAAAGGGCAGGATCCCGGGCTGGGAACCTGCCCTCTTAAGCCAGCGTGCAAACGCAGACTATTTGTTGGCTGCCTTGGCCTTAAAGAAAACCGTCATCTTTGCAGTATCGGTCAGCAGGTTCTTCTCAAGATTCGAAGTTTTAACTACAGCATCCTTACCCTCGTAGTAAAGGTAAACGTGGACTGCAGTATCTTGACCGGCGGTGATATCGCCAAGAGTTACAGCGGCATTCTGGTCGGCAGAAGTAAGCTTAGCCTCGAACTCAGTCGAGTTCTCCTTCTGTCCGTATACTACCCATGTGTTCCCGTTATCGTTCGTAACCAGCACGCGCAAGGCCTTCATGAGCTCAGAGTTTGACGTTGCATTTTTGGCAACTTCGACTTTATCAACTTCGAGATTAGTCAGATTCTGACCCTTAGAGCTGATGTTGTAGTCCTGCTTAAGCGCATAACTGCCCTTCACTGCTGCAGTAGAAGATCCAGCGGTTTCAGCATTGTCCGGGTCCTTGCAAAGCTCGAGTTCACTACTAAGCGTACCATCATCAAGACCCTTACCGAAACCAGTCATCCACTGTCCCTTAGTGGCACCGGTTTCCTCGCCGTAGGTCGCGGGGAAGAGAGCTTTCTTCTCGACATTAGTAGTGACTGTAGTGGTGTCAACCCCACTTGCACCCGTCGTGCCATTCGTGATGGTCATAAACGCAGCGTTCGACTGAGCGGAGATCGTGCTCGTGGTGGCGTCAACCTTACTGTTCGTCACAAACCATGCGAACGTGGCAGAGCCCAATGCTACGGCTGCTACCAGCACCATGGCGATGGCGGCGCCCATCTGCTTTTTTAATGCCTTGGTATCCATGCGGACCCCTTTCTTTCCCCATTCATCCCAGATGACCCTCGAGAAGCCCGGAAGGGGAGCCCGCGCTTTCGTGTTGGATGTTGCTTGCCCATCCTCAAAATTTGGAATCGAGGATACCATAATTCTTACGATTTCCTTATGAGTTTTCGGGAGCCTACATTCCGGCAGATTCATGGGCCTACCTTGGGCTAGGTATGGAGCCATGTAAACGCCGTTCACCTTATTTGGGCATGCTCTCCCGCTGAGTCATAAGCCTCTCTTAAGGTTGCGGCCTCAGCGCCACGCCAACACATACCTACACCCCCACCAAGCTTTGCTCTTAGCCCTTCCCCACTCGCTATACTGATGCAGAACGTGTAATTTTCGCCTGCTTAGCGGGCTATTTGTTGGGAGGGCCCATGGATGCCGCCACTCAACCCAAGGGAAGCGTTTCCGCCGGATCGATCAAGCCGGTGACGCGCAAAGCCGTTCGCTGCCAGCGCGAAGTCGCCTGGTTGGTCACGCAGGCGGCCGGCAAGCTTGTCGCCACCACCGACGACGTCAATGCGCCCACACCCAGCTTTGTGCTGGCGGCGGCGTTGTCGTACACCCGCGAACAGGAGCAAGCCGCCCAGGACGGCGGCCACGCGATTGACTACGAGGCCGTCATGGGCCCCGACCTCGCGAGCTTTTGTGCGGCCGCGGGTCTGCCCGCAGCACCCAACGCGCTTTCGGACACGGGCTACATGTTCACCCTCTCGGGCGCGGACCTCATTCGCGACGTTTACGCCTACGGCGGCGACCTAGGCGAACGCATGGGAAACGCGGCGCAGGTCAAACCGGGCTACGCGATCAAGCTCGCGCTACGGCTGTTCTTGCTGAATACCGCCACTGGCAACGACGCTACCTCCAAAGACAACGCCTGCGCATAGCAAAAGCGCCGGGCCGGAATATCAATCCCGGCCCGGCGCTTGTTCGCTCTATTTGTCTCCGTCCTTCACGGGCGAGTTCTTTTGGTTGCGGCGGTTACTCCACGTCACGTTGTGCTCCTTGTAGTAATCGGGCGCCTCGTTGCCACTCGCGCTAATGGGGTCGTTGCCGGTCAGGGTGTCGGCAATATCCTCCACGAACTTAATGAACAGGCTCGTGTCGTCAGTCTCGGACGAATCAAAATCGAAGCCAAACTCCACCGCGCCGCCGATGATCTTGTCCACGCACTCCGGGTCGTCGCCGTCCAGCCAAATGACCACGGTGTACTTGTCCACATCGCCCACGCGAAAGTTCTTGTGGCTAATGGTCGTCACCACGTCCTTGGACGCAAACGGCTCGGTATTGGGCTCGGGGTTGCCGTCGGCCGCGGTCGCCGCGTAGGTGGTGGGCTCGCCATTGCGATACACCCTCACGCGCGCTGCCTTCTCCACGCCCTTGCTGGCGCTGACCACCTTGAGTTTGGCACTGTAGCCTAGATCGGTCTTGCCGGCGTTGCGGATATAGAAGGTATACGCCACGTAGTTTTTGCCGTTGTGGCTACCGTCGATGTCGTCCAGGTTGTCGGGCAGGTCGTCGGTAGCGATATTGGTGCCGTTGTCCACGGCGTCGGCCGCCAGACGCGCGGTGGCGTTATTAAAGTCGCCGTTGTCGGCAATGGCCACGCCGCGGCGGAACAGCTCCAGGCGGTTGAGGTTGATGGTGAAGTTGCCCATGTTTTCCTGCATAAACGACAGGGCAAACAGCACGCCAAAGGCAAGCGCCAGCACCACGAGGGCCTTTTGCAGCTTGTCCATGCGCAGCAGCGCCGCGCCGATGCGTTCCATACGGCGCTTGGGCATGTACATGGACACGACCGCGTCGGGGTCGATGTCGTCGAGGTCCTGGTCGGCCAGCGCCTGCTCCAGCTCCTCGATGCGCACCACGCCGCGCAAGTCGCGCTTGGGCTTGCGCTTGGGTTTGGGTTTGGGCTTGGACTTGGGCTTGCCGAAGCGCTTGCGGGAGGCGGGGGGCTGGTCGGGCATGGAGTCCTCGCCGGGCGCGTCCTCGGCATTGGCAGCGAGCGCGTCTGCCGGCGTGTCCTTGGTCTGGTGCTCGGCCAAATCCTCGGCAGCTTGATCTTTGTTGTCGTTACGCTTGAACAGAGCCATGGCGATCAGATCTTATATTTGGTGCGAATGTAGCCGACGTATTCTTTGACGAGCTCGCGCTCCATGTCGTCGGCGTAGCGGAACTGCAGGCCGCAGACGTTGCGGTACAGGCTGCCCTTGGGCGCGCGGCGCACCCAGCACACGATGCCCAGCTGCTCGGGCAGCTCGTGGCGTTCGCCCTGCAGGCGGATCGTGGGCATTTGCACGGCCAGGGCCTCGCCCACGTCGGGATAATCGTTGAGGTAGACGGCCAGGCCGCCGGCCGAGACGTCGATGGTCATGGCGTCCTCGGGCTCGGAGGCGGCCGCGTTGTCGCGCTGGTAGGTAAGGCGCATGGCGACCTTAAAACGCTCGTCGCGGCGCTTGACAAAGGTGCGCTGCTCGGCGACTTTGCGCATTTTCCAGTAGGTGCGGATGCCTTTTTTCTCGACTGCCTCGGGATAGCCGGCGAGCACGAACGTCTCCTCGCCCACTTTGTATTGCAGCAGCAGCTTTTGGTTTTCGTCCATGATGAGCGGCTTGCCGGCGAGCATGGGCGCGCTCATAAGGAAGTACGCGTCGTCCAGGTTCTCTTTGTACGTGGCGAGCATGTTGAAGTCGGTTTTTTGGCCCATGGGCACGTCGAATGCCACCTGAAGCTTGGTCCCCGGCGTTATCTGTTGCTCTGCCATGTTGTCTCCCCCAGTCGCGGGCGCCGATATCATCGTCGTGCGCGATGCACATTGGGCTATTGTACCTGCTTTGCCGCAGGTTTCGATGTGCAGCGCGTGAAATGGCGGGATGCAGGGCGCGGGTGAACGCGCAGCTGCTCCGCGCGCGGCATTAATCTGACAGCGATGCATGCCCCCGACAGTCCGTCTGTCTATCTCTCAGCCATCTCTCATTTATCTCTCAGCTTAGAGATGAGTGAGAGATGAGAGACAAAAATGCCGTTATCGGTTCAAGCAAATCACGTTCGCGCAGGTAAACTCATGTATACGGGAACTTTGACTCGATCCCTAGCCACCTTGCAGCATTGTTATCTCTCATATTTATCTCTCGTCTTTCTGCCATCTCTCATATTAGTGACGAATGAGAGACGAGAGATGCGTGAGTGATGCATGAGCGTGGATTATTGGACGGTCGGAAAATCCCTCAAACAAAAAACGGGGCCGGCCTTACGCCGAGCCCCGTTTTCAAACGGTCAGTTAGTTATCCAACGCGCGAGCATAGCAGTCAACATTATGCCGCTGCGAACACTCCCAAGCCCGTTCCGATGATGCAGATTGCGAAGATGCCCAAGATGATCCAAATGGTCTTGACGCCCTTTTTATAGAGGGCAACGCAAGCGAACGTTGCCAGCAAGGGCAGCAGACCGGGGAAGATCGAATCGAACAGATCCTGCAGGACAATCTCCGAACCACCCACGTCAAAGGTCAAAGCCGTGGACAGCGAGACCTGTGCCGCAATCATGGCGCCGATAACGGTCATTCCGAGAACACCGGCAGCATGCGTCATGCGAGACATAAGGTTGCTCTCTTCGGACTGCTGCAAAAACTTGGTTCCCAAGTCGTAACCCAGATGGGCGGCGACGATACGCGTTGCAAAGTTAATCACGGAGTAGATGAGCGCGTACACGATGGGGCCGAGCGGGTTGCCCGTCGAAGCGATGCCAATACCAATGCCGGCGGCAACCACGCGGAACGTACCCCAGTAGAACGAATCGCCGATGCCGGAAAGCGGTCCCATAAGTCCGACCTTCATGGCGTTAATCGAGGACGTGTCGAAGTTCTTATCGGCAGCCGCCTGCTCTTCCATCGAAACCGTTAGGCCGGCTACAAACGGAAGCACATGAGGCGTGATGTTAAAGAACTCGGTATGGCGATCGAGCGCCGCATAGTAATCGTCGTCGTTGGGATAGATCTTTCGCAGGGGCTTCTGAATGGTGTACATGAAGCCCATTGCCATCATCTTGTCGTACGACTGCGAGCACTGGCTCGTAAACTGGCGAAGGAACATGCTCCGATACATATCGGGAGTCATAATCGCGTCCTTCTTGGCCTCTTTGAGGTCGGTGTTCTGGATAGCCATTAGAAGTCCTCCTCTTCATCTGCAGCAACCGTCTGCGGACCGGACGAGCCCTCGCGGAAGGCCAGGAGCAGCGCGACGCAAATGGCAGCTGCGGCGACGCCGACCACGTCCATCTTGAGGTAGATGACCATAATGAAGCCCAGGAACAGCCAGGGGAGGAGCTTGTTATCGCCCATGGTCCTGATAAGAAGAGCGAAGCCGATGCAGACCATGACGCCGGACGCAACGTTGAGGCCGTCCATCACAAACTGCGGAATCGCGCTGAGCGCATTGTTGATAAGGTCGGCACCAAAGAACAGCGAGCCAAACACCAGCAGTGCAGACGGAATGCCAATCGACAGCGGCACGATGGTCAGATGGTACAGATTCGCCTTGGCAAGATCGCGATTTGCCAGAGCGGTCTCAATCTTCTTGCAGGCAAAGGCACCCGGAACGGCGTAGCAGAAGTTGCGCCACACCTGAAGGAAGACGGAGACGGGAAGGGCGAGCGCGACGGCAGTTGCCGTGCCCGTACCCGTAATGACGGCAAACGCGCAGCCAAGCACGCCGGAGGCATAGACCTCGGGAGGAACCGCCGCGCCGACCATGATGGCGCCCATGAACATGGACTCCAAAGCAGCGCCGACGATAACGCCCTGCTGGACATCGCCAAGGATCAAGCCGACAAACAGGCTCGTAAACAGCGGACGACCAAGCATCGTAATGCCAAATAATTGCTCGTCCATGGACGCAATAAATGCGACCAGTGCAACTAGAAGATACTGGACAACCATTTCGATCAACCCCAGAAACAGGTCTGCAGGCGAGGCATTCTGCGCAGCTCGCCTGCAGACAACCGCAGCAATTTGAGAGGATTAGTAGTTCATCTGGTGATAGTAACGACGCGTGGTGAGCGGGTGGTTACGGACGTGCTCGAGATGGCAGCTCAGACGCTCGGTGATGGTGTAGGTGACCATCGGGGAGACGATCTTGCGGAACTCGGGGTCGCTGAACGGCAGCTCGACCTCGGCGGTGTCAAACTTGTTCACGCGGACGTTGACGCCCTTCTCGTCGGCGAGCATGTGAGTGAAGTTGTCCACGCGGTCCATGAGCTTGCGGGTGTCGTCCTCGCCGTAGAGCATGATGAGGCTCGTGCCCTCCTCGCACAGCTCGATGGTGCCGTGGAAGAACTCGGCGGCGTGGATGGACTTGGTCTTGATCCACTGCATCTCCTCGAGGATGCACATGGCGTAGTCGTAGGCCTCGCCCCAGAGCATGCCGGAGCCGATCACCATGTGGTAGTCGGTGTCCTTGAAGTCCTCGGCCATGGCGGCGCAGCGCTCGTCCTGGGCGTCCTTGGCCTTGATGAGGAACGGGGCGATGTTGCCGAACTCCTCCATGAAGGTGTCGTACTTGGGGAAGGCGCCGGCGTTCTTGAGGAAGCGGGCGACCAGCGTGATCTGGTAGGTGTAGATGGCCTCGCACAGAACGTCGTCCTCGGCGAAGCTGAAGAACTTGTAATCGGCGTACTCGGTGGCCGGGGTGTTGTCGTTGGAGACATACATCAGCGTGCGGGCGCCCTGCTCCTGGCAGAACTTGGCAGCCTCAATGATCTCGGGGGTGGTGCCGGTACGGGTGGAGAAGACGCAGACCGAATCCTTGGTGAAGGCCTTGGGCGGGCACGCGAGGAACTCGGCGGCGATCTCGCAGTGGACGTCGACGTCGGCCGTGGTGGTCTCGACCCAGTACTTCATCGGGAGCGTGTGGGCCCAGGTGCCGCCGCAGCCGATGAAGAAGATGTTGGAATAGCCCTGCTCGCAGACCTCGTCCACGGCAGCCTCAATCTGAGGACGGAGAGCGAGGGCATCGCTCACAACCTTCTCGTAACGAGGCTCATCGAAATTGAACATCCCTTACTCCTAACTCACTTGGATGAACCCTTCATTCATCCCATAACGTTATAATACTTTATATAACTAACTATGCAAGAACTATTTCAGATTTTTTTGATTTTTCTTTAATAAAAAGCCCGCCGATCAAATGATCGACGGGCATAGGCATAGAGCATTGGTTCAATAAATGCCGAGCATCAACGTGTTTCCGGCTAGAAAACGTCCTTGGCAAACACCTTAGCGTCATTGGGGACCTGACGGATTTCGATGGCCACGCCATCGCCCAGGAGCTCTTGGATATGCTCGGCATCTTTCTCGGTCGCAAAGATCGCAGGGGTCGGATGAAGCGTGGTCTCAGGGGTCTTTCGGGTTCCGCCCAGATTGATCTCTTTGATGTCTTTGCAACCCTTAGCGAGACGATAGACATCTTCAATCGTCTCAGTGATGATAAACAGCGAATACTTGTCGGTAACGCCGCTGTTGAGCGCCTCGATAGCAGCGTCAACATCCTTGATGACGAGTTTAACGCCGTTGGGGCGGGCGAGCCTCAAGGCCGCCTTCCTCATGTCGTCTTTTGCCACAGCATCGCTGGCAAGCAAGATGCAATCTACATCCAAAGCGTGAGTCCAGGACATGGCAACTTGGCCGTGAATCAGTCGGTAATCAACTCTCGTAAGCTTAATCATCGTTATCATCTCCGCACGTGATAAAGGGAATGACAGGTGTGGCCCCTAGCTAGGGCTCGAACCAGAACTAACTAGAACTCTTCTTCCTCGGCGCCGGCAAGCATGTCCGCCGCCTCGCAAAGCTGAATAAACGAACGCGATCCCTCGACCGCGGCTTTGGCCTTGTCCGCATCCAGGGAGTCCAGCTGTGTAACCATTTCCACCAGCAGCGGCAAGTTCATTCCAGCGATTAACGTAAACGATCCGTCGGTCTGCCTCTGAATGAATTCGTTGTTTACAGAGCCGCCAAAGATGTCAGTCACGACAAACCAAGAGTCGGCAGGGTCCCTCGTCTCCATCCATGCATCAATCAACGCCGCGACGTCCCTTGAATCGTCATCGACATAGGCGCACAGGCACTCGATTCGGTCGTTGGTGCCCATCAGAATCTCCAGAGAGCTTTTCATGCCTTGGGCGAGATAACCATGACTCGCTAGCAATATCTTATTCATAGTTCTCCAATACCAATAGGACGTACTATATTGTCATAACAAAGTATATTAGCAATCTACCCTACGTGGTGTGTCTATTTTCCAAATCCGCGAACGGTAACAATTGGTCGGTAAATCGACCAATCTATCGCTAATTTACAAATAGAACTTCAGTCGCTCGGTGCAGTACACCTGACGGGAGATAAAAAGCGGCTCGCCACTTGGGGCATAACGTCTATCGACAAACAGAAGCAGCGAAGAGTCCAGCTCCACGTTAAGGTATGCCGCCTCGAGCTCGCTCGCATAGCAGACCTCGAGCGTACGCGTGTTGGGACCCATCTTGATCCCCTGGCGATCGAGTACCGCCATCAGCGAATCATCGAGGGACTCATGCTCCAAAAAAGAAAGCGCAGCGGAATAGCTATTGGTTTCCAGCATCGTGGGCTTGCCATCCACAAGGCGCAGACGACGGCTACGCAATACCTTTTGGGTATCGTCTACGCCCAGGAACTTCGCGTCTCGCAGACTTGGGAAGTCCCAGCCCATTTCGAGAACCCTGGTAGACGCCTGTTTGCCCGCAAGCTGGCACGAATGGGTAAAGCTCTCACGGTCGTCCGCGGCATACATCTGCGTGTCCGACGAAACGAACGTGCCCTTGCCGCGGGCCCTCTCAACAAGCCCAGCATCTTCCATTTCTTTAATTGCGGAGCGAACCGTTATTCGGCTCACGCCAAATTGCTCGATAAGCTCCGCCTCGGTCGGAAGCTTATCTCCCGGGCGGTACGTGCCGTTGGCGATTGAATCAGAAAGCGCACGAACAATCTGTTTGTACAGGGGGATAACGCTATTTGCCTCAACCATATCAACCATACCTTTACAAGGAATCAGCAGTTTATAGATAGATAACTTATATTGTATTAGAACTTTTTAGGAGTCCATATATTTCCTAAATGATTCGGTAAACGGGGTGTTATTTCACTTTAGCGGGATGCAGCGGCTACCCGCGGCATTCGCCGTCAACCCAGTTAGGCTAGTCCACCCACATCGTCTTCAGTTCGATGCAGAGCCGCGGCCCCATATGGGTATACTCTCGGGGATTCGACTCGATTCGCCCCCGCTGGGGCGTCAAAGGAGACTGCATATGCCCACCACCTCAACCGACCCTCGCGCCGCTGCCGCCGCGCTGCTGGTGCCCGGCACTACCTGCCACGGCTTTGCCGTCGAGCGCCGCGAGACCGTGCCCGAGCTCGACTCGGACGCCTACGTGCTGCGCCACGCCGCCTCGGGCGCTCGCCTGCTGTACCTGGCGTGCGACGACGAAAACAAGGCCTTTGCCATTGGCTTTAAGACGCCGCCGGCCGATTCCACCGGCGTGTTCCATATTCTTGAGCATTCGGTGCTGTGCGGATCGGCTAAGTTCCCCGTCAAGGAGCCGTTTGTCGACCTGATCAAGAGCTCCATGCAGACGTTTCTCAACGCCATGACCTACCCCGACAAGACCATCTACCCCGTCGCCACCACCAACGAGCAGGATCTGTACAACCTGATGGACGTGTACCTGGACGCGGTGTTCAACCCGGCCATCTATACCAAGCCCACCATTTTTGAGCAGGAGGGCTGGCACTACGAGTTGGACCTGCCGGAGAGTGTCGAGGGCGAGGGCGACGGCAGCGCCGCCAGCCTGCGCGAGGGCACGCTGCGCTATAACGGCGTGGTGTTCAACGAGATGAAGGGTGCGCTGTCCGACCCCATGAGCGTGCTGGACGACGCCGTCAACGCCGCGCTCTATCCCGATACCGCCTATGCGCACGAGAGCGGCGGCGACCCGCGCGCGATTCCCGCGCTCACCTACGAGCAGTTCCTGGACACGCACGCGCGCCACTACAACCCCTCCAACTCCTACATCACGCTCTACGGCGACCTGGATGTGGACCGCGCGCTGGCCTTTTTGGACGAGCGCTATCTGTCGCAGCCGAGTGCCGCGAGCCGCCGCATGCACGCTGCCGTTGCCGCCGGCGAGGACCCGTCCACGCTGGCGCCCAATCCGCTGGACGTGCAGGCGCCTGTGACCTGCGAGTATAAGCGCGTCGAGATGGCCACCACGCCCGAGAACGCCCTGGTGGGCCTGGGCCTGGTGCTGGGCAGCGCGCTCGACCGCAAGCGCACGATCGCGGCAGATATCCTGTTTGAGGCGCTGCTGGGCTCCAACGAAGCGCCGGTTAAGAAGGCCATTCTGGCTGCCGGTCTGGGCGGCAACGTGGTGAGCTACACCGCGGCCGAGAGTCTGCAGCCCTACGAGCTCATCATGCTGCAAAACGCGCAGCCCGGCGTGGCGCGCGAGCTGCGCCGCGTGTTCCAGGACGCCTGTCGCGACCTGTGCGAGCACGGCGTTCCGCGCGAGCGCCTGGAAGCCATCATCAGCAGCAACGAATACGACCTGCGCCAGCGCGACTACGGCATCGCCGACGGCGTGGCCATTGCGTGCGACGCGCTGAGCACCTGGCTCTACGATGACGACGCCGCGACGCTGGCGCTTAAGTACGGCCCGGTGTACGAGGAGCTGCGTGGCGAGCTGGACGGCAGCTATTTTGAGGACCTGCTGCGCGAGCTGGTGCTGCAAAACGACCACATGGCGCTGGTCGAGCTGGTGCCGGTGGACACTGCCGAGGGCCCGGAGGGCGCCGAAGCTGCTGAGCTGACTGCCAAGCGGGACGCCATGACCGATGCCGAGCTGGCGGACGTGGTCGAGCGCACGGCCGTACTGCGTGCCGCACAGGAGGCCGAGGACACGCCCGAGGACAAGGCCACGCTGCCGCGCCTGCGCGTGTCCGACATTGGCGAGGCGCGCCCCGAGCCGCCGCTGATCGTGGACACCACTGCACCCATCCCCTGCCTGCGCCACGGCATCCCCACCAACCGTTTGGCCTACGCCATGCAGTATTTCGACCTGAGCTGTGTCGCGTTTGAGGACCTGCCCTATGTGACACTGCTCTGCCGCCTGCTTAAGCAGCTGCCCACGCGCGAGCACTCGGCCGAGGAACTCGACAACTTGCTCGCTGGCAAGCTCGGCTTTTTGAGCTTTACGACCGAAGTCATGACGCAGCCCGACGTGGACGGCGTGCGCCCCTACCTGTTGGTAAGCGCCGGCGCCCTGTCCGAGAAGATCGATGCACTGGCGAGTCTGCCGCGCGAGGTATGGTCGAGCACGCTTTTGGCAGACGCCGACGCCGACCGCGTGCGCGACGTACTCACGCAGATTCGCATTGGGCTTGAGCAGGGCTTTATCAACAACGGCCACTCGGCGGCGCTCGGTCGCGCGATGAGCTACAGCTCGCCTTCGGCCGTGGTGCGCGAGCAGCTTTCTGGCGTGGACTTCTATCTGTTCCTGCGCGATCTGCTCGAGCACTTTGACGATCGACTGGACGATCTGCGTGCCAAGCTCGCCGAGCTGGCGGGCCGCATCTTTGTGGCCGATGGCTGCCTGGCGAGCTTTACCGGCAGCGATGATGACTTTAACGCGTACTGGGCCGCCGCGGGCGACCTGAGGCTGGGCGCGGGCGCTGTCGGCCGCGATGCGCTCGTAGTGCCGACGCCGCGCGACCGCCACGAGGCATTTGTCATCCCCAGCGACATCTGCTTTGCCGCGCGTGCGTGCGATCCGCGTCGCTTGGGCATTGACGTGACAGGCGCTTGGGCGGTTGCCGCCAACGCGCTCTCCTACGATTACCTGTGGAACGAGATCCGTGTGAAGGGCGGCGCGTACGGTTGCGGATTCCGCGCGGCAGGCGAGCGCCAGGCGGCGTTCTACACCTACCGCGACCCGGCGATCGACCCCTCGATTGAGCGCGTGGTGCGCGCAGGCGAATGGCTCGGCAGCTTTGAGCCCGACGAGGCCGCCTTTGAGGGCTTTATCGTAAGCTGCGTGAGCGGCATGGACGCGCCGGTGAAGCCGTACGCGCTCACCAAGCGCCGCAACACGACCTACCTAGCCGGACTCGATCCCGACGCGCGCGAGAAGCGCCGCGCCCAGATGCTCGCCACCACGCCCGGTGAACTGCGCTCGCTCGGCGCCGACGTGACACGCATCGCAGCCGAGTCGCCGACCTGCGTCTTTGGCGGCCGAGATGTCATCACCAAGAGCAACGCCGGCTTTAACGTAGTCGACCTGATGGGCTAACCACAGCAAGCAAAACCACTACAAAGGGGACAGGCCCCTTTGTAGTGGTTCGAACACTTGTTCTATACGTACACATGTTCTATAGTATGGGTGATTGCATCGGATCTAAATTGCAACTAGAATATAGTTGCAGAATGTGAGGCGGGATGACTCGAGCCGATAAACTCATCGCCCAACTGTTTAGCTGCCCTTCGACGTATCGGTATGCCGATTTTTTAAAAGTCATGGCCTCATATGGCTTTGAAATGGACAGCAAAGGCAAGACATCCGGATCGCGCATTCGCTTCTACAGGCCCTCAGATGGCAGGATGTTCGTGATGCACGCGCCTCATCCATCTGACGAATTGACAGCGGGGACAATTCGAAACATCGTTCGATTTCTGCAGGATGTCGGAGGCAGTCATGAGTAACGTTTTGGCATACAAGGGCTATTTCGCCCCAGTCGAGTTCGATGCCGAGCAGCATGTACTAACAGGTATGGTCGCCGGCATTAGGGACGCAATTGTATTTGAAGGCTCCACGGCTGAAGAAGTGGAGCAATGCTTCCACGACGCCGTCGACGATTACCTTGAGTTTTGTGCCGAAAAGGGCAAGGAGCCAGAGCGGGCTTTTAAGGGCTCGTTCAATGTGAGAACAGGCTCCGAGCTTCACAAGCAGGCAGCACTGGCGGCGGCAAAGAAGGGCGAGTCACTCAATAAGTTTGTGACCGAAGCAATCGCCGCGGCGTTATAGCGTTAACGCATGGGCCAAAACCACCACAAAGGGGACAGGCACCTTTGTGGTGGTTTCGACATTTGCCCAGATAAAACCTGCCAAAATAAACCTGCCCTTTTTGGTAGGTTTGGGAGAGGAAGCCGGGATGGACAAGGCTGAGTTGCGGCGGGCGGTGATTGCTCGGCGCGATGCTCTTGATTTGGACTTGCGGGCGGCGAAGTCTGCTGATATCTGTGCGCGGCTGGTTGAGCTGCTGGGCCGCTTGGATGCCGCGGCGCCGCACACCGTTGCCGTCTATGCCGCGATGGGTTCCGAAGTCGACTCAGCCGCGTTTGCCGCAGCTGCCTCCAAACGTGGCTGGCGCGTGGCCTATCCGTGCATGCTCTCGGCAACAGACGCCGCAGCTTGTGGCCAGCGCATGTGTATGCGGGCAGTTGCTGCCGGCGACGCGGACGCGGCTACGTTTATCGCCCACCCCACGCGGGCCTTTGCGGCCACGGACATCGACAGCAGCCGCTTCCCTATCGTGCCTGCCGAAGCTCTCGACATGATCGTCGTGCCGCTCGTAGCATTCGACCGCACCGGCACGCGCCTAGGCTACGGCGGCGGCTGCTATGACCGCTACCTGCCCATGCTCTCGCCCGCATGCCAAATCATCGGCATCGCCTTTGACGAGCAGCGTGTCGATCACGTTCCCACCGATGTCCACGACCTGCCGCTACCCCACATCATCAGCGCCTAACGGCTGGCGCACCTCCCGACAGGCCTAGTGCTCCTCGCCGGCGCGGGCCAGGTCGTAGGGCGTGGTCTGGTAGACGTAGTAGTTGAGCCAGTTGGTGTAGAGCAGCTGAGCCTGGCTGCGCCAGACGTTGCGCGGCTCGGCGGTGGGATCGTCGCCCGGGAAGTAATGCGCCGGCACCTGAGGGTTGAGGCCGCGCTTCACGTCGCGCTCGTACTCCAGGCGCAACGTGTCGGTATCGTACTCGGGGTGGCCAAATACAAAAAAGCGACGGCTGTCGGTCGACTTGACAATGTACAGGCCAACCTCGTCGGACACGGCCACGACCTCAAGCTGCGGCTCGGCCTCCACGTCCTCGCGGCGCACATCGGTGTTGCGCGAATGCACGGCATAGAAACGGTCGTCAAAGCCGCGGACCAGCGGGCTTTGCGGCTTGACCAGATAATGCTCGAACACGCCGCTCGCCTTTGCCGGCAGGTCATACTTCTGAATGCCGTAATGATGGTAGAGCCCCGCCTGCGCGCCCCAACAAATGTGCAGCGTAGAGTGCACGTGCGTGGTGGACCAATCCATGATCTGGCAGAGCTCGGGCCAGTAGTCGACCTCCTCGAACGGCATCTGCTCCACCGGCGCGCCCGTGATGATCAGGCCGTCGTAGTGGATGTCGCGGATGTCGTCGAACGTGCGGTAAAACGTCTCCAGGTGGCCGGCGCTCACGTGGGTGGCCTCGTGCGTTTTGGTGCGCAGCAGGTCCACCTCCACCTGCAGCGGCGTGTTGGAGAGCTTGCGCATGATCTGCGTCTCGGTGGCGATTTTGGTGGGCATGAGGTTGAGGATGAGCACGCGCAGCGGACGGATGTCCTGGTGCAGCGCGCGGTACTCGGTCATGACAAAGATGTTCTCGCTCTCGAGCTGCGCGGCGGCAGGGAGGGCGTCGGGGATGCGAATGGGCATGGATGCTCCTTACGAGTCAGTTGCAGCTATGGTACAACGACCGGCCCCATCCGCGCGAGCACATCGCCCGGCGATGTCGCCGGCGGCCCAAATCACTCCAAAAGTAGAGATTACGGCATGTCCCAAAAATCTATGGCGCTTTAGTCTGGCAAAGTGATAGCAGGAGGCTACAATGGTTCGACGCGAAAAACTCGGCCGAAAGGATACATATATGTACCAGACGCGTAAGATCGGTGTGGTCGGCCAGGGCCACGTAGGAGCACATGTCGCCAACAGCCTGCTCATGCAGGGCATTGCCGATGAGCTGTACCTGTGCGATATCAACGAGGCCAAGGTGACGTCCGAGGTCCAGGACCTGCGCGACTCCCTCTCGTTTGTCCCGTACAACACCAAGATCGTCAACTGCTACGACCACTACGAGGAGCTGGCCTGCTGCGACGTCATCGTCAACGCCGCCGGCAAGGTCGCGCTGGCCGCCGGCAACCGCGACGGCGAGCTGTTCTTTACCACCGACGCCGCCCGCACCTTTGCCAAGCGCATCGTCGACGCCGGCTTTGACGGCATCTTCGTGAGCATCTCCAACCCCTGCGACGTCGTGTGCACCGAGCTGTGGCATCTGACCGGCTACGATCCCAAGAAGATCATCGGCTCGGGCTGCGGCCTGGACTCCGCCCGCCTGCGCACCGAGATCTCCAAGAAGGTCGGCGTGAGCCCCAAGTCCATCGACGCCTACATGATCGGCGAGCACGGCTTTAGCCAGCTTGCCGCCTTTAAGGCCGCAACCATCGCCGGCAAAAACCTCAACGAGCTTCAGGCCGAGAACCCCGACAAGTACTCCTTTGACCACATGGAGGTCGAGGAGCTCGCGCGTAAGGGCGGCTATGTGACCTACCAGGGCAAGCAGTGCACCGAATACGCCGTCGCCAACTCCGCCGCGCGCGTCTGCGCCGCCGTGCTGCACAACGAGCACGCCGTGCTTTCCGCTTCCACGCTCATGACCGGCCAGTATGGCGAGGAGGGTATCTTTACCTCCCTGCCGTGCGTGATCGGTGCCGAGGGCGTCGAGGAGGTCTACACGCTCGACCTGTCCGAGTACGAGCTCGAGGGTTTCCACAAGAGCTGCCAGCACATCCGCGACAACATCGCCCAGCTCGACTGGTGGGACACCGAGGCCTACGACGCAAAGTAGGCCGCTGGCTGCCGCAACCTTGCGAATCTAAGCGCGATACTAAGCGGGCCGCGCCGGAAATCCCCGGCGCGGCCCGCTTTTTTGACTCACGCAGTGCCCTTGCGAATCGAAGGTGAATACTTTTCCGCGATGTGAACGAGCAAAATCGGACCCCCGAAGCATCGACACTTTTCAGACGTCGTTTCCTGCGATTTCGTCGAGTTTTTCCTGCGGTTTTGTCGCAAAAAAGTGTGGATGCTTCGGGGGTCCAAAACAGGTCGTTCACTTCGCGGAAAAGTATTCGACTTCGTTTTCGCGCAGACACGAATCCGGCCGCCACAATGCAAAACGGGGCCCGCGCGCAGCACAGACCCCGTCAAAAAAGATAATTCCCGGTGTCTAGTACTGCTCGACACCCATATAGCGACGAACCTCGGGGCTGTGATCGAACACCTTACCGCGGGCGGCGCGCAGCTCGCAGCTCATGTTGTAGAAGAAGATCGGCTCCAGGTATGAACGCACGCTGGCGGGCACCTCGCCCACGCCGTACTCGAGTGCATCGAGCACCATGACCGTATCGGTGTGCGTGTTGAGGAACGCGAGCGCGCGCTCCTCCATGGGGCGGCACTCGCCCGATCCGAGCTGCACAAAGTAGAACACGCCGGGCTCGGTGGCTTCGAACGGGCCGTGGAAGTACTCGCCGGAGTGGATATAGCAGCAGTGCTGCCACTGCATCTCCATGAGCGAGCAGATGGCCATAGCGTAGGTCTGGCTAAAGTTGGGGCCGGAGCCCAGAATGTAGAAGAACTTATGCTGCTGACAGAGCTCGGCAAAGCGATCGCCCAGCTCGGCGTTGACCTTCTCGCGGGCAGCGGGCAACAGGGCATCCATCTGCTTAAGGCCGGCATACATGTCGGCGAGTGCCCCGTAGCCTTCCTGCTGGTCGAGCAGCTCGGCGGCGATCAGAGCGCCGATACCCTGCGGGACCTCGGCCTGCGGGACGCCCTCGCCCCAAGGGTAGACCCAGGTGGTCCACTTGCCGTTGTCGATCTTGGAGCCCTCGCAGTCGGTCATGGCGACGACCTCGGCGCCGGCAGCCAACGCCATCTCGCAGCCGTCGACGACCTCCTGCGTGTTGCCGCTGTGGCTGCAGGCAATAACGAGCGACTTCGGCCCTAGGCTCTTGGGAGCCATCAGGTAAAACTCGCGTGCCGTGTAGACCGTCGAGGTAAACGTGGTTGCCTCGCGCTTGAGCAGCTCATTGGCCGGCATCAGGTCGATCATCGAACCGCCGCAGGCGATCCAAAAGACGTTCTCAATCTTGCCCTTGCGCTCGATAATTTCCTGAATCAGATCGTGTGCGTTCATGGTGATGTCCCTCCTTGTGTGGCAGTTTTTGAACGACGACAGCTCGTACCTGCGGTCGTTCTATGTTGTCCTATTTATAGCACGCACGACGACGCCCGTGAAGTCATTTCACCAAACTTGTTCTATGTTGTTCTATCTGTGGACGTTAGATGTCGAACACGTAGCGCGAGCCCACGATCTTTTGGCGTCCGAGCAGCAAGGGCCGCTCGTCCGCATCGGTAAAGTACGCCTCCATATAAAAGAGCGGTTCGCCGACCGGCACCTCCAGCAGCGAGGCAGCCCGAGCATCGGCAAGCGCAATCTCCACGGTACAAGGGTCGGACTTGAGCGGCGCGCGGCCCGAACGCTCGGCAACGAGTGCAAAGATGGAATTGTCCGTGAGGTCCTTGTCGGCAAGCGTCTGCAGATAGGGATGGTCGGCCAGCACAAAGGCGTTGTTCTCGAGCATGACGGGCACGCCGTCTGCCGTGCGCACGCGCTCGACAACGATGAGCTCGCAGCCGGGTTCCACCCCAAAAAACGCCGCGTCCTCGCGCGTCGCCGCAACCACCGTGCGCGACACCAGGCGTGCTCCGGCCGCCATGTCATTGGCAGCGCAACCCTCAGAAAAGCTCTGAACGTCACCCTTCTGGCGAATCTTGCGCTTGAGCTTGGGCGCACACACAAAGGTGCCCCTCCCCTGCTGGCGGTTGAGATACCCCGCGCGCGATAGCTCCTCGATGGCACGGCGCACGGTGACGCGTCCCACGCCATAGGACTTCGCGAGCTCCATCTCGGAAGGAATGCGCGAGCCGGCTGCGTACACGCCGCGCGCGATCTCGCCCTTCAGGTCGTCCATAACCTGCTGGTACAGCGGCACGGCGGAAACATCTGCGCTGCCGGTTTTATCGTCGAATGCCATCGTTACGCTCCATCCCGCGCATGCTCGGACTCAAACTCTTCAATCGCCGCCATAAACTGCTCGCCAAAGGCGTCGGCCTTTTTCTCGCCGATGCCGTTGACCTGGATAAGCTCGTCGCGTGTCTGCGGACGCAGGCGGCACAGGCCGCGCAGGGCCTTGTCGGAAAAGACCATGTACGGCGCCATCTCGAGCTCGGTCGAGATTTCCTTACGCAGGGCACGCAGGCGCTCGAACAGCTCGGCATCATCGCCCACGCGCGGGCGCTGATCCAGCTCGGCCTCCTCGCGCAGCAGATCCACCGCACGGCGGGCGCGGGCCGAGGCCTTGCGCTTGGACGCGCGACGCTTAACGGTAAAGGCGAACGCCTCGTTCTCGACCTCGCCGGCACGCGGGCCCAGCCCCACGACCGGGTACTGCCCCTGCGAGGTGGCCAAATAACCGCGGCCGCACAGCTGGCCGATGATATCCTTGATGCGCCCGACCGATTCGCTCGACAGCTCACCGTAGCCGCGGTCCTCGTCCAGATGCATCTGGCGAATGCGCTCGGTGTTGCCGCCGTGGAGCACATCGGCGACCAGCGATTTGCCAAAGCGCATGGGACGCGTGGCCACATAGCGCACGGCGGCGCGGGCCATATCGGTGACGTCCTCGACCTCGAACTTCGTGAGGCAGTTGCTGCAGTTGCCGCAGCCCTCGGCGTCGTCCGTGGCGGTGCTGCCCGCACCAGCCGCGGCAGCATGCTCGGCCGCGGCCTCGTCGCCAAAGTAGCGCAGCATGTATTCGCGCAGGCAGCCGGTGGTGTTGCAGTAGCCCTCCATCTGGCTGAGCAGGCGATATCGATTCTGGAGCGCCCACGCGCGCTGCTCGTCGTCGAGCGCCTCATCGGCAGCATCGCCGCGGTCGATCAAAAAGCGACGCATGCGAAAATCGTTACCGTTCCACAGCAGATGGCAGCTGGCCGGGTCGCCATCGCGGCCGGCGCGGCCCGCCTCCTGGTAGTAGGCTTCGATGCTCTCGGGCACGTTGTTGTGAATCACGTAGCGCACGTTGGGCTTGTCGATGCCCATGCCAAAGGCGTTGGTGGCAACCATCACCTGGATATCGTCGTCGATAAAGGCACGCTGGCTTTGGCGGCGGGCGTCGTTACCCATGCCGGCATGGTAGCGGCCAACGCGAATGCCGCTGGGGCCCAGCGCTTCGGCAAGCTCGCCTGCCAGCGCATCGACCGTCTTGCGGGTCGAGCAATACACGATGCCGCTCTCGCTCGAATGCGCGATCACGTAGTCGCGCACCCAGGCAGTCTTGGCCTTGTCGCCCATCTCCTCGCAACCAAAGTAGAGGTTCTTGCGATCGAAGCCCGTCACCACCGTCGCGGGGTTTTGCAGGCCGAGCATCTGCTGAATGTCCGCACGCACGCGCTCGGTCGCCGTGGCGGTAAAGGCAGCCACGATGGGGCGCTGCGGCAGCGAATCGATAAACTCGCGAATCTGCAGGTAGGCGGGGCGGAAATCCTGCCCCCACTGGCTCACGCAGTGGGCCTCGTCAATAGCCACGAGTGGCACGCCAATGCCGCCTTCAGCCGCGGCCTCCTGCGCAAAGGCTAAAAAGCGAGGCTCGAGCAGGCGCTCGGGTGCCACGTACATAAGCTGGTAGCGACCCTCACGCGCCCGCTTGAACACGGTGTTTTGCTGGGCCGGCGTAAGGCTGGAGTTGAGATAGCTGGGCCGCGCACCCGCCGCGAGCAATGCGCGGGTCTGATCCTCCATAAGCGACAGCAGCGGACTCACCACAAAGGTGATGCCGGGCAGCATGAGCGCGGGCACCTGGTAGCAAATGGACTTGCCGGCGCCCGTGGGCATAACACCCAGCGCGTCGCGACCGGCAAGGATCGCATCGACCATGCGGTCCTGTCCCGGGCGAAACGAGGTGTAGCCAAAATAGGCGCCGAGCGTGTCGAGCGCCATCTGCTGCATGCTATCGATCATGGTTTCCTAACGTCCAAGTCATCTGCCGCCGATTATACGCCGCCACGCGGACCGCTGCCGTACGGCTGTCAGCCACGGGCAACGCAATCCAAAAGGAACGAGCGTGGGATTTTTGGACACTTTCCCAACGGCTAATCTCTTGACAAGCACGCAAACGTCGCTGGTTGAGCATAAGTCAGCGAAAACGCCCCTAAGCGAGCAAGGTGACGTGAAAGAGGAGGGAAGCGTACTTTGGGTACGCGACCGACGATTGAACGTCAGATTGCCGCTTAGGGGCGTTTGCAGCGTCGAGCCGTTACGCGGTTTGGTAAAACCGCGTAACTTACATGACCATAACGTAGCGCGATCCCACGTAGTACTGCTTACCCATCAAAACCGGCTCGTCATCGGGACCGGTAAAGCCGGCACGCAGGTTGAGCAGCGGATCGTGCGGAGCAATGCCCAGCTCGGCCGCCTGCTCGGCGTTAGCTCGAACGGCCTCGACCGTACGGTAGCCAACCGAGACAATCGGCGTTCCGCCAACACGCTCGACCTCGGCAAAAATCGACTTGTTCTCAAGATCGGCCGTCAACAGCTCACGGTAGGCGTCAAACGGCACAAAGATGTTCTCCTCAAAGATGGGCTCGCCGTCGGCCGTACGCACGCGCTTGATATGCAGCAGCAGCGCATCCTTCTGCAGGCCAAAGAACTCCATCTCGTTTTGGCGCGCCGGAACGATCTGGCGATCGATCACGTGCGCACCGGCCTTCATGCCGTTGCCGGCACACAGCGCGGTAAACGTCTGCAGCGTCGAGGCGTGAAACTGGCGGTTGATGTGCGGCGTGGAGACAAAGGTGCCGCGGCCCTGCTGCTTAACCAGGTAACCATCGGAGCACAGCTCCTCGACAGCGCGGCGCACCGTAATACGGCTCACCTCGTACTGCTCGGCTAGTTCAAGCTCGGACGGAATACGCTCCTTGGGTGCATAAACACCTTTCTCGATCGCATCCTTGATTTCGTCATAAATCTGCTGGTAAAGCGGTGCATTTTTGGGCGCAGGCATATCTAATCACTCTTATCGAAATATCAAAATAACTAATACGTATATAACGTCTTTTTATATGTTACCTCAGTTGGATAAAACGATACACCACATACAGCAAAACCTTACTTGCCGTCGTCCTGTTGCAGACTGTCCTGCTCGCTGAGGCGCGCCTGCCTGCTGGCCATGCGTGCGGGCTTGTCGGGATCGGGAACGGCCGTGGGCATGGGCTCGTCGACATGACCGCCCCACCAGCCGCCCACAAAGTTGAGCGTGTGGAACACGTTGATCACGGCGCCGGAATCAACGTCACACACCAGTTTGATAATGTCTTGGCTCTCGTAGGTCGAGACAACGGTGTGCAGCAAGTACATCTTTTCACGGCTGTATCCGCCGACGACCTCGGCGCAGCTAATGCCGTGCTGAAAATGGTTTACGTAGGCAGTCATGACCTCGTCTGCCTTACGCGTCGTGATCTGCAGCGTCACGCGATCGTAGCGACGATAGAAACTGTCGATGGTCTTGGTCGAAATAAACTGGAACACGATGGAATATGCCGCCTTGTCCCAGCCAAACATAAAGCCAAAGATCGCCAGGATAAAGCAGTTGAAACCAAAAATGACGCCCCAGATGGTCTTGCCTGTGTGGTTGGAAACCCACAGCGCGATAAAGTCGGTGCCGCCGGTAGATGCGCCGGACTTAAGCGCGATGGCAGCGCCCAGACCCGAGACCACTCCGCCAAAAATGATGAGCATGATCTTGTCGCCCAAAAACGGGGCGAAATGAAAGATGTTGAGGAACAGCGACGAGAGCATGACCTGCATCATCGAGAAGATGACGAAGCGCTTGCTAATGCCGCTCCAGCATAGGAGCGCCACGGGAATGTTGAGCGCAAGCATACCGAGCGAGATGTCGATGTGAACGCCACCGAGCGAGGTAACGCGATCGAGCAGGACCGCGACGCCGGTAAGGCCGCTCGGAAGCAAGTCGGCGGGCCGAATGAACGCCTGGATCAGAAATGTCTGGAGAACGGCAGAAATGGTGACCGCCACAGCGGTAATAGCGCGGCGGACGATGGTAAGGCGGCCGAGCACGAGCACGCGGTCCGTGAGCTGATCGATGGCGTTCGCCACGTAGGCTCCCTTCGAAGGCAGATGTAGTTGTGGGGCATGTCGGCGATTGTAGCATGGAGCGACAGAGGGCGCCTCAATTCACCCTCTCTCGACAACCAAAACGGGACCGGTGACCCCACAACCAAAGGCCCAAATTCTAAGTGAGTAGACTTTTCGCGACCTCCCGAGCACAGCCAATAACAGCCACCTCTGTGACCTGCGGTTTTACTAAGTCAGAAACGCTTTGTGCTCGGCCTGCGCCAAAAAGTCTACTCACTTAGCCCGAATCGAAGCCAAACGGATCTAAATTGATGCCAAATTAAGCCAATCTGCAGCAAATGACGCGTGAACCAGTGCTTCTCGCGGTGGATTGACACTACAGAGCGGCCAAAATGTCGCTCAGGTTGTCGATGACGACGTCGGCGGCGGACTGGTCCAGGTTGACGCCCTCATGCGGACGCAGTGCCAGGACGCGGGCGCCGGAGCGCTTGCCGGCCTCGATACCCAAAGGCGAGTCCTCGATAACCAGGCACTCGGCGGGGTCAACTCCCAGCGCCTTCATGGCACGCAGGTAGATCTCGGGGTCGGGCTTAAACGCACTGCACTCGTGACCGCTGATGGTGTAGTCCAGCACGTCGGCGATACCGGCAATCTCAACCAGCTCGTCAATGAGCTCACGATAGGACGAGCTTGCGATGGCGCACTTCACGCCGCGCTCGTGCAGCTCGCGCATCACCGGCTCCGTCTGCTCGTTGAGCAGCTCGGCATACGGAACGGGGTGAACCGGGCTGTAGACCTGCTTGTACTCCACGCGCAGACGCTCGCGCAGCTCAATATCGTCGGGCACCAGCGACTTCCAAATGGCAGGCTCGTTAGACCCCGAAAGATCGGGGATCTCGTCAAAATGGAACCCCTTCTCTTCCATAAACGCCACGCGACGGCGGTTGTAGAACCACTCGGTATCGACCAGCACGCCGTCCATGTCAAACAGCACTGCCTTAATCATACGCATCTCCTCCCACCTGCCAAAAAGGGACAGGTTTATTTTGGTAGGTTTTATCTGGTGTTTTGCGACGCGACAGACACGCCCTCCCCAAAGCAAAAAAGGGGACGGGGCAAAACCCCATCCCCTCTCAATCAACCCGTAAGGTCTACTTACTTGTGATTAGTAGGAAAGCTTCCACATGTAGCGACGCATGGTCAGCGGGTGCTGACGGGCCTCGGCGATCTGGTTGCCGTACTCGCGCATAACGGCGAGGTGCAGCAGCGGGTTGAAGTAGGTGACGACGCTTGCCGGCACGGCGTCGGCCAGACCGTAGTCCTTGGAGTCGATCAGAGCGACCTTGGCGCCCATGCGCTTAAGGAAGGTGAGGGCGCGGGCGTCCATCGGACGGGTGGCACCATCGGACATGAAGAAGACGTAGGGCTTACCCTCGGTGGAAACCTCGAACGGGCCGTGGAAGTACTCGCCGGTGTTGTAGGCGGCGGCGTCGATCCACTGCATCTCGGTGAACAGGAAGGCGGCGTGAGAATAAGCCATCTTCTCGGAGGCACCAGAGGCCATGAAGTAGATCATCTTGTCGTCCTTGAAGTCCTGGGCGAACTGCTTGGCGAGGCCCTTGGCGGACTGAGCGGCGTTCTCGCAGAGCTCGAAGACGTTGGTGAGGCCGGTGATCATGTCCTCGTAGTGGTCATAGCCCTCGGTCTGCTGAAGGATCTCGAGAGCAAGAGCGATGGCGTAGCCAGGCTTCTCGCACTTGGCAGCGTAGTTGGCATGGAAGCCGTGAACGATGACGTGGTCGGCGTCGACGGTCAGAGCGGAGCCGGCCTTGTTGGTGAGGGAGACGACCGGGCAGTTGTGCTTCTTGGCGGTCTTGTTGGCCTCGACGGTCTCGGGCGTGGAGCCACCGAGGGAGCAGGTGATCACGAAGGTGTGCTCGTTGACCCAGGAAGGCGTGTCGTAGTTGAACTCGTTAGCGGTGAAGATCTGAACGTTCAGCTTGTCCGTGTTGTTGGCCAGGAAGTACTTGGCAGGGTAAAGGTCGGACATGGAAGCACCGCAGCCGACGAAGGCGACGCTGTGGATCTCGTGGTTGGACAGGACGTCAGCGACGATCTGCTTAGGGAGGTTAAGGTCGATCTCGTACATCTGACACATTCCTTTCGATTTTTTGCGGCGCCACATTGCCGGGCGCTCGCAGGGTTACCGTGGTTTGGACCGAGTCGCCGGCCCGTTGAGGATGTGGCAAAGGAACTGTGCCTTTGTCACATTTAGGGATGGAAGCCTGCCTGGGGTATGGGATGCCAGGCAGGCCCCCGGGGGAAAGCGGTTAGGCGCTTGGTCGCGACTAGGCCAGGATGCCGGCCGCGGAGAGGGCGATGCCGCCCACGATGGCGATCACGAGAAGCCAACCGGTGTTGACGTTCTTCTTGATGAGCCAGTACATAAGGCCGGTGAGGCCGAGGGAGATCATCTGGGGCATCATGCCGTCCAGGATGTCCTGGATCACGACGGTGCCGTCAGCGAACTGCAGCGGGGTGGTGGCGCCGATCAGCGTGGCGATCATGCCGCCCACGGACATAAGACCTACGATGCCGCAGACATACATGAGCTTTTCCATGAGGTCGCCGCCCTGAAGCTTGCTCAGGTACTCGTGGCCGCCCTGATAGCCCATCTTGGCTGCGAACCAAGTGATCAGCACAGAGGGGACGATGGAGATGAGCATGGCCAGGATCGGGCCCATGATGGAGCCCTGCTGAGCCAGCTGAACGCCCAGGCCAAAGGCGATAACGCGGATGGTGCCCTGGAAGAGGGAGTCACCGATGCCGGAAAGCGGACCCATGAGGGAGGTCTTGACCGCGTTGATCGAATCGGGATCGAAGTTCTCGGGATCCTTGGCGTACTCCTCCTCCATGGAGGCGGCGAGACCTAGGACAAAAGCGCTCGTCTGCGGGGTGCAGTTGTAGAACGCCATGTGACGGTGGTAAGCCTCTTTCTTAGCAGCGAGCTGCTTGGGGTCGGACTCGTCCGGATAGAGGCGGTCGAGCGTAGGAACCATGCCGTAGAGGAAGCCCATGTTCATCTGACGCTCGTAGTTCCAAGAGGCCTGGATGGCCCAGGAGCGCCAGAAGAACTGGCTGACCTTCTTGTTCAGGGACACGTCCTTGGTTGCGGTTGCCATAGTGTGTTCCTCCTTAGTCTTCGTCGTCTTCGAGCGGATCGTAGTCGGAATCGACACCGGCGGTTGCATGGGAGCCATTGAACTTGAAGCCCATGAAGACGATAGCCAGGCACACACCGATCAGAGCGACCGCGATGACGGACAGGTTGAGGTAGGCGGCGAGCAGGAAACCGATGAACAGGAACGGGGTCATACCCTTCTTGATCATCATGGTGAGCAGCAGAGCCAGACCGTAGGCGGTCATGATCTTGGTCGAAACGTTCAGACCAACGGACAGCCACTCGGGAACCATGTTGACGATGGCCTGAACCAGGTCGGTGCCAACAAAGACGGCCAGGAAGATCGGCAGGAAGTACATGATGGCGTACAGACCGGAGCCGGCGCAGATGTGCATACGGTAGGCGGTCTTGAAGTTACCGTTATCGATCGCGCTATCGGCCACATGGGTGAGGGCGGCGATGATGGAACGGAACACGATGCCGAGGAGCTGACCCAAGACGGCGACCGGGATGGCGATCGTCATGGCGGTCTCAGCAGAAGCATCGGTCAGGCACGCGAAGGCAGCTGCCACGATGCCGCCCAGGACCATATCGGGCGGAACGGCGGCGCCGACCTGCACCAGGCCCATGGACACGAGCTCGACGGCGGCACCGACGGCAAGGCCGGTGGGCACATCGCCCAGCAGCAGACCGACGAGCGTAGCGCCAACGAGGGGCTGCTCGAAGTTAAGACGACCGAGCAGGCGGGAGTCCCACATGCAGAACACGCCGACGAGGCCGACGAGCACCGCACTGATGAACGTATTCATACCCTTCTCCTTTCAGTCAGGCAAAAGCCTGGTTGATTACAGCTTGGCGTCGATGTCGACGCTCTGATACGTAGGGGTCTGCTGGACGTAGAGCTTGATGCCCATGTCGAGCAGCTGGTTGACGTCGGCCTTCTGGGTGGCGTCGAAGAAGACGGAGCTGTCCTTGCCGCCGACCTGTTCGGCACCGTCGTGGTTGGCGGTGGCGCCCAGGTTGATGGCGTCGAGCTTGTAGCCCTGGCAGAACTGCAGCATCTCGGCAGTGTTGCCAAAGACGAACATGACGCGCTCGCCGAGGGTGTTGAGCTTGTCCATCTTGGCGAGGGCACGCTCGACGGTGAAGACGTTCAGGCGCACGCCCTGGGGCTTGGCCAGCTTAAGAGCGCCCTTCTTGATGTCATCGTTGGCGGCAGCGTTGTCGACGACGATGATGCGCTCGGCCTGGACCTTGGTGGTCCAGGTAAAGACGACCTGGCCGTGCAGCAGACGGTAGTCAAGACGCGCGAGGACAATCTTGGCGGGACCGGAGCTGTGACGGGACGCCTTGGCCTTCTTGGCGGGAGCCGCGGCGACCTCGACCGGTGCGTTGGGGTTGGTCAGACCGGTGCGGGCCTCGTTGATGAGGGCCGCGAGCTCGGCGCCCTTGACGGGGACGGGGCTCATAGCGAGCGTGAGCGCCAGCGGGATGTTGAAACCGCTGACAACCGTGAACTTCGTGCCGTTCTTGGAAAGCTCGACCATGCTGTTGTTGACCGAGCTGCCGAGCATATCGGTCAGCACATAGACGGTGTCGTCCGCGTTGAACGTGGCGATCATGGCGTCCACCTTGTTGGTGATGGGCTCCTTGTCGTCACGAGCAAGCGACACGACGTGGACGTTCGACACGTCGCCGAGAACCATCTCGAGCGTGTCTTTGGCGCCTGCGGCCAGGCCGCCATGAGATGCGAGAATGATCTGATTCATCTTGCCTCCTCCTTTTCGTTATGGTCATTATAACGTCTTATACGTTGCTTATATTGCTAATTAGTATAAAGACCGTTCGCGGGTGAAAATCGACCGTTGACGGGTTTAACGTACTTGAAACGTTGGGGCTGGGTAGGCCGGCGCTGGCTGGATAATCCCAGGTCGGACGCCGTGCGCAATCCCTTATCGCACGAAGTACCAGGGGCTTTCCTGCACGGTGGGCTCCAGCGCGATGCCGGTGCGTTCCTTAAACAGATCCATGTCCTGCGATTTCTCCGTCCACCACGCGTTGGGCTTAAAGGTCATGCTCTCAATGACATGGCCGACAAACACACTGTTGCGCAGCTTGGAAAAGTCGGTGTTCATAATCACGATGGACGCGAGCACCAAAACGATGCCCAGAACTTTGATCGCGCCGGCGGGCTCGGCGTAGACACCAATGCCCAGCAGCACGGTGACGACCGTCTCGAATGACATTACGACGGGAACTTTCGACGTCTCGAGCCCCATGGACAGACCCTGCATATATAAGACATAGGCCACGGCTGTGGGGATGAGTCCAAAGCCAAGGAACAGCAGCAGCAGCTGTGGCGACATTGCCGCGGCGACATCTGGCCACGGAGCCGCGATAGCCGCCATAACCGCACCGCCAAAAACAAGGCCCCAAAACGTGACAGCCAGCGGGTGGACCGTCTTGGTTGCTATCCGGCTAAACACCGCGAGCGACGCGCCACAAAAGCCCGCAATCACGCCCGACGTGACGCCCCAAACCGAAAAATGAAAACCGGAAAGGTCGCCATCGGTCACTGCAAGCACACAGCCACCGATGTTAAAAGCGATGGCAACGAGCTTGTTGGGAGTCACATCCTCGCGATAAAGTACGCGGCCGAGCATGACGCCAAACACCGGCGAGGTGTAGAGCAGCACCGAGGCCGTGGACATGCCCACCTCGCCCATGCACTCGTAATAAAGCGTGTTAGCGGTGGCGAGGCCGATAATGCCAAGAAGCGCACAAGGAACAAGCTCTTTAGGACTTGCCTTGAACAGTGCCAGGGGACCCGATGCCTTTCCCTCACGAGCACCTCCCTGGCAACCCATGAATGCCAAGACCGGAGCCATTAAGACGGCACCCGACAACAAGCGAAAGGCAGCCATACTCTGGGACGTAACGCCCATGGCCGAGATGCCGTTTACAAAGATTCCGATGCTGCCCCACATAAGCGCGGCGATCAGCACCAGCACATAGCCCAGATTGCTTTTCTTCAACGCAGCCTCCTCGGTATTGTTTCCAATATGTTTCACACTACGTTATAGTCGTTATATACATTTTTCAAGGCACAAATCGGCAGACGGGAAAATCTGCTTTTCCGCTACAACCCATTAGTGCAAAGAGGCCAGGTTCATATGCACCAACTTGGTGCATATGAACCTGGCCCCAATGCACCAACCCCTTAACAAACACGACGACGCCGACGTTTTGGCAACGTCAGCGAGCGCCCGTCATTTGAGCCAAGGTGCCGTGAAATGAAAAGGCGCTGACCTTCTGGTCGCGCCTTTGAAATTGAACGGCAGATTGGCCAAATGCCGGGCGCGCAGCGTCGAGCCGTTACGCCGTTCGGTAGAACGGCGTAACTAGTAGTCCAGCTTCCACATGTAGCGGCGCGTCATGTAGTCCTTGTGGGTAACGGCAGAGAGTGCACGCATGTACACGTTGTTGAGGATCGGGGCAAAGATCAGGTGGTTGAAGTACTCGCTCACGCTGTCCTTGATGTCGTTGAGGCCGAGCTCCTTGGCGTCGAGCTGATAGACGCGCTCGCCACCGTGCTGATTGACAAAACGGATGCCGCGCTCGTCGTTGCAGCGGCTGCGGCCGACGCTGATGAGCTGGAACAGCGAGGTACGCTTGTCCAGAATCTCGAAGGGGCCGTGGAAGAAGTCGCAGGTGTTGATGGTGCAGGAGTCGATCTGCAGCATCTCCTGCACGTTGCAGATGCTAAAGACGTAGGCGGCACCAAAGAGCGGACCCTGAGCCATCACGTTGATGCAGGGCTTGTCGGCGTTCTGCTCGGCCCACTTGGCAGCAAGCGGACGGGTGTACTCGACGGCCTTTCGATAGATGGGGTCGACCAAGTCGAAAGCGGCCATAGCGGTCTCGTACTCGGCATAGCCCTCGGTCTGCTGCGTAAGCTCCATGGCGATCATGGTCACGACGGCGGAGTTGGTGCGGCCCATGCAGGACTCATCGACGGCCAAGCTGTCATACTGGATCTTGTAGTCGCAGACTTCGGTGAGGCCGGACTCGTCGACATAGATGGCGATGGTGCTGGCGCCGTGATCCTTGGCGACCTGGGCGGCGACGATGGTCTCCTTGGTGCCGCGCATGGACACGACGACGGCCAGGGTGTTCTCGTTAACGTAGGCCGGGGTGGCGTGCACGAACTCGTTGCTGGTGTAGCTGGAGCTCACGACCTGCGTGGCCTCGTGCTCCATAAAGTACTGGGCAGGATAGTTACCGCCGTTGGATCCGCCAGCGCCGATCCACACGACGCGCTTGATGCCGCCCTTGTCCGCCTTGTCAGCCAAAACCTGGGAGACGACGTCCTTAACCTGTTCCTGAGTAGTCATCGTGCATCAGCCTTTCTTCTCGTTTGATGCTCTCGATGGCATACAAGTTACATACATGTTTTGGTTATGTCGACTAGTTGTATGCTATATTTGTCTTAGAAATTTTGCTGGTAAAGTTTTCGGCAATCTATTACCAGCGGTTTTGTTGTCATGTTGGATACATGCTTGGTTCGGTAAGCATATAAGTTAGATACAGGTTATTCGCATGAGCACTTCGTCAAAAAAGAACTTGGCCCAATACGAGCGTCTGGCGGGTACGCTGCGTGACCGCATCGCCGCCGGCACCTACGCACGCGGAGACAAGCTGCCGTCCGAGATGGAGCTCATGGACGAATCGGGGCTGTCGCGCAGCACCGTGCGCCACGCGCTTAAGGTGTTAGTTGACGAGGGCCTGGTGCGCACCGAGCGCGGACGTGGCACCTTTGTGGCCGACACGCCCGCGCTCCACGAGAACAACCTGGTGTTTTCGAGCTATACCAAGCAGGTCGAAGGCCGGGGCATGAAGCCCACCACGCGCACGGTGGACTCGGGCTTTGCCAAAGCAATGGGCAGCGTGGCCAAGTTCTTTGACGCTACCGTGGGCAGCAAGCTTGTCAAACTTGTCCGCCTGCGTTACCTGGACGATGCGCCACTGTGCCTGGAGACCACCTATCTACCACCGAGCTTTGAAGCACTCATCGATCGCGATATCAACGGTTCGCTCTACGCCACGCTGCGCCAAGAATTCCATCGCGCGCCGGCACAGGGGCATAAGACCTTTGAGGTGTGCTACGCCTCGCAAAACGAGGCGTTTTTGCTCAACGTTGAGCGCGGGCAGGCACTGATCCTTATCACTGACTACGTCTACGACACCGACGGCCGCCCGCTGCACATCTCCAAGCGCATCCAACGCACCGACCGCGCCAAATACACCGAGCCCATCGGCTAGCGCGCCAAACCAGGCAAAATGCACCTAATATACGTTTTACCTGCGGTTTTTATAAAATCTCAAACCAGCATGGCGCAAATGCCAGCATCGCCTGGCAACGCACGCCGTCCAAGCTCAACTGTTCCTGTCCAGAATATCCAGCACCGTAAACCTAAGTGAGTAGACTTTTCGCGATCTGCCGAGCACACCCAAAACAGCCATCTCTGTGACCTGCGGTTTTAGTAAGGCAGATGCGCTTTGTGCTCGCCCTGCGCCAAAAAGTCTACTCACTTAGCTCGCAAGGCGTCCCGAGGGGACAATCCAGGTCAAAATAGCGTACAAACGCCACGCTACTTGCGGCGATTTGATACCACAAGACAGCCAAAAACCTGCCAAAATAAACCTGTCCCTAAATGGCAGGTTTGGGGAGGTCGGGGAACCAGGTTGGCTTGGGTTGGTTGGGTATGCGCTCGGCTAGGACCAGCTCCATCCAACACATGTCGTACCAGCGACCGAACTTTTGAGCGCAACGGTCGAAGGCACCCACCAGGCGATACCCCATATGGGCATGGAAATCCTGGCTGTTGTGCGTCAGGTACTCGTCGTCCTTATCGTGCGGCACGGCAATGAGCGCGCACATGTTGGTGATGCCCATCGCGACCAGGCATTGCTTGAGCGCATCGTGCAGCTTGCGGCCCAGCCCGCCGTGGCGCACGTCGCGCGCCAGGTAGATCGACGTCTCGACCGACCAGTCGTAGGCCTCGCGGCTGTTAAGCGGACTCACATAGGCATAGCCTACCGGACGCCCGTCCAGCTCCATCACCAGGTACGGATAGCGCTTGAGCGTACGCTCAATACGCCCGGCGAACTCCTCAACGCTCGGCACCTCGTATTCGCAGGTTATCGCCGTCTCGCGCACATACGGCTCGTAAATGGCAAGCAACGCCGGCGCATCATCGGGCGTCGCCAGGCGAATCGTCGGCTTGGACATCTCGGTCATACAACCCTTCTCCCTCAAAAACAAAGGCCGCCTTGCGCCAAACCCAGCGCAAGGCGGCCCCTCGTCATTACATCAGGCTACAGGACAGCCGCCAACGCGTCGATGTCCTCCTGCGTCGTGGCCCAGCTGGTGCAAAAGCGCACCACCGTGTGGGTCTCGTCGTACTTTTCCCAATACTCGATCGAGGCATGCTCGCGAATGCGGGCCATGTCCTCGTTGGGCAAAATCACAAACTGCTGGTTGGTGGGCGTCTCCAAGAAGAACTGGTAACCGCGCCCGTGCAACACACGACGCAGCGCCTGCGCGGTCTCGATCGCCTGGCGACCGATCTCAAAATACAGGCCGTCGGTAAAGAGCGCCTCAAACTGCACACCCGTCAGGCGGCCTTTGGCGAGCAGTGCGCCATGCTGCTTAATACGCGGAATGGGATGCGCCGGAGCGTGCATGCCGCAAAACACCACGGCCTCGCCGCACAGAGCGCCGCACTTGGTGCCACCGATGTAGAACACGTCGCACAGCTGCGCCAGCTCGGGCAGGGTAATGTCGCACCCATCGGCCGCCAGCGCATAGGCCAAGCGCGCACCATCCACAAACAGCGGAATCTGGCGCTTCTGGCACACCGCATGAATCGCCGCGAGCTCGGCCTTGGAGTACAGCGTGCCGTACTCGGTCGACATGCTCACATACACGGCGCCCGGAAACACCGTGTGTTCGTAGCTCTCGTTTTCGTAGAACACCTGGATATAGTTCTCGAGATCCTCGGCATGCATCTTGCCCTCGTAGCCGGGGATGGTGAGCACCTTGTGGCCGCCAAACTCGATGGCACCCGCCTCGTGGCAGGCGACATGGCCGGTCTCGGCGGCAACAACGCCCTCGTAGGGCGCAAGCAGCATGTCAATCACCGTCGCGTTGGCCTGTGTGCCGCCCACCAGGAAAAATACATCGGCATCAGGAGCCTGGCAGGCCTCACGGATAAGCTGCTTGGCACGCTCGGTGTGTGCATCGGTACCGTAGCCGGGCTGCGGCTCCATATTGGTGTCGACGAGCGCCTGCAGCACTGCCGGATGTGCGCCGTGGGAATAGTCATTGTTGAACGCGAGCATGATAATCCTCTCTAGCCGGGCACGAGCCCGATGATTCAGATGGGGCTATTGTACGCCGCCCGGATAGGCAATGCGCGCGGCAAGGCACTCAAGCGCCAGCACCAGGGCAAAGCCGCAGCTCACGTCACTCAAAAAGTGCGCGCCGATCACGATGCGACCAAAGGCGACGAGCGCCGCGACCACAGCCGCCGCCCAAAAGATCACGCGGCGACGCGAAGGTTTTTCCTTAAAGGCTGCCGCGGGAAGCCCGGCGAGCATAAGGCCGATCGCCGCATGCGCGGTGTGCCCGCTCGCGAACGACTTGAACCCGTCCTTGATCACGCCGGCGGCGATATAGGTCCACTTGTCGGGATTGCCGATTACCCACCACGGCTGAAAATTGAGCCCCGGCGTGACCTCGATCACGCGCATGCGCGGGCGCGACCACAGCGGCTTGACGATCACGTTGAGGATAATGGCCTGAGCGACCCACACGGCAAGTACCATCAACGCCCAGCGCGTGAGCTCGTCGGGCGCGGTGTCGCGCGTAAGGCGATAGGCAATAACGTTAACCGCAATGACCAGCACAAACGTCAGCACCAGCTGAAACGCGATGAGCTTGCCGCCGACGCGCAGCGATCCGATAATCTCGTAGCCGACCAGACCCACGTTGATCAAAACGCCCAGCGCAGCGAGCCATTTGCTCCCCCTGGAATCGGGGCGTGCCGAGCGCACGAGCATAACGCCTGCGATGCTCGCCGTCAGCTCGAACGGCAGCTCGCCGGCCGCCTCGACAAAGCGACCGTACATGCTGCCGATGTTGAACAGCGCGCTCGAAATCTGATAGTCGAAGAAACTGCCCACGCCCAGACAAAGACACAGGACAACCGCGATAATGGCGACGTCTTTCTTATAGATGTATCCGAACATGCTTTCCTTTCGATGGAACCAGAGTGCCCAAATGGGGCGTTTGCAGCGTCGACCCGTTAGTCGTCGTCGCTCGCACCCAACTGCTGCAACAGCATGAGTGCCGCGGCCACGGGGCCGGTACCGTCGTTGGCGTCGAGACCGCGACCCAGGCCGCTGCCCGCGCCGGCGCCCGCCTTGTAGGGCACCGACAGTTTGCGGCTCTTGGGGAAGCTCACCGCGCCATAGCGGGTCTTTAGCTCAAAGGCCACCTTCTTGGGCACGTCGACGCCCAAAAACGTGATGCGACCGCCGCTGAGTGTGACGCTCTCGAGCCCCAGGCGCTCGCCGCGAATGCGAATTCGTGCGCGATTGAACAGGTTGAGTCCTGCCAACGGCAGCTCGCCATGCGCGGCCTCGGTCTCTTCCTGCACCTCATCGATGCTCTCCAGGTCCTCGGCCGCTGCGAGCTTACGGTACACGAGCACGCGCTGGTCCACCGCCGGCAGGTACTCCTCGGACAAGAAGTAATCGGCCGGCAGGTTAATGCCCACGCTCGCCGCCTCCACGCCGGCATCGTCATCGCCGCGCGCCTCGGCCACGGCCTGGCCCAGCATCTGCGTAAACAGGTCAAAGCCCACGCTCGACAGGTTGCCGTGCTGCTCGGCGCCCATGAGCGAACCGGCGCCGCGGATCTCCAGGTCGCGCATGGCGATGCGCATGCCGCTGCCCAGATCCTGGAACTCGGAAAGTGCGGTCAGGCGCGCCGTCGCCTCCTCGGTGAGCGGCAGCTCGCCCGGGAACATAAAGTACGCGTAGGCCTGCGTGGCAGAGCGACCCACGCGGCCCTTGAGCTGGTAGAGCTGTGCCAGACCCAAGCGCTGCGAGTCCTCGATGATCAGCGTGTTGGCGGTCGCGTTGTCGATGCCGCTCTCCACGATGGTCGTGGCGATGAGCACGTCGATCTTTTTGGTCGCGAACTCAATCATCACGTCCTCGACCTCGCGCGGGCTCATCTTGCCGTGCGCCACGCCCACGCGCGCCTCGGGCGCGGCCTCGTGCACGCGCGCCACGGCGTCGTCGATGGTCTTGACGCGGTTTGACACGTAGTACACCTGGCCGCCGCGGCCCACCTCCAGGCGAATCGCCGCGCTCACCACGTCGGGGTCGTACTCCCCCACGTGCACGATCACGGGACGACGCCCAGTCGGCGGCGTGGTGATCAGGCTCATGTCGCGCACGCCGCTCGTGGCCATCTGCATGGTTCGCGGAATAGGCGTGGCCGAAAGCGTAAGCACGTCAATCTGCTCGCGCAGGTTCTTGAGCTGCTCCTTGTGCTGCACACCAAAGCGCTGTTCCTCGTCAATGATCACCAGGCCCAGGTTCTTGGGGTTCACATCGGCGGAAAGCAAACGATGCGTGCCGATAAGCACGTCGATCGTGCCCTCGGCAAATGCCTTGAGCGCGCGCTTTTGCTGCGCCGGCGTACGGAAGCGGCTGAGCACCTCGACCTCAAGGCCAAACGGGGCAAAGCGCTCAAAGAACGTCTCGTAGTGCTGCTGGGCCAGAATGGTCGTGGGGCAGAGCACCATGACCTGGCGGCCGGAGTCCACGCACTTAAACGCCGCGCGCAGGGCGACCTCGGTCTTGCCAAAGCCCACATCGCCGCACAGCAGGCGGTCCATGGGCTTGGGCGCCTCCATGTCGGCCTTAATGTCAGCGATGGCCTCCAGCTGGTCGCGCGTCTCGTCGTAAGGGAAGCTCTGCTCCATCTCAATCTGCTCGGGCGTGTCGGGCGGGCAAGCGATACCGGTAATCGAAGAGCGGCGCGTATACAGATCGACCAGGTCAAACGCCAGCTTTTTGGCGTTCTTGCGCGCCTTGTTGGTGGCGCGCGTCCAGTCGGCGGTGTTGAGCCTGGTCAGGCGCGGCTTGTCGCCGTCGGGGCCAACATAGCGTGTGATGCGGTCGACCTGCTCGAGCGGCACGTAGAGCTTGTCGCCGTCGGCATATTCCAGCAAAAAGTAGTCGCGCTCCTTGCCGCCCACTTCCTGGCGCGCGATCTCGCTAAAGAGCGCGATGCCGTGAGTGGCGTGCACCACGTAGTCGCCCGGCTTAAACGGAAACGTGATCTGCGTAATGTCCACCTTGCGGCGGCTGCGCGCGCGGTTGGCGTCCATGCGGGCGTTGAGGTCGGCGATCGAGAACACGGCCAGGTTGGCATCGGGCACCACCACGCCCTGCGGCAAGGCGGCATCGACAAAGGTCACGCGTCCGCGCGAGATGGTGGGCACGGTGGCGCCGGCGGCAGCCTGGGCGGCACCTGCCTCGAGCGAGCGGGCGTTGAGCGCGTCGGCCTTGCGTTCGCGAATTGCAGCATGAGCATCCTGGCGGACAGCACGATCGGCAGAATCCGCCGCTGCCACGCGCACACAGTCGCCAATAGCGCCCGCGTTTTCGGGCGCGGCCGTCAGCGACTCCTCAAAGGTAATACCCTCATCGCCAAAGGTGAGCTCCATCGACTCGCGCGCACCGCGGTCGGGGATGGCAAACACGCAGGCATAGCGCTTGCCCACGACCTCCTGGATGCGCGTCATAAAGCGATTGTCCGAGCCCGCGATGGCCGGCTGCTCAATCTTGAGCTCTGCCGTCACCGCACCGCCGGCACGAATCAAGCTCACGTAGTTAAGGCGCTGCTGGGCACCAAAGTCGAGTTGCTGGGCACGCACGTACAGGCCGTCCAGACGGTCGACCCCCGCCTCGCCGGCACGCGCCTCGATATCCTCGTAGGCGCGCAGGCAGTCGTCGAACAGCGAGCGCGGCTCGGACAGCACCACGAGCGCCTTGCCGCTCACATGCGACAGCGGGCTCACGGTCTGGCCGTACATCACCGGCAAAAAGCGGTCGAGCTCGGGCGTGACGATGCGTGCATCCACCATCTCGAGCAGCGCCGCCAGCTTACTGTCGTCCTGGCTGGCACGGTAGAGCGCCACGTGCATGTTGTGAACGGCCTCGTCGGTGAGCGCCAGCTCGCGGCAGGGGAAGATTTCGATGCTGTCCTCGTTGCCGATGGTCTGCCCCGTGGAACTCACCATGCGGCGGATGCGATCAATCTCGTCGCCAAAGAACTCAATACGCACGGGCGCCTTTTCCTGCGCCGGAAACACCTCGACGGTGTCGCCGTGCACACGGAACAGGCCGGGCGCGTCGGCGGCGCCGGCATTGGTATAGCCCATGCCCACCAGTCGCTGCGGCACCTCGTCAAAGGGAATCTCCTCGCCCACCGCAAAAGTAGTGGACTCCCAGTAGCGGCTCTCGACCGGCGGCACGCAGCGCAGCAGTGCGCGGGCCGAGGCGACCATGATGCAGTTGTCCCCGCGCACGATACGCCCGAGCGCCTCGCAGCGCTGGGCCACCACGGCGTCGTCGGGCGCCTGCTCGCGCCAAGGATAGTCCTTGCGCTCGGGAAAGCGGCACACGTGCGCCAGGCCCACATAGGCGGCCAGACTACGTGCGGCTCGATCGGCCGCGTCCTCGCCACTTACGATGTAGACCGTGGGGCGCGGACGACGCGCAAACTGGGCGGCGGCCATAAGCGTTCGGCCCGACTGAGACACGGCCAGCGTCACGTCCTCGCCAGAATCGAGCCCGGCCTCGACGGTCTGCAGTGCCTCGGCAGTGTAGAGCTGCGCGGCTATACGGTGAATGAGCATGCTGTTCCTCCGGCATTGCAACGCCAAAAGCCCGCCGAGGCAAGCTCGGCGGGTCGTTCGTCAAATTCGTTGCCTGTCATGGTAACGCATGGAGAGAACTCCAGCCCAAGCGTACGCCCAGCCCCGCAAAAAACGCCAGACGAAGATGCGTTCCGCCCTACCCCGTCACACGCACGCTGGGGCACAAATCTGCCAGCGGACACTCGTCGCACTTGGGCTTACGGGCATCGCAAATCTCGCGACCAAAGGTGATCCATTGGTGGTTGACCGACTCCCAATACTCGTGTGGCAAAATCTTGAGCAGATCTTGCTCGGTCTTGAGCGGCTCCTTGGCATGCGTCTTGGGGCTCAGCATCAGGCGGTGCGCGATGCGGTTGACGTGCGTATCCACCGCGATGCCTTCCACGATGCCAAACCCAACGTTGAGTACGATGTTCGCCGTCTTGCGCCCCACGCCCGGCAGCTTTACAAGCTCCTTCATGTCGGCCGGCACCTCGCCGCCGTAGTCGGCAACAATCATCTGCGCAGCCTCCACAGCATGCTTGGCCTTACTCTTATAAAAGCCGAGTGACTTAATGGTGTCCGCCACGTCGGTCACACTTGCCCCCGCCATGGCCTCGGGCGTGGGCCACTGGGCAAACAGTTGGGGCGTCACCTTGTTGACCTGCGCATCGGTCGTTTGCGCCGAAAGCAGCACCGCGATCAGCAGGCGGAAGGGATTCTCGTGGTCCAAAAAGCACTCGACCGGGCCATAGCGACGGTTGAGGCGCTCACACACCTCGATGGCGCGCTCGCGCTTGGCGGCATTGGTCTCGCGTGGCATAACGACTCCTCGGCTCAACGGCACAATAAACTTATGGGCACAATTGTCCCACGTCCGAGACGCTTACGCCTCCAAGAATGCGCCGGTCTGACGGCTCCACAGACTCGCGTACTCGCCACCCGCCTCGACGAGCCGCGCATGCGTGCCGTCCTCGACAATCTCACCATCGGCCAACACCACAATGCGGTCGAGCGCCGCCACGGTGGACAGGCGATGCGCCACCACAATGGAGGTACGTCCATGCATCAGGTTTTCGAGCGCCTCCTGCACCAGCGCCTCGGACTCGCTGTCGAGGGCAGAGGTCGCCTCGTCGAGCACCAGAATCGGCGCGTCGGTTAGGATGGCGCGGGCGATAGCCACGCGCTGACGCTGACCACCCGAGAGCTTGACGCCGCGCTCGCCCACCATGGTGTCAAAGCCACGGGGCAAGCGGTCGATAAACTCCAGGGCATTGGCCAGGCGCGCGGCCTCGCGGACCTGCTCGTCGGTGGCGTCGGGGCGGCCGTAGGCGATATTCTCGCGAATGGAGCGGTGGAACAGCAGCGCCTCCTGCGGCACATAGGCAACCTGGCGGCGCAGGCTCTGCTGCGTGCAGTGCGAGACATCCTGACCGTCCACGAGCACGCGGCCGCCCTGAACATCGTCCAGACGCAGTAGCAGCTTGGTGAGCGTCGTCTTACCCGAGCCCGATTTGCCCACCAGGCCCACGCGCTGGCCCGCCGCCACATGAAGTGTCAGGTCATCGAACACGTTCTCGGCCGCCGCAGCGTCACGGTACGCAAAGCTCAGGTGCTCAAAATCAATCGCGCCCTCGGTCACTTTGAGCTCAGAGGCGTCCGGATCGTCTGCCACCAAACGCGGCTCGTCCAGCACGCGCGTCATCTCGGCCGCATCGCCCAGCGCGCGGTTAATACGCTGCATCATGGAACTCACGTAGTTCAGGCGCATGGTGAGGTTATAGGTGTAGGTAAAAATCATGACGAGCGAGCCGGCCGAGATGCCAAACCACGCGTTGCCACCCGCCACGAACACACTCACCACGGCCATGGTGATGACGATAAGGCCCGAGGTCGTAAAGTTGCGCTGCATCATGGCGTGCATCGAGACCGTCTCGGCATCGCGCGCGGTGCGGTCGGCGGTGTCGAACAGGTCGCGCTCAAAGTCCTCGCGCCCGCAGGTCTTGACGGCCAGGATGTTCGTGACCGCGTCAGACAGGACACCCGAGAGCTTGTTTTGTGCAGCAGACGTCGCAGCCGAAAGTGGCATGATGCGTTTGTACATAAGCCAGACAAACGCAATGTAGACGACCATGATGGCAACCAGGATCACGGTAAATGCGGGCACCACCGGGGCGAGCGCCGCCACCGTGCAGATGACCGAGGTGATGGTGGGGATGAGCGAATACACCGTTACGTCCACCAGACCCGTATAGCCGCTCATAAAATGGCTTGTCTGGCTCACAAGCGATCCGCCAAAGCGGCTGGTATGGAATGTCATGGATTGGTTGGAGAGCGTGTCGAAGCACAGACGCGCCAGGTGATAGTTGCCCGCAATCTCGAGCTTGTAGACGGTGTAGTCCTGCAGCTTGGAGAGGATTTGACCCACCAGGTTAACGAGCACGAGCGCCGGGATATAGGGGCCGAAGACCTCAAACACCTGGTCACCCGCCACGGGACCGGCTTGAATGCGGTCGACAATGAGGGCCATCACATAGGTGTTGGCAAACGTGAGCAAAAAGATGTAGCCCGCCGACGAGAGCACCGAGAGAAAGACAATCAGCGGCTGCGTGCGCGTGACACCCCAAAACCGCTGCAGCGTGCGGCGCACGGTGGAGCGGCTGAGCGGACTGGTGCTTCTCTGAGACATGGGCTTCCTTTCGCATCTGATAGGGCGAAACGCCATTGTTGCACATTGAAGCGCACTTCAGGCAAGCGCGATGCGAAAAGCGCCCGCGCCGTGCTTGCGCAGGCGCCCCGCCGTCAGATGCAGCTAGTCCTCGTCTTCTTGGTCTGTGGGAAGGTCCGCGGACTCCAAGCCCAAAATCTCGTCGGCCTCCCGCGCGTCTTCCAGCGCGTCGATGTCCTTGAGCTTGCGCTCCATGACGTTGGTGCGCGTGGTGATGATGCCCTCGACCGTTTTGCCCGCGGTCTCGATCTGCTGCTGGGCGCGGCGCAGCGCCGCCTGATAGCGCGGCAGCTCAGCCTTGACGGCGGAGAGCACGCGCAGTACGTCGTCGGTACGTTTTTGCAGCCTAAACGTCTGGTAGCTCATCTGCAGACTATTGAGGATGGCCGCCATGGTGCTGGGACCGGCTACGTTGACGTGATAGTCGCGGCCCAGGATCTCGATAAGCCCGGGGCGGCTGACGATCTCGGCGTACAGCCCCTCAAACGGCACGAACATGATGCCAAAGTTGGTCGTTGCCGGCACACTCAGGTACTTTTCGCAGATGTCCTTGGCCTCGCGTTTCACCATCGTATCGAGCGTCTTGCGCGCTGCGGCGACGGCCTCAGCGTCACCAGACTCCTGGGCGTCGAGCAGATGCTCGTACGCGTCGCCCGGAAACTTGGAGTCAATCGGCAACAGCACGGGGTCGCCCTCGTCTACCGGCAGCCTGACAGCAAACTCAACGCGTTCCGAGGCGCCGGGCTTGGTGGCGACGTTTTCCAGATATTGGTCGGGCGTAAGGATGTCCGCCAGGATCGCGCCCAGCTGCACCTCGCCCAAAATGCCACGCGCCTTGACATTGCCCAGCACGCGCTTAAGGTCGCCCACGCCGGTGGCGATAGACTGCATGTCGCCCAGGCCCTTGTACACGGCCTCGAGCTGGTCGCTCACCTGCTTAAACGATGCAGACAGGCGATCGTTGAGCGTGCGGGAGAGCTTCTCGTCCACCGTTGCGCGCATCTGATCGAGCTGCACGTTGTTGTCCTTGCGAATGGCGCCCAGCTGGGCATCGACCGTCTCGCGCACCTTGTCCAGGCGATGCTCGATGCCTTCGCGGTTGGCGCCAAGCTGTTGGGCCGTCTCGCGGCGCAGGTCGTCCATGCGGTCGCCGGCCTGCGAGAACTCACGCGCGATGGTCAGGTAGCGTTGCTGCTCCACGGCCGCATCGGTCGCTTGCTGCTGCGCGATGGCGTTTGCCGTGCGGCGGGTTTCGGCAAGCGCGACGTTGAGGGCATCGAGCGTGCTGTTGGCCTGCTCGAGCGCCGCGAGCGTCTCCGCTTCGTTGCCGCCACGCTCTCGCAACTCGGCACGAAGACCTTTAAGCTGCAGGGCGCAAGCCACAGCAACCCCCACCGCCACCAAGGCGATCACAACAAGCACAATATCAATAGCAGACATAAACTCCGCCCAACAAACCCAATCGAGCACCAATCAAAGCCGCGATCAATCTTACCCCGCCACACACACTGGGCGCCCGGCCCCTTCTTGGGCGCCCCTCTCCTCCGCATATTCCATAATGCGGCGCGCCGTTTTCCTGCTCACCTTTGAGTCATCGCCGGCCAAGTATGCGTATACGTTTCCCTTATTCAGATTCAAATCGCGGCAGAGACCGTAGCGCGTTACGCCCGATTCCCCTAGCGCCCCCAATGTTCTTTTTCGCATCAGGGCGTTGATCCTTCTGTCCGCCACTGGCTTTTCCTTCACCGCTCTATACGCACGCCAAACGTTGGCATAACGGTTAGGGAGCTCACTTTTGGCGCATAGAGACGCCATGCCACCCGCTTGATCGTACAAGGACAAAACGCCTCGGTAATCCTCTTCCATCCACGAGCCCTCGGATAAACCCAGAACGTATTCGGCTTTTCCTTGCGCCAAAGCGAGCAAAAACAGAGGCTCCGCCACGCGCGGCGCAACCGTCGTCGCCTGCTCAACCAGTTTTCTAAAACTCAGCGACTGCTGTCCGGATAGCTCCCGGCAATAGCCTTTCAAAAATCCCTCAAAAGTCAGATTCAACCGAGCACCTCCTTTTTGTATTGCCTGTATCTCCTATTTTTATTCATCTTCAATAATACTATTCAGTCGCACGACAGGACCCACAGGATGCAAGAATCCTACTCGTGGCGAGAATCCCTACACCCTAGAAGTCCTAATGTGACAAACGCTAACTCTCCCAGCCGGTGCGGATGGTTGTTATGACATCGCCTAGGCGCTGGCCGAGGGCTGACAGATGTTGGAGCACTTCGCTGGGCGAAGCACCGTTGAGGATGCAGGTGAGCGCATACGAGACCAAGAAAATCGCCGCAAGTCCTAACGGAATGAGCACAATCATCGCTAACGTGCGCAGGCGCTGGCCCACGCGACGGTGACGCGTGCGGCGCTTGTCAAACGCAAGCTCCTGTGCATACGAATCTTGTTGTACGGAATAGTTCTCTGGCGCCGATCCGCCCGCAAGCGAAACCGCGGGCGTGGCATTTTGCGCAGGGGGCTGGGCGACTACCCCTTGCATTTGCATCTCCATGAGCCGCTGCTGTTGGCGCAACATGCGCTCGGCTTGCTGCTGCGGGGTCTCAAGAAACAGGTCCATGCTGGCCTCCTCAGTCGGAGCATTCGGCGCTTACGACCAGCATCCCGCACCACCATGACCGCGACAACACAATCGCCGGCAATAGCCACAAAGTTTCTTTTGCCCAAAAGTTGTCGAAAACCTCAACAACTCCCCTACCAGCACTTTCTTTGAGCTTTTTTATCGGATGATCTTTTGCCCTTCCGCTAGCCCGCCAACTAACCAAAAGCTGACCAAAAGCTTGACGAAAAGTGTGGAGACAGGGACCCCACATAAACAAACGTGCCGCCCCAAAAGGGGCGGCACGCAAACTTAATTATCAGCTTTTCTACAGCGGGCAAGCGACGACCCAAGGCGGGCCGGGAGGGCCGGATTACCTTCCCTCAACGCGACCCTGCGGAGCCGTGAGCGGGGAGGGAAGGTAATCCGGCCCTCCCGGCCCGCGCTTCGCAGTCGGTGAAAGCAGGCTACATGCCCGCGAGACCTCGGGCGGCGGTGGCACACATAAACGCCAGTGCCAGGATCACGAGTGAGCCCGCGATATCGACCAGCACGCCCATTGCGCGACGCTCAAACAGCCAGCTCTCAAAGTGCGGGGCGACGTTGCGCCAAACACGCCACAGCAAGATGCCCATACCGATGACGCCGGGAATATTGAGCAGCAAAATCTCGGAGCACAAGAGGCCAATCAGGTTGCCGGCGGCAAAGCCCGCATCGCCCTCGCAGTATTTGCGATAAATCATGTACAACATGTATGCCACAAACGGCTGCAGGCACGCAGAGATAAACGTAACTACCATCGAGGGGTCCTGAGAAAAGACATCGGTGAGCTTATCCACGCTCGTGGCATCCTTAGAGGCCAGGAACAGGCCAATGACCACCACGGGCACCACGCCCAAGATGACCTCGACCAGAGTAAACAACTTGGCAGTCAGGTCCTCGCTCGCCGAATTCAAATAAGGCGCCCACTCAGGATGAGCATGCGCGCCGACCTTCTTGTCTTTCTCGGCACGATCGGCCTTTTTACCCTCGGCAACCCGACGGCCAGGATCCTTGCGAGCTCCCGCCGCAGCAACCCGAGCCCGAGACTTCTTACCCATACAAAAACACCCCATCAGGTAGTAGATAAACTAAAAGTCGCTACCCAGTGTACCCCACCCATGAACGGTGCCGTCCCAACCAGCCCCCACACAAAACGTGCCGCCCCAAAAGGGGCGGCACACAAACTTTAATATCAGCTTTTCTGTAACGAGCACGCGACGACCCGAAGCCGGAGCGCAGGGCGGGGAAATACCTTTGCCTCGCGCGACCCTGCGGAGCCGTGAGCGAGAGGGAAAGGTATTTCCCCGCCCTGCGCTCCGCAGTCCACGTTCGTATCGGCGCTAGTAGTTCACCACCTGCTCCTCAAAGTACGCCTTGGGGTGGTTGCACACCGGGCACACCTCAGGCGCCTCGGCACCCACATGCAGGTGCCCGCAGTTCAGGCACTTCCACACCTTTACGCCCTCACGCTCAAACACCTCGCCCGACTCGATGCGCTCGACGAGCTTGTTGTAGCGCTCCTCGTGGGCCTTCTCGACGGCGGCGACACCACGGAACTTTGCGGCAATCTCGGCAAAGCCCTCTTCCTCGGCGGTCTTGGCAAACTCGTCGTACATCGTGGTCCACTCGTAGTTCTCACCCGCGGCGGCATCGCGCAGATTGTCCAGGGTATCGGGGACGGCGCCATCGTGCAGATACTTAAACCACAGCTTGGCGTGCTCGGACTCGTTGCCAGCCGTCTCGGCAAAGATGTTCGAGATCTGAACGTAGCCGTCCTTCTTTGCCTTGGAGGCATAGTAGCGATACTTGGTGTGTGCCTGGGACTCACCGGCAAAAGCGGTCTCGAGGTTCTTCTTGGTTTGGGAATTCTCAAAATCCATAGGTGTACTTCCCTTCAACGCATGCCGCCCGTAGGCTTCGAGCGGCCTCGTCTTTAGGATGCCCTCATGCCGAAAATCTAAACCTTACAATCCTGTTCTTCAGATTTGCACGGGCTAGATGCTCAGCCAGCGATCGCCCTCGGCTCGGCAAAAGCCCTCACGCTCCAGGTCGGCCAGAATGCCCGCGACAAGCTCGCGCTCGACCGGTCCACGCCCAGCCGCCGCTTCCATCTCGTTAACGCCCACCACGGCATCAGCAAGCGTAATCCCCGCCGGCTGGCCATCGCGCGCTGCCAGCAACATGCGCACGATATGCGCGCGCTTTTGGCGACGTGAGCCCTCAAACTTTGATTGACGGCTATAGCCCGCCGAGCGCCTGGACGGATTGGGCAACGTCTTTTTTAGATATGCGCCGTAATCTAGCAACGCGTAATACCACGCGCGCGGCGTATCGGCATCATCGAGCGGCACGGCAAAGGGAGCGATCTCGTCGGTCGCCGCACCGGGGGCCGCCGGACAGGCCGCCTGAATCAGCGGCACCAGCTCGCGATCGGGAACAGCCGGTACATCGGGAAAGAAGTGATGCAGAAAGACCGTGCGCACGTTGGTCTCCAGATACACGCCCGGAAGATCAAACGCAAACGACCGGATACCTTGCGCCGTTGCCGGGCCAATACCAGGCAGAGCGACCAAGTCACGCGTCTCGTGCGGAAACTCCCCGCCCCAATCCTCTACGACCCGTTGAGCGGCCCCGTGAAGCGCCAGAGCGCGTCGGTTGTAGCCCATGCCCTGCCAAGCATCCAAAACATCGGAAGGCGCGGCCTGGGCAAGCGCCTGCACGGTCGGAAAGCGATCGAGCCACGCCGGCATACGCGTCTCCACGCGTGGTACCTGTGTTTGCTGCAGCATGACCTCAGAAAGCCAAATGATGTACGGATCGCGCGTGCGGCGCCACGGAAGGTCGCGATAACGCAGGACCCCTTCCGAACGAATCATCGAACGAAAGGGGTCCTGAATCATGGCTATGCTCCTTATGCGGCGCTATTCCTCCCGGCAAGCGCACGCGCAGGTGGCGTACTCGGGAAACGCTTCGCGGTCGGCGAACTTGGGATCGACGGCCGGGAACTGGCGGTGAGCGACGATGTCGCCGAGCGAAACGGAATCGAGGTAGTCGCGCATCAACGCCTGGGCTCCGGCCCACAGGGGATGATAGCAGCACGTGCCCATGCGCGCACAGTCACCATCGGGCGCGGTGCAATCATTCATAACCATAGGGCCTTGAACGGCCTCGACGACCTGGCGGATAGTGACGTCGTCCGGACTGACCTTGAGACGCATGCCACCGTGGACGCCACGCAGGCTCTCCACAATACCGGCCTGGACCAAACCGTGCTGAATCGAGCGGGCAAACGAATACGGAACATTGACCTCTTCGGCAGCGGTGCGAACAGAAAGCAAACGCTCCGGATCCTCGGCAAGCATCGCCAACATACGAAGGGCGTAATCAGTCTTCCTCGATATGTCCATTTTTCCCCTTTCAAGGAATACGAACAGCTCGAACGAGCTCCGGGGCCGAGCTTGTGTCGAGACGCCAATAACCGCTAGGACATCCAAATGGTAAATCGGATATCCACTGAACGCCGCGCTCGGAGCGAAATGCATCAGATGCGGCCTACAGTGCAATTTAGTATAACCTAACCCCCTGTCTCGTTGAACAGGTGTTGCGCAACAAAGCTGTTGTTCAGACAAATATACTTATTAGATTTTACTTGCGTTCCCGAAGGCGCGGGGATTCTGGGCGAAGATGCGCCAGGGCGATCGTTCTATCGAAACAAAGTGCATCAAACGCAAAAAGCCACGTCCGAAGACGTGGCTTTAATTGCGTTGGCGGGAAGTACGGGGCTCGAACCCGCGACCTCCGACGTGACAGGCCGGCGCTCTAACCAAACTGAGCTAACTCCCCAGGCAGGCGTTCGCGTTTGTTTCCGCTCGCGTGCGCTGCGGGGATTAGTATACACAGAAGTCTGTCCGGCGCGCAACAACTTTTTTGAAAAAATTTTTGGGGCCATCCGGGAGGGTCTCCGGGGCTGGGGGCGGGGGTTAAGTTTGCTGCTCTACAGTCCTGCGCAAGACGGAAAGCACATTAAGTGCTTTCCTTTGCGTGCGGAACTCGCGACAAACTTAACCCCCGCCCCCAGCCCCGGAGACCCTCCCTGCCGTCACATTGTTCAACCAGTTTTTCGGGCGTGCGCCGCTGCGCGGCTAGCCCGCATGCTCCTCGGCGGGGTTGGTCTGATTGTTCTGGTTGGACTTCTTACTTTGGCTCAAAGAAAAACGGGAGATGCGTTGTGCATCCCCCGTTTTTGTTGCGGTTAGTCCAAGTCAATAAACTTGGTACTTATGATTTGGCCGTCGTTGACGAGCATTCTGGCCATGGTGGGGCCTCGGGTGCCTCTGGGATAGCTGGCGCTGCCCGGGTTGAGGACTAGGCAGCGGCCCACTTGGGCTTCTTTGGTTACGTGGGTGTGACCGTTGATGGCTACGTCTACGGATCCCACCGGAAGGTCTTCGCGGTAGTGGGCTACGGCGAATTTGAGGCCTTCGTAGGTAAAGAGCGCAAGACGGTCTACATCGGGGCCGTAGTCGCGGTAGTAATCGTTGTTGCCCAGTACGGCCCGCACGGGGGCGATGGTGCATAGGTGCTCGTAGTCCATCTCTGACGTGAGGTCGCCGGCGTGGATGATCAGGTCTGCGCCCTCAAGCTCATCCAAGAGCGCAGGCGATAAATAGCCGTGGGTGTCCGAGATGATGTCGATACGCTTGGCGCTTGCACTGTTCATGGGATCCCTTCCGCAAAAAACGATTCGGCAGATACATACAAAAAAGGCCCCACGGCTCCGCAGACGATGGGTCTACAGGGCTGCGGGGCCAGTGTGCTAGAGACTCAGAGCCTTCTTGAGCGGCACGACGCGGCGGCGCGAAACCGGCACGCGTTCGTCGACGCCCGTAATGCCCAGCTGGATGGCGCCCGAGGGCACCGTCTCAACGTCCGTGACGCACGCTAGGTTGACGATATAGCGGCGGTGAACACGGAAGAAGCCAAAGTCGCAGAGCTTGGCCTCAAACTGCGCCAGCGAGGTCGTCGACAAAAAGCGATCATCGACGGTATAGATGCAGGAGTAATCGTCCTTTGCCATGATAAAGCGGATGTCATCCACGGGAATGAGCACCTTGCGGCCGCCCTTTTCCACCGGGATACGCTCGATGGTCACTTTGCTGTCCGTAACCGGCTTGGCGCGTTGCATGACCTTCTCGATCGCGCGATCCAAGCGAGCTTCCTCGACAGGCTTCATCAGATAATCGACGGCATCGACGTCGAATGCCTCGACCGCATGGTCGCTATACGCAGTCACAAACACGATCGCCGGCGGATTTTTGAGCTTATGCAGCGCCTCGGCAAGTTGCAGGCCCGAGGCACCGGGCATCGAGATATCGAGAAACACGACATCCACGCGACTTTCCATAAGCATCTCGATGGCGGAGCGGACGCTCGACGCCTCCGTGATCGTGCCGATCTTGCCCGTTTGCTCGAGCAGGAAGCGAAGCTCCGAGCGAGCCGGCGCCTCATCATCCACAATCATCGCACGCAGCATAGGGATAAAACCTTTCGTCAACTAACTACGCCGGGCGTCCGTCGCATGACGTTGAGCCCGTAGCTTTTTATTTTACTCTTGAATGTCAAAGATGCTCTCTGACAAATCAAGATGAAGGAGCACTTTGGTGCCCTTGCCCGGCGCCGATTCGACACGCGTATAGGAGTGCGGCCCAAAAAAGCGATGGATGCGCTCCGAAATATTGTGCATGGCCACACCGGCGCCGCCACCCTGAGGAGAGCTGGCGTCGGGACGGGCAGAGCGCTCGTCAAACAGTCTGGCGGCGGTACCCTCATCCATGCCCACGCCATTATCGGCCACGGCAATCAAGATTGCATCCTCGCCGTCTTGGTGAACGGTCACGTCGATCCTCAGGGCGTCGTCATCGCCCATACCATGACGTACGGCGTTCTCGACAATCGGCTGGATCACGAACGCCGGCACCAGCGTATCTTCCACGTCCTCGGACACATCGAACGTCGCAAGCACGCGGTCCTCGCCAAAGCGGGCCTTCTCAAAGGTAAGGTAGCGCTTGGTCTGTGCGACCTCGCGCGAGACCGGAATAAGCGATCCCGAGTTGTCGAGTGTGGCACGATAGAACGATGAGAACTCACGAAGCAGTTCGCGGGCCCGCAGCGGGTCGGTGCGCGTAAACGATGCAATGGTGTTCAGCGTGTTGAACAGGAAGTGCGGGTTAATCTGCGCCTGCAGCGCACGCACCTCGGCGCGCGCCGTGAGCTCCTTTTGCACCTCGAGCTCGTGGATGGCGAGCTGCGTGGACAAGATCTCGGCAAAGCCCGAGGCAAGCGCGTACTGGGTACGGTCGACGGCGCGCGGGGTCTTGTAGTAGAACTTGAGCGTACCGACGGTACGATCGCCCACCTTGATGGGGGCGATAATGCCGGCGGGGACTTGGTTGTGCGAGCCGTCCGAGCCCACGACATCCACCATACGGTTGAACGACTGCACGATGCCATGTTCGATAACGTAGCGTGTGGCAAGCGTGTGGATGGGAGTATCGGGCAGCAGTTTTTCCTCAAACTCGCCCGCGCAGGCAAGCACGTTGTCCTCGTCGGTGATGGCCACCGTCATGGCGCGCGTCTCGGGCAAAATGCGCCGGCACACCAAACGCGCCGACTCCTGCGTCAGACCGCCCTTAATGTCCTCGAGCATGGCCGAGGCCACCGAGAGCGTCTCCTCGGTGTACTGGGAGCGCACCGAATCGGGATTGAGCGTCAAAAAGATAAAGATGCACAGAAAGATGCACAGCAGCGCGCAGGCAATCACCGTGGCGATCGGCTCGATACCGGTCACCAAGGCGAAAATAAAGTACACCAGCACGCAAATGGCGCAGGCGACGGCAATGATGCGAAAGATTGATATTGAACTATCGCGCTGGGCGCGGCGGTCGATCATTCGGCCCCCTCCAGAATACTGATCAGTTGTGCGTCACGCCAAAGCCCGTCCATGATCTTGGGCCAAAAGCTCTGGAAACGCAGATAGCTTGCAGCGTTTTGGCGCGCATAGGCCTTTGCCTCGTCGATACCATGGCGCCAGATGCGCAGGTAGCCCTCATGCTCGCGGGTAAACACGCTGCGGACCATAGCGGTCTTGCGCACGCGGTCGTCGAGCTCGCGCGAAATCCACGGGCCCGGGTAGGGCATGAGCGATGCCGCCGTAACGGGAATGAGCTCCTTTTGATGCGCGGCGAATGTCAACTTGGCCCGTTCGTAGTACCAACGGTATACATCCTGCATAAAGCGCGGTGAGCGCTTTTCGGACTCCGGAGGCAGATGGCGCACGGTCCACTCGTTATCAAACCACACGTCGTAGCCAAACATACGCATGTTAAAGAGGTAATCCAAGTCCTCGCCGCGGGTGATAAACGGGTCAAAGGCCACACGCGTAAAGGCGCGGGCGTGCAGGGCCATCAGGCCGCCGCACACGTAGTTGGAGCGCGAGATGCGGGTGCCCGAGAGCGCCTTTTTCATCCAACGGTTGAACTCGATGCGCTTGGTCCACCAACGATGGCAGATGCCCGCCTTGTCCGTGGGAGCCAGCGGCGAGCCGTCGCGATCGTAGAAATAGCCGCTCTTGACCAAGATCGGCAGGCCCTGACGCGTCTGCTGACCCAGCGCGTAGGTCGCGCGCTTCATAAAGTCGGCATCGATGACAGTCTCATCGTCATCCAAAAAGATAACCGCGTCATGCCCCAGCACAGCGGCACAAGCTAGCCCCATGTTGCGGATGGCACCGTAGCCTCGCAGGCTCACGCACTCGCCCGAACCCTTAGGCGCGATCTGAGCAACCCGGTCTGCGATGCGCGAGGCCTGGGTGTTGGTGACAACGGTGACCTTGAGCGTGGGATGCGCGTCGACAATCTCGTGCACGCGCAGCGACACATCGGCTGTGGCAGAAACGGGACAGACCACCAAAAGGATGATGCGCGGGATGTCACGTACCTGCTCAAGCGAGGCCAGGCAGCGGTCGAGTTCGGGATTGTCGGCGTTGAGTCGCGTCGAATGGTCATAGGTGCCAGGGGCGTTTGCGCAAGCGTCATCGCCCGCCCAATACGTTGGAATCACGACCGTGGCGTTCATGCCTTACCCTCCCTGCAACACAAAAACGGGACGCCGCCAAACACAGGCGACGCCCCGCGACCTAGCTGATTCCATCATACCCACTTGGGCAAATCATTGCTCGCAAGTCGCAATGTTTATTGCGGATAACCCCAAAAGAGTACCGTGGACAGGCACAATAGCCGCTCGCTCCTATGCGGCATGCTCTGCCGCCCGAGTCATGCGGGACAGGCGGACCAGCAGCATAAAGCCAACGACCAGCAGCACACCAATGGAAAGGACGCCCAGCGACGGGTTGCCGGTCAGCGAGGTGACGACCGACACCAGGAAGGTGCCCATAACGCTTGCATAACGACCAAAGATGTCAAAGAAGCCGTAGTACTCGTTGGACTTTTCCTTGGGAATAATGCGGCCAAAGTAGCTACGGCTGAGCGCCTGCACGCCGCCCTGGAACAGGCCGACCAAAATGGCAAGCACCCAGAATTCAAAGGCGGTCTTGAGGAAGAACGCGGCAAAGAGCACGATGCCCATATAGGCGGCGACTGCCACCAAGATCATGTTGAGCGTGCCCACGCGGCCGGCGAGCTTGCCGTAAATGATGGCAGACGGAAAAGCAACAAACTGCGTGACGAGCAGCGCCAGGACCAGCTGCGTCGAATCGATGCCCAAGGCCGATCCGTAACTGGTGGCCATAGAAATGACCGTGTGCACACCGTCGATATAGAAGAAGAACGCGATCATGTAGACCAGCACGGTCTTGTTGTGGGCGATCTCGCGCATGGTGTGTCCGACCTCGGAGAACACACCGCCCACGATGTGGCCGATGGTGTCCTCGGGACCGCGCTCGCGACCGTACTTTTGCTTATAGGTGCGAATGAGCGGCAGGGTAAAGATGAGCCACCAGGCACCAGTGATGATAAACGACAGACGCGTTGCCAGCATGGTGGGGACGCCAAGAGCGGGGCCACCCATGATGAGCGCAAGGCAGATGACGAACGGCACGGTGGAACCGATGTAGCCCCAGGCATAGCCCGAGCTGGACACGGCGTCCATGCGCTCGTCGGTGGTAATGTCGGGCAGCATGGCGTCGTAGAACGTCATAGAAGAGTTAAGGCCGATGGTGCACAGCACGTACACGGTCAAAATTGCCATGGCGGACATTGGGATAGCCTGCGCCAGGCAGAGCACCAGGCCCGTGAGGAAGAAGCCCAAGAAGAACTTGATCTTATTGCCGGCGTAATCGGCAAGCGCGCCCAGAATGGGCATGAGCATGGCAATGACCAGCGAGGCAATCGTCTGCGCGTTGCCCCAAGCGACCACCAGGTCTGCCGAGGAAGCGCCGGTATTGATGGCGTTAAAGTAGATGGGCACCACCGAGGTATTGAGCAGCACGAGGGCCGAGTTTCCCACATCGTACATGACCCAGTTACGCTCGAGCTTGGTGTATTTCATGGACAGGGACCCTTCGTATTCGCCCGATATGCAGCTAGTTCATCGTACCCCAATTGCACGGAGGCGCCGGTAAGGATTCGGCAAAGAGACAGGAGCGGACCCTATTCCTCGCGGTCGAACTCCTCGTCGGCGCCGAGCACGCGGCCGCTGTAGTTGACGTGACCGGTCACGGCCTCCATGTCGCCTGTTTCGATGAATCGAGCGACCGTGCACTCGTAATCGACCAGCGCACGATCAAAAACCTCGGGGAAACTCTCGTTCGAGACCTCGTCGGTAAAGGGATTCTTCCATGTCAGATGGCCCAGGTTACCGGTGCGCTCGGGCAGCTCCGTCGTCACGCGATGGGCAAGGCCGTCGAGCAGCGAGTAGTCGTGCACCAAGCCCTCAACCAGCGAGATCGCGCGCGTCTTTGCGGAGCCGGCCGGCTCAATCGCGCGATAAAGTCGCTGCATATTGGCGACGGCAGCACCGTACTCCCCCGCCGGAATGTCAATGCCGTACACGCGTCCGGCAACATAGCTCATCAGCACGCCGGCAACGCGATTGATGCGATCGGTGGTGACGATCTCGCCCGCCGGCGGGTAATCGTCGACCGTAGCGCCATCGCGTTTAAGCTGCAGCATCAGTACATCCAGGTCGCTCTCGATCACGGCATGGACCTGACTGCTCGAATCCTCAAGCTCTGAATCGGACTCCACGATGCCAAACTGTTGCTCATAGACAAAGGGGTGGGCGTTGCGGTCGAGCACGTAATGAGACAGCAGGCCCAGCGCAAAGGCACGACCCAAGCTGGCGTCGCGCGGCAGCAGATGCGACACGCCGTCGCGCAGGCACGCGAACTGGCGAGACATGCGCGACCGATGCATGACCTGCGCCAGCAGCGTGCAGTCGGAAACACGCGGTGTCAGAATGTGAAAGAAAAACGGGTCGGGGCCTTGGTTGCCCAAGATAAAGGCAATGCGCTCTTCATCGGACGTGATGACGCCCTGCGGAAGACGGTCGATGCTTTCCTCGCCAAACAGATGATGGGTGATAAGCGCGGGCATAATGATCCTTTCGATTTCATTCGATGCCACCCATTATGCCCACCGCGCGCCCATACCAAACCTGCGATGGTAAACGACAGCACGCAAGCCTCTTACGCAAGCCCCAGGTGCGACTTGACCTCGGCGGCACGACGACGGGACACCGGCACCGTCGAGCTCACGCGGTTGAGCCTGAGCTCCATCAACCCCGTGGAGCCAATCTCAACATTGTGCACGTCTTCCAAATTGACCAGATAGCTGCGATGAACGCGAATAAAGCCCTCGGAGCCCAAGCGACGTTCGAGCGAAGAGATCGACTCATTGATCAGATATGTTCCCTCGGCGCAGACGGCGTTGCAAAAATCGGCACGCGCCTCAAAGTAGCAGACATCCGCCACGGGGATGAACAACTTTTTCCCCCCGCGATCCACCGTCAGGCGCAAGGGCTGGCGCGGAGCATGGACGACACGACGAACGCCCAGGGCGGCCTCGATCTTATCGAGCGCCTTTGACAGGCGGGCATCCTCGACCGGCTTGACGACGTAATCAATGGCATCGAGGTTATAGGCATCGGCCGCATACTCGGCAAATGCCGTCACAAACACCACGACCGGCGGCGTTTTTAGGTTCTGCAGCGTCTCGGCAAGCTCGATTCCCGAGCGGCCGGGCATCGTGATATCCAAAAACAGCACGTCGGGCTTGTTCGACAGAATCGACTCCACGGCCTCGGTGACATTGCCCGCCTCGGCAATCTGTCCCACACGTGCATCCTTTTCCAGCAGATAACGTAGCTCAGCCCTAATAGGAGGCTCGTCATCAACCACCAAGATGTTCCATCCCTCGGACATATGCGCTTCCCCTCTTTTTTTCTCTCAATCCAACCGCGCGCTACACCTTCATCGGCGCCGGCTCATGCGGCTCGCCGTTCAGCTCGACGATGACCTGCGTTCCCACGCCCTCCTGGGACTTCACGCGCATGCCAGAATCTTCCCCGTAAAAGAAATGGATGCGCTGAAGCACGTTGAAGAGCGCCAGGCCGCAGCCTCGCTTGATGGAGCCGTCGGCGGTAATGCTCTCGGGCTCCTCCAGGCGATGCTGCTCAAACAGGTGCGCGCAGACTTCTTCGCTCATACCGATGCCGTCATCTTCGACGATGATCTCCAGACCGTCATCGGTCTCAAAAGCCCTAACACGAATAGAAAGCGGCTCGGTCTCGCGCTGCGCATGCTTGATGCAGTTTTCGAGCAGCGGCTGCAAGATAAACGGCGGCACCATGCTGTCGCGCACCTCAAAGTCGATATCGACCGAGACGCGCAGACGGCCGTCGCCATACCGGGCCTGCATAAGGTTGATGTAACGAGTGCCCTGTTCCACCTCGTGCTCGAGCGTTGTGAGGGTATCGGAATCGGACAGTGTCTGACGGTAGTAATTGGAAAAGTCGATGAGCAGCGACCTGGCCTTGTCCGGCTCGGTACGCACGAGCGACACGATGGTGCCGATGGTGTTAAACAGAAAATGAGGATCGACCTGCGATTGCAAGGCGCGCAGCTCCACGCGAGCTGTAAGCTCGTCCTGGCGCTCGAGCTCAAAGCTCGCAAGCTGCGTGGAAATGAGGTCGGCAAAGCCCGAGGCAAGCGCCGTCTGGCGCATATCGATGCTGCTCAGACGGGGATAATACAGCTCAAGCGTGCCCACGCAATGCCCGCGCACGGTAAGCGGTGCGACAATGCCGGCGCGCAGGCGCGGAAAGTAGCCACCCGTCTCATTGGAAGCGTCACGCGAAAACACGCTCTGCTCGCCGGACTCGATCACGTTGAGCGTGGTCTTGAGCACAACCGGGGTGCCGGCAGGGCACTTTGCCGAGTCCTCGCCCCAGCTTGCCAACACCTGTTTGCCATCGGTAAAGCAGATGGCAGAGGCGATGGTCTCGGACAGGATAATTTTAGAGGCGCCCAGGGCCGCTTCGGGCGTAAGGCCGCGCGACGTGTAGGCGAATATTTTTGATGCGATGGCGAGCGTACGGTCGGTTGCGCTCGATGTGAGGTCGTCGGGGACCACAAAGACATACGAGAAAAAGAAGCACAGCATGACCAGGCCGGCAATAACGACAACGCCCGGAACGGGATTGGGATTATCGGTTAAATCCCAGATAAGCAGCAGGATAAGCGCCGGAACGACAATACCGAGCAGGATGGCCTGAACCACATGCTGGGCCGTACGAAAGACCTTGGTAGAGTTGTAGCTCTTGCCCAGAATCAGCCTGTTTAAATCCACCGTCATCCCCTCTTGTCCTTAGCACCCATAGCAAATAAAGAGGGCCGCAAGCGACCCTCTCCATTGCATTATGCAATCAAAAACTGTGTTTTACATCAAGCCATCGACAAACGGTATCTTAGGCGCTGTATTTGTTAGCCTCACCAAAGGTGCCAGCCTCGACGATCCAGCCGTCCTTCATGATGACGTCCATGTTGTCGGTGTTGAGCACGTGGATGTCGGCGGCGACGTCACCGTTGACAACCAGCAGGTCGGCGCACTTGCCGGCCTCGATGGAACCGGTCTCGTCCTCGATGTGGCACATCTTGGCACCGTTGAGGGTGGCGCAGGTGATGGTCTCGACCGGAGTGAAGCCGATCTTGTCGACGAACTCGTACATCTCCTCGATGGAGCAGGTGCCGTACGGGGTGACGAAGGAGAAGGAGTCGGAGCCGATCGTCATGACGACGCCGCGCTTCTTGGCCTCGCGCAGGCAGTCGTAGTTGCGCTGCAGCTCCTTCTCGACCAGGGTGCCCTCGTACTTGTCGTGCAGCTCGGGGACGTAGACGGGCGGATAGGTGGCGTACCAGGTGGGCAGGAAGGCGATCGTCGGGGTGAAGAAGGTGCCCTGCTCGGCCATGAGGTCCATGGTGCGCTCATCGATATCGAAGCCGTGGATCAGCTGCTCGCAGCCAAAGCGAACGGAGTCGTAGGCGGCGGCGTGGTTGTTGTAGCAGTGACTCCACACGGGGATGCCGACCATCTTTGCCTCTTCGACCACGGCCTGGATCTCCTCGGAGCAATAGTGCTGGTCGCGACCGGAATCCCAACGCCAGATGCCGCCACCGGTAGCCCAGATCTTGATGGCATCGGGGTTCTCGCGCAGGCGACGACGGACGGCCTTGCGCAGATCCCAAGGACCATCGACCTGGTCGCCCCAGGGATGGGATTCCTTGTTGAGCTCCTGGGTGCAGTGGTGGGAGTCACCGTGGCCGGCAACGCGGCAGAAGCCAAGACCAGTGGCCAGAACGCGCGGGCCCTTGAAGACGCCCTTGTCGATGCAGTCGCGAATCTGGATACCAAAGCGGCCGATCTCGCAGACGGTGGTGAGACCGTGGGTGAGGCAGTCGTAGGCCTGCTTGACGGCGACGGCCTGCTTCTCGAGGAGCGGCTGCATGACCCAGTCGGTGTCATCGTCGGTCAGGTTGCCCGAGAAGTGCAGGTGGGTGTCGATCAGGCCGGGAAGGACGGTCTTGCCGGCGGCGTCGATAACCTCAACGCCCTCGGGAAGGTCCTGCATAGCACCGGCATACTCGATCTTGCCGTTGTCGTCGACGAGAACGAGGGAGTTCTCGACCGGCTCGGCACCGGTACCGTCGATGAGCTTGCCGCCAACGATTGCGTACTTAGTGGACATGGTTCCTCCTTATGGATCCATATAGTGGGCGAGGCCATGTTGGGTTATGGCCTCACAAAGCTACCCAAGTGGTGCCGGGTTCGGTGCGCGGAAGAGAGGGGTCCGCGCACCCGATCCGCCCCGGCTAGGCGTTATTTTTTGCGGGAATTGGTGAAGGCCATGAGGGCCAGGCCAACGGCCAGCCAGCCGATCACGATGCTCCACTCCACCATGTTGAGGGAGGCGGGAGAGAACGGGACCACGAGCAGGCCAATGATGACGGCGCAGGCAGCGACAGCGAGGCTGATGCCAAACTTGCCGCCGGGCACCTCGTAGGGACGAGGCAGGTCGGGCTCGGTGAAGCGCATGCGCAGGCAAGCGAGGGCGACCATGCCGCAGGAGAAGATGAAGGCGAGAGCCGACACGTTGGTCAGAGGGATGAGCATGTTCTTGCCCAGGAACGGACCGATGACGGTGATGACGCCCAGAACGGCGCAGGCGAGCTTGGGAGCGCCGGACTTGGGATCGACCTCGGCGAACTTCTCGGGCAGCTGGCCCTTGCGGCCCATGGCGAGCATGATGCGGCTCGTGGCGCCGTAGAAGGAGTTCATCGGGCCCATGGGTCCAAGCGTGGCGATGACGAGCATGGCCAGGTACAGGAGCATGTTGATGCCCTTGAGGCAGGCAAGCGCGGGAACCGGGCTCTTAACAAACTCATGCCAGTCGAGGATGGTGCCGAACGAGTAGATGCAGACCATGTAGAAGCCGCCGGCGGCCAGCAGAGCCAAGGAGATGATCTTACCGAACTTGTTCCAGTTGAGGCCCTCGGCTGCTTCCTCAGCCTGCTGAGGAATGGTGTCGAAGCCGGCGTAGAAGAACGGGGTCAGAACCAGGACCGAAACGATGCCTGCGAACAGGCTGGTGCCCTCGGTAGCGGGCTTGCCGCCGCCAGCACCGGTGACCTGGGAGAACACGGGCATGGCGTTGTCCGGCGAGCCGGTGAACAGCGAGACGCCCATGGCGAGCAGCATGCCGCAGAGCAGGGCCTTGGTCAGGAAGGCCTGCAGCTTGGCGGCCGAGCTGGCACCGCGGAAGTTGAGGAAGATGACGTAGGTTGCAAAGCCGAGCGCGATTAGCGTCGGGAACAGGTAAACGTCGGCGCCCAGGATGGTGTAGAGCTTGACGGCGCGCAGCCACTCAAGGCCGGGCAGGCTGCCGAACATCTCGGACACGAGGGTCGAGATGGCGATGGCCTCCCACGGGCACAGGATGCCGTTGCCCAGGGCCAGGAGCCAGCCGGTGATGTAGCTCATCGTACGGCCAAAGCTACGATCGACATACTCGACGATGCCGCCCGAAATGGGGATAGCAGCCGTGAGCTCACCGAAAACAGCTCCGACGGGCACGAGGAAGATTGCGCCCAAGAGGAATGCGATCATAGCGGGAACGGGACCGCCGCCCACGACCATCCAGTCGCCGACCTGCAGAACCCAACCGGTACCGATGATGGCACCGAAACCGATGGTGAAGAAGTTCCAGAGCGAAAGCGTTTTCTTCATGCCGCCGTTATCCTCGACTGCAACTTCTGCGTTCTTGTCCGCCATTGTTCCCCTCCTTTCCTTTTTGACGCCCCTTGGCGTCACCCCTTGCGCGGTCCGTTTTGCCGCGCGCTTTTATTCCATGGCTTTAAGATACGGCCTTGGCGCAGCAGCGCCGCTCGCAGCTCGACCGAAGGCAGAACTGCAAAACGAGCGGCACCGTTTTTGGGACGAACGGCACGGTTTGCCGCTCATTGTTGTCGCCCGTCCGACGGGCGTACGCTCATCGGACGCATATAGAGATGTTTTTGAGGCCGTGTGTTTTGCGCCTTTCGTACCGTTTACCGAGCTTTTGACGCGCAGACCCATTTGTTGAACATCTTTTTTGTAGGATAGACAGGTTATACATGAGACAAGGCGGTACGAATGGCATACGGATACAACGACGGTGATCAACGGCGACAAAGCGTTCGCTTTGCCGGCCGCACCACGCCAACGCCCAGAAGCACCTCCGACAACGGCAACCAGCAGCGCCCCCAAGAGCAGCCCGGGGCTTCTTCTCGGCAACAAAGCCGTACCGTGCAGCAGTCAGACCGCGTGAGTACGAGCACACGCCAACGCCAGACCGACACATCGCAGCCGCGCCGCTACGATCGCCGTAAGACCGATTACTACGTTAAACGCTCCTTTTCGCGACCTCAACGCAACCGCGGCAATTCCGCCCCTCGCCCCGCGTCGCATACCACAAGCCACGTGCTTCCGGCCCGCCGCCTACGCCTTGCGCTTTGCTCCATTGCCGCCTGCCTCGTCTTTGTGTTTTTGGGATCCTGTATCTCCCACGGATCAGCCGGTCTTGAGCCCACTGCCGAGGACAAGCTGCTTAAAGCTCCCGTCGCGCCCGGTTACTCCTTTGCGTTCTCGACCCCACGCTCGCAATGGCAGGCCGGCACCATGCCCCACATCTACCAAATTGACCCCGCATGGTCGGAGCTGCCCTATGCCGGCGGCACTATTCGCGAAAACGCTTGCGGCCCCACTTGTCTCACCATGGTCTATATCTTTAAGACTGGCCACGCCGATAAGACACCGGTCGATATATGCGCACTGGCCGAAGCCGGCAACTACGCCCCCACTGGTGCCACCGAGTGGTCGTTTATGACAGGCGGTGCGTGGCAGCTGGGACTCAACGGAACACAGCTCTATAACGATCGCGAATCGATTACCCAAGCACTTCGCTCGGGTGCGCCCGTTATTGCCGCAGTGCGCCCCGGTACGTTTACCAACGTAGGCCACTACATCGTGCTCTACGGCATCGACGATGCCAGCCAGATTGGCGTCTACGACCCCAACTCGGCCAGCCGCAGCGCCCGTCGCTGGGGCGTCGTAGAGGTCCTCAACGAAGTCGAAGCCATGTGGGCCTACTACTAGTCATTGGGGACAGACTTAAATGAGTAGTCGTTGGGGACGTTCTTGTTTGACTAGTCGTTTAAGAACGTCCCCAATGACTACCCGGAATGAGAGTGGATAATCTCCCACTTTTGGCCTGTATGCAGGCTCAAAGTGGGAGATTATCCACTCTCGTGATTTGAGGGCGGGACCGAGAGCAAAAAGCCCCGCAGTCGGAGCGGACTGCGGGGCTCATGAAGAGAGGCTAGTTTGTGGGCGCTTTGCCTGGCGCCCACGGGAGAGGCAACAGAGTAGAGGCTACTCGTGGATGCGGGTGCCGGAGAGGCCGGCCATGGTCTCGGCGGCCTTGTCCAGGGCGCCGATGATGCAGGTGCGGCCCTTGCGGGAACGGGCGAACTTGATGGCAGCGCGGACCTTGGGCTCCATGGAACCCTTGCCGAACTGGCCCTCGTCGGCCAGGCGCTCGGCCTCGTCGGCGGTGAGGTCCTCGAGCTCCTCCTGGTTGGGCTTGCCGAAGTTGATGGCGACGTGCTCGACGGCGGTCAGCAGGAACAGGACGTCGGCGTCGCAGTCCTCGGCCAGCAGCTCGCCGCCCAGGTCCTTGTCGATGACGGCGGGAACGCCCTTGTAGCAGCCCTTGTTCTCGTAGTCGCGGACGACGGGGATGCCGCCGCCACCGCAGGCGATGACGATGAACTCGTTGTCGAGCAGGTTGAGGATGGAGTCGGCCTCGACGATCTTCTTGGGATCGGGGGAGGCGACGACGCGACGCCAGCCGCGGCCGGAATCCTCGACGAAGACCTTGGAGGGATCCTCGGCCATGAACTCCTTGGCCTGCTCCTCGGTGTAGAAGGGGCCGATCGGCTTGGTCGGGTTCTTGAACGCGGGATCGTCCGGATCGCACTCGATCTGGGTGACGACGGTGGCGGCGTGCCAACGCTTATAGCGCTTGTGCATCTCGCGGCCGATGCCCTGCTGCAGGTGGTAGCCGATGTAGCCCTGGGACATGGCGCCGCACTCGGGCAGCGGCATCTCGGGGGTGCCGATGGCATCGTGGGCAGCAGCGAAGGCGTTCTGGATCATGCCGACCTGCGGGCCGTTGCCGTGGGTGATGATGATCTCGTTGCCCTGCTCGATAAGACCAAGGAGAGCGTGGGCGGTGTTGCTCACGGCCTCGATCTGCTCGACGGGGTTGTTGCCGAGGGCGTTGCCGCCGAGGGCGACGACAATACGATCGGGCTTTCCGTACGGTTTGCTCATAGTGTTCGTTCACTTCCCAGCTACTAGCGAAGCGTCGCGTACATCATGGCCTTAATGGTATGCATGCGGTTCTCGGCCTCCTGGAACACGCGAGACTGCGCGCTCTCAAAGACCTCGTCGGAAACCTCCATCTCGGTCACGCCGAACTTCTCGGCAATCTCGGCGCCGATGGTGGTCTGCGTATCGTGGAAGCTCGGCAGGCAGTGCATAAAGATGGCGCCGGGGTTTGCCTTGGCCATGACCTCGGGCGTTACTCGATAGGGAGAGAGAAGATCGATTCGGCTCTTCCACAGCTCCTCAGCCTGGCCCATACCGACCCAAACGTCCGTATAGATCACGTCTGCATCCTTGACGCCCTCGTCGATATCCTCAGTGAGCTGGATCGTGCAGCCATTCTGAGCGGCGATCTCCTGGCAGCGCTCAAGAAGCTCGGGATCGAAGTGCGTGGCGCCCTCGACATCGCCCTTGGGTCCGCAGGAGCAGAAGTTAATGCCGAGCTTGGCGCAGATAACCATCAGGGAGTCGCTGACGTTGCCCTGCTCCTTGCCCATATAGGTGAGCTTCATGCCGCGCGTGTCGCCAAACTCCTCACGCATGGTAAGAATGTCGGCAAGGGCCTGGGTGGGATGGTACTCGTTGGTCAGACCGTTCCAGACGGGAACGCCAGCCTTGGCGGCAAGCTCCTCGACAATCGACTGGTCGGAGCCGCGATACTCAATACCGTCATACATGCGACCGAGCACGCGGGCGGTATCCTCGATGGACTCTTTCTTGCCCATCTGCGACGAGCCGGGGTCGAGGTAGGTCACACCCATACCCAGGTCCATACCGCCGACCTCGAAGGCACAGCGCGTGCGCGTTGAGGTCTTCTCAAACAGCAGGACAATGTTCTTGCCCTCGAGAAAGCGGTGCGGATAACCGGCGCGCTTCATATCCTTGAAGTTCTTTGAGAGGTCGAGCATGTACTCGATTTCCTCAGACGTAAAGTCAAGCAGGGTAAGAACGCTTCGACCAGAAAGATTAAGAGCCATGATTTGAGTCCTTTCGGTTGTTGGAACACACAAGGAGGGATGGGCGGCGCAGACCACACGCGCCGCCCAGATACGCTAACGCTGACTAGATTTCCTCACGCCAGAACGGCATGGTCATGCAACGCGGGCCGCCGCGACCGCGAGAAAGCTCCTCGGAGGGAGCGACGAGCAGCTCGACGCCAGCCTTGTAAAGAGCATCGTTGGTTACAACGTTGCGCTCATACACGCAGACCTTGCCCGGTGCGACCGCAAGAGTGTTGGAACCATCGTTCCACTGCTCACGGGAAGCCTCGATCGGATCGCCGCCACCGCACTCAATCATGGTGATATGGTCCATACCCGTCGCAAGCTCGAGGATATGCTGCAGGGTGCCCTCGAGTTCCTCGATATGCACCTCCCCCTCCGAATCGCCCTTGGTCAGGCGGTAGGCACGAAGCGTCTGGTAGATGCCGGGATAGACCGTGAACTTATCGCGATCGACCTGCGTGCAGACGGTGTCGAGGTGCATGTAGGCATAGCCGTGCGGAATCTTGATGGCATAGATGTTCTCGATCTCAGCCTCATCGGAACCCCAGAACATATTCTTGGCGAGCTCATCGATGGCTGCAGTCTGGGTGCGCTCGGAAATACCGATGGCGAGCGTCTTGGCGTTGATGTTGAGGATATCGCCGCCCTCGATATGCCACTCGCTGTTGTGGTCATACCAAATGGGGCTACCAGCGTAATCAGGATGGTTACGCAGCACCGTTTCGTAGAAGATTACTTCGCGATTGCGCTGATTCCAGTACATGCGGTTCATGGTAGCGCCCTTGCCCACGACAGCCAGAGGGTCACGGGAGAAATACGAGGCCGGCATGGGGAACAGCACCATATCGTCAGCCTTCAACTCCTCGCCGTCCATACTGGCAAGAGAACCGCCGACCTTGGGGATCTCGAGGTCGCGAACGTAGAGGCCGCCCATGGCAGCAAGGACAAACTCCTTGTTGTCCTTAATCGAATCAAGCTTCTCGACAACGGCCTGGCGAAGGGCCGCGTTGGAGATGCCGGACTCACCCATGAACTTCGTCATGAACTCTGCGCGAGTACCCTCGACTTTGTCAAACGTCTCAGCGAGCAGCTCTTCCATATAGACGACCTCGGCGCCAGCGCCGCGAAGAAGGTCGGTAAACTGATCGTGCTCTTTCTGGGCATAGTCCAGATAGAACGCGTCGTGAATCCAAACGCGGTCGAAATCCTCCGCCTTCATGTTTACAAGATCCATACCGGGGCGATGGACGCACACCTTCTTAAGGGCGCCAATCTCGCTATGAACGTTCAGTCCTTTGTTCATCTCTATCCTTCTTTCTTACAACTGTATGTAAGGTTTTGCTTTTACGGCAAGGGGATAAGGCCCGAAACCGCAGTGAATGCCATGCAGATAACGCTCACGACCAGGAAGAATTTCCAAGCAACCTTCCACCACTGGCCAAGCGGAATCTTGCAGACGCCAAGACCGGCAACGAGCATCGCGCTTGTTGGCGAAATGAGAGACATGGCCGCGCTGCCCATGGAAAGACCCGTAACTGCAGCCTCGGGGTTTAAGCCCATCAGCTCAACAAGCGGGCCAAAAATTGGAATCGTAAGAGCAGCGATACCCGAAGAGCTCGGAACGAGGATCGACAGAAGGTTATCCACGACATAGAGGATGCTCGTAAAGATAACGGCTGGAACTCCAGTGAGAGCCGTGGCGAGCGTATTGAGAATCGTATCGATGATGAGGCCGTCATTGGCGATTACGAGGATTCCGCGGGCAAGTCCAACAACGATGGCAGAGAACGCGAAATCTGCAATTCCCTTAACGAACTCGCCAGCGATCTCCTTCTCATTCATCCCGGAAACAACACCAGAAAGAAGGGCCATGGCCAAGAAAATCGCAGAGATTTCGTTCATGTACCAGCCCTGGGCTACCAGGCCCCAAATGATAGCGCCAAGTCCAAGCACGAAAATAACCATGACGGCTTTTTGCTTAGCGGTGAACTCGCTATCGAGGAGGTTCTCATCCGCGCCAAACTCTTTGCGTTTCTCGATATCATCGTGGAAAGCGGGGGACGCTTCGGGGTTTTTCTTAACCTTGAGGGCATACATTACAACCCATGCGACGGCAACCGCCGTGAGCACGGCAAGGGCAATAGTACGCAACCAAAGCTGGGGGTTGCCCTGGATACCGAGGATGCCCTGGGAAATCAGGACGTTGAACGGATTGACGGTAGATGCGATGTATCCGATACGGGCACCCACAAACACCGTCATGAACGCTGTAATTGAGTCGAAGCCCATGGCCATCATGATCGGCATAAGAATCGCAAAGAACGGAAGCGTCTCCTCTGCCATACCAAAGGTGCTGCCGCCCAAGGCAAAAAGCACCATTAGGATCGGAATGATGAGGACGTCCTTGCTCTTGAACTTTTTCACCACTCGAGCTACGCCACTCGTGATGGCTCCGGTCGCCGTGATGACCTGGAAGGAACCTCCCACGATCATAATGAATGCAACGACCTCGACCGCTTGCTGGATGCCGATCGCAGGGGCCTCAAGTACTTCGAAGATGCCTTGGCGAAGATCGACCTCGTTGCCGTCCTCGTCCGTATAGACCTTATCGACAGGCTCATAGGTGCCCGAGACCGTTACCTCGCGACCGTTAACCTCCTGGCGCTCAAACGAACCCGAAGGCACGACCCAGGTCAGAACGGCAAATACGGCCATCAAGACGAGAATGATGGTGTACACGTGCGGGACTCGAGGAGTGCGCTTCTTTTCTGTCTCTGCCATCTCTCCTCCTTAATTCAGGGGTTTTTCGTTGCCGGCAAAGCCATTGTGTCATCGCGCAAAACACCCTTCCGTCTCTTCGCCCGCCAACGAAGCGCATCAACCCGTAAACGGATTTCAGATTGATGTAATTTGTCAATTTGTTATCTAAATTGATGTTTAACATCAATTACTAAGCCGGTTCGTGCCATTCACCTGTGACAGATATGATGTAAATTTAATCAAACTCGTAATGTGCCACTATGGAAGCAATAAATACTCACCGCCAAAGCGAGGTCACATGTCCGCATTGCATGTTCAAAATGAAATAGGAAAGCTAAAAAAGGTGCTTCTGCACTGTCCCGGCCCCGAAACGCGCAACTACCCCGACGGGCAGTTCAATCGGGTCTTTACGTTGCGTCCGTCTAGCAATTCATTTGATCTTGAAAAGGCTCTTGGGGAGCATCATGCTTACTCGGCAATGCTCGAGCACGAAGGAGTAGAGATTCTCTATCTCGAGAACCTTCTTACCGAAGCCCTTGATGCGACAGAGCAAGCGCGTCGCTCTTTTATCGATAGCTACATTTCAGAATGCGGCGCGAGGGGCATGGAGCTCGAGTCCGCCATTCGCGAGTATCTTGAGCATATCGAAGGTTCCCGCGACCTGGTCCAGGCAGCCGTCAACGGCGTTCGCTACTCCCAGGTCTTCGACACGAACAAGGAGGTGTTCAGCCTCTCAAAGCTGACGGGAGACGCATACTCACCCGACGACCTTCTCATAGCCCCCCTTAACACCATGTGGTTTACGCGCGATCCAGCAAGCGTCATCGGCGAAGGTGTCACGCTCAACCATATGTACTGGCCAGAGCGCAACCGTGAGGTTATCGCCTATAAAACGATTTTTAACTATCATCCGGATTTCCGCGAGACTCCTCAGTTCTTCAAGCATGAATCGACTTACCACATTGAAGGCGGCGACCTTCACAACCTCAACAGCGAAAATGTAGCCGTTGGCATCTCTCAACGAACCGAGCCAGCAGCTATAGACACCCTAGCGAACAACTTGCTCTGGGACGAGAACTCGACTATTGAGTCCGTATGGGCCATTGAGGTTCCCTACGATGATCTCTGCATTCATCTCGACACATACTTTGCTCGTGTTAACTATGAGACATTCCTCATTGACCGGGAGCTCCTGGACCAAGCGCGGGTCTACTGCATTACACGAGGCAGATCGGAAAGGACAACCCGGGCGCGTCATGTCGAAGGCGGACTAAAAGAAGCGCTGGGATTAGCCCTGGGTTTAAGTTCACCGCAATTTATCCCTTGCGGCGGCTCAAATCCCGGAGCGGCAGAGGTCGAAAGAACCAACAATGCTATAAGCACGCTTTGCCTGGAGCCCGGCAAGGTCTGCGTATACGAAGAGAACACCGAGACGAACAAGGCACTGGAGCAGGCCGGTATTGAACTTGTTCCCATCTCCATCTTCGAGCTGACAAACGGCTTTGGCGGCCCCAACTGCCTCTGCCTTCCCCTCGTCCGCGCTTCATAACATGGGAACGGGTCAAAACATAAAGGCGCTTCGCAAGCGCGACCAGCTCACGCAGGAGGAGTTCGCGGCACTCGTCGGCGTCTCCAAAGAAACGGTATGCCGTTGGGAAAAGGACCGCTATGCCATCCGCCGGTCGACACTGCTCAAGATCGTTTCGAAATTCAATCTGCAGCTTGACGACCTCGCATCAGAAACCGCAGGGCTTGCCGCAAAGCTCGACCACGGAGGACGGAAGCCGAATTCCAAGGAAACTGCTACTGACTCCCTTTGCGATGTATTTAAAATCCAGATGAATGGAGGCAGAACAGGACTTAAGCAGACCGGAACAACGGCGCTTCCCTCATCCGTATTCAAAAAACATCGTGGGTGTTTCTTTGTTCAAATGGACACATCTGCCATGTCCAAATGCTATCCGATGGGATCCTTTCTCCTAGTGGACCCCAACCTGAAGCCCTGGAACGGATGCTCCGTCCTCGCCTTGTCCGATAATTCCAGAGTGGTCATACGGCGGTATAGCACCGGCACGAACACAGTGATGCTGTCATCCTACTCATATCGCACATCGGAACCGGATATTGTGCTGGACAAACGCCGAATCAGGATTCTCGGAGTCATCGTCTGGTTTCAGGCATCCCATGACCTGAGCATCTAATTGGATCGGATCTTGTCATTGGGGACAGACTTAAATGAGTAGTCATTGGGCGACCACTCATTTAAGTCTGTCCCCAATGACCACCCATGAACAGTCACCTCAACAGCAAAAGCCCCGCAGTCGGAGCGGACCGCGGGGCTCATGAAGAGAGGCTAGTTTGTGGGCGCTTTGCCTGGCGCCCACGGGAGAGGCAACAGAGTAGAGGCTACTCGTGGATGCGGGTGCCGGAGAGGCCGGCCATGGTCTCGGCGGCCTTGTCCAGGGCGCCGATGATGCAGGTGCGGCCCTTGCGGGAACGGGCGAACTTGATGGCAGCGCGGACCTTGGGCTCCATGGAACCCTTGCCGAACTGGCCCTCGTCGGCCAGGCGCTCGGCCTCGTCGGCGGTGAGGTCCTCGAGCTCCTCCTGGTTGGGCTTGCCGAAGTTGATGGCGACGTGCTCGACGGCGGTCAGCAGGAACAGGACGTCGGCGTCGCAGTCCTCGGCCAGCAGCTCGCCGCCCAGGTCCTTGTCGATGACGGCGGGAACGCCCTTGTAGCAGCCCTTGTTCTCGTAGTCGCGGACGACGGGGATGCCGCCGCCACCGCAGGCGATGACGATGAACTCGTTGTCGAGCAGGTTGAGGATGGAGTCGGCCTCGACGATCTTCTTGGGATCGGGGGAGGCGACGACGCGACGCCAGCCGCGGCCGGAATCCTCGACGAAGACCTTGGAGGGATCCTCGGCCATGAACTCCTTGGCCTGCTCCTCGGTGTAGAAGGGGCCGATCGGCTTGGTCGGGTTCTTGAACGCGGGATCGTCCGGATCGCACTCGATCTGGGTGACGACGGTGGCGGCGTGCCAACGCTTATAGCGCTTGTGCATCTCGCGGCCGATGCCCTGCTGCAGGTGGTAGCCGATGTAGCCCTGGGACATGGCGCCGCACTCGGGCAGCGGCATCTCGGGGGTGCCGATGGCATCGTGGGCAGCAGCGAAGGCGTTCTGGATCATGCCGACCTGCGGGCCGTTGCCGTGGGTGATGATGATCTCGTTGCCCTGCTCGATAAGACCAAGGAGAGCGTGGGCGGTGTTGCTCACGGCCTCGATCTGCTCGACGGGGTTGTTGCCGAGGGCGTTGCCGCCGAGGGCGACGACAATACGATCGGGCTTGCCAAGAGGCTTAGACATTGCTGGAATCCTTTCTGTAAAAGGCCTACAACCCATTAATAACCCGCGTCCGTGCGATACGCGAGTTTATTAAGGTTTATATTCTCTTTATCGCTCATTTTATTCATTTTGAAAATACCTAAGCGGCGAACGGTCGATTTTACCCGCTCAGCGTAAAGAAGCCCAGTTCAGGCATATCTACGCCATTTACGTGCAACTTTATTTAAATAGAGCAGGGATTAGACCAGATTATGCAAACTATATCTTTGCTAAACACAAAACGGACAGCGCAATATCTTACTCGCACTATACGCGATTCTATACATTAATTTGACGAGTATGCACCCCTGCAAAAACATGGGGCTTTTCATCCAACATAAGGGATAGCCGATCGCGCTTCACCCCGCGGCAAGCGACTGCGAGTTCGCAGTATGGAACTTTACCGTCGGCTTCTGCATGAACGCTGCCGACGCCCTTTCGCTCCTGCGCGCCCAAGCAGCCGAGAACGCTAACGGCACCACTGTCAACCTGGCCACCCTCAACAACGGCGCCGCCAGCCTTTTCGCAAAGTACCGTGCTGGTTCGCTGGCTTTGAGGCCTAAGTGAGCTTTGCTATTTGCCAATTTTTGTATGATTTGGGTCAAATCTATTTGTCAATTTTTGTATGATTAGGGGCAAATCTATTTGCCAATTTTTGTCAATGAGGTGTTTTAATGCTACGCCGTAAGGTCACTAACAGGCTTTTGAACTGGAAAAATAACTCTCATAAGGCATTGCTTGTTACCGGTGCGCGTCAAATTGGCAAGAGCTATGCGATTCGCGCGTTTGGTAAAGACAACTACGCGTCGTATTTTGAGGCCAATTTGCTGCTCGATGCCGAGGCAAGAGATGTGCTCATTGGCGCTAAGAACGCCGTTGACTTTATCAACCGCGTGGCCCTTCTTGCGGATGCACCGCTTGTTGAGGGAGATACGCTTATCTTTGTCGATGAAATACAGGAGTATCCGCAGATCGTCACGCTCATGAAGGCGTTGGTCGAGGACGGGCGCTTTAGCTATGTCTTCTCGGGGTCTATGCTTGGGACTGAGTTTAAGGGGATCTCTTCTTTCCCGGTGGGGTATGTCGAGCACATTGTTATGCGGCCAATGGATTTTGAAGAGTTTTGTTGGGCAAACAGCATCAGCGAGAATGTGCTTGCAGACATCCGCAGCTGCCTTGTCGAGAGGCGTCCCGTCGAAAACTATATTCATGAGGCGATGCTCAAAAACTTTAGAGCTTATATCGTTTGCGGCGGCATGCCGGAGGTCGTACAGAACTATATCGATTCGGGTTATTCGCTCGTGAGGACGCGTGAGCTTCAAATTCAGCTGGTCGATCAGTACAAAAGTGATATCTCTAAATATGCATCGACTCGAGCGTTTAACGTTCGCGCGATTTTCGAACAAATTCCCGTTCAGCTTGAGGCGGAGTCCCATCGCTTTGTTGTTTCATCCCTGGGCGGGGGGGCTCGCCTTCAAAAATACGAGCAGGATTTCCTATGGCTGGTGAACGCGGGCGTCGGTTTGATGGTCGCCCAGGTGACGGAGGCCCGAAGTCCTCTTAAGAGGACAGAGAAGGCGACCGCCTTTAAACTATACGAGTCTGATACAGGCATGCTCGCATCACGGTATCCAGGCAGCACGGCACGCGCTGTCTACCTTGATATGAAAACCCCCAACCTCGGCGGTCTCTATGAGAACGTGGTCGCGCAGGAGCTTGTCGCCCTTGGAACTGATGCATGGTACTACCAGACACGCGAGGTCGGCGAAGTTGACTTTGTGATCGAAGGCACTCGCGGGCACGTTGTCCCAATCGAGGTCAAATCGGGCAAGAAGGTTCGAGCCCATGCGGCCCTCGACCGTCTGATGAGCGTGAGCGAGTACAAAATCCCCGAGGCCGTTGCGCTAAGCCACGAGAACCTCAGCAAAGAGGGCAAGGTTCTGTACGTTCCAATCTATATGACATTCTGCCTCGATGAGTTTATGGAAAAGGACGACCCCAACAACGATTTCTCGTTTGCACCCATATCTCTCTAGGTCATCTGAGTCCGCAAGCCAGCCCCCACGCCCAAAGTACTGCGCCTTTCGCGCCAAAGGCGCGAAACAGCAAGGGGATAGAAGGCAGCGACAACCAACTCCCCCACTATGCCCAAAGTGCTGCGATGTTTCGCGCAAAGCGCGAAACAGCACTGGGGCAGCAGAAGGCCACAATCAGCTAGCCCTCCATGCCCAAAGTGGCGCGTGGTTTCGCGGCCACGCCGCGAAACAGCGACCGGGACAAGGCACCCCCACAGCCAATTCCTTCATTCAGCCCCACAATCCGAGGACGTAGTCGTAGCAGGATCTGAGGGCTAACCTTCGCGGACACTCCGCAGGACGAAAGAACCCCCGCCGCACGTAGTGCGCAGCGGGGGTTCTTTCATGTCCGAGGACGTCCGCGAAGGTTAGCCCTCAGATCCTGCGGTGGGAGACCTAGGCCTCGTTGTACACCGTCTTGAGCTTCAGCAGGTGCTGATAGCGGTCCATAGCGGCCTGCTCATTCTCCTTGAAGAGCTCCTCGGCGCGCTCGGGGAAGGAACGCGTCAGCGAAGCGTAACGGGCCTCGTTCATCAGGAACTCCTGATAACCGCCCGCGGGCTCCTTGGAATCGAGCGAGAACTTCTTGCCGGCAGCAGCCTCGGGGTTGAAGCGGAAGAGGTTCCAGTAACCGCACTCGACAGCCTTCTTCATCTCGGCCTGGCAGTTCTGCATGCCACCCTTCTTGATGGAGTGCATCTCGCAGGGGCTGTAGCCGATGATGAGAGACGGGCCGTCGTAGGCCTCGGCCTCGTGGATGGCCTTGAGGGTCTGAGCCGGGTTGGCGCCCATGGCAACCTGTGCCACGTAGACGTAGCCGTAGCTCATGGCAATCTCGGCCAGAGACTTCTTCTTGGTCACCTTACCGGCAGCGGCGAACTGAGCGACCTGGCCCAGGTTCGAGGCCTTGGAGGCCTGACCGCCGGTGTTGGAGTAGACCTCGGTGTCGAAGACGAAGACGTTGACGTTGTGGCCGGAAGCCAGGACGTGGTCCAGGCCACCGAAGCCGATGTCGTAGGCCCAGCCGTCGCCGCCGAAGATCCAGAAGGACTTCTTGGTGAGGTAAGCCTTGTCGGCGAGGATCGCCTTGGAAGCGTCACAGCCGCACTTCTCGAGCTCGGCAACGTAGGCAGCGGCAGCGGTCTTGGAGGCCTCGGCGTCGTTGACGGAGTCGATCCAAGCCTGACCGGCAGCCTTGAGCTCATCGGACGGACCATCGGCAGCGATGATGTCCTGGGTAGCGGCGATCAGCTTGTGCTGAACGGCCTCATAGCCAACAGCCATGCCCAGACCGTGCTCGGCATTGTCCTCGAACAGGGAGTTGTTCCACGCCGGGCCGTGACCGTCCTTGTCCTTGCAGTAAGGAGCGGTGGCAGCGGGGTTGCCCCAAATGGAGGAGCAGCCGGTGGCGTTGGAGATGAACATGCGGTCGCCGGCGACCTGGGTCACCAGACGTGCATAGGCGGTCTCGGCGCAGCCGGCGCAGGAGCCAGAGAACTCCAGGTAGGGCTGTTTAAACTGGCTGCCCTTGACGTTGGCCGCGATGAGCTCCTTCTTCTCGGAGACGTTCTCGACCATATAGTCCCAAACAGGCTGCTGGTCCATCTCCTGCTCGGTGGGAACCATCTCGAGAGCACCCTTGGGGCAGACCTTGACGCAGTTGGTGCAGCCCATGCAGTCGAGCGGGGACACGGCCATGGTGAACTTCATGCCCTTGGCCTTGGGGCCCATAGCGTCGAGCGTGCGGGTAGCCTCGGGCGCGGCGGCAGCCTCGTCCTCGGTCATCGCGAACGGACGGATGGTGGCATGCGGGCACACATAGGCGCACTGGTTGCACTGGATGCACTTGGTCTCGTCCCAGTGGGGAACGACGACGGCGACGCCGCGCTTCTCGTATGCGGAGGCGCCCAGCTCAAACTGGCCGTCGGCGCAACCGACGAAGGCGGAAACGGGCAGGCTGTCGCCATCCATGCGATCGATGGGCTCGAGCAGGTTCTTGACCTGCTGGGCGATGGCGGACTTGGTCTCCTCGGAGAGCTCGACGGGAGCGGCATCCTCGGCGGTTGCCCAGTCGGCCGGAACCTCGAACTTACGGAAGGCGGTAGCACCGGCATCGATGGCCTTATGGTTGGCGTCGACGATGGCCTGGCCCTTCTTCATGTAGGACTTGGTAGCCGCGTCCTTCATGTACTGCAGGGCGTCCTCGGCGGGCAGGACCTTAGCCAGCGCGAAGAAGGCGGACTGGAGCACCGTGTTGGTGCGCTTGCCCATGCCGACCTTGGCGGCCAGGTCGATAGCGTCGATCAGGTAGACGTTGACGTTGTTGTTCGCGATGTAGCGCTTGGCCACGGCGGGCATGTGCTCGGCGAACTCCTCGTCGCTCCACTGGCAGTTGACCAGGAAGGTGCCGCCCGGCTTGACGTCGCGGACCATCTTGAAGCCCTTGACGATGTAGCTGGGGTTGTGGCAGGCGACAAAGTCGGCCTTGGTCACGTAGTACGGCGAGCGGATCGGGGAATCACCAAAGCGCAGGTGCGAGACGGTGACGCCGCCGGTCTTCTTGGAGTCGTACTGGAAGTAGGCCTGGACGTACTTGTCGGTGTGGTCGCCGATGATCTTGATCGAGTTCTTGTTGGCGCCGACGGTACCGTCGCCACCCAGACCCCAGAACTTGCACTCAATGGTGCCGGGGGCTGCGGTGTTGGGCGCATCCTCGGCCTCGGGCAGGCTCAGGTTGGTCACGTCATCGACGATACCGATGGTGAACTCGCGCTTGGGCTCGTCCTTCTTAAGCTCCTCGAAGACAGCGAACGCGGACGCGGGAGGCGTGTCCTTGCTGCCCAGGCCGTAACGGCCGCCGACGACCTTGATGCCCGTCTTGCCGGCCTCATAGAGAGCGGAAACGACGTCCTGGTAGAGCGGCTCGCCGATGGAACCCGGCTCCTTGGTGCGGTCCATGACGGCAATCTTCTGGACGGTCTCGGGGAGAACGTCGACAAAATGCTTGATGGAGAACGGACGGAACAGGCGAACCTTGACCAGGCCGACCTTCTCGCCGTGAGCGTTGAGGTAGTCGATGACTTCCTCGAGCACGTCGCAGAAGGAGCCCATGCACACGACGACGCGATCAGCATCGGGAGCGCCGTAGTAGTTGAACAGGCCGTAATCGGTGCCGAGCTTCTCGTTGATCTTCTTCATGTAGCCCTCGACGACGGCGGGAAGCTCGTCGTAGACCTTGTTGCAGGCCTCGCGGTTCTGGAAGAAGATGTCACCGTTCTCGTGACTGCCGCGGGTGTGCGGATGCTCAGGGTTGAGCGCGTGGTCGCGGAAAGCCTGGACGGCGTCCATGTCGCACATCTCGGCAAGATCCTTGTAGTCCCACATGGCGACCTTCTGGATCTCGTGGCTAGTGCGGAAGCCGTCGAAGAAGTTAAGGAACGGGGTCTTGCCCTCGATGGCGGCAAGGTGAGCCACCGGCGAGAGGTCCATGACCTCCTGGACGTTGCCCTCGGCGAGCATGGCGAAACCGGTCTGGCGACAGGCCATGACGTCGGAGTGATCACCGAAGATGTTCAGGGCGTGCGAAGCGACGCAACGCGCGGAGACGTGGAAAACGCCCGGGAGCTGCTCGCCTGCGATCTTGTACATGTTCGGGATCATCAGGAGCAGACCCTGAGAAGCCGTGTAGGTGGTGGTCAGAGCACCGGCGCCCAGCGAACCGTGAACGGTACCGGCTGCACCTGCCTCGGACTCCATCTCGACGACCTTGACCGGGGTGCCGAAGATGTTCTTGCGACCCTGGGCCGCCCACTGGTCGACATGGTCGGCCATCGGGCTGGACGGCGTAATGGGATAAATTCCCGCTACCTCGGTGTACGCATACGAAACATATGCGGCCGCCTCGTTGCCGTCCATAGACTTAAACTTACGCGCCATATACCCCTCTCCTCTCATATAGGTATACAGGCCCCGGCGATCGCCGGGATATTGGCGTGATGGGATTTTCGTTGTTGCTTCCAATCATCTGGCAGGCGGACTCAGCAGCAGGTACATGGCGTGGAGAGAAGGCATGCCAAGGCGAGGAGGGCTGCACGCGCTCCACAGGCCCAGCTACCCGTCTTGCACATGACCGAGCGCCGCAAAGGCCGCATGCCGGATGCTCCCGGGCACGCCCCGGCGATGGGAAGCGCCCGCAACGGAAATCCGCATGCGGGTTTATTGTACCCCGCCGTCAAGCCATATTTCGGCAAATATAGGTGGCCGGTAAAGGTTTACCTCGGGTGACTATTGTGCGCCCGGCACCGACGGACACAGTCCCCTGGAACCCCACAGCAGTTGCGGTGAAATAGGGACTGTTTTTGCTGTTAACGGCCTTAATCAGTCCCTATTTCACCGCAAGTTATTTGGGGGGATGAGTTAGAGGGTGCCGAGGAGGATGGCGTAGGTGGTGGATTCGCCGAGTTTGAGCTCGTCGCCGGGGTTGAGCTGAGCGGAGCGGCCAGGCTCTACTTGAATACACACGCTCGTGGCCCCGTTTACCACCACGGTGCCGTTCGTGGACGACAGGTCCTCGACAAACCATGTGCCAGAATCGTCGCACCAGATATGGGCATGGCGGGCCGAGACGTCGTCGCCGACGTCGGTGATGTCGCCCTCCCCCGTTGCCAGCGCGCCGATCTCGACGCCTTCTTCACTCGGCTGAATCCAGCGCGGGGCGCTCACCACGTAGCCGTTTTGCACGCGCAGCAGTCCCAGCGGATGCGCCGGCGCGACCTCGTGCTCGCCCGCGACCGAAGATGTGCTCAGCGAGCGCGGCGTCGACGTGGCGCCGCCACGGGTCGCATGAGCGCGGCGGCTCGCCCGACTTGGAACTAAGGCGGGCGTGAGAGCAAACGGCATAGGGAACGAATCTTGCGGATGTACTCCTCGACGTCAGGCAGGTAAGCCCCACGAAGTCACCGGGGAGGCCCAAGCGGCCCGGCACCACTTCCAGATTCTGACCAGGGCGAGTCGTTCGCCGGTGGCTGAAGGCTCGCTCCCACCCAAAAGGGGAGATTCGCGTTGTTCCCCAATCGCTCTCGCATCTTTCATTTTGCTCGAGGTGGGCTATAAAAACTTTCCTGGTGAAAGGCGGCGATTGGTTTCCTTTCTTTCTAGAGGAGCGCGCCTGTAATCTGTTTTCATCCTAAATCAAGTTAAGATCGGACCTTCCAGAGGCAAGTCGACTCAAACTGCGAGGCTCCATGTTGGAATAAAGAGCGCTGTCGAAGTGCCAACAACACAAAGCTTGCCAGTCTCAAATAGAACCTTTTGGGAGTCCGATTGGGCCGCACACCGAATCCCCGCTGGTGGTTTTTTATAGCTGCGCAACAATAAACAAGGTTAGTGCCAGTCCAGCATGAAATTGAGGAACGTATGCATTTTTTCTCAGTAAGTGATCGTCGTTACTGCTTCGATGAGGTCACTCGCAATTGCTTTCAGGTTGACCAAGCATCAGAAGATGCGCTTCGCATATTTGAAGCATCGGGAAGAACGGTCAACTCGAAGTTGCTAACAAAGTCACTTGCTGCGAAAGGCTACGACCAAACGACCATAGCAGAACTTGAAGACGACATTGATGAGTATCAACGATTGTCTGAGCGGACTTTCTTAACAAAAGACACGCCTCGAAAACTTAGATCCATCGAACTCCACGTTTCACATGCATGCAACCTTGGTTGTAGTTACTGTTTTGCCGGTAAAGGAGATTATGGAACGTCTCCTCTGCTGATGACAGACGAGATAGCCTTCAAGGCGGTCGACTACCTCGTCGCAAGTTCATCGGAAAACGAAACGCTTGCGATCGTCTTTTTTGGTGGGGAACCCATGATTAACGAGCCGCTGATATGGAAAACGGTCGACTATTCAAAAAGAATATACCCCAATAGAAACTTTACCTATTCTATTACGACCAACGGAACGCTTTTGAATGACACTGCTGTGAATTCTTTCAAGGAGCACGGGTTTTCTGTTCTGATTAGTCTCGATGGTACAGGATGCAAGCACGATGCATCGCGCCCGTACAAGACGGGAGGCGGCTCTTTCTCCGATATCGACAAAAACGTTCGTCGTTTTTCCGAGTCGTTCCCCTTCGGCGCAAGAGCGACCTTAACAAATAATAACTGTAACCTTGTTGAAGACTATCTTCAGTTTAAAGAGATGGGCTTCAGAAGGATTTACTTCTCGCCCGTGAGCTCATTCGATGAGAATATCAAACTCGACGAACACTCATTAAACAAAATCAGGGCGGGCCTAATAGATTTGGCGGATCAATATCTCAAACAGATTGATCAAGGGGAAAAGCCCTTGTTTAGAACATTGAAAACTGCAGTTGATTTGATTATGAGCAACAGGATCGCCTTTGTCGGATGCGGGGCTGGCAGGCGTTTTATTTCCGTGACTCCCGAAGGGGACGTATACCCCTGTCACAGGTTTGTCGGGATGATGCGATTCAAAATGGGCAACATCGTCACCGGAATTGACGAAACTAGGTATATTGAAAACTGGAGTCAGGGTGTCGAAAAAAGAATTGACTGTACGGACTGTTGGGCTCGGTCTTTCTGTGGTGGGGGCTGTAGCTGGGAGGCTGCAGGCGAGCACGGCTACTTGCCCAAGAGTCTACACCCTGCATCATGTGAATATAGAAAAATGTGCTACGAGATGGCTTTTGACCTTATTTCCCGCCACTCATCTTCGCAGGAGAAAAATCAACGAGAAGCTACTGTATCGGAATAAGCGGTTCAGCGCATTGCTGTCACCATTGTGGAGGTGTTCGTTCTTCTGATTACCGTCTGCGAAGCTTATTGCTACGTTCGCCGAAACCATTCTAGAAATATGGTGAACTAGACATCTTGGTTTGTTATACACAATATTGAGGTTTTTCTGCACTCAAAGGGAGGTAGTCGTGAAGCATATTCATCCGATTAATCCAGGAAGTGGCGACGAGGCAGGCGTGAAGCCGATGTCTTTTGACTGCCTCTTGGGCATTACTGACATCTGTACTGTTTATGATAAAGCAGATGGCTGTGGTGCATACGATTACTGCGACTATGACATGGATGGCGGCAGCATCTGCGTTGTAGATCACTGTGGCATTGATCAAACGTAGTCTCTAATTGGATTAAGGTGAGGAGCTGTTATGAAGCATATCCATCCTGTTGGTTCAAATGAACATCCTCCCGTTGAGCCTTGTTGTCTTGGAGTTGATATATGCAATTTTTACGACATCGCCGAGTGCCCTGTTGCGGATTGGTGCTATGTCGATAAAGAATCAAGCTGTGTTTTGCCAGCAGATTGGTGCGATCCAGTTGACGAGTAGTTTTGTGGCTAGGAACTATTTGGTCCAATTCAGAATAAGATGGGAACAAATACCAAAATCTCGTGTCTGGGAGGAGTTATGCCATTATTGCAAGGTCTCGTTGGATTAGCCTTTATACTTGCGTTATATCTGGCACCTTTTTTAATTCTATTCTTCATTATCCGACTCTTTCTTCGGAGAAAATAGGAGTGTCACGCAAACATTAGCGTAGCTTTCTTCCAATATGAGCCGAGCATTGGCAAGTGGAATAAGAAGCCCGACCGTTCGCCACATTGAAAGTGATCGGACGGGCTTCTCTATTTAACCCGGGCCGCCACCCATAGCGGCTTTCCAAGCGTATTCTCAGTGCAAAGCAATCGTCAGTTTAATCCTATGCGCTGATACCGCATTTCATTTGTTCGGCTCGAATTCTACGGCCTGGCAACCCTCGCACTCTCTGGCAAATGGATTGAACGCGAAGGCAGAGATGATGTGTGCGTGGACATCGAGGCTGCTGTAGGCAACATACTGGGACATGGACCCCCGCTGCGCGTGGTATGCGGCCCGGCATATTCATTGCCGTCCAACCCCGTGTAGTTGCAGCAAAGGGTGGAACCTCAATGCTCAGCTCATGTTGTCCGTGGGACACGAGAATCGTAAGTACACTTTGGTGCGATTCTCACGCTGATACTGAGCCACCTGGAATAAGATACGTCGCGACAACACTTCGCTTCACCTCTGTCTCGACAAGATGACGTAGACTAAAGTTTCCTTTAGTAAGAGAACGAGAACTATATCTGAAAGCGTTGCGATGGCGTGAAGGCACCGAGTCCGAACCGCCTGAATGCTACGTGCATCTGCATCGCCTTTTTGTTATCTCTGCCAGTTGGGTAGCACTACACTTGTCATCATTTACCCTGGTACATGCTGCCTAAATCCACTACCCCTTCTACCGCGCCGACCATCTCGTCATCGTGAGAGACAACGATGATCAGCTGGCTTTGCTTGTTGCGCTTAACATAGGCCGCAAGCTCGGCGCGGCTTACAGCGTCTAACCCAGTCGTGGGCTCGTCGAGTACCAAAACTGACGACTTGCGTGAAATCGCCGACCATAAGTACACTCGGCGCAGCTCACCGCCCGAAAGCGCGGAGCAACGTTTCCCGAGCAACTCCTTCACGCTGTTTTCCAGCGAAAGTAGGCCATCTACACCCCGGTGATAGGAAGAAAAGGGCGTGTCGAAATACTCTAACAGCTCTTTCACCGTTTCGTCCGGCGCGAAGCACGACTGTGGGCAGCACGATATCTCTCTCGCACGTATGTAATCCAAGTCGCATTCTTCGATTGGCACGCCGTTGTATTTTACTTTGCCTTTCGATGAGTATAGCCCGAGCATCAAGTAAAGAAGTGACGTCTTGCCTCTTCCGTTTTCCCCAACTATGCAATATGTACCAGGACCGGAAAACTTGAAAGAAAACCCGCCGAGGACCTCTCGGACAGATCCGTCTGGAAGGGCAACCGAGAATTCCAAATCAGATACCGAAATGTCATTTATTTCATCGAGTTTAGCTAAATCGGTCCGATTCCACCCCGATCTCTCCTTTTCTCTCGTCGCGATAGCCGTCCTATCCCATGATGCTTTGGCATCTTGATAGGATTTGAACAATGACATCATACTTTTCAAAGTCTTAAAGAGAACCGCGAAGTATGTACCGATGATAGTGTACTCGCCTATTGACATAGTTCCGTTAATGATTCGTACTCCGGAAACAACAAGTATCACCGCTTGAAACAACGCTGCGAAAAGACCATCGAGCGATGTCAGAGAATATGATAGCTTTCCGGAGCGCAAAACTTTGGGAAAATAGCTCTTAAAGCCAGCGTCGAGCGCTTGTTCGCTCTTGCCGTACGAAGATGTCAGTTGAATGTTGAGAATCTGATTAAGCTGCGATGCAATTGCGGCGTAAAAGGCGCTGTCCGCCTCTTTCTTCTCATACGTGACCCTATACAAAAGTTTCCTCAACCCAGTAATTACACAGAAATACACGATGAGGAGAATGATGGAAAACACCGCGAGAGTTGAATCAATTGACCATATGATAAGCAATACGATGGGAATGGCTACAATGGACAGCGGCGCACTGATAAAATTCGCCAAAACGAAGGATGAGACCACGCTGGAGTCGGAAATAATCCGTTGCGTTGTATAGGCTGGATCGATGGTCCGACTCACCAAGTAATCGTCTCTTTCAAAACGCAAGACGGCCTCCCTGAGAAGATCAAAGGAAAGTCTCGTGGTTATGCGAATGGAAAGTGTTCCTGCAAAATAAGTAAAGAGGGTGGAGAAAACTCCTATTGACGCAACCAGGAGCGCGAAGAGTACGGCGTCTCTTTCGCTGCGGTTACCGAGAAGAAAATCTAAGAATTTCCCGTTCACGTATGGCATGGCATAGGAGAGAGCGGTTCCAATCACCGTGATAGCAATGAAGACGAAAGCCCCTTTTGCTCTGATGAACCTCGAGAGAACGCATCGAATCAAGGAAGGCCCCAATCTACCCGCCACAAAACATCAATCACTGATACCTTACACCTCAACACAACAGGAGCGAAGATTTGCCAATGAGACTGCTTTAAGATTGCCTTGGGCCAATACGATCTCAAGCTCTTCCTACAAGAGAGTCGGAATCGGACATCTCCTCCGACGAACCTGGCAATCGGGCGGTTGAAATATCTTTTTCAACCGCCCGATTGCCACAATAGATTTGAGCATCCGCCCACAAACGTCCGCGTTTTATACCCATCAAATCCTTTGCCTTTTGTCGTCTAGACTAGAAAAATCGCTCGAAATAACGCAACCGGCCTGCTCGCTTGAAGAAACCTAAGCCCGTAACGTAGATGTGCAAACTTCCGAAACGCCTTGCGCGGCATAGTGCGTATAAACTTCGTCAACCGCCTCAGAAATATCTGAGTATCGCGCCGGGTCAAAAGCATACGATGTCGCAGCTATACCCTGCACCCATTCGGAACGCGGATTAATTGAATAGCCACACAGCATCATCATACATGCATCTAGACCTGATTTCCCAAGTATCCGACGTATTGATGAGAGCATCGCGGGTCGCCCCTGCACCATCGTCGTCACCCCTATTAGCAGTATTTACCGTTTTTCTCTAAATGCGTATCGCCACCCTTAAGAATACGAAGTGTTTTATCCAGACCCGATTGTCCTCCATCTCAAACGAAGGGATAAGGAATCTCATCCGGAATCGGCAGTAACGGAGGATTCACAACGACAAGCGAAAAACATGAGTCATCTCTCAGAGGGGAGTAAAGGCTCCCCTCAAGCACCCTAGTTTCGTCATCCAAAGAGTTGATGGCAGTGTTTTTCTTACAAAGGTCGACAACAAAAGGGTTGATTTCTACAGATGTTACATCCATGCCACAGTTGGTAAGTATCAGGCCCTGTATTCTGGGGCCAGAACACAAATCGAGAGCCTTCCGTGCGCTCTGCGGTGTAAGGCGCCAATCTCAGCAAATCTGTCCCACAATACTGCGCTGAAGAACAAGACGGAACCCCTGAGCCAAACTCCCCTATACCTTATTAAGGCTAAGACAGGCAAGTTCACGCACCCGGCATATTCCAGAATAACATCCTATTGTTTTAGATGCTCTACAAGCATGAACAGCCGCGAATCGGAAAGATCTTCTAGTTTCGCCCCGACTGACCGCCAAGGGCCAAAATGGCCCCTCCATCCCCGGGCGACTGGCTCTGGCGCGCCGAGGAGTGTCCCCAAGTGCCGGCAGAAAAGAAACGTCCCTATCTGCCGGCTAGAGGGCACCGAAGAGGATGGCGTAGGTAGTGGATTCGCCGAGCTTGAGCTCGTCGCCGGGATTGAGTTGGGCGGAACGGCCGGGCTCGACCTGAATGCAGACGCGCGTGGCCCCGTTTACCACCACGGTTCCGTTGGTGGACGACAAGTCCTCGACGTGCCAGATATTTTGAGCATCGCACCAGATATGGGCATGGCGGGCCGAGACATCGTCGCCGACGTCGGTAATATCGCCCTCACCAGTGGCCAGCGCACCAATCTCAACACCCTGCTCACTCGGCTGAATCCAGCGCGGGGCGCTCACGACAAAACTGTTTTGTACGCGCAGCAAGCCCAAGGGGTGCGCCGGAGCGGGTTCGCGTTCGCCCGCGGTCATCGACATGCCAAGCGAACGCGGCGTGGAGGTGCCTCCGCCACAGGTCGCGTGCGCGTAGTCGATGGCATAGTTCACCGAGGACCGCACATCCGCCGAACAACCGACGGCGACAAACAGCACCAGCACGGCCTCGGCGCGCTCGGCGGGCATGAGTTCCGCCGCCTGGGACAGGCGATCGAGCGCGTTGCGATAGAGATTCGTGTCCTGATGGCACTCTTCGAGCGCGCGTACCATCGGTTCACCTGCAGGACCGCACACCATATTGATCACAGCCGTGGAGTCCATGGGATTGCGCTGGCGCAGGGCCAGTTGCGACATAATACGCGCAGCCGAGGTACCGTATTCGGCAAAGTAGCGCTGCTGAAGCGTGCCGACCGGCGCGCGAACGATAAAGCGGGAAACCCAAGAGCGATCGGCGGCTCGGCTCTGCGGGCTGCGGCCGTCGGCGAGCGGACGGGACGAAAGCACCAAGCCGCACAGCTCGATATGGCTCAGATGCGCCGCGCGCTTAAAGATGTCAAACATGGCCCCGCATGGGGTGAGCTCAACTTGAGATGCCATGACCTAGGCCTCCTTGGTCGTAGAAATAGAATCGGACGATACTTCGACAGGTCCGCCAAAAGTACGGGCAGCTGCGGCTCCACCGGCAAGCGGAGTCGCCATCTGGGCTTTTGTGCGTCGCGGTGCCGAAACGGGAAGTTCAAAGGCAAAGCCCATCGCAAGCAAAAACCACGTAAGCGTATAGGTTGCAACCAAAGCGGCAACAAGGCCGCCCATCACGGCGCGTTGGGAAAATACGCTACATGCAGCCACAGCCAGTACCGGAACCTCGCAGGCAGAAAGCGCAAGCACACCCTGCAGGAACCCCGAGCGTCGATCGCGCGCAAGTGCCCCCGCGACAACGCCGGCCATGCCTGGCAGCGCCAGCGCCAGTGCGGCAATAACACCCGGTAGCGACCCAGGCCACACGAGCGATCCCAAAGTCGCCGTCACGCGAGCGCCCGACGCCAGCAGCGCGGCCGAAACCACGACCGCAGCCCAAACCACGCCACAGACGACCGCCGCGCCGACCATCAGCGCGCGACGAACCGCGCGGCCGGACGCATCCATGGGGCACGGCGTGAGCGGCTCGCCGCGGAGCGAACGACCGACATTTTGCGCATAGTGGTCACAAAACGCCGAGAGCGCCGCCTCGACCGCCGCCGGCTCGGGACGATCTTTTTGATGGCTGGACAGACAGGCCATCACCACGTTGAACAGCTGGGCATCGACAAACGCCAGCGCATCGCGTAGCTCCTCGGAATCCGGCTCAAGCCCCAGCTGCTGGGCCTGCTCGGCCGCGGCGAGCGCCACATCGGGCTCGCGATGAAGCAGCTGCGTCAAATCGCAACCGGGCGCATGGGCACCAATGGGATAGTCGGGCCGCGTGTCCATCTTGAGACGGTAGGGGCTCGCGATGTCGCGCGTCTTTTTGCGCGAACCCGAGGTGCCCGAAGTGCTCGGCGCGGCTTCGTATGGCGCGATGCCGGCAATGAGCTCGTAAACCGTGCTTGCCGCGGCATAGACGTCAATCGCCGGCGACATACGCAAAGCGCGCAGGTCGGGAATATCGTCGGTGAGCATCTCGGGCGGGGCATAGGCAACCGTCGCGCGACGCAGCGTGGCATAACGCTCCGTAAACGACGCCTTGCCGCCGGTACCGGCCACGGCCGACGCAGGCTCAAGCGCCAGCGACGAGCCAAAGTCGATCAGGCACAGGTCAAAGGTGCCCTCGGCAAGCTGCCGGTCAAGCGGTAGACGCGCCGTACGCACCATAATATTAGCGGGCGAGATATCGCGATGGACAAAGCCCTCGCCCACCAGGCTCATACGGCAGAGCAGATCGAACAGGTCGCGACCCAGACGCGCCGCCACAAGCGGCGACAGGCGTCCGGCATCGTCCACGGCAAGTCGCGAACGCAAGCGGGCAAGCGTCTCGCCCTCGACCCATTCCATGACAATTGCAGGCACACCGTCGACCTCGCCCCAGCCATAGAGGCGGGGAAAGCCCTTAAGGCCCGAAAGGGCGCGATGGCATTCGTATTCCTCGCGAAACGCCGCCTTGAACTTGGCGACCAGCGCCTCGTGAGCGGCATCGTCGTCAAACTCATCGCGCGTCGGCAAGATGAGCTGTTTGAGTGCCACGGCCTCGCCTTGGGCGTTGACGGCACGCGTCACGCGGCCGATACCGCCACGGCGCATGGTGGCATCGTCGGCAAACAGCATCGTAAAACGACGCAGATAGGCAGGCAGTTCGCCCTGACCGAGCGCAATGGCCGGCTCAAACCCGTCGACACGCGCCAGGCGCAGGCCGACCATGGGATCGCGACCGAGCGATTGTGGTGTGGTGGATGCAAGATCGGTCATCATAGGGCAAGCGCCGCCACGTTATTGTTGAAGTTACCGAGCGCGACGTCATCATCGCCGTAATGGCCGACCCATTGACATAGGTTGGTGTAACAGCCCCACAGATTGGCATACTGCTGATACCACTTTGACCGGGGCGAGAATGTCTGACGACCGAACTCGGCTCGAATGACAAACATCTCCCCGACCAGGCTGTCGCACGGCCTGGGATCTCCCGTAGAGTTATAGGTCGAGACCACGTCATTGGCACGAGAAACATAGCCGTCGAGCATGTTGTACTTGGTCACAAGCCAGCTGTGAATGCTCTCTTCCTCAGCAGCGGAAAGGCCACCGGAGTTTGCATCGTTGTCAGTGTTGCCGCCCGTCGAGCCGCCGTTTCCAGACCCTCCGGCAGAGGAACCCGACCCAGAGCCACCGCCCGAACTCGACGAATCCGAGCCGGAGCCAGAAGTATCCGAGCTACCGGGCTTTCCGGACTGCTGGGCGTCCTGCTCCTTCTGCTGCTCGACCTTATTCACCGTTGCCGCCACGCTATTGTTGGACAACCGATCGATGATCTTGGTGTTGGTGAGCACGATGGTTTTGCCATTGGCAAGCGTGACTTCGTTGTCCGGGGCCTCGGCGCCGTCCGCGTCGCCGGTGCCAAACACAATATGCGCGACCACACTTGCCCAAGCATATCCAGTCGTGGTCCCCAGGTCACTTTTGACCTCATGCCCCACGCGCGGTTCGCGTGCGGCATGTGCCTGCATCATGGACGGCACGGTCATGCCATAGGCAGAAACGCCAGCTATGACCAGCACCAGCGAGCAAGACAGCAGTGCGTACGCCCGCGGCGCCAAGCCCAGTCGGCGTCGCATGCGCACCGCGGCGCCGCGCTTTGTCTGAGTGCCACCGGGCCGCATGCGTTCTCCTCCAACAAAAACACGCCGCTCGGGAGCGGCGCATTCATTCGAATCCATATTTGAGTGTATCAGCGAACCCAAAAGGTTGCGCAACGAATGGGCAAATTAAGGATGCGAGTGGAAGCATCCATGCGATAAGCGGATACAAAGCATCTTTGTTGCACAACAAACTTACAGTCGCACGGGGAAATTATGGCTACCCCGTGCGTCGCGATGAAGACATACGGCAGGAGCAGGCTCGCCACCTAAATCGTGCGACGGGCCTCGATGGCGCGCCCAAGCGTAAGCTCGTCGGCATACTCCAGGTCGCCGCCCACGGGAAGGCCGCTCGCCAGACGCGATACCTCAACGCCCAGCGGCTTGATAGTGCGGGCCAGGTAGCTCGCCGTGGTCTCGCCCTCGATATTGGGGTTGGTGGCGATGATGACCTCGTGGATGTCCTCGTGGCCCAAGCGTGCCAGCAGCTCACGAATGTGCAACTGCTCGGGACCAATCTTGTCCATGGGACTGATCACGCCGCCCAATACGTGGTAGAGACCGTGGTAGCTGCCCGTGCGCTCAATCGCCTGGACATCGCGCGGCTCGCCCACCACGCAAATGCGAGTGGTATCGCGCATCGAATCCTGGCAGATGGAGCACTCGTCGGCCGTGGCGTAGTTAAAGCAGCGGCTGCAAAAGTGAACCTCCTGCTTGACCTCCAGGATAGCCTCGGCCAGGCGGCGCGCCTCCTCGGCATCGGCCTCGAGCAGGTAATAGGCGATGCGCTGGGCCGACTTGGGACCAATGCCCGGCAGACGGCCCAGCTCATCGAGCAATTTTTGCAGACTATGGTTGGCACTCATATATATGCGTGTCTTAGAACGGCATGCCCGGGATGTTGAGGCCGCCGGTGATGGCGCCCATCTGCTTGTTGGCGAGCTCGTTGACACCGCGGACGGCCTCGTTGACGGCAGCCATGATCATGTCCTGCAGCATATCGACGTCCTCGGGATCGAGGGCATCGGGGTCGATGGTGAGGTTGACGAGCTCCATCTCGCCGTTAACGGTCACCTTGACCATGCCGCCGCCGGTAGAGGCGTCGACGGTCTGGGACTTAAGGTTTTCCTGCGCGGCGGCAAGCTGCTCCTGCATCTTGCGAGCCTGCTTCATCATTTGCTGCATGTTCATACCGGCCATGATGGCTCCTTTACGTGCGGCCGCGCGACAAGCTGCAAGGGCAGCCGGAGCGCGACGGGACTTTCAAACTCAAAAATCGTACCACGGCGCGGGGCAAGCAAGCGGGGCGGACACGCTACCTCAGTCGATATACATGTCCTTGAGCGTGACGCACGCCCAAGATTATGCAAGGTCGAATTATGCAAGGTTGCATAATTATCTCAAGCTACATCTAGCAGAGCTGGAACCAGGCAGTTTATGCGTAGGGCTACAAGGCTACATGGCAAAATGCCGAGCCGCTGCTCGAGGCGGCACGCATGGCGGCTGGGTATAATTTGATTGTCATAGATGACGATTTGGAGGTGCCCTCGTGAATGTCCCAGCCGTACTCCAAAACATCCGCTCAAAACACCCCGTTGCATATGTGGTTCTCTATCTCTTTGTCGTCTGGGTATTACTGGTTATCATCACCCATGCCATAGCTTTTGGAGCAGAACTGCTGATAGCCAGCTCGGACCAGCCCGTCGTCAAATGGGAGACGACCGATGAATGCACCGACGGAACCCGAACCATTTACTACAACAGCCCGTCCCTCCACCAAGAGTTCAAGGTCAAGATAAAGGACTCCAAGATTGTCGATGCCGAACTGGGCTCTTTATTTACAATCGGAGCAACCGTCAACGCCGAGCAAGTCGAGTACACGGACAGCCATGCGACGTATCGTATCGACCTCAGCATCCTAGGCCGACCGTCACGCGCCTGTCTGCTCGAATGCGATATACGCGGCACCACGTTGCACATGTCCGAAATACAGATGCGCCCGGGCAAGGGGTTCTCTTCTTGAGCAGTATACCCGCCTGCGCAGCTACTCCACCGGCTTGAAGATGGTGGACTGGCCGAAGACGCTGCGGATGAGGGCTTTGGCCTCGTCCTCGGTCTGCGGGATGCTCGGGGCTGCACCCTGATGGCCGAAGGGGCTGCCTGCACCGGGGTTGGACTCCCAGGGAGCTGCAGGAGCGTCCTCCTCTTTGGGGGCAGTTGCAGCGGACTTGGGCGCGGACGCCGCACCCGGCACGTCGAACGGAGGCAGATCGTCCCCACCAGCATCGGCAACAAAACCGCCAACCATGGCATCGTCGTAGGGAACCTGCTCGGATTCCCATGGCGCAGACGGCGCGGCGGGCTGAGCCTTGGGAGCGGACGCGCGCTCGGGCGCTCGGGGCGCGGGCTCGGTCGGGAGCTTGCCCGTGGCAGGAGCGCCGGCGGGGTTGTCGGAGCGCAGCCAGGGGGCTTTGCCCAGGTCAGACGACTTGGGCGCGGGCGAGGCAGGCTTGGGCGCGGGTGTCGGAGCAGCCGGTTTGGCCATGACGGGCTTAGGCGCCGACGGGGTCGGCGCCGCTATCGGTGCTGCTTTTGGCTGCGTCGCGCTGGCGCTCGAGGATGCAGGGGCCGCCGAGGACACGGGTTGCGGGTCCGCAGATACCGCAGCCCGTGCAGATGGAGAATGCTCCTCATGTTGAGGAGCCGGCGTGCCACCCCCATCCAGGACATAGTCGACGGTACGACGACCGAAGACCGCACTGACTGTCGGCAGGACCACCGACTGCGTGTCGGCGCGTCCAAGCATCTTGATGGCAAAGGTCGAGCCCGCGGGGAACGAGACCGTGAGCCTGGAGCCGTCGTCAGCCGTGGCGCGGGCATTGAGCAAAAGCCCCGCGTAGGAAGCCTGACGCGCCTTGACACGCTCGACAACCTCGGCCCATTTGCGCTGCAGCTCTCCGGCATCCTCGACCGCGGGCGTCTCGGCAGTACCGGCGGCGGCAACCTGGGCGGCATTGTTGGACTGGGGCTTAGGTGCCGGAGCGGTGGCAGGCGCGGGAGCCGCAACGGGCTGAGGCGTCGGAGTCGGCGCAGGCTGAGGTGCAGGCGCTGCAGGCTTGGAAGCTGACACGGACGCAGAACGGGACGCAGGCTGGGCAGCCGGAACAGCAGCACCACGGTCCCAAGGCATACCGCCCTGGCGCGCGGACGTAGCAGCGGGGGCAGCGGATGCCGCCGGAGCGGCAGCACGAGCGCCCGAAATTAGCGTCGGCTGTTGGGCAGCAGCGGGTACGGATGCTGCAGGCGCGGCGGCCTGAGCAGCAGCCACGCTCGCCGGCACGGCGCCGTTGGCAACCATGGCCTCCAAGCGGGCCACGCGCTCGGCCAATGCCTCAATCGTTAAATCGGCCTCGGGACGTGCCAGGCGCGTGCAGGCGATCTCGAGCACCAGGCGCACGTCGCTCGCGCCCCTCATCTCCAGTGCGGCATCGTCGAGCACCGTCAGCACACGGGCCAGGCGGTCGGCAGGATGCTCGCCAAAGGCAGCGGCCTCGGCAGCAAGCGCCTCGGCCTGCTCGGAGCCGCCCTCAAACAGCTCGGCACGGGCACCGGCAACGCAGGCAACGTACACGTCACGCACATGCGCCACCAGGTCGCGCGTCAGCTCCAGCAGGTCGTTTCCTTCCTCGACCTGCGCACGGATCAGTCCATAGAGCTCGGCAACATCGCGATCGGCAATGGCGCGGGAAAACTCGCCCAGAATCTGGTCCGAAACCTCGCCTAAAAGCGAGCGGGCGTCGTCCGCATGCACAGAACCGTTGCCAAAGACGCTCAGCTGCTCCAGCGTGGACAGCGCGTCGCGCATACCGCCCTTGGCATGGCGCGCCACGATAGCCAGCGCCTCATCGTCGTAATCGAAGCCCTCCTGCTCGCACACGTATGCCAGGCGACGCTCGATATCCTCGTTGCCGATGCGATGGAAATCGAAACGCTGGCAGCGCGAGAGGATGGTCTCCAGAATCTTTTGCGGGTCGGTGGTGCACAGCACAAAGATCACGTGTGCCGGCGGCTCCTCGAGCGTCTTGAGCAGCGCGTTGAACGCCGCCGTCGTGAGCATGTGGACCTCGTCGATGATATAGATCTTGTACTTGCCGCGCACCGGGGCAAAGTTGACGGAGTTGATGATTTCCTCGCGCACATTGTCCACGCCCGTGCGGGAGGCGGCATCGAGCTCGTAGACATCGGGGTGGTTACCCTCGGCAATGAGCTCGCACTCCTCGCAAGTACCGTCGGGCATGCAGCCGCTTGCACCCTCGGCGCGCGCCGCCTCGGCATTGCGGCACAGCAGCGCCTTGGCCAGAATGCGCGCCATGGTGGTCTTGCCCGTGCCGCGCGGTCCGCAGAACAGGTAGGCGTGGGACAGGCGCCCCTCGGTGATGGCGTGCTCGAGCGTCGAGACGATATGCTGCTGGCCCACCACGGAGTCAAAGGTGAGCGGGCGATACTTTCGGTACAACGATTCCATGGGTGCTCCCCCGGGTATACTGAGTCTTGTTGCCGCGGCGGCCATGCGGTCGCACGGCATACTGCATTCCATAATAACCCGTACGGCGAGCCCGCCGCGATAGGAGTCCAAAGAGCATGGCAGACGCAGAGAGCAACCTCGTTCCCTCCGAAGCAGCCGACCAGGTCGAGGTCGCGCTCGAGGAGCAGGCCGCAGCCGACGACGGCATCCTGTACCTCAACGAGTACCAATACGAAAACGACCTCGTCACCGACTTCGCCCGCCTGGTCGCCTCGCCCAGGCGTCGCGGCTCGCTGTATGTCGCCGCGGCAATTGCCGCGCTCATCGGCATCGGCATGCTGGTGGCCGGCGGCAACTGGATCAAGTTTGGCGTCGTCTTGATCGTATTCGGCGCCTTTTTGGCCTGGTGGAGCAAAAACCTGCACCACACCCTCGCCCGCGACTTTATCGACGCCGTTGAGGCCGACGAGTCCATGGGTGGCCGCTATCGCCGCGTCGCCGCCAACGAGGACGGCCTGATGGTTTGGGGCACGAGCGGCAAGTCGCAGTTCTTCCCGTTTGAAAAGCTCGACCACGTGCTCGACGGCGAGCGCATCTTTGTGGCCATGTTCGCCGACCAGGGCGTGACGATCCCTAAGGACACCTTTGTCCGCGGCGATGCCGAGCAGTTCGGTCCCTTCCTTAAGGCGCGCATCAACAAAAAGCTCCGCATCGAGACCAAACGCAAGAAGATGAAGGCAGAAAAGGCCGCTGCCGAAGCAAAACAGGGCGACAAGCCCCAGGAGACCAAGGGCAAGCAGCGCAAGCAGAAGAAGAGCAAGAAGAAGCGGTAGGCCGGCCGACACCGAAGGCGCCTCGTCCCGCGCCCGATTCCGGGCCGGGGCGCCTGGAATCGGGCGCGCGTACCGCCAATGGACCCGTTTTGCCTTGCTCTCGAGCTATTTCACTTCAAACCTTAAGAGCCTCCGCTCCGGCAGATCGGTCATCTTCATCGTGTAAGTCCCGGGAAATGCTTTCTCAAAACGGACGGTCTCGTAACCTTCGAAATAGTCGTTGGTGTTCTGCATCATAAATGGGACGAGCAACTCGTTTTCTGCCCCAACCTCCACGGCAAACGCAGCAGAGCCGCCAAGGACCGGCATGGCTTGCGTTATCAGATCGGTATTGACTACAAAATCATAGTTTGGCGCAGACTCCGGGACCAGATGCCAAACATACGCTTTGATTCCACCGTCGATATTATCCCTATTTCTGACACGCATCTTTACGGCGATAACGCACGTGATGTCGGCATCCTTCAGTCTCGTTTTCGTATCCACGGTGCCATATTTTGAATAATCGTCATGTGCTCGTTTGAGATACTCGCGCGGCGTGAGCAACTCTGCCCCGTCTATGCAAAACGAATACCCATCAGTCACCACATCCTTCGACCCCAGAAACGCTCCATCCATCGAGAGCCATTCGCCCTCCGCGTAATATTTCTCAGGAATGACCGTCCGGTTCCCGTTAACGACGCTCACCCTCATGCCCGCAAGGCCGGCAGCAGCACAGCAAAAAAGCGCGAGCGCCGATCTTCTCGTCCACAGGGTCTTCTTCATCGCGCTCACGACCTTTCCCGAACTTTCACAACGGCACCGTCGCGCATGCAGTAAACCCGATCGGCCAGTTCCTCGAGCACCTCTCCGTCATGGCTGGACAGAAGGACCTCACGACCCGTTGATGCCGCCATCGCCACAACGCGCTTGAGCATTTCAACGCCCGCTTCGTCGAGGGCATTCGTTGGCTCATCGAGAACAAGCAGCTTCGGCTTCTCCATAATTGCCGCAGCTATCCCCAGACGCTGCTTCATCCCAAGCGAGTATGCTCGGAACTTCTTTTTTTCGTCTGCATCGAGCCCCACGAGCCGCAGGGCAGAGCGAATGTCCTCGGGGGTGGCAACGCCCTTGATCTGAGCGATGAGCTTCAGATTGTCGTAGCCAGACAGATATCCCAAAAAGGAAGGCGCCTCGATCAACATCCCCAGACTCGGCGGGAACGAGATGTCCGCCCCAAGCCTTTGGCCATCGATAGAGATTTCGCCTTCGGTAGGCTTGATCAACCCGCAAACCGCTCGCATGAGCATGGTCTTACCCGAACCGTTTATCCCCTGAAGCCCGACCACAGTCCCAGGGTCAACCTCGATGGACACGTTGCGCAGGACATCGTTTTTACCCATGCGCTTCGATACGCCCCTTACGATCACACTCATATCTTGTCCCCCTTTTCTATAAGGTCGGCCCTTCGAAACCACAGTCCACCCAACGATAGGCATAACGACATAAGCCCAATTGATGACAAGACACTCGAGCCCGCCGCGATTCCCTCTTTGACAATTCCACCCCAGCGCAACAGCATCAAGGCGTTACCCAATAGCGCCCAATGTCGTGCATATGCCGAGCAGATCAGGTAGCTCATTAAAACCACAAACGAGACTGACGACCCAAGCACAAACCCAACCGCTGCCTGCGCAAACGCAAGCGCCTCAAAAGCAAATAAGAGACCTATGAAAAACGGCAGCGCATCTGCCTCGGCAGCTTTGAGAAACCACGGCGCCAAATTAGCCAGTTGAAGCGACTCACCATGAATGACCGCGCTGAACGAGGAGCTCACCACCAAGCTCCAAATCACAACAGAGCAAACCACCACGAGCAGTGAAAATGCCGTTACTGCCGCCACCAAGATAAAACGCGAGACCCACCAAAGGGTTCTTGCCCGGCATCGAACAAGCGCTTGCAAACCAAACCCGTGCAACGATTCGGTCGGATAGTCGAGTGTTGTATAGAGAATAAGCAGAATGAGAAATAGCCATCCTAGCGGAGGCACAAACATGACCCCGGGCCTAGGCTCAAACGGAGCAGATCCGGCAAACACGAGCGCAAGATTATCCGCAAACCCCAAGGTATCCGTTCTAACCCCATACACAGAAGACAATCCGTAGGCGTACACCAAGTTCGCAACGGTCACTGCCGCAATTGCAATAAAAGTAAGGATGTTCTTCTTCAAAACGGTCCTCAGGTCCGCGGCGACCAGCCTAAACAGCATCAGACCACCTCGCGTCTTTTCCACGCCCCAGAAAAAGCCAACGAAGCAAGGGTCAATAATATGATTTCCGCAAAACCGGCTCGAATGTCTGGCCAGTTATTCAGCGATTCCGACCTGATGCTGTTGAGGATATTGCAGTTAAACCCCACACAAGCCATTACGCCGAAGATCCAGCCATTTGCAAAATGCCACGCAACCATTAGCAGATACGGGACAATTATCGCTTTGATTCTGCTACGAAACAAAATTGAGAAGCCAGTTACAGCCATGGATAAAGTCCCGAGCGTGACAGCATCGAACAGCGTGTATGCGAGCACATATGACAAAGGATGCGAATAAAATAGACCGGAGAAGTAGCTATGCAGGTAAAGTCCTACGTAAGTCGACTCATCGACCCGAGGAAGATACGCAGGAAAAAGCATCGAGACGATCAGGAAATTGACGAGCAGAGGAATGGCAGTCACTGTAAACGCGGAGAGGAAAGCAGACAGCATCTTTACGTTCACGTACGCCTTTCTGGAAACGCGCGTGCATATCTGCATGTCATAACCACTCAAACGCTCAAAGAGACACGACCAAGATCCAGCCAACATTGCAAGCAGGGGCAGTGCATAGAAAAACACCGACGCAGACAGTGGCGCGTTCGCGCTCACAACAATCCAGTTACCGAAGCTGCTTTCACGTGTTTGACCGAGATAGTTTTCGGCTTGCACGCCAACGCCGTAACCAAAAGAAAGAAGGTTGTGGCGCTCTTTTTCCAAATTTGCCCACGGCTCCAGCGCGGCAGCTATTGCAACTGCGACCGCAATCAAGAGAGCAAGGATAAAAGCTGGACGTCTAATCGTTTTCGACAGTTCGTATCTTGCGAGCTTTTGGTTCATACGTCCTCCTCCCCCTTCCGACCCAGAAAGCCGGAAGGGAGCCATTTCAAACAACTATGCGGGAAGCTTGTGGAAATGCCCGACGCAGTCGGGGCTCCATACGCCAATAACAGTGCCGTAGCCAGACTCCGCCCATGCAGTCAGTCGCGCCGCAGATCGCCCGTTCTCACGGACGAGGTTATACATTTCCCACTGTCCCTTGTGATTCGAACGATACGTTCCCTGAGTACAATTCATGCTGCCGCTACCGCTTGTGTTATACGCACCGTCTGTATATAACCGAAGCGGATTTCCCGTATGGCCCTGGATATCCAGATAGAGCGATGAGGAATCATCCTTTTGACGGTAGCCAGTTGCACTCGTCCCGGCACATTGAAAACTAAATGCCTTATCGGCATTGTTCGTACAGGTCGTAATTCCCGTATCGGCGTTTTGAGTAATGCTGGAAACCTGAGAGGTGTCAAACTCCTCTTGTGCAAACGATGCAGCGGGAACCCCTAGGGACAGACCAGCTGCAATCACCAAGCCGACTCCGATTCGAGCAATAGCGCTCCTTGGCTTAATCATGGCCTTCTCCAATCAAAAGCGGTTAACAATGCGTCGACGCACGGCAACCTTCGCATGAATAGAGAAAGATGTCTGTAAACACCCGCTATTGAGTTGATTGCTCAGGCGTTTACACGTTATTTACCTGCGATAACAATAAAATTAGCTCCGCCTTATTCTTGATCTTCAACTGGCGGTAAGATGCAGACCGCAGCGCTTGCACCGTAGATGCAGCGTAACCGACATCCTCCGCAATGGCCTTTGTCGTTGCCCCCTCTGCCGTCATCAGCAAAATTTGCGACTGAACATCAGAAAGGGAGCGCGACGTAAGCAGGGCCAGCTGGCGCACGCGGGCCGTTTCGGTGGACCCGTTCGCCCGGTACTCCAAGACGGCCTTCTCGTCCTCAACCGAGCGGGCGAGCGCGATGTGCGTAACGAACATGGGCACAGACCAGCAAACAATCACCGTTGCCACGACGACATTGACAGCCGAACTTTGCCCCAACAACGACGCGAGGAACAACGGCTCGAAAACCGTCAGATCCTGCACCATATTGAGCAAGACAGCCCAAACAGGAGCCGTCGCCCCGAAGCAAAGCATCCATATCCCAAGCATTTTGCGCTGCGGACAGCTTCGCATCACTATATATGTGAGCAGCACCCCCGTCAGCACCGCAAGTCCATGGATTCGCCCCCTAGCGACCGCATAGATTAAGGCAACCATGCCCATTGACACCAACGGCACGATAGCCCGAGCATGGGCATGCACCTTAAACGGACGCAGCCCAACAGCGAGCGAAGCCGTAGACGCCACGCCGCAAAACAGGACCGGCACAGCCATCAACGGAACGCGTATGCACATCAATGCCGCGATATAGATAAAAGACCATTCCACAGCAGATAGCACCGCCCATACGTACGGGCTTCCGAGCCAAATCGCTTCACCCGCTCTATCCAGCGCAGCGCCACGATTCGCTTTTCCACCCGCGTAGCGTAGCGACAGAAGCAGTCCGAGACCCAATGCGTAGCTTAAGAGGGAAAAGGCGACAGCCCGCGAAACACCGGACCCCCAATCGCTATCCGCCATTACCAAGGGCCCCGCCGCAAGGAGGATAAAGAATAATGTGAGCAGGTATCGAAACAGCCGGCGCGTTCGAGCTGATGCCACTATATCGTCAGCATGCCGCTGCGGTAGCTCATGCCCTACAGTATCGCCCTCACCCGCAAACAGCGCCACGAGCTCGCGTGAGCCCGCAACCGACGCCTTCCCGTATGCTCGGTGAAGCGTTGTTCTCACCGTCGATGGCTTCGTATCCGTCTCCTTGGCAATTTCCGCCGGCGTTTTCCCTTTGAGCAGCAGTCGAACAAACTGCTCTTCTCTAGGCGACAGGGCAGGGGAAAACACCCCCGCATCGAATGTGTCGGACGCACAGGCGATATCCGAATTGTTGTCCCGTTTCCCCCTTAGCAACATGCATACGAAGGCAGCAGCGATAACGGACCCCATCGCCAGCAATGCAATGACCACGGCATCGCTTGCGAAGTATGCCGCCTCAACAGCCGGAATAAGACCAATAGGAACTGCTACGAGCACAGAACAGGCAAACACGTCGCGCCGCCCATGGCCAAAGGCACGAGGGCGGCAAAACGGCGGGGCCACAGTCAATGCGAGATAGACCAACGGAATTAAAAGCGCAAGGCCAATTGACGCGGCCGTTACAGGGGGCATCCCCCATGGCTCGGGAACGACTCTCCATGAAACTCGACAGCAAAACAGCAGGCAAGACATGACGGCTATTGTTTCTGTAAAAATCGCGTCCTGCGGGTGACGAGTTTCCCTTTCGTCAGTCCGTGTCGACCTCTGCGTCAAAGGAGAGTCCGCCGTGCCCCAAATAACATATGAGAGAAGCAGCGACCCAACAAAGCACGAGACACACGAAACGCCATGTAACAACCAAATCGGTGCAAACACGATTGGAATAGAGTCTCCGCGAGCATAGAAAGCCAGGTCGGCCCATTCGGGAACCGTTGCAATAACACCAAGGAAAACACCGATGGCACCGAGATGCCTCGGCCTTCTCATTCCCCCCTTGCATAGCGCAGCACCATGAACAAACGCCGCGAGGCATGCGCCCAGGATAACGAGCCAGGTCATTGCACCTGACGCTAGGCCGATTGAAGATGAAAACCGGTGATAAGGGGTGACCGCCATTACGACAAGCGCAATGGCGCAGGCAAATGTAGCAGAACGGCGGGAAAAGAGCATACGGCCTCCATAGCGTGTCATTATATCGCTCGAGCCGCTCATCTATCTCCATGCCCACACCGGCCAACATCAACGATTCACGCTAACTCCAATCCGAGCCAGGTCACGGTCCGGCTTTTGTCCGCAGCCCCCGCCCCAAAGCGGGATGCGGTTTCCTTTTGAGCGCCGATTCGGAAAGTCCGTCCCGTTCCAGGCCAATATTCTGGGATGCAGTTTCCGCAGCCCACCCCATTTGGAAGGCGCATCCCATTATTTGGCTGAAAACTGGGGTGCGCTTTCCGAACGAGCCGAAACGGCCCGAATCGATCGGACCACCTCATCCCCGTTTCCTCGCCATCTGCCCGAGCGTGCTACACTAGCAGCATCTATGCCACCGCGAATGGCTCGGCTCCGCGCCCGCCACTCGCAAACGAACTTTAAACGCACGAGGGTTGGCCATGCCGCTTTTCTCGCAACATACCGCCCGGTTCTCGCCGGACGTTCCTTTGGAGGGCACCAGCTCTCGCGAGCTGCTCAAGCGGTACCAGCCGCTCGAGACGCTTGCGACCGGCGGTTTTGGCTCCATCGAGATCTGCCGCGACACGCACCTGCGCCGCCGCGTCGCCATTAAACGCATCCCCCTTATCAACGGTGCCGGCATGCCCGCTAGCGACATCATGGATGTCCTGCGCGAGGCGCACACTGCCGCCATGCTTCAACATCCCAACATCGTGCAGGTCATCGACTTTACGCACGACACAGCCTATGCCTACCTGGTTATGGAATATGTCGATGGCATGTCGCTGGCCGAGTTTTTGCACCGCGCGGACGGCCACTCACTTACCTTTGACGAGGCCGCGGCCATTGCCGATGCCCTGGGCCAGGCGCTCACCTTCGCCCACAGTAATGGCGTACTCCACCTGGACATTAAGCCCGCCAACGTGCTCATCGACCACTCGGGCAATGTAAAGCTCACCGACTTTGGCATGGCGCGACTGTCGTCCGCCGGTGGCTTTGGCGGCTCGCGCGGCGGCACCATCGGCTACATGCCGCCCGAGCAGCTCGATATCGAGACCGGCACGGTCGACGAACGCGCTGATGTCTTTGCCCTCGCCTGTGTGATCTACGAGGGCCTGTGCGGCAGCGCTCCCTTTATGGCGGCCACGCCCGCCGACTCGCTCGGCCGTATCATCGGCGGCGCCACCTATCCCAGCGAGCTGATACCACACTTTCCCCCGGGAGCCGAGAGCGTGCTCATGAGCGCGCTCTCCCCCATGCCGCAGGACCGCCCCAACAGCATCGAGGCATTTTGCGACCAGCTCCTTGCCGGTCTGGGCAGCGTGCGCGAAGGCCGTCGCAGCCTGGAGCAAATGGTTGGCGAGCTTTCGGATGACGAGCAGGAGCTCGACGATATCGAGCCGTCGCACTACGAGGACGACGCCATCGAGGTCGACCCCGCACTCGGCTGGGCGGGCACGCGCTGGAGCCATGCGCGCGACTACACCATGCGCGCTATCTCGGCGCTAACGTGCGGCACCTTTAGCTTTTTGCTGATGCAAACGGCCGGGGTCGCGGCGCTTCCCGGCCTGGTCATTGCGGCCATCGCGATCGGAGCGGCGGCTGGCCTGGCCCCCCAGATTGGCTCGGCCATCTCGGCTGTGGGCTTTTTGGTGCTCATGGCCAACGCCACCATGCAGGCACAGGGCATCCTGTCGATGCTGCCCGTCGCGGTGATCTTTGCCGCCGCCATGTCCGGTTGGTGGATCGCCTGGGGTCGCACCGAGACTGCCGCGAGCGCCGCGCTCACCTGTGCACTCGCGCTTGGCTGTCTGACCGGCAATACCTTCCTGGCAGCTGGGGTCGCCGCCGGCGTCGCGTCATTTTGGCTCGGCCCGGCAAGCGCCGCCGCGGCAACGGGCATGGGCGCGCTTTTTGCCCGTCTGGCAACGGTCGCGCTTTCAGCCGGAGGCGTGCTGGGGCTCGGTAACGTTGCCGCAGCGCTGGGAGACCCGCTCCTTTGGGCTGCCTTTGTGCTGGTCGCGGCAACTTCCGCAGCGTCATCCGCGCTGCTCAATGCGCATGCCAAGCGTGCCGATCAGGGCTCAAACCTTGCCGCAATCGCCGCCATCGCTGTCACCGGCATCGGCTGCGCAGCGGCGTCCTGTCTTGCACACCATATGGAAATTGCCAGCCTTGCAGCCGCGGTCGTCGCCAAGGCGGCGGTTGCGGGAACCCTATCCTCTATAATCGTTGGGATATGCCTATATTTGCTCGGATACCAAAGAACCTATACGGAGAGTGATCTTTCGTGAACTTCCTGAACATCTTCGAGGACCACGTGGCCGGCATCTTCGGTGCCACCCGTGCCCCGTTCTCCTTTAAGAAGCTTGCCAAGCAGGCCGCTCGCGACATGGAGGATCAGACTCTGGTGATCAACGGCGTCAACACGGCGCCGGCACTCTATACCATCCTGATCGCCGCCGACGACGATCCCATGCTCGCCCCGTTCTACCCCGAGCTTTCGCGCGAGGTCCGCGAGTTCGTGAAGGCGCAGGCCGAAAAGCGCCGCTATGTCTTTGTCGGCGAGCCCCTCGTGCGCTTTATGATCGATCCGCAGCTGCGCGCCGGCAAGTTCTCGGTCTTTGCCGAGAACGTCGATGCCCCCACGCTCGGCCGCCTGTACGAAGAAGAGCGCGCCTATCAAAACGGTCTGGGCCAAAATAACTCCGCGGCAAGCCGTGCCGCCAGCGCCCCGCGCGCCGGCCAGCAGCAGTTTGCTGCCCCGCAGCAGCAGCGCCCCGCCGCCATGCCCCAGCAGCAGCCGACGCCTCGCGCCGCCGCTCCCGACCCACTTGCCGTGGCAGACCCCTTCGCGCCTAGCGTCCCCGACCCCGCCGCAGCACCCATCCCGGTGCCGCAGACCGTCTCGCGCGACGCGCTTGCCGGCATGGGCGGAGCCGCCGCGACCGGTGCCGCCGTGGGCCTAGGCGCCGCAGCCGGCATCGCCTCCAACATGGCGAGCACTCGCGCCCCGCAGCGCCCGCTCGCCCAGCTCGTCGACGTCGTGAGCGGCGAGAGCCATAGCATCACCTCCGCACAGGTGACCATCGGTCGCGAGCGCTCAGTTTCCGACATTGCCCTGCGCGACCCCAACGTGTCACGCCGCCACGCCCAGCTCACCTTTACGGGCTCGGATTGGTCGATCGAGGACCTCAATTCCACCAACGGCACGCTCGTCAACAACCGCCGCATTACGCGCTGCCCGCTGCGCAACGGCGATTTGCTGACGTTTGGCCTGAGCACCTTTGAATTTAGGGGATAGTCGCTTATGAACATCGATATCGTCCTTTTTGCAGGCCGCATCGTCCTGGTCGCCCTGCTCTATATCTTCCTGTTCGCCGTCATGAAGACCGGCGTGGGACTCGTGCGCGGGCAGCGCCGCGACTCGGCTATCTGGACGATTGATGTGGACAAGGGTCCGCGCGGTATCCGCGGCATCCACGTAGACATGCTCGGCCCCGTCATCGTCGGTCGCTCGCCATCTTCGGACATCTGCATCAACGAACCGTTCGTCTCGGCCTCGCATGCGCGCTTTTCGCTGCAGGGCCCGGCGCTCATCATCGAGGACCTCAACTCGCTTAACGGCACGCTCGTCAACGGCCGCCAGCTCGTGGAGCCCGCGACGCTGCGTGAGGGCGACGAAGTCCAGATTGGCGACGTGGTCATGAAGGTGAACCGTCGATGATCGACGAGGAGAACAAGTCCGCAACTATGACCGAGGCACCGGCCGCCGCCACAGCTGCGCCGGCCCACGCCGCTCCGGCGGGCTCCGCACCCGTGGAGCCCGAGGACACCGTGTTCTCCCTGCCTCTTTCGCATGTAACGCATGATATTTCGGATCTCGCCGATAACGAGGACGAAGAGGATGCCGTAGCGGCGCCCATCGGCGCACATGCTGCAGAACAGCCCACAGCGCCCGAAGCAACCCCGGCGCCGGCTCACTTTGCAGAGCCCGTCGCCGCGGCAATCAACGAGAGCGCTGCGGTGTTTGCGGCACCCGAGCCCGCCGCGCCGGCGTTTCCCATAGCCCCGGCATCCGAGGTTGCGCCCGCGTCTACGCCGGCGCCCGATCCTATAGACGTCAGCCCACAAGACGACGAGTCGACCGCCCGCGTGTCCGAGGAGCCCGGCTCCCCGGACACCGGCGATTCCGAATCAAACGCCGAGACCGACACCGTCTCTCCCGGTGACACAGCCGAGATCGACGTTGCCGCCGTTGAGGCCAAGCTCAAAGACCCCGGGTCGACCATGAGCTTTGAGCCCCTGACCGAGGAGCGCATCGAGACCGACTCGACCTATGATGCCGGCACCACCACGCAACTCATGTGGGGCGCCCGCTCCGACGTTGGCTGCGTACGCCCGCACAATGAGGATTCCTACCTGGTGCAGTCGCCGCTCTTTTGCGTATGCGACGGCATGGGTGGTCACGCTGCCGGCGAGGTAGCCTCTTCCATCGCCGTTGAGACTATTGCCAAGACGGCCCCGCAGTCCGCCGACGCCGCACGCCTGGCGGCGGCCGTCGAGGCCGCTAACGCCGCCGTAATCGAGGCCGCCTTGAATGGCCTGGGCAAGCCCGGCATGGGCTGCACAGCCACTTGCGCCTATATCGAAAACGATACGCTCGCCATCGCCCACGTGGGCGACTCGCGCGCCTACCTGCTCCACGAGGGCACGCTCATCCGCGTGACCCGCGACCACTCCTATGTGGAAGAACTCGTGGACGCCGGCGAGATTACGGCAGACGAGGCTCGCGTCCACCCCAACCGTTCGGTCATCACCCGTGCGCTGGGCTCGGACCCCGCCATGTATGCCGACCACTTCACTCTGCATATCGAGGAAGGCGACCGCCTGATCCTGTGCTCCGACGGCCTTTCGAGCATGATTCCCGATAGCGATATAGAGAACATCGCCACGCAGTCCTCAACCGCGCAAATCTGCGTCGACAACCTAGTGGACGCGGCGCTTGCCGCCGGCGGCCACGACAACGTGACCGTAGTAGTCGTTGACCTGGTTGACGATGGCGTTATGCGCGAGGCGCAACGCGTGCGTCGCCGCAACGTCACCATCGGCGTCGTCTTAGGTCTCGTCTTGGTGCTGGCGGCTGCCATCTGGGCCTACACGGGTGTCACCGGCTCGTACTACCTGGGTACCTACCAGGGCAATGTCGCCGTCTGGCGCGGCCTTCCCGGCAAGCCGCTCGGACTCAAGCTTCACTGGCTCGAAAGCGAAACCAGTATCAAGCTGTCCGACCTGCCCGAAGACACGCAAAACCGCCTCAAGGCGGGTATTCCGCAAACAAGTGTCGACGATGCGCAGGACACGATATCCAAGTACCGCCACCAGATCGACGAGGAGCAGACCCGCCAGGTGATCGACGCGCAAACGATTCGCGACAACACCAATCAGGGATCCACCTCCGAATCGGATTCCGAGAAAACCGCCGAACAGTCCGCCGAGGCCGAAGCCTCCGATAAGAATTAGAAAGGGAGTGCCGCTTATGAGTCGCCGCAACACCGAGCTGCTCTTGCTCATCGCCTCGGCGTTCCCCGTCATCCTGCTGTATGCGATGTACGTCCTCACCGCGGGCGCTGCCATCTCCTTTGAGACGCTCGCCGTACCGATCGGCCTCTTTGCCGCCTTTGCCGCGGCCCACATTGCCGTGCGCATCTTGGCGCCCGGTGCCGACCCCGCTATCCTACCCATCGTATTTATACTTTCGGGCATCGGCATCACGTTTGTGACGCGTCTCGCCCCCGCTCTCGCCATCTCACAGCTCATCATCCTGTTTGTCTCGGTGGCCCTGATGGTGGGAACGCTCGCGTTGGTTAAGAACCTCGACGTGGTCATGCGCTACAAGTACACCTTTGGCATCATCGGCATCATCCTGCTGATGCTGCCTATCTTTATCGGCACCACGATCTCGGGCTCCAAGCTGTGGATTCGCATCGCAGGCTTTACCATCCAGCCCGGCGAGTTCGCCAAAGTCTTTATCGTGCTGTTCCTGGCCGGGTACCTGGCCGAGAACCGCGAGCTGCTCTCCATCTCCAACCGCAAGATCCTGGGCTTTAAGATCCCTCGCCTGCGACTGCTGCTGCCGCTGTTTGCCGTGTGGGGTGTGTGCCTGCTCGTCGTCGTCTTCGAACGCGACCTGGGTTCGGCCGTGCTGTTCTACACCATCTTCTTGCTGATGCTCTACGTTGCCACGGGGCGCTTTTCGTATGTCGTTATCGGCCTTGCGCTCTTAGCCGTTGGAGCTGTGGGCGCCTACAAGTTCCTGTCTCACGTTCAGGTGCGTTTCCAGGTTTGGGTCGATCCGTTTAAGGACGCCCAGGGCCAGGGCTACCAGATCGTCCAGTCGCTCTTCTCGCTTGCCGATGGCGGCCTGGTCGGTGTTGGCATCGGCAACGGCATGGCCAACAACATCCCCGTCGTCGAGTCCGACTTTATCTTCTCGGCTATCGGCGAGGAGATGGGCCTTTTGGGCGGCGGCGCCGTGCTCATCCTGTTTATGCTCTTTGCCGTGCGTGGCCTCACCACGGCCGCCCGCGCTAAATCCGACCTCGCAGCCTTTAGTGCCACGGGCCTTACGGCCGCCATCAGCTTCCAGGCCTTCTTGATCGTTGGCGGCGTAACCCGCCTGATCCCGCTGACCGGCGTCACCCTGCCCTTTATGAGCCAGGGCGGCTCCTCGCTGCTGGCGAGCTTTATCATCGTCGCGCTCCTGCTGCGCGCCGGTGACGAAGCGACCGGACGCGAGGCCGAGCTTACCGGCACCGGCACTATGGCCGCCATCACCGATGATCAGGTCGCATCTGCCGCCGCCCCGACGGGCACGCGCTTTGCCACCTCGTCTTCCTACGGCAGCGGCAGCCATTCCGTCGGCTCGCGCATGCGCCGTCGCCTGCTCGACACGCCTGAATCCGGTGTGCTCGGCCGCGTTGCGCTCGCCAACCGTCTAACCCGTGCGGTGCTCGCCTTTACGGCGCTATTCGCCATCCTTATCGGCAACCTCACCTATGTCCAGGTCATCAAGGCCAAGGACTATCAGGACATGCCGACCAACAACCACACCATCGCCCGCTCCAAGTACATCCAGCGCGGTTCCATCATCACGTCCGACGGCGTGACGCTGGCCGAGTCGCTGCAGCAGGAGGACGGCACCTACGTACGCTCCTACCCCAACGGTAACCTGGCAGCGCACGTGGTTGGCTACGTGAGCCAGCAGTATGGCACCACCGCCATCGAGAGCGTCATGAACGACACGCTCACCGGTTCTAAGGACTACTCCAGCTGGAACAACGCCATCGCGTCGCTCGCGGGCCAGACCCAGCCGGGCAACACCGCCAAGCTCACCATCGACTCGCGCATCCAGACGGCGGCCGAGCAGGCACTCAAGGGCTTTAAGGGCGCTGTAGTGGTCATCGACCCGCGTACCGGCGCGGTGCTCGCATGTGCCAGCTCGCCCACCTACGACAACACCAACATCGACGCCCTACTGCAGGCTGGCGGCGGCGAGGACGGCTCTATGTACAATCGCGCCATGGACGCGCTGTACACGCCGGGCTCCACGTTTAAGGTCGTTACGCTTTCCGCGGCACTCGAGACCGGCACCGCCAGCCTTACCAGCACCTACCAGGCGCCCGGCTCCATGGACATCGGCAACGCACCGGTCACCAACTATGCCAACGAGAGCTACGGCACCATCAGCCTGCAGCAGGCCTTTGCCGTGTCCTCCAACGTCGTCTTTGGCCAGGTGGCAAACGAAGTTGGCGCAAACACGCTCGTGCAGTTTGCCAACGCCTTTGGCTACGGCCAAAAGCTCGGCCAGGACCTGACCTCCGCGGCCTCCATCATGGCAGACCCGTCGCTCATGACCGAGTGGGAGACCGCTTGGGCCGGCGCCGGCCAGCCTGTCGGCATGGACCACACGCCCGGCCCGCAGACCACCGTCATGCAAAGCGCCGTGATTGCCGCCGCCATCGCTAACAGTGGCGTGGTCATGGACCCGTACTTTGTAGCCCAGGTACTCGCCCCGGACGGAACTGTGGTCAAGACCACGCAGTCCCGCTCGCTGGGTCAGGCCGTCAGCTCCGCCACGGCCGACCAGGTCAAGCAGGCCATGCTCGCCGTCGTCCAGTCCGGTACCGGCACCGATGCCCAGGTCCCCGGCGTCAAGGTCGCCGGCAAGACCGGCTCGCCCGAGACCGGCGGCACCAACGTCAACTCGACGTTCGTTGGCTTTGCACCTTACGATTCACCCACGGTCGCCATCTCGGTGGCCTTGGAGGATTACGACAAACACGACGTCAAGGCGGCCAAGATTGCCGGCATCGTCCTGACCGCGGCGCTCGCCGCACAGGGAGCGTGATGCCCATGATTGAATCGGACACCCGAGGCGCGCCGCGGCCGAAGAGTTAGCGGCAACGCGCCACACGGCCCCAGCGGCCACATCGTAGGTACTACACACATCGTTGAGCGAATAGTTATGTTAGGAGCAGGAATGGAACAGAGGGTCCTCGGGGGAAGATACCTCCTCAAGGATAAGGTGGGGACAGGCGGCATGGCGACCGTCTACCGTGCACAGGACCAGGTCCTCGACCGCACGGTTGCCGTCAAGATCATGCTGCCGCAGTATGCTGGCGACGCAACCTTCGCCGCACGCTTTAAGCAGGAGGCCCAGGCAGCAGCCGGTCTCTCCTCCCCCTATATCGTGGGCGTCTACGATTGGGGCAAGGACGGCGACACCTATTACATCGTCATGGAGTACCTGCGCGGCACCGACCTTAAGAGCGGCATCAAGAGCCACGGCGCCCTCGACCCCAAGAAGGTCGCCCAGATCGGCTCGCAGATCAGCTCCGCGCTTTCGGTCGCCCACAAGCACGAGATCATCCACCGCGACATCAAGCCGCAGAACATCATGGTGCTGCCCGACGGCAACATCAAGGTGATGGACTTTGGCATCGCGCGCGCCAAGAACAGCCACCTCACGCAAGACAACAACGTGCTGGGAACCGCCCACTACGTCAGTCCCGAGCAGACCCGTGGTCAGGACCTCGGCCCCACCTCGGATATCTACTCGCTGGGCGTCGTGATGTACGAGTGCGCCACCGGCCGCGTGCCCTTTGACGGTGATGACGCTATCTCGGTCGCACTCAAGCAGGTCAACGAGCTGCCTATTCCGCCGAGCCAGATCAACTCCGGTGTCGACGCCGACCTTGAGCGCATCATCCTCAAGTGCATGGAGAAGGACCCGGCAAACCGCTTCCAGACCGCCGACGAGCTGCGTCAGGTGCTCAACAGCTACCTGTCGGGCCGTGCCGTCAACATCTCGGAGCCCACGCGCATCATCGGTGCACCCGGTGAGCTGGGCGCCACCAAGACTCGCGAGCTTTCCGATCAGACGCGCGCCATGGTACGTCCCGTCTCGGGCGTGAGCGGCCAGAATACCGCTCGTAGCTCGGTTTCGGGCTCCACCGGCTCCTACGAGGTCGAAAAGCCCAAATCCAACAAGAACAAGATCATCGCCGCCGTGGTGGCAGCCGTTGCCGTCATCGGTATCGTGGTGGCCTTTGCCACAGGACTCTTTGGCGGCGAGCAGGTCACCGTGCCCGATGTGCTGGGCAAGGACCAGCAGACTGCCGTAGAGCTGATCAAGGAAGCCGGCCTCGAGGTCGGCACCATCGACCAAAGCTACAACGACGATATCGACGAGGGCAAGGTCGCCGAGCAGACGCCCAACGGCAAAACCAAGAAGGCCAAGGGCACCAAGGTGAACCTGGTAATCTCCAAGGGCCCCAAGCCCTCCGAGAAGGTTGAGGTTCCCCGGCTTGTCGGCCTGACCAAGGACCAGGCAGAAGCCGCGCTGGCAAGCGTTGGCCTGAAGGGCAACGCCTCCGAGGAGGCCAACGAGGCCGATGAGGGCCAGGTCTTTGAGCAGGGCACCGAACCCGGTAAGGAAGTCGAGAAGGGCACGACCATCTCGTACAAGGTCTCCAGCGGTCCTGACACCACCTCCGTCCCCGATCTGACCGACATGACCGAGGCCCAGGCGCGCAACGCCCTCGATATGGCAGGCTTTGGCGTCGACGTGAGCTACCAGGAGAACGATTCGGTTACCGAGGGCACCGTGATTAGCTGGAACCCCAGCGGCAAGCAGAAGCCTGGCGCCACGATTACCGTCGTCATTGCCAAGAAGTCCGGCAAAGCCAGCGTTCCGGGCAACCTGTACGGCAAGAGCATCTCCGCCGCCGTTACCGCGCTCAACAACGCCGGGTTCTACAACATCGCATTCTGCGATCAGAACGGTAACCCCGTGAGCGGCAACGAAAACGCCACCGTTACGGGCGTCTCCCCCACCGGTAAGCAGTCCACCGACAACACGATCACGTTGACGGTTTCGATTTCTGGCTCTGGTACTGATTCAGGCGACGATTCCGGTACGACCAACTAGTCATCAAGACGTTGCCCACAGCGGCTGCTGACGCAAATACATTCGCTCAATTGCGCCCGTTTGCTCCCCCTGCAAACGGGCGCTTTCTTCATCTGAAGTAGCGAAAACCACGGCATACCTTTAAACCAGAAGAGCCCGGCACCGTGGTGGTACCGGGCTCGGCAAATCTCTGGTGCCCCCGGGCGGATTCGAAAACTCCCCCCGCGGGGAAATTGGTGACGCGGGTGTCGACGGTCCGAATCCTGCCCTTAGACCAGAAGAGCCCGGCACCATAGCGGTACCGGGCTCGATATTCCTCTGGTGCCCCCGGGCGGATTCGAACCGTCGACACCCGCTTTAGGAGAGCGGTGCTCTATCCCCTGAGCTACGGAGGCATGTCGTATTAGTGTAGCAGATTTACGCCACTAACATGCAGCGCACAGCCGCTCTTCGAGATAGTCATCTGCGACCTTGATTATCGACTTTATCCGAACACCTCCCACATTCATCCGTACATGTACGGA